>NZ_QKMJ01000004.1:0-359866 GCF_003208415.1 Pantoea sp. AG1095 | reverse complement strand
ATGTATACGAGAGCAGCGGTTTTGGAGTAACGGGTATCAATATGAGCAAGGCAATCGTGCGTTAGGATACTAAATAACAGAATCAGTAATTGAAACTACGCCTGCTTTCGCTCGCAGCGGACCTTCAGTTCAGTCCGATGGTCAGCTACGTGCCAGAAACGGACATTGCTGGCGCTGTGCGCTATTCGATACACTTAACTTTTGTACGTCTCAGACGTACTTTGTTGCCTGTGGCTTGATCACATCAGTACCAAAAATGCTTTTGCTATGTCGTTCATCTCAGTAGGGGATATCCCTCATACACTTTAACTACGGACTGCCTAAAATAGACACATAACTCTATGTGAAGGTGATCACGATGTTGAAAGACCCTCTGGACATCATTCTTCAAATTAAATCCGAGAACGATTTGTATTCTTTAAAGCAAAGCGTCAGAGAAGTGGCTTTAGCATAGGGGTGTGACCGCAGCGTTTTATTCTCAGTTACGCCTGTAAATGAGAATTTAGTGGAACGAATCTTCTGGATTGAAGGCAACTGGTTTGATGACGCAATTGATGCAAAAACTTATATGGAAAGATGCCCGGCAAATCAACACCTTATAAATTCATCACGCCCTTTTTTCTGGTACAAGACCGGAACAGAGAGCACTTCAGGCAGTTATCAGATTGCCTTAAAACCTGTCAGAGGTGCTCTGCACGGCATCCAGATCCCCGTTTTTGGTAACTCAGGTATTGAAGGTGCCTTTACTCTGGGCGGGATGAATGTAAGTAGCTCTCCGAAAGCAGAATTAATTCTCACTATACTGGGTGTTGAAGCTTTTCATAGCGCTCGCCGGATCATAGGAAATGAAAATAACAACGGAGCCGGAGCGCTTACAGTTCGTGAAAAAGATGTCCTCAAACTCGTCAGCAAGGGAATGAGACAAAAAGATATTGCGGGTTTACTGGGTATTTCTCAACGCACCGTTGAAAACCATCTCAGACAAATACGTAATCGCCTGGGAGTAAGCACTACTGCTCAGGCTATTCAGGTAGCCCTAACTACGCGCGAATTAAGACCGGGTAAAGACAAATAAATCTACTAACGAGGAGACCATCATGTCAGATGATAAAAGCAAACACCCTAAAGCTGATCCTGCTGAGGAAAATGCATTTTTCCCCTCAGACTATTCCCTGAGTCAGTTTACCAGCCCGGTATCTGATCTCAGCGGCGCAGACTATCCTGAACGCCATATCGGAGGAAAAAAGGTACTGGTTATCGCTGCTGATGAACGTTACCTGATGACCGATAGCGGGTCCCTGTTTTCAACAGGAAATCATCCGGTTGAAACGCTTCTCCCTATGTATCATCTGCATGCTGCCGGTTTCGATTTTGACATTGCGACAGTATCGGGTCATATGGCTAAGTTTGAATACTGGGCGATGCCACATCAGGATGAAAAACTTGTGCCATTCTTCAGCAAGTATCAGAAAATGTTTCAGAATCCCCTAAAACTGTCTGATGTTGTCAATGGTTTGAGCGAGGATAGTGAATATGCTGCCGTGTTTATTCCGGGTGGGCACGGTGCACTGATCGGCCTGCCGGAAAGCCTGGAAGTAGCAGAAACAATCCGCTGGTTTATGGGCACTGATCGCTTTGTCATTTCTATCTGCCACGGTCCAGCTGCATTCCTTTCACTTCGCAACGGAGATAATCCCCTTAAAGGATATTCTATATGCGCTTTCCCCGATGCAGCCGATAAGCAGACGCCGGATATTGGTTATATGCCGGGCCATCTGACCTGGTATTTTGGAGAGGCTCTCCTAAAAATGGGAATAAACATTGTTAATGACGATATCAAAGGAAGCGTTCATAAGGACCGTAAGGTACTGACAGGTGATAGTCCTTTCGCTGCCAATGCTCTCGGTCAGCTTGCGGCTAAGGAATTGCTTGAAGTTTATTCAGGCTGATATGACTCAACTTCAGGGTCTAAAAAATGAGAATGGCATGCAGGTTTAGTTTATTTGTTGCCATTCTTTCTCGAAGACCTGAATTAATTTTATATGTTCGAATACCAACTGTGGCTAGGCGGAAAAAGTTGAGGACTCTTTAGCTCCTGAGAATTTTTTACTTAAGCAAGGTCCGCTTTTCGCTCATAGCGGACCTGCGGCGCGCGTCCGCTTCGTGCCAACAGCGGACGTTTTCAACATCTGCATGCGCTAATCCCTGGAGGAGAGATTTTACTGCATAGCCATGCAGAAGCGCCGAAACCATCAGGGGCGTTTTTCGGAGTTCTGAACAGGGAAAGGTGCCGGAAACGGCCCGCTCGCGTTCATCAGCCTCTGCTATAGCTGGATCTGCATTCTGTTTTCTTTTGTTTGGCCTGAAATCCAGCCAGATGGATGCTATCGCCGCTAATCCGACGAAAAATTTAAGCGCCAGGTCTCCATCCATTTCAGTTCTCCCATGCGGTTAAGCGCGCTTCCAGCAGGCAATTATTTGAGAATGGCTGTGAGAAGGCTGCTGAATACGGAACCCGTTACGAAAGCATGCTCCGTTGTGACTTCATCTTTCCGTATGTCCGCCAATCTGGTGAGTGCACTTTCAGCATCGGTAGCGCGAACCTCTTCAAACTGTTTTTCCCAGCCCTCGCCAGTCAGTTGTGCGGATTTTTCCGCGTCCGATATTTCCAGGGCGGTGATGTGCTTACCCTTCTTAAAAAAACAGAACTCCGGCATGGTGTGCTCCGCGAACATGGTGAAAGTCATAGATAACATATCTGAACCAGCCTGATTTCGTACAGTAGAGTCTTCCGCTCGCAGTATGGTGTTGAGGCTTCCAGAGCTGTCTTCTGCGAATTCATAACAGAAATGTTATGTTTAAGTCGTTATCAGTAAATGTCCGCTGTTCGCTCAAAGTTGCCTGTCATGTCTCTTTAAGAAACAGGCTTAATGTGGGAACAATAATCATCAAAAACATGCTTGTTGAGTTATGCGTTTTCCCACCAATACCACTTTGAAGCTTTGGGGGTCGGCATTGAGTACCGCATAGCGTATCTGCGGACAAATTAGTTCTAAGCTTCGTTTGCTACAATCAAGCTGTATTAAAGTGCGTGCGCCAGATTGGGTTTGCACCCTATTGGTCTCAGGATAATCGCTGCAATCAAATCCTTCTTTACTTAACTTTTCTTTCGCCGCAACCAAGCTCATTCCGATAACATTTAGGCTCTCAACTTCTCTGGCATGCGATCTTTCAGAAACTCGAGTCAGTGAGCACCCGCTCAGTAATTGAGCGAAGAGTAAGGGGAATATAAGGGTTAATATCTTTTTATTGTTTGTTCTCAGCATAACGCGACCCTTTAGATTTATACCGTTGAGCGATACTGTTAAATTATGCGCCAGCTTCATGCAGCGAAATAGCTAACCGTTCGTGATAAACGCCAGTTGCTTCCATAATAAGTTGAACGTCCTCCAGGCCAGAGTGCTGCATTCGAAGCCAGCGGATGATATTAGCTGCAGCAACTACTGTCATTTTTTTCTTTTTGGTCCGTATACGACCCTTTATGCCATCATAAAGGATGCAAAGGTCGTATACCTACAGGAAACATTTTCCTTCTCCTCTCACATTGACCGTCACGCCTGTTCGCCTTGTACATTCGGAGTCATGCTCCCGGTAACCGTTCAACAAAATGTGCTGGCGTGTGAGGTGAAACGGAGGGCCGCAAGCTGTCAGGCAGGATAAGTAATTCAGTCTGTCCTCAGGGAGGGGCCCGGCTCACTCCGCTTCGTGTGATGGTAGCTAATCACCACATAATGTTAGATACAAGGGAGGGGGATGGACTGGCAGGCTTTATGGGTCATCAACCGGCTACGCCGGGCGTACGGCGCCGTTTACCATCGGAGTTATATATCGCGTCATCTGGCGCCTCCATGACGCCAGGGCGTCATTCAGAAGGCTGGCTGCGCACTGCTCGCCCGCCGTAATTGCTTTGAATCGAAATTATGATGAAACATTACGTCCGCTGTGTGCCAAAAGCGGACATTGCTAACATCGGAATGTACTAATATGCGGGGTTCTGGCCAGAACTTCAGCGAATCACTTTCGCAAACTAAACCGTATAAAATCGTGAGGAAATAATGGTTGCATCATTAAATTATCATTAAATATAAAGACGTTAGATGATATGGAGATAACATCGTAGATATTATCGACAATGAGTTGTAGATGCGTTTTGAACACGGGCACATTAGCATCATCCGCTATGACAAATACAGTTTCATTACCTAAGCCGCCCCCATTAAACATCTCATCAGTAATTTCATGATCACTGAATTCCATTTCATGCCACATAATTTTACCGCTATGCCATGGATATTGATGAAAAATATCCATTACCATGCTCAAATCATCTCCTTCCACAACATCAAAATCTGCCTTGAGCAATTCCTTACATTCTTCAAACAATGTCATGTCCATTCCCTTTGTAGCTGTTTATTTCTAGCATAACCGCTTAGAAGATTGTCGAAAAAATTATGAACTTCCGCTCCTCACTCATAGCGGACCTTGCCATATGCACACATTTTTTCAATGCCAGATGCGGGAGATGTTAAAGCGCTTTACCCAGATCAACGGTGAGCAGATGAACATGGGTAATCCACCCTAAAACCATTATGGTAACGAAGTCGCGACTCATATTCACTGCCCTGGCCAGACGTTGAGGCAGTGAATACATCGTTTCTGAATAATTTATTGCAAATCTACATTCAACGCCGGTGCACCAAAACTTACTAACTCTGCATTAGACGCAGTAAAATAGTCGCGCCAGAATACCTCAAGCTGCTGAATGATTTTCCCTGAGCGATAATTATTTTTCGCGTCGGTATCAATCAATCCTGCACCTGCGACAAATACCTTAGCGCCGGCAAAATCCGCTAACAAATTCTGCTGTTTAACCTGCTGCAACGCTTTCTCAGGCGAAAGCAAACGCAGCGCGTTATTGCGATAGAAGCTATCGAAAGCGCTGTTTTCCAGCATATCGGAGATCAGAAACAGGGTACGTGAGGCGTTTTCATCCTGCTCTAGATCGTGACTAATGCGTTTCAGGCTATCGAGGATCTCACTTTTAGCGATGTTATCGCCCTTCTCAGCGAAACTTTTTGCCATCAACCCACCCAACGCGCTCGCGAAATATTGCTTTTGCTCACTCAGGCATTTGTCGAGGTTCTTCAAACTCTCCATGCCTTGATTGTCGCGGATTTTCTTGTCCGTGAGTAACGGTTCCAGATGCCCGTCAAATAAGCGCTGCATGAAATTGTTCTGCAGCAACGCCGAGAACTGATACAGCACCACATGATCGCCGGGCTGGCTAAAACGCATGATCTGCTGCCAACTGGCATTTTTGATCTGCAGCGGCACTTTAACCGTTTGATCAATAATCACCACCAGCTCACGACCGCTGTTGGCCGGGCGATATTGACTGAGTTTGGCATAGTCATAACAGCTCGGGATATCGTTGCGATCCGCAGCCTGCGCCAGGGCACTCACCCCGGCTAACAGCAGCAAACACCATTTGCTGATCTTCACCTGATTACCCTCTGGCCTTATTAAGCACGCGCTGCACTTTACGACGACTGAGCAGTGCTTCCATTGGCAGACCCAAATCCTCAGCCACCAAACGCAGTTCTTCATCATCTAAGGCTGTCAAATCGCCCAACTCCGCGATGCGCGCCTTTTCATCGGCGTTAGCAGCAGGTGCCGTTTCCAGTGCCACCGGTGCAGGTGTTGGCGTTGTAGGTTCAAATACCAAAGCCGGTTCTGGCTGATGTACCGGGCGCTCTGGAGCAACGGTAGCGCGTGTGGCGTTAAATTGCTGATGCTGATCGTCGGCCAGTGCTTTATCGCGCTGCTTACCGCGCACGTAATCGTCGAAGGTCCGAACATCAGTTTGTGCAATGCTGGCGCTACTGGCGCGTTGCATCGCCATACGATTCTGCAAGCTTGCCAGTTTATCCTGCGCATCACGCTCTACGCGCTCACGGCGCATGGCGTACCACGCGGCAAACTCTTCAGAGCTACTGAAATTACCAATATATTTCGCCGCCAGGCGCGATTCGATGCCGACCAGAGAACGGTAATAACCAATCAAAATACCGATAATCTGCACGCCAATGAAAATCACCGACAGAATAATGAAGGTCAATTTGGAGGCGAACACGCGGTTGTCACTGACCTCTTTCGCCGCTTGCTTATCAGCCAGCTGATTATCTTCCACCGCTTGCTGTGGCAACTCAAAAGGTGAAGCGTTGCTCGCCGCGCTGGTTTGGCTGAACGGCGTGCCATTGACGGCCTGGGTTTCGGCGGCATTAATGGTTGCCGCACGAATGAAATAGGCACCTACCGCAAAGGTGACGATCAGCAGCAGCGTCACAACCGTTTGTACATATTGCGGTTTTGCGCCAATACCGTGGTTCACACGGTTGAGCATCTGCAAATAGCTGGGTGCATCATCGTCAATGCGGCTGTTTTCCAGCGAGACGCGGTTGTCTTTGACCAACGCCTGCGCATGGCCTTCCAGACGCGCTTCTTTATGCCAGTAGCGGATTTTGCTCAGCAGCGTATTTTTGTGTAACTGCGTGCCCATTAAGTGCGTAGCGGGCACTAAAATCACACCAATCAGCACCGAAACCACAATCGCCGACAGCTCCGCCTGGTTCGCAGAGATGTTGTTGGCAATGAATGGCGAAAGTACCAGCGCAAAGATAAAGGCCTCCAGAATGACGAGGGCGATACTGCATAACCACAACACCACGCTGGTCGGTTTGCGGCCCCGCTCATCCACTTTGTTCAGATAGTTAACGCAGCGCAGATAAAAATCGGCATCGCGGTTTGAAATGCTATGAAATTGATAAAACTTGCCACACAACGCTTCTTCTGCCGGATGCCAGATGCGTCCGCCGGTGCCCGCACGGCGAGATTCATGGCTACGCGACAAACGGGTGATGTGGCCAAACAGCGGTAGGGAACAAAACAGGTTGAGGAAGAAGTAACGAACTTGATCCCACCATTTGATCACGCCAAGTGTTAGCGCCAGTAGCCCGAAAAGCGGCCAGAAGATATAGCGATAGGTGGCAATCGCCTGCATTAAGGTATCTAAAATTTCCATAAGAGAGTTATCCGTTTATCCACGCTGAGGTGCGTAATTGGCCAGCCACGGCTGACGATGATTGCTATAAAAGAGCTGTCCTTGTTGCACAGGCTTGCCCGATTTCGGCAGCAAGAGGTCGACGCACGAGATCGGTTGTTGCTGGGCATCGGCGATGTAGACGCGGTAAAGAATGCTGTCTTCACCTTCCCAACTGTTGGCGACACTTGCCATGCCTTGTAGCGCCTTGCGGTTGCCCTGCGCATAATTTGGCGTGATGAGCACTCGTGGGTTTTGCGTTACCACGGCACCCTCTTTGAGAACAAACACTGGCGTCAATGTCACCAGGTTGCCATTCACCAATCCAGCCCACGCGCGCCCGTTCATATTGGGCAGATATTCCCGCGTATCATGCTGATCGATCGCCTTACCGCTGGCTAAATTCTTAGCCAGCCCACTAACGCGGGGAAGATCGGTGAGACAGCTACCGCTGACACTGCTGGCCTGCGCCTGACTAATCAGGCTGAAACCTTGCGACAGCGGCTTTAAGTTGCTGGCGAGACCCGTAACCTGTGCGCTGGTGGGCTTGCCACCAAAATCGACAAAGTTAACGGGATTGCTCTCAGCAATGGCTTGAGTAGGTTGGGTCACCACTTCCGGCGCTTTTACTTCAGCGCTTTTTGTCGCAGCCTTCTTACTCGCTATACGTGGTGCCGCCTTGGTGGTTGAAGTACGCGCCAGCGTATTTTCAGCAGCAGAGCTGTGGCGCAAATACAGCGGGTTATTGCTTTCCAGCGCCAGACGCTGGCGTAACAGTGCTTCATTCGCCAACGCCACGATTTCAACCCGGCGGTTTTGTGCCCGACCCGAGAGGGAATCGTTATCCGCCAGTGGACGTGAGGAACCGACGCCCTGGAAATAGAGTTGGCTGGCTTTAATGCCACTTTGCTCCAGTACCAGCCCAACGTTGCGGGCGCGCGCTTCAGAAAGTTGCTGATTGTGTTCGGCTTTGCCCGTGGCGTCCGTATGTCCCACCACCAGCAAAACATCGCTGGAGGATTGCTGGCCGCCTTTCATCGCTGTGGCAATTTTTTGCACCTGACGCATGCCGCTGCTGGTCAGTTCTGCACTGTCGATGGCGAACATGGTACCGTCCTCAACTTGTGCAACAATCCCAACCGGCTCCTGCTTGCTGTTCTCCTGCGCCTTAAGCGCCTGAGTGCTGATGCGAATTTTTTCTTCCTCGGCGACTTTAGCCAGCGCCTGTTCACGATTCTGCCAAACGTTCCCGACCACGCATCCCGCTACGCCGCCTGCCAGTCCACCCACCAGGGCTTTCCTGGCGTCGTGAGTCACCAGATAAGTGATGCCGCCACCCAGTGCGGCACCGCCGATACAACCGGCAGCGGTACCGTAATCACGAGCAAAGTCATTCATTGAGGCACAACTGGAAGTCAGAGAAGCGGCGATCAGCACGGATGCAGCTTTTTTAGAAATGGGTAAATTCACATCAAATCCTTGATTGAAAAATCCTCTGTCGTGCGGAGGAAACAATGATTAATGGTTGAGGCTAATTGATAAAAAAAATTCACAGGTTTGTATCGGCAGCAATGCCGATGACTTTAGACCTCAGTGAAGAATTTCTTCTATTCAAGGAGATAGAGGATTAAAACGGATTGACGCAGGAGGAAGTGATGAAATTACGTTAGTAATATTATCTAATCACCGCGCGATTTATCGCGCAATAGGTGTTTGATGAATATGGACACGCGTGGCAAGTTTGACCAAACGCCAATCCTGATGGCCGTTAATAATCGGGTTCGCCTGCGCTTTTGAAGGCTCAACCGCCGGTTTGCCGTTTTGCGTTTTCTGCTTCAGGATGCGCACGCGATTATCGGAAAGATCTTCGATCAACCATGCATGCAGCACGTCCAGACGATCATCGCTGCCCCACCCTGGAAATCTTACGTTAACCACTCCTGCGAACAGGATCACGCGCAGGTGTCTTATCTCGGCGGGAATTTTCACGGCGTCACAGATGCGGCTTTGAATGCGATGGGAAGCTCGCGCCGCCGCTGGAGATTCAGGGCTTCACCAAAACCGTGGCGTGGCATGAAAGAACGCACCGCGATGCCGGGCATCGCTGGTTGCGCGAATTATTGTTCACCACGGTCAGCCGCAATGATGCTGTCTAAAGATAAATCTGCCTGACAGGATTCAGCCTAAGGTTGACTTAACCTTCATTTCTTAATCTGGCGCCATCTTCACTGTTACGGATGGACCAATGACGTTTTCGCTGCGCAAAAGACCGACGCTAAGTCGGCTGACGTTTATTTCGCTATTTTCAATTTATATTGCGGTGTTCCTGAATATTGCCTTTTATCGTCAGGTGATTGCAGCAATGCCACTCGATACGCTGCGCACGATATTCGTCTTCGTCTCAATGCCGCTGGTGGCATTTAGCGTGATCAATATTATCGCCACGCTCGCCTCTTTTGTTTGGCTTGACCGGCTTATTCTTGCGCTGTTCGTATTAGTGGCGGCGGCTGCGCAATATTTCATCTGGACGTTCGGTATTGTTGTTGATCGCTCGATGATCGTGAATATTCTGGATACCACACCGTCCGAGTCCTTTGCTCTATTGTCGCCTAAGTTAATTATTACGCTGGGTTGCAGCGGCCTGCTCGCTGCCCTTTTGGCATTCTGGATTCGGATTAAACATAACGAACCTCTGTGGAAAAACATCGCCAAACGCGCCGCGTCAATTGTGGTGTCGGTCATCTGCATCGCCCTGGTGGCGACATTTTTCTATAAGGATTACGCCTCGCTGTTTCGTAACCAAAAAGAGCTGATCAAATCGCTGAGCCCGTCGAACTCCATTGTGGCGACACTTTCCTGGTATCACCACAGCCGCACCGCCAATTTGCCGCTGGTGAAAATTGGCTTAGATGCCAAACAGAAGCCGCAGATGCTGGCGGGTGCAAAGCGCAATCTGACGATTTTGGTGGTGGGTGAAACCACGCGCGCGGTGAATTTCCAGCTCAATGGTTATGGTCGCGAAACCACGCCATTGCTGGCGAAAGATGACGTCTCTTATTTCCCTAATACGCAATCCTGCGGTACCGCTACTGCGGTCTCGTTGCCATGCATGTTCTCAAATATGCCGCGCGCGCATTATGACGATCAGCTCGCTGAACATCAGGAAGGTATGCTCGATATTATCCAGCGCGCCGGCCTGCAGGTTTTATGGAATGACAATGACGGCGGCTGTAAAGGTGCCTGCGATCGCGTCCCGCATCAGGATATGACCAGCCTGAATCTGCCGAATATGTGTCACGATGGGGAGTGTTATGACGAGGTATTATTTCACGGTATCGAGGACTCTATTAAAAACCTTAAAGGCAACGGCGTGATCGTACTGCATACCATTGGCAGTCACGGCCCAACCTATTACAACCGTTATCCGCCGCAGTTTAAAAAATTCACGCCGACCTGCGATACCAATCAAATTCAGGATTGTTCGCAACAGCAGCTGGTGAATACCTACGACAACACCATTCTGTATATCGATTACATTGTCGATAAGGCGATCAATGTATTGAAGGCGCATCAGGATCAATACACCACCAGCCTGGTGTATTTATCGGATCACGGTGAGTCGTTGGGGGAAAATGGTGCTTATTTGCACGGTATGCCGTATGCAATTGCACCGGATGTGCAGAAACATGTGCCGATGCTGATTTGGCTGTCACCAGATTACCAGCAGCGTTATGGCGTGAGTAAAAGCTGTGTCGATAAACAAGCGGCGCATCAGAGTTATTCTCAGGATAATCTGTTCTCCACCCTGCTTGGATTGACGGGGATTCAGACCAGCGAGTATCAACCTGCGGATGATATTTTGGCCGGTTGCCGGATCGTGCAGGGTTAAATGCCAGAAGGTCGCCATGAATGGCGACCCACATCACGCAGCTACCCGATCCGCCCCCAACAAATCCAATATCCTGCTGCGCAGCGCCACCAACTGCGGATCATCGCGACGGCGCGGCCACGGCAGATCCACCTCAATCACATCCACCACTTTCGCCGGTCTTGGGCTGAATACCACCACACGATTTGCCATCACCAGCGCTTCTTCTACGTCGTGCGTCACCATCAGCGTGGTGAACTGCTGCTCCTGCCACAGGTCGACAATCTCCTGCTGCATCCGCAACCGCGTCAGGGAATCGAGCTTGCCGAGCGGTTCATCGAGGATCAGCAAACGCGGCACGTTAACCAGCGCGCGAGCCAGCGCTGCACGCTGCGCCATACCGCCCGAAAGCTGATGTGGCCACGCGCGAGCAAACTGCCTGAGGCCGACGCGATCCAGTATCGCGTTAATGCGCTGTTCGCGCACCGGCCAGCTCTCCCCACGAATCTGCAAACCGAGACCGACATTGTCATAGACGGTGCGCCACGGATAAAGCGTGGGATCCTGAAACACCACCACGCGCGACGGATCGGGCGCGGTTATCGCTTTGCCCTCCTCCGCCAGTAACCCGCTGGCGGGCGGTTCGAGGCCGGCCAGCAAACGCAGCAGCGTCGATTTGCCACAGCCGGACGGCCCCAGCAGCGCGACAAATTCACCGGCCTCTACCTGCAAATTAATATTCTCCAGCACCGGTAAATCTTCGCCTTCTAAGGTGAAGTGATGATTCACCTTCTCAATCGCAATATTAACGCCCGCCGAATTGGTAGCCATATTTTCGCTCCTGCTTGATTTACTAAGAAATAAAGCATAAGCCTCGCCTTTCCCACATCGAAATAGCCATTTCGGCAAACCTATCCGCAAATATTCATAATGAAAAACTGCATGATGTCATGCGGGATTGTTATTTGGTCGCGCTAATTGCCTTTGTCATAGTGCCTGTGAACTTTATCTACAAGGAAGACAGGATGGCATTGCAACAATTCTCTCTGAGCCGCCGCGCGTTATTACGCGGGCTGGGTCTCTTTAGTGCCGGCGTGGCGGTAAATCCGTTGCTGAGCAGCAACGTGTTTGCCGACGAAAAATCCCTCAAAACCATCAAGCTGGCCTGGGGGCAAACCGCAGTGTGTCAGTCACCGATATCTGTGGCGCTGAAGCAAGGCTTCTTTAAAAAGTACGGCTTGAATGTTGAGCCGGTGAACTTCAGCGGCCCCACCGATGCGCTGTTACAGGCGATTGCCACCGGTCAGGCCGATGGCGGCATCGGCATGGCGCTGCGCTGGCTGAAACCGCTGGAGCAGGGTTTTGATGTGGATCTCACCGTCGGCACGCACGGCGGCTGCATGCGTTTACTCGCGCCGCAAAATAGCGGCATCCGCGATGTGAAAGATTTGGTGGGCAAATCGGTGGCGGTCAGCGATCAGGCCAGCCCGATTCGCAACTTCTTCGCCATTCAGCTGGCGAAACAGGGCATCGATCCCGATAAGCAGGTCAACTGGCTGCAATATCCGCCCGACCTGTTTGGCGAAGCGCTGCGCAAAGGCGAAGTGCAGGCGCTGGCTACCGACGATCCACAGGGCTGGCTGCTGAAGAAGCAGCACAACCTGGTGGAAGTCGATAACAACCTAAAAGGCGAATACGCCAACCTCACCTGCTGCGTGCTGGGCCTGCGCGGCTCGCTGGTACGTGACGATCCCGCCACCGCGCGTGCTATCACTCAGGCGATTGTCGATGCGCAGCAGTGGACCGCCGAACATCCGGACGAGACGGCGAAAATCTTCCAGCCGTTTGTGCCCGGCTCCGTCGCGGTGGAGGATATCGCCGCGATGCTGAAAGAGCACACTCATAGTCATCACTCCACCGGCACGCAGCTGCGCAAAGAGGTGGCGGTTTATATCGATGAGCTGAAAAAAATCAACGTGATCCGCCCGGATACCGATGCGCAGCGCTTCGCCGAACACTATGTGCCGGAGCTGTTGCCGGCGGAATCCGCCCATCAGCACGCCAGTAACATGGCGCACATGAGCAACATGTCGAGTTAAGGAGACGAGAATGGCCAGTGAAACCCTGACGATTGCCCGCAACCGTGATGTGCCGCGCCGCCTTCAACCGGCGGTTTGGGCTGCGCTTCTGCTGTGGTGGGCGCTGGTCGCGCTGATGGTGGCGGTTCCAGATAAGCCGCAGGGGTTTGCCGCCCCGCGCTTTGTCAATGAAACGCACGAGCTGTTTGCTGCCATCGCGCTGCTTCTCACCGGGCTGGCGATTGCCTCGGGTCTGTTCCCGCGACTGACCTTACTCGCGCCGCTCAAACGCAGCGGTCCATGGCTAATTGTGCTGGCGCTGCTGATTGGCCTGTGGGAAACCGTTACTGGCAAACTGGCGCTGCTGCCCGCGCCGTTTTTCGCCCCGCCGCGTGCGCTGGTCGAAGCCTATGCCACCGATTGGCCGCGCCTGCTGGATAGCGTGCTCAATTCGCTGCGTCTGCTGGCCTTCGGCTTTATCTACGGCAGCGTGGTCGGCTTTATTACCGGCGTAGCGATTGGCTGGTCGCGCGGCTTGGGTTATTGGGTGCATCCGATTCTGCGCTTCCTTGGCCCGGTGCCTTCTACCGCGCTGCTGCCGCTGTCGCTCTACTTCTTCCCGTCGAGCTTCTCGGCGGCAGTATTCCTGATTGCACTGGCGACCTGGTTCCCGGTGACGGTGCTGACCTGGTCGGGCGTTTCCAGCGTTGATACGCGTTATTACGATGTGGCGCGCACGCTCGGCGCCAATTCGCTGTTCCTCGTGTTGCGCGTGGCGGTGCCGGCAGCGCTGCCGCACTTGTTTGTCGGCCTGTTTATGGGTTTAGGCGCGTCGTTCTCGGTGCTGGTGGCGGCGGAGATGATGGGCGTGAAATCCGGGCTCGGCTGGTATCTGCAGTGGGCGCAAGGCTGGGCGGCTTACGCCAATATGTACGCCGCGCTGATTGTGATGGCGCTGCTGTTCTCTTCGCTGATCTCCCTGCTATTCCTGGTGCGCGATCGCCTGCTGTCATGGCAGCGCAGCGCGGTGAAATGGTAACGACATACATTGCGTAATAAATTGCGCCGCCACGGTATGTGCACCCATCCGTAGCGGCGCGATTTATCGCGCAATCATTCAGGCTAATCTCATCTATTTATGAGGTCGATTATGGCTGCAAAAATTTCTGCTTCTATCACTGAACTGATTGGCAACACGCCGCTGCTGCGCCTGTCTCGCTACGCACAGCAACACGATATTCAGGCCGATTTGGTCGCCAAACTCGAACTGTTTAATCCCAATCACAGCGTGAAAGATCGCATCGCCCTCAGCATGATTGAAGCCGCCGAACGCAACGGCATTATTCAGCCCGGCGATACGCTGGTTGAAACCACCAGCGGCAACACCGGCATTGGGTTAGCGGCGATTGCGGCGGCGAAAGGCTACAAGTTCCGCGTCTATATCAATGATTTCGTTAGCATCGAACGCAGCCATATTATTCAGGCGTACGGTGCCGAAGTGGTGCCGTTCAGCACCATTGAAGGCTTTAAAGCATTTTACGATGCCAGCAACGGCGATTTCGTCGCCGCCACCAAATGGCTGGCCGAGCAGGTCACCGCAGCGGAACCGGAAGTGCACTTCCTGCTGCAGCTGGATAATCCGGCCAATCCGGCGGTGCATGAGCGCACCACCGGGCCGGAGATCTGGCGCGACAGCGGCGGCGAGCTGGATATCTTTATCGCCGCCGTCGGCACCGGCGGCACGCTCTCCGGCACCGGACGCTATCTCAAACAGCAACATCCGGGATTACAGGTGATCGCCGTCGAGCCGGGCGTGGGTTCACAGCCGAGCGAACTGCGTCCGGATCCACTGGAAATTACCGGCGTGCATGCGTTCAGCAACCAGACGCCTGAGCGTATTCCTGCCAATCTCGATCACCGCGTTTACGATGAAGTGATCGCGGTGGAAACCTGGCAGGCGTACACAGCAGCGCGGCAGCTGGCGCTGAGCGAAGGTGTGCTGGTGGGGGATTCCTCCGGGGCAGTGTTGTGGGCGGCCCAACAGGTTGCAGCGCGACTGGAGAACCGCGGCAAGCGCATTGTGGTGTTGCTGGCCGATGGCGGCAGCAGTTATTTAACCACCCAGCTTTTCGCGCATCAGGTACCAGCCGAATCGCTGAAGCTGGCGAGCGCCGTGCAAACCTCCAGGAAAATCGCCTGAAATAATGCGCGATAAATCGAGCCGCTACAGAATCCTGCATGTATTCGTAGCGGCGCGATTTCAATTTAAACCAGCACGTTGCTGGTAATCCCCTTAGCAAACAACAGCGGATCGGTTTCCGGTCGTAACACGTTGATCGCCTTTAAATCACGCGCATACACGTCGATCTCATTCACAAACGCGTTCCCCACCGAATAGTGTCCGTGCGTATGTGTTTTCAGCACGCTGGCGATCTCTTGCGGCGTGGTGTTGAGTGCCTGGCCGTTAAACTCGCTGCCAATCGCTTCGGGATGTTTGGCCGCATAAGCATGCGCCTGCAAAATCGCGTGGGTGATCGCCGCCGCCACTTCCGGCTGCTCGCGAATCAAACTGCCGCGCGTGCCCACCACACAGCAACTCAGTCTGGCGTACTCGTCCATTAAGTTGGTGCCAATCTCACGGTAGCCCGGCTTCTGGGTTAAGCGCCACATCACCGGATCGGAACCGCTGGCGGCCTGAATCTCGCCCTTCTCCAGCACCATCGGCAGCAAATCCTGCGGGAACACGCGCCAGTCGACATCGGTATTGGGATCGACGCCGTGCTTTTTCAGCATCAGCGAGAAGAAGAAGTTTTTATCCGCGCCCGCCATGTCGGTGACGCCAATGGTTTTGCCTTTCAGTTGCTCCAGCGTGGTCGGCCCGCCATCGCGCGCCAGTAGGCGCATACAGCCGCCGTGCGTGCCGGCGGTGAGTTTGACGTCAAAGCCCTGCTCCAGCGCTTTCAGCCAGCGCAGCGCCATGCCAATCGCGGCTTCGGCTTTGCCGGTGGCGATGGATTCCAGCAGCAGTTCGGTGGAGTTGCCGAAGTTAACGAACTCCACTTCAAGGTTGTGCGCTTTAAAGAAGTTATGCTGATCGGCCACCACTACCGGCGCAAGGCAGATGGCGTTGAGATTGACCGCCAGACGCACATGCGTCGGCTTTGCCAGCGCCCATTTTCCGGGGCCATCTTGCAGTAAATCGCCGGGCATCTGCATGCCCGCCATATGATCATCGGCAAACACGCGGCCCGGTAACGTTGCCGCCATCGCCGCAGCGGCGGAATATCCCAAAAAATGCCGACGGGAAACTAAATAATTATTTGGCATTAAATGACTCCCAAAAATAAATGCAGGTGAAGGTGTTGACCCTAATTAATGGCTCGCACAGAAACAGCCATTGCAAATTAACACTTCCACCGGCGGCAGAATTATGCCGATTCCGCATGTATATAGCCGGTTTATTGCTTTTACAGCGGTGGCAGAACAGGAAACAATTAAGCCTGATTTAATAAGGGGATTAATAACGCATGACAAATAACCCGCCCTTTCTGGCTGAAATATTGCCGGTGATTATTCAGGCCTTAGAAAAAGACGCTGAAGAGGTTGATCGCAGCGGCGAATTTCCCAAAACCGCTTTTAGCGTGTTGCAGCAGCATGGCTTGCTGCACTTTGTATTGCCGAAGGCGTCGGGCGGCAGCGGCGGCGATCTGCTGGCAAGCCAGGCGATTATCCAGGCCGTGGCGCGCGGCGAACCTTCTGCGGCGCTGATTCTCATCATGCAGTATCTCAACACGCGTCGCCTCGACGACAGTTCAAACTGGCCAGACGCGGTGCGCCGCAGGGTGGCGGAGAGCGTGATTCGCGACGGTGCGCTGATTAACGCATTACGTGTCGAACCCGAATTAGGCACGCCCGCGCGCGGCGGATTGCCCGCCACCCGCGCACGCCGCACCGCCGAAGGCTGGCGCATCAGCGGCGAGAAGATTTACTCCACCGGCAGCTATGGGCTGAGCTGGTTTCTGGTGTGGGCCAGCAGCGACGATGCCGATCCGCTGGTCGGCAGCTATCTGGTGCCGGCCAACGCGCCCGGCATCCACATTATTGATGAGTGGGATCACCTCGGCATGCGCGGCACCTGTAGCCATCGCGTGGTGCTGGACGAGGTGCTGATCCCGCTCGATCACGCGGTCAACGTCGCGCCGTGGAGCACGCCGCGACCCGGCCTCAACGAAGAGGAATCGCTGTGGATGGCGGTGCTGCTCGGTTCGTTGTACGACGCCATTGCGCATAGCGCACGCGACTGGTTTATCGCCTTTTTGCAGCAGCGCGTGCCGGCCAATCTTGGCGCACCGCTGGCATCATTGCCGCGCTTCCAGGAGCTGGTTGGCCGCATCGATACGCTGCTGTTTACCAGTCAAACTATGCTAAGCAGCGCCGCTCACGGCCACATCGCCAGCGTACATGCCGCGCAAATCAAACAGGTGGTGACTGAAAATGCCATTCGCAGCGTGCAGCTGATGGTGGAAAGCATTGGCAACCACGCGCTGACGCGCCACCATCCGTTACAACGTCACCTGAGAAATGTGTTGTGCGGTCGCATACATACGCCGCAGGACGACGCCATTTTCACTTCCGTGGGCAAATCCGCCCTTTCTGCTGAGAGGAGTAAATCATGACGCTGGAATTTATTGGTCTGGTTGGGGCGCAGGAGAGCAGCGAATCGCTGGCGGCGCATGGGCCGACTGTCGATGTGCCGTTTATCAAAGCCTTTTCCCACGCGCAGCAGTACGCCGGTTTTGACAAGGTGCTGCTGGCGGTGAATACCCGCGCGCCGGATTCGATGATCATCGCCAGTTATGTGGCGGCTTTTACCGAAAAATTGGGCTTGCTGGTGGCGCATCGACCCGGCTTTCAGGCACCGACTTTTGCCGCCCGCCAGTTTGCCACGCTCGATCAGCTCAGCCAGGGACGCGCGGCCATCAATGTGATCACCGGCGGCGACAGCGGCGATTTGCAGCGCGACGGCGATTTCCTTAGCAAAGATGAGCGTTACGCGCGCACCGGCGAGTATCTCGACATCATGAAACTGACGTGGGAATCACGTACGCCGTTCCGCTATGACGGCAAGTTTTACCAGGTGGAAGATAATCTCACCGAGGTTAAACCCTGGCAGCAGCCGCGCGTGCCGGTTTATTTCTCCGGTGCTTCAGAAGCCGCCATCGATATCGCCGCGCGTCACGCCGACGTGTATATGATGTGGGGCGAACCGCTGGAGCAGGTGAAAGCGAGAATTGAGCAAGTGCGCGCGGCAGCGAAGAAATATGGCCGCGATAAACATATTCGTTTCAGCCTGTCGCTGCGCCCGATTCTCGGCGATAGCGATGAACAAGCCTGGGCGCGCGCCAATCGACTGCTGCGGGATGCGCAGGCCAACATTGGCGGCAAGGCGATTCAGCCTGATAGCAATACCGGATCGCAGCGACTGTATCAGCTCGCCACCGCACGCAAAGTATACGATAGCTGCCTGTGGACGGAGATTGCGGCGCTGTCCGGCGCGGCGGGCAATTCCACCGCGCTGGTGGGTTCAGCGGATACCGTGGCCGATGCCGCGCTGGAGTATTACAAGCTCGGCATCACCACGTTCCTGTTCCGTGGATTTGATCAGCTGCGCGATGCCACCGATTACGGACAACATTTGTTGCCGCGTATCCGTGAGCGGGTGAAGACGTTAGCGGCCGCGGCGGCGTAGAAGGCCAATGGCGCGCGATAAATCGCGCCGCTACGGAGGTGCGCAAGGGTCCGTAGCGGCGCAATTTATTGCGCCATTGCGGATTAAGATGCGACGCCGCACCAGCGCACTAACGTCAATGCTATGGCTTTGGTGCAGGCTACCAGATCGGCGATTGGCACATGCTCGTTGGGTTGATGCGACATCGCCGGATCGCCCGGTCCAAAGTTAACCGTTGGCGTCTGCCCTAATGTGCTCGGCAAACCAATGTCGCTGTGCGCGCCGAATCCGGCCAGTTGCGGATTCAGTGCCGCATCACTGACGCCCTGCTGGAAGGTGGTGACAAACGGGTGATCCGCTTCGATTTCGGCGCAATCGGCATCCAGAATCCATTCCACTTTGGCCGGATGTTGCGCCAGATAAGGATCTAACGCACAGACTTTAGCAACGTGCGCCTCAATCTCTTTTTTGACGTGTCCGCCCAGCCCCATCTCATCTTTCTCGCCCGGCAGATATTGCACATCAATCACAATCTCGGCGCGGCCCGCAATCGAGGCCGGATGTTCACCCACTTTCAGCTGCGTAACGATAATCTGGTTTGGTAATTCCATCAGCGGATGGTTTTTGCTCGGCTGCGTCTGCCAGCGGCGATTCAGCACATCCAGGCCATCGAGCATCTGGCGGCACAGCGTCACCGCATCCACCGGGCCGCTGCTGTCCCAGCTGTTGGGCGTCAGCTCCGCGTGGCCGCCGATGCCGTCGAGAATAATGCGGCCCCACAAAATGCCGTGGCAGATTGGCGAGATGCGGTTGGCGGTCGGTTCCGTCATGATGCCCGCATCGGCTCTGAATCCGCGATCGACCATCGCCAGCGATCCCATGCCGCCGATCTCTTCATCCACCACGGTGGTAAACACCACGTCGCCCGCCAGACGAATGTTGAGATCCTGCAACAACTCGACCGCCATCAACATGCAGGCCACGCCGCCTTTCATATCCACCGCGCCGCGACCGTACACCGCTGCGTTTTTGATCTCCGGCACAAAGGGGTCGGTGAGCCAATGTTCCGGCGGCCCCGGCGGCACCACGTCGATATGACCAGTCAGCATCAGCGATTTGCCGCCGCCCGCGCCAGTTAACGTGCCGCCGAGATTGGGGCGACCTTCAAAGGTGCGGCCTTTATTGGCGCCCGGTCGGCCCTGATATTTGGCGTAGAGCGCCGGACCATCCGGATCCCACAGATCGGTTTCCATGCCCAGCGATTCCAGACGCTGCTGCAGATAGCGCTGGCAGTCGCGCTCGCCCGGCCCAGCTTCGCGCGGATCAACTTTGACGATCGAGGGAAACGCCAGCAGATCGCACAGCGTGTTGGCGATGCGTTCGGCGCTCGCCTCAACGTGCGCGCTGATTTGTTCAGTCAGATTCATTAGTTATCTCCGATAGATAAAAAGTCGTTGTGCCATCAATACGATAATCAACAGAATGCCCACCACGCCGAGTTGCCAGACGCTGTTCAATCCCAGCTGCAACATGCAGGTTTTGAGGGTGACCAGCATCAGCGCGGCGGCTAACACGCCGATTACGCTGCCGCGTCCACCAAAGATCGCCACGCCGCCGAGCAGAGCCGCGGTAAGGGATTCGAGCTCCAGATTGACGCCGATTTCCGGGCGCGCGCTGCCCAGCCAACTGAGCGAAACGAATCCCGCGCAGCCCGCCAGCAAGCCGCTCAGGCAGTACGCGAGAAAGCGCAGGCGATCGACCGGAATGCCGACCAGCCGCGTGGCGTGTTCGTTGAAACCACAGGCGTAGATCCATTTGCCCCATGCACTTTTGCTGAGAATCAGCCAGGCGATGAGGAATGCCGGAATCACGCAGGTGAGAAACGGCAAAGGAATAAAGAACTGCGCGCCGCGTCCCCATTGCGTCAGTTGCGCAGGCACGCCGGCGACGGCGGCGCCGCCGGTTAGCGCCAGCGCCAGACCGGAAAACAAGTAGAAGCTGCCGAGCGTGACAATCAACGGCCAGAGACGCAGCCGCGCGATCAGCCAGCCGTTAATCGCGCCTGCCAGCGTGCCGGTGATCAGGCAGATCGGCGGCAGCCAAAGCGGATTGATGCCCTGATTGAGCGCCAGCATGCCGATCACCGCTGAGAGCGAAACGTTGCCGCCCACCGAGAGATCGATACCGCCGCCGCCGCTCATCACCACCAACGATTGGCCGAGCGCCACCAGCGACAGCAAGGTCGCGAACTGCAGTATCGAGGTGATTGACCAGCCAGCCAGCATATGCGGCAGCACCAGCACAATGCCGATGGCCAGCAGCAGCCACAGCGCGCTGAGCAGCGTCAGGTCGGGAGATTTGCGCCACAACCTCATGCGATCCTCCTGAAGGCAAAAACGCGACCGCTTGCCGCTTCACTGCTCAGAACGATGAGCAGCACCGCGCCGGTGACCACGGTTTGCCACAGCGACGGAATGCCCACCAGCAATAAGCCGTTTTGCAGAATGCGCAGCAGCAACACGCCGAGCAGCGTGCCCAACAAACTGCAGGCACCGCCGGTAATGCGCGTCCCGCCGAGCACCACCGCCGCGATGGCTTCCAGCGCCAGACTGCCGCCGACCGTCATTTCGACGTTGCGATAGGTAGCGATGTAACAGGTAGCGGCGATGCCGCACAGCAGGCCGCTGATCATAAAGGTCGCGATGCGCACCTGAGTGACCGGAATGCCCGCCAGCCGCGCTCTCTCCTCTGAGTTGCCCGCCGCCAGCAGCCACAAACCGTACGGCGTGTGACGTAACACCAGCCAGACGCTCGCCCACACCAGCACGATGACCCACGCCATCACCGGTAAACCCAGCAGCGGATGCATCAGGCCGCTGGTTAAGCTGCCGGGCAACCCGGATAACCACTGTCCGCCCAGCAGCGCAAACAGTCCGGTGCGCCATACGCCGAACAGACCAAGCGTGCCAACAATCGCCGGAATGCGGCCTATCACCACCACCAGCGCGGTCATCAAACCCAGCAGCAAACCGAGCAGCGGACCGGCCATTGCTGCCAGCCACGGCGATTGCAGCAGCAACAGCTGGCCGACGCCCCATGCGGCAACGCCCATCACCACGCCCACCGAGACATCCACGCCGCCCATGGCGATCACCAGCGTCATTCCCAGCGCAATCAACAACAGTTCACTGCTGTTGCGCAGAATAGTGAGCAGGTTATCGACGGTGGCGAACCAGGGTGAAAACCAGGAAAAACCGGCGATGGCTAACATGGCAATCGCCAGCAAGGCGATCTCCCGTGAAGTCATGTGCATGCGAAGCCCCGTTAGAATTTGAACTGATCGACATTCTCTTTGGTGAATACCGCTGGCGAACCGAGCAGCAGCACGCCGGTTTTGCTGTCAAACTTCACCGCTTCGGCGAAGCCCGGCACGCGGTTTTCCGCGCTGAAGGCTTTGCCATCAATCAGCTGTTTGCCTGCCCAAACGGTGAGATAACCGAGCTTCTCCGGATCCCACAACACGGTGTAACCAAAGGCGCCGCTTTTCAGGTAGGCGCGCGCGGTGTTCGGGCTGCAGAAACCGCTGCCGATCACTTTGCCATTTTTGCCTGCGGTCTCAATCGCCTGTGCCACGCCAGGGCAAGTGGTGGAGGCCATAGCGATCAGGCCTTTGATATCCGGATTCGCCGACATCAAATCGGTGGCGATCTGCGCCGCGCGGCTGGCGGAACCGCCGGCATATTGCGGTTTCAGCAAAGTGATATGGGGATATTTGCTCTTCACCCGCTGCTGCATAAAGCCAATCCAGCTGTTGAGGTTGGAGGCGGTGGCTTCGCCGGAGACGATGCCGATTTTGCCGTGATCGCCGACGCGCTTGACCATCTCATCAATGATGGTGTCACCCAAACCCTGATCGGTGGCCTGCGCCACATAAACCGGGCGTCCGCTGTCGGGCGCGTCGCTGTCGCTGGTAAACAGATGCACATTGTTGGCTTTCGCCTGCGCCAACACCGGCGCGATGCTTGAGGCATCGAGCACGCTGATGCCAATCGCATTCACTTTCTGCGCGATCAGGTTCTGCACAATCTGCAATTGATCCATGGGATTGGTATCCACCGGACCGCTGTAAACGAACTCGACGCCCAGGTCGCTGGCCGCGCGTTTACCGCCCGCTTCCATCGCCTGAAAATAGGGAATACCGATGATCTGCGGCACAAAGGCCACTTTCTCGGCGGCGAGGGCATAACCTGAAAACAGTAATGAGAGAGAACAGACTGCAGTGGTAATTCGACGCATCTTTATTTCCCCTGGGTTAATGAGACAACAATTACTGATTCTCAAAGGCGCGCGCATCGGGATGCGCACCGGTAATTAATGAAACGATTTCATCGGGCGAGGTTTCGGCGTGACGGCGCTCAGCAATTTTTCGCCCCCGGCGGAACACCACCATGCGATCGGCTACCGCGAACACATCGCTGATGTTGTGGCTGATCAGCACCACCGCGCAGCCGCGTGCGGCGAGTTTGCGGGTGAGCTGTAACACCTTCTGCGTTTCAGCCACCGCCAGCGCGGCGGTCGGTTCATCCATGATCACCAGCTGCGCGTTAAGGTTGAGCGCACGACAGATCGCCACCGCCTGGCGCTGTCCGCCCGAGAGGCTGCCAACCGAGGCTTCGGCATCGGAGATATGCGCGTCGAGATCCTTTAACAGCTGATCGACCTGCTCGCGCATTTCCCGGCGACGCAAGAACGGTATGCCCAGCACGCGCCGCTTGAGCTCACGGCCAAGAAACACGTTTTCCGCGATGCTGAGGTTCTCCGCCAGCGCCAGCTCCTGATAAATGGTGGCGATGCCGTGTTCAGATGCCTGGCGCGGCGAGGTGAATTTCACCGCTTTACCATCGATCCACAATTCGCCGTCGCTGGCGCTGTAGGCGCCCGACAACACTTTGGTAAAGGTGGATTTGCCCGCGCCGTTATCCCCCAACAGCGCCAGTACTTCACCGCGATGGATGCTGAGATTGACCTGATTGAGGGCGGTTAAGGCGCCAAAACGTTTGCAAATGTTGCGCGCTTCAATAAAACAGCTGCTCATCTCGCCTCCCCGCTGCTGAGATAGGCGGCGCTGTGGAAATCGATTTCCCACTGCAGCACCTGCGCGTAGAGATTGGATAAGCGCTGCTTCTCCTCTTGCGTCAATGCCAACGCGGCGCGATCCAGCTCAGCTTTCAGCCACCGCGCCTGCTGGTGAAACTCCTCTTCGGCATGCATATCGACCCAATGGCGAATGTCGTCATCCAGCAGCGGCTGGGCACTAACGCGCGCGCACCAGTGGTAATACATCCACTCGGCACCAAACATCAGCGTGAGGATCTCGGCGAAACTGCCCTGCTTTGCCACGTTAAACATGCCATCGCGAAAGGCGGTGACGCCGGGCAGATCGTCGGGATAATCCAGTGGGTTAATATTGCGGCGCGCCAGCACCGCTTCAAACCAGGCGATTTGCGTGTCCACCAGCGCATTCAGCACGCCGATTAACCAGCGCTGCTGACGGATATCCGGCGCTTTGCTTACCGCCAGCGCGAAGATGTTGATGGCGGTGGCGACAAAGTTGCCTTCGAATACCAGATAGCGATTGAATACCGCGTCGGGCAGCTGATTGCGCTCGATATCCAGCACAAACGGATGCTGCTGCATCGCCTGCCACAGCGTGTGGTGCTGCTGCAAAAGCTGGTCAGTGAAGCTGTTCATTACGCCTCCTCCAGCGCCGCTTGCGCCACGGACATAAAGTGCTTCACGCGTTCCAGCTCGACCTCATTCCACCACACGCCATCAAATTTCAGGGTGCTGGCGACGATCACGCCTTGAGTACGACCAAGAATCTGGCAGACGTTGGCAGGCGTGACGCCGGAACCGACCAGCAGCGGCAGCTCGGTGGCGGCGCGGATTTCGTCGATCTCATCCAGCGTGGCGCTGTCGCCGGTGCGTTGCCCGGTAGCGATCACCGCATCGGCTTCAAAGAAATCGACGTCGCGCGTCAGCTCCTGAATCGAGCGATCAGCCACAATCGCGTGGCTGCCGTGTTTGACGTGGCTGTCGGCAAACACGCGAATGTGTTCGGCGCGCAGCTGACTGCGGTAGCGCAGCGCTTTCGCCGCCGCACCTTCAATAAAGCCTTCGTTGGCGATATAGGCGTTGGCCCACTGATTGACGCGCACAAAATCCGCGCCGCCGGCTAAAGCGGTGGCAAAGGCGGGAATCGCGGCGTTCGCCAATACGTTAATGCCCAACGGCACGCCAAAACGCTCGCGGATCTTTTCGGTGATCACCGCCATAAAAGCGGCAGTTTCCGGCCCAATATCGTCTGGTTTGGCAAACGGAATATCGCCGTGGTTTTCGATAATTAACCCATGCATGCCACCGGAAATATAATTATCGGCATCACGCAGTGCGCGCTCAATAATAGCCGAGAGCGGTTTACCGCGATATTTAGGTGCACCCGGAAAAGCATCACAATGCACTACGCCAATCACTGCTTTCTTTCTGGAAAAAATATCTTGTATTGCGCTGGTTTTTCCTGCTGATATAGAAACCATCTTCTCCACCTTATTAACGAGAACCATTATGCAAATTTATGTTGCAGGGAATATTGTTGTTGATGAAACCTGGTCGATTGGCGATCTGCCGCAAAAAGGCGCATCGATCCACGGCGTAAAAACCTCGCAGGATATTGGCGGTAAAGGCGCGAATCAGGCGATTGTTATTGCACGCTGTGGTCTCGATACACGATTAATTGCCGCAATCGGTCACGACAGTAACGGACAATGGCTGCGTGAGAAAATAGCGCATGAGCCGGTTAAGCTATTTCCCACTCAATATTCTTCACCACACAGCGACTCCTCAATTATTCTTAACAGCAGCGATGGCGATAACGCCATTATTACTACCACCGCTGCGGCAGATGCATTAACCGTCGAACAGATGCTGCCTTATTTAGCCGATGCAAAGAAAGGCGATATAATGCTGCAACAG
Organism: Pantoea sp. AG1095; assembly: GCF_003208415.1. Taxonomy (NCBI): domain Bacteria; kingdom Pseudomonadati; phylum Pseudomonadota; class Gammaproteobacteria; order Enterobacterales; family Erwiniaceae; genus Pantoea; species Pantoea sp. AG1095. Next base: position 334,001 of record NZ_QKMJ01000004.1, on the reverse strand, counting down.
GGCAACTTCTCGGTTGAGAAAACCCGTGTTCTTTTTATCTGGGCAAAAGCCAACGGCATGAAAACGGTCTTTAATCCTTCGCCGGTCAATGCTAATTTCGCCCAACTTTGGCCGCTAGTGGATATCGCGGTGGTTAACCAGCTGGAAGCTGAGCGGCTGCAACCGGCTGGCGTCAGCACCTTAGTGATCACCCAAGGCGCACAAGGCGCGTGGTTGATCACCGAAACCGAGCGCCACTTCTGTCCGGCAGCGCCGGTAAACGCGGTGGACAGCACTGGCGCGGGCGATACCTTCCTCGCCGTGCTGCTCGCCTCCTCGCTGTTACGCGAAGTGGAGCCCGATGCGCTTGCCCTGCAGCATGCCAGCCAGGCCGCCGCTATTACCGTGAGTCGTACCGGCACCGTTAACGCTTTCCCCACACAACAGGAACTCGCTGCGCTGCTGGCTACGCGCAGCGAGTGATCGGTTACTTAAACAGCGAACGGTAACTGTCGACGTTCGCTTTGGTGACCACGGTGGCCGGCACCAGAATAGTTTTGTTCACCGTTTTGCCTTCGGAGAGCGCGTTGAGTGCTTTCAGCGCCTCTTCACCCATCTTTTTCGGATCCTGCTGCAATACGGCGGTGACGTAGCCGCCATCGATCCCGCTGATGGCTTTGGCCGTCAGATCCCAGCCAAATACTTTGATATCTTTCTGACGGCCCTGGTTTTCCACCGCCGCAATCGCACCCAGCAATGCCGGTTCGCCGGTGGCGTAAATTGCGGTTAAATCAGGATTGCCAGTGATCAGATTTTCTGCGGCCGTCATGGCGTTGTCCTGAATATTCTGGCCATCTACCACATCGGCAACGGTGATTTTGCTGTTGGTTTTGATAGTCTCTTCGAAGCCTTTCTGACGCTGGTTCTGAATCGCCGAGTTCAATGCACCAACAATGCCGAGACGCGCTTTGCCGCCCATCTCTTTCGCTACGTAATCGACGAAATATTTACCGAGGATTTTGCCGCCTTCGAGATTATCTACGCCAACCTGCGCTGCTTGTGGACCGGCCGGTAATACAGCATCAATGGCGATGACCGGAATGTTAGCCGCTGCGGCTTCTTTAATGGCGGGCATAATGCCGTTGACGTCAATGGCATCAACCAAAATACCTTTCACACCTTGCTGAATATAGTTTTCAATTGCATCGTTCTGCGCCACTGGATTATCGGTGGCGTTAAAGATAACCAGATCTTTTCCGCTGGCTTTTGCGGCTTCCTGTGCGCCCTGATTCATCAGATTAAAGAACAGCGCCTGCTGATTAATTTGCACCAACGCATACGTCGGCGCAGCCTGCGCCAGCGAGAAAAATGAACCCGCAGTAATTAAGGTGGAAGCCAAAACCAATGAACGCAGTTTTCCGGTGAAAGATAACATCATGGTGTTCCTCGTCGGGAATAAATAATAATCAGCGTTTCCCAGCGTTAAGCACTGAGATTATTTTTGGCGGGCAAATATCGATGACGTGATATACACACTGCATAAGTGCAGTGTTTTTATAGCGACCTGCTTAAGTTTGTTTCGGTAACCCATCCGCTAGGAATACCCGGTGAAATAACTTAAGTCGGCTTGGGAAGTGATTCCCGGTAATGCGGTAAACTGTGCATACAATTCGCTGAGTAAATATTTTTGTCAAGTGTTTATTTGGTTGGCGATGTGTAATGATTAACGCGTAAGGTCGCCATTCATGGCGACCTTGTAACCACCACACGATGATCCCGATGTAATAATGGCGAGGAACATGAATTCAAAACGCGTGTTGTTATCCGACGTGGCACAATTAGCCGGGCTCTCTAAAGCCACGGTCTCTCGCTATATGAATCACAGTATCGTGTTGCCGCAGGAGACAATTGACCGCATCGAAGCGGCGATTCGCCAGCTCGATTATCGCGGCAACAGCCTGGCGCGACGCCTGAGCAAAGGCGGCAGCGAAACCCTGGGTTTGGTGCTGCCCGATATCACCAACTCCTTCTTTGCCGAACTGGCTGATGCCGCAGAAGAGGCGGCGTCGGCGCGCGGTTACAGTTTGGTGCTGTGCATCACCCGCAACAATCCCGACAAAGAAGCGCAGTTCATTCGCTGGCTGGATACGCGCCAGGTGGATGGCCTGCTGTTCACCACCAACCGACCGGATAACGGTTTGTTGCGTAAAGAGATTCAGCGCCATCAGCATATTGTGTTGCTTGATGAAGATATTCCCGGCAGCAGCGTGCCGAAAGTGTTTGCCGACAACGTGCAGGGCGGACGCATCGCCACCGAACAGCTGATCGCCGCCGGACATCGCCACATCGCCTTTATCGGTGGCCCGGAACAGTTGATGAGCGTGCGCGAACGTTATCTCGGCTTCTGCACCGCCATGAAGCAGGCCGGTTTATCGGTGCCTGCAGAATGGGTGATGTACGGCAACTACGAGCGCGAGTTCGGTCAGCAGGCTTTGCAGCGGCTGTTCAGCCAGTCGCCGCGCCCTTCCGCAGTGTTTGCGGCCAGCGATTATCTGGTGCTGGGATTGCTGGACGGTTTACGCGCCAGCGGCTTGCAGGCACCGGATGCCCTTTCGCTGGTCGGCTTTGATGATGCTAACTACACCGACCTGACGCAGCCGCGCATCTCCACCATCCGCCAACCCGCGCGCGAACTGGGTTATACCGCCGTGGACATCATGCTGCGCCTGCTGAATAACGACGTGAATATCCCGCTGGAAACACGCTTACCCGTTGAATGGGTGGGACGCGATTCGATTCAAATCCGCCTACCCTGATCCACCGTGGCGCAAAATTGCACAGCTTTGGCGCAAAAGTTGATCAATCAAGTGAAGTTCAGTACTTCGAGGTAAACCGGTTTACTGAACAATAAAATTTTAACCTGCTGAATTTTCTCGCATTTGATGCAGGCCAAACTGACTAAATTCTAACCTGGCACAGAAGCTGCAACGTTCCCAGCGGCAAACAAATATCGTTGTAACCCATTGCTCTGGAAGTGCGGCCAGTGTTTTAACTGACAGGTAAACCGGTTTACTAGAGGGTAAATCGTGTCAGTTAAAGCATTGCTGCGCTAACAGGCCAAGTTCCCGGTAACCGATTGGGAGTGTTCAGATGCAGCAGCCTCATGCTACCCCAGCGCGGGTAGAGATGATTAACATCACCAAAACTTACGGTTCGATACGATCCCTACGCGGCGTCAATCTTCAACTGGCACCGGGCGAAGTGCTGGGCTTAGTCGGCGACAACGGCGCGGGTAAATCGACGCTGACCAAGGTGCTCTCCGGCGCGGTGGTGCCCACCAGCGGCACCATTCGCATTGACGGTGAACAGCAACACTTCACCAATCCGGCCGATTCGCGCCGCTGCCATATTGAAATGGTCTATCAGGATCTGTCGCTATGCGACACGGTGGATGTCGCCGGCAATCTGTTTATGGGACGCGAGCCGATGAAAAGCGTGCTCGGCATTCCCTTTCTCGATCAGGCAAAAATGCACGCCGAAGCGCGCGAGATGCTGAAAGGTTTGGGCATTTCGATTCCGGATACGCGCTTGCTGGTGCGCAATTTGTCAGGCGGACAACGCCAGGCTATTGCCATTGCGCGCGCCGCCGCCTTCGAACCGAAAGTGCTGATCATGGATGAACCGACCGCTGCCTTAGCGGTGGCAGAAGTGGAAGCAGTGCTGGAGTTGATTCGCCGCGTCTCGGCGCGCGGCGTCAGCGTTATCCTCATCACCCATCGCCTGCAGGATCTGTTCCTGGTGTGCGATCGCATCATGGTGATGTACGAAGGCACCAACGTGGCGGACCGGCGAGTGGCGGATACCAGCTTAAGCGATATCGTTAATTTGATCGTGGGTGAGAAATTTACCGCTCACTCAGCGGCTGCACACTGAGGTAACGGGATGAGCATCATGAATTTAAGCAGTTCGCGCATGATCCAGCATTCGCTACCGCGTCGCCTGTTGCACAACCATTCGGGCGTGGTAAGCATTGCGCTGTTTTTCATCTTTTGCTGCGTGGTGTTTTCGCTGATCACCAGCAATTTTCTCTCCAGCACCAACTGGCTGAACATCATTCGCCAAAGCGCCCCGCTGCTGATCGTCGCCACCGCGATGACGCTGGTGATCACCACCGGCGGCATTGATTTATCGGTGGGTTCAACACTGGCGCTGGTGGGCGCGCTTTCGGCTATCGCGCTGAATAACTGGGGATTGCCGTGGCCGGTGGTGTTAATTGGCGGACTGCTGCTGGGCGGATTGGTTGGCGCCATCAACGGCTTCTTTATCGCCTTTGAGGGGATTCCGGCGTTTATCGTCACCCTGGCGACGTTAGCAGTGGTGCGTGGGATCGCGCTGCTGGTCACTCAGGGTTATTCGATTCCGGTGCCGGCCGACAGCCTGTTTACCTTTATGGGACGCGCGTGGGTGCTGGGCATTCCGATGCCGGCGCTGATTGGCATTGTGGTGCTGTTCGCCGGGCATATTGTGCTCAACCACATGCGCTTTGGTCGCTACGTGACGGCGATTGGTTCGAATGCCGAAGGCGCGCGTCGCAGCGGCATCAATACTAAATCGGTCACCATGAAGGTCTACATTATCAGCGGCATGGCGGCGGCGCTGGCCGGGATGATTATCACCGCGCGTCTCGGCAGCGGCTCATCCAATCAGGGCGAAGGCTTTGAGTTGCAGGTGATCGCCGCCGTGGTGCTCGGCAGCACCAGCCTGTTTGGCGGCTTCGGCACCATTATCGGTACGCTGCTGGGCGCGCTGTCGATTGCGATTATCCAGAACGGGCTGATCCTGTCGCACATCTCGCCGTTCTATACGCAAATCGCAACCGGCACCATCATTCTGCTCGCCATCTGGCTCAACACCCGCATTCTCAATCCCACTCGCGCACCGGCAAAAGGATAGCTCATGAAAGGATCGATTTTTCGCCATGCGGATCCGTTACCGCTCGGCGTGAGCAGCGGACATGTGATGACGGTTTTAGGGCCGCTGCCGCTGGCCGAGATGGGCGTTACCTTGATGCATGAACACATTCTGTTGGATGCATCCGGCAAGTGGGTGCCGCCCTGCTGTTGCAGCGATCGTCATATCGCTGAGATGCCGGTGAAAATGGAGAATCTCGGTGAACTCAACATGAACCCGCTGATGAGCCGCGATAACTGCCAGCTGTTTGACGTCGATATGGCGATTGACGAGCTGATGAAGTATCGCGCGCTGGGCGGCGAAACCATCGTCGATCCTACCAACATCGGCATTGGCCGCGATCCCAAAGGGCTGCAACGCATCGCGCGCTTAACCGGACTCAACATCGTGATGGGCACCGGCTTGTATCTGGAGCCGTCGCATCCGGAATGGGTGAAGAGCATCAGCGTTGAGCAACTCACCGAGAAGCTGATTTTTGACCTTGGCGGCGCAGCGGAGAAACCCGAGGTGATCGCCGGATTGATCGGCGAGATCGGCATCTCCAGCCGCTTTACCGCCGATGAAGAGAAATCGCTGCGTGCCGCCGGACGCGCCAGTGCGGCAACCGGCGTGCCGATTCAGGTGCATCTGCCGGGTTGGGAACGTTTGGGTCACAAAGTGCTGGATATTCTGCAGCAGGAAGGCGCCGATCTGCGTCACACCGTGCTGTGCCATATGAATCCCAGCTTTGCCGATAAGACCTATCAGCGTGAACTGGCCGACCGCGGCGTGTTCCTGGAATACGACATGATCGGCATGAACTATTACTACGCTGATGAATCCGCGCAATCGCCTTCCGATGAAGAGAACGCGCGCGCCATCTGCGAGCTGATTGATGACGGCTACATTCAGCAGATTTTGCTGTCGCAGGATGTGTTCCTGAAAACCATGCTGACGCGCTTTGGCGGCCACGGTTATGGCTACATCCTCAAACATTTTGTCCCGCGTCTGAAACGTCACGGCGTTAGCGGCGAACAACTCGAAACCTTAATGATTGCTAACCCGCAGCGCGTATTTGGCGGGTAAAAGGGAAAATATCATGCAGAAACAAGTCTTGCTGGTGGGCGAATCCTGGACCAGCACCTCGAACCACATCAAAGGCTTTGACCAGTTCTCCACCGCCACCTGGCACAGCGGTGCCAGCGATTTTATCGCGGCGCTGAAGGATAGCGATTACGCCATTACCCACATGCCAGCGCATGCCGCCGCCACCGATTTCCCGCTGACGCTCGAAGGGCTGCAAAAGTGGGATGTGATAATTCTTTCGGATATTGGTGCCAATACGCTGCTGCTGCATCCCGATACCTGGCTGAAAAGCCGTCGTACCGCCAATCGCCTGGCATTGATCCACGATTACGTCGCCGCTGGCGGCAGCCTGATGATGATCGGCGGCTACTTCAGTTTTCAGGGCATCAACGGCGGCGCGCGATTCCGCAATACGCTGGTGGAAAAGGTGTTGCCGGTGCGCTGCCTCGCCTGGGATGACCGCATTGAAACGCCGGAAGGTTCTACGCTGGAGATGACGCAATCACATGCGCTGTTCGATAACATCTCCGGCGAATGGCCGTGGATGCTGGGCTACAACGAGGTGGAGATGCAGCCCGAAGGCACGCTGCTGGCGACCGTCGCCGGAACAGCGCATCCTTTATTAGCGGTGCGGGAATATCAGCAAGGCCGTTCGCTGGTGTGGACTAGCGATATGTCGGCGCACTGGCTGCCGGAAGAGTTCACCCAATGGCCCGGCTATCGCCAGCTGTGGGTTAACTGTTTCGACTGGCTGACGGAGCGCGCCTGATGCATCCCGCTTCACTGGCACTTGCTCAGCAACTGCTCGGCTTCGACACCATTAATCCACCGGGCAACGAAGCCGCATGCATGGCGTTTTTTGCCGCGTGGCTCAGCGATCAGGGTTTTGAGGTGCAGCTATCGTCGTTTGGCGAAGGTCGCTGCAATCTTGTGGCGCAGATGCGCGGTACCGCTGCGGGCAAACCGCTGGCATTTACCGGACATCTCGACACCGTGCCGCTCGGCAATCAGCCGTGGCAGCACGATCCTTTTGGTTCGAAGATTGAGGACGATCGGCTTTATGGGCGCGGTTCGAGTGACATGAAAGCGGCCATCGCCGCTTTTGCCCACGCCTGCATCGAGCAGCAACCGGCGATTCGCGCCGGGCGTGGCGTGGTGTTGCTGATTACCGGCGGTGAAGAGACCGGCTGCGATGGCGCACAGGCGCTGATTGCGGCCGGAACGTTGCCAGAGATTGGCGCATTGATCGTTGGTGAACCCACCGCCAACTATCCGGTAATTGGTCACAAAGGCGCGCTGTGGCTGCGCTGCGAGACGCGTGGCAAAACCGCGCACGGTGCGATGCCGGAATTAGGCATTAACGCCATCTATCTCGCTGCCGATGCGTTAGGCAAAATCCGCCACTTCTCGCCGGGCGCGCCGCATCCTTTAATGAAGCAACCGACGCTGAACGTTGGCCGCATTCAGGGCGGCCTGAATATTAACTCGGTGCCGGATCGCACGGCGTTTGATGTTGATATCCGCAGCGCGCCAAACCTGCAACACGCCGCTATTCGCCAGCGGTTAGGCGAATTAATGGGCGAAGCAGTGCACATCACCACTTTGGTCGATCTGCCTGCGGTGGTGAGTTCCGAAGAGAATCTGTGGATTCAGTCGATCTATCGTCATTGTCAGGCGTTTTTCGAGCAGCCGTTGCAAGCGCGCGTGGTGCCCTACTTTACCGATGCATCGTTGCTGTTGCCCGCGCTGGGTGATCCGCCGTGCATTATTTTAGGTCCGGGCGAACCGACGATGGCGCATCAAACCGATGAGTATTGTCTGGTGAGTAAGCTGGGGGAAGCCGAGCAGCTGTATGGGCAGATTATTGTGGAGTGGATGAAGGGTTAATATCGGTCGCCATGAATGGCGACCGCCGAGAATTGCTGGGTACACAGTCCTGCGCACCCAGCATCTTTATCAGAAACGATAGCTCGCCGAGACGGAGAAATTACGTGGATCGCCGTACACGATGCCGCCGTTGCTGACGTTGGTGTCGTACTCTTTGTCGAACAGGTTGTTGATGTTTGCCTGCAGTGAGACGTTTTTGGTGACGTCGTAGCGTGCGAACAGATCCACCACCGAGTAGCTGCCCTGACGTGCGCGCCAGGTGCCTTCGCCGTCTGGACCGCCAATGTCGCCGTAGGTTTTCGACTGCCATGTCACGCCACCACCCAGGGTCAACTGATCCAGCATCGGCAAGCGATAGCTGGTGAAGAGGTTGAATGAGGTGCGTGGCAGCTGAGAATTGTAATTCTCGCCTTCGCGATCTTGCGCCACATAACTGGTACCGCCGAAGGTCATCTGCCAGTTATCGGTTACCGCACCGTTGACTTCAAACTCCACGCCACGGCTCACTACGCCACTTTTACCCACATAAATGGCATTGCCCGTTTCCGGGTTGGTTTGTCCGGTCGCTTCGCCAACGTTATCCAGTTCAGTGCGGAATACGGAGATCGAGGTAGTCAGACGGCTGTTAAACCAGTCTGATTTCACGCCCGCTTCGTAGTTTTTACCAATCACCGGCGCCAGGAATGCACCTGAGGCATCCTGATAATCCTGCGGCTGGAATACCGAGGTGTAGCTGGCATACGCCGACCAGTTGTCGTAGAAGTCCCAAATCACACCACCGTACGGCGTGATGTTGTTCTTCTCCATCTCTTCGCTCAGCGTCTGACGATTCCAGTTGGTATAACGCGCGCCCAGAATCACATGCAGCGGATCGGCCAGCGAGATGCGTGTTGCCAGATAAGCAGATTTCTGACGTACCAGCTGTGTATCTGAAGCCGGTTCGCGCGGATCCCAGTTGGATTCCGGGAAATCGCCGTTGTAGTTATTGAAGTTACCCAGCTCTGCTGATGAGATGTTCTCCCACGAGCTGTAGTACTTGTTGTCCTGACGACTGTAGTTAACGCCAATCATCAGCTCATGCTGACGTCCCAACAATTCGTATGGGCCGCTGGCGAAGGCATCCACCGCATCCACTTTACGTTTGCCGGTGTTATAGCCGGTGCCGCCGATAACCGGATAGCCGGCGTAAGAGGAAGAGCCCGCGCCGGTGGTTTTATCAAAGAAGCCATCGATATACAGCTGTTTGCTGTCGAGGAACATTTCGTTGTGCGTGCCGTTAAGCGTGATGTTCCAGCCGTTATCGAAGTTTTGCTGCAGGTTAACAAAGACCTTTTTGTTTTCTTTGTTGTTGTAAGCCCAGTCTGGCGCGGTGTTGTAACCACGACGCGCTTTGATCTGAGAACCGTCGGTATACCAGCGCGGGGAACCGCTCCACATTGGCGAATCGGTGTTTACCTGGGTAAATTCGTAACCAACCGACAATTTGGTGGAGTCGGTCAGATCAGCGTCAACCACGCCATAAACGAACTTTTTGTCTGCGCCGTAGCGTTCGATAAAGCTGTTTTTGTCTTCATAGCCCGCAACTAGCCGACCACGTACGTTCCCTTCAGGCGACAGCGGTGCAGAGAGATCGGCAACGTAACGCTGCTTGTTCCAGCTGCCGTAGCTGGCGGAAACATCACCGGTGAACTCTTTGCTATCGGCGTGCTTGCGCACCATGTTGATGGAGGCGGAAGGATTACCTGGGCCAGTCAGCAAGCCGGTGGCACCGCGCACCACTTCGACGCGCTCATACAGCGCCATGTCGCTCTGCGCGTCGCCAAGGTTCCAGCGTGAGGCGAAGGCAGTTGGAATACCGTCGACCATATAGTTGTCGATCAGGAAACCGCGCGAATAGTAGTTGGTGCGGTCCATATCGGAAGAGACGCCGTGGATACCGGTGGTGTTCTTCAGCACATCGTTCAGCGATTGCAGCTGTTGGTCTTGCATACGCTGCTTGCTGACGATTGAAACCGATTGCGGAATATCGCGCGCGGTGAGCGCCATTTTGGTACCGGCACGCGTCACCGGTACGCTGTAATCCTGTGCCGCCTGCTGTTGCTGATCGGCGTTGGCGCTGGCATCCACGTTCAGCGTCTGTTCGATGGTGGTGGTCTCTGCTGCCTGCGCGATACCTGACGCAACCATCACAGCCAGTAAAGAGAGACGTAACGCACGCTGAGGCGCACTGCCGGGTTTCCTGACGCGCAAATCACTGAAAGACATACGATTCCTCAATCAACTTATCGTTATTTTTTTGCGGCACCGCTGCTGACGTCGGAAAGAGGAACGACAGTAAGGAAGCCGTTAAGAAAGCAAATGAGAAATATACGCATTAAGATTTCCAATGCAAGAAATTGTTACCAGTTTACTGACACTTTTACACTTGGTGAAAAGCCTTATTCTTCAACGAGTAATAGTTGACTTACGTTATTTTCAGGAAGGTTCATGGCGGGGCTTTCGGCAACTATGTGAAATTGAACAGATTCTTATGTGTACGGTAACCATTTATGGCGACCTTCACACGCACCGCATACACACGCATATTAAATCACCCACTATTATTCTCCTTACTCTCACGCGTCACGTGAATAAGCCAAATAGCTCGATAAAGCGTCACGGAATATAAAGGAATCTCTGATCACCCGGATATTTTACAGACAATTCCGCCCACGTTTGATTATTTTAATTTGGCAAAAAATCTCGTAGAATGCTTCCCTTTACACCAGTCAAATAAGTAATAAGGATTAATACATGAGCGATGCACTTAAAGCATTGAACAATCTTCGTACGCTGCGTGCCGAGGCGCGTAATATTGACGTCGCAGCATTAGAAGAGATGCTGGAAAAATTCGCCGTGGTCGTCGCAGAGCGCCGTGAAGAAGCGGAAGCAGAAACTGCAGCCCAGCGCGAAAAAGAAGAAAAGCTGGCGCTTTATAAAGAGATGTTGTTGAAAGACGGTATTGATATTAGTGACCTGGCGCAATTAACTACCCAGGAAAGCAAACCCAAGTCGAAACGTGCTCCGCGCCCCGCGAAGTATAAATTCATCGACGAACAGGGGAACGAGAAATTGTGGACCGGCCAGGGCCGTACGCCATCACCGATTAAAGCCGCACTGGAAGCGGGCGGTTCAATGGATGATTTCCTGATTTAATCGGTGACTTGCTGTACAGCGCATGAACAGTAAAAACGCAGCGTAAGTGCTGCGTTTTTTCGTTATTACTTCTGAGCGTTAATCTGTTTGATATACGCTTTTAAAACGTCGTAAACATAATCCTGGCAAGCGATACCGTATTGCGCATCATACTTGCCGTTAAGTCAGATAATCCCCCGGAAATATCTGACGTCTTTTACTAATAAGCTTATTTCAGAACCGCACAGGCCTGCGCAATTCTGCGGCCCGCTTCACGTACCGTTTCAATGTCGGTGGCAATCGACAAACGGAAATAAGGTGATAATCCGTACGCGCTGCCCGCCACGCCAGAGACACCGCTTTCCAGCAGATAATTCATCACATCCTGCTCGCTTTCGATCTTCTGACCATCGGGACGCGTTTTACCTAATAAACCGGCGCAGCGACAGAAAATAAAGAACGCGCCATCAGGATTAAGCACGTCAATTTCCTGCACCGGCTTTAACAGCGCCATAATCGCATCGCGGCGATCCTGATAAGCCGTGCGTTGCGGCGGCAGGAAGTCGAGTCCACCGTTATACGCCGCCACCGCCGCAGCCTGGCTGATCGCGCTGGCACCGGAGCTGTTTTGCGACTGCACCACCACCATCGCGTCGATCAACGCTTTAGGCCCGGCACCGAAACCGATGCGCCAGCCGGTCATGGCGTAGGTTTTCGACACGCCGCCCACCAGCAGAATACGGTCGGCTAAATCCGGCGCAACGTGCAGCAGGCTAATATGTTCACGGCCATCAAACAGAATATGTTCGTAGAGTTCATCCAGCATGATCAGCACATCAGGATGATCGCGCAGCACCGTCGCCAGCGCGGTCAGCTCATCTGCGCTGTACACCATACCAGAAGGATTGCCGGGATTGTTCAGCACCAGCCAGCGGGTTTTGGCGGTGATCGCCTGCGCCAGCTGTTGCGGCTGCAACTTGTATTCCTGCTCCAGCGGACACGCCAGCAGCACCGCTTCGCCGCCGTTGAAACGCACGCTATCCGGGAACGTCGGCCAATAAGGCACAGGCACAATCACCTCATCGCCTTCATTCAGCGTGGCGGCAAAGGCGTTGAAGATAATCTGTTTGGCACCGTTGGCGATGCAAATTTGCGCCAGCTCATAATCGAGCTGATTTTCATTTTTCAGCTTAGCCAGCACCGCTTTGCGCAGCGGCGTGGTGCCGTTGGTCGGCGTGTAGCGCGTTTCACCGGCTTCCATTGCCGCCACCGCCGCCTGGCGAATATGCGCGGGCGTATCAAAATCTGGCTCACCGGTGGTGAGATCGAGAATATCCACGCCCTGCTCTTTCAGCTGGCGCGTCAGTTGACGCGCCGCCGCATTGGCAGAGAGCGACACGGACTGCACACGCTTTGATAAGGTGACCATGTTGAGCTCCTGAATGGGTTAGACCACCGGCAAGCCGAGGTTTTCACGCAGCGTGGCGAACTCGTAATCGTCACGGAACAGGCCGCGACGGCGCAGTTCAGGGATCACCAGCTCAACAAACAGATCCAGCTGCTCGGACATGATCGCCGGCATAATATTGAAACCATCCGCGCCGCTCTCGTTCATCCACAGCTCGAAATCGTCAGCGATATCTTCGGCGGTACCGACAATCACGCGATGTCCGCGTGAACCAGCAGCCACCGCCGCCAGCTCGCGCAGCGTCAGATTTTCGCGTTTCGCCATATCGGTCATCAGTTTAACGCGGCTCTGGTTGCCCTCGCCCAGAGGCACTTCTGGCACCGGACCATCCAGCGGGAACTGGCTGAGATCCATGCTGAAACGCAGCGACAGCTGACGCAGACCGTTTTCGATGTCCACCAGCGTGTTGAGCTCTTTCCACAGTGCTTTGGCCTCTTCACGCGTGCGGCCCACAATCGGCATCACGCCCGGCATAATCACCACATGATCCGGATTACGACCAGCGGCAATGACCTGATCTTTCTGCGAACGGTAGAAGGTTTGTGCTTCTTCGAGGCTGGCAGCCGCGGTGAAGATCACTTCTGCGGTTTCCGCCGCCAGTTTCTGACCATCGGCGGAGGAACCGGCTTCGATGATCACTGGACGACCCTGCGGCGAACGGGTGATATTCAGCGGACCCTGCACCTGGAAGTGCTCGCCTTCATGGTTAATCGGCTGGATTTTTTCATCAACAAAGTACGCACCGGTCTCTTTGTTCGGCTGCACCGCGCCCTCTTCCCAACCGGCCCACAGCTTGTCAGCCACTTCGAGGAATTCGCGCGCACGCGCATAACGCTCGGCATGGTTTGGCATATCGTTGCGGCTAAAGTTACGCGCTACATCGGTAGAGAACGAGGTCACCACGTTCCATGCCGCGCGACCACGGCTGATGTGATCCAGCGAAGAGAAGCTGCGCGCCATGGTGAACGGATCGCTAAAGGTGGTGGACGCCGTTGCCGCCAGACCGATGCGTTTGGTATTCACCGCCAGCGCCGACAGCATGGTCAGCGGCTCAAGGCGCGCCATGGTCGAGGGCAGACGATACATGCTGGTGGCCAGCGCATCGCCTACGAAGAACAGATCGAATTTACCGGCTTCGGCTTTTTGGGCGATGGTGATCAGCCAGTCGATGTCAGTTGGATCGCCGAGCTTTTCCGTCAGACGCCAGCCGCTGACGTGTTGTCCTACCGGCTGCACGAAAAGGCCTAAACGGATGCGGCGTTGTTGTTTTGAGTTAGCCATTAATTTGTCCTGGTCAATAAAAAGTGGTGCGATTTAAAACGTGTTCTCGGTCGCCAGCAGCGCCTGTTCCAGCGCATCGGCAGAGATGCGGAATGGCAGACGTTCGGCGCTGGCCGCCGGGAATTTAATCTGTTCTGCGATGGTGCGAATCGTCGCCGCGCGGTCACCGGTTAACGGCGCTAAGGTCAGCGGCATGTCGTACGCACGCAGCAGCGTCAGCAGATCGGCATCCGGCACGCCGTCATGCTCAATCAGCGATTGCACCAGCAGGCTGTAACCCACTTTTTCACCGTGCAGCCATTGATGCAGATCCGGCAGATGCGTCAGACGATTGTGAATGGCGTGAGCAAAACCTGGCGTCGGCAGCACATCGCGCACGCTGTTGGCTAATCCGGCCAACACGATATTGGCATCGATGATTTTCACCAGCTCCGGCGTGACCTGCTGTTGCTGGTTAGCGGCTACCGCCGCCGGGCCCAGCTCGCGATAAAGATCCAGCGCGCGTTTGGCGGTCATCACTTTGAGATCCAGCGCCAGATCGTTGGGATTGTTACGCTGATACGGATAGAACTCATAATATTTTGCCAGCGCATCAACGATGCCGGCCTTCAGGTAACGCACGTCGCTGCGCGCGATAATCTCGCTATCGACCAGTACCAAATCCGGCATTTTGCCCAGCGGCTGGCTGCGCACATGGCCGCCCTGCTCGTTGTAAACAATCGCCACCGGCGACCAGGCAGCGCAAGTCGCGGCAACCGTGGCGAAGTTGATCACCTTGAGATCGGGCAGCTGGCTACCCACCGCTTTTGCCGCATCCAGCACGCGCCCGCCGCCAATCGCAAACAGCAGTTCAGCGCCCTGCTGCTCGACATTGTGCTTCAGGGTTTCAATCGCGGCATCGGTGCATTCACCGGTCAGAAACTCTATTTCCCAGCGAATATCATTGGCTTCAAGGCTCTGGGTTAATTCCGGATTAACGGCCTGCCAGGCGCGGGGGGAAGTAAAGACGCGAATATGGGAAGCGTAAGGTTTGATTAATTCACCGGCGTGCGCACGCAAACCGGGTTCATGTGCATATGCACGCGGAGATTTGATCGCTAACACGGCGTCACCCTGATTAAGAATAAGGCTATAACGGATTAAATTAAGATAATTCAGAGGGTTAATACAGAATAGTTATAGCGCTATGTATTTTCTGCATACTACGGTAAATAACGATTTAAGCAATGCAAAAGGGGCGATTTCATTTTCACAAATTCGCATTAGCTTAGTTATTTTTCACATATAGCGGGGAATGGCTTTGCTGGTAATCTGAACCCTTATAACAGACGAGCACCTTGCGTAGCGGCGCAATTTATTGCGCGATGAATCGCGCCGCTATGGAAGGTGCCTGTTTTTTGATTCTCCGCCTGATGGCGGTTTTTTCCCGGGGATGTCTATGTCACTTGAATTTCGTCAGGTTAGAGAAGACGAGGTGGAAACCTATCAGGCGCTGATGCATGCCGCGTATGCACCCACGCTGGCGCTCGGTATTAAATTTGATGCAGCCACCGCCGATCTTGCCAAAACGCTGCGTCATCTGCAGAGCCACGGTGTTTATGCCCTGTATGCCGATGATGTGATGGTCTCATCCGTTACCGTACGCTATCCGTGGGGACCGCTGCCCGGCCCGTTTGGCCTGCCGCATATCGGCTGGTTTGGCGCGCATCCCGATTATCCCGGCCAGCAATTTGGTCGTCAGGTGCAGGATCGTCTCGAGCAGGAGATCTTGCTGGGCCAGTTACGCGCGCCTGCGGTGTCGCTCGGCACCGCCACTAGCCATCCGTGGCTGATCGAGATGTACAAAAAGCGCGGTTTCCAGCTGATGCACACCACCGATCTCGGCAAAGGGCATATCACGCAATATATGAAGAAAGTACTGGATGAAAGCGCCCACGATGCGTGGTTAACACGCCAGGCGGCACAACAAGGAGTAAAAGCATGAGCCAATCTCTCGACACCTTAGGCGAACAGCTGATCGCTTTCCGCCATGAACTGCACCGTTTTCCCGAGCTCTCCAATCAAGAGTTTGAAACCACCGCACGAATTCGTCAGCAATTAGAGCAACACCAGATTCGCGTGCTGGATCTCCCGCTCAAAACCGGTTTAGTGGCGGAAATCGGGGCGGAAAAAGGCCCATTGATGGTGTTACGCTCCGATATTGACGCGCTGCCGATTGAAGAGCAGTCAGATGTGAGCTTCCGATCTGAACGGCCCGGCGTGATGCACGCCTGCGGCCACGACTTTCACAGTTCGGCGGCGCTGGGGGCAGCGATTCTGCTCAAACAGCAGGAAGATACGCTGCCAGGTCGCGTGCGTATTCTGTTCCAGGCCGCTGAAGAGACCGGCCAGGGCGCGCCCGATGTGATCGCGACCGGCGCGCTGGATGATGCGGTGGCAATCTTCGGCATTCACAACGATCCGTCTCTGCCGCCAGGCGTGATTGGCAGCAAAGCCGGTCCGCTCACCGCAGCGGTCGATCGCTTTTATATCAGCATCACCGGCATGGGTAGCCACGCCGCCAAACCGCATCAGGGTAACGATCCGATTGTGATTGCCGCGCAAATTGTCTCGGCCGCACAAACGTTGATTAGCCGCAATGCCCCATCCGGCGATAACGCGGTGGTCTCGATTACCCAGATTCACAGCGGCAGCACCTGGAACGTGATTCCTGATAGCGCCTGGCTGGAAGGCACGGTGCGCTCCTTCTCGCAGGAAACGCGCGAACGTCTGGAGCAGCGCTTCCGTGAAATCGTGCAAGGTATCGGCGCCGCTTTCGCCGCCGAGGTGAAATTCAACTGGCACGCGGGTCCGCCATCGGTGGTAAATGATGCGCATTGGGCGGATTTTGCCTTGCAGCAGGCCAGCGCCAGCGGCTTTGAGGCGCGCGTGGTGGAAGCCAGCCCAATCGGCGAAGACTTCGCGTTCTATCAGCAACAGCTGCCGGGCGCGTTTATGATGATTGGCACCGGCGAGCCTTACGCGCTGCACCATCCGGCGTTTCGCATCAATGATGATGTGCTGTTGCCGACGTCGCGCTATCTCGCCAATCTGGCGGTCGCAGCGCTGAAGAGCGTGAGCTGATGAGCCTCACTGCCGCGCTGGCTGAGCGCATTGTTCACAGCCAACCGGACGCCGCCGCACGTAATGCGGCGCGCGAAGGGGTGCGTGATTTCCTCGCTGTCAGCTGGCCGGTACTGCAAGGTCAGGTGCCAGACAGCGGATTACCGGCGCTGCGCAGCGTATATGGCGACGGCAGCGCGCGAGCCAACGCCCTGCTGCTCGGATATGCCAGCCACGCGCTGGATTACGATGATTTCCATGCGGATTTTCGCGGGCATCCCAGCGTGGTGATTCTGCCTGCGCTCTTTGCCTGGCAGCAGTTGCAGCCCTCTGAGCTGGATCAGTTTCTTGATGCCTATGCGGTCGGCGTGGAGGTTGCCGGACGTTTAGGCCTCGCCGTCAGCCAGCAGCATTACGCCTTAGGTCATCACAATACCGCGACGCTTGGCACAGTCGCCGCTGCCGCCGCTCTGGCGCGTTTGCTGGCGTTGGATGTGGCTGCCACCGCAACGCTGCTCGGCATCGCCACCACGCAGGCCAGCGGCTTACGCGCGCAGTTTGGTTCGGCGGTAAAGCCGCTGCATGCCGGGTTTGCAGCTGAACGCGCGGTGAGCGCCGCACAGCTGACGCTGGCAGGCTTTGATGGCAAGCAGGACGGCGTGATTGACGCTTTCATCTCCGCCACCAGCAATGGCCAGGCGCAGCCGGAAAAACTGATTGAGCATTGGGCGCAGCCGTGGCGCATCGTCGCGCCTGGGTTGGAATTTAAACCCTTCCCCACCTGCGCCGGTACGCACAGCGCCGCCGAAGCCACGCGCATCTTGCGCAATCAATGGCTGGCGAGCGGTAAATCACTGGAAAGTTTGCTGGAAAACATTAGCGAAATTAGCGTGGCGTTTCCGCCGGGCGGTGATATTGCGGCATCGGTGCGCGTTCCAACCAACGGCATCGAAGCGCGTTTCAGTCTGGAATATGTGATCGCCGCGATGCTGATGTATGGCGATTTGCGTTTGCAGGATTTTGCCGAAGGCGAGTTGAATCAAGAGGTGATGCCGCTGGCAGCAAAGGTGCGTCGTACGCCAGATGAAGGTGCGCCACCGGATGCGATTAACCCGGCGCTGCGTTTTCATCTGGTGACGATTACGCTACGCGACGGCTTGCAGATGCAGCATCACCGCACTCGTCAGCAATCGCTGGCCGATGCGGTGGATGTCGCAGGCAAGCTGCGCGCGGCACTGCAGCAGGAGTCTCCGCTGCGTCAGCAACAACTGCTGAACAGCAGCGAGTTGGCTAACAGCGCGCATCTGGCGCAGTTAACCCAACTGCTCGCTTAAAGCGTTTCAACCGGCTCCAGCGCATCCTGAATGGCATCGGCCAGATTTGCAATCTCATTGGCAACCGCCTGCAAATCCCACGATGCCTTTGATCCGCTGGCAGAGGTTGAGGCGCTAACTGACTCTTTTGCCACCGCTAATGCCGCCGCAACCGCAACGGTGCGTTTATGCTGCTCAACCGTGACGCCAATCGGTGGCTGTGTGAAATAGTCGTTGACCATCGTATCTCTCCCTTAAGTGTTAAAAAAATAAATGAATCCTGGAGAGGTATTATGGGGGAATTACAGCAGAGTGCACTCTAAATAGTGAGCCGCCAGCGGCGGCTCGACCGATTTTCAGATTTTAGGTTGCTGATCTTCAGGGAATTCAGTATCGCGGGGTAAATCATCATCTTCGTCGGGTAATGTTTCATCATCACCTGGCAGTGGAATTACATCATCATCTGGACGTTCTGACATACGTACCTCCGTAAACCCGAATTGGGTTAATTAAAGTGTAGTAATGAAATAAATTAAACATCGCCCTTCTTTTCATTATGTGAGTTAAGCGTAAGAAATCGCGCAACAATAATATCTTCATTTCTTTGCACCGCTTCACTTAAATAAGCAAAACTCACGCTGGGCTTATTTTCTTTTCAGCTCAGCCATTTGCGCTAAGCCAAAGCGTGGTTATAATTCGAATTAGGTTCAACAGTCGATTTCCCTGGTTGCCTTAAATGGCGCCCCTATAACACGATTAACTTCTTTTATTTATTGCTATTTCCTGAATGTTATTCCGGGGGAACATCATGTCGCCATTTTCCAGCTTTTGGCAAGCCGGTTATGAGGGAGCGGATCATATCAATCCCTTCGGCGAGCGGCTTTCAATGAATGCGTTGACCGACCATTTATCGCAATACCCTAACGATTACGCCGCGCTGCAGCAGTTTGGCATTACCTCCGCCCGCGAAAGTATTGGCTGGCGACTGGCGGAAATGGAACCGCAAACCACGCTCGAAAGTTTAAAAAAACGCATGAATTCGGCGCGCTCCTTTGGCGTGCAAATTAACTGGACCTTTTGCCATTACGGCTGGCCGGATGACTTAACCTTATTTTCCAGCGAATTTGTGCCGCGCTTCGCCGCTTTTTGTCAGCGCATGGCGGGCTTCCTCGCGGAATATTATGAAGACGCACCCATTTATTCGCCGATGAATGAAATCTCGTTTTTGGCGTGGGGAATTTCTGTCGGCCTGTTTGGTAATAATGCCCATACCGATCCCGATGAGATTAAACGTCAATTGATTCGCGCCACGCTGGCGGGTTGCGCCGCCATTCGCCTTGCAGATCCGCGTGCGCGTTTCCTGCACTGCGACCCGATTATTCACGTGGTGCCGGATGAAGACAGCGATGCATGCCGGCAGCGCACCCGGGATATCAACGCTTCGCAATATCAGGCGTGGGACATGATCGTCGGTTTGCGCGAGCCGGAACTCGGCGGCAAACCGCACTATCTCGATGTGGTTGGCGCCAATTATTACCACGGCAATCAGTGGCTCACCGGGTCCGGCTGCCGGCTGGAGTGGCATCTGGGCGATGCGCGCCGCGTGCCGCTGCATCCGCTGCTGGCGCAGTTAACTAAGCGTTATCAGCGGCCCATTTTGCTGGCGGAAACCAGCCACGTCGGCAGCGGACGCGCCGCCTGGATTGCCCAGGTCACCGCCGATGTCGCGCAGGCACAGCTCAATGGCTGTGATATCCGCGGCATCTGTCTTTATCCGATTATCGATCGCCCACTTTGGGAAGATCTCGAACACTGGCCACGCAGCGGATTGTGGGATGTCGATCCCCACAAAAAGCGTCTACTGAACCCGGTTTATGCCGCGTCATTACAGCAATCACAACGATTATTAGCCCGTTTTCAGGGTCTTATCACCGCGGCCAGCAGGCCAGAGGAAAGCGTCATGAAACAATCCGTATTAGTGGTATTCAGTCATTTACGTTGGGGATTTGTCTTTCAACGTCCACAGCATCTATTGTCGCGCCTCGCCCAGTTCCACCGCATTGTGTTTATCGAAGAGCCGATTTATCAGCCCGGTGAAGCCGCGTTACGCCAATATCAGCCCGCACCAAACGTGACGGTGATCGAACCGCATACCGATGTGGCCGCGCCTGGCTTTCACGATAGCCAAATCGCCGTGCTGCAACCGCTGCTGGCTGAACTGCTTGCTGACGATGAAACGCCGATGGTGTGGTTTTATACGCCGATGGCGCTGCCGCTGCTGGCCTGCTTTACACCGAGCGCGATTATCTATGACTGCATGGATGAACTCTCCGCCTTTAACCAGGCGCCGCGCCAGCTTCAGCAGCGTGAATCGGCGCTGTTGAGCCGCGCCGATTTGGTGTTCACCGGCGGCACCAGCCTGTATGAAGCGAAGAAACATCGCCATCCGCAGGTTTTCTGCTGCCCAAGCAGCGTCGATGCGGGACATTTCGAACAGGCGCTGGACCGCACTAACAGCCATCCGCTGCAGGAAAACCTGCCAAAACCGCGCCTCGGCTATTACGGCGTAATTGATGAACGCCTCGATTTGACGCTGATTGCCGCGCTGGCCGATGCGCATCCCGACTGGCAGATCGTGATGGTCGGTCCGGTGGTGAAAATTGATGCCGCCAGCCTGCCCCAGCGCAGCAATCTGCACTGGTTCGGCCAGCAACCGTACGCCGCCTTGCCGCACTTTCTCGCCGGCTGGGATCTATGCCTGATGCCGTTCGCGCTCAATGCTTCGACGCGCTTTATCAGTCCTACCAAAGTGCTGGAGTACATGGCAGCGCAGCTGCCGATTGTCAGCACCGCGATTGCCGATGTGGCGCGACACTATGCCGACGTGGTGAGCATCGCCGACTCGCATCAGAGCTTTGTTCAGGCCTGTGAAGCGGCGCTCAGCATGCCGGTGGAAACCCGCTATCAGCTAGCGAAAAACATGGCGACACGCGTTGCGGAAACCTCGTGGGATCGCACTGTCGATGAGATGCAGGCGCATATCGTGGCACTGACCCAACGTCAGATTTCCCATCCCGAAATAGCCGCCGCCCCTCCGCCCGCGCTGGCGCACAACACCGTTGCGTGCTTGATTTTGGGGGCCGGGCCAACGGGGTTGAGCGCCGGTTATCACTACGGCGCGGGCGCAGTGGTGCTGGAGAAAAATGCCACCGTGGGCGGCTGGTGCCGTTCGGTCGAGGATCAGGGATTCACCTTCGATCACGCCGGCCACATTATGTTCTCCAACGATCCTTACGTGTTGCGCCTGTACGATATCCTGCTGGGCGACAATCAGCACTGGCAAACGCGTGAAGCCTGGGTTTACAGCCATGATGTTTACACCCGCTATCCGTTTCAGTCGGCGCTGCATGGTTTGCCTGCCGAAGTGATTGGCGAGTGTGTGTTAGGCGCGATTGAAGCGCGCTATGCGTCGCCTCCCGCTTTACAGGCGGTGGCCACCGAGGCGCGGCGTGATTGCTGCGCCGATGGCGCCATCCCGGATGGTGAAAGCCTGGTCTGTCAGCCGGAGAGCGAAGATTTCGAAAGCTTTATTTTCCGTACCTGGGGCAAAGGCATCGCCCGACATTTCGCCCTGCCGTATAACCAGAAACTGTGGAAAACCCCGCTGGTGAATATGGAAACCTCATGGCTCGGCGGACGCGTGCCGCTGCCGGATTTGGAGCAGATCATCTCCGGCGCGCTGGCGCCGCTGGATAAGCCGGTCGGCCCCAATGCGCGCTTTGGCTATCCGCTGCGCGGCGGTTTTCAGGCGCTGATGGAGGGATTTCTGCCACATCTGGACTGCACGCTGGAGATGGAAGCGGGCGTCAGCGAAATTCAGCCGTTGCAACGGCGCGTGCTGTTAAGTGATGGCCGACAGTTTCATTATGACCAGATGATCAGCACCTTGCCGCTGCCCGAACTGGTGCGATTGATGGGCAGCTTTGCACCAGAAGCGGTGCAGAAAGCAGCGAAGCAACTGCGTCATATCTCGGTGCGCTGCGTCAATCTGGGCATTGGCCGCGCCAATATCAGCGACAAACACTGGATTTACTATCCCGGCAACACGCTGTTCCACCGCATCTTTTTACAGGGCAACGCCAGCCCGCACTGCAATCCAGAAGGCGGTTTTGGCCTGACCTGCGAAATGACCTATCGCGACGATCAGCCGCTTCCTTGCGAAGGCGATGCGTTGATTGAACGCTGCATTGCGGATTGTATTCGGGTCGGCATCATTAATGCCGATGATGAGATCGTTACCGCCAGCGAAGTGGATATGCCGTACGCCTATGTGGTTTACGACCATCAACGTACCGCCAACGTCACGCTGATTCGCAGCTGGCTGGCAACGCAAGGCATCCATCTTTCCGGGCGCTACAGCGAATGGGAATATTACAACTCGGACCACGCGTTCCTTGCCGGTAAACGTGCAGCGGAAACGGTGAAAGATTTGACCCATAACCGGAAAACCACGGCGTGAGATGAAAAAGCTAGTCAGTTAGGGTGAACGGGGCGGCATTCATGAGTGGCTGCCCTACGATTGTCATCGTGATTTTCGTAGGGTGCGCATTCAGGTTTTTAACGCGGATCAATCAAATCCACTACCATCGACAGGATTTCATCCATGACGTGCGATTCAACTTTCGCGGCGAAACTTGCCTTCCGCGCGGTCAGGTCAAGAGAACGAAGTTGGTAGCACAACGCTACGCCAGTTACGCTGCCGGTATCCGTGCTGCTGCCATCCAGATACACCGCAACAGCCCTCGAGCGTGATGCGCCGCCACCGCTGGTTACCGGAATGCAAACTGCTGTCCCTAAAGCAGCGACGAGTTCCCGTCGTGAAATCACCAGATAATAATGCGGCCCTTTAAACTCCCTGCCTTCAACGGGATCACCGTTGACGTGCCAGATTTCACCTAACTGCGGAACTCTGCGCGATAACATCAGATAGCCTCCTTGCCCTGCGGTTTATCCTGCAAATCATCGCTGACGGCTTCATTAAACTGGCGAATCTCTTCCTGATCAATGCCAGCTAACAGTTGGTCCATCGTTTTCCTGCCGCGTGCGAGCCGGTTAACAGGTTTGATGTTGATTGACTCGTCAGTTGCAGTGACATCTAGCTCAATCCCCACATGCCAACCCGCTTTGGTCGCGATGTCACTGGGAATCGTTAGCACAACGGCTCCGCCTTGCTGACGCAGTTTGGTTAAAGCCATACATCCTCCAAAGTGTAACTTTGTCTCACTGAGTCTATCACTCGGTGAGACAAAGTCACACTTTGATTTATTGAGATGCGTCTGCTTTTAGGCAGGCGGAATAAACGCCTGTACAGGCGTCACTTCGCCGCGATATTTACGCACCTGCACGACGGTGATTTGTCCGCTGCAACCTTGTGCCAATGAAGACGTGCCGATATCCAGCGTCAACACATTGGGATTACCGTGACGGCACAGCGGACGCAGCGCGGTAGGATCGACCGGATCATACCAGGCGCCGGTCGGCAACTGCACCACGCCGCGCATGATGGTTTCGGTGAGACGCGCACTGGCGAGCACGTGGCCGCGCGCGTTGTAGAGCTCGATAATATCGCCATCATTAATGCCTGACGCCGCCGCATCCGCCGGATGCAAACTGCACACTTCGCGGCCATGGCGTTTGCCGCTCAGGCTGTAATCACCAAAATCGAGCTGGCTGTGCAAGCGCGTCGCCGGCTGATTGGCGATCAACCAAAACGGATGATCGGAATTCGGTTTTTGCTGCGGTTCACGCCACACCGGATGTCCCGGACAGTTTTCGTAGTTAAAGCTGGCGATGGTGGCAGAGAAAATTTCAATTTTCCCGCTCGGCGTCGGCAGCGGCGACGCTTCCGGGTCGGCGCGAAACGCGTTAATCATACGGCCGCCGTCTTTCAGCTGCGGCAACTCCAGCACGCCTTGTTGCCAAAACTTCTCGAAGTCGGGGATCTCAACCTGATGCGCCGCCAGCTTTTGCTGCAGCTGGGCGTAATGATGCTGCAACCAGCCGCGCGTATCGCGCCCTTCGGTGAAGGCCTCTTCGCGGCCTAAACGGCGCGCCAGCTCGGTGAAAATCGCGTAATCATCTTTGGCTTCACCGAACGGTTGCGCCACCGGTTGCATGGCAAACAAGTGGCGATCGGTGGGTGCGCCGCCAATGTCTTCGCGCTCCAGCGTCATGGTGGCGGGCAAAACGATATCGGCATGGCGCGCGCTGGCGGTCCAGGCGATCTCATGCACGATCAGCGTATCCAGCTGACAAAAAGCCTGACGCAAGCGCGCGAGATCCTGATGATGATGGAACGGATTGCCGCCGGCCCAATATGCCAGACGGATGTGCGGATAGGTTAAACGGCGGCCATTGTAATCAAACGGCTTGCCGGGATTGAGCAGCATATCGGAGATACGCGCCACCGGAATCAGACGATCGATACCGTTTTTACCCTGCGGTAGCGCCGGAAAACTCACCAGATTGTGATGCTTACCGTAATGGCCCAGCGCACCCAGCGCATAGGTGTAGCCGCCGCCCGGCAAGCCCGGCTGACCAAGTGCGGCCGCCAGCACCAATCCCAGCCACACCGGCTGTTCGCCGTTTTCGGCGCGCTGCAAGGCATGCGCCACCGTCACCAGCACGCGTTTGCCGTGCAGCTGGCGAGCAAAATCGCTGATGAACGCAGCACTCACGCCGCAAATTTCTGCTGCCCACGCCGCATCGCGCGGCGTGCCATCCTCTTCGCCACGAATGTAGGCCGCCATTTCTGGCCAGCCCACGGTGTAGCGCGCGAGGAAAGCCTCATCGGTCAGCTGTTCAGCGATCAATACCGATAACACGCCGAGGATGAAGGCCGCGTCAGTGCCCGGACGCAGCGCCAGCCATTCGCCCTGCGCTTCTTCAGGGAGATCGCTTTGCAGCGGGCTGACCGAGATAAAGCGAGTGCCGCGCTCAGCCGCCTGCTGCATAAAGCCGCGCTCGGTGTGTTCGCTCAAACCGCCGCTGGCGACCTGCGAGTTTTTCAGCGCCAAACCGCCAAATGCCACCACGATTTCGCTGTGCTGGGCGATCTCTTCCCAACTGACGCCGCGACGGGCAATTTCATTCATGTCGCCGACGATATGCGGCAGCAACACCGATGCGGAGCCGGAACTGTAGCTGTTGACTGAACGCACGTAGCCGCCGAGCGTGGTGTTGAGGAAGCGATGCACCTGACTTTGCGCGTGGTGGAAGCGCCCCGCGCTTGACCAGCCGTAAGAGCCGCCGAAGATGCCTTGCGGGCCGTACTTATCGCCGACGCGTTGCAGTTCGCGCGTGACCAGCGCGTAAGCTTCATCCCAGCTCACCGCGACGTACTCATCGTTGCCACGACGATCGTCCGCGCCCGGGCCGTTCTCCAGCCAGCCACGGCGCACCATCGGACGGGATACGCGCGCCGGATGGTTTAACGCAGTGTGGAAATTTTGCAGCAGCGGGCTGGGATCGGGATCGCCCTTGAACGGTTCGATGGTGAGCCGATCGCCCTGTTGCTGGGCATGAAAAGCGCCCCAATGGGCGCTGTGCATTACCGGTTTTTGTGTCATCACTGTTCCTGGCATCAAAAAAGAAAAACGGTGCCTAAAGCACCGTTGCAATAAAGTTTCTTACGCGCCCGTTTTCCGGGTCGTCGAGCACTTGCTGGGTTGGCCCCGCCGCCACGATTTTGCCGCTTTCCATAAACACAATGTTGTCAGCAACCTCGCGCGCAAAACCAATCTCATGCGTCACCACCACCATGGTAATGCCGGAGTGCGCCAGCTGTTTGATCACCTGCAGCACTTCGCCAACCAGTTCGGGATCGAGCGCTGAAGTGGGTTCATCAAACAGCATTACGCCGGGATCCATCGCCAGCGCGCGGGCAATCGCCACACGCTGCTGCTGTCCTCCGGAGAGATTCTGCGGCCACTCATCTTCGCGGCCAGACAAACCCACTTGCTTCAGAAGCGACAGCGCTTTGCTGGTCGCCTGCTGACGACTCTGCTTCTTGACGCGCATCGGCGCATCGACGATGTTTTGCAACACGGTACGGTGCGGGAACAGGTTGAATTGCTGGAACACCATGCCGATTTCGGCACGCTGACGCGCAACTTCACCGCTGCTTAACTCGTGCAGCGCCTGGCCTTTCTGCCTATAGCCGATGATCTCGCCGCCGATGCGAATGGTGCCGCCATCCAGTTTTTCCAGGTGGTTTATGCAGCGCAGCAGCGTGGATTTCCCCGAACCCGACGGCCCAAGGATCACCGTGACTGAACCGGCCGGAATATCCAGATTCACTTCATCCAGAATGGTGACGCCAGAGAAGCGTTTAGTGACTTTACGTAAGGCGATCGCTTCACCCATTGCTGACGCTCCTTTCTGCTTTTGGCGCTGAGAAGCCCGGCAGCGATTTCAACAGGCTGCGTTTTTCCCGGCGCGAAACGCCACGGCCAAAATAGCGTTCCACATAGAACTGACCCACCGACAGCACCGAAGTCATCAGCAGATACCACAAGGTAGCCACCAGCAGCAGCGGAATCACTTCATAGGTGCGCTGGTAAATAATCTGCGCCGAGAACAGCACGTCCTGCAGCGAGATCACTGAGACCACCGCCGTGGTTTTCAGCTGACCAATGATTTCGTTGCCGGCGGGCGGCATGATGGCGCGCATCGCCTGCGGCAGCACGGTGTGACGGAAAATCTGCGAAGGGCGATAGCCGAGCGCACGCGCGGCTTCCAGCTGGCCGTTGCCGACGCTTTGGATACCCGCACGCACAATTTCGGCGGCATAGGCAGATTGGTGCATCACCAGCGCGATCACTGCCGCACTAAATGGGCTCACCAGCGCGTTCGATTGCGTGCTCCAGATTTCGCCGAGGCCCGGAATCGACAGAGCGATGGTGGGATAAAGCGCCGCGATGTTGTACCACAGGAACAGTTGCACCAACATCGGTACACCACGGAAGAACCAGGTGTAGAACCAGCTCACGCCCACCAGCACCGGATTGGAGGAGAGGCGCATCAGCGCCAGCACCGTACCGAAGGCAAAACCCAGCACCACAGAGATCGCAGTGAGCTGCAGCGTCATTAATACGCCTTGCAGGATCGATTCGCCGGTAAAGTTCTCCGCAATCACGCTCCATTCGAAGCGTGGATTGTTAATCATCGAGTTCGCCATCGCCACCACGCACAACAACACGACCAGCGCACTCAGCCAGCGTCCGTAGTAACGTTTGCCGACGATTTTCAAGTCGCCAGTGTGGTCGTGAATGTCACTCATTGAAAGATTTCCTGATTGCGTTTGGCTTGTTTAACAGCACCAAAGCCGATGCCCCAGTTGTCGAGGATCTTGTTGTAGCTGCCATCTTTGATCAGCGAGTTAAGCGCGGCCTGTACAGCGGGCTCCAGCGCGGAATCTTTCGGGAAAGCGACGGAAACGGGTGCGTCATGGACGGTGATCTCACCGCTCATGGTCAGCGGTTTAATCACCTTCACCTGCCACAGCAAACCTTCATACGGGCCGAGGAACATTGGCACGCGACCGCTTACCACCGCCTGCACGCCAGCTGGACGATCCGGGAAGACGGAGACTTTGATTGGCTTTTTACCTGCCGCTTCACAGGCTTTGCTGGCGTCTTCAAGGCGCGTAACCTGGGTGGTACCGGAACCGGCGCCCACTTCTTTACCACAGACATCGGCCAGTTCTTTGAATGGCGCGATGTTGGCATCTTTGCGCGAGATAATGCCGAGGCGGCTGGCATCGTAATAACCCACGAAGTCGATGATTTTGGCACGCGCTGGCGTGGCGTTGATATTGGAGAGCGCCACATCGTAACGACCGGTTTTCAGGCCTGGAATGATGTTGTCGAAACCGCCGGTGTCGCGCCACTGAACCTGGATTCCCAGACGCTCGCCCACGGCATTCATGATATCGATTTCACGGCCGGCCAGCGTTTTGTTGTCTTCTTTATAGAAGGTGGTTGGCGGCGTGTTGGGGTTGGTTCCGGCAACAATGTAGCCACGTTTCACCACATCCGCAGGCAGCAGGCTTTTCAGCGCAGGATCGGCCTGCACATGGATTGAGCTGTCAGTTGGGACGTTTTCATCGGCGGCGAACGCGGTGTGTGCACTCAGCGCGAGCGCAAGAAGAGTCATGCCTTTGGCGAATTTCACTGGAACCTTTCTCCTGATTTATAAAAAGTTTCCCCACAGGGAAAAGGCGTTGAGGTAGCGATGGTTTTGTCTCCTGACTCACCTCGCGCGAGCGACGTGCGGTGAGTGGAATTGTCATCCTCATATACGCTAAATAATTCCAGCTGCAACAAGGCGGCAAGTGTGTGAATCCCCGGGAGCTTACTTAAGTAAGTGACTGGGCTGAACACGCGGAGCCAACGCAGTTGCGGCTGAAATTATGACGGGTATTTACGTCCCGATTAGCATTCTCTGGAAGATAGATAACAATCACAAATGCGAAAAAAACATATCTATTGCCGAAATATGGCAATAGCCGCAAGCACGGTTGCAAGGCGGGATTTCCGCCCCAGATTTGGCACGTAACACTCAGCAGAATTCAGAATTTGCTAGTGAATCAATAGTCTGCTTATCCAGTATTCATCGACACATTTCTTCTTACTCATAACGGTTTCTTCTAAGCAAATGAGAAATTCCCCTCTCCGCAACTCATACCTCGCAACCGAACAACCTTTGTAAAGGTTTGTATTGTCAGGCATGTTGCCGTCTCACTGAATGGACAATGAGAAACGTTATCATTATCATGCGCATTTACTTGCAATTGTTAACGTTACAGGGAGAAAACTTAAGTGAATGTAACCATGCGTGGCAAAAAGCGTCCAATTGCGCTTTTTTTAGCGGGAATGCTAACGTCGCCTGCCTTTGCAGCTGAAACCACCGAAAAGCTGGCTGACGATGAATCAATGATCGTCACCGCCGAGCAGGAGCTGAAACAGCAACCGGGCGTGTCCACCATCACCGCTGAAGACATCAAAAAAAATCCCCCTGTTAACGATCTCTCCGACATCATTCGCAAAATGCCCGGCGTAAACCTTACCGGTAACGGCGCCAGCGGCAGCCGCGGCAATAACCGGCAAATCGATATCCGTGGCATGGGCCCGGAAAACACCCTGGTGATGATCGATGGCGTGCCGGTTTCCTCTCGTAACTCGGTGCGCTACAGCTGGCGCGGCGAGCGTGATTCACGCGGCGATACCAACTGGGTGCCAGCTGAAATGGTTGAGCGCATTGAAGTGATTCGAGGCCCGGCCGCTGCTCGATACGGCTCTGGCGCGGCGGGCGGCGTGGTGAACATCATCACCAAGCGTCCCACCAACGACTGGCACGGCTCGCTGTCGCTCTATACCAGCCAGCCGGAAAATAGCAAAGAAGGCGATACCCGACGCGCTAACTTCAATCTCAGCGGCCCGCTGGCCGGTGATGCGTTGACCATGCGCCTGTACGGCAACATCAACCGCACCGATGCCGATGCGTTCGATATCAACACCGCAGAAAACGGTTCATACGCGGCGGGCCGTGAAGGCGTGCGCAACAAAGACATCAATACCGTGCTGTCCTGGAAAATCACGCCGCTGCAAATCATCGACTTCTCCTGGGGCTACAGCCGTCAGGGCAATATTTATGCCGGTGACACGCAGAACAGTAACAGCAACGCCAGCACCGACGGTTTAGTAGAGTCGCTGTACGGTGATGAAACTAACCGCATGTATCGCCAAAGCTACGGCATCGCGCACAACGGTATCTGGGATTGGGGAACCTCGAAGCTCAATTTCAACTACGAGAAAACCAATAACACTCGCCTGCAGGAAGGCACTGCCGGGCGTACTGAAGGGATGATTAACAGCGATACGTACGCCACCAGCCGCCTGGAAAGCTATCGCGCGGGCGGAGAGATCAACTTCCCGCTGCAGCTGCTGGTCGATCAAACCGTGACGCTGGGCGCGGAGTGGAACCGCGACGAGCTGAACGATCCAGCATCAATGCTTGCGGCCAGCGCGAGCGGCGTGAATTTGCCAGGCAGTTCTGGCGATCCATCGCAGCGCAGCAGTAAGAACAGCGCCACCATCAGTTCACTGTTCTTCGAAGACAACATTGCCGCCACCGATAGCACCGAAGTGATTCCTGGCCTGCGCTTTGATTATCACGATCAGTTTGGCGCCAACTGGAGCCCAAGCCTGAACCTCTCGCAAGGTCTGGGCGACTATTTCACCCTGAAGGCCGGTATCGCACGGGTGTTTAAAGCGCCAAACCTGTATCAATCAACGCCGGGTTATCTGCTCTCCACGCGTGGCAACGGCTGCCCGATTGGGCTCAGCCAATGTTATCTGCTGGGGAATAACGATCTCGATGCAGAAACCAGCGTCAACAAAGAGATTGGACTGGAGTTCAGCAACCAGGGCTACGTCGCGGGCATCACCTGGTTCCGCAATGACTACAAGAACAAGATTGTGTCGGGCACCGAGCCGGTTTATTCCAGCACTCGCCCGGTTTACAACGTGCTGCGCTGGGAAAACGGCGGCAAAGCGATTGTGGAAGGACTGGAAGGAAATCTGACTATTCCTTTGATCGCCGATACGCTGGAATGGCGCTCCAACGCCACCTACATGTTCCGCTCCGAGAGCAAGAAAACCGGCAATCCGCTGTCGGTGATCCCGGAATTCACCATCAACTCGCAGCTGGAGTGGCAGGCGACGCAGGATCTCAGCGCCAACATCAACTGGACGCAGTATGGCCGCCAGAAACCGCGTCAAAATGTTGAGACCAATATCGATACCTCGAGCATGACGACGCAGGAAATCAGCCCGTATTCGGTGTTTGGTTTGAACGTCAATTACGACATCAGCAAAAACCTGCGCGCCAATGCCGGTATCAATAACCTGTTTGATAAACGCATTTACCGCGAAAATTCGGGTGCATCAACCTATAACGAACCGGGCCGCGCCTATTATGCCGGTGTGACGATGTCGTTTTGATTGAGCGGTGTTTAGTCGCCAGACATGGCGACCTGACGTTTAATTAAAAAACTCACTCAACGCCTCTGCCAGCGCCTGCGGTTGCTCATCCGGAATGAAGTGACCGCAGTGCGCGATCTTAATTCCCGTCACATCCGCAGCGAATTCTCGCAATGGTAAGGCCATATCCGGAATCGAACCCTGATCGGCGCTGATCGCCAGTAACGGCAACGCTAATTTGCCGCGTTCTTTCAGCAACGCACGGTTTTGCGCCGCCGAAACCGTCACTTCACGATAAGTCGCCATTCCGGCGCGTATCGCGCCCTTCTGCTGTAACAAACGGGTATATTCCGCCATGTCCTCATCGCCAAACACCATCGGACTGGCCGCTTTGCGTTTCAGGAACCATTCGAGATAGATCGCTTCGCGCCCTTCTATCAGCGCCTCTGGCAAATCCGGTAAGAGATGAAACGCGAAGTGCCAGGTTTTCCACGCTTTATCCGGCGTGGCGGGCAGCGATTCTGGCAACGTCACGCCAGGAATACCGGCATCAAGCAGCGCCAATTTCTTCACCTGATCGCTAAACAGCGTGGCATACGGCCAGGCAACCCACGCGCCGACGTCGTGCGCGGCGAGGTAATAGCTTTCATGACCCAATTGCTGCATCAAGCCCTGTACATTCTGCGCCAGCGATGTGGTGTCGTAGCCGCTGAGCGGTTTATCCGAGTCGCCCTGACCGGGTAAATCCGGCGCGATAATGAAATAGCGATCGCCCAGCAGCGCCATCACCTGGCGCCAGGCGAACCAGCTTTGCGGAAATCCCGCCAGCAGCAGCAACGTTTCTCCATTTGCATTGCCACCGCTGACGTAGTGCAAACGCACGCCGTCTACCGTGGCGTAATAATGGGAAAATCCGTCTAACGCGTTGAATGGCTGCGTCCAGCCCTGTGCGTTTTTGATAACTGATGCTGACATTTTCGCTCTCCGCTCATTTAGGAAATGATCAATTCCTAAATACTACCTGATGATTGCGCTGCCTGGGAATATTTCTGCAAAGCGGTAATCAGTCGCCGTTAATAACGGCCCGACGGAGCGGGTTATTTGCTATTCTGTGCGCGACTCTTTCTTAACAATTGTGAAACTTATGCGAACATCGGATTTGTTGCGGCTGCTGCTTTTAGCGGGGATTTGGGGTGCCAGTTTTCTGTTTATGCGCATTGCGGTACCGGCGCTGGGCGCGGTGAACACCGCGTTTTTACGCGTGTTTTGCGGCATGTTGGGTTTACTGATCATCATGGCGATGATGCGCATTCCACGCCGCTTTGAGGGCAAATTAGGTTGGGCGATGCTGCTGGGCGTTATCAACTCAGCGATTCCGTTCCTAATGTATTGTCTGGCGGCGCGCGTGCTACCGGCGGGCTATTCCGCGATTCTTAACGCCACCACACCGTTAATGGGCGTAATCATTGGTGCGGCATTTTTCGATGAAAAACTGACGATCACCAAAGTTCTCGGCATGATAGCCGGATTCAGCGGCATCATTATCATCAGCACCACCGGCGAAGCGCATCTGAGCAGCACTTTAATCGGGGGGATTTTGGCTTGCCTGGTTGCCACCGCCTGTTATGGATTTGCCGGTTTTCTGACTAAGCGCTGGATTGGTGCACGCGGCGGACTGGATGCCACCAAAGTGGCTTTTGGCAGCCAACTGGGTGCATCGCTGTTTTTACTGCCGGTCTTTGCCTTTAGTGCTCCGCAAACGCCCGCCAGCAGCTGGCAAATCCCGGAAGTGTGGGCTTCTATTTTGGCGATTGGGTTTATCTGTACCGCGCTGGCCTACATTATTTATTTCCGTCTGCTGGCCGATATTGGCCCGCTGCGCACGCTGACCGTCACTTTTATGATTCCGCCGTTTGGGATTTTATGGGGCTGGTTAGTGTTGGGCGAGCAGATCAATCAGGGCTTTATCGGCGGTTCGCTGCTGATTGTCTGCGCGGTGTGGCTGGTGACCAGCAACGGCTTTGGCAAACGCGCCGCTGTAAACAGCAGCGCCAGCAAATAGCGTTACTTTTTGCCGGATGGCTTCAGCGATCGATTGAGATCCTGAATACGCTTCATGGTTTTTACCGTACGCGATGAGGTCGCGGAAGCCACCGACAATATCAACATCTCCAGACACACCAACACCGTTCCGTGCAGCGGCATGCGACCATTCTCGCCACCGCGCGGCACGTTAATAATGACATCCGCCTGTTTAGCGAAAGCCGAATCAAGCGCATTAGTGAGCAAAATCACCGGCATGCCGAGACGCTTCGCCTCTTTCAGCGCGGTCATGCCTTCACGATGCGCCGACTTCTGCGCCATCATAATCAGCACATCGCCGCGTTGCAGCCCAATCAACTGTTCCGCTAGCGCAATCCCAGAGCGATTGAGCGTTACCGCCGGAATACCAATGCGCGTGAACAGACGCGCGCTGTAATCCGCCAAAATCCCGGAGGCATTAATGCCAAATAGCGCCACCTGACGCGCGTCAATCAAGTGCGTTACCGCTTTGGCGACGGCTTCACGATTGTGCGGTTCAGACAGCGCATCGCAGGCATGTTTATGGCCGCTCAACACAAAATCGATGCCGGAATTGATATCGCACGACAGTTCGCTGACGGTGGCGCTCATCTTCTCTTCAGAGTTCATCGCCGGTCCAAACCAGGCGTTTAACGTGGTTTTTAAATCGCGCAAACCGGCAAAACCTAATGCCTGCACCGCGCGCACCACCGTCGCATCCGAGGTGTTAGTGGCCCTGGCAATTTCCAGCGCCGTGGCATCCAATACCACCTCGCGATGGTCGTGGATGTAACGCGCCACCGCTTGCAGACCGGATGATAATGTCGGTGCGCGTAACCGATAGCGTTCACCCAGCACATCCACACGACTTTTAATGCTATTTCGACTCATCTGCTGATTGCTCTTTAAAGTGTCAGAGTTTTACTGAAGGTTTGTAGTGAATTACCCATTTACTACTTAGATCTAAGATGTAAGCCAATGAATTTAAGATAATAAAAATGTAACGGCTTCGTAATCATTTCCATTTACTACTACATTACAACATGGTTGAATGATTCTCAATTGCATTGCACCAGGTTAATAAAGAATGAATAACAACAAGCCGTCGGCTTTTAAATCTCAACGCCATCCCGCCATTCTGGCTGCGATTTACGGCGTCAGCATTTGGGGTTCCACCAGCAGTTTTGCCGCCGAGGAGAGCAACACGCTCACCGTTTCGGCGCAGGAAGATAACGCACAAGGTTACAACGTCACTAATAGCGCGATCGGCAGTAAAACCTCTACGCCGCGCATTAACCAGGCGCAGTCGGTCAGCGTGGTTACGCAGCAGCAGCTGGAGGATTATCAGGCGTCGAGCCTTGCCGATGCGATGCGTTTTGTCAGCGGCGTTACGGAAGGCAACACGCTGGCCGGCACCGAAGATGGCTTCGTGCGTCGCGGCTTTGGCAGCAATTCGGATGGTTCGATCTATCGCGATGGCGTGCGCAGCAGCCAGGGTTTGAACTTTGATGCCACCACCGAGCGCGTTGAAGTGTTGAAAGGCTCCGCATCGCTGCTGTACGGCATCCAGAATCCGGGTGGCGTAATCAATGTGATAAGCAAAAAGCCGCAGTATGAGTGGCACAGCAAAGTCAGCGGCCGAACCTCCAGTGAAGGCGGTGGCGCGGGCACGGTGGATGTCACAGGACCGCTTGGCAACGGCTTCGCCTTCCGCCTGATTGCGGAAAAACAGAATCAGGATTACTGGCGCAATTTCGGCAGCGAAAAGCACACGCTGATCGCGCCCTCGCTGCAGTGGTTTGGTGAGCAAGCCAGCTTCCTGATTAGCTATTCAGATTATCAGTACGACATTCCTTACGATCGCGGCACCGCATTCATCAACGGTAAGCCGCTGAATATGGGCTACAAAAATCGTCTGGATGACAAAGCCAACCATGCATGGGGCCACAACAAAACCCTCAACGCCCATTATGACTGGCAGTTTAATGATGACTGGAGCACGCGCGTCACGCTCGGCTGGAACCAGCGTCAATACGATAATAATGAAGTGCGCGTCACGGCGGTCAATGCCAACACTGGCGTGGTGACGCGTCGTGCCGATGCCAATCGCGGTTTTAACCATAAAACCAAATACGTTTCGTGGGACGTGATCGGCTCACAGCAAGTGTTAGGGATGACGCACGATCTGGTGCTGGGCACCGATTACGAGATGATCCAAACCTATCGCGCGCATCAGTATCAGGGCAAAGCCAACACCGGTTTCAACTTCACAGATCCGCAGTACGATATTCTGTCGCCTGTTACCAACAGCAGCACCGAAAACAGCGCCAATGCCAATAACCTCAACCGCACGCACAGCCGTTCAATCTATGCCAAAGACAGCATCAGCCTGACGGAAAACTGGATTGCAGTGCTGGGCGGACGCTATCAGCATTACGAGCAACGCGCCTCGAAAGGTTTTGATCCGGTGGTGCAAACGCTCGACAGCGAAGGCAACAAATTCCTGCCGCAGGCCGGTTTGATCTACAAAGTGACGCCGGACGTTTCGCTCAACACCAGCGTGAGTAAATCCTTCACACCATCGACCGATGTTGATGATGATGGCAACGTCGGTAAACCGGAACAGGGCACCACATGGGAAGTCGGCAGCAAGTGGCAGATTTCACCGAAGCTGTTTGCCAGCGTCGCGCTGTATCGCATCAACGAGCGTGATATGTCGCTAAGCATTAACGGCACCACGCGCGCCATCAATAAAGCGCGCTCCAGCGGCGCGGAATTTGAGTTAAATGGCGAAGTGCTGCCGGGCTGGGATCTCAGCGCCAACTACAGCTATGACAAAGCCGAGATCGTGGATGACGGTGTTAACGCGGCTAATAACGGCAATCGCCTGCAGAATGCGCCGCGCCACGCAGGCGCGCTCTATCTGAGCCATAATCTGGCGATCTCCGGCATTCCGGGCGATTTCCGCGTAGGCGGCGGTGCGCGCTATGTGGGAACGCGCGCCGGCGATCCGGAAAACAGCTTTACCCTGCCCAATTATGTGGTGGCGGACAGCTTTGTCGCCTGGAACAATCAGCTGTTTGGCGAGAAAACCCAGCTGAAGCTCAATCTGAATAACCTGTTCAACAAACATTATTACACCTCCAGCGGCGGCAATCTGCGCGTGCGTGAAGGAGAAACCCGCAACCTGATGCTCGAGGCCAGCGTTGAATTCTGATTCGATATTTGTACGACGTGCGCCAGGCTTGTCCGGCCCGATGTTGGTGGTGCTGGCCTGTTTTCTGCTGGTGCTCAGTAGCGTGGCCTGGGCAAAAACCATCACCGATATCGACGGCAATCGCGTTGAGATCCCCGATCGTCCGCAGCGTATCGTGCTGGGTGAAAGCCGCATGCTGTATACGCTGGCGTTACTGGAGCCTGGCGATCCGTTTCAGCACATTGTGGCGTGGCCGCAGGATCTGAAGAAGTACGACAGCCAAACCTGGAACAGTTTTGCCCGTCACTTTCCCCAGATGCTGAAAATCCCGTCGCTGGGTGCTGGCGGGCCGAACGCCATCAATCCCGAGCAGATTCTGGCGCTGAAACCGGACGTGGTGATTTTGCCGAGTCTGGCACGCTACGATGATGCCGACCTGCGCCTGGTCACCATGCTGAAAGCGGCGCACATTCCGGTGGTGAAGATCGATCTGCGCGTGCATCTGCTGAAAAACACCCGCCGTAGCGTGGAGATATTTGGCGAAGTGCTGAATCAGCAGGCGCGGGCAGAAGCGTTTAATCGTTTCTACCAGCAGCATATGCAGGTGATTTATGATCGCTTAGCCAGCTATCAGGGCGCGAAACCGTCGGTGCTGCTGCAACTGCATCTTGGACGCCGTAACGAATGTTGCGTGACGGCGATCAACGGCAGCCTCGGCGAATTACTCAACGCAGCGGGCGGCGACAATATCGCCAACAAAACGCAGCACGGCGTGTTTGGTCGCCTGAGTGAAGAGAGCGTGATTGCCGCTCAGCCGCAGTACTATTTTGCTACCGGCTTTGACGATAACGCCTCGCAGGGCTTACTGAAATTAGGGCCAGACGTGGCACCCGAAACCGTGCTCAGCAGTTTCAGACAGCTCACCGCGCAGCAAAACGGTTTACGCGAATTATCAGCATTGAAAAATGGTCACTCGGCGGTGATCTGGATGAATTTCTACCTCAGTCCGTGGCACATTGCGGCGACAGAATTTATGGCTAAAACACTCTATCCACAGCTGTTTGCGGACCTGGAACCCGAAAAGACCCTGCAGCAGATTTTTCGTGATTTCTTACCGATTCCTTATAGCGGCACTTATTTTATTAACATCCCGCCAGCGAGCAATAAATAATCACTTCCGCTCCGCTTGTGATTAATCCGAACCTCGCTAATCTTAAATTGCAGCACGGGCATGGCGTTGAAGCCCTTATTTCCGCCATGCAACAACAACTCACGAGAGGATGTTTTATGGCTGAGCATAGAGGCGGTTCCGGTAATTTTGCTGACGATAAAAAGAAAGCATCAGAAGCCGGTAAAAAAGGCGGAGAAAAAAGCGGTGGTAGTTTCAAAGATGACCCCGCTAAAGCATCAGAAGCAGGTAAGAAAGGCGGCAAGAAGTAGCCAACCATGTTTTAAATAGCACATAGCACCTTGGAAATCCGCCAGGGCACGGACGCCCTAAGCATTATCCCCTTCTGCAATCGCACCTCGATAAATATTGTTAATTACCTCACGTTACTGCTGCACTTTTTAACCCCCCTTTCGTTTACCGTTTCGTCTTAATAAATCTGATTGCTCACTTTCTAACGTGACAAACATCACATTTATGCCAGGCTTAGTTTATTCACCTCATGCGACAAGGAGATATATATGACATCGCAAACCACAAATAAAACCCTTATTACTGAAACGTATCCGGTTCCGCCATTTAAAAAGCAGACGCAACCGATGCCGGGTTTGGCGAGCAAAATGGATCCCCGTCCCGATCATGGTGAAACCAGCTATCGTGGTACCGGTAAATTGACCGGTCGTAAAGCGCTGATCACCGGTGGTGATTCCGGTATTGGCCGCGCCGTGGCAATTGCTTATGCCCGCGAAGGTGCTGATGTCGCCATCAACTTCCTGCCGGAAGAAGAGGCTGATGCGGCAGAAGTGGTAAAACTGATTGAAGCCGAAGGCCGCAAAGCGGTGGCGATTCCGGGTGATATTCGTTCGGAAGAGTTCTGTCAGAAGCTGGTGGATCAGGCTGCTGAGCAGCTAGGCGGATTGGATATTCTGGTGAATAACGCCGGACGTCAGCAGTTTAATGAATCCATCCTGACACTCTCTACTGAAGATTTTGACGCCACCTTTAAGACCAACGTCTATGCGATGTTCTGGATCACCAAAGCGGCGCTGAAATATCTGCCAGCTGGATCGTCCATCATCAACACCTCGTCGGTGCAGGCGTATCAGCCAAGCGCGATCCTGCTGGATTATGCGCAGACCAAAGCGTCGATTGTCGCGTTTACCAAAGCGCTTGCGAAACAGCTGGGTGAAAAGCAGATTCGCGTCAACGCGGTTGCGCCTGGCCCATACTGGACCGCGCTACAGGTGAGCGGCGGACAACCGCAAGAGAAAGTGGAGAAGTTCGGTGAATCCGCACCGCTGGGTCGTCCGGGACAACCGGCTGAAATCGCCCCGCTGTACGTCACTTTTGCCGATGTGAAAAACAGCTTCACCTCCGGCCAGGTGTGGTGCTCTGATGGCGGCACCGGCACGCTGTAATCATCTTTGGGGTCGCCATTCGTGGCGATCCCGCTCTACCCGTTCAATCGTTCAGGAAACACGTCCCTCAGCCATCCGATAAACACCCGTAATCGCTGCGTAAGATGACGATTCTGCGGATAAACCACATGAAAAGGATAATTCCCCGGACGCCACGCCGCCAGAATCTCAACCAATTTCCCTGCCTGTAAATCTGCTGCCGCTGCATAGCGGAAGGTCTGAATAATCCCTAAACCCGCAACCGCTGCCGCCAAATGCGCGTTACTTTCATTGACGCCAATCCGATGCTCACTCTTAATCTCAAGCTGCTCTTCGCCCTGGGTAAAACGAAACGGAAACGCCCTGCCGCTCTGCGGTGACAAATAGCTCACCATGCGATGTCCATTTTTCAGCTCCTGCGGATAAGCCGGTACGCCATAGGTTTTCAGATAGCCCGGCGCGGCGCAGGTAATCATCTCCGCATCCCCCAAATGACGCGCCACCAGCGACGAATCGCTAAGCGGACCGCCGCGTATCACGCAATCGACGTTACCGCTGATCAAATCCACCGCGCGATCCGCAACGCCAAGATCGATACGAATGTCCGGATAGCGGGCAATGAAATCGGGCAGCGCCGGAATCAACACATCGCGCGCGGTTGAGCCGCCAATATCAATACGCAGATAGCCGCCAGGTTTGGCGCTTTCCGCATTAAACGAGTGATCGATATCTTCCAAATCGCGCACGATGCGCAGCGCTTTTTCATAGTAATCGCGCCCTTCTGGCGTCACCGTGACGCGCCGCGTGGTGCGTTGCAGCAAGCGAACGTCGAGATGCGCTTCCAGTTCCTGCACCAGTTTGCTCAGCGTGGCATTCGGCATATCAAGAGAATCCGCCGCACGCGTAAAGTTGCCCGCTTCGACGACGCGCGCAAAGGCCTTTATCGCCAATAACTGATCCATGCTGTTTTCCGCCGCCTTTAATTATCCACACACAGAAATAGTTATTTCGATTTTACACCATTTATCAGCAAACGCCGTGAAGATAGATTGCTTCTCATGCACTGCAACGCAGTCATCAAAACCTCATCACCCATTGGAGAAGCAAACATGAACGCACTCAACGGCAAAATCGCATTGGTAACCGGCGGCACAACTGGCATTGGTCTGGCATCCGCGCAGGAGTTGGCGACACAAGGCGCACGCGTGTTTATCACCGGTCGTCGTCAGGCGGAGCTTGATGCGGCAGTCGCCAGCATCGGTGCCAGCGCCAGCGGTATTCGCGCTGATGCTGCGGTGCTAAGCGACCTCGACAACGTTTACGCAGAAATCGCCAAACAAGCGGGCCGCCTCGATATCCTGTTCGCCAATGCCGGTGGCGGCGACATGCTGCCGCTTGGCGCCATCACCGAAGAGCATTTTGACCGTATCTTTGGCACCAACGTGCGCGGCGTGCTGTTTACCGTGCAGAAGGCGTTGCCACTACTGAGTGACAATGCCTCGGTGATCCTCACCTCGTCCACCACATCGGTTCAGGGTACTGCCGGATTCAGCGTATACAGCGCCAGTAAAGCCGCGGTGCGCAACTTTGCCCGCTCATGGGCGCTGGATGTGAAAGATCGCGGTATTCGCGTTAACGTTGTGAGTCCCGGCCCGGTGCGCACGCCAGGTTTGGGTGGTTTGGTGCCGGAAGATCAGCAGCAAGGATTGTTTGATGCGCTGGCGGCGCAGGTGCCGTTAGGTCGTCTTGGCGAACCTGACGAAATTGGCAAAGTGGTGGCGTTTTTAGCGTCCGATGCGTCCAGCTTTATTAACGCCGCTGAGCTGTTCGTCGATGGCGGTATGGCGCAGGTCTGAAAGCTATTGTGTAGGTCGCCATTTATGGCGACCACGCTCTCAAGCCGCACTGGGTTCCGCCTCCACATACAAATAACCAATCCCCAGCACCTGCCGCGACCGATCCAGCTGACCAAAATGCACATTGGTGCCTTTGCTTTTCAACGCATCACGCGGATCGAACGGATTGAAATCGATCTGCCGCACAATGGTCTGCAACCAACTGTCACCAAAGGTACAGCTGCGACCATATAACCAAATCTGATTAATATTCAGCGTGTTGAGAAAATTATATAAGCTCATACCAATCGCTTCGGCGGCGCGCTGTGCCCACGCTACAATCCAGGGTTCGCCCGTTTGCCACGCTTGCAATAACTGCGTGCTGCTGGGCTGCGGCGCTTCGGGATCGCGCTGATGAGCCGCCTGTTTTAAGGTGCTGAGTGAGGCCACCGTTTCCAGACAACCCTGACGTCCGCAACTGCAGCGCTGGCCGTTAGGCTCAATGATGGTGTGGCCGATTTGGCCGCTGCCGTACAAATTGCCGCGAAAAATCTCACCGTTGATCACAAATGATGAGCCGATACCGTAATCCACATTGATGACGCAGAATTCGCTGAGCGCATTGCGATTTAACCACTTCTCAGCCAGCGCCAGCATCACGCAGTCGTTATCTACACGCACTTCCACGCCGAGCTTCTCCTCCAGCAGAAATTTCAACTGCAACGGCGTTTTCCACGCGGCCTGCGGCATATGCTGTGACACACCGGTTACCGGATCGACCTGACCATGCACTGCCAGCGCCAGATTAATGCGTCGCTTCGGCCACTGTTTGCAGGTTTTCCGCCACACCGCCTCAATCTCACTGAGCAATGCTTCCGGCGTTTCCGCTTTGATGGCGACTTGCTCAAATTCTCCCTGCGCTACCAGCTGCGCATCGGCCAGTTGCCGTTCAATGCTGCTCGGTTTGACGCATAAACACAGCGTCCAGGCTCCGTTGGATGGCAGCTGAAAACTGCCATTGCTGTTACCGCGAGCGCTCATCAGCGCCTCAGAGTGTTGCAGTTTTCCTTCATCCAGCAGCGCCTGCAAAATTTTGCTGGTGGCTGGAATGGTTAAGCCGCTGAGGTGTGCCAATTGAGATTTACTGAGTTGCTTATGCCGCCACATCAGCGACATAAACAGCGCCTTATTATGTTTTCGCACCTGCAAATTGTTCAAACCAACCGGCTTCATTTTGTCTCCATTACACTCCATCCGCCCCGTTTACTAAACAGAGTTTACTGTCTTTTGTGATGGTTTCGCCATCCTCTTTACTACCGTTGCCTTAAAGTTCGTGCTCATCCCAATAACAAAAAATTACCTCACCTTTTAAGAGACATTGAACATGACAACATCACCTGCAAACCATCCGTGGCTGATCCGCCTCGGCATTCCACCCGCGCTGGCCTGGGGCTACGTCGCTGTATTGCTGTTTATGATTGGCGATGGCGTGGAGTCGAACTATCTCGCGCCTTACCTGCATGAAAATGGTTTCTCACTCAATATCGCGGCGGCGGTGATCGCCTTCTACGGCGTCACCGTTACGCTCGGTTCGTGGCTGGCCGGTTCACTCTCCACACTCATTGGCCCGCGCAAAGTGATGCTGGCAGGCGGTGTGATCTGGATTGTGTTTGAAGTGCTGTTCCTCGCCATCGCCTTGCCTTCCCATAGCGTGGCCTTGCTGGCGTTAACCTACGGTTTGCGCGGCGTTGCCTACCCCATGTTTGCCTATGCGTTTCTGGTGTGGATTCAGGCCGCCGCACCCGCCGATATGCGCGGTTCAGCAACCGGTTGGTTCTGGCTGGCGTTTACCGGCGGCTTGCCCACGCTGGGATCGCTGGTGGCGATCTTCTCAATACAGTTGATTGGTGAATACGCGACTTTCTGGCTGTCGCTTGGGCTGGTCGCGTTGGGGTTGCTGGTCATGGTGATCGCGCTGAAAGAACGCAGCGGCTATCAGTCGTTGCTCGATAAGCAACACCGTCAGCAGAGCGTTGCGCGCACGCTGATGGGCGGCATCGATATTTTGTGGCGTGAACCGCGCATCGCCGCCGCTGCCGTAGTGCGCATCATCAACACCACGCCTTACTTCGGCTTCTTTATTTTCCTGCCGGGCTTTTTCACCGAGCAGATAGGATTTACGCAAACCGAATACCTCAGCCTGATCACCATCATGGGTTTAGTCGGCATGAGTTTTAATCCCATTGTCGGCAAGCTCAGCGATCGCATCGGCTGGCGCAAAGTGCTGACGGTATTTGGTGGACTCGGCTCTGGCATCTCAATGTTGCTGATGTATTTTGTGCCGCAATGGAGCCACGGCAGCTTTGTCCTCAGCGTCATCTGCGCGTGTTTATATGGCATCACTTTGTGCGGCTATGTTCCCGCTGCCGCGCTGTTCTCTTCCCTGTGCCAGCCAAAAGATAAAGGTAACGCGATGGCGATTTACTGCTTTGCTGCCGGGCTTTCCACTTTCTTTGGCCCGGCACTCTATGGTGCCTTCAACGCACTGTTTGGCACCTCGGGCGTGGTGTGGGGTTACGCCGCTTTGTACTTGATCAGCGCTCT
Source organism: Pantoea sp. AG1095 (assembly GCF_003208415.1). Classification (NCBI taxonomy): domain Bacteria; kingdom Pseudomonadati; phylum Pseudomonadota; class Gammaproteobacteria; order Enterobacterales; family Erwiniaceae; genus Pantoea; species Pantoea sp. AG1095. The sequence goes on along the minus strand of NZ_QKMJ01000004.1, from coordinate 290,457 downwards.
GGTTTCCTGGTGCTTCCTGCTCAGCCCGCTGGATCCCGGCGAGCAGCATAATCCCGAGGCGCAGCGCCTGCGTCGTTTAGATTCTGTCGCTTCAGAGTAAAGAGAGAACCATGAAAGAGTTTGATTACATTGTGGTGGGCGGCGGCAGCGCCGGTTGTATCGTCGCCGCCAGGTTAGTCACGGAAGGCAACGCGCGCGTGCTGCTGCTGGAAGCCGGGCGCGATGAGTGTCACCCGGTGCTAAAGATGCCCGCAGGTTACATGAAGTTTCTCGCCAGCGACAAATTCCTCACCATGCACCAGACCGAGCCGCAGCCACAGCTCAACGGACGCGGCGTGATTGTGCCGCAGGCGAAAGTGTTGGGCGGCGGTTCGACGGTCAATGCGATGGTGTATATGCGCGGCCATCGCCAGGATTACGCCGACTGGAACAGCGCGCTCGGCAATCAGGGCATCGACTGGTCGTGGGATGCGCTGCTGCCGCACTTTACCGCCATCGAGGATAACGATCATCTCGGCGCGCCCCATCACGGCGTCGGCGGGCCAATGAAAGTGTCGCATCTCGGCCACTTCAGCCCACTGAGCCGAGCCTATGTGAAAACTCTGCAGGGATTGGGGATTCCTTACACGCCGGATTTCAATACCGGCAATCCGTTTGGCGTAGGCTTTATGCAGCACACCATTAACGGTCAGACGCGCCAGCGCTGCAGCGTGGTGGATGCCTTTATTACGCCGCTGCGCCAGGACGCGCGCTTGACCATCGTCACCGGCGCGCAGGTAGAAGAGATCCTGTTTGAGGGCGCAAATGCCAGCGGCGTACGCTACACACAGGATGGCCATCCGCAACGTGCCTGCGCGCGTAAAGAGGTTATTCTGGCTGCCGGTGCCTATCAAACGCCGAAGCTGCTGATGCTCTCCGGCATCGGTCCACAAGCCCAGCTAAAACAGCATGGCATCACGCTGCGTCAGCATTTGCCGGGTGTCGGCAAGAATTTGCAGGATCACTATGAAGTGCCGGTGGTGGCCAGCACCAACGGTGCCTTTGGCTATTACGGCCAGGATCGTGGCTGGCCGATGGTCAAAGCCGGCTTGCAATATATGTTGTTCAAAACCGGTCCGGTCACCACCACCGGCGTGGAAACCTGCGCCTTCTTTGATCCGCTCGATTTCAGGGCCACGCCAACGATTCAGATGTTTTGCGTGCCTACGGTGTATCTCGACCGCGACGTGATGGGCGCCGATCCCGGCCATGGCGTTACCGTCAATTCGCTGCTGCTGCGCCCCAAAGCGACCGGCGAGGTCACGCTGCGCGATAGCAGCGCCAGCAGCTTGCCGATTATCGATACGCAAATCTTTGGTCATCCCGACGATTTGGCGCGCACCATCGCCGGTTTCCGTTTTGCGCGTAAGGTCATCACCGCGACGCCCATCGGCGCGATGGTGCAGCAAGAGATCTTCCCCGGTGCAGAGATTACTTCAGATGAAAAGATTGCCGAACACTGCAAGCGCATGGTGAAAACCGGCTATCACCCGGTCGGCACTTGCCGCATGGGCCACGATAACGATCCGCTGGCGGTGTTACACGACGACCTGCGCGTGCGCGGCGTTAACCGCCTGCGCGTGGTCGATGCCTCAATGATGCCCAACATTATCAGCGGCAATACCAATGCCATTGTGATGGCGGTGGCCCATCGTGCTGCTGAATTGCTATTGCATACGCAGCAGAGCGAGAGCAAGGAGCACGCTTATGAGTGAAAAATTATCCCGCCTGCAGCGCGTACTTGCCTCCTGGCAACTCGATGGTGTGCTGCTTACCCGGCGCGATAACATCGCCTGGCTGACCGAAGGTGCCAGTTTTTACGTAGTGGAACGCGCCGAAGTCGGCGTGGCCAGCTTGCTCATCACGCAGGACAAGGTTTTACTGCTCGCCCCTGAAAATGAGATGCCGCGTATCCTCGCCGAAGAATCGCTGCCGTTTGCCTGTGAAACGCTGAGTTACCCGTGGTTTCAATCGTTAAATACCCTGTTGCCTGAGGGCAAATTCGGCAGCGATACGCCGCAAAACGGCATGTCTGATATTCAACAAGCGATGGTCGCACTGCGACAGGGCCTGAACAGCAACGAGCAGCAGCGATTTAAAGCGTTGGGGCGTGAAGCCGCGCAGATTGTCGAAGGCGTGGCGCGTCAGTTACAAGCAGGCGTGACGGAATGGCAGGTAGAGGCCGAGATTGTCGCAGCCTGTCTGGCACGCGGTATTCGTCCGATGTGCACCTTAGTAGCGGCCGATGAGCGTATTAGCGCGTTCAAACATCCGGTGCCCACGCAGAAAAAGCTGCAGCAACACATGCTGATCACGCTCGGCGCCGAGCGCCACGGGCTGCACGTGAGCCTGACGCGGTTAGTGCATATCGGCCAACCTGGACCCGCATTACGCCAGCGCCTCAACTCGTTGTGCCAGATCCACGCCGATATTCTCTGTGCAACGCAGCCGGGCCAAAGCTGGTCAACGCTATTTCAGGCAATTAAAGATGCCTATCAGCGGCACGGACATGGCGATGCGTGGCGCGATCATCATCAGGGCGGCCCGGCGGGTTATGGTTGCCGCGACGTGATCCTAACGCCAGATACGCGCGGCGATATTCATTCTGATATTGCCGTGGCGTGGAATCCCACGCTCAGCGGCGTAAAAAGCGAAGATACCTTTTTGCTTACCGCTGAGGGCTGCGAAGCCTTAACGCGCAGTGGCGAATGGCCAATGATTACCGTGAAGCGCGGTGAGCGCACGTTGTACTTCCCAGACTGGCTGGCATTACCGGCATCTTCATAAGGAAGCGATATGTCATCACGATTACCCAATAAAAACGCGATTATCACCGGCGCTGGCAGCGGCATAGGCAGCGCGATCGCTACACTGTTTGCGCAACAAGGTGCTCGCGTGGCGCTCTTCGATCTTGACGGTGAAACCACCGAAGCGCTGGCGGCAGAGTTGCAGCAGCAAAGCGGCCAACACTGTTTTGCCTATAGCGCAGATGTCACGCAACCCGAGGAGGTGCAGCGGGCGGTGAGCGAAGCGCAGCAAGCGCTGGGCCCGATTGATATTCTGATCAACTGCGCGGGCGTGAATGTGTTTCGCGATCCGCTGGCGCTGGAAGATGACGACTGGCAGCGCTGTATGGAGGTCAATCTGAAAGGACCCTACAACCTGATCCGCAGCGTGCTGCCGGGCATGCTGGCGCGCCAGTACGGCAATATCGTTAACGTCGCGTCGGTACACGGGCACAAAATCATTCCCGGCGCGTTTCCCTATCCGGTTGCCAAGCACGGTTTGATTGGCCTGACGCGTTCGCTGGGCGTGGAGTACGCCAGCCAGGGCATTCGCATTAACAGCATTTCTCCGGGTTTGATTATGACGCCCGCCGCTGAAGCCTGGCTGGCAAGCTGTCCCGATCCGCAAGCCGAGCGTGAACGGCAGGCCGCTTTGCTACCGTGCAAACGTATTGGTGAACCGCAGGAAGTGGCATATACCGCGCTGTTTCTCGCCTCGGACGAAGCGCGCTTCATCAATGCCACCGATATCCTGGTTGATGGCGGACGCAGCCAGATTTATCACGAGTAATAAATGATATTTTTATCGGGTCGCCATTCATGGCGACCACGCTTAATCTAACGCTCAATCACCGGAATCTCATCCAGTTGGGTAAAGATCGCCATCCCCCGCTCCTTGCCAATCCGCACATCGTTATCAGCCCCCAGCGACGCGCCCGGAATGCGTAAAATAGCATCGCAACAGTGAATCAAACGATGCGCCACCGGATAGAGAAAAGATTCACTGATTTCATCGCCAATTGTCTGCGAACCGGCGGCGCTCGCCAGCGGCAACGCCAGCCACTCACCGATCACCGGCGTATGTCCGCGCTGGTAGACCTGCAGGGCAATCTGGTCTAATTTCTTAATGTTTTCATGAATTAACACTTGATTGCCGTTGGTGCCGCTGCGTACGGGCCCTGCTATAAGAATCAACATTGCGTTTCTCCCAAGGTTCGATAGTGTGGGCAAGCGTTTTTTTGCACGATTTGCCCGGCGATAGGTGACAAAATCTACGCTAACATGCATAATCGTGCAGATACAAGCAAAAACATGAATGAGAAAAGAATGCTCTCCAGCCAACGTAAACAGCAAATCCTCGCCATTCTGAGCGAAGAAAAACAGGTGATGTCGAGCGAGCTTAGCCAGCGCTTTGCGGTGTCGGAAGACTCAATCCGCCGCGATCTGCGTGAGTTAGCCGCCGAAGGATTATTGCAACGTGTACACGGCGGTGCGCTGCCGGTTTCTGCCGCTATCGCACCGTTTGAAACACGCAAAAGCGTGCAGATTAGCTCTAAACGCCTTATCGCGCAGAAAGCGGTCCAGCTGATCCAGCCCGGCCAGGTAGTGATTATCGATGGCGGCACCACTACCGCCGAGATGGTGAAATTGCTGCCGCCGGATCTGGCATTTACCGTGGTGACGCACAGCCCAAGCATTGCCGTGGCGCTGGTGGATTATCCGCAGGTTGACGTGATCATGATTGGCGGCCTGCTCTATCGCCATTCGGTGGTGGCGGTGGGTGCGGCGGTGCTGGAAGGCATTGCGCGGATTAATGCCGATCTGTTCTTCATGGGCGTGACCGGCGTGCACAAAACGGCGGGATTAACCACCGGCAACTACGAAGAGGCCGGGGTGAAACGTGCGCTTTCCGCACGCGCGGCGGAAACGGTGGTGATGGTGTCGAATGAGAAGCTGAATTCCGCTTCGGCGTTTGCCATCGGCGAATTATCACTGGCCAGCACCTTGATCGTTGATGCTCAACCCGATGACGAAATGTGCCAACTGCTGCGGAAAAAGCACATAACTGTGCTGTAAACGGCTATTCTTCGCTGCTAAACAATTAAGGTCATCGTACGCTTTCCAATCAAAGCCTATCCCGTAGCGGCGCGATTTATCGCGCAATGAATCGCGCCGCTACGATCCCTGCAAGCATTTTGATAATCAGGAGCTTAATGAGATGTCTGAGAATCCTACCATCGCCCTTATTGGACCGGGCGCGATTGGCACCACCATCGCGGCGGCGCTGCATGAAGCTGGACGCACGCCCACGATTTGCGGGCGTACCGCACATCCGCAGCTGGAGTTGCGTCACGACAGCGGCAAAATTATTGTTCCCGGCCCGGTGCTCACCAATCCCGCTGAGATCGCGCAACCGTTCGATCTGGTGTTTGTGGCGGTGAAAACCACCCAGGTTGAGGATACCGCGCCATGGCTGGCGGCGCTGTGTGATGAAAATACCGTGGTGTGCGCGCTGCAGAATGGCGTGGAGCAGAAAAGCCAACTCGCGCCCTATGTCAATGGCGCGACCGTGCTGCCATCGGTGGTGTGGTTCCCGGCCCAGCGCGAACCGGACGCCTCGGTGTGGCTGCGCGAAAAGCCGCGCCTGACGCTGCCAGAAACACCTCACGCTGAGTTGGTGGTTGCGGCACTGCGCGACACACGCTGCGCGGTCGATCTCTCCGCCGATTTCCTGACCATTGCCTGGCGCAAACTGCTGCAAAACGCGGTTGCCGGTTTAATGGTGCTGTCGAATCGTCGTGCGGGTATGTTCCAGCGCGACGACATCAGCGCGCTGGCGCTGGCCTATTTGCAGGAGTGCCTGACGGTAGCGCGCGCTGAAGGTGCCGCGTTAAAAGATGAGGTGCCGCAGGAGATTGTAGAACGATTTCACCGCGCACCGACTGATTTAGGCACCTCGATCCTTGCCGACCGCCAGGCCGACCGTCCGCTGGAGTGGGATATCCGCAACGGCGTCGTGCAGCGTTATGGCCGGGCGCGCGGTATTCCCACACCAATCAGCGATGTGATTGTGCCGCTGCTGGCGGCCGGTAGTGAGGGGCCGGGCTGATCATCTACATTCACGGTCGCCATCCATGGCGACCACCCTCAAGCATGCTTTCTACCCGTGTTTTATCCTGCCAACTTGCGAGATGTTAAAATCTTTACTAGGGTTTGCGCTTCTTCTGCCTCTTATAGCTTTCTTTTCCATTTATGAAATTACGGCTGCGAAAGCTATAAGATCGCGCCATTTTCTCAACTGGGGAATTTATGAGCACAGGAACGGATACAACACACTCAGCCACAGCCAGTGGCTTAACCGTTGATGACATCACCGTTATCGACAACAAATTGCTGAAACGCGCGGTCGGTGCCGCCGCATTGGGTAATGCGATGGAGTGGTTTGACTTCGGTGTTTACAGCTATCTCGCCGTGATCATTGGCCAGGTTTTCTTCGCCGATGCCAGCGCTGCCGCGCAGCTGATCGCTTCGTTCGGTACCTTCGCCGCGGCGTTTTTGGTGCGTCCGATTGGCGGCATGGTGTTTGGTCCACTCGGCGACCGCATTGGACGTCAGAAGGTATTGGCGTTAACCATGATCATGATGTCGATCGGTACGTTCTGTATCGGTCTGATTCCGAGCTATGCCAGCATTGGTATCGCTGCGCCGATTCTGCTGCTGCTGGCGCGCTTGCTGCAAGGGTTCTCCACCGGTGGTGAATATGGCGGTGCCGCGACCTTTATCGCGGAATACTCCACCGACAAACGTCGCGGCTTTATGGGTAGCTTCCTTGAGTTCGGTACGCTGGGTGGCTATCTGCTGGGCGCCAGCCTGGTGACAGCAATGATCGCTTTCTTACCGCATCAAACCATGATGGATTGGGGCTGGCGTGTGCCGTTCTTTCTCGCCGCGCCGTTGGGTCTGTTCGGTTTGTATATCCGCTTAAAGCTGGAAGAGACGCCCGCGTTTAAAGATCACATGGATAAGCGCGAAGAGATGGAGCACAACAAGCCGCGCCTGAGCGTTTGGCAGATGCTGCGCGATCAACGTAAACCGCTGCTGAAATGTATTGGTCTGGTGCTGTTGTTCAACGTCTCCAATTATATGCTGACCGCCTATATGCCGAGCTATTTAACCGGCGTGCTGGGAATGAGTGAATTATCCGGCCTGATGTTGGTGATGGTGATTATGTTTATCATGATGCCGCTGACGTTAATGTGGGGATATCTCACCGACCGCATTGGTCGCCGTCCGGTGATTGGTTTAGGCGCGTTGGGCTTAATCGTGCTGGCGATTCCGAGCTACATGTTGATTGGTTCCGGCAATATGCTGCTGGTGTTTGCCGGACTGGCGATTCTGGGCTTATTGCATACTTGTTTCAGCGGCACCATGCCGGCAACGTTACCGGCGCTGTTTGTCACCGATATTCGTTATAGCGCGCTGGCAATTGGTTTTAACTTATCGGTTTCGCTATTTGGTGGCACCACGCCGCTGATTACCGCATGGCTGGTGGATACCACGCACAATAATCTGATGCCGGCGTATTACATGATTGGTGCCGGGATTATTGGTTTACTGACGGTTTTGACCTTGAGTGAAACGGCACGCAAACCGCTGAAAGGTTCATCACCTGCGGTGGCAACAGAAGCGGAAGCGCATCGTTTGATCGATAAATTGCGTAAACGTAAGGTTAAGCATAAACCGGCGTAGTTTCGAGTCAGCATTAACAAAGGTCGCAGTCCTGCGGGATTTAAAGCGATTTTGAGTTAAGAATACGCACGACTGCTGCAGCGCGGATGTCGCCTCAACATCCACGTTGCAGCAACTATGCATTAACCTGACTCACCATCGCTACAAACCCCGTAGGGTCGCCATTCATGGTGACCTGGTGCGCATGAACGCGCACCCTACGAAAAACCCGTTCGGGCACTGCCATCACAGACGGCGCTGTTGCGCGCCATCCGCAGCGCCGAGCGCAGAGTGACGGCCAGGATGAGCCGACAGGACGTCGGCGAAAGCGCGGCATGAGCCAGGAAGGTGAATCCGCGCGGTCCGTCAGGACGGAGCGATAAGCGAGGGAATAGCGAGGACGGCGCAGGCGCGGATTGCTAAGGTCCGCGCCTTCGGACCTTAGCCCGGCCGCCTGCTTCCAGCATTCTGAAACTACCAGATGCTTAGCGGGCGGAACCCCTGCGATGTCAGCGCGCTGCACATCTGACAAACATCACGCCTTTTTGGCGACCTCATCTAACCGAAGCGTAAAAATCCCCCGCTAATTCGATAATTTCTTAAACCCACCTGAAATCCTCTCGCGCGCGCCAGAAAACGCCAAAATATCGACTATGATTTGTTGTCCGACCTAACTTTCATCCCAAATTATTTATCGTTTTCAGCCAGTAGCGAATCGCTTGATGTCGTCCATTGCCCCTGCGTGGGCTAAACGAGGCAATTGAATGGAATTCAGATCATTTGAAAAATCCTGGGGCGCTGAGATTCTTGCTGATGACAGCGTCCGTTTTCGTGTTTGGGCACCAGGGCAGCAGCACATCACCTTAAGACTTGCCGATAACGACACCGCCATGCTCGACGCAGGCGACGGTTGGTTTGAGCTGCAAGTCAGCGGCGTGGCGCCCGGTGCAGAGTATAACTTTGTGCTGGACGATGGGACGGTGGTGCCGGATCCCGCCGCGCGTGCGCAAAAGGCTGATGTTAACGGCCCTTCACTGGTGGTCGATCCGCAAAGCTATCGCTGGCAGCACACCGAATGGCAAGGTCGTCCGTGGCATGAAACGGTGGTGTATGAAATGCACATCGGTACCTTCACGCCCGAAGGCACTTTCCAGGCGGCGATAGCTAAATTGCCGTGGCTGGCCGAATTAGGCATCACGCAGTTGGAAGTGCTGCCGGTGTCGCAGTTTGGTGGCAATCGCGGTTGGGGCTACGACGGCGTGCTGCTCTACGCTCCGCATGCGGCTTACGGATCGCCGGATGATTTCAAAGCCTTTATCGATGCCGCGCACGCGCACGGTTTGTCGGTGGTGCTGGATATCGTGCTCAACCACTTTGGCCCGGAAGGCAACTACCTGCCGCTGCTGGCGCCGGCGTTTTTCCACCAGGAGCGCATGACGCCGTGGGGCGCAGGCATTGCATATGATGTCGATGCTGTGCGGCGCTACATTGTCGAAGCACCGCTCTACTGGCTGCAGGAATTTAATCTTGATGGCCTACGTTTTGATGCCATTGACCAGATTGAAGACAGCTCCAGTAAGCATGCGCTGATTGAGATTGCCGAACGCATCCGTCAGGACATTCCCGAGCGCCCTATTCATCTCACTACCGAAGATTGCCGCAACGTTATCTTCCTGCATCCGCGTGACAAACAGGGCAACGCGCCGCTGTTTACCGGTGAGTGGAACGATGATTTCCACAACGCGGTGCACGTGTTTGCAACCGGTGAAACTCACGCCTATTACGAAGATTTCGCCGACGTGCCGGAGAAGCTGGTGGCGCGCGTACTGACTGAAGGCTTTGCTTATCAGGGCGAACTTTCACCGCAGAGTGGGCAGCGGCGCGGCGTGCCAAGTGCCAGCCAGCCGCCGGTGGCGTTTGTTGATTTCATCCAGAATCACGATCAGGTGGGTAACCGCGCGCAGGGCGATCGTTTGATCAGCCTGGCGGGCAGCGATCGCACCAAAGTGCTGCTGGCGACGCTGCTGCTGTCGCCGCATATTCCGCTGATATTTATGGGCGAAGAGTATGGCGAAACGAATCCCTTCCTGTTCTTCACCGATTTCCACGGCGATCTGGCCAAAGCGGTGCGTGAAGGGCGCGCGAAGGAGTTCACCGGGCACGCCGGGCATGACGAAGAGGTGCCGGATCCTAACGCCGAGCAGACCTTTACCCGCTCAAAACTTGACTGGGATAAGTTACAAACGTCTGAAGGCCAGAGCTGGCTGGCGCTAACGCGCGAGCTGCTGGCGCTGCGTCAGCAATATATCGTGCCGCTGCTGGCCGATGCGGGCGGCAACAGCGGCAAAGTGCTCGCCACCGCTGAAGGCTTTGTGGCCGTCAGCTGGCATTTCCCACAGGGCGAACTGTCGCTGGCGCTGAATATCGGCAAGCAGACGCAACCTTTACCCGCCACGCCAGGTCGCACGATTTTCGCCTGGCCGCAAGAAACTGAAGCATTATCACAAAACGCCATCGTGGTGCGTTTGGATCAGGGAGCAACAAAATGAGTATTCCAACCGCGACGTATCGCATTCAGTTTCGCAACGGCATGACGTTTGATCGCGCCGCGGCGCTGGTGCCCTATCTGCAACGCCTTGGCATCAGCCATCTTTACGCGTCGCCGATATTTAGCGCCACCGCCGAATCCACCCACGGTTACGACGTCATCGATGCCAATGAGATCGAACCGGCGATTGGCGGCCGCGACGGCTTTAATCGTCTGGTTGAGGCGTTGCAGGACGCGGAGATCGGCTTGATTCTCGACATCGTGCCAAACCATATGGCGGCCTCGCTGGAAAATGCCTGGTGGCGTGATGTGATCGAGTATGGCGAGAGCAGCCGCTATGCCAATCATTTTGATATCGACTGGACGCGCCGCCTGACGCTGCCGTTTCTCGGCGACAGCTTCGAGAACGTGCTGGAAAACGGTGAGCTGAGCATTAAAGCGCATCCGCAAACTGGCCATCCCGCGTTGGCGTATTACGACAGCTTTTACCCGCTGACGCCCGCCAGCTGGCAGGATCGCGCCGACGAGGTGCTGGCGATGACTGAAGCCAAAGCGATTGCTGAACTGCATGAGCAGCAGCCCTGGCGTTTGATGAGCTGGCGCGATGCACGCAGCGAGCTCTCTTATCGCCGCTTCTTTGAGATCACCGGTCTGGTCGGCGTGCGCGTTGAAGATGAAGCGGTGTTTGCCGATTCCCACCGGCTGATTCTTGAACTGGTGCGCTCGGGCGCGGTCAGCGGCCTGCGCGTCGATCACGTTGATGGCCTTGCCGATCCGCAAGGCTATTTACGCCAGCTGCGCCAGGCCACCGGCCCGGATTGCTATATCACGGTGGAAAAGATCCTCGCCGAAGGGGAAAAGATCCCTGACGATTGGCCCATTTCCGGCACCACCGGCTACGAATTTATTGCCGCGCTGTCGCACGCGCTGGTGGATGATTCGCAGATCGATACGCTGCATCTGGCCTATGAAGCCACCACCGGACAACGCAACGATGTTGAAGGCGGACTGCGCGTGGCGCGTGAATTGATGGTTGACCGCAATTTTGCCGGTGAGTTTGCGCGTCTGCTTAAGCTGGCGACGCAGATTGCCGGTTCTGAACATCGCAACCTTGGCGAAGCGGAACTGCACGTCGCACTGCGCGAAATCCTCATCGCCTTCCCGGTGTATCGCACCTACGGCCAGCAGGACGGCATGCCGCTCGAAGGCGAAGAGCTGCTGCAACAGGTGCTGGAAACGGTGAAAAACAGCGCGTCGCCAACGGTGTTGAGTTTGCTGCAGGCGATGCTGCTGGGCGCGGTTTCCGAAGAGAGCGAAAAAGACGCGCACGAATTCCGCATGCGCTTCCAGCAGCTGACCGGACCGCTGATGGCGAAATCGGTGGAAGACACGCTGTTCTTCCGCAATCACGTCGCGTTAGCCATCAATGAAGTGGGCGCAGAACCGCTGCCGCACGCCTTCTCGCTGGCGCATTTCCACAGCGAGATGCAAACGCGGCTGCAACAGCAGCCCGATGGCATCTCTTCCACCTCAACCCACGACACCAAACGTGGTGAAGATGCGCGTGCGCGGCTGTATACGCTAAGCGAAGCACCCGCGCTGTGGGCGGAACACGTAGCGCGCTGGCGGCAGATTAATCAGGCGCAGGTAGTGGAACTGGACGATGGCGCCGCACCGGAACCGGCAGTGGAATGGATGCTGTATCAGGCGTTAGCTGGCGTGTGGCCGACCACCTTGCAACCGCAGGATGCCAGCCAACTCGAAGAGCGCTTTATTCCTTTTGTCGAAAAAGCGTTACGCGAAGCCAAACTGCGCACCGACTGGGCAGAGAGCAACGACGCCTACGAAAAAGCGGTGCTGGATTACGCGCGTCATCTGCTTTCACCGGCCAATCAGTTGTTCCTCAGCGATTTCAGCCACGCGTTGCAACCGTTTATTCAGGCCGGATTAATCAATAGCCTGACGCAAACGGTAATTAAACTCACCGCGCCGGGCGTGCCGGATATCTATCAGGGTAGCGAAGCGCTGGATTTCAGCCTGGTCGATCCCGACAACCGCCGCACGCCGGACTTCGCGCTGCTGGAGCAGCAGCTGGAAGAGTCTTCTTCGCCCGACTTCAACGACGCGCAAAACTGGCTGAGCGGCAAACTGAAACAACAGGTGATTGCACGCCTTCTGCATCTGCGCCGCGATTATCCGCAGCTGTTCCGCGTGGGCGATTATCAGCCGCTGGACGTCAGCGGTGAACATCAGGAGAAAGTCATCGCCTTTGCGCGTCAGGACAGTAACCACGCGCTGCTGGTCATTCTGCCGCGCCTGAGTTTTGACAACGCGCAGTGGACGCAAACCGAAGTGGTACTGCCCGAGTCACTCGCCCATCGTCACTATCGCAACTTATGGAGTGGCGAAACCGTGACGATTGGCGATTACATCGCGCTGGATGAGGCGGCCTCAAGTGCGCCGTTAGTGCTGCTGAGCAGCTGATGCATTACCCGATTAATCTGTGTGGAGAATAATGGATGACAAGTAAGCCTCTAGAAATTACAGCAGGTTCGGGACAAGTGCTTGGCGCTAACTATGATGGCCAGGGCGTGAACTTTGCGCTGTTTTCGGCCTGCGCTGAGCGAGTCGAACTGTGTTTGTACGATGAGAGCGGCGAAAACGAAATCGCCCGCTTCGATTTGCCGGAATACACCCATGAAGTGTGGCACGGCTACATTCCCGGCTTGCAGCCCGGCGCGCTCTATGGCTATCGCGTGCACGGCCCGTACGAGCCGGAAAATGGCCATCGCTTTAACCCTAACAAACTGTTGCTCGACCCTTACGCGCGTGAACTGGCGGGTGAATTGCAGTGGGACGAGTCGCACTTCGCGTATGACCTGCTGCATGAAGATAAGGATTTGAGTTTCGATACCCGCGACAGCGCACCGTTTACGCCCAAATGTGTGGTCATCGATCCCAATGAATTTGACTGGCAGGATGCTAATCGACCGAATATTCCGTGGTCGAAAACTGTCATTTATGAAGCCCACGTTAAAGGTTTTAGCCAGCTTAATCCGGCGGTGCCCGAAGAGATGCGCGGCACTTACGACGGTTTAAGCAATCAGGCTTCGATCGATTACATCAAAAGCCTGGGCGTAACCACCGTGGAGCTGCTGCCGGTGCACGGTTTCCCGGACGATCAGCATCTGCTGGATCGCGGTCTGAAAAACTTCTGGGGCTACAACACATTGGCGTTCTTCGCCCCGGCCACGCGCTACTTTGGTCCGCGCGGGATTCAGGGCTTCCGCGATATGGTGCGCGCCTTCCACGATGCTGGCCTCGAAGTGATCCTCGACGTGGTTTACAACCACACCGCCGAAGGCAATGAACTCGGCCCCACGTTGTCGTTTAAGGGCATTGATAACTACTCTTATTACCGCACGCTGCCGGATCAGCATCGCTACTACATCAATGACACCGGCACCGGTAACACCGTGAATACGTCGCATCCGCGCGTGCTGCAGATGATTCTCGATTCGCTGCGTTATTGGGCCGAATCCATGCATGTTGATGGCTTCCGTTTCGATCTCGGCACCGTGCTGGGCCGTGAACCAGAAGGCTTTGACCAGCGTAGTGGCTTCTTCGATGCCATCATGCAGGATCCAGTGTTGTCCAAACTGAAACTGATTGGTGAGCCGTGGGATATCGGGCCGGGCGGTTATCAGGTTGGCGGCTTCCCGCCGGGCTGGGCGGAGTGGAACGATAAGTATCGCGATACGGTGCGTGAGTATTGGAAAGGTGACATGGTCACTAATGACTTTGCCGCGCGCCTGCTCGGTTCTGGCGATCTCTACGATCAGCGCGGTCGCCGTCCCTGGTCCAGCATTAACTTCCTTACCGCGCATGATGGCTTCACGCTCAACGATTTGGTTTCGTACAACGAGAAACACAACGAAGCCAACGGTGAAGATAATAATGACGGCCATAACGAGAACCGTTCGTACAATTACGGTGCGGAAGGCCCGACGGACGATGAAGGCATCAACGCGGTACGTGAGCGGCAGAAACGCAACTTCCTCGCCACGCTGCTGTTCTCGCACGGCACGCCGATGTTGCTGGCGGGTGATGAGTTTGGTCGCAGTCAACTCGGCAACAATAACGGCTACTGCCAGGACAGCGAAATTTCCTGGCTGCATTGGGAAAACCTGCCGCCTTCTGCTGATGCGCTGCGCGACTTTACCCGGCATATTCTGGCGTTACGCGCTCAACAACCGTTGCTGCGGCGTGAAAGCTGGCGCGATGGTATGGAAATCAAATGGTTTAACGCCGGTGGCGGCTTCCAGCAGGATGATCAATGGGATGATGGCACCACGCTCGGGGTGTATCTCGGTCGCCCGGATTTAGTGCCGGAGGAAGGCATCTGGCATGACGTGTTGATGCTGTTTAATCCATATGAAGGCAATGTGCCGTTCAGTATTCCACAGTTTGGTGAAGGCGGCTGGGTGCTGGAGCTTTCGACGTCTGACAGCGTTGAGAAAGGGTTAGTGATTACCAAAGAGAAGGATTTCGAGCTGGAAGGCCGCAGTATGGCGCTGTTCCGCAGGCCGTAATTATATAAATTTGCGCAATAAATTGCGCCGCTACGGCAGCATGCACGCATTCGTAGCGGCGCGATTCTTCACGCAATTTGTGTTATCAGAAATTAACTTTCACGCCCACCATCGCGCTGGTATCGCTGTAACCCTTATCTCCCATCTGCTGACCCATATTGCCCCACAGATTAACGGTTTTATTCAGTTTCGCATCGACGCCCAGCTTCACTTCACCGAGGTTACGCGCCCCGGCTTGCTGCACGCTGATGCCATTCATGCTGCTGCCAAAGGTTTCGGTGTTGTGCACCCAGTTGGCTTCGATAAACGGCTCGAAGGTGCGGTTTTTACCATCATCAATGGCATTGTGGCCTTTGATGTAAGCGCGAACACCCAGACGCGTTTGCAGGTTGTTGTCGCCTTGACCCACCACGCGCGTGCCGTTTTGCTCTTGATGATCCTTCACTTTCACGCCCATCCAGGTCGCATGCGCCTTCGGCTGCAGATAGACGCTGGAACGCTCGCTCATCTCCGCGACTTTGAAGCTGTAACCGGCTTCCACTGACGTGGTGATGCCTTTCGATTTGTAGCTCTCTTCCGCGATGCCATCACCTTTCACGCTGTTATCAAACCAGTTGTAGAGCATCCAGCTGTCAACATAGGCACCGGTCTTGTCAGCGTTGTCCTGCAACCAGGTCGCGTAAACGCCCGTGCTGTAACCGTGCACCTGACCTTTTGCGGTGTAACCCGTCACGTTGGAGTGTGTGTTACTTTGCGCATTAGCGTAGCCGCCCATGACACCCAGATGGAAGCGGTCCGCACCATTACTGCTCCACTGGGCGATATCGCCGCCTAACTGCATCACATAACGGTTACCGGTGGATTTCAGCTGGCCGGAACTATCGCTGAAGCGCGTGTGTCCACCTGCGTTACGCAACCACAAGCTGGTGGCGTGTTTCTTACCGTCTGCGCCAATGTAGTGAGTCTCACCCAGACGATCATCCAGCGAGGTGGTAAATAAGGTATTCGCCGCAGCGAGGTTAGCCGCATAACTGCCCGCTTCCGGACGCGTAATCGGGAAGCCTTTAACCGGCTTGCCCACATCGCCCGCATTACCTGAGCCACTGCCCGGCGTGCCGGTATCATCGCCTGGCGTGCCGGAGCCGTTGTCAGGATCGCCAGGATTAACCGGATTGCTGCCTGGATTGCCCGGTGCCACGTTGTTGCTGTTGCTCTCCAGTACCCATTTATTGGCATCCTGCACCAGATGATAATCGTAAGCACCGGCCACAATACGGCCCTGCTGGGTGAACGTACCGTTTACGTTGCCATCGACGCGAATCAGCTCGATACCATCGATGGTTTGCGCGCCGGTGCCGCCGGCGTTCTGCACCACCACGTTGCTGTTACCGGCGTAATCACCGGTGATGTGCAGGTGATCGGTCTCTGAGTGGTCATCCATCAGATGGGTTTTGAAGTCGATAGTACCGTTGGTGCTGTTCAGGCTGCTCAAGGTCACCTTGCTAAAGCCGGTGCCGGCCGCGGTCATATTCAGCGTGGCGTTATTCAGCGTCAGATTATCCACCGCAGAGCTCGACGTAACATTCCACTGGCTGCCATTCGCCAGGTTCAGATTTTCCAGTGAGCTGGTCGCACCACTCCAGACGGAGTTGTTATCGAGGTTGATGATGTTAGTCGCGGTGTTGGCGCGATCGATGATGACATCACCGTTAAATACTGAGCCGTTATCACCGGTCAATGTCACATTGCTAACCGTGCCGCTATTGCCAATGCCTGCGGATAACAGCGTCACGCCGGTTAATGCGGTACCGGAGGTGGTGACTTTGGTATCGGCGGTGCTGGAAATCACCATTGCACTACCTTCACTCGCAGTAACCGCGCTGTTGCTCAGCGACACGGAGTTATTGCTGACCGCATCAGACTGGAACAGCATACCCGCACTGTTCGCACCGGTGAGCGTGATCTGTGAATTGGTTAAATCGACGCTGTTGTCGCCATCACGCATCCCCATCCAGATACCCGAAGACATGGCTGCGCCATCCTGACCCGCGATGTTAACGCTGACACGGTCGCCCGTCAGTGTACCGTTTTTCAATACGACCAAACCTGCGCCGTTGGATGCGTGATTAAACTCAACGTTGTCTAACTTAATGCTGGCGCCGTCACTGACGCGCGCTCCGAGCAAATTGCCACGCGTACTGTTGACCTGAACGTCTTTCAGGCTGATTAATCCGCCGGCGTAACGCGATGCGACAGCAGCACCCAAGGTTGTCAAATCATTGGTGACCATCGTATCGGGCGAATGTGCACCATCATTATTGATAATGGTGTTTTCAGCGGTCACTTTGCCATAGGTTGCAGCCAGCGCTTTCACACCGGTATTGATAGTGGCATTACGAATGTTAACTTCACTGCCTGCATACAAAGCCTGAACGGAATCAGTTGCGCCGGACGTGGTAATGGTTCCGCCATCGAAGTTGACCGATGCGCCATTGCCGCTGGCACGCAGCGCATAGGAGTTGATTTGGTCGGTATTAATGTTGGTGTTGGTGAGATTCACCGTGCCTCCATTTAAGGCATAAGCTGCCTCGGATGACGAGCCGGTGGTGTTTAATGTGCTGCCATTGATGTTGACAATACCCGCTGCACCCGTCGCTCTGACGGCATTGGTCAAATGACCTGCGGAACTAATGGTGCTGTTGTTAACAGTAATCTCGCCGCCGGTGGCATTGACCGCATGAGCATTGTTACCCGTGGTACTGATGCTGCTGTTACTGATAGAAAGATGGCCTGCGCCCGCGGCCGCAAAGGCACCGAATGAATTTGTCCCGCTGGTTTTAATGGTGCTGTTGGTCAGCGTGACATTACCATCGCTGGTTTGAATCCCGTATGAACCTGAGCCTGTAGTGTTGATTTTGATGTTATCGCCAGTGATTGAACCGGCACCGCGCGCATAGAGTCCATGCGACGTGGCTGCAGAGGTTTTGATATCGATATCTTTTAAGGTCACCCCAGCGCCAGTATCTGCGAATGCACCGTGCCCATAGGTATTTGAAGTGGTGATGGTGCCGGTGGTGAAATCAACTGTCCCATTATTTGTGGCGCTTACGCCGCGCACATATTCGCCGGTTCCCGCACCTATAATATCCTGATTATTTACAATGACCGGATTGCCATTAGCAATGATGGTTCTGGCAGCGATTGCCGTAGTAGCATGCAGAGCCACTGTAATCGCCAGCGCCACACCTGTTAACGCCATGGCTTTGCTTGCGGACGGCGTTAACACCGAAGAGGAATGGGATTTAACCTTGCCCTTAGCCAGCTCAGAGGCCACCACATAACGCTGCGTTGCAGCATGCCAAATCACACGGAATATTTTATTCATGGGATTTTACTCTCTCTAAGTTCAGAAACTTTCACGATTTCCGAAATGATAGAGAGCGGGTCTGTAAGGCAATATCGGAGGGAGCGCGGAGTTTTGTAGTCCTTTACTTATCCGACGCAATACAGCACTGGTATCCGGCAAAAATTTTAAAAATTAGCGTGATAACCAGTTTAAGACTTAAACCCTGAATAAAAAAATTAACTAAATTCCTCAATCTGCCGATGGTTATTAATCTGCCCTCTTCCCTACGCGGCTTTTGCCGGGACGCTTTAAGATTAAGGATAATAAAATGAACATCTCTCAACGTCTGTTTGCCACCTTTTCCATACTGTTTGGCGCCATCATCCTGCAAGCGATACTCGCCATTTCCTTACTCTCTGGTTTTCAGGATCGCTTTGAATATGTACAGGCCAATGCGATTCCCTCGATCAAAGATCTGGGGAAACTGATTGATGGCAGTAACCAGTTGGCGTTAACGCTCTACAAACACAAAAGCCAGACCGACGACAGCAAAATGCCGGCTATTGAGGACGAGATCCAGAAACAGCTGGCGGATTTGAAGGCGCAGACCGATTACTACATGGCGCACGATATCTCCAGCGATGAAGATAAGCGCTTAACCGAAGTCGCTTATGCCAATATTCAGCACGTCACCGCCGCACTGGCGCCATTTATCACCGCCTCGCGTGCGCATCAAAATGATATCAGCCTCAATCTGATTGATGGACAAACCGGTATCGGAGCCGCCATTCGCCAGCTGATTAGCGATTATCAAAAACAGCTGCAGCTGAATATCGCCATTGGCGATGAACTGCGCGCCACCAACCGCAGCACGTTCCACTCCGTGTTATGGACCACCATCACCGGCGTTATCGCCACCGTGCTGATTTTTGGCGTGCTGTCGCTGTTCACCGTATTGCGCATTCGTCGCAGCTTGTCTGCTGCGGGCAAAGTGATGATGACTGCCAGCGAGAACCTCGATTTAACCCTGAAAGCAGATGAGAGCCGTCGTGATGAAGTGGGCAACATGGCGCACTCGTTTAACGTCCTGATGGATCGCGTATCAGGCGCGCTCTCTTCGGTGCGTCAGGCGTCACAATCAGTGAGCAGCGCATCGGTACAGATTTCCGCGGGCAATGAAGATCTCTCATCACGCACCGAGCAACAGGCGGCATCGCTGGAGCAGACCGCGGCCAGCATGACCGAGCTGAGTGAAACCGTACGTCAAACCGCCGATAACACGCGCCAGGCCAGTCAGCTTGCCGCTAACGCCAGCGGATTGTCGGAGAAGAGCAGCACGTCACTGACCACCATGCTTTCAACCATGGATAACATTCGTGGTAGCTCGCGCAAAGTGACGGAAATCGTTTCGATCATTGAAGGCATCGCCTTCCAGACCAACATTCTGGCGCTGAACGCCGCCGTTGAAGCCGCACGTGCCGGTGAACACGGCAAAGGCTTCGCCGTAGTCGCCGGTGAAGTGCGCAACTTGTCGCAACGTTCAACCACCGCCGCGCGCGAAATCAAAACGCTGATCGAAGAGTCACATCGTCTGACCGAAGCCGGTGCTGCGCAGGCCAGCGACGTAGGGCGTAATATGAGCGTGATGAACGATGCCATTCATCAGGTAAGTCAGTTGGTGGAAGAAATCGCCGCTGCCGCAGTCGAGCAGAGTCAGGGCATCGTGCAGGTGCAGCAAGCGGTGAATCAGATGGACGACGTTACGCAGCAGAACGCCGCGCTGGTGCAAGAAGCCTCTGCCGCTTCGCAATCGCTGCAGGAGCAGGCCGGGAATTTGAATCAGCTGGTGGGTAAATTCCATGTCGCGGCGGCTGGCGAAGTTCAGCAAAAGCAGGCTGTGGTGCGTACGGCTTCATTCGTTAAACCTTCGCGCGTTGCGGTGGTGAATGATGCGGATTGGCAGAGTTTTTAAGCTGATTTAGCCGGTGCGCATAAATGTGCACCCTACGAAAACGCTGGGTCGCCAATCATGGCGACCACGCTGCCTTTATCAGGCAAATGCTGCCATAATCTCCCTAAACTCTCCAATAGTTAACCCGCTATTAGTGGTTCCACTCCTCTCTTTTGAACAAAAAATAGCGTTCATCACATTGTAATCTGGCCGCCTGTAATTCAGGGAGGATGATTATGGATACGGTTGAGCAGCTTAATGGGACGTACTTTTACAAAGGAGTCAGCAATGTTTCAGCTGGTGAATTATTTTTTTGGATACTTTTGGACAAAATTGATGAGCATGTAGGTGGCATCAATAACATTGTTGCGGTGAGCAGCATCATTCTTGGTCTTCCTATTCTGGGTACAAGAGGTAAGCCCGGCAATGCTACACCTGGTACTTCGATCGCCTCTAAATATTCGCGTCAAATTCTGAATGTGAAATTGCCCAGACCTTTGCCAACGTTCACTAATACCAGCATTAAGTTACTCAAGCCGATGTGGACAAACAATCTTGGGGCTTTTGTTGGCCGAACTGTGCCGGTTGTAGGATGGGTCTTACTGGCAAATGATCTTTCTCAAATAGTCTATAAGACTGTTTCAACCTACAACATGATCGTGAGAGAAGAAGATCGAGTATGGTAGACGAACATCAAATATTAGATTTTTTTCGTGGCGAGTTATCTCTCATGACTACATGGAGTTTAAAACCCATTCCAATCGAATTTGATACTCCATTACAAGGCTACGCCGGATGGGATGAGTTGCCCTATGCCATTCAGGATTTTGGTAAAAAATATCATGTCGATACAACAGTTATAAATTTTGATGCTTATTATCCCTGGAAAACAGAAACAGTTTTCCGAAAATACTTTTCTAAGGATCCAATTCAACAAGACGTTAAACCACTAACTGTACGTATGTTTGTGGAGTCGGCTAAAGCTGGACGCTGGTTGTATGACTAACTAAGGAGATTCACATGGCTATACCCGTTCATATGTTTATTAAAGATGATGGCGGCGCAGTAATCAGAGGCGGTTCAGACGTGATGCACCGTGAGGGCAGCATTGAATTACGGGGTGTACAGCATCTTCTCTCTATTCCCACCGACAACAATACCGGCAAGCTAACAGGCACACGGCAACATGCTCCATTTATGTTTGAGAAAGAAATTGATTCTGCGTCACCTTATTTATACAAGGCTGTGGCAACAGGTCAGACGTTAAAAGAAGCTGAAATCAAATGGTACCGCATCAGTGATGCTGGTCAGGAAGAAGAGTACTTCAACATATTAATGGAAGACGTAAAGGTCATCTCGATATCGCCGATCATGCATGACACGCGTAATTGTCCAGGAACCGGGCATATGGAAAGCGTTGCGCTGCGTTACGCGAAGATCACGTGGAAATATGTTGATGGAAATATTCAATTCACCGACGCATGGAACGAAAGGCCAACGGCATAATTAATGCGGAAATCCTGCGTGAGGATTTCCGCTGAGAATTAATCACAATATCTTCACACCTTAAGCATTTTCACCGTGGCATCAATATCAATTTCATCCGCCGTGAAAATCAAAGTCGTTCCCTGAAAGGTGGTTACCGCCAGTTTTTTCAGTGAGCGCGTTTCATCCGGCTTAACGTCTGTTTTCGGCTTGATGCTATTCATCAGAATACCTACCGACAGCACGGTATTCTCTTTATCGATGCGCGTTTCAACCGGCACGTCTTCGCTGTAAACCACATAAGATTTGATCGAGGTGAGCTTCAGGCGCTCGCCGGCAATATAGATGTATTTGCTCTCAGGTGAGACCTTCACCGCATACGCGGACAAACCTTTGTTATTGGTGGTGGGTTCAAAGGTCACCGCCGCGTCTTTCTTGATCAGCTCAGGGTTAGCGACCTTAATCACATGGAAATAGCGGTTATCGCCATTTTCATCTTTGATAAATCCAAAACCTTTATCCTGAAACCAGGTTGTGATCGTTCCGTTCATCGCCATTGCCGCCTACCTAATCGTTATCTACTCAGTTTTTTCAGCGCGCAGTGTAAAGCACATTGCCTGCGCAGACCACGTCTTTGCTTTAAGTCTGGACGATAAATTTCGCCTGAGCGAATAGACACATGCCCGGATTCGCCAGTTGCCGCAAAATTCGCTATTATCCGCATCCCTTCGCCAGCCGGGCAGCCTGATGTCTACGATTATCGATACCTTTATTGCCCCGCAATGTCTTGAAGAGATTGAGATTCTCTACCAGGACGATCATCTGCTGCTGATCAATAAACCTGCTGGTCTGCTCAGCCTGTCGGGGAAAAATCCGCTCAATCTCGATTCTGTGCATCATCGGTTAGTGAAGCTTTTCCCCGGCTGCACGCTGGTGCATCGTCTGGATTTCGGCACATCAGGGTTAATGGTGATTGCCCGCAATAAGGCGATCAATGCCGCACTTTGCCAGCAGTTCAGCCAACGCAGCGTGACCAAGATTTATCGTGCACTGTTGTGCGGGCATCTGCATGAAGACGAAGGTGTGATTGACGCGCCGATTGCCAAAGATCCGACGCTATTTCCATTGATGTCAATTTGCCCAATCAATGGTAAGCCAGCTCGCTCACGCTATCGGGTGATTGAGCGCACTCATCACCTATTGGAAAATAAGACGTTCATGCCATTAACGCGGGTGGAACTTACGCCAGAGACTGGACGCACCCACCAGCTGCGTATCCATTGCCAGCTGTTGGGCCATCCGATTTTGGGTTGCGACCTGTATGGTGGTCTTATGCTGGCGGGGACCGAACACGCCCCGCGTCTGATGTTACACGCCAGCGAGTTGAAGTTTGTTCATCCGGTCAGCGGCGAGTGCCTAAACGCCCGGTGTGCCTGCCCGTTCTGACAGCGCAACCGGCATTGTGCTTACCACATTAAATCATCAGGCACTTTGAAATCAGCGTACGGATCGTCTTCATCCTGCGCTTCCTGACTCAATGCACTATTCAACACGATGCTGTTCGCATCACGCTGCGCAATTTTATCGGCGACGCTGGCAGGAATAATCGCGTATTGGCTCTCGCCTTTGCTATCGACGGCCAGGCGCGCAATCGCCAATCGGCCATTAATCAGTTGTGTCTGCGTTTGCTTATCAACGTCGATTTTTTTAATCAGATTATTGTCGGTGAAATTAAAACCAATATTGCCTTTAGAGATATCGATTTTGTTCATTTCGATCAGCTGCTTAACCTGCGCTTTGTACTCTTTCGATAACGCCGCTTGCTTTTGCTGTTCGCTCAACTGCTTATCACGCTCAAGCTGGGCCCTTTTGTTCTCTTCCACCGCTTCTCTGGCCTCACGAGCCTGAACGCGTGATTTCTTAGCGGTTCTCTGGACCTTGTCCATTTTTTTGCTGCTGACTAAACCTGCTTTCAGCAGCTGCTCTTGTAAGGTGAGTTTTGCCATTGTCGTGTCTTAACCGGTTAAAAATTTGTGGAAGAGTATACCTTTAATTGTAGATCCTCTGCCAGGTTGAACAGGCTGGCTACTGTGAGCGCCGTTCATCCTCCTCTCCTCATCATGAAATTCCTTCATGTTCGATGAAATTAAATCACTTTTTTTCAACCAGTGACTCAGGCATAAAAGTACCATTGTTAATAACTTAAAATAATATCAAGCCTGCTGAATGAAAGTACCCTGCAAAAGCATCGGGAAATCCTGAAATTCATCGACAGCAAGGCTTTTTATTAGTAAACGGGATAGCAGACAAAAATGAACAACGCCTTTACTTTTACGGTTAAGAGCCTTCGTTTCGACGAAAATTACAACCCTTCTGGCAATACACGCATCACCACCAATTTTGCCAATTTGGCGCGTGGTGAGAAGCGTCAGGAGAACCTGCGCAACGCCTTAGTGATGATTGATAACCGTTTCAATTCACTGGCGCATTGGGACAACCCTAAAAGCGATCGTTACGCGGTTGAGCTAGAGATTATTTCTGCTGAGCTGAATCTGGGTGCTGAGGGCAACAACAGCACCTTCCCGGTGATCGAAATATTGAAGACCAATATCGTTGATAAAAAAACCAACGAACGCATTGAAGGGATTGTTGGAAATAACTTCTCTTCTTACGTGCGTGATTATGATTTCAGCGTTTTATTGTCTGAACACAATAAGAACCATACTGAATTCCGCACGCCAGATAATTTTGGCGATCTGCATGGCAACATCTTCAAGCATTTCGTTAACTCAGAAGCTTACAAAGCGAATTTCAATAAAGCGCCGGTTATTTGCCTGAGCGTATCCAGTAAAAATACCTATTACCGCACCGGTAATGAACATCCGGTATTGGGCATTGAATATCAACAGGATGAACTTTCTCTGACTGACGAATATTTCGGCAAAATGGGCCTGCGGGCGCGCTATTTCATGCCGGCAAACAGTGCTGCGCCTCTGGCCTTCTATTTCCATGGCGATTTACTCAGTGATTACACCAATCTTGAGCTGATTAGCACCATCAGCACCATGGAGACGTTCCAGAAGATTTACCGCCCTGAGATTTACAATGCGAATTCTGCAGCTGGTAGACACTATCAGCCAAGCCTGAGCCATCAGGATTATTCTTTAACGCGAATTGTTTATGATCGAGAAGAACGTAGCCATCTGGCTATTGAACAAGGAAAGTTCACGGAAGAGCGCTTCATCAAGCCATATCAAACTCTTCTTGAGCAATGGTTTACTCCCGTTCTTTGATTACCGATAAAAATATAAGGTCACCTGCTATGAAAAAATTATTACCGACTTCCACTGCTGGTAGTTTACCGAAACCATCGTGGCTGGCTCAGCCGGAAACGTTGTGGTCACCGTGGAAATTGCAAGATCAGGAATTAACCGACGGCAAACAAGATGCGCTGCGTTTGTGCCTGGACGATCAACAGCAGGCAGGAATTGATATCGTCAGTGACGGCGAGCAAACCCGCCAGCACTTCGTCACCACTTTTATTGAACATCTCAACGGCGTAGATTTTGAGAAGCGCGAAATCGTTAAAATCCGCGATCGTTATGATGCTAGTGTGCCAACCGTTGTGGGTCCGGTGAGTCGTCAAAAATCAGTATTTGTTGAAGATGCGAAGTTTTTACGTCAGCAAACGGATCGTCCTATTAAATGGGCGCTGCCGGGTCCAATGACCATGATCGACACGCTTTATGACAATCACTATAAAAGCCGCGAAAAACTGGCATGGGAATTCGCTAAAATTCTCAATGAAGAAGCGAAAGAGTTAGAAGCGGTGGGCGTCGATATTATTCAATTTGATGAGCCGGCATTTAACGTCTTCTTCGACGAAGTGAATGATTGGGGTATCGCAACCTTAGAAAGAGCCATTGAAGGGCTGAAATGCGAAACCGCAGTGCATATTTGCTACGGCTATGGCATCAAAGCGAATACCGACTGGAAAAAGACGCTGGGCACAGAATGGCGTCAATATGAAGAGATATTCCCTAAACTGCAAAAGTCGAATATCGATATCATCTCACTGGAGTGTCAAAACTCACATGTGCCGATGGAGTTGATGGAACTGATTCGCGGCAAAAAAGTGATGGTTGGTGCCATTGACGTGGCAAGCAATACCATTGAAACGCCAGAAGAAGTTGCTGCTACGCTGCGTAAAGCCCTGCAGTTTGTCGATGCTGATAAACTCTACCCGTGCACCAACTGCGGCATGATTCCCCTGCCACGCGGTGTGGCAAGAGGCAAGCTGGATGCATTGAGTGCAGGTGCAGAAATTGTTCGCAAAGAACTATTGAATAAATAACACCAGATAAAAGCTCAGTCCGGGATTATTATCGACCCGCAACCGGACTGAGCCGTTGAATTAAGATTTATTGATCTGCTCACCCGATTTTCTAAAATCAATCACCATCGTTTGCCCATCCTGAAAGGCGTCATAATCGGGTCCCTGCGCCAGAACCTGACGCGGTTTAATTACTCTCATTTCATCCGTTGCTTTCACCGCTTTCAATCTCAAACCTACATGTTTAATCAGCGCCAGCCATATCCACGGTTCAGACTCACCCAACATTTTCATGCGGATATGATCGATGATGGGGAAGTTACGAATATTGGTTTGTACTTCTGGAGCATCATTCAACTGCCCAATAAAGGCGAGTGAATCAATCGATTGGGCAGCGGGAGCAGAAAGCGTGATTTTGATTTGATTCATCACCTCCATTTGATAACGTTGATCGTTAACTACAGTGTTAAAAGTGACCAGCATCACCACCAGATGATAAAACAGCAATATCGCACTCAATCCCGCCAGCCAGTTTCTTATTGCAGGTAATGAATAAACGGCTACATAGAAAGAGAACAGGAAAGTAATGCTGCATGCGCCCAGCATACGCGGTGCAAATAACGGCGTGGCTAAGGCCAATGAAAGCCCGGGGATGGCGATGATGACGATCAATCCCGCACTGAACAGCATTAAGACCGCACTTAGCGTCAACTTCTGCTGCTGTTTTAAGTTTCGAACCATCAAAACAAGGCCTGAAAACATTATCAGCATAGGCAGCCCTATAAATACCATCATGCCGCGCGGATAGGCGCTGAGAAAAAGGTCACTGAACGCCTTAATAGTGTTGATAAGTACTTGCAGAGAATCGGAATTCAGTGATAACAGCTTGCTGTGTTTCATGCTGTACCAGTCGATCTTCACCGGCAATAAATAATTCATCGCGAGTTTATAAACCAAGATGGCAATGCCCAGCGCCACTATTTTCCCGCACAGCCACTTCCAGCTGGATTGATCATTTACCAGTCGAGAGACGACCAGCAAGGCTACGCAGGCAATATAGACATTGAGCCCTGGCTGATAGAGTGTCTGAATCAGCAATAATATCAGCGCCGTGTAAACGATCTCCTGAAAAGGCTTTGCGCGATTAACCATGCTTGCCAGCATGGCGCCTGCAAATGACAGAAGTATGGTGAGACTGTCATAGGTATAGAGCATTCCCTGCGTCAGAAAGGGATTAAGAATGACAAATAGCGGCGGGAGAAATGACCAGAAACCCGCAAGCGGAATTCTCAATCTTTCCGTGAAAAATACCGCAGCAATACTTAGCGCCAGCAATCCGAGCAGTAAATTAAGCGGAGAAATATCGCTGACCGTATCACCAAAAGAGATCAGGGATTGTAATAACCAGGTCCCCGGCCTCCCGTTACTTAGCCATGTTGACCTATCTCCATCTAATATCCGGTAAAGATCATCCCGATAATAAATTTTGTTGGTCCATAGAGGAATCGTGGCCAGCAATGCCACCATCATAGTCAAAGCAATACGTTGCATCCGGCTTACCGACGGAGAATCATTAACGGGCATCATTTTATGAGTGAATTTCCATCGAACGGGGTCGGGCGGCCTTTTATTTCCGCGTAGTTACAAACTAGTGTAGGCGGTTTTTTTAGAACGGATGCTCAGGAATGATAAACATCATTGGCAGCTGCGGGATGTGCAGATAACATGTCGCTTTATCTCTTTCAAACAGGCAACGTCGGCAATGGCTCTGATCCCTAAAAATTACTCGCGGCTGGAAAGCGGCTATCGAGAGAAAGCATTAAAAATCTATCCGTGGGTATGCGGCCGCTGCTCGCGTGAATTTGTTTATTCCAACCTGCGTGAATTAACCGTTCACCATATCGATCACGACCATACCAATAACCCGGAAGATGGCAGTAACTGGGAGTTGTTGTGCCTCTATTGTCACGATCACGAGCACTCGAAATACACCGAAGCGGATCAGTACGGCACGCGTGTTGTGGCGGGTGAAGATGCGCAGAAGGATGTTGGTGAAGCCACCTATAATCCTTTTGCCGATTTGAAGGCCATGCTGAATAAGAAAAAGTAAGGCTAGTTTCAGAAATAGCGATCGCCATTTATGGCGACCGCGTTACGCTTACTTATTGGTCTTTGTACTATTGCTGAACTGCTCGGTGAGATAGTTGCTGGTGTTATTCAGCACGCTGACCATCTTATCCAGATTGGTGAACTGCTTTTTATACCGCGCAATCGTGTCATCAATACGTTTGCTGGCGGTATTGTACTGATCGGTTAGCGTATTCAGTTTTTTACTGATGGAATCCGTCGCGCCCTGCAACACACCTTTACTGCTGAGAAATGCGGTGAATGTGGTGTTCAGCACCGTCGAAACACCGGTTTTTTTGCCATCACCGACAAACATGTCCCGAATCGCTTCTGGTTTCACTTGCAAGCTGGTGGTCAGTTTGGTGGCATCCAGCTTAAGTTGGCCGTTAGTGGGATCGGTAGTAATGCCCGCCTGAGATAGCGTTTTATAAACACCTGAACCCGAGCTGTTGGCCAGAATACTTTTCAGTTGCACCTGAATATTACGCAGTGTGCCATCACCGAGTAGCGCTCCATTCTTCCCGTCCGGATCTTTACCCGCATCCACTGGCGTGTATTTAGTCAAACTCGCCATCGTATCCTGCAGCGAGTTATAGGCATTCACCCAATCGGTAATGGCGGTTTTCGCCTTGTTGGTATCGCTGCTCACCGTCAGCGTTTGGTTGCCGCTGGTTTCATCGTTAAGCTTCAGCGTGATGCCTTCCACCGCGTCGGTGATAACGTTGCTGCTGCTCTCAATCGCCACATTGTTTACGGTCAGCTTGGCATTCTGCGCCTCGACGCTTTGCGCCATGCCGCTGCTGGCCGCATCTGATGCATCAAAGCCGATAAAATCCTGCAAGGTATCATCGCCGGTCACGCTCAGCGATTTCACCGCATTGGCGGTGCCGGATGCCGATGATGTCAGCGACAAACGGTATTCCGTGGCGGAGACCTTGATCAGGCTTGCAGTAACGCCAACGTCGGATTTGTTAATGGTGTCACGAATCGCCGAAAGCGAAGTCTGATCTTTGGTTAGCGTAATGCTTTTCTCTTTACCTTCCGCGTTAACAAATTTCAGGGTTCTGGACGCGGCATCGCTACCTATCGCCGCTTTGATATCGGTTTTTGTCTCGCTGGTTAGCGTCTGGGATTGCGCCAGCTTCTGCACGCTGATGGTGTATTTTCCCGCCAGCGCATTGCCGTTGGAATCGGCGCTAAACGCACTGGAACTGGATGCTGTGGTCGTCGAAGTATAAAGCGCGGCATCGTTTAATTTATTGTTTGCCGTCTGGAAGGTCTGAATTGCGGTTTTAAGGGTGCCGTAGGCGGACAACTTCGCGGTCGCAGCGGATTGTTGTTTGGAAATCGGTGCCAGCGATTGTTTTTCTGCCGCGGTCAGTTTGTCGAGAATGGTGCTTAAACCCAGTCCTGAACCGACGCCTAATGTTGAAATCCCAGTCATGTACGCAACTCCTGTTAATTTAACGTTACGGTACTATCGGCAGCCTTAACGCAAACTTTATAGAAATCTGATCATTTCCTTACGCTATCCTTACATTCATTAAATTGCGCCATCAACGCATCTGATTAATTGCGCTGGAAATATGATGCGTTTCACATTTAACTGTCGCTCTGCTTGTCGGGAAAGCAGAGCCGATTATGATCTGGCGAGATTGTTACTGCGTTAAGCGCAGGCAAAACCTGACACGCCGTCCTCCCGGTGGGTCAGGTTTTTTATTTTCAGGGCAGATAAAAATGAAAATCGCGAAAATCCTCAACAATAATGTCGCGGTGGTGCTGGGCGACAACGGCAAAGAACAGGTGGTGATGGGACGCGGTTTGGCGTTTCAGAAGCGCGTGGGCGACGAACTGGATGCACAGCAGATCGAAAAAGTGTTTGCGCTACAAAGCGACACCTTAACGGGCCGGCTCAGCGAACTGCTGTCGGATATCCCGCTCGAGGTGATCACCACCAGCGAACTGATCATTGCCAACGCACGTCAGCAGCTGGGCCAGCCGCTGCATGAAAGCCTCTCCATCGCACTGTGCGATCACTGCCATTTTGCGATTGAGCGCCATCAGCAAGGCATCCCGATTCGTAACGTGTTGAAGTGGGAGATCAAAACGCTCTATCCGAAAGAGTTTTCATTGGGTATCGAAGCGGTGGAACTGATTAACCAGCGGCTGGGCGTAGCGTTGCCGGAAGATGAGGCCGGATTTATCGCGCTGCATCTGGTGAATGCGCAGCTTGGTAGTGATTTCGCCGATGTTTCGCACATCACGCAATTTATGCAGGAAATCCTGCATATCGTGAAGTATCGCCTGCAGCTGGATTACCGCACAGAGAGCCTGAGCTACAACCGTTTCGTCAACCATCTGAAGTTCTTTGCACAGCGCATGTTGGGCAAACGCGGCGTGTGGAGCGAGGATGAATCTTTACATGATGTGGTGCGCGACAAATATCCGCTCGCCTATCAATGTGCAGTGAAGATTGACCAGCATATTCAGCAGAAATACCTGTATCAGCTCTCCAGCGAGGAACGCATGTTTCTCACCATTCATATTGAACGGGTACGAAAAGAGACGCTGGCGTTGCAGGATGATGCGGACGAGGCATAACCAAATTTGTATCGCACACGTTGCGTAGCAGCGCAATTTATCGCGCATTTCAATGGCAGCACCGTGCCCATCCCGACAATGCGCAATAAATTGCGCCGCTACGATATGTGCGGCGCTTAATTATTCACTGGCTATTTCAACGCTGCACCATGGCTACGAATCACGTCCTGATACCAGAAGAAACTCTTCTTACGTGAACGCGCCAGCGTGCCGTTGCCCGCATCATCGCGATCCACGTAGATAAAGCCATAACGCTTGGAGAACTCGGCTTTTGACGCGCTGACCAAATCAATCGGTCCCCAGCAGGTATACCCCAACACCTCGACGCCATCTTCAATCGCTTCACGCACCTGCACCAGATGATCGTTGAGATATTGGATACGGTAATCGTCGTTAATTTGCCCGTCCGCTTCCACCACATCTTTGGCACCAAGCCCGTTTTCCACGATGAACAGTGGCTTCTGATAGCGGTCATAGAGGATGTTAAGCAGAATGCGCAGCCCTTCAGGATCGATCTGCCAACCCCAATCGGAACTCGGCAGATGTGGGTTCGGCACCATCGAGAGAATGTTGCCGCGCGCTTTCTGATTCTCCTCTTCGTTAGTGGTGACGCAGCCGGTCATGTAGTAGCTGAAGGAGATGTAATCGACGGTGTTTTGCAGGTCACGCTTATCGGCATCGGTGATCTCGATGCTGATGTTACGATCGGCGAAGAAGCGCTTCATATAGGCCGGATACGCGCCGCGCACCTGTACATCGCCAAAGAACAGCCATTCGCGGTTCTGTTGCAGAGTCTCCAGCACGTCCGCCGGACGGCAGCTCAGCGGATAGAGCAGCGCGCCCAGCAGCATGTTACCGATTTTGCCGTCCTTAACGATTTCATGGCAGGCTTTCACCGCGCGCCCGCTCGCCACCAGCTGATGATGAATCGCCTGATAGATTGCCTGCTGATCGCTCTCTTCCGCCAGACCTACGCCGGTGAACGGCGCGTGCAGCGACATGTTGATCTCATTAAAGGTCAGCCACAGCTTCACCTTGTGCTGGAAGCGGGTGAACACCGCGCGCGCATAGCGTTCAAAGCAATCAATGGTGATGCGATTGCCCCAGCCACCGTACTTTTTGATCAAGCCGTACGGCATTTCGTAATGTGACAGTGTCACCAGCGGCGTGATATTGTATTTAGCCATCTCATCGAACAGGCGATCGTAATAGGCTAATCCCGCTTCATTAGGTTCCACTTCATCGCCCTGCGGGAAGATGCGCGTCCAGGCAATCGAGGTACGCAGCACGGTAAAGCCCATTTCGGCGAACAGTTTGATGTCCTCCGGGAAGCGGTTATAGAAATCGATGGCGGTATCCTTGATGCCAAAATCGTTATCGCTGCGCTCGACGCGTGCACCAAATATGCCCTTGGGTTGCAGGTCGGAGGTCGATAAACCTTTGCCACCTTCCTGATACGCGCCTTCAACCTGGTTTGCGGCAACGGCGCCGCCCCATAAAAATCCGTCCGGGAAACGTTTAGTCATCTGTTTGCTCCTCTATTATTTCAGCACGGCCAACAACGGAGCGCCTTCGCTCACGGCCGTGCGGCTCAGGGTTAACACATCCACAAAGTCATCGCTATTACTCACCAGCACTGGCGTAGTGAGGTCAAAGCCTGCGGCTTTAATCGCATCGAGATCGAACTCCAGCAGCAAATCGCCCACCTTGACCGGCTGATCGTTCACTACTTTCGGAGAGAAATAGTGTCCATCGAGCTTCACGGTATCGAGGCCAACGTGGATCAACACTTCTGCACCCTGCGCCGATGTCAGGCCAATCGCATGGCCGGTGCGAAACATTGACGACACCACGCCATCGATCGGCGATACCACACGGCCCCGCTGCGGGATAATCGCCGCGCCTTTACCGAGCAATCCGCTGGCAAAAGTTTCATCTTTAACCTGATCGAGCGGAATGACATCGCCCGCCATCGGACTGACCACGCTTTCGCGGCGCGTCAGGCTGGTGGGCGGAGCAACCGCTGCCGGCGGCGCAACCGCTTCGGTTGCGGGCTCGGTCAGACCGAACAGATAGGTGCTGACGCAAGCGAAGATCAGCGCCACCGCCGCACCGGCAAATGCCGCCAGCACGCTGGCATCAATGCCGCTGTTTGGCACCACCTGAATAAAGGTGAAGACACTCGGGAAACCAAAGGAGTAAATGGTGGTGTGCCAGAAGCCAAGGATCGCCGCGCCCAGGGCGCCACCGATGCAGCCGAAGATAAACGGACGACGGCGCGGTAGCGTCACGCCATATACCGCCGGCTCGGTGATGCCGAAGATGCTGGCGGTAAAGGCTGATCCCGCCATCGCTTTCAGTTTCGCTTCGCGGGTGCGCAGGAAAATACCAAGCGTGGCGCCCGCCTGGCCCAGCACCGCAGGCATCAGCAAGGGCAGCAGCGTGTCGTGACCAAAGTTGGCGAGGTTGTTCAGCATGATCGGCACTAAACCCCAGTGCAGACCGAAAATCACGCACACTTGCCAAATCGCGCCCATCACCGCACCCGCGATCATGGGGCTCAGGCTGTAAATCCACAGATAACCTTCGGCCAACATGCGGCTCAGCCAGGTCGCCGCCGGACCAATCGCCAGAAACGTCAGCGGCACGGTGATCAGCAGGCAGCACAACGGCGTAGTGAAGTTACGCACCGCGCTGGGCGAACGCGGATGCACCCAGCGTTCAATCAGGCTGGAAACCCAGGCCGCGAAAATAATCGGAATCACCGACGAGCTGTAGTTCAGCACTTCGAGCGGGATGCCGATGAAGGTCAGCGCATTGCCCTGCTGCTGCTGTTGCAGCACTTCGAGAATCATTGGATGCACCAGCGCAGCGGCAATCGCCATGCTGACAAACGGATTACCGCCAAATTTTTTACCGGCGCTGTAGCCGAGCAAAATCGGCAGGAAGTAGAACAAACCGTCGCTGGCAACAAACAGCACTTTGTAGCTGCCGCTGTCGGCACTCATCACGCCGAGCACCAACGCCAACGCCAGCAACCCTTTGATGATGCCGGTGGCGATCATCACGCCGATAAAGGGGGTGAAGATGCCGGAAACCAGATCGATAAAGCGTGCAAATAAGCCTTGCCGTGCAGCGTTATCTGCGGCCTCGCTCTGATTATCCAGCCCGTGACGTGACGTGAGTTCGCGATACACTTCCGCTACCTGATTGCCAATCACCACCTGATATTGGCCGCCGCTCTCCACCACCATGATCACGCCAGGATTGTCTTTTAACGCCGCAGTTTGCGCTTTTTGACTGTTTTTTAGTTTGAAGCGTAAGCGCGTGGCGCAGTGCATCACGCTGATGATGTTCTCTTTGCCGCCAACACCGGCAAAGATGTCATCCGCCAGTTCCTGATATTGCATCACTCTTTCTCCTGAACAATGCCCTAAACTCATGCCCTGAATTTCGCGCAAAAAAAAACCTGAGACGCGCCCTCTTCAACTGAAAAAGGGCGCGTCTCAGGTTTTGCCTGCCGAACAGTAACAATCCTTAACGGGCGCTATCATGCTAACAGCGCGGAAAAAGTGGCAAGCAGTTTTAGCGAACGATGCGGAAAACTGTGAAGCTGCTCACCGATCAGATCCGTTTCAGTGCCGCTAAAGCCAGCACGCTGAGCAGCGCACCGATCACCATCAGCAACAGATAACTCATCCACTGCAGCAGCCAAATCCCCAACACACCGCCGCCCAAAAACGCCAGCACGGTGTAAAAATGCAGCTTAAGCCGCTCAATGTAGAGCGGCGCATCTTTGGGGGATTCTTTGCGGCGCAGCACATCAAACAGCATCGCCAGCTCAATGCCGATATCGGTCGCGGTGCCAGAAACGTGCGTGGTGCGCACGCGGGCGTTGGAGATGCGCGTCACAACGGCGTTTTGCAATCCCATCAAAAAACTCAGGCTCAGCACCAGCAACACGCCAGAGCCGCTAAAGCGAAACCAGCTTTCAATCACGCCGAGCAGCAGCAAAGCGATGCCTTCAATCAGGATGTTGATGGCGTAGATGCCGCGAATCTGGCGCCGTCTGCCGGAGTTGATTATCAGCGTTGAGACGGAAGATCCGGCGATAAACAGCAGCACGATGAGCAGAAAAAACAGGCCGACGTGCAGATTAGCTTTGGCCAGATGGTCGGAAAGTGAGGAGACATTGCCGGTCATGTTCGCCGAGAAGAAGCCGACCGTTTCAAACGCTGCGGTGTTAAGTGCGCCCGCAACGGCGGCCAGCGTGCAGGCCAGGCGAATGTCGGTATTGAAGGTGCGCGTGTTCTCGGCGGTGATTAACATGGGAAATCCTGGCCCGGTGAAAGATGCGTATCTTCCTCCCGTGACCAGGAATTCTCAAGCGCCGCTACGCGGTTTGCTGATCCTGCTCTTGCTCGCTGAACCGCTCGCGCATCTCATTTTCGATCTGCTCGAGCGATTTGCCTTTGGTCTCCGGCAGCATAGTGATTACGAAGATCAGCGAGCCGACGTTGATGGCTGCAAAGATAAAGAACGCGCCATTGCCGGTGGCGGAGAGCAGCGGCGGGAAGGCAAACGCCACCGCCGCGTTACAGATCCACTGGAACGAAACCGCAGCGCCGGTCAGCACGCCGCGCACTTTCATCGGGAACAGCTCCGACATCAGCAGCCAGTAAACCGGCGAAATGCACATCTGCATAAAGAACAGGAACACCAGGATCGCCGCCAGCGCGAAGATGCTTTGCGTCATGTCCTGTGGCATCAACAGCAGCACGCAGCCCAGTGCCAGCTGCATGGCGATCACTACCGACAAACCGGTCATCAGCATGGTACGACGACCAAAACGTCCCACTGCTTTGATGCCCACCATGGTCGCCAGCACCGAAACAATCCCGTTACCGATGGTCGCCGCAATCGAGGCGTTGGTGCCCATGCCGGTGGTTTTCAGAATCACGGGTGTGTAGTACATAAAGGCATTCACGCCGGTGAACTGGATAACAATGCCGAGCCCCGCGCCCACCAGTAACAAGCGAAGAATCCATTTCTCTTGCAGCAGTTCACGCGCTGAGGGCCCCTGACGCGCCGCTTTAGCGTGCTGGCGCATCTCCGTCATCTCCTTTTTCACTTCGCGCGGCGTTTCACGCAGTTTGTGCAGGATACGGCTCGCTTCTTTGATGCGCCCTTCTGCCACCATCCAGTGTGGCGACGCTGGCACAAAGAAGGTGCCGATAAACAGCAACGCGCCAGGAATCATCGCCATCGCCAGCATATAACGCCACAGATGCGGATCGTTGAGCGTGAAACTCATTACCGCGCTGACCACATAAGCCAGCAGCTGACCGGAAACAATCATCAGCTCGTTGCGGCTCACCAGCGGCGCACGCCGTTTTGGCCCGGCAATTTCGGCAATAAACACCGGTACGGTTGAGGAACCGCCACCCACCGCAATCCCCAGCAGAAAACGCATCGCCACCATTACGTGCAGGTTTGGCGCTAACGCGGTACCAATCGCGCCCAGCACAAAAATTAGCGCCAGAGAACGCAGCGTAATGCGTCGGCCAAAGCGATCGGAGAAATAACCACTGAGGAAAGCACCCAGCGCGGCACCGAAGATCAGGGATGAAGTGACTAAACCTTCGGTGAACGGTGTGAGGTCAAGACCGCCCTGATTAGGCGGCAAGGTCATAAACGGCAAGGCACCCGAGATAATCCCGGTGTCATAACCAAAAGCCAGAGCACCCATTGTCGCTACGAGTACCACAAAGAAGATGCGCTGTTTAACGGTGAGATTACTTAGCGCTGAATCGTCGTCACTGTTTTGCTGCGATGTGTCCATTCCTGTTCCCTGCATATTGAACGCGCCTTGTAGCGCAAAGGTTGAAACCCAAAAGGCAGAAGTATAGTCAGGAATTGTAAATTGTGACGAAGGTCACTATTAATTCGACAAATTTCCTCGCGCTTAATGATCATTTTCAATGATCGGCGTTTACGGCCTGGCTTTAACGCAACGGCGAACTAAAATTGCAGCGTGACTAGCTAGTCCTCAAATCTAACGGAACATTGATAAGAGGTCTTCCTATGAACAAACAGAGCTACAGAGGCGGCGCAGGGAATTTTGCTAACGATCCAGAACGTGCGAAAGAAGCTGGCAAGGCGGGAGGCAAAGCCAGTGGAGGCAACTTCAGAAACGATCCTGAACGCGCCGTTGAAGCGGGACGGAAAGGAGGCAAAATAAGTCGTCGTCCTCCAACGAAGTCTGAGTAAGGCGCCTTAGGATTTTGTCCGCCATGGATTGGCTTCACCCCCTTTTTGCATATCCCAGCCTAAAACGGTAACCTATATACATATCACATACGATTCATATATAGGTTGCACCATGGGCATCGTAAAAATCTCTGACTTAATGCATGAGAATCTGCGCATCGCCAGCACGGCGATGAGCCGTTCCATCAACGCGCAGGCGGAACACTGGATGAAGATCGGCATGCTGGCCGAGATTTATCCGTCACTCAATCATCAGGAATTGACGCGCTTGCTGATGCGCGTTGAACGCGACAGCGGCGCGGATTTAGCGCAACTGCTCGACCATCCTTTATTCACCTCGCAGGGAATCGCGTAATGAGCATCAAACTGCACACCGCTGAAGAGATCGAACTGGCGCGTGCCGCTGGACACGCCGCCGCTAAAGTGCTGGAGATCATCACTCCGTACGTTAAACCGGGCGTCACCACCGATGAACTGGACGCGATTTGTCATGATTACGTGGTAAACGAGCTAAAAGTGGTGCCAGCAAATATTGGCTATCACGGTTACAGCAAAACGACCTGTACGTCAGTGAATCACGTGGTGTGCCACGGCATTCCGGGCGAGAAAAAGCTCAAGGATGGCGACATCGTCAACATAGACGTCGGCATCATTAAAGATGGCTGGTACGGCGACACTAGCCGCATGTATTACGTTGGCCAGCCGTCGGTGCGCGCCAAACGTTTGGTGGATATCACCTACGAATCGATGGTGGCAGGTATCAAAGTGGTAAAACCGGGCGCGACCTTAGGCGATATCGGGGCGGCCATTCAGCAGGTAGCGGAAAAAGCCGGTTTCTCGGTGGTGCGCGAATATTGCGGTCACGGCGTTGGCGAGGTGTATCACGGCGATCCGCAGATTCTGCATTACGGCACGCCAGGCACGGGATTGGCGTTACAGGCGGGCATGATTTTCACTATCGAACCGATGATCAACGCGGGTAAAGCCGGCACCAGTGTACTGTCCGATGGCTGGACGGTGGTCACCAAAGACCGCTCGCTGTCAGCGCAGTGGGAACACACCATCGCCGTGACCGAAACCGGCTTTGATTTGTTGACGCCGTGGCCAGAAGGTACCGGCGAATATCCGGCAATTTAAAAAAAGATCCAGAACGCACATGCCGTTCTGGATCACACTCGCATTAAGCGGTTTGACGCAGCGTAAACACGCTTACGCTATTCACCATATTCGCCGCCTGCTCGCTCAGCATCGCCGACGCCGCCAGCGATTGTTCCACCAGCGACGCATTCTGCTGCGTGGTGATATCAATCTGGCTAATCGCGGTGTTGATTTGGCTGATGCCGTCGGCCTGCTCGCTGCTGGCCTGGTTGATCTGCACCAGCAACTCTTTCATCTCAGCCACGTTCGACATCATGCCGTTCATCAATTTATTGGCATCCGTCACCATATCGCGCCCATCGGCAATACGCGTGGACGACTCCTCAATCAAATTACGGATCTCATGCGATGAGGTGGCGGTTTTCTGCGCCAGCGCGCGGACTTCCTGCGCCACCACGGCAAAACCGCGACCATGTTCACCCGCGCGCGCGGCTTCTACCGCAGCATTGAGCGCCAGAATGTTGGTCTGGAAAGCAATGGAATCGATCAGGTTGATGATCTCTGCCATGTGGCTGGCAGAATCATTGATTTCGGCCATTTTGCTGGCGACGTTGTCCATCATGCTGGCATTGCGTCCTACCGTGGTTTCCGCCTTAGCGGAGAGATCGGCGGCAACGTGGGTATTGTTACGCGTATTGCTAATGGTGGCACTGAATTCCTCCACCGAGGCCGCCGTTTGCTCTACCGAGCTGGCCTGCTCTTCCGTACGCGCCGCAAGATCGTTGGTGCCCGACATGATTTCGCTGGCGCCGCCGGAAATCTGTTCTGCGCTAATGCGAATATGACTGACAATATCCGACATCTTTTCCTGCATCTGCTGGATGGCGTTAATTAACTGCCCCATTTCATCCTTTCGCTGTTCATGAAAATCAGAACTGAGATCGCCATCCGCCACTCGGCCAAGAAAGGCGATCACTTTTTTCAATGGCACTGTAATCGAGCGAATAATAATCCAGCCAATAAATGCTGAAAGTAAAATAGCCACTACAAAAATAATCAGCATGGAAATTTTAGTTTTGCCGTATGACGCCATAAAATTATTATAGGAGCCATCCATTTGCTGCTCTTGCAGGGTAATAAACCCCTCAACCTCATCGATATAATTTCTTTGCGCTAATGCAAGCGTAGAAAAATAGAAATTCACTGCTTTCGTTACATCACTATTCACTAAATCGAAGAATACATTTCGCTCTTTAAGGAATTCAGATCGCTTCACTTCCACACGCTTGAGAAATGCGATTGATTCATCATCGGTAGCCAGCTTATTTAACTGCTTATAGGTTTCGGTAATTTTCTTCGAGGCATCCTGAAGATTGCTCTGAATCGTTGTCTGGCGTTGCGCATCAATCGGGCTCAGCAGCAGCGCCTGCTGCTGCACCGTTACGTTGATCTCATCAATTAATCGGTTGCCCAATGCAATAGTGGGATAATCGTCTTTCATCATGCCGTTAACGCCGGTTTCAGCTAAGAACAGCGAATTTAATCCGAGTAACGCCACTAAAAGTAGCATCGCGATATTGAGCATAGAGGATATTGTAAGTTTGGTTCGCAACTTTACATTACGTGAAAATCTTTGAACTACGTCCATTTAGAAACCTCAATGATTTTGATTGAAAAGTAGTGAAGACAATAATGTTGTTTTAAAAAGCAGAAGAGGCTACGGGCGTTAATCAGCAGCATCTCTGCTGTTATCGTCAGCAATTTCATTAACATTAGAGACGATGATTGATAGGGTCACATTTCAAATATCAGACGCGGAGTGTTATTTTGCTGAAATCGATTTCATTGATCAGTTCCATTTACTGATAGGGAATAACATAAAATTCTAAGCCTGGTTTTTTTACTTAATTTAGAATAAAGGTTCTCGCCAGGCTAACAAATAGCAAAGAATGATCCTGATTTTATTAGTTGCAGCAATTTGACTAAGGGAAAACAGTTAGTTTCTCTGTAGCATTTAACATTCAAGCCAAATTGAGCGGTCAGCAGAGCAAGGCTGCCGACCGCTTATAGTTATCCGTCAGACTGTGGCTACCGCGCTATGCAAAATGGCCTCATTCGCCACGTCCGGCAACTGATGAAGAAGCCAATCTGCCATCTGGATTTCATGTTGCAGGATCAGCTGGAAAGTCTTAATGCCTTTGCTGTCCGCCGCCTGCTGCGCTGCGGCCAGTAATGCGGTGTAGGTTGCCACTTTATAGTTACAGAACACGTAGCTACTCACCGCAATGCGCACGCCCTCTTCATTGCGCAACATATCGCTCGCAGCTTGCCCAACGATCGACAATCGTCCTAACGCGTCTTTAAGCGCTGACCAGTTACTGTCGTAGCGTTTCAAAACGTCTTTCACCCACTGCTGCTGTTCAGCGGTTTGTTGTGCATATTGCTTCATACGTGCCTGCAACAGCGGGAACTCCTCCAGCCGCAGCGTAGCTGCCTGCAGCAAAGGCTCTGCATGTTTTTCCATCGCATGTGCATCGCGCAGCCAATCCAGATATACAAATTCCTTGGTCATCAATTTGCTCCGGTAGTGAGAAGAACATCGACAGTTAGCTGCCTGATGGGTATGACATCAGCTCATTTAGGCTAATTGAGCAAAATAAGCGAAGCGTTAATTTAGGCTAAACAAGAAGATTAATTAAACGTAGCAAGCAAGCGTCAAGCTGCAAGTAATGTGCGCAAGAATTGCGATTGAGGTTATAAGTAAATGTGCTTACCGCTTCGCTTATTATCTGGCTAGAGAAGCTTTCTTTTTAATGTTAAAAATCTTAAGCAAGTAACTAATGGTAGTTACATTTAGAGAGAAGTGAAAATTTAACTGGAAGTAACATAAGCAAGCCTCTTAGAATTAAGACTTAAGAGAAACCCAGGCTTGAAACTGGAAAAAATGGCACTACATTTATTTTGCATCATGTTGGTATTTAAAAAAGAGGAGAACCAATGACGGACGCTAAGAAGCTACCCGATGAGGAAGAAAAAAAGCCGCAACGTCGTGGTGGTGCAGGCAACTTCGCAGAGAACAAGGAACGCGCGGCTGAAGCCGGGCGCAAAGGCGGTCAGGCTAGCAGCGGTAACTTCAAAAACGACCCGGAGCGCGCCATTGAAGCAGGAAGAAAAGGAGGGAAAATCAGCCGACGCAAATAACATTCTTCCCAAAAGAATAATCATCTAACATCATTTTACTTCTGCACAACACTCTCCTGATACTGTATTTACGCTTCGCTTAAATACAGATTTATCCATGTCAGGAGGGTTATTTCCAGCTAAAAATCGGTATAATCGATTATTTCTTGATCAACTTCAATTTATTTACCGCTTCGCTTATCCAGGCTTTACCCTTCGCTTATTCACCACAAAATTACATTTGCAAGCTAATAATAAATGCCTGACTCAAAATTATATATGTACATGTTACTTAAGCTGGTACAACTTTTAGAGAAGAATTCTGACAGATGACTCAGAATAATCGGAGGTGGATTAGCCTAGTTGTCGCTCGCTGGTAATTAAATTAACCGCCATTCGTACTGAGGGAGTGACAACAACAATCACCTGCATTCCGTATGCTCGCCCTTCATGGCAACCAGGTTTGCATCAATGCCCGCTAAGATGTCAGCACTTGGTAGATTGCTCGTCAGATCTCAGAAATTTCACATTTAGTCTTATCAATTATGATTTTGTTGTCGAAGCATCCAGGATTGCAGCACATTCACCTGCTTAAAAAGGATGTTTTAATGAAAACTCTCTTTACCTCAGCCAGCGCCATCCTGATTGCGACCAGCCTGTCAGCGGGAGCAGCACAACCGGCAGCACCAAAAAATCCGCTCAGCGTACATGTTTTAAACCTGCAAACAGGCTCGCCGACAGCGGGTATTGAGGTTGAACTCGACCAGAAACAGAACAATAACTGGGTGAAATTAGCCAGCGGCAAAACCGACAGCAACGGCAGAATTAGCGCGCTATTCCCGGAAGATAAAACCGCCAGCGCAGGCAGCTATCGCGTGGTGTTTAAAACCGGTGACTATTACAAAATGAACAACCAGAAAACCTTCTTCCCGGAAATTCCGGTCGAGTTCAATATGGAAAGCAACGGCGAGCACTACCATATTCCGCTGCTATTGAGCCCGTTTGGTTATTCGACTTATCGCGGGAATTAAATTTAAAACGGTCGCCTTAAATGGCGACCCACGGAATCTATTGTGTTATCCCTCTGTCACTAAATGACTTGCGCCAGTTGGTCGGCGTAGTGTTGAGCCGCTGTCTGAAGTGATGACGTAGTGTTTCTGGCGATCCAAATCCCGCCTGTTCAGCAACCTGATCAATGCTCAGCTTGCCGCTCTCCAGCAGTGCGCAAGCTTTTTCCAGCCGCACGCTCAACATCCATTCTCCCGGCGTGGTGCCGGTAGGGTCATGGAAACGGCGTAAAAAGGTGCGGCGGCTCATGCCAGCTTGCCTGGCGAGTTGATCAATAACCAATGGCGTATTGAGGTGATTACGCAAATCATCAAGTAACGGCGAAAGATTTTTTGCCGCACGCTGCGGCACCGGCTGCTGAACCAACTGCGCCTGATTGCCTTCGCGCAGCGGCGGCGTCACCATGCGACGCGCGGTGCGGTTTGCCACTTCAATACCATAATCACGGCGGATCAGATGCAGGCACAAATCCACGCCCGCTGCGCCACCCGCTGACGTAATGATGCTGCCCTCATCAACATAAATCATGCCGTGCTCAACCTGCACCTGCGGGAAGCGTTGCGCCAGAATCTCGGTGCTGTTCCAGTGTGCGGTCGCGCGCTTACCATTCAGCAACCCGGCAGCGCCCAACACGAAACTGCCTGCACAGATCGAAACAATACGCGTGCCGTTGCGATGGGCTTTTTGTAACGCGGCGATAAGCTGATCCGATGCCGGTTCATGTACGCTGCGCCAGCCGGGAATTACGATGGTGCCCGCCTCTTCCAGCAGCTCAAGTCCGCCGTCGACCACCAGCCGCACGCCACCTTGCGCGCCGAATACGCCCTCTTCCACCGACGCGACGTTCAAATCATACAAAGGCTGGCCGAACACCTCGTCAGCGCGCCCGAAAGCCTCAACGGCGATGCCGAACTCAAAGGTACACAGACATTCATACGCCAGCAAAACCAGTCGGCGGTTGAACGGTGCAGGCGAACGGCCATGAAGCGGAGCAATCATTTGCATTTAAGGGTCACCGGAGAAATTGGCACGATCTTGACGATATATGGCATGCAGGCAGATTTCCACTCGCACGCCAATCTTTCATGCTGGCACGCTCTTAACGTATCGCAGGGATTGAATATGAAGAACATGTTGGCGCTGATGGCGGTTTGTCTGGCCGCATTGATGTCGGGACTGGAGATATCCAGCGTACCGGTGATTTTACCGGTGCTGGAAAGGGAGATGCACGCTAGCTTCCGCGAACTGCAGTGGATCATGAACGCCTATACGCTGGCCTGCACCGCAGTGCTAATGGCCACCGGCACGTTGGCCGACACTTATGGACGCAAGCGCATCTTCATCATCAGCATCATCTCCTTCGGCGTGACATCGGTGGTGTGCGGACTGGCGGGCAATGCGCTGTGGCTGATTGTCGGACGTTTGCTGCAAGGATTAAGCGGTGGCGCGATGTTAACCTGCCTGATTGCGATTCTGTCGTTCCAGTTTCCGCAGGGCAAAGCGCGTAGCCGTGCGTTCGCCGCGTGGGGCATTACCTTTGGCTTTGGGCTGGGATTCGGACCCATCATCGGCGGCATGCTAGTTGCCTGGTTTAGCTGGCAATGGGTGTTTCTGGTACACGGATTTATCGCGTTGCTGACGCTGATCCTCGCGCTGAAAAATGTGGTCGAATCGCGCGATGCTGAAGCCCAAAAGCTCGATCTCAGCGGCCTGATTACCTTATCGCTCAGCGTGGTCGGTGCCACCTATCTCATTACGCAGGGCGGCAGCCTCGGCTGGAACAGCGTCGCGGCACAACTGATTTTGCTGGTTACACTACTGAGCGCGCTGCTGTTTGTATGGATTGAGAAGCGCCATCCACATCCGATGTTTGATTTCTCCGTGTTCCGTATCCGCGCCTTTTCCGGGGCATTGATGGGCTCGATTGGCATGAACTTCAGCTTCTGGCCGCTGATGATTTATTTGCCGGTCTATTATCAAAGCGGCCTTGGCTACAGCAGCATGGCAACCGGTTTGGCGCTGCTGGCTTACACTTTACCAACCTTACTGATGCCGCCGCTGGGCGAGAAACTGGTGGTGCGCTTTGGCGCGGCGCGCATGATTCCGCTGGGATTATGCACCATTGGCGCGGGCTTCATGTTGATGAAGTTCGCCGTGGCGCAGCAGATGAGTTTACTGCCGGGCGCGCTGCTCGCTGGAATGGCGCTCGGATTGACCAACACGCCAGTGACCAACACCACAACCGGATCGGTGCCGGGTAATCGCGTTGGCATGGCGTCGGGGATTGATATCAGCGCGCGCCTGATTACGCTTGCCATCAATATCGCGCTGATGGGCAGTTTGCTGGTGGCGGGCATTGCGGCGAGTTTGCAACGCATTATGCCGGGACAAAGTGATTTGCATACGCTGGCCGAGCGCATCGCCGGCGGCGGCGAGGTTTCATTGAACCACGATATTGCCGCGCAGGTGCTCACCGACGGTTTTTCCGACGTGCTGTTGTATGGCGCGGCGGGCGTTTGGGGATTGGCGCTGGCAAGTTTTCTGCTGTTTAACGTTCGTCGCAAGGCGCCGCAACAATGCACGCCATAGCTACGGATGCACCCTTTTGCTGCTGACTAGCGCGCCGTCGTCGGTGTAATTCAGCAACGCTCTTTGATTATCTTCCCGCGCCAGCAGGCACCAATCC
Source organism: Pantoea sp. AG1095 (assembly GCF_003208415.1). Classification (NCBI taxonomy): domain Bacteria; kingdom Pseudomonadati; phylum Pseudomonadota; class Gammaproteobacteria; order Enterobacterales; family Erwiniaceae; genus Pantoea; species Pantoea sp. AG1095. Next base: position 245,619 of record NZ_QKMJ01000004.1, on the reverse strand, counting down.
AGTTGGGTAATTCGGATTAGCAACACGCCAAAATTATCCTCGGCGTTAGCGACATGATTGGATTGGTGGTCAATGTCACTTCCCGGCGCAGCGCCAGCATAGGTTTGCTGCGTCCGGCGCGATAATCGTTGCCACGCCGCTTCAGCTACTGCGCTGTGCGCGGCGTGCAGCTCGACCTTTCCCTGCAACCGCAGTTGCGTTTTTGCGCTGTATCCCAGAACCGTAACGTCTGGATTAACCGCCAGCGCCTGCCATTTCGGGCTACGCATATCGGTGTGCAACTCCAGCGTGCGTTTGACGCGGTCAACCGCGCGCAGCACCAGCGTCCTTGCCTGCGGCTTGCCCTGTTGATCAACCGACGCGAGCGTTAAGAAGTGAAAACCGGCATCGGGATCGCTTGCGCCGGTTTCCAGTTGTTGCCAGCAATCGCTATCAATCTCGCGTAATGACATCTGTTGTTCCTGTTGGCTGGATAAAAGGTTACTGGTGACGTTCCACCAGCGCCAGAATCAGCGCCTGAAGTTCGGCTAATCCTTGCTGCTGGCTGATGTCACCGCACACCACCGCATGGGAAATCGCATCGGCGGCGCCTAACATTCCCCACATGCTGGCTTGCGGCAACGTTGCCTCCGCAAACCAGCTGCGGAATTTTTCAATGAAATCGAGCTGATATTTACGTTTCACTTCCGCCAGTTCCGGCGTGCTATCGAGCGCCGACAGCACATCTGGAATTTCACGTCCCTGCGTTAACACGCAATCGACGTAACTCGACGCCACCACATTAGCCCGCTCGGCAAGGCTGGCACCGGCAGCATGCATCGCCGCCTCGATAATCGCGTTCTGGCGCAGATCAAAATCTTCATACAGCGCCGCGAGCAGACCGTGGCGCGTGCCAAAATGATCGTAGACCACCGGTTTACTGACGCCCGCTTCTTCCGCCACGCGTCCTAACGTCAGCGCATCGCTGCCCTGCTCGCGCACCAGGTTCCACGCCACGCCAATCAGTTGCTGACGACGTGCCTGATGCGACATGCGCTGGCGAGTGTGTTGATTCATGCCATTTCCTTCACGTTAAAAAGTCGCTGTCCGAGTTGGTTTGCCAGCGTGTAATGCGCGTCGGGATAATGTTCATCGGTTGGCAGCAGCAATTCGCTGGTCACCACCGGCGCGCCGCAATAGCCAAAAATCCCCTCATCGATCTGCGTGCGCATGCTGCTGAAATAGCCCCGACGCACATAGGTGCGCTGGCTCGCCGCGCCCAGCGCCAGCAAATGCACCTGCAAATGGCCGAGCTTTTTCACCACAGTTTGGCCATCATCATCGTACGCCCAACCTTGAGTGAAAACGCGATCGATCCAGCCTTTCAGCTGCGCCGGAAACGACCACCAATAGATGGGATAAACCAGAATCAATGCATCGGCGCGATCCAGACGTTGCTGTTCCGCCAACACATCTGTCGGCGATGGCGCACCACTTTTGAACTGATCGAAATCGGCCTGATTGAAGCGCGGATCGAACTGCTCCGCCGCCAGATCGGCAATTTCATAGCTGTGGCCACCAGCAGCAATTCCTTGTGCCACCTGCGAGACGATGTGGTGCGTGTGTGAATGTTGGTCCGGATGAGCAGTAACGATCAGAGCATGCATAGCGACAACCTCCGTGATGGGTAAACTACTAGTAGTAACTTACCATTAGTAGGTTGTCAAACTCACAGCGTTTTAGCAAAACAGATCGATGCGTTTCTGCCGACGTAAGGTTCGTAGTTCTGGATTTGCGCGTAGCCGCAACGGTGATAAAAAGCCACGGCACGGCTATTGATTACGCGGGTCGATAGCCGGATTTCGCGATATCCCATACTTTTGGCCCGTGTTTCCAGATACTCCAGCAGCGCAGCGCCAACGCCCGGCACGCTACGATCGGAGTACATACGTTTTACTTCAGCAATGTGTTTTGCAAGTGGTCTCAATGCTCCGCAGCCCACGGCATTGCCCGCTTCATCTCTGGCAAGCACCCACAAAGAATGCTGATTGTTGAGCTCCTGGGCGTTGAAATGACTTTTGCCGTTATCGCCGGTTATGACGGCGAGTTCGGCTGATAACTTCTCTACCATTAATTGGGATTCTGATGAGAGAGGATCGGATTGCTGGATTTTGATGTTCATGAAAAGCGTCACCTCCTGATTTTGTTACAATATAACATACTTTAAACTTAGCAACAGTTGAACTCCTTCCCAGTCCCACCCTCTCACTTAAGGTTGTCAATTTTTAGGCAAGTGATTGAGTTGTTTATTATAAGAACGGGGAACACATGTTTATAAAGGGTTGGGTTAAACAGTTTTATCTACCGGCGTTTATTTCGCTCTATATCGGCGTATTGCTTAATATTCCGATTTTTATCCGGCGCTATACGCAACTGCAGTTTGATAATACCCTTTCATTAGTGACTGAGGTCATCGCTGCATTTTGTTTGGTGATGCTGTTAACGTTGTTAACCTCATTAACCGGAAAATATCTGTCGCGCGTATTGATGACCATGCTGGTGATTTTCTCCAGCGCGGCCAGTTATTACATGATTTTCTTTAATATTGATATTGGTTATGGAATCATCGCCGCCGTTTTAGCCACCGATTCACTGGATCTTTCTAAGGAATCGGTGGGTTGGCACTTTGTGCTGTGGATGGTAATTATCAACGTCATTCCGCTGTGGCTAATCTGGCGCGGAATGCGCAGTAAACCCGTTTCAAATATCAGCAAAAAGCGTTACTGGTCTTATAAAACCATCGCCATTGTGATTGCCGCATTAGGTTGCTGGTTACCGTTGAATTTAATGGGCAAGGTGCAGGATGAACAGGACAAGAAAAATAACCGCATGATGGCCAGCTACGGCGGCATTGTTGCCGGTACTTATTCACCGTCTAACTGGTTATCAGGCGTTGGCTTGCTGGCATACAGTTCATTCAGTCAGGCTGAAGACAACCGTAATCTATACGATCCCGCTGAACACTTTAAATACGTCCCACCGAAAAATGCCGATAACTTGTATATCGTGTTTGTGATTGGTGAAAGTGCCCGCCGCGATCATATGGGTTTATACGGTTACAATCGCGACAACACGCCTTATCTCGATCACGAAAAAAACCTCGTTCACTTGCAGGGTTATTCCTGTGATACCTCAACCAAGCTCTCGCTGCGCTGTATGTTTGTCAGAGAAGGCGGCGCCTCAGAAGCTCCGCAGCGCACCCTGAAAGAGATGAATGTCTTTACTGTGATGAAGAAGCAAGGTTTCTCGGAAGATCTCTATTCCATGCAGAGCGAAGCCTGGTTCTATAACAAAGTCATGGCCGACAGTTATTCAATGCGCGAATCTATTCAGGCGGAGAAGCGTAATGTCGGTAAGCCGGTGGATGATATGGCGTTAATTAATGAACTGCAGGACTCCATTCAGCGCCATCCGCAGGGTAAACATATTGTAATTCTTCACACCAAAGGTTCACATTATATGTATACCGAACGCTATCCACGGGCATTCGCGCGTTACACACCGGAGTGTCAGGGCATTGATGATGCCTGCAGCACGCAGGAGATGATCAACTCTTACGATAATAGTCTTTTGTATACCGATTATTTTCTTAAGCAGACGTTCGATAGCCTGAAAGATAAAAATGCCATCGTGTTTTATGCCTCCGATCACGGAGAATCGATTTCCGACAATCTGCATTTCCACGGCACGCCACGCGATCATGCGCCGATGGCGCAGCGCACGGTGCCAATTATGGTTTGGGCATCCGATAAGTTTTTAAGTGACAGTAATAACAAAGCGTCATTTGCCAAACTGCAGCAATTGCAGAACGACAAAACGCCGGTATTCCATGAGAAGTTATTCGACTCGATATTAGGCTGCGCTGGCTTTACCTCACCAGATGGCGGAATTAATTCGCTCAGGAACTGGTGCGCGCATTAAAGCACAATCCAGGCGGCAGTTTTAGGTCCATTAAACATGGATGTTCAACTGCTGCTGACCTTATTTGAGTACTATCACCGCATAGCGACAAGGTTGTTCCGAGTCATTCCTGAAAATACAGTCGGCGGGATCGCCCAGTTCAAGACAATCACCCGTCTGCATTTCAAAGATTTTTTCGCCTTCATGAAAACTCAGTTCGCCCTCTAAAATCCAGATAAGCTGACGGCGCGACAGATAGGAAATTACCGGCATCGGCACGCTAACGCCGGGCGGCAATTCTATGCTGACAAGATCGAGCGGTATTTGCCCCGGCGAAACATGTCGTCGGATATATCCCGTCTCAGGATCCTGCCAAATCGGTTGCTGATGCTGTTTCAGTAATGTGCCAGTCTGCACTTCGCTCAACGCGATCAATTGCGACATGCTCAGATCAAACGAACCCGCCAAACGTGCCAGCAACGTCGCCGTAGGACTGCTTTCGCCACGTTCAATTTTATGGATCATCGCCCGTGAAACGCCAGACTGCTCAGCCAATTCGGTAAGTGACCAACTGCGCTTTTCCCTTTCAGCTTTCACTTTTTTGCCAATTCGCGCGTTTAAATCATCTTCTTTAGTGGATTTTTCGTCTGACATAGTAGATATATAAGATAGTGTACGGAGCGTCTACTTTAGTGGCATACAAGCGAGGTGTCTATGGTGAACATACGTTCGGCAGTTGAAAAAGATGCACCAGTAATCACGGATATTTATAACGATGCAGTGCTGAACAGCACAGCCATCTGGAACGATAAAACGGTAGATATTGCAAACCGAATCAAATGGCTCTTGGATCGGCAATCAGCAGGATTCCCGGTTCTGGTCGCCGTAAATGAAGAGGATATCGCGCTCGGTTACGCTTCCTATGGTGACTGGCGTCCCTGGGATGGATACCGTTATACGGTCGAACATTCGGTCTATGTCCATAATGCCGCTCAGGGAAAAGGTATTGGATTAGCCTTAATGCGGTCACTTATCACCTACGCAACCACGCAGGGAAAACACGTGATGGTGGCGGGTATTGAGTCTGAAAACACACCTTCAATCGCGTTACATCGTAAGTTAGGATTTACCGACGCCGGACAGATTCATCAGGTAGGAACGAAATTTCACCGCTGGCTGGATCTGACATTCATGCAATTACGGCTGGATAACAGGGACAATCCTTAATTGACGATGACGTGCTAAATGGAGGAACTATGACGCCAGAAATCAAAACGCAACGATTAATCCTGAAACCTCTGGAAAGCGGTGATGGGCAGGCGATACAAATCGCCTTTCCGCGCTGGGAGATCGTGCGTTATCTCAATGCTGCCGTGCCCTGGCCTTATCCTGAAGGTGCCGCACAGGATTACGTTGATAACGTGGTGTTGCCCGCCGTTAAGGAAGGTCGAGGCTGGTGCTGGAGTATCAGACGTCAGGAGAAGCCAGAGGAATTAATCGGTCTGATCGAACTGCGCGATGCAGAAAATGATAACCGCGGATTTTGGCTGGTACCTGAGTGGCAGCAACGTGGCTATATGAGTGAAGCCTGCAACGCCGTGAATGATTTCTGGTTTAAAACGCTGGGCCGCGAAGTATTACGTGTGCCAAAAGCGGCGGTAAATACTGGCTCAGTGAAGATCTCACTTAAATCCGGCATGCGTCTGATTGAAACTGGCAAAAAAGAGTATGTCGCGGGTGTTCTCGATTATGAATTGTGGGAATTAACCCGCGATGAGTGGCTATCACATTAACATCAAGAGGGAACGTGTTCCCTCAATGCCGTCAGTAAGCGGCTGACCAGCGGTTTGGCCTCATTTCTCCGCCATACCGCATAGAGATTCACATACAGCGCCAGCCAGGGTACTTCAACAACAATGACAGACGACGAAGCAAGCCGCGCAAGACTTCGCTGAATAAAGGTAAATCCCAGCCCTGCTTCAACACAGGAGAGCGCCGCCAGTGGTCCGCTAACCTCAAGCCGAATATCAGGCGTAAACCCACTCACTTCACACACCTCAAGCAAGCGGTTGGACACTGCCGTATTTAGACTTTGCTTATCGGCGATCCAGCGCTTCATGTGTAACTGCTCAGGTCTGGGATCCCTAATTGCCTGTTCTATTGGCATAGCCAGCACCACCGGCTCAACTAACACGCTTTGAAAGGCAAAACAGTCATCCTCTTCCGGCTCGTTATAAACCAGTGCCAGATCCAGCGCATGATTCGCTAGCGCATCGATTTGTGCCTGTGAGCGTAAGGCATGGAGCTGTATATCAACTTTTGACGAGCAATTTAACCGGGCAAGGCTTTCAGGAAGTAGAAGTGAGTGAATGGCCGCTTCGACATAGCCAATATCAAGCCTGCCCGACTGACCATTCTTCAAACTTTTACCCAGTCCATTCAGACGATCATGGTGCAAAAGCAATGCCTTCACTTCTGTCAGGAACTGCTTGCCCTCGGCGCTGAGATAGAGGCGTTTCTTTTCCCGATGAAAAAGTGCCACACCTAACTCATCTTCCAGTTGCTGAACCTGGCGGCTCAAAGGGGATGCTGAAATATGCAATTTCTCAGCTGCCTGACCGATGTGCTCGAGTTCGGCGACGAGAGCAAAAGAGCGCAATAACTTAATGTCCATAACTTTTCCGGTCACAACTCAGTCGAGAATGATGATAGCCACACAATAAATATTGCCGCAACATCTTAAGTAATGCGACGTTTAATTAAGCAAACAGAGTCATCTTCTATTTTTATTATCTACATTTGACGAGGTAATTTTGACGAATTTATTCAGCGCAAGGGATATCGGAAATTATAAGGTCACTGCGCTTAGTGATGGCGTGATGAAAGCCAGCCTGAGTCTGTTATCTGGAATAGAACCTGAAGCAGCGGTAAATATACAGCAACAAGCCGGAATAAAAGCAGCGGATGATATCCAAATTAATAGCTATCTCATCCGTGGAGCGGGACGAATAATATTGATCGATTCGGGTATGGGAAACCTCAATCATATCGGTGGAGAATTAAGACGAAACCTCCTTTTATCCGGCATCATGCCTGACGAGGTTGATACCGTGTTGTTGACCCACGCACATCCCGATCATATTGGCGGTCTGCTGGGTGAGAATGGGCGACCCGCTTACCGAAATGCAGCACTCTACATTAGCAAAGCAGAAGCAAACTTCTGGCTGGATAATGAAAAATTAACTAGCCTGAGTGAACGCGCACTGATGAATGGTTCGCTGTTTCGTCGCACGTTCGAAGCTTATTCAACTGTTCGATTTACGGAAGAAACAGCGATTGCTGAAGATATCACCGCAGTCAGCCTACCGGGACATACGCCTGGTCACAGCGGCTACCTGATAGATTCCCGCGATGAAAAATTACTGATTTGGGGTGATATTACGCATTATCCGCATATTCAAATTGCCCATCCGCAAGTTTCAATCGCCTTTGATTACGATCCTGACCAGGCAGAGCAAACACGAAGAGCAATTCTTGAGCGCGCTTCACGAGAAAACCTATTGATTGCAGGTATGCACTTGGGCGTGTCTGGGTTTGCATATATCCGCTCCCCTTCAGAGGGACATTATTTTCTGGAATATGTCTGAACCGCGAGCCGGTGTCCGCCTTAAACATACCCCATCATCCGCAGCATCGACTGCGCCTGATTCATCGCTTCCGCGCGGTGCGTCACGCCGAGTTTTTGGTACAGATTGCGAATATGCGTTTTGATGGTGGTAGCAGCGACATCCAGCTCGCCAGCAATTTGGTCGTTGCTGTATCCCGAATAGATCAGCCCCAAAACCTGCCATTCACGTTGGGTTAGCGGGCTAGTGCGAATCAGCTCCGGCACATCAGGATGATTAATCAGGCGGCTAACAAAGCCCTCATCAAAATGGGCAAACTTATGACGATGATATTTATTAATCTCACTGAGAATGCGTCTGGCGCGATGATTATCGAGTTCATCCAGCGTGTTGAGTTGAATCAGCTGACGCAGCTGCTGCGCCATCGCTTCACCTTCGATCACAAAATGGCTGACGAAACCGGTGCTGCGCGCCAGTTTCAGCGCTTCGGTCAGCGCCTGCTGCGCTTCCGCTTTGCGCTGGGTTTGCCAGTAAATCTGATTTAACAGCAGCAGATTGCGATTCATATCGCTCATCAGGTTGAGCGCGCGCGCATTGTCATTCAGCTCATCCAGCACCACTTCGGCCTGGCTCATATTTCCCAGCAGAATCTGCGCACGCGCGACATTGCGCCACTGGCCTTGCAGAAAATGATTGTTGGCAAACTCTGGTTTCACCGTCTGGCGCATCCAGCTGCTGGCGCTTTGGCTGTCGCCGGTCATCTGCCAAAAAATCACTCTCACCTTATCGGCATTGGCGATCCAGTCGCTGTGCAGCGATCCGTTGTTAAGCAGATTCTCCAGCCGACTCAGGTGGCTGCGCGCGTTATCGAGATTGCCGCGCGCCAGTGAACACTGCACCAACAAACCGAGGCACTGAATTTGCTGCTGCGGCTGATAGCCTTTCAGCACTTTTATCCCTTCGCGCGCCGCCTGTTCTGCTTCGTCAAGCCGGCCCCACGCCCACAACAGTTGCGCGCGAATTCGCAGCAGGAATTCATGCATCGGGAACTGCGTCAGATGCTGCTCTTTCACCAGCACAAATGCCCGCTCCTGTATCTCATATGCGGACTGTAAAAACCCCTGCGCAAAGAGAATCTCACTCTGCTGAATCAGACTCCACAACGCGTAATTCCACGCTTCCTCGCGGCGCGCCATCTGCTCGGTCTGGCGCATCAGCTTCAGCGAACTGCTCAGCTCGCCTTTGCAGTGCATCACTTCGCCCAATACCGACGTCGCCACGATGCAGCTGTATTGACGGCTTTCCGGCAGCGCATCGAGCGCCAGCAACGCCAGCCGCTCGGCTTCTTCGGCGTTACCATCATTTATCGAAACCTGCGCCAGCAGCGCGTTGAATTCGCCGCGCAGCACATCATCAATCTGTTCGCTGCAGGAGTGCTCAAAGCGCGTGAGCAAACTGCTCACCTCGGAAAACCGGTGCTGGCTTTGCATCAGCCACGCCTGTAACAGCACTAACTTTGGATTTTCCAGCAGAATTTCCCACGGCAGCGCCTTGAGAGAATCTTCCAGTAGCGTGAGTTCGCTCTGATTAAACAGCGTCCAGGCGTATTGCAGCAGCACATCGCGCAGCATCAACGCATCACCAGCCGCCAGCGCATGATGGATCGCTTCGCCAGGGAAACCCAGCCGCATCCAGCTTTCAGCCGCCGCGCGATGCAGCGCAGGCAGTTCCGCCGCCAGTTCCCACTGACAGCGCTGACGCAAAAAACTGCCAAACAGCGGATGATAGCTAAACCACTCGCCCGAGTTATCCATGCGCTGCAAAAACAGGCCCTGACGTTCAATCTCTTCCAGCCGCATCTGCCCTTGTTCTTCGCCGGTTACGCAGGCGATCAGCGTGTCGTTCATCGATCGCAGCAGCGCGCTTTTCAGTAAAAAATGTCGTGTGGCGCTATCCACGTTATTCAGCACCTCCTCAACCAGATAATCCGCCAGATGGCTGGCGTTAATGCCGGAAAGACGGCGCGCGGAATCCTGAGCGGAGCTCGCGCCCTGACGCGTCGAGAGCGCGATCAGCTGCAGCGCCGTCGCCCAACCCGCCACGTCATCGCACAGACGCCCGCTCTCTTCCGATTCCAGCGGCGTTGTCAGGCGGCAATCAAAAAACTGTTTGGCTTCGTGATGGGTAAACGCCAGCTGCTGGCTGCCTAACTCAATCAGCTGTTCGCGCACGCGCAGGTTGGCAATGCCGAGCTGCGGCAAATTACGTGACAGCAAAATCAGCGTCACATTTTCCGGCTGATTGCGGAGAAAGAAGCGCATCGCGTCGTGAATCGCGGGATTAGTGATGTGATGATAATCATCGATGATCAGCCAAATCGGTTGCTGCCACGCTGCCAGCTCACTGAACAACTGGGCGAATAGCGCGTTCAGATTGATGTACTGCCGTTTCTGCGCCAGCGCTTCGCTGGAGGCGCAGCCGCCCTGCGTTGCCTGCTGCAGCGCTGCGATGAGGTAATCGACGAAGCGTTCAGGCTGATTGTCGCCCTCATCCAGTGAATACCAGCCCAGATTGGCTTTCCCCGCCGCCCATTGCGAGATCAGCGTGGTTTTGCCATATCCCGCCGGACTGGTCACCAACACCAAACGGTAATTGCCCGCCGCGCCGAGTTTTTGCATCAGGCGCTCGCGCGCAACCGTGTTCTCAAGGCGGACCGGTCGGCTAAGTTTGGAGGGTATTAACATCGGTAAACGCTTCTCCCTAAACGTGGCGCATCATTATTTTACGCTTCGTAATTAATAGTCACATACGTTCAGATATTCGTTTACCTAATGCAAGCTAACCCATTAAGCAGTCTTAACAAAAGCGACGGTTATCACATTCCTGTCACACTTTAAGATTTCCCTCAGCCTCTCCTCCCCGCTCATCCTCCCCGCTGAATTTGGTGCAGGAGGAGGAGCGCGTCATGGCTGACGCGCAGAATGAAGCACATTCACCTCCGCCCTGACAGGACTGATTATGAAATTTGATCGCACCCGTTTTAAACACGCGCTAACCCGACAATGGCAACGTTTTGGTCTGCACGATGCGCAAGAGATGACGCCCAATCAATGGTGGCAGGCGCTGAGTGGCGCACTGGCCGACATGCTGGCGGAGATGCCTGCGCCACCAGCGGCCACGCCGCAGCGTCACGTTAACTACATCTCGATGGAGTTTTTGATTGGTCGTCTCACCGGCAACAATCTGCTCAACCTTGGCTGGTATGACGAGGTGAACGAGGCGCTGGCCGAGTGGAATATCACGCTGAGCGACGTGGAAGCGTGTGAGACCGATCCGGCGCTGGGCAACGGCGGTTTGGGCCGGCTCGCCGCCTGTTTTCTCGATTCGATGGCAACCGTGGGACAACCCGCCACCGGCTACGGACTCAGTTATCAGTACGGTCTGTTCCGCCAGCACTTTGTTGATGGTGCGCAACAGGAGATGCCGGATGACTGGCAGCGCGACAGCTATCCGTGGTTTAACCATAACGCGGCGTTAACTGTGCCGGTGCATCTCGGCGGCAAAGTCATCACGCACAATGGCGTTGCGCGCTGGGAGCCGGCGGTGCAAATTCTCGGCGAAGCCTGGGATCTGCCGGTGGTCGGTTATCAGAATGGCGTCACTCAGCCGCTGCGCTTGTGGCAGGCGAAACATGCGCAGCCGTTTAATTTGCAGCGCTTCAATAACGGGGATTTTCTGCGCGCCGAGCAGCCGGGCATTGAAGCTGAAAAACTCACTAAAGTGCTCTACCCCAACGACAATCACGACAACTGCAAAAAGCTGCGCCTGATGCAGCAGTATTTCCAGTGCGCTTGCTCGCTGGCGGATATTCTGCGCCGTCATCAGCGCGCCGGCCGTAGCATTGCCAGCTTGCCGGATCATGAAGTGATTCAGCTCAACGATACCCATCCCACGCTGGCGATCCCCGAGCTGATGCGCCTGCTGTTGGATGAACACGCGCTGAGCTGGGACGAGGCGTGGCATATTACCCAGCGCACCTTTGCGTACACCAATCACACCTTGATGCCTGAAGCGCTGGAGTGCTGGGATGTGCGCATGGTGCGCGCCCTGCTGCCGCGCCATATGCTGATCGTTAACCAACTCAATGCCCAATTGAAAAAGCAGGTTGAAGCGCACTGGCCGGGCGACGAAGCGACCTGGGCGAAACTGGCGCTGGTTCACAATAACCAACTGCGCATGGCCAATCTCTGCGTCACCAGCGGCTTTGCGGTGAACGGTGTGGCGGCGCTGCACTCGCAGCTTGTGGTAAAAGATCTGTTCCCGGAATATCACGCGCTGTGGCCGGAGAAATTTCACAACGTCACCAACGGCATAACGCCGCGCCGCTGGATTAATCAGTGCAATCCGGCGCTGGCGGCGTTGATCAGCCAAACCCTCGATCAGCCGTGGCTCACCGATCTCGATCAGCTGAAAACGTTAGAAACCTACGCCGATCACGCCGCATTCCAGGCGCAGTATCGCGCCATCAAGCAGCAGAACAAGGTTGCGCTGACGCAATGGATCGCAGAACGCACCGGCATCCAGGTGAATCCAGAGGCGATGTTTGATGTACAGATCAAGCGCCTGCACGAGTACAAGCGTCAGCATCTGGCGCTGCTGCACATTATCGCGCTGTGGCAAACGCTGGTGAGCGATCCGCAGGCCAACCTGACGCCGCGCGTGGTGCTGTTTGGTGCCAAGGCCGCGCCGGGTTACGTGCTGGCCAAAAACATCATCTATGCGATTAACAAAGTGGCGGCCACCATCAACAACGACCCGCGCATTGGCGATCGCCTGAAAGTGGTATTTGTGCCTGATTACAACGTTACGGTTGCCGAGCGGCTGATCCCGGCGGCGGATCTCTCCGAGCAGATTTCTACCGCTGGCAAAGAGGCATCCGGCACCGGCAACATGAAGCTGGCGCTGAACGGCGCCTTAACCATCGGCACGCTGGATGGCGCCAATGTGGAGATCGCCGAACAGGTTGGGCGCGACAATATCTTTATCTTTGGTCATACCGTTGATCAGGTCAGCGCGTTGCAAGCAGAAGGTTACTCGCCTGACGCGTGGCGCAAAAAAGATGCGCAGCTGGATCGGGTATTGAAAGCGTTAGAAGACGGCACCTTTAGCGACGGCGACGTCACCGCGTTCGAGCCGCTGCTGCACAGCCTGAGCGCCAAAGGCGGCGATCCTTATCTGGTGCTGGCCGATTTTCGTCACTACCTCAACGCGCAGGCGCAGGCAGAAACCTTGTGGGCCGATCAGCATGGTTGGACGCGCGCCGCGATCCTCAACACCGCGCGCTGCGGCATGTTCAGCGCCGACCGCGCCATCCGCGACTATCAGCAACGCGTCTGGCAGGCCGCGCGATGAACAGCACCATGACGCCAACCGCCGAAATCGCCAGCGAATACATTGACGCGCACGGCCAGCTGCAATCGGTTTCTGCCGTTACCCGCCAGCGTTTGCTGGCGGCGATGCATCCCGCGCAACCGCACGCTTCGCCGCTGCCGCCGGTATTGATCGTGCAGGGAGAACAGGCGGAGATTGTGCTGCCTGCGCCCTGCATAACAGGCGAATGGCAGCTGATCGCGGAACAGGGCGAACGCTGGCAAGGGCGCGCAATCGCCAACCAGTCGATCGTTTTGCCTGCGCTGCCTTTGGGTTATCACCAGCTCAGTTTCACTGCGCAGCAGCAGGCGTTTCACTGTCGGATTATTGTCGCGCCCGTGCGCTGTTACGAGCCGCCAGCCATCCAGCAAGGGCAATCGCTGTGGGGTGCGTGTATTCAGCTGTATACGCTGCGTTCGGCGTCCAACTGGGGAATCGGTGACTTTAGCGACTTAAAGCAGATGCTGGTTGAGGTTGCGCAGCGTGGCGGGGCCTGTATTGGGCTGAACCCGCTGCATGCGCTGTTCCCGGCAACGCCGGAAAGCGCCAGTCCGTACAGCCCTTCGTCGCGGCGCTGGCTCAACATGCTGTATATCGATGTCGCCGCCGTTGAGGATTTTACGCTGAGTGAAGAGGCCCAGCGTTGGTGGCAGGCGACCATCACGCAGCAGGCGCTACAGGCGGCGCGGGACGCTGAGTGGGTCGATTATTCAGCGGTTACTCACCTCAAGCTGGAGGCGCTGCGTCTCGCCTGGCAGCAGTTCAGGCAGCGCGGTGCGGATGATGGCCTGGTTGTCGCCTTTGAATGTTTTATGCAGCAAGGCGGTGAAAGTCTGCTGCATCAGGGCGTGTTTGATGCACTGCACGCTGCGCAGATCGCCGAAGCCCCTCAGCGCTACGACTGGACAACCTGGCCTGCGGCGTTGCAGTCGCCAGACAGCGCAGCGGTGCGGGCATTCCGCATCGAACACACCTATGAAGTGCGCTTTTATCTGTGGCTGCAATGGCTGGCCGCGCGCCAGTTTGCTGATTGCTGGGCGGTGTGCCAGCAGCAGGCGATGCCGATTGGCTTATACCGCGATTTGGCGGTGGGCGTGGCGCAGGGCGGCGCGGAAACCTGGAGCGATCGCGAGCTTTACTGCTTGCAGGCCAGCGTCGGCGCGCCGCCGGATATCCTCGGCCCGCTGGGCCAGAACTGGGGATTGCCGCCTATGGATCCGCAGATTATGCAGGCGCGCGCCTACCAGCCATGGATTGATCTGCTGCGCGCCAACATGCACGACTGCGGCGCGCTGCGCATTGATCACGTAATGGCGCTGCTGCGACTGTGGTGGATCCCGCAGGGCGAAAGCGCGGCCGAAGGCGCGTATGTGCATTATCCCATCGACGATCTGCTGGCGATTCTGGCGCTGGAGAGCCAGCGTCATCACTGCATGGTAATTGGTGAGGATTTGGGTACGGTGCCGGAGAAGATCATCGGCAAGCTTTACCAGGCGGGCGTTTACTCCTACAAAGTGCTCTATTTTGAGCAGACGTCCAAAGTGGCCTTTCGCGCCCCCGCCCGCTGGCCACGTCAGGCGATGGCGGTCGCCACCACCCACGATATGCCGACCCTGCGCGGCTGGTGGCAAAGCGACGATTTACGGCTGGGCAGCGAGTTGGGGCTTTATCCTGATAAGCAAATTCTTGCCGGTCTGAGTAAGTCACGCTTAGCCGCGCGCCGCGCGCTGTTTAAGAGCCTGCAACGCAGCAATTGCTTGCCCGAACAGGCCGAACCGCAGGTGATGGATCGCGCGTTAAGTGCGGCGATGCAGCGTTATCTGGCCGACAGCAATAGCGCGCTGCTGGGCCTGCAACCCGAAGAGTGGCTGGATATGGCTTCCCCAGTGAATATTCCCGGCACCACCCGCCAATATCCCAACTGGCGCCGCAAACTCAGCGCTTCGCTGGAGGCGATGTTTGCTGACCCGCAGATCAATGCGTTGTTGGCGGATATCGATCAACGGAGGCGTAATGTTTAGTCGCTATTGGTTGCCTTGCATGGTTGCAGGCCGGGGTCACTTTCGGTCCGGCAGCCTTCGCGCCGCATGCGCGGTACCTTCACTTCACTCGTCTGCCTGACGGACCGGCGGAGACGGGACTTCCCTGTCCCGGCTCCGCCTTTCGCCCGCGTCCTGCGGGCTCTCCTGGCTTCCTCGCTTCGTTCAGCGCTGCGGATCGCCTGCCCGAAAGTGACCCCGGCCTGCCAATGAGCTCGAGTGCCTGCTGTTAAATGGGCACATTGCTAGCAGCACTGGCGTATCTGCTTCGGCATAAGGGCTATCCGCAGCGCTGAGGCTTTTACGTTGAGCCAGGAGACTCACGCATGGATGCGTGAGGAAGTTCGGGGCCGGCCAGGAAGGCCGATCCCCGAATGGTCCGTCGGCACGACGTGAAAGCTGAAGGCACCGCGCTAGCGGCGCGAGGACGGCCCGTGACGAAGCAGATACGCCAGTGCCCACTCCTGAAAAAAAGGTGCGCCGAAGCGCACCAGATGGGACAAATCAGCACTGCCGGGGCGGATTACCCCTTGCCTTTAACACTGCTGATAAACACCTGTCTGGCCGACGTTGAGCCTAGACGCTCAGCCTCATCCAGCAGCTTCAACGCCTTATCGATATTGCCCTTCTCAACGGCTTCGCGGATGTTCTGATTAAAGTAACCTTCGGTATCCGTCATGATCGGTTTAGGTTTTGCATCCGAAACCGGGGCAGCACGATAAGTCGCCGGCGCAACCGGCTGCGTATTGCCCACCGTTACCGGCGCAGGACTCGATGATCCAAACAGCGGTCCAACCAAAATGGATGAACCTGAACTGGTTTTCACTTTCAGTTTCAACGTGCCATCGCGGCTGTGCTGCGCAATCGGATCGGGGATATCCGGCACCGCATTGCCGGTACCGCGGGCATAGGCTTTCGCCGGATCCAATAACGTGGTGGTTTCGGTCAAATCCTTCTCGGTGGTGAATACCAGCAGATAAATCTTTTGTTGACCCAGCGCAGGCGTCAGTTTCATCACGCCTTCCAGCCGATCCGCCGCCATCACGCCCGGCTGCTGGTAGGTGAAAAAGCGCGCCGGGAACCAGGCCGCCGGACGCATGTTCTCATCCAGCACCAGCACATTCGGTGCGAACACCTGATTTTGTTTCACTTCACTGCTCAGCGTAATGGTGAGTTCACCGATATTGGCTGGCAAGCTGTAGGCCGCCACCGAACCCGTCACGCCCGCTGCATTCAGGTTGCTGTGGCTCTCGCTCAGCGTAGTGACCTGCGTGCGTGAGGTATCGACCGGCAGCCAGCTCAGCGTTTGCAGGCTGGCGGCGGGGAATGTGGGCGCGGCAGAGAGATCCTGTGGCACCAGATTGACATCAGCGAGCGCCGGTAAACTTTGACCGGCCAGCAGCGCGGCGCTCAGGCAGAGCGCAAAAACCGTTTTTTTCATTCTCATTGTATAACCTCAAAAACTGTCAGGCGGCGGCGCGAACCAGGCAATGGCGCGCCGCGCCGAAAAGAGATTGTCTCAGTTAAGCCACATGCGGGTGCATTACCACCAAATCTCCATCTGCGCCCCGAATGTCACCTCATCGTTGTTGCCACGGCTGTTGGTCAGAATGCCGTTGCCGCTGCTGTCGTTCGAGGCAAAGGAGGTCAAATCACCTGAGCTGTCTTTGCTGTAGCCCCACTTCTCATCCCATTTGGCGTAGGTCGCGAACAGACGCAGTGCCGGACGCGACCAGATGCTGTCGCCCGCCTGCCACTGTTGCGCCAGCGTCACTTTGTACTGGCCGTTGCGCTCGTTCACCTGCTGCGACTTCACGTTGTCGTAGCCCACTTCAAGCAGCGTGCTCATGATTGGCGTCCATTTGTACATGGGGCGCACGCCCACGGTGTACCACTCGGTACCACGGTTGTTATCGAGATCGGTGTTCTGGTACATGGCGACATACATCAGATCCCAGCGATCGGCGAGGCTAATCGCACCGTGATCGAGTACGCGATACATGCTGCCGCTGTTGTTGATGTTGGTGCCCTGCGGCAGCCCTTTACCCTGTGAAGTCAACGCATCGGTGGCGTACTGCAGCACGAATTTGTTGTAGCCCTTCAGCATGCTCTGCGTGTGTTCGGCGGTGAACATCCAGCCATCTTTGGAGGCGTTATCTTCCAGGCGATAACCGTCACGCGCGTTGGCGCGGCCATAATCGACGCCCAGCTCCAGCACGCCGTTCGGGTTGGTTTCAAGACCTGCGAGGCGCACATCAAACACGTCGTTGGCGGTGCTGGTGGCGTAATCACGAATCTGATCGCTGGAGAAGGTGTAAGAACCGCCCGCTTCGGAGGAGCGCGTGGCGGCGAAAGAGAGTTTGCCAAAGCCGAGATCCACATCTTCCAGACCGGCACCGGGACCGGAAATATCCCAGTAGTAGAAGTCGATCATATGCACGTCATGACGCTGGTAGAAACGCTTACCGGCCCAGATGGTGGAACCCGGCAGCGATTCGATCAGGTTTTTGCCCTTGACGTTGGCCTCGCGGAACGCGGGCGAGGTCGCTTCCCAGTCATTCTGCTGAGAAACCGAATAGGCGACGTTGGTATCGAAATAGAAGCTCTTATCGCCCTCTTTCCACACTTCCTGGCCCAGCTTCAGTTCAGCGTAGGTTTCACATTCGTTGCCCAGACGGTATTTACTTTGAGCGCCGGTGGCCTGAAAACATTGCTGTTCCCCGCCGCTGCCGGTCCAGCCGATGCCGGAACGGGCATAGCCGGTAAAATCGACTGCCATCGACGGGGCAGCGAGCGTGCCTGCCGCGATAGCAACCGCGATAGGGAGTTTGCGCAGAGTTAACATTTTCTATCTCCTGAGGTCATTGCTTTTATTGTTTTGCAGGGCTAAACACCGGGTTCCTGATGTAGCCGGCGACAGGCGCTGCCATCTTCACGGAAAAGATGGCAACGCTCTGGCGGCAGGCCGATGCCCATCAGGGCGCCCTCTTCTACCAGCACGACGTCCTCCTGGCGGTATACCAGGCTTTGACGAATGGCGGGAATCTGGATGTGAATTTGCGTTTCGTGTCCCAGCTGCTCCACCACCGTCACCTCGCCTTCGAGGGTGACGTCAGCGATATCGCTGGAGAGCAGATGTTCGGGACGAATGCCTAACGACATGTTGCTGCCCACCTGCACACCGGCGCTGTCGACCGGCAGCCACACCAGCTGGGTATTGGGTAAACGCACCTGAACCTGATCGATGGCGGTGGCGGTGACTTTTACCGGTAAGAAATTCATGCGCGGTGAGCCAATAAAACCGGCGACGAAACGATTGGCGGGATAGTGATACAGCTCGAGCGGCTTGCCGACCTGGGCAACGTGGCCGCCATCCAGCACCACGATCTTATCGGCCAGCGTCATCGCTTCGGTCTGATCGTGGGTGACGTAAATCATGGTGCGCTTCAAACGCTTATGCAGGCGTGAGATCTCGATGCGCATCTGCACGCGCAGCGCCGCGTCAAGGTTGGAGAGCGGCTCATCGAGTAAAAACACCCGCGGTTCCGCCACCAGCGTTCGGCCAATCGCCACGCGCTGACGCTGACCACCCGACAACGCTTTCGGACGGCGATCCAGCAGATGCGCCAGCTGCAGCACTTCCGCTACCTGATTGACCCGCTGCTGAATCTCCGCTTTGCGCGTGCCGGCCAGCTTCAGGCCGAACGACATGTTCTCAGCCACCGAAAGGTGGGGATACAGCGCGTAGGACTGAAACACCATGCCGATGCCGCGCTCGGCGGGCGGCACCTCATTCATGCGTTTGTCGCCAATAAACAGATCGCCGCTGGTGATGGTTTCCAGACCGGCAATCATGCGCAGCAGCGTCGATTTGCCGCAGCCTGAAGGTCCGACAAAAACCACGAACTCGCCTTCGGCGATCTCAAGGCTGATGTTTTTCGACACCTCGGTTTCGCCCCACACCTTGGAGACACTGCGCAACGTAACGCTCGACATGATGCTTTCCTCTCAGCTTGCTATCAGCTTGCTATTCCTTGTCCGCAAGTCGGCGGACAGACCCCGGCGACCACTATGGGCAAGGACATCAAGGCCGACATCCTCCACCGCACGGCATCAGCGTGGGGGAGGAGACGGGAGGAGGAGATCTTGCAAACCTGTCTGATAAAACGCGGCAGGCAACCATTTTTGTGAGCTATGACGCAGAGCAGAGCGACGATTGTGTGCGCCAGCCCGTGATAACCGGGTGGTTTTGCAACGCAGATCACATCAGGTGATAAGCAGGCGTAGAGCCGGGGAGGATGAGAAGCGGCGGCAGATACTCACAATGTGGCAGGTAAAACGATTTCCGTTTCCGCTAACAGGATGGAGTTATGACAATGAAAACCGGTGCACGCATTCTTGCCCTTTCCGCCCTGACGGCCGTGCTGTTTTCAGCCTCTGCCGTTGCAAAGATTGAAGAGGGAAAGCTGGTCATCTGGATCAACGGCGACAAGGGCTACAACGGCCTGGCTGAAGTGGGTAAAAAGTTTGAGCAGGAGACCGGCATCAAAGTGACGGTTGAGCATCCGGACAAAATGGAAGAGAAGTATCCGCAGGTGGCCGCCACCGGCGACGGCCCGGACATCATCTTCTGGGCGCACGATCGCTTTGGCGGCTATGCGCAGTCGGGCTTGTTAGCGGAGATCTCGCCGGATGCGCGCTTCCAGGAGAAAATCTTCCCCTTCACCTGGGACGCGGTGCGCTTCAACGGCAAGCTGATCGGTTATCCGATTTCGGTAGAGTCCTTGTCCCTGATCTACAACAAAGATCTGCTGCCTGAGCCGCCAAAAAGCTGGGAAGAGATCGCCGCCATTGATAAGAAAATGCGCGCGCAGGGCAAGAGCGCCATGATGTTTAACCTGCAGGAGCCTTACTTCACCTGGCCGCTGCTGGCGGCGGGCGGCGCTTATGCCTTTAAGCTCAACGATGGCCGTTACGACGTGAAAGATACCGGCGTGGATAACGCGGGCGCCAAAGCGGGCATGAGCTTCCTTGTTGATCAGGTGAAGGCCAAAACGCTGAATGCCGATACCGATTACTCCATCGCCGAAGCCGCCTTTAACAAGGGGCAAACCGCCATGACCATTAACGGGCCGTGGGCGTGGAGCAACATCGATAAGAGCAAAATCAACTACGGCGTCACGCTGCTGCCCACGCTGCATGGCAAAAACTCCAAAACCTTCGTCGGCGTACTGAGTGCCGGCATCAATGCCGCCAGCCCGAATAAAGAGCTGGCCAAAGAGTTCCTGGAAAATTACCTGCTGACCGATTCTGGTCTTGATGCGGTCAACAAAGACAAACCGCTCGGCGCGGTGGCGCTGAAATCGTTCCAGCAGACGCTGGAAAAAGATGAGCGCATTGCCGCCACCATGACCAACGCGCGCAACGGCGACATCATGCCGAACATTCCGCAGATGGCCGCCTTCTGGTACGCGATGCGCACCGCCACGCTGAATGCGCTGAGCGGACGTCAAAGCGTCGATGCGGCGCTGAAAGATGCGCAGGCACGACTCAACAAGTAATCCTCTCTACCAGAGCCGGCGCAATCCGGCTCGTTACTGGCTGTTAAGGAAAACCGCATCATGTCAGGAAAACCGAAAACAGCACGGTTCAGCGCCGTGCTGAAGGCTCTTTTTCTCGGGATCTGCTGTCTGCTGGTCGGCTATCTGCTCGTGCTGATGTATGCAAAAGGTGAATATCTGTTTGCGCTGGTGACGCTGATTATCAGCGCCGTCGGCATCTGGATTTATGCCAACCGTCGCGCTTATGCCTGGCGCTATGTCTACCCCGGACTCGCCGGCATGGCGCTGTTCGTACTGTTTCCCCTCGCCTGTACCGTGGCGATTGCCTTTACCAACTACAGCAGCACCAACCAGCTGACGCTGGAACGTGCGCAACAGGTGCTGTTGAGCCGTCAATATCAGGATGGTTCGGCGCTGAACTTCTCACTGATCCCGGCGGGCGATCGCTGGCAGCTGGTGCTGACCGAAGCGGCCAACGGGCAAACCTTCGTTTCGCCGGCGTTTGCCTTTGGCGGATCGCAAAAGCTGAAACTCACCAGCGCCCCGCCACCGCCGGGCGAACGCGCCACACTGCGCATCGTCACCACCAATCGTCAGGCGCTGAACCAGATTCAGGCCGAACTGCCGGATGGTCGTCAGGTGGTGATGAGCTCACTGCGTCAGTTCTCCGGTACGCGCCCGTTGTATGTACTGCAAGCCAACGGCGATCTGAAAAATCAGCAAAGCGGCGCGCTGTATCAGGCCAATCGTGAGAGCGGTTTCTATCAAAACAGCAGCGGCGAAGCGCTGAGTCCGGGCTTCACGGTGAATACCGGCTGGAAGAATTTCATTCGCGTATTTACCGATGAAGGGATTCAAAAACCGTTTCTGGCGATTTTTGGCTGGACGCTGCTGTTTTCGTTTGTGACGGTAATTCTCACCGTGGCGGTCGGCATGGTGCTGGCTTGCTTAGTGCAGTGGGAAGCGCTGAAAGGCAAAGCGGTATATCGCGTGATGCTGATTTTGCCTTACGCCGTGCCCGCGTTTATCTCGATACTGATCTTCAAAGGCTTGTTTAACCAGAGCTTCGGTGAAATCAACGTGATGCTGAAAGCGCTGTTTGGCTTCCAGCCCGCGTGGTTCAGCGATCCAACGCTGGCGCGCACCATGCTGGTGATCGTCAATACCTGGCTGGGTTATCCCTACATGATGATTCTCTGCATGGGGCTGCTGAAAGCGATTCCAGACGATCTCTATGAAGCTTCGGCGATGGACGGCGCCGGGCCGCTGCAGAACTTCTTCCTGATTACCCTGCCGCTGCTGTTGAAGCCGCTGATGCCGCTAATGATTGCCAGTTTTGCCTTTAACTTTAATAACTTCGTGCTGGTGCAGCTGCTGACCAACGGCGGACCGGATCGTATCGGCACCACCACGCCAGCGGGTTACACCGATTTGCTGGTCAATTACACCTGGCGCATTGCGTTTGAAGGCGGCGGCGGTCAGGACTTTGGTCTGGCGGCGGCGATTGCCACGCTGATCTTCCTGCTGGTAGGCGCGCTGGCGGTGATCAATCTTAAAGCCGTGCGGATGAAATTCGATTAAGGAGACGTTATGGCTATGGTGCAACCCAAATCGCAAAAGCTGCGTCTGTTGATGACGCACCTGCTGCTGCTGATGTTTATTGCGGGAATTCTGTTTCCGCTGCTGATGGTGTTCGCCATCTCACTGCGCGCCGGTAACTTCGCCACCGGCTCGCTGATCCCGGAGCAGATTTCCTGGGAACATTGGCAGCTGGCGTTAGGTTTCAGCGTGGAGCACGCCGATGGCCGCGTCACGCCGCCGCCCTTCCCGGTGCTGCTGTGGTTGTGGAACTCGGTGAAAATCGCCGCCATCAGCGCGATTGGTATTGTGGCGCTTTCCACCACCTGCGCGTATGCCTTTGCGCGCATGCGTTTTGCCGGGCGCGCCACGCTGTTAAAAGGCATGCTGATTTTCCAGATGTTCCCTGCGGTGCTGTCGCTGGTGGCGCTCTATGCGCTGTTTGATCGCTTAGGACAATATCTGCCGTTTATTGGCCTGAATACGCATGGCGGCGTGATCTTTGCCTATCTCGGCGGCATCGCCCTGCACGTCTGGACCATTAAAGGCTATTTCGAAACCATCGACGGATCGCTGGAAGAAGCCGCCGCGCTTGATGGCGCCACACCGTGGCAGGCGTTCCGGCTGGTGCTGCTGCCGCTCTCAGTGCCGATTCTGGCGGTGGTGTTTATTCTGGCATTTATCGCCGCTGTCACCGAAGTGCCGGTCGCCTCGCTGCTGCTGCGCGATGTGAACAGCTACACGCTGGCGGTCGGCATGCAGCAATATCTCAACCCGCAAAACTATCTGTGGGGCGACTTTGCCGCGGCGGCGGTGCTCTCTGCAATTCCGATTACGCTGGTGTTCCTGCTGGCCCAACGCTGGCTGGTCAGCGGCCTGACGGCTGGTGGTGTGAAAGGCTAACCCGTTTATTATCCTCCTTCCTCAATGTTCACTGCAGTTGAGGGTTTTGGCGGCCTTAGGGCCGCTTTTTTTATGGGGTGTGGGGTTATTACAGATCCTTTTGTCACCCGATATAGACTGAATCAATGCGGTCGCGTCAAATTTGGTTAGGGTTTCCGAGTAGTAGAGGCCGCGATCATCTTCTCAAACAATAGGTGTAACGGGTTGAAAAATGAATGTTGCGCTCATGCGACGCTGTGTTTGGAATTTATCAAAAGCGTCAATCGGGCTGACATTTTCCAGATTGCTAAAGTTGAGCCGTTCAAATAAATAACGTTCAATACGTGAGGATAGGATGTATTCATTATTTAAGTGCCCGGTCTGTTTACTGATTCGCTGAGTAAAGCCGCTAATGATAACGGTATTAAATGGCAGCGCGCAAAAAGCCATACCAGCCAGCCGCAATACGATACCATGCACATGCAAAGCATAACGTTCTCGCATCGCCTTTTGTGACAACTCTTTTTCAATAATCTCTGTTCCACGGGCATTCACCCGTACTGATGAAGTAGGCAGCATTTCATATTCTGGCAAATCTACTTCAATGAGAATTTCAGATGTGGAGGCATTCACCTGAAACGACACCAGCGTCTCGCGTGGCCAGTCTGCAGCTTGAATGACTTCGGACAGAAGTGATTCGAAATAGCTGTTATCGGTGGCGAATTGCGATTCAATATTTGCCAACTTGCTTGCAATCTTCTTTTCATGTTCAGCCGCATCGAATTTCCAGTTAGCGTATAGCTCCGCCCAGCGCTGACGCATCGCCTGATATCGCTTCAGAGAAAGTTCGTTTTCCTGTTCGCACTCTTTTACTTCTCGTTGCCATTGCTCAATATTACGTGTTTGCCGATCCTGGCGAGCAGAAGCTGATTCAAATATTCGTCCAATAAGACCACGACCTTGATTGTCTTCAGGTTGTTCAGGTGCAATAAGAGGAACGGGCTTTTCGGGACGGACAGGTGCAGGCACATTGTAGGGCTGCAACATCAACTGCCGATAATGCGCTTCGAGCTCGGAGTAGGAATGCCCCGTACGAGGATCAGGTGTAAGGAGATAGATATTCACAATATCGTCTACAGCCTGATTAAGCGCTTCCACCTCTTGCTCAAGCTCTTGCCGTAAATAGGGATCCTCTTGTCGAGAAGCATTGCGTTTTCTGCTCGCTGCACTTGCTCGATCTAAACGAGTTCGATAGCTCAATCCCGTCCCTGGAAGTCCCAGATTGGCATAAGTACCGCGTTTGCCGAACGAAACGGATGCCCCTCGCGGCCCAACACTCATACTCGCACCCGAGGAGCTCAGGTTCATCCTTACACCGGGAATAATGCTTATCGATTTTCGAAATCTAAACCTCATGTTATTAACCATTCCTTTTGATTATTGAGTAAGGGTAAAAAATTGCCATTTTTCCCGGCTTAAGATGGCGATAAGATAGCCATCAATGTTGTCTAGCCAACCGTAAATATATCGTTATTCGAGTGCGGCTGAATGAAATTATAAAGAACTTTATTGCCCAAGCATTTTTGAATACAGGTCGTAATTTTCCTCATCAAAGCAGACCAAATTGACTTGCTCGATATTGGCGTTCTCACGCAAACACTGATCAATCACGGCTAGTGCGATTTCAGCCGCCAGCACTTTCGGAAATCTGTATATACCAGTGCTGATATTAGGAAACGAAACGGTTTGAATGCCGTATTCTTTTACCAGTTTAAAACAGCTCAGATAGGCATTTTTCAACAGCGTTTCTTCGTCATGTTGCCCGTCATGCCAGTGTGGACCAATGGTGTGAATGACATATTTTGCTGGCAAATCACCCGCCGTTGTGATCACTGCATTTCCGACTTTGCAGCCACCTTGTCGATTCCTGATTTGCTGACACTCAGCCAAAATCGCCGGCCCGCCCGCACGATGGATGGCGCCATCAACTCCGCCGCCGCCCAGCAAGGAGGTGTTGGCGGCGTTCACAATGGCTTCCACTGGGACTTTGGTTATATCGTCTTTAAGCAATACTATTTTGTTCATGTATTTTTAATCCTCAGCGTCAGCAATCTTAGCCGAATGCTAAGCAATCATCCTCTCGTTCCATCCATCCTTAAACACAATATTTCCGTCCACGTATTTCCATGTGATCGTTTCATATCGTAGCTCAATATTTTCCAGATGCGTGCTGGTCTGGCCGTTTGGCAGCAGAGCCGGAGAGATGCTGGAGATTTTGACGTTATCCAGGCGGATATTAAAATACTCAACCTCAATACCCGCTTCGTTAATTTGGTACATCTTGATGGTCGCAGATTTCAGCGTTCTGGCCTGACACAATGCACGAAACAGTAGCGGCGTTGTTCTATCGAACTCCTTTTGAACGGATATTGGTGCATGAATGCGTGTGGCTGTCAGCTTTCCAGTGTGCGGATCCACCGGGATGGTAATATTGTGCATGACCGAATTGAGCTCTATCGAACCGAGTCTGGTCGGCATCATGCTCGAACCCACAATTGGCGATCCGCTTTCATCTTCTAACCAGAGATGTGCTGGAGTTGACATATTTAATCCTTTAAATTAACGAAACTTATAAATAAAGAATGTCAGAGCGCACAAATAAAACACCCCTACGCTCAACATTCCACTATCTGGATAATAAATTACCTTTAACACTCCAAATATTAAAGTAGTAATAACCGGGCCATAAATACATAGCAAAAACTTTCCTTCAGTAATTAACCACCGTTTTAAAAATCTCTTCATGTTTTCCCCATCAATTTCATTAAAACTGCAGCGATCTCATAATCTGATAGCCATTCGTTTTTAAGTGCGCCTGCACGTATTAGTGAAGTTTCAACAAGGAAATACATCATTTCGAGCTCACGAACATATAATGCGTGATAATAAGGCGGATGCATTAACTGCAGGCGCTTCGCGCTGTCTGCTGCATTCTGAACTACACCATATATTCCCAAGCCACCGGCCATAACCCCAACGACTTGTCCAATGTTCCTTCCAATAGGTAGAGTAATGTTAAGTCCCGCTACAACCGCAAGTGTTGCGCCCAGACTAAACGAAGATGAAGTGAGTGTACTTGCAGCGATATGGATGTTAGCCCGCATTAGATGCATTTTTATTACTTCAAGCTGCCGGAAATTTCTGTTTTGCAGTTGATAATCTAAGTATGTTTTTAGCAGTGAGAAAACAATATTTCGCTCTTTTACTAACTGCGCTACCCCCATCAGGAATCGACTATCCTCAAGCGCCTGTTTTTTACAAACATCATAATACTCATCAGTAAAACACGATGCATAAAATGAAAGCCGGGTCGCCCCTTTATTAATCTTACTGACCTGATCGGAAACTGCATCAATAACGCCGGAAACGGCGTTGTCGAGCTTTTCTGCCAGAATCCTTTGCGCCTGAAGCTGCTTTATGACCGCATCACTGTGATACATGTATATCCCTGAAATTTCCTCCGTTAACCACGAAAACTATAGGGTAATGGTATAACTCAGGGAAGCTGAAATTTAGCCAGACGTGATCCTTATTCATAAAATAAGGATGTATAAATTCTCACTTAATTGTGTGTTTTACTCATTTCAGTAAAGAAAATACTGAGAGGCGATAGCGTGTGAAATATCTATTATTTAATCCGTGATTGCGTAGAGATGTATATCATTCGTCTTAAGCTTATTAATGCGGAACGGTCGCCATGAATTAATGGCGACCGTACGGATCAATTCATCACTAATCCGCCATCGACGCACAACGTTTGCCCGGTGACAAATTCGCTCCAGTCGGAGGCGAGAAACAGCACCGGGCCGGTGACATCTTCCGGTCGCGCGATGCGCCGCAGCGGAGTTTGCGCGGTAAGAGAATCGCGCACCGCTTTGCGCGTTGCCTGGCTGGCATCGGTGGGATACACCAGGCCGGGCGCCACGCAGTTTACGCGGATCCCCAGCGGGCCCAGCTCCATCGCCAGCGTGCGGCTAAAGCCGGTCAATGCCGCTTTGGCGGTGATGTAATCGTGGTAAGGCACCGAAGGACGCGCCACCAGATCGCTGGTGAGATTAACGATGCTGCCGCGCACGCGCGCACGCATCAAAGGCAGCGCCGCCTGGCAAACGTTATAGGCGGCTTTTACCGCGCCATCGAACTGCGACTGATAGCCTGACCACGACGTTTCCCAGAAACGTGAACGATTTTCAGTGTCGAAAACGTAGGGTGCGAAAGCGTTGTTGATTACCGCATCGAGGCGGCCGGTGGCGTTGACGATCTGCTCCATCATGGCGTTGACCTGCTGCTCACAGATGACGTCTGCGGCAATCGCCAGCGCGTCGCCGCCCAATGCGCGACACTCCTCAACCACGCCCGCAGCGGCAGCTTCATTGCGCAGATAGTTCACCACCACAAACGCGCCTTCTGCGGCGAAGGCTTTAGCGATCGCCGCACCAATGCCGCGACTTGCGCCGGTCACCAGAACTGTTTGATTGGAGAATTTCATTTTAGCTCCAGGTTGATATGGTCACGCAAAATCTGCAGCGGCGCGATTTATCGCGCACAGCTGATTGATGCGCTATAAATTAGCCGCTACGGTATGTGCGATCTGTTATCGCGTCACTCCGCATACGGTGCGTAACGCTCGGCGGTCGCTTCTGCGCCCTGCTCGATCTCCGTGATGGTCACCAGATCGAGCAAACTAAAACGTCCATCGTGATGCCAGCCCGCTTCCGGCGAGGTCATATTGCCGAACGCCGCGATGCGCGTAACGCCCACTTGCCCGAGCAGAGCCGAAATGCCGAACAACGCCTGCGGCGCGGCCGCCACGCCTGCGGTTTGCAGAAAATGCCGCTGCGGCGCCACCAAATCGACCACTTCCTCCAGCGCATCCACGCACACCACTTTCAACGTACGGCCCAATGCCGCCGGCGATAAAGGCTCCGCATGATCAACGCTCACCACTGCCCAATCGTCTGCCGCCTCGCCGTAAAGCGTACGATCGCCGCCCAGCGCGCGAATCTCCTCGCCATTACGCCACGCGGCAATGCTGTTGATCTCTTCGCTCGCCAGCGGACGGCGCGGATGTTTGTGCGCCAGCGCGGCGAGTTCATGGGCGATATAGCTGGCGAACTCATCCGGCGACACCTTGCCGCCGCGCTCGACAAACAGCATTTGCGGCGAGTAACAACCGGCCTGGTCGTAACGCATCACGTCATACGCCACACGACGCGCCAGCTCCGCGCCCTGTCTTGCATTCAGCGCCGAACGCGCCACTATTCCGAAGCTGATTTTGTGGCCGTGCGGCAGAAAGCGCGTGGTAACCGGCAAACGCTGTTGGATCGCCGCCAGCGTTGAATTTCCGCCATAAGCCACCAGCGCATCGGGCTGACGCAGCCACGTTAGTTCGGTTTGCGCATCGCCGCCTTTCCACCACACCACCGCGATACATTCGCCCAGTTTAGGATCGATCTGCGCCAGCAACTGCGCGAACCAGCTTGCCATCAGCGGCTCATTGCCTGGCAGTTTACCGATGGTGCCCGCCTTAACCAGCAGACCGCAAATCAAACTCCACAGCGGTAAGCCCGGCACGTTGCCCGCCCAGATATGCATTAACAATTGCGGGCCAAATGCGCGCGCAAAGCCGCCTTTGGGGCGCGGCTGGAAATCGTCGAGCATCTGCGCATCGGCGAAATCCTCCGCCAGAAAGCGCTTCAGCTGCGGTTGACGAAAGGTTTTCAGATAGCCGGTAAGGCCAAGCCGCACCATCTCGGCATCGTAACCGGTGACGATGGGCAGCAGCTTTTCGGCCTTGATGCGCAGTGGATGATGACGATCGAGCAGTCGCGCCACCGCTTCATCAATGATGCCCATGATCTGCGCCACGCTCAGCTGCTGGAGATAAGCGCGGGCGTTGGTGCGGATGCGCGCTGCGAGCGCCTTTATCTGCGCGTCATCAAGTTGCGGAACGCAAACCTCGAGGCTTTCGCCACGATGATTGAAACTCAGCGTGTGCCAATGCACTTCGTCAGCGGAGAGGCCCGGCAGATGTCCGGCAATTTCTTTCACGACTGTGCCTGCGCGCTGGCGAGAAACGCTTCCATGGTCAGCGAACAGCCTCTGGCGTCAGCGCCGGTCGCGCGTCCCAGCAGATGGAATCCACCGGGCACCATCACGCCTGCATCTTCCGTTAACAAAGCGGACACCGAGTTGAAATGCGCCAGATCGTGATGCGCCAGCACGCCAACTTCGCCGTCCGGCACATCATCACCGGTAAGCGGATTGACCACGCGCGTGCGGATCCAGTGCGGCCCGGATTTCACCGGCGGGCAGCGCTCATTGCCCGCGTCGTAAAACTGCGTGCTGATTTCCGTCATGCCGTACATGTTGATGCAGTGGGAACGCGGAATGCCGAAGGCATGAGAGAGCGAAGCGTAGAATTCTTCCGCGCCCATCTCGCGCGACTGGCCTTTGAAACCGCCGGTATCAAGAATGCGACTGCCTGCCGGCAGCGCGAAGCGGCGTTTTTGGCGCTGCATGTCATCCAGCAGAGGCACAAAGCTGTAACTGGCGCCCAGCAACGCGTAGGGTTCGCCGCCCGCTTCGGCCTGTTCCAGCGCAGTGAACAGACGACTGGTTTCGAGGCCATGTTCGCCCACCATTACTTCGCTGTTTGGCGTGCCACACTCCTTCATTGCCAGGTCAAGATAGGTCGCCAGCGAGGAGTTCGGCATCGCCACGGTATCCGGGAACAAAATGCCCATACGGATGCGTTCGCGGCCCGCCATAAAGCGACGGCGGAAGTTTAGCAGCATCGATTTTTTCCACACCTCCAGCGTCGGATGGTAACTGCGCCCTTTTACCGTGCCGGTGGTGCCGCTGGTCATGAAGATTTCGGCAATTTGTTCGGTGGGACGGCAGCTGAGCGTCAGATCTTTGAAGGCATTAATCGGGATGGCGGGAATGTTGCGCCAGTTTTTCACCGTCAGCGGCGTGCGTCCGCGCTGGGTGGCGAAGCGTCGATAAGGGGAATTGTGTGCGAACTGATAAGCGAAGATTTCGAGGGCCAGCTGGTTGAAATCGTCGTCTGAGCTATCTTCGCGCTGCAGAAATGTCAGCAGAGCCTGGATGATGTGTATTTCGTTCATGTGCGTCGCCACCTTTGCGATTGCGCAGAGACTCTCAGGCAACGCCTGAAGAGCGCGAACTGTCCGCTACAAAGCACAAAGAGGGAATCAGGGCGCAATATCGCCCTGCGGTTCCGCATCCCTACGCCGGTATTAGCCGGATCAGGTTCGGAGGGTCACTACGTTGCCCGCGCATACACGCCAGCCGGTAGAATCTCAGCCCCTTAACAGAGCACCCCTTGGAACAAGCCGCAGTCTAGGATGGCGCGCGATGATGTGTCAACCATGTTAAATACGCGTGAAAATTTGAGCTGCCCGGCACAAATCACGTCATGTCTTATACTCAGAGCATGAGTATTTGCGGAGGTGAAGTATGGCTGGCGGTTGGTCAGAAGACGGTGCGGTACACAAACAAATTGATGCCACGGTAGATGATGCGGTGGCCCGCGCTCGTGAAAATCTTGGGCACGGTGAAAGTGCTGAATTTTGCGACGAGTGCGGCGAACCGATCCCGGAAGCGCGTCGCGCGGCACTGGCTGGCGTGCGTTACTGCGTGAATTGCCAGAGCAAGATCGATAAAAAACAGGCGGCGATCAGCGGTTATAACCGCCGTGGAAGTAAGGATAGTCAGTTGCGGTAGTTATTTAAATTAATGATTCACTAACACCGGAATGCGCACCTGAATACACAGGCAATTCATTGCTACGTGGTATTGCAGGTGAATGCTTAATCAATCAGTTAAACGTCTGCGTCATGCTAAATCCGATTAGCTCTCAAATTAATAACCGCACATACCGTAGCGTCGCGATGTATCGCGTAATGCTTGTCAGTTAAGCAAGCATTTTGCTTTTAATCTGGTGCGGGCGCTGCCACATCTGCTGCGGCAAATGAGCCCTTTTTAGCAGCACTCACTGAAGCTTCCGAGCAGGCCGGGGACGCTTTTGGACCGGCAATCCGCAGCGCTGAACGAAGCGAGGATGCCAGGAGAGCCCGCAGGACGCGGGCGAAAGGCGGAGACGGGACAATGAAGTCCCGTCTCCGCCGGTCCGTCAGGCAAACGAGCGAAGTGAAGGTACCGCTCTAGCGGCGCGAGGACCGCCGGACCAAAAGTGGCCCCGGCCTGCGCACTCGTCGTTGGCTTAACTTACAAGCATTACGCGATGTATCGCGCGTTTCCATAGCGGCAGCACGCAGACGCATAAGCGCTTAAACCTGCATTACGCGGCCTCAACCGGCTGGCAAATCTCCAGAATGGCCAGCAGATAGATGCGCACCATATCGAGGAATTCACTGATTTCTACGCGCTCATCCGGCATGGTGTTGTATTTGCCGCCTGGCCCACAGACGATCCCTTCCATGCCCGCATGCTGATAGAGATGTGCCGCATCGGTGCCGAAGAACGCCGGAGGCGTGATCACGCCGGTGGGCTGTTCGGTGCCGCGCACGGTTTTCCAGCCGCGATTCACCGCTTTGACGATGGCGGATTCCGGTGACACTTCGAACGGTAACATGGTGGGTTTATCACGGATGCCATCATCATAAAGTTCAGCTTTCAGGCCCGGATAGCGTTGGCATAAGGTGTTCAGCAGCGCCTGCAGATCGGCGAGCACACCTTCCACCGTTTGTCCTGGCGCGAAACGTGCCGAGCCTTTTAAGCGCACAAAGTCAGCCACCTGCGGCGGTCGCCACTCTTCCAGATCGCGGCCTAACGCGCCATGCACGGTACCGATATGACCACGATTAATCTTGCGATGCTCAGCGGTTTTCGCGCCGCTAAAGGTCATGCCGTTAATCTGCGGGATCAGCTCGACGGCGGCGCTGATCGCATCCACCGCTTCTTCACGTTTTGACAGATGCCGCGTATCGCCAGTGAGCTCAATAGTAAACATCAGCGAACCGGCGTGCATGGTCAGCGCTTGCAGATCGGTGGGTTCGGCATTGATGAAGTAGTCGGCGCGCACACCTTGCTCAATCGCCGCCAGCGTACCAATGCCGCCCTGCAACTCGCCCACCACGTAGGTCAGAATCACATCGCCTTTCAGCTTCACACCAGCATCAATCAGCGTTTTCAACGCGCAAAAATAGGCAGCATCACCCGCTTTCATGTTCGAAACGCCGATACCGTAGATAAACTGTTCGTCGATTTTTCCTTCCCAGGGATCGACAGTCCAGCCTTCGGTGACTGGATTGGTATCCAGATGTCCGTTGAACAGCAGGCTTTTGCCGCCGCCGCTGCCTGCCAATCGTCCGATGGCATTCAGCCTGTCGCCGGGCACGTTCTGCAGTTCGGTTTCCAGGCCCAGCTGCGCCATCTGCGCGGCCATGTATTTCGCCAATTCACGCTCGCCATCGGTGGCGCTGTAGCTTTTGTGCTGCACCATTTTCGCCAGGAATGAGAGGCAAAAATCGCGATCGATATGATGAATCAACTGTTCAGGCTTCATGTTTCTCTCGTCATGCAACGGACTTGGATAAGTCGGGAATATGCACCGCATCAAGCAGTGCACGGGTATAAGGATGTTGCGCCAGCGCCGTCATGTTGTCGCCGGGCAGCACTTCCACCACGTCACCGCGATACATCACGGCGACACGATGGGCGATTTGGCGAATCAGGTTGAGATCGTGGGTAATAAACAGATACGCGGTGCCGTAGCGGCGGCGCAGTTCCAGCAGCAGCTCGATAATGGTGGCCTGCACCGAGACGTCGAGCGCGGCGGTGATCTCGTCACAAATCACCAAATCCGGCGGATTGGCAAACGCACGGGCGATAGCAACGCGCTGCTTCTGCCCGCCGGACAGGGCATGCGGATAACGCTGCGCAAACTCCGCCGGCAAACGCACTTCCTGCAGCAGGCGCGCGACCGCCTGCGCTTCGGTTTCACCTGCGGGTACACCATACAACCGCAGTGGCCGTGCGATGATTTCGCCAATGGTCATGCGCGGATTCAGCGAGGCATCTGGATGCTGGAAAATCATCTGCACGCGGCGGCGATACTCTTTATCCATTTGCGCCCGGCCATGCAGCGCGTAGCCACAAAAGTCGAGCTCGCCGCTGAACGGCACCAGGCCGGTAATGGCTTTACCGAGCGAGGATTTGCCGGAACCCGATTCACCAACCACGCCGAGAATTTCTCCCTGATGAACGGTGAGCGCAACCGCATTGGCGGCGCGCGTGGTATTGGCTTCACGCTTCAGCAGACGATCAAGAAGACCTTGTTTGCCGTAGTCGATGGTCAGCTGCTTTAGGCCGAGTAACGGTTGGTTGCCGGGCGCGTCCTGCACCAGCCGGTGCTGCGGATTGGGTACCGCCTCAATCAGCTTGCGCGTATAGGCGTTTTGCGGCGCGCTAAACAGGCTGCGCGTGTCGGCCTGTTCGACAATGCGTCCCTGTTCCAGCACACAGACGCGATTGGCCACTTTGGCCACCAACGCCAGATCGTGCGAGATGTAGAGCGACGCAACGCCGGTCTCTTCGCGCAAACGCTCGTACAGATCGAGGATTTGCGCCGAACTGATCACATCCAGCGCGGTGGTTGGCTCATCAAAAATCATGCAGTCCGGCTGGCAGGCAAACGCGGTGGCGATCAGGATGCGCTGCTTCTCGCCACCCGACACCTGATGCGGATAGCGGCGCATCATGCGCGCCGGATTTTTAAGTTCAACGTCACGCAGCAGCGATTCGCCCATCTCCTGCGCTTCACGCGCCGATAAACCGCGATGGCGGCGTAACACTTCGGTGACCTGCTCACCTAATGTCAGCGTGGGATTGAGCGAGGCGCTGGGATCCTGAAAAATCATGCCGAGTTTGGCACCGCGCAGCGCTGTCAGTTTGGCCGCGGGTAAAGTCAGCAAGCTCTCGCCGTTGAGACGAATATCGCCCTGCAACTCGCGCGCATTGCCCGCCAGCCAGCGCATGATCGCCCAGCCGAGCGTGGTTTTGCCGGAACCCGATTCGCCCACCAGCCCCATCACTTCGCCGGGCATCACCTGCAGGTTGATGTCACGCAGTACCGGTAGCGCATGTCCTTTGGCTATCGCGTAATCGAGGCTGTAATTTTCCAGCGACAGCACCGGTGTCAGCTTGTCACTCATCAGTGGCTCCTTGGGTTGAGCACATCACGCAGCCCGTCACCCAGTAAATTAAAACCAATGGCGACCAGCGCGATGGCGAGGCCCGGAATCATCATCATCCACGGCGCATTAAAGAAGTAAGCGCGCGCTTCGGAGACCATCAATCCCCATTCTGGCTCTGGCGGCTGCGCGCCCAACCCCAGAAAACTCAGGGTGGCAAACAGCATGATGGCGAAGGCAACGCGAATGGTGGCTTCCACGATGATCGGCGCCAGAATATTCGGCAGCATTTCTCGCAGAATGATGTAGTGCCCGGCTTCGCCGCGCGCGATGGCGGCGTTGATGTAATCCTGCTGGCGGGCGGCCAATGCCACGCTGCGCGAGATGCGCACCATGCCCGGCACAAAGGCGATAGTGATCGCCAGCACCGCGTTCATGCTGCTCTGCCCAAGCGTGCTGACAATCAGCAACGCAAACAGCAGGCTGGGAATCGCCATCACCGCATCCATGGTGCGCATCATGAACTCATCAAATTTGCCGCCCAGATAGGCGCTGGCGGTACCGAGCACCGAACCGATTACCATCGCCAGCGCGGTCGCCAGTAGCGACAGTAGAATGGTTGAGCGTGCGCCCACCAGCACGCGGCTGAAGATGTCGCGGCCCATCTGATCGGTACCAAACCAGTGTTCCGCGCTGGGCGGCTTATAGCGCGTCAGGATGGAGATCGATTCAGGATCAAAAGGCGCGACGTGCGCACCGCCCACCACCATCAGCAGCGCCAGCAAGATAATCAGCACGCCAGCGGCACCCTGCGGTGAACGCAGCAAACGTTTCAACATATCAGGCATAGGAGATCCGCTTATCGAGAGTGACATAGGCCAAATCAGCCAGGAAGTTCACCACTGAATAGGTCGCGGCGAGAATCATCACGCCAGCCTGAATGGTGGGCAGATCGCGCGCCTGCACGGCGACAATCAGTTCGCGGCCAATGCCGGGAATGGCGAAGATCTCCTCCACCACCACAATGCCGCCCAGCAGGTAACCAACATCCAGCGCCACAATGGTGATGGTCGGCAACAAGCCGTTACGCAGCGCATGTCGCCAGAGAATGCGGCGACGCGATAAGCCTTTCAACCACGCGGCGCGGATGTAATCGGTATGCAACACATCAACCATTTCTGAGCGCACCATGCGCGAGACGTGCGCCACCAGAATCAGCGCCACGGTCACCGAAGGTAGAATCAGGTGCTGGATCCCGCTGACGACGTTCTCACTGAGCGGCACATAGCCGGTGGCGGGCAAAATCTGCCAGACATCAGCAAACAGCAGCAGCACCAGCGTGGCGGTGACGAACTCCGGGAAGGAGATGCCGATATAGGAGATGACACTCACCAGCACATCGGCGGTTTTGCCACGGCGCACCGCCGCCCAGATGCCGAGGGGAATCGCGATGATCAGCATCAGAATTAAGGCGCACACCGCCAGCAGCAGCGAGCGTGATAATGCCGTCAGCAGCGTCGGCGCCACTTCAAGACCATTGCGCATCGATACGCCAAAGTTGCCCTGCAGCGCCTGCGTCAGCCAATGCCAATATTGCTGCCATGCTGGGGCATCCAGCCCCAGACGTTCACGCACCGCCGCTAGCGCTTCCGGCGTGGCGTTTTGTCCCAGCAAGGTGACAGCCGCATCGGCCGGTAGCAGTTGCGTGATGCCAAAAACCAGCAGCGACACCACTAACAAGGTGTAAACCATCAGCAGAAGGCGTTTGAGCAGATAACTTGCTGTCACGTTCGCTCCTTACGCTGCGCGCTTCGGCGCTTTGTCGGTTAACCAGACATGGTCAAGACGGAATACCGCACCGCGCGGATGCAGATGATATCCGCCGACATAATCGCGGCTGGCGGCGAGCAGATCGAAGAAGGTCGGGATCACCGATGGCACTTCGTCATGCATCAGCTGCTGCGCTTTGCCATACAGCGTGGTGCGCTGTGCTTCATCACGGGTTTCACGCGCCGCACTTACCGCTTTATCAAACTCCGCGTTGTTCCAGCGCGTTTCATTCCACGATGCGGTTGAGGTGTAGAGCAGCGAGAACACCGCGTCTGGCGTCGGCTGCATGTTGTAGAAGCCAACGTAGAAGTTGCCCTTCTTCCACACCTGATCGAGATAGGTGCTGTGCGCCATGGTCTGCACGTTGATGCGGAAACCGCCCTGTTTCGCCATCTCGCGCAGGGCGATGCCCAGCTGCGTGCGGGTGGCCGGTTTGTCGGAGGCGATAAGTGTTAAATCGATCCCGTTGGGATAACCGGCCTCCGCCAGCAGCGCTTTGGCTTTGCTGTAATCCACCGCTTTTTTCGCCAGGTTGGCGAAGAACGGATACGCGCCGTTAATCGGCGTGTCGTTGCCCGGTGAACCCAGGCTATCCGCCACGAAATCCACCGACGCCTGACGATCAACGCACAGTGCCAGCGCCTGACGTACCCGCACATCGTTAAACGGTTTTTGGTCGCAGCCCATGTTCACATTGAGGAACTGGCCGGAGGCCACGCGCAGCGGCAGCACGCCGGAAGATTTGGACAGGCGCGCGAACTCGCTCGACTGCGCGCTCAGCATCAGATCGGTGTCACCGGAGATCAGCGCGGAACTCTCCGCGATGCCATCGGGATAGACCATCACTTCTACGCCATCCAGATAGGGACGCGCCGGATCGTAGTAATGCGGATTGCGCTTCACCACAATTTTGCGTTCTGGATCGTAGGAGACCAGTTGGAAAGGGCCGGCACCTAACGAGGCTTTGCTCAGCTTGTCATACTGGCCTTGCGCGATACTGGCGGGGATGATTTTCGCATCCGGATAAGCCAGCATCACCGGCAAATCGGCGTAAGGCGCATCGGTTTCAATCAAAACCGTGTTGGTATCTGGCGCGCTGACGGCGTTAATCGGCCCAATGTTATGCAGTGCTGGCGAGGCATTTTTCGGATCGAGCAGCGCCTGCAGGCTGGCGACCACATCGGCGGAAGTCAGCGCGGAACCGTCGCTGAACTTCAGGTTCGGGCGCAGGGTAAACGTCCACTGTTTAAGATCGGCGCTGGCCTGCCAGGATTGCGCCAAATCGGCTTCGGCTTTCATCTCCTGCGTCAGACGCGTTAAACCGCTGTACAGCAGTTCCGCCACCAGATATTCCGGGTTGACGCGCACCTGATGTGGATTTAACACGCCGACGGCTTGATCAACGCTGATGCGCAGCACACCGCCTTTACGCGCCGTGCCGCCCGGCGTGGCGCTCGCCACCTGTGCGGCATGGGCCGAGAACGACCAGGGCAGCATCGCTGCGCCCGTCAGAGCGGTAGAACTGGCGATAAACTGTCTGCGGTTTAACCCTTTCATTGCGCACATCTTCTCTTCCTCGTGATTAGTTAATTACCCTGGGTTGGCTGAAAATCATCGGCGAGATACGCCAGAATGGACTGCGAAAGTGCGATCATATCTGCCAGCGTGGTGTACTCATCGGCGGCATGAATGCGGTTGTCAGG
Organism: Pantoea sp. AG1095; assembly: GCF_003208415.1. Taxonomy (NCBI): domain Bacteria; kingdom Pseudomonadati; phylum Pseudomonadota; class Gammaproteobacteria; order Enterobacterales; family Erwiniaceae; genus Pantoea; species Pantoea sp. AG1095. The sequence continues at coordinate 207,791 of NZ_QKMJ01000004.1, read as the reverse complement.
ACGGGCGAGGCCGCCGAGTAAAATCTCCTGAATCCCGGCTTGCTGGACCCAGCCCATATCGGAACTGGTGGACGATCCCCAGGGTTTGAACTCGCTGGGTTGGAAGCCAAAACCCTGACTCAGCGCCGCCTGCCAGCGCGGCCAGTGCGGACCGTCCGGATTAGCGACCGGCGCCAGATGGCCAATCATTTGCAGCGTGACGTCGAGCGCGGTGCTGTCGCGCATCGCACTTTCCACACAGTGCGTCAGCTCCTGCCACACCGCGTCAAAGCGCTCTTCCGGCGCGTAGCGGCGGTTAATCAGCAGCTCAAACCGTTCTGGAATGGTTGATCCTTTGCTGCCGCCCTGCGCAGCGGCCAGCGTTAACAGTGACGTCAACGGTTTGCCGTGATAGTGCGGCGGAGAAGGCATCGCCGAGGTGCGTTGTTCCACCTCGAGCTTCAGCCGATAAAGCGCGTTCATCATTGGCAGCGCCGCTTCAATAGCATTAATGCCGTTAACCGGATCGCCGGAGTGCGCCGAACGTCCGGTGATAATCACTTTGAGATCGATGCTGCCAAAGCAACCGGCCCAGATGCGCGGCACCGCGCCGCCGTTGAAGCTGAGCAGGTGACCGGAGAAAAGCTGTTGTTCCGCCAGATAACGAATGCCGGGATACAAGCCGCCCTCTTCATCGCTACACAGCAGAAATACCGGATTAAAACGCAGCGGGATGACCGCCGCCTGTGCCGCGCGCACTGCCGCCATCGCGGCAACGATGGTGCCTTTCATGTCTGCAGCGCCACGCCCAAACAGCTTGCCATCTGCTGCGGTCAGCGTGAGCGCTGGAAAACGCCAGCCATCGCCGGCGGGCACGGTATCGGTATGGAAATAAAGATTGCAGTTTTCAGCGGCACCAGCATCAAGCGATGCCAGCAAATTGACGCGTTCACCGTACGCGCTGCCGTCCGGTGCCTGCCATAAATGTTCCGGCACGGAGACGCGCGCAAAGTGAAAATCCAGCGGTGCTAACAAGTGCGTCATCAGGTCAGCAAATGCGCCATAACCGTTGCCTGGCGGGAAGCAGGTATCCACCTCCAGCATCTGTTTAAGGTCATCCGTCATTTGCGCGCCGTCATGAGCAATCATCGCTAATGCGTTGTTAAAGCGTGGATTTTGCATCATAGGATTATCGTCTGTTGTATTTCTATATAGTTTATAGATAATGCAATTCAACGACTGAGGTCAATCGGTAATCGGAAACATGCAAAAAAACTATGACGCGAACCACGCTCAACCTTTCGCCAGACTCAGCGAAGGTGAAGGTGCGCCGCTGTATGAAGTGGTCAAGCGCCATATCAGCGAATCGATCCTGCAAGGTGAACTGCCCGCGGGCACGATTTTGCCGAGTGAAAATAGCCTGGCGGCGAAGTTTGGTGTGTCGGTGGGCACCGTGCGCAAAGCGCTGGCGGCGCTGACCACGGAAGGCATGCTGATGCGACGTCGCAAAACCGGGACCGTGGTAACCGGCTGGGCGCCGCTGCACAATCTCAGCCACTTTTTCCAGTATTTTCGCCTGCACGATAAAACCGGCGGATTGCTGCAATCCGATACCCGATTACTGGATTATCAACTGAGTCTTGCCAGCGCCGACGAAGCAGAGAAACTGCAAATTGGTCAGGGCGATGAAGTGATCCGGCTGAAGCGTTTGCGTCGCGTGAAGGGCATCGCCGCGATGCATGAAACGCTGGTGCTGCCTTCGGCGCGTTTGGCCGATTTCCCAGCAGCCGATCAGTTACCGCCGCTGCTTTATCGCTATTTGTTTGAGCGCTACGACCTGCGCGTCGCCGCCGTGCGTGAACAAATTACCGCCACGCTGGCAAATGAAGAGGATGCGGCGCTGCTAGAACTGAGTTTGCCGCACGCCGTGATGGTGATTGATGAAGTGTCGTTTGATCAAAGTGCACTGCCGGTAATTTTGGCGCATCACCGTTTTAGTACCGAACATTTTATGTATGTGAATGAGATCCGCTAAGCGCGCGGCATGAACCGCCATCTGAGTAGGGTTAAACAGCGCAGATGCGCCGGGTTTCTGGCTGTTTCGGGAAAATGTTCTAAGCTATTTAGGTAGTTAAAACTTATTCCACTGAAAGGAACTCATCACGATGAAAAAAACAGTACTGGCAACGGCATTTCTTGGCACTTTTATGGCAATGACATTGACCGCTTGCTCTTCAAATCAGGCGATTAAGACCACCGACGGACGCACGATTGTGACGTCTGGTAAGCCGCAAATCGACAGTGACACGGGCCTTGTTTCTTACAAGGATGCGCAAACCGGTAAAACTGAGCAGATCAATCGCGACAAGATTACCAACATGAGCGAACTGGATAATTAATATCCTTTTAACAGCCTGGAGAGACTAATGAAAAAATCAATTTTGCTTTCTATTACTGCGCTTATTGCCCTGTCCGCTTTAACCGGATGCACGCGTACCTCGTACGCTATCCACACCAATGATGGACGCACCATCGTCACCGATGGCAAACCACAGGATGCTGAAACCGGCCTGCTGGGTTACGTCGATGCCAATGGCGTGAAGCAGCAAATCAATAAAAGTGACGTGAAAGAGATCTCTGAAGTTCCGCATTAATAATCTTTCTCACTCAAGCCGCCCGCTGTTGTGGATTTCCTTACAGCGGTGCGGGCTTAAACGCCATTCAAATCTCAAAACGTATAGGTCACCGCCGCTGTTGCGGTCAGCTGATTCTGCCTGAACACAATGGGACTGTCCGCCGCGTGATCGTCCAGCCACGTGTAGCCCGCACTTAACGCGCCGCCCCAGTGCTGGGTAAACTGATGACTCCATGTCAGGTCGGTTTCCACCCCATAAAATCCCGCTGCTGGTGAGTAAGTCGCATAGCCACTTTTCACGCTTTGACGCGCACTGACGCCGTACCAGGTTTGCATGTAACGCGCATCCCCAAATAGCGCGGACGTCTGCAAGGAAAGGCTATCCTGCTGGCTTTGCAGCGGAATTAACGTTACCGAGGTGCGATAATTCACGCCCTGACTGTCTGTCAGCGGCAGCACGGCTTTCGCTTCGAGGACCAGCCACGGCGAGACCGCCCAACCGGCCGCAATAGCGGTGTTGAGTGTGGCATTGATCGTGCCCATGCCACGCAGCTTGTCAGAACCGTCGCGCCAGTCGGAATCCTTGTCTGCCCTGCCCAGGCCATATCCCAGCGAATGCTCCAGATACAGGCCGCTGTCGCTTTGCAAATCGTAGCCGACCCCCTTTTGCGAATCGACGAAAAAGGCACCTTTTCTGGCCTGCAACATCGGCACCGCTTGCCAGCGTTGCTTGTCCGCGCCGCTGTATGTCGGCGTGGTCTGCGCGCCCACACCAATCATCACGCCATCCTGCGCTGCGCTGTCATCAGCGCGGCTGCTGGTACTGATACTGACCAGTAACAAACAGCCACTGTACAGCGCCTTTTTTCTCGTTATCATCGTGTCACCTCAGTTACCCATCTGTTTTTAGCCCCTTGCCCGGGCGTTGCGTCACGGATTGGAGTATCCCGAAGCATTGTCAATAACGTGCCAGGGATTTATGAAGAAACTGTCAAGGTGAGCCATGAACAACAGACGAGTATTGGTTATTGAGGATGATGCAGACGCGGCAGACGTGCTGGAAGCCTATCTGCTACGTGAAGGATACGCCGTGGAGATTGCCGGCGATGGGCATAGCGGACTTGAGCGCGTTGAGAAGTGGAAACCCGATCTCATTCTGCTCGACATCATGTTGCCCGGCATGAACGGCACCGAGGTGCTGGCTGCCGTGCGACGCCGCGCGGACACGCCGGTGATTATGATTACCGCGATGACCGACACGCCCGACAGAATCGGCGCGCTGCGCTTAGGCGCGGATGACTACGTCGTGAAACCCTATCATCCGGGCGAAGTGGTGGCGCGCGTGCAGGCGGTGCTGCGCCGCAGCCGGGCGGCCGTTGCGGAGGATGAAGTGCTGCGCTGGCAGGCGCTTGAGGTTAATACCGCCGCGATGACTGCAATGGTCGCGCAGCCAGAGCAACAGCCAACACGCGTTGAACTCACGCCAACCGAATTTTCCCTGCTGGTGACCCTGATGCGAGCGCCGGTGCGCGCACTCAGCCGTCACTATCTGATCGAAACCTGTATGCCTGAAAGCGAGGCGCTGGAAAGGGTGATCGACACCCACGTTTACAACCTGCGTAAGAAGCTCGAAAACGCCGGTTTATCCGAGATATTACTCAACGTGCGCGGCGTGGGTTACAGGTTCAGACAGCCATGAAAAAGTCACCTCCTCAAACGCTATGGCGCTGGATCTGCGTGCGTATTTTGACGCTGGCCATCGTCACGGTGATTGCCGTCGCCGGGATTATGTTCCTGCGCTTTGCGCTGCAAAACCTGTGGATCATCCACCATATGCCGCCGGCGATGCGCCAGGAATTTCTGACGCTGCGTGCGCATCCGCAAACCAATCTGCCGCGCTTCCACGAGATCGTTGATGAACGCTGGGGCGTGCGCTACTCCGATCCTTCGGTGGGTGCCGCTGACTGGCTGATGGTGATCATCCTGATTTTCATCATTACGCCGTTTGTTGCCTTCACCGTTCTGCGCAACGCCCGCCCGCTGGCGTTGCAGTTTAGCCACCTGAAAAAAACCGCTGATCGGGTATCCGAAGGGCAGTTTGGTTCCGCCGCCACCATTGTAAAAAGCGCGCCGGCGGAGTTGTTGCACTTCGCACACGACTTTAATCGCATGAGCCAGCAGCTGGCGCTCTACGATCGTGAACTGCGCGCCTCGCACGTGGCGCTGGCACACGAACTCCGTTCGCCGCTGACGGCCGCCATTGGCCGGTTACAAGGTCTGCTGGATGGCGTGTTTCAGCCCGAACCGCAGCAGATGGAGATGATCATGAAACAGCTGCGCCACATGAGCCGACTGATCGATGAGCTCCACCTGCTGTCGCTGGCCGACGCCGGACAACTCAAGTTGGATCTGCATGAGATCAACCCCGGAGAACTGGCGCGGGAGCGCGTGGCCTGGGTGCGACCGCAAGCCGAAGCCAGCGGCATGATCATCAGTGTGGCAGCAGACAGCACGCTCACCTGCCGCGCCGATCCCTTCCGCCTGGGTCAGGTGTTTAGCGTGTTAATTGAAAATGCGTTGCGCTATGGCAAGCCTGCGGGACAGTTGCAAATTATTGCCCGCGCAGTGCCGGGAGGTTGCAGCATCGAATTCAGGGATGATGGCCCCGGCGTGGCGCCTGAATTTCTGCCCGAGATGTTTGAACGTTTCACGCGCGGTGAATCCTCGCGCGCGCGCCACTCAGGCGGCAGCGGGCTGGGCTTGTCGATCGCCCGCGCCATCTGCGCGGCGCATGGCGGCAGGATCAGCGCCAAACTACCCAAAGAGGGCGGCCTCAGCCTGGCGATTTTCCTGCCGGACGTCAGTCCGGCACCGTTTTAAGCGCTCTTGACAGGATCTTGACTCGCCGTACAACGAATCTCGACAGTTCGCCGTTTTAATGGCGCCAAATCCTTGTACGGAGTGGCGCCATGACTGACTCTTTCACCGGCCTGGTCAAACAGGCCGCCGACCATCTTATCGATGCACAACGCCTGATAACGTTACTGCCATTGTTGCCCTGCATGGTGGTCATCGCCTTGTCGCTGACTGCCTGCGGGCCACGCGATCCCTTACCACCCGCGCCTCCCCGACCGGTAAAATTCATCACCGTGAAGCCCGCCCTGCAAGGGCAACAGGTGCAGATGACCGGCGATATTAATGCCCACGACGAAACATCATTGGGTTTCAGGCTGGATGGGCGGATTCTGACGCGCCCTGCCGAAGTGGGCGATCGTGTTGACGCCGGTCAGGTGCTGGCAACGTTAGAGAGCAGCACTACCGCCAATGCGTTACGCAGCGCGATGGCGGACACCGACAGCGCGCGGGCAGCTGAACGCGTTGCGGCGCTGAATCTACATCGTATGAAACAGTTGATGCCTTCCGGTGCGATTGCACGGGCGCAGCTCGACAGCGCGCAATCCGATTGGCAATCCGCTGCGGCGCACCTGCAAAGCAGCGAAGCCGCACTCAACAGCGCGCAGGAAAATCTACGCTGGACGCAGCTGACGGCTCCTTTTAGCGGCGTGATCACCGCCGTCAGCGCCTCTGCCGGACAGGTCGTGAGCACCGGTCAAACGGTGATGTCACTGGCAAGCGGTGCGCGGCGGGATGTGGTTCTGGATGTGCCTTTCCCGGCAGCATTTTCCTCGCTCCCCAGCGATGCCTTTCGCGTAACTCTGCTCTCTTCACCGGCGATCGCCGCGCAGGCGCATCTGCGCGATATCAGCCCGCAGGCCGACCCGCAAACGCGGACCTGGCGGGTTCGATTAACGCTAGACGATCCACCGCCAGCGATGCTGTTGGGCGCCAGCGTCAGCGTGGCACTACCGGAGAGCGATCCCCGCACCTTTATCCTTCCTGCATCCGTGCTGACGCGCCTGGCGGACAAACCGGCGGTGTTTGTGCTGGATGCGCAGCGCGGCAAGGTCACACGCCGCTCGGTGGTGATTTCCCGCTTCACCGCCAGCGAAGTCTATATCGCCAGTGGTCTCACGGCAGGCGAAAGCGTGGTCACGGCAGGCGTCAGCACACTGCGCGATGGCGAAGCGGTTGCGCGGGGAGATGAGCAGCCATGAGTGAACCTTCCGCTCGCGATAAATTCAACCTTTCCGCCTGGGCGCTGGCTCATCAACAGCTGATGGCTTTTCTGATGCTGATGATCCTTGGCGCTGGCGTGCTCAGCTATCAGGCGCTGCCGCGCAACGAAGATCCCGCCTTTACCATCAAAACCGCCGTGGTCTCCGCGCAGTGGCCCGGTGCCGATCTCGACGATACGGTGCAACTGCTGACTGAACCGCTGGAGAAAAAGCTGCAGGAAGTGCCCTATCTGGATTACGTGCAGAGCGAAACGCATCCCGGTAAAACCGTTATCTTTGTCAATCTGCGCGACAGCACGCCGCCCGGCAAAGTGCAGGACATCTGGTATCAGGTACGCAAGAAAATGCAGGATGTCAGCTCCGCGCTGCCTGCGGGCGTTGCGGCACCGGCGGTCAATGATGATTTTGACGATACCTTTGGCACGATTTACGGTTTTACTGCGGAAGGATTTAGCACGCGTGAACTGCGCGATCGCGTTGAGTCGATTCGCGATCGGCTGATGAGCGTACCGGATGTCGGCAAAATTACGTTGCTCGGCGTGCAGGAGCAGCAGATTGTGGCGAGCTTCTCTCCGCGCACGCTCGCGGGAATGGGCCTGAGCCTGCAACAGGTCACCGATGCCTTGCAGGCGCAGAATGCCTTGTCACCCACAGGCGTCATTCGCACCAACAGCGATAACATCGCGCTGCGCGTCAGCGGTGCCTTCAACTCGGAACAGAGCCTGCGCGCCGTGACGCTGCACATCAATGATCGCTACATTCCCCTGACCGATATTGTCACGCTGACGCGTGTGGCGGCGGAACCGCCAACGCCGCTCTATCGCGTCAACGGTAAGCCAGCGATTGGGCTGGCGATCTCCATGGCGCCGACCGGCAATATGCTGGATTTTGGCCACGCGTTAACGGACAAAATGTCGCTGATTGCCAGCCAACTGCCGCACGGAATTGAGGTAACGAAAGTGGCGGATCAGTCGCGGGTGGTCAACGACGCGGTCAGCGGATTTGTGCGGGTGCTCGGTGAAGCCATCTTTATCGTGCTGGCCGTCTCTTTCGTCTCGCTCGGGCTGCGTGCCGGTTTAGTTGTGGCGGCGGCGATTCCTCTGGTGCTGGCGATGACCTTTACCGGCATGATGCTGGCGGACATTGGGCTGCAACGCATTTCCCTTGGCGCGCTGATCATCGCGTTGGGGTTGTTGGTGGATGATGCGATGATCGCGGTGGAGACCATGGTCGCCCGACTCGAAGCCGGTGATTCCCGCTGGCGCGCCGCTACAGTAGCCTTTGAAACCACCGCATTTCCGATGCTCACCGGCACGCTGGTGATGATTGCCGGTTTCATTCCCGTCGGCTTCGCCGCGTCCGGCGCGGGGGAGTATTGCTACTCGCTGTTTGTGGTGGTGCTGATCTCGCTGCTCAGTTCATGGGTCGTTGCGGTGCTGTTCTCTCCGCTGACCGGCTGCTGGATCCTGGCATCAAGGCCAGGTAAATCGCACGCTGAGCCCGGTTGGTTGCTGCGCCTCTATCGCCGTCTGGTTTCACAGGTCTTGCGCCATCGGGGCTTGACGCTCGGCCTGGCGGGCGCATCGCTGCTGCTCGCCATCTGGGGCATGAGCCATCTGCAGGGCGAGTTTTTCCCGGCATCCGATCGCCCGGAGCTGCTGGTCAGCCTCACGCTGCCCGCGAACGCCTCGCAGGCGCGCACCTTAAGCGTGGTAGAACAGCTCGAAGCGAAACTCAGCGGCAACACCAATATCGACCATTTCTCCTCGTATAGCGGCAGCGGCGCCGTGCGTTTTTATCTGCCGATGGACGTGCTGAACGATGATGAAAACATCGCCCAGCTGGTCGTGGTAGCCAAAAATCTGGCGGCTAGAGATCGGTTGAAAGCTGAACTCGATCGCCTGCTGGCACGAGATTTCAGCGATGTGGTGACGCGCGTATCGCCGCTGGAACTGGGGCCGCCGGTTGGCTGGCCGATCCGCTATCGCATTAGCGGGCCGCACTACGAGCGGGTGAAACAGTATGCGGAAAAGCTGGCCAGCATCCTCGGGCAATCCCGCGCAACGCGCAGCGTAAACCTGACAGCGGGCGAGCCGGAACGCGTCATCACCTTTGCGGTGAACCAAACCGCAGCCCGCGCGGCTGGCGTCTCTTCACAGGATATCGCGCAGCTGCTGAACCGCGTGTGGTCCGGTCAAAGCGTGACTACCGTGAGAGATCATAACCGGCTGGTTGATGTGCTGTTGCGCGCCAACGATGCTGACCGGCTGGATTTAACCAGCCTTGCTGCGTTGAAACTGACCACCGCGTCAGGCGCGAAGATTGCCATCGGCCAGGTTGCGACACTGCAGTGGGGATTGCAGGATCCGGTGATGTGGCGTCGCCAGGGTTTTCCCTATGTGGTGGTACAAACTGATGTAGCGGCGGGCATGCAAGCGGAGACCACATCCGCGCAGCTCATCGCAGATGTCCAGCAGCTGCGTGCCGGATTAGCGCCGGGTTACACCCTTGATGAAGAGGGCCGGTTGCCGAATCGGATAAAGGTAACGGCTCAGTGTTTGCCGTTTTGCCGGTGACGTTGTTTGTCATGCTGATTCTGCTGATGGTGCAGCTGCAACGCGTATCGCGCATGTTGCTGGCATTGGCGATGGCGCCTTTTGGACTGCCTGGCATTGTTCTGGCGATGCTGCCCAGCGGCACGCCGATGGGATTTGTCGCCCTGCTCGGTATGATTGCGCTGGCTGGCATGATCATCCGCAACGCGGTGATCCTGATCATGGAAGCCGATAGCAATCTGCGTGCTGGCATGTCGCGCAATGATGCGGTAAGCCTAGCGGCTGAGCATCGTGCCCGCCCGATTCTTCTCACCGCCTGCGCCGCGATTTTAGGTATGATTCCCATCTCACATCAGGTGTTTTGGGGGCCGATGGCCTACGCCATCATTGGTGGATTGCTGGTGGGAACGCTGATGACGCTGACGGTATTGCCCGCTGCGCTCAGTCTGGTGATGCAGCGTGAATCAGCGTCTTCCGCTGAATGAAAAAGGGTTGGCTGGCATGGCGCCAGCCAACATACGTTAACGGGCCAGACGCCAGCCGCGTGTCAGGCGCTTCTCTATCTCCACCAGCACAAAGATCCCGGCGCTCACCGCCAGCGAAATCAGCCAGTATTTGAACGGCAATGGCGCGGTGCCAAACAGCGTATTCATCAATGGAACATAGATAATCATCGCCTGCAGCGCGATAAGCACCACGGTGACCAGCCAGATGCCACGATTTTTCAGCAAGCCGGCATCCAGCGAGAATCCGTTACTGTTGCGGCAGTTCAGCATGTAAACCCACTGCGCGGTGACCAGCATCTGCAGCAGCACGGTGCGGATGAACTCCGGCGTGTAGCCGCGCGGCTGGAGCCAGGCTTCCAGCACAAAGGCGCTAATCGAAATCAGCAGGCCGACGAAGATCACGCGCCAGATGGCGTAAGCGTCCATCACCGGGCTGCGTGCGTTACGCGGCGGGCGGCGCATGATGTTGCGCTCTGCCGGTTCAAATGCCAGACCAAACGACAGCGTTGCCGAGGTCGCCATGTTCATCCACAGAATCTGTACCGGCGTTAGCGGCAGCAGGTTGCCCATCAGAATCGCAATGATGATCAGCAATCCCTGCGCGAGGTTGGTCGGCATGATAAACAGAATGGTTTTCTTCAGGTTATCGTAGACGCGTCGGCCCTCTTTCACTGCAGCTGCGATGGTGGCGAAGTTGTCGTCGGCGAGGATCATATCCGCCGCCTCTTTGGTCACTTCGGTGCCTTTGATGCCCATCGCGATACCAACGTTGGCCTGCTTCAGCGCGGGCGCATCATTGACGCCATCACCGGTCATGCCGACGATCTCACCGCTGCTCTCCAGCGCTTTCACCAGACGCAGCTTATGCTCGGGGCTGGTACGGGCAAAAATGTCGTATTCACGCGCCGCCACGCCCAACTCGGCATCGTCCATGTGCTCTAGCTGGTAACCGGTGATGGCAGAATCGCTGTTACCAATGCCCAGCATCTGGCCAATCGCCATCGCGGTTTCCGGGTGATCGCCGGTGATCATCTTCACGCGAATCCCTGCCTGCTGGCAGTCGCGAATCGCGGTGATGGCTTCCGGACGCGGCGGATCCATCATGCACGCCAGGCCCAGCATCTTCATGCCGTTGCGTAAATCCTCATGATCGATGTGGTGCTGCGCTTCCGGCAGCCAGCGCCACGCGGCGGCAACCGTGCGCAACCCTTCGCTGGCGTAGGTGGTGATCGCCGCTTCCCAATATTCGCGATCAATCACTTCCGCATCGGTAGCGCCCTGCTGCTGTTGACACAGCGACAGCAACACATCGGGCGCGCCGGTCATCAGCAGGCACGGTTTGCCATCAATCAGGCAGCTCACCGCCATGTATTTGTAGGCCGAGTCAAACGGCAGCTTGCTCAGGATCTGCACCTTGTCACTGTGAATGCCCGCCTTGGCGGCCAGCACTTTCAGCGCCCCTTCCGTTGGGCCACCCACAATGCCCCAGTTGCCGTTGGCATCCTGACGCAGCTGGCTTTCGTTACAGATATCCACCACCTGCAGGAAGCCCTGCATCAGCGCATCGCTCTGTTGACCCGCTTCAAGGGTAAATTCGCCTTTGGGTTCATAGCTGTTGCCGCTGATGCGCCACTGGCTGTTCGCCAGCACCACCGCTTTCACCGTCATCTCGTTCATGGTCAGCGTGCCGGTTTTATCCGAGCAGATCACCGTCATCGCACCGAGCGTTTCGACCGTCGGCAGCTTGCGAATGATGGCGTGATTGCGTGCCATCGACTGCACGCCAAGCGACAGAATGATCGAAATAATCGCCGGTAAACCTTCCGGCACCGCCGCTACCGCGAGGCTGATCACCGACAGCAGCAGCTCCGTCACCGCGATGTCGCGCAGCAGATAACCAAACACAAACAGCGCCGCCATCATCAGCATGATGATGGCGAAGATGGCTTTTCCGAGTTTGTCGATCTGCACCAGCAGCGGGGTTTTCGCCTCTTCAATCGCGGAGATCATCGCATTGATGTGGCCCAGCTCGGTGTCGCCGCCGGTGGCGATCACCACGCCCAGCGCGGTACCTGAACTGACGGTGGTGCCGGAATAGGCCAGATTCAGGCGATCGCCGAGCCCTTTTTCACCTTCAAGTGCCACGGTGTTCTTTGATACCACCGTGGATTCGCCGGTCAGAATCGCCTCTTCGACGCGCAGATTGTGCACCTCGAATAGCCGCAAATCCGCCGGGATCTTATCGCCTGGGCGCAGCATTACCACATCGCCGACCACCAGATGCTGCGTAGCGACGGTGATCTGCTGGCCATCGCGCAGCACCATGGCATCGCTCGACATCATGTTCTGGATGCTTTTCAGCGACTTTTCGGCGTTGCTTTCCTGAATGAAGCCGATCAGGGCGTTGATCACCGCCACGCCGAGAATCACAAAGGTATCCACCCAATGGCCCATCACCGCGGTGATCACCGCCGCAGCTAGCAAGATGTAGATCAGTACATCTTTGAAATGCGCCAGAAAACGCATCAGCAGTGATTTTTCCGCCTTTTGCGGCAGCACGTTCGGCCCGTCGGCGTCCAGTCGTTGCTGTGCGTCGGTGCTGCTCAACCCCGCTGGTGAGCTGTTGATGGCTTTAAATACGGCGGCGTTATCCTGCTGATAATAGGGACGCGCGGATGCTTCCGGACGTTTTGGCTGAATAGGAATAACGGTCATAATTAACCCCGTGACATTGAATTGAAAATAAAAAAAGCGTGCGAAAATAAAAACCACATTTTAATTATATTTTCCCGAAGCATACTGACCGTGGTCATGTTTTTACCGATTCAGAAGTGTGATGCTAATAGTGATAGCACTGATTGCGTAATGTTATTATTTAAAAGCAAATAGAAAGGCACATGACACATATTAATTTTAGTTTCATCTCGAAATGTATTAATTATAGGGGGAATTATTATGAATAAATTACACAACCTGACAATACCGATGATCATTTCCTTTATTATCATTGCGGTATCATCAGCTACCGCCATCGGCTTACTCTCTTATCATGTGGTTTCGCGCATGGTGGCATAATTGATTTCGCCAGACATCGCTAAATTAAACCAACCTTAAACGCACATAATTGTTTCCACCTAATGACCCTTATTTTGCGGAGGGTCATTATTCCCTCTTTCAGGCAATGGCATATTTCCGCCCTTTCTTTCTTATTGAGGCAGGGGCATGAATAATTGGCCAGTGCTGGGCGCACTTGTAATTTGTTTGGTTTTGATCGGTTGTGACAATAAAAGCGATGATGAACTCAGCGCACCTCGCGTAATTAAAGCGCTAACACTGACGGAAAATACCACAGAGAAAGTCAGGGTATTTCCAGCGCGTATTTCGGCGGGCGATTACACCGAATTGGCCTTTAAGCGTACCGGGCGGCTGGCGCAGTTGCAGGTGCGTGAAGGCAGCCATGTTAAGGCTGGCGAGGTGATTGGCCGACTGATCGATACCGATGCGCAGCTGCGCGTCAACGATCAGCAGAACAGATTCCAGCTGGCGGATCGTCAGTATCAGCGCTTCAGTGCCCTGGCCACACGCAGTGCGGTTTCGCAGGCAGATATGGATATGCAAAAGGCGAACCGCGACTCCGCCGCCGTGGCGCTCAACATCGCCAAACAGGAGCTGGATTATCACACCTTGCGCGCACCGTTTGACGGCATCGTCACCAGCGTGGCCTCACAAAATCATCAGGTGGTCACCGCCGGACAAACGGTGGCGGTGATCAGTCGCAACGATGTGCTGGATGTGATATTCAGCGTGCCGGAAAACCTGTTCACCAGCCTTGACGTGCAAAACGTGAGTTATCAGCCAGAGATCAGCCTGAATGCGCTGCCGGGCCGCACGTTTCGCGCGGCATATAAAGAGCATCGCGCAGCAGCTGATGCCGCCACGCTAACCTGGCAAGTGGTGCTGACGATGCCGCGTCCAACGGATTTACCGCAGGTCAGCGGACTGAGCGGCACGGTGAAAGTGCAGATGCATAACCTGCCCACTTCCGACGGCACGCCGCTGCTGCGCGTGCCGGCCAACGCGGTGTTTAACCCGGATCACAGCCTGCCGAATCAGCCTTACGTGTGGCTGATCAGCGGTGAGGGTGATGTGGTTAACGTTCAGCAGCAGCCGGTGGTGGTGGGAAAACTCAATGCGCAGGGCATCGAAATTCTCTCCGGCCTGCAAGTGGGCGATCGCATTGTGGTCGCGGGCGTCAGCGATTTGCGTGATGGTCAGGCGGTGCGCCTGTGGACACGCGAGCGAGGTCTGTGATGCGCCTGCTGGAACCGTTTCTCAAATACCCGATTCGCAGCTGGCTGGTGATCCTGCTGCTGGGCGTGGGCGGCATTTTTGCGCTGCTCAACATTGGCCGTCTGGAGGATCCGCTTTTCACCATTAAATCGGCGGTGATTGTGACGCACTATCCCGGCGCGTCGGCGCAGCAGGTGGAAGAGGAAGTGACGCTGCCGCTGGAGAACGCCTTGCAGCGCTTGCCATCGCTCGACAACGTCAGTTCGATCTCCAGCAACGGTTTGTCGCAGATCACCGTTACGATTCACAGCCACTATCGCGCCGACGACTTGCCGCAGGTGTGGGATGAATTGCGTCGCCGCGTTGACGATGCCACGCGCCAGTTTCCACCCGGCGTCAGCGCGCCGCTGGTAAATGACGACTTTGGCGATGTCTACGGCTACTTCTTTACCCTTTCCGGCGAGAACTTCACCAACAGCGAGCTGCGCACCTACGCCGATCAATTGCGGCGTGAGCTGAATTTGGTACCTGGCGTGGCGAAAGTGGCGATTGCCGGTATTGAGCAGGAGCAGGTGAATATCACGCTCTCCAGCCAGAAGATGGCGGTGCTGGGCGTGACGCCACAGCGCGTGGCCGCTTTGCTCAACAGCGTCAATGCCGTCTCCGATGCGGGCCAGATTCGCCTCGGCAATGAAGCGATTCGTTTCCATCCGACCGGCGAGTTTCACTCACTGGATGAGATCGGTGCGCTGCCAATCTCTGCGCCCGGCAGCAGCCAGCAAGTGTTGCTGCGCGATATCGCCTCGCTCAGCTATGGCGTTACCGATCGGCCGGGCAATCTCTATCACGCTAACGGCAACGCCGCGCTGGCGATGGGCGTCTCCTTTGCGCCTGGCGTCAACGTGATTGATGTCGGCGATGCGTTAAGCGCCAAAATTCAGCAGCATCAGCAGGCCAAACCGCTCGGCATCGATCTGAACGTGTTTTATAACCAGGCGCAGGAAGTGAAGCAGTCGGTGGATGGTTTCATCAATAACTTTCTGATGGCGCTGGCGATTGTCGTCGGAACGCTGCTGCTGTTTATGGGCGTCCGCAGCGGCATGGTGATCGCCGCCTCGCTGGCGCTTAATGTGCTGGGCACGCTGCTGATCATGTATCTGTTTAAGCTTGAGCTACAGCGCGTGTCGCTGGGTGCGCTGATTATCTCTCTCAGCATGCTGGTGGATAACGCCATCGTGGTGGTGGAAGGCATCAAGGTCGATCGCCAGCGCGGCAAGCCGTTGCGACAGGCGATGATGCAGATGGTGAAACGCAGCGCGCTGCCGCTGCTCGGCGCCACGGTGATCGCCATCATCGCCTTCGCGCCAATTGGTTTATCGCAGGATTCCACCGGCGAATACTGTAAATCGTTGTTCCAGGTGCTGCTGATTTCTCTGCTGCTCAGCTGGATTACCGCGCTGACGCTGACGCCGGTGTTCGTGCAGTGGATGGATGGTCGCCAGGCAATCAGCAAAGAGACCGCGCAGCCGTATCAGGGCGTGGTGTTTCGCCTGTATCGCCGCGTGCTCACCACGCTGCTGCGCTTCCGCATCACTACTTTAGTGCTGATGGCCGCGTGCCTGGCCGCCTCGGTCTATGGCTTCGGCTACGTGAAGCAGAACTTCTTCCCCGCCTCCAATACGCCGATTTTCTTCACCGATCTGTGGCTGCCGTATGGCACCGACATCCATTACACCGCACAAACCGCGCGCGAGGTTGAAGGCTGGATCAACCAGCAGCCGGGCGTCAGCAGTACCGTGACCACCATTGGTCAGGGCGCGATGCGCTTTACACTGACCTACGATGCGACGCGTCAGTACAGCAATTATGCGCAGATCATGGTGCGCGTGCAGGACGCCAGGCAGCTGGAAATGCTGGCGCAGCACACCGAGCAGCACATCGGCGAGCACTTCCCACAGGTGACGGAGCGCATCAAACGCATCAATTTCGGTAGTGCCAGCGACAGCGCCATTGCGCTGCGGATTACCGGCCCCGATCCCATTACGCTGCGGCAGATTGCCAGCCAGATTGACGACATTTTCCTCGCCGAGGGCAGCGCGTTTCCGCCGCGTCATGACTGGCAGGCGCGCAGTAAAGTGATTCGTCCGCAGTATTCACCGCTGCGCGGTCAGGAGCTGGGCGTGGACAAGCGCGAGATCGACCGCGCGCTGCGTATCAACTTCAGCGGTGATAGCGTCGGCTTGCTGCGCGAAGGCTCGCGGTTGATGCCGATCATGCTGCAGACCTCCGAGCTGGAGCGGCAGAATATCGACCATCTTGGCAATATTCAGGTGTGGAGTCAGGCGCAGCAGCGCTATGTGCCGCTGGCCAATCTGGTGAACGATTTCCAGCTGGAATGGGAAGATCCGCTGATTATGCGTCGTGACCGCATGCGCGTCTTGACGGTGCAGACCGATCCCGATCCCGCCAGCGGCCGCACCGCCGCAGAGATTGTGGCGCGCGTGCAGCCGGCCATCGATCAGCTGAAGTTGCCCGCCGGCTATCATCTGGAATGGGGTGGCGAGTTGGAGAGTTCACGCGATGCCCAAAGCGGCCTGCTTGGCTCGCTGCCGTTAGGTTTTCTCGCGATGTTTGTGATTACCGTGCTGATGTTTAACTCGCTGCGCGATGCGCTGGCGATCTGGATTACCGTGCCGCTGGCGCTGATTGGCGTCACCTGCGGCTTCCTGCTCACCGGCATTCCGTTTGGCTTTATGGCGTTGATTGGTTTGCTGAGTTTGTCAGGCATGTTAATTCGTAACGGTATCGTGCTGGTTGAGGAAACGCACCAACTGGCGCGGCATCAGCCGTTACAGCAAGCGATTCTCGACGCCGCAACGTCGCGTCTGCGCCCGATTCTGCTCACCGCCTTCACCACCGTGCTCGGCCTGCTACCGCTGCTGCGCGATGTGTTTTTCCAGAGCATGGCGGTGGTGATCATTTTCGGTTTGGGATTCGCCACGGTGCTAACGCTCCTGGTGTTGCCGGTGCTGTATCGGAGTTTTTATCTCTATAAAAAGGATTAAGCGTTTAACACCGCACACTCCGTAGCGGCGCGATTTATCGCGCTTATCATTGGCGGCACCCTGCCCATCCAGATAATGCGCAATAAATTGCGCCGCTACGAGATATCATCAACACGTTGCCCCGCGCTCGCTAATAATATTTTTTTCAACATAAACGTCAGCGGAATTGCCAGAATCGCACCGATGATGCCCAACAAGGATTGCCAGATAAGAAACGCCAGCAGTTGTGTGGTAAGTGCCATATTCAATCGTTTGCCCAATAACAACGGCTCAATGACTGAACTCAGAATTAAATTCAACGCCACGAAGAACAGTGCGACCACCAATGCGGTTTGGATATCGTACAGCATATAACTTTGCAGCACTGGCGGGATGGCCGCCATAAATGAACCCAGCACCGGAATATAGTTGAAGACAAACATCAACACACCCCAGAAAAAGGCGAACTTCAGGCCAAGAAGATGAGCACCCGCCCAGACAATAATGCCGCCGACAATACTGGTCAGGGTTTTAACCTGAGCATAAACGATAACGCTTTGCACACCCTCTTCAAGCGCCACATAATAGCGCTGATATTTCCCTTCGGCCTGTTTGCGTAGCAGGATTTTTAAATTTCTCATTTCATACAGCATGAAAAACAGCATCAGAAATACCATCAGCCACCAGGAAAGAATGCTGGGTATTTGCGTGAGAAAACCCGTGACAAAGCGCACCACCGCACCCGCATCAACAAACGCCAGCATGTCGTTGGGCGTTAAAACCAGGCCCAAATGACTAAATGTCTGCGTCACCGGCTCGAAGCGTTCGGCCAGTAACTGCGGTGCCTGACGGCTCAGCTGGATTAAATCGGGGGTTAATACGGTGAGTTTGATGATGGTGAACACAATCACCAATAACAGCAGCACAATCACCAGCAGCGATGACAGCAGACGCGGCACGCGTTTTCTTTCGAGCCGACTGATTAACGGATCGAGCATAATCGCCAGAAACAATGACAGCATCACCTGATTAATTAATGCCGATGCCAGATAGATACCGGTGAGAATTATGGTCAACGTGGCGAGAATTATCAGTACGCGCAAAAGCCTTGACCATAAAGGAAACTCGTTCAGTCCCATTATTAAGATCCTTCATCCTATACAAAATGTATTATAGAGAAAAACCTGTGCGCTGGGCCTTGTTTGAGGTCAAGTGACGAAAAACATTCAGGCCGTAAGAGAAGCGGCCTGAATGTCACGCGCTATTAATTGATTCTGAATCTCCGCGTTAATGGCTTTTCGATTTCGACAATTAAAAACATCACGAAGCCAATGATCAAGGTAATAATCCAGTAACGTAACGGTAGCGCGGTGGTACCAAACAGCAGCTGCATAAAGGGCGCGTAGATAATCAGCAATTGCAGAACTAACAGCACGCCGCTGACGATCCAGATGCCTTTATTCATCAGCAAACCTTTGCTCAATGAGAAGCCGTCGGAAACACGACAGTTCAGCATATAAAACCACTGCGCCGTTACCAGCGTTTGTAATAACACGGTACGAATAAACTCCGGTGAATAGCCGCGCGGTTGCAGCCAGGCTTCCAGTACAAAAGCGCTGATGGCGATCATCGAACCGACAAAAATCACGCGCCAGATGGCGAAACCATCCATCACATGCAGCTTGGGATCGCGCGGCGGACGACGCATGATATTTTGCTCACCCGCTTCAAACGCCAGGCCGAAGGAGAGCGTGGCGGAAGTCGCCATGTTCATCCACAGAATCAGCACCGGGGTCAGCGGAATGAGGTTACCGGCCAGCAAGGCAATGATGATCAGCAAGCCCTGCGCCAGGTTGGTCGGCATGATGAACAAAATGGTCTTTTTCAGGTTGTCATAGACACGGCGCCCTTCCCGCACCGCGCTGGCGATGGTGGCGAAGTTATCGTCCGTCAGCACCATATCGGCGGCTTCTTTAGTCACTTCGGTGCCTTTAATCCCCATGGCGATACCGACATCCGCCTGCTTCAGCGCGGGCGCATCGTTAACGCCATCGCCGGTCATCCCGACCACCTCTTTTTTGCTTTGCAGCGCCTGCACCAGACGGAATTTATCTTCCGGGCTGGTACGGGCAAAGATGTCGTACGCCTGCGCCGCCTCACTCAATTGCTGGTCATCCATCACTTCCAGCTCGCGTCCGGTGATGGCGGTGCTGGCGTTACCGATTCCCAGCATCTGCCCGATACTCATCGCAGTTTGCGGATGGTCGCCGGTGATCATTTTCACGCGAATGCCGGCTTGCAGGCAGTCGCCAATCGCGGTTATGGCTTCCGGTCGCGGTGGATCCATCATCCCGGCGATGCCGAGCAAAATCATGCCCTGATGCAGATCCTGATGCGTCAGCTCAGTTTGTCCTGGTGTGGCCGGTTTCCAGGCCGCCGCCACCATACGTAATCCTTCGCGCGCATACTCCTCAATTTTGGCTTCCCACCACGGCAGATCGATCGGCTGCAATCCGGCTTCTGTTTGCTGCTGCTGACAATGTCTGAACAGTACGTCCGGCGCGCCGGTCAACAGCACGCACTCTTCATCGCCAATCAGATAGTGCGTCGACATGTATTTGTATTGCGAATCAAAGGGGATTTTATTGCGCAGTTCGGTGGTGACTGAAGGCAGATGTCCTTTGGCGGCCAGCACTTTAAGCGCGCCTTCCGTCGGGCCGCCGGTGATTTTCCACAGTCCGTTTTCGTCTTTAATCAGCTGGCTGTCGTTACACAGATCGATGGTGCGCAGATAGCGCTCGAGGATCGAGCCTTGCGCCACTTTCACCGGCACAGCGTCATCGGCTTTATGGATGGCGCCCACCGGTTCATAGCTCACGCCATCAACGCGGTAAATCTGATCGGCGGTGATAATCGCTTTCACCGTCATTTCATTCATGGTCAGCGTGCCGGTTTTATCTGAGCAGATCACTGTCATCGCGCCCAGCGTTTCCACGGTAGGCAGCTTGCGGATGATCGCCTGCTGCTTCGCCATGGTTTGCACGCCAAGCGACAGAATGATCGAGATAATCGCCGGTAATCCTTCGGGAACCGATGCCACCGCAAGGCTAATCAGAGACAGCATCAGCTCTGAAACCGGCATATCGCGGAACAGCAAACTAAAGACAAACAGCGCGGCCATCATCGCCAGGATGATCAGGAAAATGGCTTTACCGAGTTTATCCATCTGCACCAGCAGCGGCGTGCGGTGCTTTTCGATATCGGACATCATCTGGTTGATGTGCCCAAGTTCCGTGGCGCCACCGGTAGCGACCACCAGTCCTTTGCCGCCGCCCGAACTGACGGTGGTGCCGGAGAACAGCAGATTGGTACGATCGCCCAGCGGCAACTCGCCGATGAGCGCGTCCGTGCCCTTCTCAACCACGGTGGATTCGCCCGTCAGAATCGCTTCTTCAACGCGCAGGTTATGCGCCTCAATAACGCGCAGATCCGCCGGGATGCGGTCGCCAGCGCGGATCACCACCACATCACCTGGCACCAACGCGGTGGTGGGCAGTGTCTCGTGATTACCCGCACGGATCACCACCGTTTCGCTGGAGAGCATATTGCGGATACTTTGCAGGGATTTTTCCGCATTGCTCTCCTGAATGTGGCCAATCAGGGCATTCACCACCGCCACGCCGAGAATCACCAGCGTATCAACCCAGTGTCCCATGACGGCAGTTAGCAGCGCAGCGGCAAGCAAAACGTAGATCAGCACATCGTTGAAGTGAGCGAGAAAACGCAGCCAAACCGGCTTGCCGGGTTTCTGTGGCAGGGCATTTTCCCCGTACTGTGTTAGGCGCGCCGCCGCTTCAGCACTACTGATTCCCTCGGTGGAACTTTGCGTACTGGCCAGCGTTTCATCGACAGAAAGTTGATAATAGGTACTTTCCGGTTTAGCAGTATTCATCGCTTTCTCCTCAAATCCTGTTTCGGAAATCAAGGCGGTGATATCCCGTATTTAACAAGTCGCCATTGAACGAAAAGATCAGACCTGACTTATCCGGTGGAAGAAGCGGTCCGTTTCAGATTGAAAAATATGTCGTTAATGGCTGCTCAGCGGCAATGGAGCAGCCCTATTTTCTATACGAAATTGAAAGTTTTTTGTAAAATGAACGCTATAAACGTAGCACAGGGATATTCAACGCATTCATTTCTCAATAAAAGTCGCGAGGCGGAAAAAATTTATCTCACCAGACTTATCCGATCGCGGATAATAATAAAAATATAGTGTGATAATTCATAAGGCTGGGTAATTTAAAGCCAATATTCAGGTTACTTTAATCTGATATTTTATATCGATATTGCGGATTAAATATCCATGAAAATCATTTTTATTAGATTTAAATCTGGTTAATTTCATCAAAAATATTACAAGCTATCAGGCTTTACTTTTTTTGACATCTGCGTCTATGCTCATCGATAACAAAAACATCCTGTTAATACTTCTCACCTTTCAAGGCGATGGCGCAGTTTTTCTGTGGTCATGGTTAATGGAGGCAACGATGTATGGTTATAGTCTGCTCCGTTTGAGTCTTTATGTTGTCATTGCGATCGTTACCTGCTCCGCCGTAGGACTATTCACCTACGCGGTTGTCTCTATGCTTGGTAATTAAATTATCCACTCACATTATTGCCAACAATGGATTCGTTGTTGCTGAGGATAAAACAGTGACTCGTTATATTATGCTGACTGCCATTGTTATATTTTTAACAACGGGTTGCGATCAAAAAACACAGGAAGTCACGCCACCGCCACGCATGGTGAAAGTCGTTGAAGTTGTGGCGTCCGGCGAATCTCAGCAACGTATCTTCCCGGCGCGCATTGAATCCGGCGACTCCACCGATTTGTCGTTCAAACGTGCAGGACAGATTGAATCGCTGGATATTCGCCAGGGCAACCGCATCGAGCAGGGCCAGCTCATCGCCAGGCTTACGGCGCGGGAAGCGCAGCAGCGCGTTAATGAGCGCCAGATCGCCGCCACGCTTGCACAGCGGCAATTTGCCCGCTTCCAGACGCTCTCCGGCCGCCAGGCGATTTCGCAGGCAGACATGGATGTGCAGCGCGCCAACCGCGATGCGGCCAATGCCGCGCTGCAAATTGCCCGTGAGGAGTTAAGCCAGATGACGCTAACCGCGCCGTTCAGCGGTGTGGCCGCCGTGGTTAACGTGCGCAATCATCAGGTGGTCGCCGCCGGACAAACCATCGCTACCTTGACCCGCAACGATCTGCTCGACGTGGTGTTCAGCGTGCCGGAAAACCTGTTTACCGCGCTGGGTATGCGCAACCTGACCTATCGCCCGGTGGTGCGCATCAACTCGCTGCCGGATCGCGAATTCCAGGCCGAGTACAAAGAGCACACCGGCAGCAGTACCAGCAACTCGCTGACGTGGCAGATCATTTTAACTATGCCGCGCCCGGCCGATTTCCCGGCGGTGGGCGGCGTCAGTGGCACGGTGACGATTAACCTCGCCAATCTACCCGCCAACGTGAATCGCGAATCGTTAGTGGTGCCGGTGGAAGCGGTATTCAATCCCGATAACAGCCAGCGCAACGAGCCGCATGTCTGGGTGGTGCAAGGCAGCGGCGATCAGTTGACGTTAGAAGATCGCAAAGTCAGCGTGGGCGAAGTAACCGATCGTGGCGTGGTGATCACCGCCGGGCTGCATGCAGGTGAACGCGTGGTCGCTGCTGGCGTCAACGAGCTGCATGCTCAGCAACCGGTACGCATCTGGACGCGTGAGCGGGGGCTATAATGGATATCTCCCGGCAGTTTATCGATAATCCGGTCCGCGTCTGGCTGGCGATTCTGTTACTGGGCGTCGGCGGCATTTTTGCTCTGCTCAATATTGGCCGTCTTGAGGATCCAGCCTTTACCATTAAGACCGCGGTGGTTGTCACCCACTATCCCGGCGCGTCCGCGCAGCAGGTGGAAGAGGAAGTCACCTTGCCACTGGAAAATGCGCTGCAGCAGTTGCCCTATCTGGACAATGTCAGCTCCATCTCTTCCAACGGCCTGTCGCAGATTACCGTCAACATTGACTCGCGTTACCACTCCAACGCGTTGCCGCAAATCTGGGATGAGCTGCGGCGCAGAGTCGGCGACGCGGCGCGTTTCTTTCCTCCCGGCGTAGCAGCGCCATTCGTTAACGATGATTTTGGCGATGTGTTTGGTTTCTTCTTCGCCATTTCTGGCGACAACTTCAGCAACCCGGAACTGGTGCAATACGCGGAGCAGCTACGGCGTGAACTGGTGCTGGTGCCGGGCGTGGGCAAGGTGGCGCTGGGCGGCGTGATCCCGCAGCAGATTAATATCGATGTCTCCTTAACGATGATGGCCGCGCGCGGCATTACGCTGCCGCAACTCGCCAGCGTGCTAAGTCGACTCAACGTGGTCTCCAATGCGGGCGACATCAAAGCCGGCACGGAATCGATCCGTCTGCATCCAACCGGCGAGTTTCAGAACATCGAGGAGTTGGGCGACTTGCTGGTCAGCCCGCCTGGCGATCACGCCACCACCCGATTGCGCGATATCGCCTCGCTGTCGCGCGGGCTGAGTGAATCGCCCTCCAGCATTTACCACGCCAGCGGACGTCCGGCGGTCACCATGGGAATTTCGTTTGTTCCCGGCGTGAATGTCATTGATGTCGGGCGCGCGCTGGAGGCCAAACTGCAGCAGATGTCGGCAGAAAAACCGGCGGGCATTCAGATCAACGTGTTTTACGATCAGGCCGCCGAAGTGGCGCACTCGGTGAATGGCTTTATTACCAACTTCCTGATGGCGCTGGCGATTGTCGTCGGCGTGCTGCTGATCTTTATGGGGGTGCGCAGCGGCATTATCATCGCGTTGTCGCTGGCGCTCAATGTGCTGGGCACGCTGCTGATCATGTATCTGTGCGGCATTGAGTTGCAGCGCATTTCGCTGGGCGCGCTGATTATTGCGCTGAGCATGCTGGTGGATAATGCGATTGTGATTGTCGAAGGTGTGTTAATCGCGCGTCAGCAAAACTCGCCGCTGATGACCACCATCAACTTTGTGATTCGCCGCACCGCCTTCCCGCTGCTGGGCGCGACGATAATCGCCATTCTGGCGTTTGCGCCAATTGGTCTTTCGCAGGATTCCACCGGCGAGTACTGCAAATCGCTGTTCCAGGTATTGCTGATTTCCCTGCTGCTGAGCTGGTTCTCGGCGCTTACCATCACGCCAGTGCTGATCAAATGGTGGCTGTTTAAAACACAGGAACCTACTAAAGCTGCGGCTGAAGTTTCACCTTATGACGGCGGTTTTTATCGCTTTTATCAGCGCATGTTGCTGGTGTTGCTCAGGCAAAAAACCCTCACGCTTTCGCTGATGGCGCTGCTGCTGGCGCTGGCGATTTGGGGCTTTGGATCGGTACGACAAAACTTCTTCCCTTCAGCCAATACGCCGATCTTCTTTGTCGATCTCTGGCTGCCGTACGGCACCGATATCAACGCCACCGAGCAGATGGCCAGCGACATTGAAAAATCGATTACCGGGCAGCAAGGCGTGGTGTCTACCGTCACCACCATTGGCCAGGGCAGTATGCGCTTTATCCTCACTTACAACGGGCAGCGTCAGTACAGCAACTATGCGCAAATCATGGTGCGCATGGACGATCAGCGTAATATCGGGGCGCTGTCACACCGTATTGATGCCTACATCGTGCGTCAGTATCCGCAGGTCAATGCCAGCACCAAACGGGTGATGTTTGGTCCTTCAGGCGGTAGCGCGATTGAGGTGCGTATCAAAGGTCCCGATCCCGACAGAATGCGCCTGATCGCCAGCCAGGTCGGCGACATCCTCACCGCCGATCCCGCCACCGACAGCGTGCGCAACGATTGGCAAAACCGCAGCAAAGTTATTCGCCCGCAGTTCAATCTGGCGCTGGGCCGCGAGCTAGGCGTCGATAAGCAGGAGGTGGATAACGCGCTGGAGATGAATTTCACCGGCAGCCGCGTTGGGCTTTATCGTGAAGGCGCTGACCTGCTGCCGGTTATCGTGCGGCCACCGGCCAGCGAGCGGCAGGACGCCAATCATCTCAATAACGTGCTGGTGTGGAGCCAGAGCCAGCAGCAGTACATCCCGCTCAGCAACGTGGTGAGCGGTTTTACGTTGCAATGGGAAGATCCGCTAATTCTGCGCCGCGATCGCAGCCGCGTACTCACCGTGCAGACCGACCCGAATCCGCTCAGCAATGATACCTCCGGCGATATTGTGGCGCGCGTGAAGCCGCAGATTGAGCATATCCCGCTACCGCACGGCTACAGCATTGAGTGGGGTGGCGATGCGGAGAGTTCCAGTGAAGCGCAGCAAGGCGTGTTTACCTCGCTGCCGCTGGGTTATCTGGTAATGTTTGTGATCACCGTGCTGATGTTTAGCTCGCTGAAAAACGCCGTCGCCATTTGGCTGACGGTGCCGCTGGCGCTGATTGGCGTGACGCCGGGCTTTTTGATCACCGGGATTCCGTTTGGCTTTATGGCGTTAATCGGCCTGCTGAGTCTGAGCGGTATGTTGATTCGAAATGGCATCGTGCTGGTCGAAGAGATTGAACAGCAGAAGCTAGTAAAGCCGCAGGCTGACGCGATCATCTACGCCGCCACCTCGCGTCTGCGCCCTATTCTGCTGACCGCCTTTACCACCGTGCTCGGGCTGGCGCCGCTATTGCGCGATGTGTTCTTCCAGAGCATGGCGGTGGTGATCATGTTTGGTCTGGGCTTTGCCACGGTGCTGACGCTGCTGGTGCTGCCGGTGATTTACGCCTGCTTCCATCGCCAAACGGTGGCTAGCGCATCATGAATGTGACCGGCCTAAACGTGATTAAAACGCTGGGATGTATGACGGCGGTGACATTTTTCACCGTGTACAACACCTGGGATCGCTACGATTACGATTATCACTGGATTCTGGCGTTTCTGACCTTTATCTCCACCATCGCGACGCCGCTGTTTTTTGTCGTCGCCGGGATTATGGATGCCCGTTCCGAGCAGGATGTTAACTGGCAGATAGGCAAGATTCGCAATCTGGTGATCGTATTTCTGTTCTGGATGACGGTCTATTACCTGTGGGAACCCTATCAGCGCGGCTACCTGATCCAGCCGTGGTTCATCTTCTCATTCATTATCATCTACAGCTTTCACCCGCTGATGATCTGGCTTAGCCAGCATCGACGCGCGTTCGTTGCGCTGGTGTTTGCGTTGCTGGCGTTCTCATATGGCTACGATTTGCTGGCGGTGCTGCATCCGGACGACCCGCTGTTCCGGCTTGAGCCGCAGTATCGGCTCTGGACCTGGCTGCTGTTTTACTTAACCGGCCAGCTGTTGTGCGATCCGCTGATTAATGACTGGATGGAGCGCAAAAAAGTGGCGCGCGGCGCGGTAATCGCCCTGCCCTTTATCTACCTGTTTACCTGGTTTTATGAGCAGCACTTTTTCTTTGCGCTATTCAAAGCCGATCGCAACGCCTTTATTCTCACCGGCTCGCAGATCTATCTGCTGGTGGTGGTGCTGGTGATCGCCGCCAGTCAGGTGCGCTTTCGCCGCAATGTGGCGGTTAAAGAGACCATTCTGGCGACCATCAGCAAAACCATGACCGGCGTCTATATTCTTCACTACTCGGTTTTCCATCTGCTCACCGCGCTGATTCCCATCACCTCGCTGGCGACTAAGCTGACGCTGATTGCCGTGACCTTTGCCGCTTCGGTGTTGCTCTCCAGAGTGATCCTCGCCAGCGGCTGGCTGAAAAAAGTCATAACGCTTTGATGCAGGCCGGCAGATTGCTCTGACTGCTGCAGTCAATGCGCCCCTTGATTTGCAACATCATGTAATCGAAAAACGGATTGGAAGTGTTGCGCATCAGCGTATCCAGCCCAACGATCAGGCTGGCGGTTTCACCGCGCAGCGAGATGGTGCCAAAGCTAATGCCATAACGATTCTTTTCCGTTGGCTCGCGGCCATACAGCGAGTCGCTGAGTGGGAACGGCACGGCAATGTGCGATAACGAATAGGTATCTTGCGGCCAGGCTTCGTGCATCGAACGCACGATTTCTTGCGTTTGATCCGCCGCTGTAATGCGCGCCACGGTTTGATAGGTGGTCGGTGACGCGTTGGTGATGACCGTTGAGGCATAGCGGCGCGGCGCAGGCGGCAACAAATTATTGACCGCTGAGTAGAGCGCGGGCCTGAACAGCGCGCGCAAGTTCGCCGCCTGGTTGACGTCGAACATCACCAGTTCACTGCCGTTATCCGGCAGATAGCGATAGAACGCATTGACCACTGCGCGGGTGCTGACGGTGGAATCCAGCACTGACTGGAAGGTCAGCACCGGAGGAAACGCCGGCATGCTGCCGCCGCGAATCACATGCAGCAGCTGATCCTGCATCGCCTGAGTCAGCAGCCACGATTGCCGCGCCGCGCGCACCGGGAACGAGTTGTACTTGAAAGGATTGTATTCCGGGATGATGCTCAGCCACGCCGCTTTGGCGAAGCCGGGGATGATGGCTGGCCAGCCGGCTAAGCCAGCAAACCGCGCATAGGCGGTGACGCCAATCATCGGCGACAGCAATACCAGCTGCTGCGGCTTGCGCAGCGCGTTATTTTGCAATGTATCGAGGCTGTATTTCACCGCCAGCGCGCCGCCGTTCGAGTATCCAACCAGATGCAAAGGTACGTTGCTACCCGCCAGGCGTGTCGCTTCGCGCACCGCTAAGCGGGTTGCCGCCATCCACATTTGCCAGTCAACTTTGGT
Organism: Pantoea sp. AG1095; assembly: GCF_003208415.1. Taxonomy (NCBI): domain Bacteria; kingdom Pseudomonadati; phylum Pseudomonadota; class Gammaproteobacteria; order Enterobacterales; family Erwiniaceae; genus Pantoea; species Pantoea sp. AG1095. The sequence goes on along the minus strand of NZ_QKMJ01000004.1, from coordinate 179,838 downwards.
GAGTGAACCGGGCGCCGTGCCGTGTCCCGGCAGCCGCGGCACTACCGCCACAAAACCCTTCTGCTGATACGCCTGCGCCAGATGGCGCATGCTGTACGGCGAATCGGTTAATCCATGCAGCAGCACCACCGCACCTTTCGCTTTTCCTTCCGGCTCGAGGATATAAGAGCGATTCCAGTCGGTGTCGAATCGCGCCGGATAAACCGGGCTTTGCGCGTTAAAGCGGTTGAGCGCCGTTTTCTCATCGCCACTAAGCTGGTCGGTCACGTTGAGCTTCATGTCGTGGAAAATCGCTGCTTCACGCGTCAGATAATCCGCGAAGCTGGCGCGATCAATCTCATCCACCGACATTTCATCCGCCGACCACGTATGCCAGCGATGCAGTGGCGGTCCTTGTTCGGATTGATAACCACGGATCACCAGGAACATCACCAGCAAAGCCAGCAAGCCTAACGCTACGCGCTTGAGCACTTTGCTGATGCGATCTTTATGCAACGCGTTGACGGAATCAGAAGGCATAGCGAACCCAGGCAAACAGCACGTTACCGTTATTGTAAGTGCCGGGAATATAGGTGAACTGCACGTTGAGGCGTTTATAACCAGCGGAGAACAGCGGCAGCACGATGGGCAGCGGCACGTAATTGGCGAAGTCATCGCGCGCGGTGATACCGGCGGTTAGCCCAAGTCCGAGACGAAAATCACGCGATTGATCCAGATACCAGCCTTTCTCCCAGCCATAACCAATGATCGGCTGCCATTCGTTATGGGAATCTTTAAACGCCATCGCGTAGAGCGCGCTCCAGTTACCGTCTTCATTGATGCGCGAGACGCCCAACCCGCCGCCCCACGGCGTTTCATTGTAGTTATCGGTTTTATCTTTATCGTAAGCAAAACGAGCATGCCAGCTGATGAAAGGCAGATAGAGATCGTAATACTGCGGTTCCTGCCAGGTTTGTGAAACGTCCTGCTTGAGCCATTCCCAGCCATCGCTGATTGAGTTGGCCGCCGAGGCGGGACAGACAAACAGGGCCAGAGTAAGCAACCAGGCCGCCTGAAGAGTACGCATCATGTATGCCTCTGAAATTCACCGCCGCGAAAAGGAGTGGAAAAGCTGACGTGCTCACAAAGCAGATCAAGCCACTTAACCGGTAATATTATAGTTGCTTGTTATTGCTATAGGAAATGACCTGGATTAGCTGTTATCGCGCTTTCAACCAAAACACGCCAAAGAGATATGTCGATAAAATGCGTTTTTTTAAACATGTCAGAAGAGATCGAAAAGCCCAATGTGGGGTCCTTAGTTTTTTATCAGAACGGTCCCCAGATAATCGCCACACCAATCAGTAGCATCACCACGCAGATAACAAACCACCTTGTGATAATCGGCGCGGCAAAGCACAGCCAAAGATGAAGCGTAACCGGCCGTTCAGCCGTCCAGGTCTTTAAATGGTTAAAATAAATAAACATATTCGTTGCTAAATTATTATCGCTATGTCTTAATGCGTCATCGGTTTGGAACACAGACCTTATGAAAGCAGTTTTAGTAAAGCAGTCCTCAGTTCAAGTGTTATCCCTAGATATCCTTCTTCGAGAGCCTCCTCCTAAGTGCCCAATAAGTAAATCTTTCACTTCAGGCCAATTTTCGCCGCTACAAGTGGCTCATCAATTAAGGAATTATCTATGTCTAACAAAATGACTGGTTTAGTAAAATGGTTTAACTCTGATAAAGGTTTTGGCTTTATCACTCCTAACGATGGCAGCAAGGATGTTTTCGTCCATTTCTCTGCAATCCAGAGCGACAACTACAAAACTCTTGATGAAGGTCAGCAAGTTTCCTTCACCATCGAAAATGGCGCCAAAGGCCCAGCAGCGGGCAATGTTACTCCGCTGTAAGCCGCGCTCATTATCAGCAACGCTTACAATAGCGATGAAGACAATAGTCTGAGCAGATAAGAACCGCTGATAATAAAAAAACCCGCCTCGTGCGGGTTTTTTTATTGCCTGAAATTGGTGTGACTAAGGTTTGCATAGTGAATAAAATGCTCGCCAGCGGAATTTACGTAGTGGCAGCGCCTCCCAGTCGTTAAAGCTGCAATGCAGGTAATGTACGTCGGTGGTTATGCGACTTTACTCGGAGCGAATGTGGCATTAGCCAGTATCTGGCGCACAGCTCAAGCACAACTCTGCATAGAAGATTACGGTTTTGAATCAAAAAAAAATGAGGTAGGTTTTTTTGCCTTATCCACAAGCGAAGAGCTGTAAAAACAACGATGTTAGAATTGCTTGTTTATAAAAATCTTTTTAAGCGTAGCTTTGATGGTTATATTTAGTACGATTTGATTATGTGCGTAGCCAGGAAGTTACCGCTAATCCAGGTATCTAACGTAAACCAAGGGAATGAAATTAATGAGAGCAGTCGAGTTATTGCAGTACATTCTGAAGCCAGGCACTGGACAAGAATTCCATACAATCATGGTTGAAATAAGTGCTCCTCTCCATCGTGGAGCGGGTATCGACATCATTGCATTTGGCAACTCGATTCATGATGAGGATTCTTACTTTCTGATTCGGGCATTTAATGATATTGAACATATGAAAGCGTCTCAGGAAAAATTTTATATGAGTGATGAATGGATAAATGGCCCTCGAGAAGCAATCATCGAACGAATTCAAACCAGCTTAAAATCGGTATTGATACTACCGACTATGGTAATTGATGGGCTTAGAAGTAATTAAAAACAAGGTGATAAAAGGGACATTACATGCATTGTTGATATAAATTACCTTGTCGCTTTGGATGATGAAGCGTGGAAACTATAAGATGTCACCAGGTATTAGTTATGAGATACCTCACATCACTCATGCCGGACAGCTTTAAAAGCTGTCCACTTTGCCCAGAAGCGGAGGCTGTCTGTATTAAGGCATCATCAGTGCCATCACTTTTCGGAAAACAATAAAACTACTCAATGGTGGCTTAAATGCGGATGACGCATTTAGAGGTATTCTATAATTTCAAACCCTTCATCAACTGTAGGTTCTGAGAAATAACTCGTAATGGTATTGAACTGTTGATCTGTAGCTGCAAAGTCGTGCGTACCTTCTGCGTTACGGGCGTGTAACCGGGCTCTGCAGACTTCATCAGATACGTTCAAAAAATGCAGACGATTATCAGCACCTGACTCCTTAATAATACTCATCATCCATTCACGCTGTGTTCGTGTGTTTGCCGGAAAGTCCAGAACAACGGATAAACCCGCTTTGAGTAGTGCCACCAGGTGGGGCTTCATAGCCCTTTTGAGCTTTGAAGAAAAATGAATATAATCCGCCAATGATTGCATTTCATTTTCATAGATCGCAGCCAGCCAGTTGTCCTCACTAACAATTATGGAGCCAGGTAAAGTACCTAATTTTGTGGATAATGTGGATTTGCCTGATGCAATTTTTCCGCATAAAAGATGCAGGGTTGGTTTTGCTGAAGTTGCCACTGTATCGAAGTCCATATTTACCTCAATGGTTTGTTCGTTAAGGCCCACTTTACTGGCGGGAAATGGCGAACGTAATCCCACCTAAAAATTGGAAGTGATGATAATGAGTGGGTGAGATTGTACTGAGCCGGTTGCTGCATTTTTCCAGGCTAACAGGCGACAACATAAAAATCAGCTTTTTTTTAACTTTTTACTTTTAAACGTCCGCTGCTCGCCCAAAGCTGCCCATTAACGCCTATCTGCTTAAATAACAAGCGTACTGAGAGAAGTTTTCCTTTTGCTAATCGGATCCCCTAAACTCCATCGTGTAGATCGCAACATATGGGCATTGACCTAAAATGAATTTACCATCAGAAAATGAGACTCGTAACTTAAAGCCATTGCCACAATGTCCATCAGTGTCTGTTATGAGAGCCTTTCATTTAGTTCACGCTGACGCGCCAGACAGCTTCAACGGACGTAGAAAGTGGACACCGGTTAATAAGAAGGAAATAGGATGCTTTTGCCCGGTTTGAATTTCACACAAACGCTACATCACCCGTCATTTCGACTATGAGCCGTCCGCTGTTTGTTTCTCTGGATGGGCCCAAAGGGGTTGGCAAAACCACGCTGTTGGAAGCCATTACGAAAGTACTCAGGTCAGATAACATCAAGGTAATCCGGCTTTGCGAGAAAAAAAGCGATCCCTTCAGGAGAGAAACAATGGCTCTGGTGAACAGGCTGGCCAGAAATCCCTCCATGGTTTTAGAGCGGGAAGTTTGTGCGCGCTTTGCTGATAGCCGTGCATGGATTTCCCAACATGTGCTGACTAAACAGCCACCGGACAGCATCATTTTGATGGATCGCTGGTACCCGTCTGATGCCGCGTTTCGCCGGATGGTTCCATTTGCTGAGATTTTACAGTTAAACATTGATCGAAACGTGCAAGCGCCGGACCTGCATGTCGGGGTTATTACTGCGCCTGAAATTTCATGGGCAAGGGCCGCGGCCAGAACGCGCGGGTTAAGTAGTACGGTGATGCATAAGCTGGAAGATCATGTCGCTTGTACTCAGTCGTTCGAGCGAGCCGTTGCTAAACACGGCTGGGTTTTATGCCGTAATGAAGGGATGATCGAACACGCAACCCTGCAGGTTGTCAATGAGATCTACAAACTGCTGAATGCCCTTTAGGAAACAGTTCTGCGGACACTTTTCTGCCGCATTCCGTTAGACCTAATAGTGGAAACTCATCACTCTGACTGAGCACTGAACACATCCGTCTATTGTTATCAGTTGCTACTCGGGCAACCTATACATCGGGGCAGTCCCTGAAAGTTCTACAGACGCACGTCTTGTGGATACGCTATGGCTGGGTGTGCTCCAGATATAACAGCGCGGTGCATAATATGCAGCTGGTGTCCGCCAACTTCCGCGTAATAAGCTAGCTATCCGTAAATGTAACGAAACCAATATCGTTACCTGCAAAGGGTTTTATTGCATCCTTACGCTTTCATATTTATACAGCTGTTCACGGATTACTTTAGAATTAAATATATCACCCCTTTTTGTAGTGCCTTCCCATTATTTCACCGAGTTAATATCCATCATTGAGAAGCGCTTAACGCCTTTAACATTAAACCTCTTTCATGCAAAATTGCACATAATATCACCCTGCATTAGCACCTAATAACGGCAGTGAATAGTCACTTAGAAAATATATAAATCTAAGATTTCATGACTTTTAGGAATTAACCTTTAGCTAAATCCGTCATAGCGCCTACAGTTTAAGTCGAGGTTGTCATAAACGTGAAAATGGAGGATGGTTAATGTCTTTTCAACACGACGGGAAAGGCTACGTCATTATTGGCGAAGCGGCAATGAGTATTGCCTTGGGACAGAGAGTTGTCAGCGTACAATCGCTGATTGACGAACTGGAACATATGGCAAATGCAGGCGGCAGCAAGGCAAGGTTGTCTGATATTTCTGAAGCCACAAAATGGTTGAAGAGTTTCGAAGAGCCCGATCGCGCTGTCCATAACGTGCCTTACCTGCAGACGCTTGCAGGCTTGAACGACGAAACGATCTGACGCCTAAGGACGTAGTCCGGCTCTGGCCGGAAGACGACGACGAAGATGACCTCAACGGTCGCGTTTAACGTGTACCGGCTGGAGAAAATGTCAGGGACGACACTCTCCCCTTCCTTAATTAATCCCCACCTGTCATTTGGCAATATTCATTTCCCATTCCCAAATTACGTATCAAAATCTTCATTAATTGAGGCAAGTTTTGTCTTGAAAACGATTTCATTATTTTCCCTCGAAATTTGAGACTTTTCTTTATCATCAAGCAATGCGTTTACATCTGGCATAATTTAAGATAATTATCAGCAAGTTGAGCAGCAACGTTAACATGCAAAATTTGATAAACCGTAATCTCTAAACAATCTTAAAGACCTTAAGGAAGTTTGTTACTACACTATTCCTACGGTAATCGAAAATATTGGAGGAAACGCAGTGTTATTTCATGACGAAGAACAAGGCCATATCATTATTGGCGAGGCAGTGATTAATCTTGCTGTGAGTCAGAAGGAAATCAACATTCACTCCCTCATCATTGAGTTGGGCACCATGGCCGAAGGCGATGCCAGCGACAATAGACTTGCTCAGATAGCCGACGCCAGACGCTGGCTAAAAGCCTTTGTCGAAACCTCCCCACGAAACCGCGAAGAGCTACGTTGGCTTTCAGCATCCAGACATTTACGCGCTATCAACAATGATCGTTAATGGGTGACTAACGTTGATTCAGGTTAAGGATGCGCCTCAGGGCGCTCCGCATTATGTCGATAAGTAAGTGAGTTAAACAGACTTCATTCCCTGAACCTTTCCATACCCCCTCTTCCAGTTAATCGCCTCCTCTCTCTTTGTACAAATTTACCCTTATCTTCAACAACCAGAACCCGACAGCTGATCTCACAACCAAACATAACTACCTGAATAAAAAGGATAAGCATCTTTTGCTTGAAAAGAAAATCTGTACAGATAAATTAATCCTGTACAAGTTTTAAAAGATTGTCTAACTTTATGTTCAGACAGAATCGACTATCCCAACTTTTACGAGGTTCGCATGCGTCAGAGTGTTTCTAAATTTCCCGATACAGCCAGCGATATTGCACATTATTTTAGCAAAGCAAGCGCGCCAACTCAGCAAGAAACGCTAGGTCAAATTGTTGTCGAAATCCTTCGGGCTGGCAAGAACCTTAACCGTAAGGCTATCTGCACTAAACTGTTAAGACGTCTTGAAGTCGCTGCCACTCAAGAAGAAGAACGCCACTATCAGACATTGATCGGCATGCTGTTCGATCGCTAACTTTTATCTGTTGGCGAGATAAGCCAGTCACGATCCCGTCGAAGGAATTCAGGCTTTAAACCGCTCATTAATGGATTTTTATCCACGAAAGGCGTGCCATAACAGAAATATGCGCTAAATTTAGTTTTGAATGACTTTTAACTGGATAAATAGCCCAGAAAGCATGGGTTTGTTTAGCCAACACCCAACGCAATAGCGTAAACATCTTTCAAACGTTGCCGCAGAAATATCTGATCACAAGGAGAGAAAATGCAACAAAGCGCACAGCAAACGTCCCGCGAAATAGACATTACTGACTATCTCCAAAACGCAGGTGACAACCTTTCTGCGGAGAAGACACTGATTGACTCCGCCATCCAGACGCTAGAGAGTCAGGGTAAGAGTGTCTCCAATAGCGCCATTATTTTGTACTTCATCTCGGAAATTGAAAACACCACTGACCCGCTGCAACTTGACGCGTTACTCAATGCGTTAAAAATGGTGGTGGGCTTTACTCCGGGTGAAGAAGAGCGTTGGGCATTTTTCTACTGGTGAGTAAAGTCTCAGGGAAATGAGGATCAGTGTTTTAATATGGATGTAGCGGTCAGAAAAGCGGGGGAATTAACACAACTCTCCCCGCTGATAGGCAAATAGAATAGATTGGTTTTATTAATTATCATCATTAGGCGTACGGCCTACAACGATTTCAAGGCAGTTGCGCAGCACATCGAGTTGCTCAATATCTGTCGCACTCTCCAGCTCCGCTATCAGACTCATAATGATGGCCTTGTTCGTCACTCTTCCTCTCTCTGCGATCAATGACTTTACGATGATACCAATGACTTCTTTTTCCTGTGCATACTGGTCACCGGTGCTGTGTAAATAACTCTGCAGGTCTGACTCGATAGTATTCTGCTGCATAAAATATCCTTACTGAGTTGCGCATTTTTGTCTCTCTTCCACGCACTTAAGCCCTTAGCCGGCGTTAATGTCGGGTTGAGTCGTCATTACCGAATTTGTCTATATCAAAATTTGCCATGTGCTCCCGGTCTCCAACTTTAGGGGATTCACTCTCGGCAATTTCTTTCTTAACATCCTGCATAGCGAGAAGTATTGCGCGCGCACGTTCTTCATCCTTTTCAGCTTTCAGCATGCATTCAAGCTTCGAGAGGAGCGCACGTCGCGAGATGCCGGCTTTTTCGCGCAGCAATGCTATTACCGCCTCGCCGATGAGAAGATCACTCAACTTTTGTTCATGGTGATTTTTCATATCACTCTCTGTTCAACATTTAGTGTTGAGAAGAGAGAGAGCTGCGGCTAAAAAATGCTGCAATATCATTTACTGAATGGCATCTACCCGGGTTCTGCTGCAAGGAAACCTCACGTGTTCATATTTTAATCAGATCGTCATGCAGTAAACTTATACAATGATCGCAATGTTGTACAGCTTTATCAGCGTGAATTGATGAATATTTAATATGAGATAGGGCAAGTAAAAAGGAATGGACTTTTATGGCAGGAAAAAATGACCTCTGAAAGTGGAAATCTCTAACGCTTTCAGAGGCGATGCAAAGCATCATTCGTTACGTGCGGAGAGTACCGCTGGGTCAATTTATAGGAGATTAAAAAAAATGCACGGGTTATATTTTTTTATTTTAGCTCCTATTACAGTCATTTAAATTGCATCTTTATCAAAATGAAACCGCTTCGGTTATTTATGAACTCAATCATCAAGAATATTGATAATTTTTATTTGGCGATTCCAAATAAATGCCATTTATTAATCGATTTCTCATTTTTAAAAGACCACGTTGATAAGTAACGCTCGGGTTTTACTGACGAGGATAAACGAAGCCAGGCATTGATTTCAGGACTGTCTACCAGACCATTGCTGTGATGATTGAAGTGATAAAGGCCTCGTGCCCGAGCCTTTTCATTTTTATTTGTGGACCTGAGTTGCAGGCGTCAAATACTGCTACTACTCTTTTATCGCTTCATACTTGGTACGAAGGTTACACACAGCACGCACAGCGTGCGAGAGTCTTTGCATATTGTTCATACTTCCTTCCCCGCTCCAGGCGGGGATTTTTTTCAGCATTAGCCTACCTGACACGGAACCAGATGGCATACATCGCCGGTAAAAACACCAGCGTCATAATGGTGCCGCCCAGCGTCCCGCCAATCAGCGTGTAAGCCAGCGTGCCCCAGAACACGGAGTGCGTCAGTGGAATAAATGCCAGAATCGCCGCTAACGCTGTCAGCAGAACCGGCCGGGCGCGCTGCACCGTTGCCTCAACGATAGCCTTGAAAGGATCGTGGCCTTCTCGCTCATTCTGATGGATTTGTCCGATCAGGATCAGCGTATTACGCATCAGAATCCCTGACAGCGCGATCAGCCCAACCAGTGCATTGATGCCAAAGGGCTGCTGGAATAGCAGCAGCATGGGCACAACGCCAACCAGCCCGAGCGGCGCGGTCAGAAAAACCATCACCATCGCTGCCATGGAACGCACCTGCAGGATGATGATCAGCAGCGTCAGGGCAATCATAATTGGGAACAGCGGCAGCATCGCTTTAGTCGCTTTACCCGACTCCTCAATCGAGCCCGCCTGTTCAATACGGTACCCCGGCGGCAGTGACGCGATTAATGGCTGAAGTTCCCGGCTCAACGCACTTGAGACATCCGGTGGCTGCAATCCGTCAGCAATATCGCCGCGCACCGTTATGGTTGGCGTTCTGTCGCGGCGGCGCAGCAGCGGATCTTCCATGCGGATGTCGATTTCACCGAGTTGCGAGAGTGGAATGCGCTGCCCATCGGCTCCGGCTAGCGTCAGAGCGTCAAGGCGCGCGGGATCGAGGCGCACCTTTCCGGCTGCACGACCAACCACTTCCACAGATCGGATATCTTCACGAATCGCCGTGATCGATGCCCCGCTCAGCAGGAACTGTAGCTGACGAGCCGCCCCGGCAGGCGTTAGCCCCATCGCCTGCAGCCGATCCTGATCCAGCCTGAAATGCATTACCGGCACGCGTGAACCCCAGTCGGTGTTGACGGTGCGCATCATCGGGCTGGCCTGCATCAGTACTTTCACCTTCGCGGCCAGCTGGCGCAGTACGTCTGGATCGGGACCCATCACTCGGTAAGCGACCGGATAAGGCGAATAGGGACCGAAAACCAGCTGTGTAACGCGCACCTGCGCTTCAGGCGCGAGCCCATCTGCTGCCGCTTCTCGCAGACGCTGCTTCAGTGCATCGCGATCGTGCTCGCCGTTGGTCAGCACCACGATTTTGGCAAAAGAGGGATCCGGCAATTCCGGGGCCATCGCCAGATAGAAACGCGGCGCACCCTGCCCGATATACGCGGTTACCGTGCGGGTTTCTTTTTGCTTTTTCAGCCAGTGCTCAATTCGCGCCGTGATCTGACTGGTCTGCTGTATTGAGGTGCCATAAGGCATTTGCACTTCAACCAGCACCTCAGGACGATCGGAGGTTGGGAAGAACTGTTTTTTCACCAGCCCCATGCCAATGATGGCCAGCACAAAGCAGCTAATCACCGCGCCTGCCACCCACCACTTATGCGCGATGACTTTGGTTAGCAGTCGTCTGAAGCGATTGTAATGGCGGGTGTTATAGATTGCCGCGTGGCCACCGACTACCGGCTTGATGTCGGGCAGCATCTTCACGCCCAGATAAGGGGTAAACAATACTGCCACCACCCACGAGGCAATCAGGGCAATCCCCACTATCCAGAACATATTGCTGGTGTATTCACCGGCGGTGGACTGCGCAAAGCCGTTGGGCATGAAGCCGATCGCGGTTACCAGCGTGCCGGCCAGCATCGGCGCGGCTGTATGGCTCCAGGCGTAGGCCGATGCTTTGATGCGGTCATAGCCCTCTTCCATTTTCACCACCATCATCTCTATCGCAATGATGGCGTCATCAACCAGTAAACCCAGTGCGAGGATGAGTGAACCCAGCGTGATGCGGTCAAAGTTTTTTCCCGTGGCGGCCATCACCACAAATACCACGGCAAGCGTCAGCGGAACCGCGGCAGCAACCACGATGCCAACGCGCCAGCCCATGCTGACAAAGCACACCACCATCACCACCAGCAGAGCCACGAAGAACTTCACCATGAACTCATCGACAGCCGAACTGATGTTAACCGCCTGGTCGGAAACGTTGGTGAGCGTCATGCCCAGCGGCATGTCGCTATTTATATTTCGGACCTCTTGTTCCAGCGCCTTACCCAGCTCAAGACCGTTCCAGCCTTCCCTCATTACCACGCTCAACATCAGTGCAGGTTCACCCTCATTACGGATGAGAAAATCGGGCGGATCGACATAGCCACGTTCGACCTTGGCCACGTCGACAAGCCGTAGCGTGTGATTACCGGAGACGACCGGCGTGTTGCGGATTTTTTCGAGCGTATCCAGCGCTCCGTCGAGGCGGATAAACACCTCGGGCCCGCGCGTTTGTATCGAACCGGCGGGCGACAGGGCATTTTGCCCGTTCAGGGCGTTAAATATCTGTTCCGGTGTAATGCCCAGCGTAGCGAGGCGATCGCTGGAAAAGGAGACATAAATACGTTCTGCCTGCTCGCCGGTAATGGTGACTTTTTTTACGCCCGCAACGTGTAGCAGCTGCTGGCGGAGTTTTTCGGCATCACGAGACAGAAATCGCTGCGGTTCACCCTTTGCTTTCAGTGTATAGAGGGCAAAAACCACATCCGAGAATTCATCGTTAACCATCGGCCCGATCACACCCGCCGGCAGGTTGCGCGCCTCATCGCTGAGCTTTTTGCGTGCCTGGTAAAACTGCTCCTGCACTTCGGAAGGCGGCGTGCTGTCCTGCAGGGAAAGCATGGTGTATGCCATTCCGGGACGAGTATAGGTCTCGGTGCGGTCATACCACTTCAGCTCCTGCAGCCGCTTCTCCAGCGGCTCAGCCACCTGATCCTGCATCTCCTGCGCGGTGGCGCCAGGCCAGGCGGTGATCACCGTCAGCTGCTTGACGGTAAACGGGGGATCTTCCGCTCTTCCCAGACCAAGAAAAGCCACTATGCCGGCAACCGTAACGAGAATGATCAGGAACAGCGTGACCGATCGTTCACGCACCGCCAGCGCCGAGAGGTTAAAGCGATTGTGGCTCATGGCGTGGCTCCTTGCGACCCAGGCGTTCCGATGCGGACGGCTTCACCTTCATGCAGCAGGTGTGCGCCCAGCGCGGCCACCTGTTCCCCGCTCTGAAGCGGACCCGACACGCGCGCACTGTCGTCGCTGATACCGAGCAGCGTCACGGCCCGCCAGGTGACTTTGGCGGGTTTGCCTTCCACCAGCCAGACGCCAGCACCGCGTCCCGCATCCCACACTGCACTGAGCGGTAATGACCAGGATTCTGGCGTCGCCACAGATTCCGGGATACGCAGGGTTACGGTTGAACCCAGTGGAGCACCGGCTGCGGCACCGCTCAGCACATAGCGTGCTTCGTAGGTGCGGGTTGCTGCATCCGCCGAATCTGACAACTCGCGCAGCCTGGCATCGTTCTCGATCCCACTGCCATACAGGATGGCTGTAGCCGGCGATCCCACCTGCGGGCGCAATGTCTCCGGCAGACTGACCATCGCCTCACGCTGACCGGCGCGGGCGAGGCGCACAACCGTTTGACCGGCGCTAACCACCTGGCCTGGGTCGGCCAACGTATCTACCACCACGCCATCGGCATCAGCACTTAATACAGCATATTGCGAGGCGTTGAGCGCCACGCGTGCCTGCGCCTGCGCGGCGCTCAGATCGGCACGCGCGGCATCTGCCGCTGCACGAATTTGACTGTAAGAGGATGCAGAGACCGCGCCAGAACCCACCAATCCACGATAGCGTTTCTCATCATCGCCGGTCTGGCGCGCGCGTGCCTGGGCGGCGTTTACCGCACCCTCCGCAGCGCGGACCTGCAGCGCGAGATCAGCCGGATCGAGCCTCATCAGCAGCTGACCGCGTTTGACGCTTTGCCCCTTATCAACCAGACGCTCAAGCACCTTGCCCGACACGCGAAAACCCAGGTCGCTCTGAAAACGTGCGGCCACAATGCCGGTAAAAACGCGAGATTGACCCGCCGCAGGCTCGACGGTCGCCGTCCTGATGAGTGGCGGCCGGGAGCGCGGATCGTCAGCGGCTGATAGAGGTTCGCCGCAACCAGTCAGAATGACCGGCAGCAGGCAGATGACGGACAACAAAGGGAGATGCCGGAGCATGGGTTACCTTACTCAAGGGAAGTATGAGGACGCCATTCTCTGACTAGTGACCAATTATGTCAATGGTCACAAACTACGGAGCGAGACTTCTAAGTACTAATGCAGCCAATTGGCTTGCATCTTCTCTGGCCGTATCAAGTGAGGATTGCAGTTGCAGTGGATCGGCAAGAGGTCTGAGTACCAGATAGACGGCAGCGGCCGTTTCATCCAGCGGCGTTTTACGCTCAAATTCCCCGGCAGTGCGTCCTGCGCGCAGGATGGCGAGCACGATTTCACGCAGGGAATCCTCATATTGCACAGCAGCAGGCCAGTCCTCACGCGAGGAAGCGGCGGCAATGTCATACAGCCGCCGCTCGCGGAAAAACAGCTCGCAGCCTGCCACAGCAAGCGTCTGAAACAGCTGCTTTATTTTTTCCGTGGCGGAAGGTGACTGCTCCAGCGCAGCGTTCAGCCTTTCCGTGATATCCGTAAGGCAATTGGCGCAGATGACTTCACCGATTTCCTGCTTAGAACCGAAAAACTTGTAAATGTAGGCTTTGGAGAAGCCGATTGATCGCGCGAGATCGGATACGGTGGTTTTCTCAAAGCCGTAATGGCTAAAGTACTCCATGGCGGCAGCCACAATCTGATCGCGGATGGTGTGATCGGAAGGCCCACGCGTGGCGGCGGTAGTTTTTTTCTCTGTCATATTTCAACTTTGCTCGGTGAGCTGATGTAAACGATGAGTGACCAGTGGATATTTTGGTCACAATTTCTCATCGCTTCAAGGCCTGATTGATATCATCACAATCTCAGCGAAATCTCTGGAAAACCGCTTTTGGTAATGTCGTGCGCCCTGCCCGACATAACGCTGGCGTAAACCGACCGGGCTGCGGGAATTATCATCTACGCTTCTTAAGTGAAATTTAACTTTTACCCGGAGAACGTAGTGCCAACTTTGAATTCCAGTCCTCAACCCGATCTGAAACGTTCATTCATAGCCACCCTTCCACTGGGAATCGGTATGATGGCGGCAATTGATGAAGTGGTATTTCATCAGATTCTGGCCTGGCATCACTTCTTTGACTGGGGCACACCCGCGTTTAGCCTGCTTTCAGATGGATTATTGCACGCAGGCGAGCTGATTCTTTTCGTGCTTGGTTTTTTCATGTTTGCGGACCTGCGAAGCCGTGGAAAACTCAACCGCACGGCAGCATGGGCAGGATTCATTGTGGGGTTGGGTGCGTTTCAACTGTTTGATGGAATTGTTGATCACAAGCTGCTCAGGCTGCATCAGATCCGCTATGTTGATAACGTGCTGCTTTACGACCTCATCTGGAATCTGTCTGCTGTGCTGTTATTGGTGGCAGGCTTGCTGATTTATCGTCACGCGCGTTCTGCTCTATCCGCTAAAACGGAAGTTTAATCCGTGGATTCCATGATGCATCCTGCGGCGATGCCCCATTCAGTCGCGCTATTTACTCTTCTGGTCATAGCTCCTGCTGTCATCCTCTTATTTTATTTGATCGCCGCTGTCCGTTTACGCCGGGTTGCCCACTGGAGCGCCTGGCGCATGGCCAGCTTCACCGCCGGCATCGTCATGATCGTGGCATCCATGCTGCCGCCTTTGGCTAACTGGGCGCATCATGACTTACGCGGTCATATGTTGCAGCATCTGTTACTTGGTATGTTTGGACCTCTCGGATTGGTATTTGGGGCGCCCGGCTCACTGATATTACGCACTCTATCCGCACGGTGGGCGCGCGCTATGATGACTATTCTCCGCACCCGCCCGATACGCTTTTTAATCCATCCATTTACCGCTGCTTCGCTGGATATTGGCGGGATGTATCTTCTTTATCTCACTCCGTTATATGCGTTGAGCATGGCCATTCCTGCTCTGTTTATTTTCCTTCATCTGCATTTTGTCCTCTCCGGCTACCTGTTTACCTGGTCTGTTGCCGGGCCCGATCCCGCGCCTCACCGTCCATCGAGAACTGTGCGTCTGGCGGCAATTTTTTTTGCTACGGCCGCTCACGCTATTCTTGCGAAGTTGATGTACGGCTTCGGATACCCACGTGGAACCTTAGCCAGCGCTGAAGAAATTCAGCAGGCTGCGCAGTGGATGTATTACGGCGGAGATATTGCCGAGTTTTGCATTATCTTCGGCTTTTTTGCCGCGTGGTTCCGGCAACGCAGCACGCTGCCAGAAATGCTGGTGGGGAAATAATGACCATTCCATGACAAAATTATTTGCCAATATGAAAAGTAATAACATTTGTAGGTAAGACGTGGTTACCGTAATCAATAATGTGGCTATTATTGCCCCTTTGAACACCCGCTGGCTCCAAAGGACTGTCTGCTGCTATGCCTGTAAACTTTGACCTTAACGATCTTTATGCCTTCCGTGCGCTGGTTGAATACAGTAATTTTCGGCTTGCCGCTGAGTCCATCTGCCTTTCTCAGTCAGCGTTGAGTCGTAGGATTGAAAAGCTGGAATCCGCGTTAGGGATCAAGTTGTTCGACAGAACGACCCGGCGTGTCACGTTGACACTATATGGACGGACCTTTGCTGAACGCTCAGATCAGCTGCTGGCGAATGTTGAACTGGTATTAGCGGATATTAATAAGGTGAGTCAGGATCGTGTAGGGCTGGTCACCGTTGCCACTGTGCCCTCGGCAGCCTACTATTTTATGCCCGATGTTATCCGCCGTTTCCAGACACGCTATCCACGGGTGCGTGTGAAAATCATTGATAGTAGCGCTGGAAACGTCATTGAAGCAGTGGCCAGTGGTCAGGCAGACTTCGGCATCTGTTTTGCCAGAGATTTGCAAACCACTATCGAATTTATACCCTTGACGAGCGATGTCTACGTGGCGGCCTGCAGGCGGGATCATCCATTAGCCAATAAAAAAAATCTGACCTGGCGAGAGTTTTATCAGCAGGATTACATTGAGCTGGATAAGACCTCCGGTAACCGCCATCTACTTGATAAGATGCTGGATCACATCGTTCCTGAGCGCCCCAGTATCTGCGAAACCCGTCATGTGACCACCATGCTAGGTATGGTTGAAGCGGGTATCGGCATGGCTGCCGTACCCGCTATGTCGATGCCGATGTCAGAGCATTCAGTACTCACACACCTTTCACTCACTGAGCCGGTGGTAAAGCGTACGGTTGGCCTGATCAGGCGCAGTGGCCGTATGCAATCCTACATTGCAGCTGAGTTAGAGAAGCTGATCACTGAACAGTATCGTGTTGTTTAACTGGCAGTTCAGCCGTCACCGATCGCAATCCGGTAGCGCGCACAGTATCTTGCGCCTCAGCCGAAGAGAGGAAGTTGAGTAACGCTTTGCCCTCCTGCCCGTTTGTTGCTTTGGCGGTCACCGCACCGGCAAAACGGGTAACGTATTGCACATCTTCAGGCAGTTCACCCACAAAGGTGACGCCCGGCACAGGTAGCAATTCACTCACTTGCTGGAAACCGACGGCATAATTGCCTTTAGCCACTTCGGATGCCACCGGAATGCGCTCTACCCTATGCGCTTTTGTTTTTACCTGGTCTTCTATTCCCAGTTTTTTAAACAGTTGGCTGCTGACATAGCGGCCGCTGGCACTGTCAGAATAAGCAATAGATTTGGCCTGCAAAAGGGCATTACGCAGATCTGCATCCGTTTTAATATTTAGTTTAGGCTCACCTTCTTTAACGACCATACCAATTGAAGAGTCGGCTAGCTCAACGCGCGAGCCCGGCTGAAGCCAGTTATCCTTCTCCAGGTTTTTTAGCGCATCACCGACCATAATCACCACATCCGCCTTCTCCCCGCGCGCCAGGCGCGCTGGAATCGCCTGAGGCGTTCTCCCCATCGAGGGGCCAGAGATCAAAATGATCTTGTCGCCGCTTTTTGCTTCAAATTGTGGAGCCAGTTTTTCCAGCGCCGCTTTAAATCCGCCCGAAATCATAACGGTGACATCTTTGGCCGCCGCTGAAAAACTAACGGAACTCACTAACAGCGTAATGAGAAGTGAACGATGTATTTTTTGCATGATGTTATTCCTGAACTAACCAGCGGTTTGAAGTGATAACGCGCTGCGACGGTATAAATAGAGGGTGGCCAGTAATGCACAAATCGCAGCAAAGCTCATCCAGTAGCCGGGTGAAGCCTTATCGCCGGTGTACTCAATCAGTGCAGTTGAAATGACTGGCGTAAATCCACCGAAAATAGCCGTAGCCAGACTGTAGGCCAGAGAGAAGCCTGCAACTCGCACTTCTACCGGCATAATCTCTGTTAATGCCGGGATCATGGCGCCGTTATACAGACCGTAAAGGAAGGAGAGCCACAACAACACTGACAGCATCATGGAAAAGCTGGGTGCTTCAGCAAGCAGGTTAAGTGCCGGATAAGCAGTCATCAGCGCTAACATCGCCATGGTCACCAATACAGGCTTACGGCCATAGCGGTCTGACAGGGCTCCCCCAACCGGTAGCCAGAAGAAGTTTGATACCGCAACCAGCAGAGTCACCAGCAGGCTGTCAGAAGCGCTCAGCATCAGCACTTTTTTACCAAAAGTAGGGGCGTATACGGTGATCAGATAAAACGCGGTGGTGGTCATGGCGACCATCAACATTCCGGCGATAACCACCTGCCAGTTTGCTAACAGCGTTTTAAACACGTCACGCATCGCCAGGTGGTTGCGGCGAGCAGTGAACGCTTCGGTCTCCTCCAGTTTACGGCGCAGAACAAAAATGAACGGAACAATCAGGCAGCCGAACAGGAAAGGCAAACGCCATCCCCACTCGCGAAGGGTGCTTTCTTCCATGGCCGCATTCAGTGCGAAGCCCATGGCCGCTGCCACCATAATGGCCACTTGCTGGCTGCCAGATTGCCAGCTGGTGTAAAAACCTTTACGGCCGGGCGTGGCAATTTCTGCCAGATAAACGGATACGCCGCCTAACTCTGCGCCCGCTGAGAAGCCTTGCAATAAGCGCCCACATAGCACTAAAAAGGGTGCCCAGAGCCCAATCGTTTGATAAGACGGAATGAGAACAATCAGGAAGGTCCCCGCCGCCATGATCGACAAGGTAACAATGAGCCCTTTACGTCTGCCAACTTTATCAATATACGCGCCCAGCACAATCGCGCCGACCGGACGCATTAAAAACCCTGCGCCAAAGACCGCAAAGGTCATCATCAGCGAAGCAAATTCACTGCTGGCCGGAAAGAAAGTATGGGCGATATAAGTGGCATAAAACCCGAAAAGGAAAAAATCGAATTGTTCCAGAAAGTTGCCAGAAGTCACCCGCAGTATCGCACTGCATCGGGTTCGGGCCGTCATGGGTAGGTTAGAGGAATGCATGTTTATCTCCAGTTTGTCATTAGCGCTTTTACAGCGCCTGCTTCTGCAGACTGGATGAGCAAAACAAACTATATAAGCGCAATAAACTCATGGGTTGATGCGTTTACTGCATTAATCTGCGTTAACAAATTCATTAACAAGCTGCAACGGGCCTTTAACAGCCCCTCACTTCTTAGCGTTACTTTTTGAGGGCTAAAAACGTCATACGTATTTTGTGACGAGGCTCATATCTGGTGAGGATGAAAATGACGTCGATAGGGAAACGTCGTTTTCGGAATCTTAAAATCGCCAGGAATGCGCTGCTGTTCACATTCCGTGCAAATAAAATTTCTGGCATAGCCTTCTTCGCTGCAAGAAAGATACGACGCGGTCAAATATTTCTCTTTTGTTACTTTATTGGAGATAAATTGTTAATAAAAATGGCTCATCACCTCTGAAATTCGGGATGCCGGGAAAGGGAGGAGTGTTTATTTACTTTTTATTAACACAAGTAATCTTTAAATTTAACAAATATGGGCATTGTTCACATTTTGATCACAATCATGCGAAAATCGGTGTCTCCTTCAGTTAATCTCTGAGTGTGAATTGAATACCAACCGTCCGCTCCCTACTGCAAAACATCATAAGAAAGGTATCGCAATGAAATTTAACCTCGCATTAGTCAGTGCATGTGTGGTTTCAGCATGCATGTTATTCACAACACCCACTTTCGCCGCTAAGCCTTACGATATTGCCGTGGTCGCCAAAGTAACCGGCATTCCATGGTTTACCCGCATGGAAGTCGGCGTGAAAGAAGCCGCGCAAAAACTGGATGTCAACGCTTATCAAGTCGGCGGCTCCACTCCAGACCCGGCCCAGCAAGTCAAAGTGATTGAAGATTTGATTGCTAAAAAAGTCGACGCCATCATCGTGGTGCCAAACGATGCCAAAGTATTGGAGCCGGTATTAAAGAAAGCGCGTGACCAGGGCATCGTGGTATTAACCCATGAATCGCCGGACCAGCAAATTGGTCAATGGGATATCGAAACCATCGACAGCCAGAAATATGCTGAAGCCAATATGGACGAACTGGCAAAAGATATGGGTAGCAAAGGAGGGTACGCCATTTATGTTGGATCCCTGACTGTGCCGCTGCATAACGCGTGGGCGGATGCTGCGATCAAATATCAGAAAGAAAAGTACCCGGATATGCATGAAGTAACGTCTCGCCTGCCGGTGGCGGAAAATATTGATAAGTCGTACTCCACCACATTGGATTTAATGAAGACCTATCCCGACCTGAAAGGGATTATCGGTTTCGGTTCGCTCGGCCCGATTGGTGCGGGTCAGGCGGTTCAACAGAAACGCGCTAAAAATAAAATCGCCGTTGTTGGTATCGCTATGCCCGCTCAAGCTGCTCCGTATTTAATGCGCGGTGATATTAAGAAAGCGCTGCTGTGGGATCCAAAAGATGCCGGCTATGCCTTAGTAACGGTCGCTGATCAGCTATTGCAGGGTAAAGAAGTCACCAAAGATCTGACTATTGAAGGGCTGGGGAAAGCCGACGTAGATATGGATAAAAAAGTCATTCGCTTTAATAAAATTCTGGAAGTGACACCAGAGAATGCGAAATCACTTGGATTCTGATCAGGCTTTTTAATTCAGGTATTTTCCGGAGACAGATTATCTCCAGCGCCACACCAGGCTAAGAGAAATAAATACGGCGTTGTATGTTGTGCCGTATTTAGATCTCGACTCAGACATGAAAATTTATACCCAAAATAATTCCAGCCAGGGCAAAGTTGCCAATGAGAAAATGTAACTCATTGATTCAATTAAAACTGTGCAGCCAACGCCCACTGGAATTACAAAGGATATGCTTAAGGATCGGTGATGAATACGCTTAATACGTCCCCTGCCCCTTATGAGGCCTTTATCAGCCTTGAAAGAATCAGCAAAAAATTTCCCGGCGTACTAGCATTAGACAATGTCAGCCTGACGTTAAATAAAGGCGAAGTGCATTGCCTTGCTGGTCAAAATGGCTGTGGCAAAAGTACCATCATTAAAGTCATTTCTGGTGTTTATCAGCCGGAAAAAGGCGCGGCCATTACGCTGGACGGAAAACTATTTCATACTCTTACGCCCCAGCTCTCTTCGTATTACGGCATTCAGGTTATTTATCAGGATTTGTCTTTATTTCCCAACCTGTCGGTAGCCGAAAACATTGCCATTCACCGTTATTTACCCGGCGGAGATTTTTGGGTACATCGCGAGGCAATGCGCAAAAAAGCGGTGGCAGCGATGCAACGGGTCGGAGTCTCTCTGGATCCGGATCGTAAAGTCGAAAAGCTGTCGATCGCCGATCGCCAATTAGTCGCCATATGCCGCGCTATCGCCGCTGACGCCAGTTTAGTGATTATGGATGAACCGACCGCATCGCTGACTCGTACTGAAGTGAATGGTCTATTGCGCGTGGTGAATGAGCTCAAATCCGCCGGTATCTGCGTGGTGTTTGTCAGCCACCGTCTTGATGAGGTGATGGAAGTGGCCGATCGCATCAGCGTGATGCGCGACGGCAAACTGGTTGGCACCTATCCGGCCAGCGAACTCGACAGTAATGAACTGGCATTCCTGATGACCGGACAACGTTTTACCTACAGTCATCTGCCGCATCGTGCGCCAGCTAACGTGACGCCACTCCTTGAAGTCAGCCAACTAAGCCGCAAAGGTCAGTATCAGAATATTTCACTGGCGCTGCGCCAGGGTGAAATCACCTCGATTATTGGCCTGCTCGGTTCGGGCCGGACGGAACTCTGTCTGAGCCTGTTCGGCATGAGCCAACCAGATAGCGGAGAAATCCGCGTTAACGGCAATGTGGTGCAATTCCACAGTAACCGCGACGCCATCCGTCACGGCATTGCTTATGTGTCAGAAGACCGTCTGACGCAGGGTCTGATCATGGAACAATCCATTTATGACAACACGCTGGTGTCCATTTTCGACAAGCTGCACACCAGCGCAGGATTAATGGACCATCAGAAAGCCGCAGCGGTGGTGAGAGACCTGATCCGCGATTTGAACATCAAAGTCTCGGATAGCCAGTTACCCGTTAAAACCCTTTCCGGCGGTAACGCGCAGCGTATCGCCATCGCCAAATGGGTAGCAACGCGACCCCATATTCTGATCCTCGATTCGCCGACCGTCGGCGTAGATATTGCCAACAAAGAGGGAATTTATCGCATCGCACGCGATTTGGCGGAATCTGGCATGGCGGTGCTGATGATTTGCGATGAAATTCCGGAAGCCTATTACAACAGTCATCGCGTGCTGGTGATGCGCAAAGGCGAACTGGTAGCGGAATTCGCGCCGCACCAAAGCAGCGAAGCGCAGATTGCGGAGGTGATTAATGGATAATAAATCTCTGTCGAAACTGTTTTCCCAGCACGAATTCTGGCTGGGATTACTGATTCTGCTGCTGGTGATTGGCTTAAGCGTCGGCACCAGTGAATTTATGACCCTGGGTAACCTGACTGACGTCGCCACCAGCTACGCCATTCTTGCCATTCTGGCCTGTGGACTGTTTGTGGTGTTAATTGCCGGGGGCATCGACATCTCCTTTCCGGCCATTACCTCAATCGGTCAGTACGTGATGGCCAGTTACATCATCCATCACGGCGGTAGCTTTCCACTGGCATTTGCCCTGTCGATGGGCAGCGGGTTGCTGCTCGGGCTGGTCAACGGTTTTCTGGTGTACTGGCTACGCGTTCCGGCCATCATTATCACCATTGCCACGTTAAACCTGTTTTACGGTCTGCTGGTGTATGTCACCAATGGCACCTGGTTATACGGGTTTCCCGACTGGTTTATGAACGGTATTAATTGGTTCTCCTTTACCGCCGCCGACGGCTACGACTATGGCCTGACTCTGCCGCTGCTTAGCTTGCTGGGCGTGATCATCGCCACCGGCGTGTTGATGAACCGCACACGCGTGGGGCGCCAGATTTATGCCATGGGCAGCAACCGTGACGCTGCGTCGCGTCTCGGCCTGAACATCCTGCGACTGCATTTTTATGTATACGGATTTATGGGATTGCTGGCGGGTATAGCGGCCGTGGTTCAGGCGCAAATCACCCAGTCTGTCGCGCCTAATTCCCTGCTGGGTTATGAGCTGACGGTGCTGGCGGCGGTGGTATTAGGCGGCACCAGCATGACCGGTGGCCGTGGCTCGCTGACCGGCACCATTCTGGGGGTAATGCTGCTGGCCTTCCTGCAAAATGGTATGACCTTGCTGAGCATTTCATCTTACTGGCATCAGGTTTTCAGCGGCGTGATCATTCTGGTCAGCATCAGCAGCACCGCGTGGAACGAAAAACGCAAACTGGCTAAGGGAATGTGACATGACAACCTTAAACCGCTTCTTTCCTGGCGATCGCATCATCCGCTTGCAGTTATTGATCATCGTCGCCGTTGCCGTGCTGTTCTCGTTCACGCTGGGCGGCAGTTTTTACAGCGTCGGCAATTTCCAGTCGATCTCCTCTCAGTTACCGATTCTGGGCATGCTGGCGCTGGGTATGGGTATCACCATGCTCACCGGCGGTATCAATCTTTCGGTCATTGCCGGAGCCAATGCCTGTTCGCTGGCGATGGCGGCCATTCTGGTCGCGCACCCGAACCAGCCAGAATATTTCGCGCTGGCGATGCTCGCGGGTCTGGTCATCGCTGTGCTCATTGGCGCGCTCAATGGCGCACTGATCGCCTATATCGGTGTTTCGCCGATTCTGGCGACCCTCGGTACCATGACGCTGATTGGCGGGCTGAATATTCTGCTAACCAATGGTGCTGTGATTTCCGGTTTCCCGGCAGCCATTCAATATCTCAGCAACGGCAGCCTGCTCGGCATTCCGGTTGCGCTGCTGTTATTCCTGCTGGTGGCGCTGCTGTTGTGGGTGTTACTGGAACATACCACGCTGGGACGCAGCCTCTATCTGATGGGTTCTAACGAACAGGCCACGCGGTTCAGTGGTGTTAACACCCACAAAGTTACCCTCGCGGTGTATGTGCTTTCCGCGCTGCTCGGATGGGGCGCGGCACTGCTGATGATGTCCAAATTCAACTCGGCCAAAGCAGGCTATGGCGACTCCTATTTGCTGGTGACCATTCTGGCTTCTGTACTCGGCGGAATTAATCCCGACGGCGGGTTTGGCCGGGTCATCGGCCTGGTACTGGCGTTGATCGTCCTGCAAATGCTCGAGAGCGGCCTTAACCTGATGGGCGTCAGCAGTTATCTGACCATGGCGCTGTGGGGTTGCGTTCTGATCCTGTTTATCGCTCTGCAAAACAGAAAATCATAAGCGAAAGATTTTTACGAAGGGAAAAAACATGGCGACATATTTTATTGGAATAGACGTAGGAACCGGCAGCGCCCGCGCAGGCGTCTTCGATATGACCGGCCGCATGGTCGGCCAGGCCAGCCGTGAGATCACGTTGTACCGCCCGAAAGCCGATTTCGTCGAACAGTCTTCCGATGAGATTTGGCAGTCTGTCTGTAACGCCGTAAAAGACGCGGTTAATCAGGCAGATATCAATCCTATTCAGGTGAAAGGCATCGGTTTTGACGCCACTTGTTCGCTGGTGGTGCTGGATAAAGAAGGTAAACCGCTGACCGTCAGCCCTTCCGGGCGAAGCGAGCAGAACATTATTGTATGGATGGATCACCGTGCTATCACGCAGGCAGAACGCATCAATGCCACCGGCCACCGCGTGCTGGAATTTGTCGGCGGAATCATCTCACCAGAAATGCAGACGCCAAAACTGCTGTGGCTGAAGCAACACATGCCGACGACCTGGAGCAACGTCGGGCATCTGTTCGACCTGCCTGATTTTCTTACCTGGCGCGCCACGCAGGACACCACGCGTTCGTTGTGCTCCACCGTCTGCAAATGGACGTATATCGGTCACGAAGACCGCTGGGACTCGAGCTATTTCCGCCAGATCGGTCTGGAAGATTTGCTGGAAAACAACGCGTCAAAAATCGGCAGTGAAGTAAAAACCATGGGTGAGCCGCTGGGGCATGGATTAACTCAGCGCGCCGCTGCAGAAATGGGGTTGATTGCCGGTACGGCGGTCAGCGTCTCCATTATTGATGCCCACGCGGGTAGCCTCGGCATTCTGGGTGCCAGCGGCGTATCCGGCGAATCAGCAGATTTCGATAATCGCATCGCGCTGATTGGCGGGACGTCCACCGCTCATATGGCGATGTCGCGTAGCGCGCGCTATATCGGTGGGATCTGGGGGCCATATTATTCGGCGATTCTGCCGGATTACTGGCTGAATGAAGGCGGACAATCGACTACCGGCGCGTTAATTGATCATGTCATTCAGTCACACCCGTGTTATCAGGATTTGCTCAAACAGGGCAAAGACAGCGGCAAAACGATTTATGAAATTCTGAATGGTATTTTGCGCAAGATGGCGGGTGAGCCAGAAAATATCGCGTTCCTGACCAAAGACATTCATATGTTGCCCTATTTCCACGGCAACCGCTCACCGCGTGCCAATCCAACACTGACGGGCACGTTGACTGGCCTGAAATTGTCTCGCACGCCGGAAGACATGGCGCTGCATTATCTCGCCACCATTCAGGCGCTGGCGCTCGGCACTCGTCATATTATTGAAACCATGAACCAGAGTGGTTATTGCATTGATACCATGATGGCGAGTGGTGGCGGCACTAAAAACCCGATTTTTGTGCAGGAGCATTCCAACGCGACAGGCTGCGCAATGCTGTTGCCGGAAGAGAGTGAAGCGATGTTGCTCGGCAGCGCCATGATGGGCACCGTTGCAGCGGGTGTCTATGATTCGCTGCCGGAAGCCATGGCTGCAATGAGCCGTATTGGTAAAACCATCACACCTCAGACCAACAAAATTAAAGAGTATTACGATCGTAAATACCGCGTATTCCACGAGATGTATCACGACAGCATGAAATATCGTGACCTGATGCAGGGGAAAACCGAATGAATGCGGAAGAAGAATTTACTCAGGCATGTCAGGCCTGGCAGACCTATAGCGAGGAATTACTGGCGTTACAGCGTAATCTTGATGCCGAAACCTGGCATCAGCTCCTGATGCTGGTTACCGGATGTCACGGTAAAATTGTTGTGACCGGTGTTGGCACCTCGGGCATTGCCGCGCGGAAAATCGCCCATATGCTGGCGTGCGTCGAACAACCGGCAGTGTACCTCAACGCTACCGATGCAGCCCACGGTGACCTGGGATTTATGCGCAACAACGACCTGATGATCCTGATTTCACGAGGCGGTAATTCTGAAGAACTGACGCGCCTGCTGCCGACGCTTAAAACCAAAGGCGTTGCTATCATCAGCGTGACGGAAAACCTGGACTCAGCGATTGCCGACGCCGCTACGCTGGTGGTGAAAACGCATATCCAGCGGGAGATCGACCCGCTTAATATGCTGGCTACCACTTCTATCATGCTGGTGCTGGCGGTGTTCGATGCGCTGTGCTGTAACATCATGCTGCGTAACGGCTTCGATCAGCAGCGGCTGCTCAACGTCCATCCGGGCGGAAATGTCGGCAAAATACTGCGCGAACAGGATATGTGATCGACACCTTCATCCTGTAATTTCTTCCGCTAATAACATGCCAACACTACTTAATCATTTGAGGAGTGATACCCGATCGACATCACTCCATAAAACCGTTAATGCTGACTTCAGGCAGTGGTATTAATGTTGCGCCCAATTGCAGGGTTTGCAGGCAACTGAGGAATCGAATCCAGAATGCCGCTTGCCATCGATTGCTGATTATCTAACGTTTTCTTCAGTACTAACGTGCTTATTTTATTAGCCAGTTCCATGTTATCAAGGCCGGTAGCCAGTGATGTAATTTGTGATACATCCATCTTGCTCTCCTGATTAATACGAATATTGAGTACAAAAACAGCTTTTAAAAGCCTGAAACTTTTATCGGCATTTGCACGCATTACTTTAACGTTCACTCGTAAGGCGATTTCGCAGAATCGCCCCTCAAACCACTCACCGCATTATGAATGTCTGCGCTGCCTCAATGCATAGGCCAGCACCACGACAAAGCACAGCAGCGGCAGGCTGTAAGCCACAGCGGTACTGACGTGGTCAGAAATCAGCCTGATGAAATAGGGCATAATCGCGCAATGAATTGCGCCGCTACACTGTGTGCTCTCGGTAATTAGCCCCGTTAAAGAAAATCATGATCATCATCACAATATATAGAGTCGAACACGATTAAATAATGGACTCAATATTTGAAAACGCACGTCATTAATCTGATTAATAAAAAAAACCTTCACTAATTGGATATCAGCAGCCACACTGTCAACCAATTAATTTAGCCTGCAGAATAAACAGTAATATTGGGTATTTTTTATATGAATATTTCGCAATAATACACAACATTAATGCATATAGAAGAAAGCTTCATTTTTTGCGGATGGCTTATAAACAGTCCTTAACGCTATCAACACAGCTCTGTAGATGAGAGACATGCAATGTACTCTAACTCAATATGGATCATGTTAGAAAAGTCAGTCAATATCATCGGGCTACTATATATTAATGCGCTGATGGCAAAATACGTTGGCCCTGAAGACTATGGCAAAATAAACATTTCAACTTCTCTGTTTATATTTGTGCAAACGCTATCGTGGTTTGGCGGTCAGAACATCATCTTTAAACGCATGAGTGAAAAGAGTAAGTCTGGGATCGCATTAGCGATACACACACAAAATCAACGGCGATTTTTCTTTCTCCTGTCATCAAGCGCGGTGTTGATCTACCTCTACTTCTTCACTGACATCATTGTGTTTCTATTTGGTGTGGCCAACTGTATTGCCACTTACTACATTGTGATGGACTTCTTTTCCATCTACAACAACACGCAATTAAAATCAAAAATAAACACTATCACCAATGTGATCGGCTTATCTGTTGCCTTGTTGATTCGATTCTCTATTTCATACTTCAAAATGCCCGTGTACTACTTCACCATTCCTATTATTATCATCCCGCTCATTCCTTATTTCCTGCGTCTTATCTATTTTAACTACACCACAAAAGTAAATGAGAATCGTAAAGGCGCCGGAATGTATAACCGTCATATGTTATTCACCGGCGGTGCGCTGATTTTATCAAGTCTATCGGCTGACATCTATACGCAGATATCGAGCATTTTTTTGGCAAAAATCCTTTCTTACTCAAATCTGGGCGTGTATAGCGTCGCGTTAACCATAGGAGGTGCCTGGTCATTTATCGTATTGGCATTAATAACAAGCTTCTTCTCAAAGATATACAGTGAAAAAGATCAAATCACCGTTGAAATGCTACTCATTAAAATCAACCGAATTGTCATCTTGTGTTCGCTTATAGCATTAGCTGGATTCTACATTTTTGGTGAATACTTCATACATTTACTGTATGGCGATAAGTATATGGATTCCGTGAGTATCATTCCCATCATTATCATCGGCACTATGTTCTCTGCATTAGGTACAATTTGTTATCGCTATATGATCAAAGAGTCCGGATACAGTTACCTGGCTAAAAAGATGTTTTTATGTTGTGTCTTAACCATACCGCTTTCATGGCTAATGATTAATTCCTTCGGCATTAATGGGGCCGCATACTGTTTTTTGATCGTTGAGATTATGTCTTGCACTTTACTCAATTACTTCTTCAGAAATAAAACAATCATCAAAATGCATCTTAACATTTTCAAACTGAGATAATTTTAATGAAAATGATAAAACACACAGTCAAATCAGCGTTAAAAATCAGCGCATATATGTACCCAGAATTTTGCGCTAAAACACATTACTATATTAAGTTCAAGAAAAAGCTGAACTTAACCAATCCAATCAATTTCAATGAAAAAATTCAGTGGCTCAAATTCAATGAGTTAAATGGTGATATTTATACCTTGTGCGCGGATAAGTATAAGGTTCGGGAGTATGTGATAGCGAAAGGGTGTGGTGAAATCCTGAATGAACTCTACGGCGTGTATGATGACCCAATGGATATTGACTACCGCGCATTACCCAATAAATTCGCACTTAAGTGTAACCATGGCGCAGGTTACAACATAATCTGTGATAGCAAGGCATCACTGGACATTGAAAAAACCAACAAGCAACTCAGTAAGTGGTTGAAGCAGGATTTCTCCTCCCATTTCATTGAGCCGCAGTATAAGAAAATTGACCGTAAAATCTTATGCGAAAAATACATTGAGAATGAACGTGGTGGATTCCCAGAGGATTATAAATTCTACTGTTTCAATGGAAAACCTTATGCGGTAATGGTGTGCATGGAGCGAGAGAAAGGTACACCTAAATTCTACTATTTTGATATGAACTGGCATCCGCTTCCCTTTGAAGATACTGTTGAATTAATCAATACCAACAGTTATCCAAAAATGCCGGAAGGTTTCAATAACATGAAAGAGTATGCGGTTAAACTGGCCGCTGATTTTAAATTTGTTCGTGCTGACTTCTACCTTCTCAACGGTAAGGTTATTTTTGGCGAATTGACATTTACGCCCTCTGCGGGACTCGATGTGACACTGCAGGAAGCCGATGCTATTTTAGGCAGCCAGCTAAAGTTGTAGTTTCAAAGTGATTGATTTACCTCCTTTCGTAACAGGTGCGCATCAATGCGCACCCTACAAAAACCTCGCCAAACTGCCTAAGGGTCGCCATTTGTGGCGACCGATGCATACACCACCCATCCCCTGCCTGCTACAGCGTCTATACTGATAAGTATGAATAAATAATCTGCAGATAACCGATATCAGAATGGTTACTGAATTTTTTGACTTATCTGACAACCACGGTTGTTGGCTTAATAAAAGGGAAAGTAATGCCATTATTATTTGATGAGTTATCTGGTGCTCCAACATGGGTGCCTGCTGTTATGCTTGTCACTCTCTCACTCGCAATAGGATTTCTGGCGCGATTTATTCTCCTTAGATTTATTCGCTACTGGCAAAAACGTGACAGAAAACTGTTCAAGTCACTGGAAAAGCATCTGCGCGGGTCGCTGTTTCTGTTTATCCCTTTACTGTTAATTAGTGCTGGACTTAATTATGTTAATATCCAGCCAGGATCTCTGAGCTTTATTACCACCACCGTTAATATATTCATTATTTTATCCTTTTGTTCGGTACTTATTCGATTGATTAATGTGGCGCAGGATATGCTATTTATTCGCTATGACATCAATCTTTCGAATAACCTTCGTGCGCGAAAAATTCGCACGCAGATAATGTATGTGAAAAAAGTCGCGATTGTCGTACTGGTGACACTGTGTCTTTCGCTAATTTTGCTCAGTTTCCCTGGCGTGCGAAAATTCGGCACGACCATTCTCGCCGGTGCCGGCGTTGCCGGTATAATCATTGGCTTTGCTCTGCAGAAATCGCTGGTTAACCTCTTCGCCGGGATTCAGATCGCCTTTACCCAACCGATAAAAATTGATGATGCTGTGGTGGTGGAAAATGAATGGGGCTGGATTGAAGAGATCAACCTGACTTATGTTGTGGTGCGTATTTGGGATCTGCGTCGTTTAGTTTTGCCCATCACCTACTTTACCGAAAATGCCTTTCAGAACTGGACGCGCAATAACGCCCAAATATTAGGCTCTGTTTTTCTTTACCTCGATTATTCGATGCCATTAGATCCTCTGCGTAAGCATTTTGAAAAAGTCCTCAGTGAAACTAAACTCTGGGATCAACAAACTCAGGTGCTTCAGGTTACGGATACCACTGACAAAACCATGACCATCAGATTATTGATGACGGCGCAGAATTCCCCCACCGCCTTTGATTTACGCTGTTACGTGCGGGAAAAGATGATTGAGTTTATTCAGCAAAATTATCCGCAGAGTCTTCCTCATGTGCGGGCGACATTGACTGATGCCGGGTTTAGAGAGGCGAGTCAATAAAGTTGTTGTGGAAAATCTTATACAGCACATGCTCAGCTAGTGCGTGATCGGCAGGTAACGCGGGATGGAGAAAGATAGTTTGTTTCTGCATCCCCAATCGCTGCATCAGCTTCTCAGATGGCGTGTTATGAGTACTGGTGAACGAAACGACCTCGGGAAGATGCAAAACATTAAACGCGTAAGCCAACGATGCCTGGGCGGCTTCTTTGGCGATTCCCTGCCCCCAGAACTTTTTATTAATACGCCAGCCAATTTCCGTGCAGGGAGAAAAATCGAAGCGATCTGGCTGCTGTGCTAAACCCACGCTGCCGACAAATTCGCCGGTGGCTTTCATCTCAACGGCCCAAAAACCCCAACCCTGGTTTGCACCAATCATCGCCTTAAATCTTGCAACGACGTTGTCGCTTTCCTGACGACTCAGCGTTTTCGGGAAATACTTCATCACTTCGGGATCGGCATTGAGTTCGGCAAAGGGTTGTAAGTCTGTTTGCTGCCATTGTCGGAGGATCAGGCGGTTTGTCTCTAACATGGTAAATTTTCCCTTAAACGTTATCCGATTCCTTAAGTTTACCTAACAGCCTTCGCTATAAACAAATTACACAGCCCCTTTCCTTTCATGAAAATCGATATCACCGATCGCAGGCGTTGTAGCAGCAATTCCTGATAGTCTGCTGATGTCATGTTCATTTTAAAAGGAGCATCAGTAATGGCAGCAAAAGAACACCATTATCAGGTCACGGTGCGCTGGACCGGCAACCGTGGCAACGGCACCGCATCTTATACTGCTTACGATCGTAACGCGGAGCTGATTGCCGCTGGCAAAGAGACGATAGCGCTAAGCGCCGATCCAGCGTTTCGCGGGGATGCGACGCGCTGGAATCCGGAAGAGTTATTGCTGGCTTCGGCCTCGGCATGCCACAAATTGTGGTATCTGCATTTATGTTCTGACGCCGGAATTGTAGTGGAAGCTTATGAAGATGCAGCAGAAGGGACAATGATTGAGGGCACGCGCGGTCGGTTTACCAACATCACGTTGAAATCGCGCATTGCGCTGCGCGATCCGGCGGATGCGGACCGCGCGCGTGAACTGCATCATCAGGCCCACGAAGCCTGCTTTATTGCTAACTCGCTTAACTACCCAGTGAACTGCGAACCCGAGTTCGTGTAATTCAGGCCGCGCCGGCCAGCGACGGTTGCCACAAGCGTACGCCGTTGCGTCCGGCGCGTTTCACCTCATACAGCGCTTCATCGGCATGCCGCAACCAGTGACGTATGGATTCTGCATGCGCTGCCGATGCAATACCTATACTCACCGAACAACGAAACTCCGCCGATGCCGGTAAACGCACCTGCGCGATCTTTTCCTGCAATCGTTGGGCCAGCGCCACCACCGATTCGTCGCTGGCATGATGCACAATCACGCCCAGCTCATCGCCGCCAAAACGCGCTGGAATATCCTGCAATCCCACATGATTTCGCAGCAGCGAGGAAATTTCCGCCAGCAGGAAATCCCCCGCCTCGTGTCCCCAGGTATCGTTTACCGATTTGAAATAATCGAGGTCTATAAGCAGTAAATAGCCAGCGCTGTCGCCACGACGCGTGCTGAGAAATTCGCTCTCCAGCCGACGTTCAAACAAGCGACGATTGGGAATCCCCAGACCGGGATCCATCAGCGCAATGCGCTCCAGCTCGCGGTTGCGTTTGCGCAGTTGCCAGGTGAGATTGTACGAGGTGACGCTGAGTACCAGCATGTAGCAGGTTGCCAGCGGCAGGCTCAGCCAGACGGTTCGCGTGCTGAACGCCAAATCAACGCCTGCGCCATCTACCAGCCATACCAGCACAAAGGCGCAGAGAAATGCCTGCATCGCTGCAATCAACTGGGCAGCACCGCCCGCTGCATAGCGGTCCGAGGCCAACACCGCCATGATGACAAAGGAAGGCAGCGGACTCAGCGCCATCAGCGCTACCCAAATGCCACCAAAGGCGGCATCAAGGGTTAAGTTGTGCCGCTCGGTGGCGGTGGAATCTTCGGCCCGCAGCGCGCGCTGATAAGCCAGCCACGGCCAGAGAAACGCATTCACAAATAACAGGGCGCTAAACGCCAGGCCACGATCCCGCTCCATCAGTACCGAGAGAATCGGGAAAAAACATAACATCGTGCCGAGTTGACGCATGATAAACATGCGGCGGACGAAGCGTTGGGAGCGCCGCTTCAAATGGCTATCGTCAGGTGAGTAGTAGTTCATGCAGGGAAAGTATCAGGACGACAAGAATTGCAGTTTAACGGGAAATATCGGCGGCAGGTCGCTTTATTTTAAGAATATTTACCTTGCATTTCTGCGGCCGAAAAAAAGTATTGCAAGCTGACCCAAAGAAAGACCGTGGAAGTAAATCTGGAGCTACTTCCACGCTGTTTTTCTAACGTGCAGCACCTTGCAGGCGGAACTGCGACACCAATCGCTCCAGCATCAGCGCCTGCTCTTCCAGGGAGTTCGCCGAGTGCGAAGAGGCGCTCACCAGCGTGGCGTTCTGCTGCGTGGTGGTATCCAGCTCGCCGACCGCGCGGGCAATTTGCTCGATGCCGCGGCTCTGTTCATCCGACGCGGCGGAAATCTCTTCCATAATTTGATTCACACGCGCAATGCTGCCGAGAATCTGATCCATGGTTTCACCGGCGCGCGCCACCTGCTGATGGCCATTGCTGATGCGTCCGACCGATTCATTGATCAACTGTTCGATGTCTTTCGCCGCCCCGGCGCTGCGCTGTGCCAGATTGCGCACTTCGCTGGCGACCACGGCAAAACCGCGTCCCTGCTCGCCGGCACGCGCGGCTTCTACCGCCGCGTTCAACGCGAGGATGTTGGTCTGGAACGCGATGCTGTTAATCACGGCGGTGATATCGGCAATCTTCTTCGAGCTGTCAGAGATTTCGCCCATGGTGTTCACCACTTCACGCACCGCGATGCCGCCTTTGTTGGCGTTGTACGAAGCTTCCGCCGCAATCTGACTCGCCTGTCGCGCATTGGCGGCGTTGTTTTTCACCGTGGCGGTGAGTTGCTCCATGCTGGCAGCGGTCTCCACCACCGCCGCCGCTTGTTGTTCGGTGCGTGAAGACAAATCGAGGTTGCCTTGATTAATGGCGCTGGCCGCCTGCGATACACTGCTAACGCTGCTCAGCACATCGCCGATCATGCTGCGCAGCCGTTCGTTCATGCGTCCCATCGCCGAAGTCAGCTTGCCGAGTTCATCATGCCGATCGGTGGCAAACTGCGAGCTGAGATCGCCATTGGCAATGCGCTCCGCCAGTTCGAGGTTATGGAATACCGGACGCGTGATCTGACGAATGATGTACCACGCCACCAGCACGCCGAACAAAATCGCCAGACCACCAATCAGCAGCGAAATTGCCGCCGAGCCGTTGGCCAGTTCATCGTTACGCGCTTTGACGATGGTAATAATCTGTTTGATCGCTGCACTGCTCTTATCGCCCGCCACTTTGACGGTGTCTTCCGCCGCACGCAGCTGGCCATAGGCATCCGCCGCTTGCAGACTCAGGCTTTTGAATTTCTCAGTGTCCTGCCACAGTACGGTGAATTCGCCCTGCTGTTCCGGCGGCAACTGCGCCAGCAGCGCTTTCATGCCTTGATCCGCCTGCTGGAAATGATTCTCCAGCGTTTTACGCAGCGCATCGCTGACGTTAAAACGCAACGCCCAGGCTTCTTCGCGCACATTGCTGATAGCGAACAGCTGCTGGTAAATTTGATTGGTAAGTTCAGGATTAGTAACAGGAGTGCGAATCAGTTGGGTGTAGCGCGTAGTCATGTCTTGCTGGCTTAAAGCGTCAATTTGCGAGCGCAGGCTATTGAGTTGCTGCGTGGCTTGCGTCATCGCGCCAATGCTGTTCTGGAAACTGCCGAGGTGCGTTCCCAGTTCATCCACCCGCGCTCTGGCACCTTCCGACCATGAAAGCTGCTTCGCATCGCTGGTGAGTTGCTGCGCATGCGTGACGTAATTTGCCATCACCTGGCCGGATTTGTCATCGCCATACAGATATTTGAGGCGGTTAATTTTGGCCTGGAACACTTCAATGTTGATGTCATAAATCAGGTTGGTTTTCTGATAGATGTCATGAATGGCGTTAAAGCGCTGCACGCTTAATCCGGTTGCCAGCGCCACTAACAACAGCACGATGCCGAATCCTGCCGACAGCTTACGCATGATGCGCACGTTACGTAATCGGGATACCAGCCCCATCTTCCCTGCTCCTGCGTTAATTATTTTTGTATGGTTTGTAAGGGAGTTATCGGAGCGTTGCGGGAAATGTTTATTCGGGATGGTGCAAAAAGTGATTGCAGGATGTGACGCGCTATTGAGAGCAGTGCGCAAATTTAGGGGCAAACTTGTTGCGCTAACTGGCTGAAACCTAAACGGAGTGGTAACCCCATCACCCACGACTTTACTTTTTTTCCTGACTAACCCAAACCAGCTCGTCAGCAAAAGTTTGCTCTATTGGTTAGCATTTCACATTAAAGTATGTTGTAACTATATGAGCTAAAATCTACGTTTGTCGAAAATATTGGTCTGGCTTGCTTTAAAATTCAATGCTATCAGCAGTTTGTGTCTCTGCGAAGATGGCGATTTCAGGATGAACTCGCCTGCGGAAAAGCGCAGGCGTTAATGGTTTTACCAGCGTGTCGCTTGCATATCGATAACGAAACGATATTTCACATCGCCCTTCAACATGCGCGCGAAGGCTGTTTCGATCTCTTGACCGGCAATCACTTCAATATCGGCAGTAATATTGTGCTTGCCGCAGAAATCCAGCATCTCCTGAGTTTCCTGAATGCTGCCAATTGATGAGCCGCTAATGCTCAAACGACGATTTACCATCGGCGTCACATTTGGAGACTGGTGCGGTTGCTCCGGGATACCCACCAGCACCAGGCGACCGTTGGTTTTCAGCGTGGCAAGGTAAGGATCGAGATCGTGCGGAGCCGAGACGCAGTCTACGATGAAATCCAGTGAAGTTTGCGCGGCGGCCATCTGCCCGGCGTCACGTGAAACCACCACGCGCGTCGCACCCAAGCGCAGCGCATCTTCACCTTTGCCGGGTGAAGTGGTGAAAAGCGTGACTTCCGCGCCCATTGCGCTCGCCAGCTTAACTGCCATATGCCCTAATCCGCCCAAACCGACTACGCCGACTTTATCGCCGGCTTTTACGTTAAAGTGACGCAGCGGCGACCACACGGTAACGCCCGCACACAGCAGCGGTGCAACGCCAGCCAGTGGCAAGGTTTGCGGTACGGACACCACAAAGTGCTGATCGACCACCACATTCTGCGCATAGCCGCCCCACGTGCTGTCGCCGGTGTATTTGTCGATGCCGTTATAGGTCGCCACAAAGCCGGCTTCACAATATTGCTCTTCTTGCTGCTGACAGAAATGGCATTCGCGGCAGGAATCGACCATTACGCCGACGCCAACTACATCACCGGCTTTGAAATTCGTTACGTCCGCGCCGGTTTCAACAACGCGTCCGACAATTTCATGTCCCGGCACCAGCGGATAGCGGCTGACCGCCCATTCGTTACGGGCCATGTGCAGATCCGAATGGCACACACCGCAATACAGAATTTCAATTTTGACATCCTGCTGTTGCAGCGGTCGCAATGCAATCTGGCCTGAAGAGAGCGGTTGGGCCGCGTCGTGCGCGACTAATGCATTGATTTTCAAAGGGCCTCCGAAATGAGTTGGCTTTGGCTAGCTGAAGGCGGCAGACTATAGTTAACATGGTGCAAAATTGATAGTAGTTACCTTTTGGTAACCATTCAGGAGACGAGAACTATGCCCGCGATGGTAGACGGTAAACTGTTTTTTTATGCGGATTCGCCGCCGCGACGGTTAATGGATCTGTTTTCGGTGAAATGGAGCAGCATGGTTCTGCATGCGCTCTATCATTGGCCTAACCATCGCGCGCGCACCGGCGAGCTCCAGCGCAGTCTGCAAGGAATTTCGAAGAAGATGCTGTTTCAGACGTTGAAAGAGCTGGAGCAGCGCGGGCTGATTGCGCGTCACGTTTATGATGTGGTGCCGCCGAAAGTCGATTATCGCCTAACACCGCTCGGCATGACGTTCGCGGCACCGATCGAGCAGATGTATCAATGGGGGCTGGAGAATCAGGCGGCGCTGGATGAGATGGAAGCCCACTTTCGCGCCGCTACGGACGTGCCATCAGCCGCGCCACACATTCCCGATCGTGCTGCTGACGCGGATTAAACACCACCAGGCTTAAACCCGGTTTACCTTCAACCGCAAAGGTGCTGTATTCCATCTCAAGCACGCCTTCGTCCGGCAGCCACAGCTGTTTAATACCTTCGCCATGCTGACTCACTTCCTGTGATTGCCACAGCTGGCGGAAGGTGTCGCTCATCTCGCACAGCTCCTCCACCAGCGCGCGCACATGCTCGCTGGCGCCGGTGCGCGCCACATCTGCGCGGAAGTTGGCCACCATGCCGCGTGTCACTTTATGCCAGTCCGGCAGACGCTTTTTCATCTCCTCGTTGCGAAACATCATCAGCAGGATATTGCGCTGGGCTGGCGGCAGTTCAGCGTAATCGACAAACACTTTGGTTGCCGCACGGTTCCACGCCACCACTTGCCACTCTGCGGTTTTGACCAGCGCTGGCGTGTTCTCCATGCTGTCGAGCACGCGCTGCAGCGATGGCGAAACATCCACGCCCGCCTGCCATGTCACGCCAGGCAGACGATTTTGCGCCAGCAAAAACAGATGATCGCGCTCGGCGGCGCTCAGCTCTAATGCGCGGGCTAAGCGTTCCAATACTTCTTCCGATGGCGCGCCGCCTCTGCCCTGCTCCAGCCACGTATACCAGGTAGTACTGACACACGCGCGCACCGCCACTTCTTCCCGGCGCAGGCCCGGCGTGCGGCGGCGAAGTAGGGTGTAACCAAGTTTCGCCGCATCCAGCCGCTGGCGACGTTCACGCAGATAGTTGCCGAGCTGGTTGTCATCTTGGGAAGTCATGCCTTTATCCTGTTAGTGCGTATACCTGTATAAGCTCACGACTTTTCGTCGCGTTGCAGACTTTTATGATAGTGCTTCAACTTTGAAAAAGTGGAGCACCAATATGCGAATTTTTGTGACCGGGGCGAGCGGCTTTATCGGTTCCGCCATTGTGAAAAAACTGCAGGCACGCGGTTATCAGGTGCAAGGTCTGGCGCGCAGCGAGGCTTCCGCAGAAAAACTGCAGCAGCAAGGTGTGCAGGTGATTCGCGGCGATCTGCAAGATCTCGACGGCCTGCGTAAGGCGGTCGAACAGAGCGATGGCGTGATCCACGCAGGATATATTCATGATTTCAGCCGCATGGATCATGCCGCCGAGGTCGACCAACGCGCGATTCTGGCGATGGGTGACGTATTGGCAGGTTCAGATCGCCCGCTGATTGTCACCACCGGCACCGCGCTGGTGTCGCCGGGACGTCTCGCCACCGAACAGATTCGACCAGCAGCGGGCACGCATCCACGTTCCAACTCCAACGTCGCCGCGCTGGCGCTGGCCGACAGCGGTGTGCGCGTGGCGCTGGTGCGTTTACCGCCAACCGTACATGGCGCAGGCGATCACGGATTTATTCCGATGATCATCAATATGGCGAAGGAAAAAGGCGCAGCGGTGTATGTCGGCGAGGGTGAGAATCGCTGGCCCGCGGTGCATCGCGATGATGCCGCTGAACTGTTTTGCCTCGCGGCTGAAAAAGCTGAGCCGGGCGCGATTCTGCATGCAGTACAGGAAGAAGGGGTGCCATTCCGGCAGATTGCCGAAACCATCAGCACCGGATTATCACTGCCGGTGAAAAGCCTGACGCTGGAAGAAGCAAAAGCGTGGTTAGGCTGGATGGCATTTTTCGCGTCAACTGACAATCCGTCATCCAGCGCGTGGACGCGTCAGACGTTTAACTGGCAGCCGAGCGGGCCGGGGTTATTGCAGGATATGCGCGAGGCGGGATATTTCAGTGAGTGAACCCGTGATGAGTTCTCAAGATCATTGACTTAAAACGCTAAGAGAAATATTTACCCACATCATCACGCTGATGAAT
Source organism: Pantoea sp. AG1095 (assembly GCF_003208415.1). Classification (NCBI taxonomy): domain Bacteria; kingdom Pseudomonadati; phylum Pseudomonadota; class Gammaproteobacteria; order Enterobacterales; family Erwiniaceae; genus Pantoea; species Pantoea sp. AG1095. Next base: position 141,360 of record NZ_QKMJ01000004.1, on the reverse strand, counting down.
AACAGCGAGCACTTCAATTCCACCGGGCACCAGACGATAGAAAATCATGTGGGAGCCGCTAGGGAAACTCAAAATATTCGGGCCAAGTTCGTCACGTTTACGGCCTGTGCCCGGATTTTTATCTAAATGACTCAAGGTGTTCTGCATACCCTGAACATAGATTTGCGCTGTCATTGGCCCATACGTTTTATGCGAATGTGCATTGATGTCTCTGACCTGCTTTCTTGCTGGTCCGGTAAAAATGACGGTCATCCCTGGGTTTACTCCCCGGCAGATTTGATTTCTTCAGCAGCCAGTGGACTAAAAACATCTTCCAAAGTGTAAACATCGCCTTGCTCGGAAGCAGCAATAGACTCGGTAAGCATATTGCGAAGATTCTCCAGCTTATGTGCTTCCAGCGCGTTGTAATCGTCCACTGACATAATGACAAATTTTGGATTGCCATTTTTGGTAATGCCGACAGGCTCGCGTGTCGCTTTGTTGAGAACTTCGCCAAACTGGATTTTGGCTTCGCTGGCTGTAAAGCTATACATAATCCCACCTATTTTGGTCAAATCGTACCGATTCGTACCTATATTAGTTCTCGCGATGCTCTATTACAATCACAACTTTGACCATTGTCGACACCTCCAAAACATCAGCCAAACGGCACTTCGCGCGCCAAAATGCGGGCGATCACGTTAAGCGCGCCTTCGTCATTGTTGCTTTCGGTTCTGTAACGCGACACAGCGCTGACCGGCGCGGCGGCGTTCGCCATTGAGAAGCTGTAGCACGCCTGACGCAGCATTTCGATGTCATTGGCGCTGTCGCCTATCGCCACCACTTCACAATCATCAATGCCCCATTTTTCCTGCAGCAGCGCGATGCCATGCGCTTTGTGGCAGCCGGGAATGATCAAATCCACAAACCCAAAACCGCTGGAAACCGGATGCATGATGTTTTCAATCGCGCCCAACTCAGCGTGCAGACGTTCCATCAAGGCATCAACGCCTTCGTGCGCCAGATTCAGCGAGAACTTAAAGATGGTGTCGTCGATATCGTAGAGATTGTCGCGCTTTTCCAGACGATGATAGTGATTCGCCAACATGGCAATCACTTCGTCGGACATTGAGGTGTGCACGTACGCGCCGTTGCGGCCACAGACCACGGTGCTGATGTCCGGCTCTTTGGCGAGGATGTCGAGAATTTGATGCACGCGCTCCTGCGCCAGTTCGCCGCAGAAGATCTCTTCATTACTGTCAGAAACCCAGGCGCCGTTTTCCGCAACAAAAGCGATCTCGTCTTTGATATCAGGAAAGTAGCGCAGCAACTGATAATACTGATTGCCGCTGGCGACCACGAAACGAATGCCCTTCTCTTTCAGCAACGCATACTGACGCGCAAAGCGCTGCGCGTTGTATTGTTTGTTGTCATCGAGAAAAGTGCCATCCATATCCACCGCAATCATCTTCACTGCCATTTTGCTCTCCCGTTTGCTCATTCGGCTCAATAAAGTTTTGTTAAGCTTACTCGCGGTGTGGATTATTGAGAATGTGAATAATGAGTTTGTTAACCGCTTTCAGAGATTTCCAGTCCATCTTTTACTGTAAATCGGCGCCTTTTTCCCTGATCCAGGCACAAAACATCGCCGCCATCTCTTGCGCGTAAGCCTGAATCTCAGCTGGCGTGCGCGGCGATTCGGAAAAATGTTTTCCAACATTGCCCAGCGTACTGTTCAATAAATCTGCGGTGCGCGCCCGTTCGTCATCCCCTGAATGCGGTAATACTTCACGCAGAAAATCACTGATGACGTTTTCACCCGCCGCGCGCGCTTCCTGCACTTCCGGCGCATCACGATACAAAGGTGCGGCGTCATTCAGCGCGGTGCGCATCGCCGCCTCTTCACATTCCGAATGCAAAAACGCCAGTGTGAGATCGTGCAGTCGTTGACGAGGCGTGTTGGCGGTATTGCGCAGAATCGCACCTAACAAATCGCCGGTACGCTGCCACTCTTCGCTTTGCAACCTGAAAAGAATAGCTGCCTTATTGGGAAAATATTGATACAGCGATCCAATACTGACGCCCGCGCGTTCCGCCACCCGCGCCGTGGTGAAACGCGCGGCGCCTTCCAGCGCCAAAACCTGAGTAGCCGCCTGCAAAATGGCGGAAACCAGCTCGCTGGAACGTGCCTGCCTGGGCTTTTTTCTCTCTGAAATCTTATTGTTACGTGGTTCAGTCACTATCATCTCCTGAACACGAATAGTGAAATGCGAATGATTCATCGTATTCTGTTGGCACAGCAAAATCCATTTGTCTGCACGGAGAACAACATGAATACCTTAACCTCTGCGCCACTGGCGCCGCTGCTGAATTACCTGTTTGAGCTGGCCGATAATATGGCGCATCCAACCAATAATGCCTTCAGAACCATGACTGACGCCGAGCAACATCGCCTGCTACACAGCAAAACCGATTACCTGGAACTTTATGGACATCTAAAAGAGGTGCCGTTAGCGGTATCGCGTGAAACCGGCAAGTTGCTGTATATGCTGGCGCGCAGCAGCAATGCCAAAACCATCGTTGAATTTGGCACCTCATTCGGCATTTCCACGCTGCATCTGGCGGCGGCGCTGCGCGATAACGGCGGCGGTAACATCATCACCTGCGAGTTTGAACCGGGTAAAGTCGCGTTAGCCCGTAACCATTTCGCCGATGCCGGCGTCAGCGATTTGATTGAGATGCGCGTGGGCGATGCGTTGCAGACATTGAGCCGCGATCTCCCCGCCTCCATCGATATGCTGGTGCTGGACGGCGCAAAAGCGATTTACCCGGAGATCGTGACGTTGGTGCAGCCTTTTTTGCGTCCCGGCGCGCTGATTGTTGCCGACGATGCCGACTTCAGCCCGGAGTATCTGGAGCTGGTGCACAGCAATCGTGGTTTTATGTCGCTTCCGTTTAACGATGGGGTTGAGGTGTCAATGTGGGTTGGGAATGAGTCATTATGAAGGTCGCCAGGAATGGCGACCTGACTAATCAGTTGAACCATGGCTGGAACGGGTCGGGGAATTCCACCCAGTTATCGGGTCCGAGCGCCATTTCCTCATCGGTTAACAGCGCCTGTTCCAGTTTGCTACGCAGCGCGTTTTCATCCATTTCTATGCCGATAAACACCAGTTCCTGTCGCGCGTCGCCGCTGCCGTCAACCCAGTTTTCTAAGATGTAGCCAAGGTTTTCCGCATCTTCCGGCCAGCGATCTTTTGGCACGCTGGCCCACCACATGCCGGCTAAACCCTGACGCGATACGCCGCCTGCCTGCGACCACGAACCGGCATGACGCGGACGGCTGGCAAGCCAGAAGTAGCCTTTGGAACGCACCACGCCGTGCATCTCATTTTCAATCAAGTGAGCAAAGCGCATCGGATGGAACGGACGACGCGCGCGGAACACGAAGTTACGAATGCCGTACTCTTCGGTCTCGGGCGTGTGTTCTCCACGCAACTCCTGCAGCCAGCCCGGCGCCTGCGCGGCGGCGTCAAAATCAAACAAACCGGTGTTGAGCACCTGATCCAATCCCACTTTGCCGAATTCAGAGGTGATAATGTTGGCGCGCGGATTGAGCGACGTCAGGATCGCCATCAGCCGCGCTTTTTCCGTCTCGTTAATCAGGTCGGTTTTATTAAGGATCAGTACATCGCAGAACTCGATTTGATCGACCAATAAATCCACCACCGTGCGCTCATCCTCAGCGCCCAATGATTCTCCGCGCGACTGAATGCTCTCATTCGATTCATAGTCACGCAGGAAGTTAAAGCCATCGACCACCGTCACCATGGTGTCGAGCGAGGCAACTTCAGACAGACTCTGCCCCTCTTCATCGGCGAAGGTGAAGGTCTCCGCCACCGGCAACGGTTCAGAAATGCCGGTCGATTCGATCACCAAATTATCGAAGCGGCCATCTTTCGCCAGACGATTAACCTCCAGCAGCAAATCTTCACGCAATGTGCAGCAGATGCAGCCGTTACTCATTTCCACCAGCTTTTCGTCGGTGCGCGACAGCTCTGCCCCGCCCTCGCGCACCAGCGCGGCATCGATATTCACTTCCGACATATCATTGACGATCACCGCCACACGACGGCCTGCGCGGTTATTGAGAATATGATTGAGCAGCGTGGTTTTACCTGCGCCAAGAAAGCCGGAAAGCACGGTGACGGGAAGTTTTTTGAAACCATTCTGATTTTGGGTTAATGCTGACATAGCAACTCCTCTAAATGACAAGGTTCACAAGACGTATAGGCATACGCGCAATGGTGTTTTTAGTTATGTTATAACATAACAATTAACGTTGTCATTGAGGAATGTTGAGCGATGGGATTGGTCGCCATGAATGGCGACCTTACGACGAACGGGGAAAACCTGCGATTACTGGTTGTCGGGATAACTCAAATCGATGGCGTTATCCGGCAACGTAGTGAAGTTTTTAACGATGGTGCGAAAATCCGCGTTCGGTTTGAGATCGGCAAACTGCTGCGGATAGAGATCTTTCGCCAGAATTTCCATGCCGATGATGTTGTACGGATGATTATAGAAGTGGTGGTACACGCCATATACGCGGCCCTGTTTCACCGGCTCGATCTGCGCCAGGCCGGTGCGCTTCAGCAGCGTCTGGAAGGTGGCTTTCACTTCTTCCGGCTGCACGCCATAACCAAACGGCAACACATTGGCGTTTGGACGTTTCGATCCGGTCATGATGTAGACATCCGGTTTCATGGCGATGATTTTTTCCAGCGCCACAAATCCGGCATTGCCCGGCAGCAGTTCAGAGCCGATATTTTTGCCGCCCACCGCTTCCACCAATCCGCCCCAGCCATTGTGGCTGTGCGTAAAGCAACAGTTGTCGCTATTCCCGGCTATCGGCTCGATAAACACCGTTGGCTTATCTTTTACTTGCGCCACGCCTTGGGTGATGCGCGCGAATTTCTGCTGATAGAAATCGGTATAAGCCTTGGCCTGGCTTTCGCGGTTCAGCACTTTACCAAGCAGCGTCACGCTCGGCGCGGTGTTCTGCGCGGGATGCAGTTCATAATCCAGGAACACCACCGGGATATGCAGATTTTGCAAGGTGCCGAGCACGCCCGATTGCTGTAACGCCGGTTTGGCGCGCAGTTGCGCAATCATCAAATCAGGTTTCTGCGCCAGCACGCTTTCGAGATTGACCTGGCCCTGATCGTTAAAACCCATATCGACGATTTTCGTCGCTTCCGGCCAGCGCCCTTTCAGTACATCCCAGGTTTGCGTGTCCTGCTTTTTCGGCAGATTATTCCACGCCACCACGCGCTTAAACGGATCGTCACGATCCAGCAGCGCCAGCGTCAGAATGTCGCGCCCATCCTGCAATATGATGTGCTGCGGCTCTTTGTTGATGGTTTGCGTGTTGCCGTCCATATCGGTGACGGTCAGCGGATACGTGGAGGCAGCCGCCGCCGTTGAAGCCAGTAATCCCATTGCCAAAAGCAGGCGCGTTTTCATGCCAAAACTCCGTGGTAAAAAGAATAGTTATTATTATCAATTACCTTAACACAACCTTAAGTGGCGAGAATAAACGCCACTTCAATCAGTTGTAACAGAGTTTTATGCGGGTGCTGTTAGGTGAAATCAGAGAGTTTTTGTCCGGAAGTGATCAGTTCCTGCAGCAGCATCTGGCGACGCTCCTGCGGCGTATCGCGGCTGACCATAAAACAGATTGCCGCCACCGCCTGACCGCTGCGCGAACGGATCGGCGCCGCCATGCAGCAGGTGAAGCTTTCCGATAATCCTTCGGTCATACAGTAACCGAGTTTTCCAGCGTGATGAATTTCATCAAGAAACGCCTGCTTATCGAGGATCTGGCCGCTGGCGAGGCGATAATCCTCCTCCGGGATCAGATCCAGAATCGCGCTGTCCGACCAGTTACTCAGCAGCAAACGCCCGGTCGCGGTCCAGGTAATCGGCACACGCACGCCGATATCCGAAGTGATTTTAAACGGATGCGCATTGCTCTCAGAAAGCACCACGGTGTATTTGTTGCCCTCCAGCATGCAGAGCTGCACGGTTTCACCGTGGCGCGCCACAATCCCCACCATGAGTTGATGCGCCCGACGGATCAGATCGTTATGCGCCATATAATCCGCACCGTAATAGTGCATCTCACGGCCAAAGAACACTGCGCCTTCGGCATCCAGCTCCACCAAACCGGCTTCACTTAGCAGGCTGACTAATTCATAGATGCTGGAACGGGGTGCGCCGGTGGCGTCGATCAACGCGCGCATCGACATCGGCTGACGTGCGCTGTGCAACTGCCGAAAGATATCAATAACCCGGTCAACGCCGCGCGCCCGCGAGGGTTTTTCGTCCGGCATAAACTCACTCCTTGGTGGCTTGGGTACAACAGATAAAGGCAATGAAAGAAGGGCATGATACACCGCGCATCGGCTTTTACCCATCCCGGATTAAATAAATATTAATTACCTGCCATTAATTAGCACGATCAATTTTGGTGCCTCATTATGGCGCAATACGCTCACTCAACGTTTATAAAACTACGATAACGATCACACTCCAATATAAACACAGACAAAAGTTAATTTTATTTTGCGATCCCGACGACATCACAAAAAATTAAATCGCTGTGCACATATTGCAAAAGAAAATTTCCTGTGCAAATCTTGCCCTATCCAGTATTGCAGATAGCAGTCTGGTATATCAGACAACACAGTAAGCAGATATTCGCTGCAACAGGAGCAGAAAGGGATGACGATTAAACGTTATGGCGTAGAAGGCGGAACCGGTACCGGCGGGCAGAAATTGCCGTTTGCCCGCGCGGTGGAAGCCGATGGCTGGCTCTACATCTCCGGCCAAACGCCGATGCGCGACGGCGAAGTGGTGGAAGGTGGCATCATCGAACAGACGCAGCTGGCGTTCGAAAACTGTCTCACCATCATGCGCGAAGCCGGTTATCGCGTCGAGGATGTGGTGCATGTCACGGCGGTATTAACTGATGCGCGTTATTTCAGTTCATTTAATAAAGTATTCAGTGAGATATTTAGCGGAAATCCCCCGGCGCGTATTTGTAGCGTGCAGGATTTAGTCGTCGACTGCAAAGTCGAAGTCGATATGAAATGCTTCCGCACCGATCGTAAATAAATATTACGGTTAAAACAGGCTGGCGAATGTTTACTTTCTCCGCCCACACCAGGACAGCCTGTTATTAATTGATGCCTTTCTATTTTGCTGTGAAATAACGGTATTACACCGTCTCGTCAAAATTTCTAAAGAGAGCATAACAATGAAGACAACATCGCTAAAAGTGAGCCTCAACGCGCTAGCCGGCGCGCTGGTATTACTGACGCTGGCGGGCTGTACGCCAACCGAAGAGAAAAAAGAAGCGGGCGCGGCGCCGCAATCAGCGCTGCAAACCGTATTGCAACGTGGCACGCTGCGCGTCGGTGACTGCCTGAGTTTCGCCCCGTTCGGTTTTTACGATAAAGACGGTAACCCGGACGGCTACGATGTTGATCTCGCCAAAGCGCTGGCCAAAGAGATGGGCGTGAAACTGGAAATGGTCAACACCACCAGCGCCAACCGCATTCCTAATCTGCAAACCAATAAAGTGGATGTGGTGTTCTGCAACTTCACCCGCAATCTGGAACGCGCCAAAGAGATCGGCTTCACCAACCCGTATGTGGTGGCAAGTGAAGCGATGCTGGTGCGCAAGAACAGCGGCATCCAGTCCGCACACGATATGGGCGGCAAAACCATCGCCACGGTAAAAGGCTCGACCAACGGTGACGAAGTGCGCAACCTGGGCATTGACGTGAAGATTCAGGAGTACGACTCATCGCAGGCTGCCATCCTCGCGGTGAAACAGGGCCAGGCTGATGCGATGATCGAGGATAACAACTTCCTCGCCTATCAGGCCAAGCTAGACCCAACGTTAACCGTGACCAATGAAGCGCTGGTGCCGCTGGAATACAACGCCTTTGGCGTGAAGCAGGGCGATCAGGTCTGGACCAACTACCTCAACGAATTCCTGTTTGAAATTAACGCCTCCGGTGAAAACGCCCAGCTGTATCAGAAATGGTTCGGCAACAAACCGCGTTATCCGCTGAATCCGCAATATTGATCCCACGCGGCGCGGCAACTGCTGCTGCGCCGCCCGAAGGAGCAGAACCATGAGTTATCAATGGCTAACCCTGTGGCGCTACGCCGACACTTTTCTTGCCGCCGCGTGGCTCACCTTGCAAGTGACATTGCTGGCGTTTGCGCTGGCGGTGGCGCTCGGTTTGCTCTCGGCGCTGGCGAAAGCGTCGCCGCTGGCCCCGCTGCGCTGGATCAGTCACTGCTACGTTGAGTTCATCCGCAACACGCCGGTGCTGCTGCAGATCTTCATCATCTTCTTTGGTCTGCCATCACTCGGCATCACCATGAGCGCCTTTACCGCTGGCGTGCTGGCGCTGGGGATTAACGTCGGTGCCTATCTGTCCGAAACCTTCCGCGCAGGCATTCAATCGGTGCCGAAAGGCCAGCTTGAAGCCGCATGGGTGCTGGGCATTCCCCGTCGTCAGGTGTTTCTCACCGTGGTGCTGCCGCAGGCGGCGCGCGCGGTGTGGCCCGCCATTATCAACAACCTGATTCAGCTGCTGCTCGGCACCTCTTTGCTGTCTGCGATTGCGCTGCCCGAACTGACCGGCACCGCCACAGTGATTAATGCGCGCACGCTTCTTTATATCCAGACATTTAGCGTCGTTGCCCTGGTCTATCTGGTGCTGAGCAACCTGTTCTCCTGGCTGGGAACGATGGCAGGACGGCGCATGTTCCACCCGCCGCTGGTGACCCCGGTAAAAAAGTCCGCCTGGTGGTGGGCAAGAAAATGGCTGACTAATCCAGTAAAACGGGAGAACGCGCTATGAACGAGTTAATCATTAGTTCGTTACCGATTCTGCTAAAAGGGCTCGGTATCACGCTGCTGCTGTCGGTGGCCGCGATCATTGGCAGCACGCTGCTGGGCTTGCTGGCGGCGGTGTTGCGCACCAGCCGCTTACCCGTTCTGAAGCAGATTGCGGTGATCTACACCGAGCTGTTTCGCGGCACGCCGGTACTGATCACGCTGATGTTCATCTACTTCGGCGTCGCCTATTTTGGCTATGACATCAACCTGTTTGCCGCCGGTATTCTTGGCCTGAGCATCTATCAGGGCGCGTATATCGCGGAAGTGTTCCGCGCCGGCATCGAAGCGGTGCCGAAAGGCCAGTGGGAAGTGTCATGGATTTTGGGCCTGTCTAAGCGTCAGACCTTTATGAACGTGATCCTGCCGCAAACGCGCGGCATCGTGCTGCCGCCGCTGGCGGGTCAGTATCTTTCCCTGATCAAAGACACCTCGATCGTCAGCATGATCGGCATGTCCGAACTGATGCATCAGGGCCAGGCGATTGTCGATCGCCTCGGTCAGCCGGTGGTGGTTTACGGTCTGGTCGCCCTGCTCTACTTCGCCGTCTGCTTCCCGCTTTCCCGTTGGGTTCAACATCATCAAACCAGGAGCCAAATCTCATGAGCAAATCCGCGATTACCTTAAGCCGGATAACCAAATCGTTTGGCGCAACCCAGGTGCTGAAAGAGATCAGCCTGGATGTTTCACCGGGCGAAGTGCTGGTGCTGATTGGCGCATCCGGCTCTGGCAAAAGTACCGTGCTGCGCATCATGAGCGGGCTGGAAGTGGCCGACGGCGGTGAAGTGTGGGTCAACGACGTTCCGCTGCACCAACGCAAGCGCGCCAGCGAAATCTGCGGTCACGTTGGCATGGTGTTCCAGCAGTTCAACCTGTTCCCGCACAAAACCGCGCTCGGCAACGTCACGCTGGCGCTGATCAAAGCGCAAAAGCTGTCGGAAGCCGAAGCCAATAAACGCGGCATGGCGGCGCTGACGCGCGTCGGACTGGCCGAGCGCGCGCATCACTATCCGGCGCAGCTTTCCGGTGGTCAGCAGCAGCGCGTGGCGATTGCCCGTGCGCTGGCGGTAGAACCGAAAATCATGTTCTTCGATGAAGCTACCTCGGCGCTGGACCCAGAACTGGTAGGCGAAGTCATGGAAGTGATGCGCAGCCTGGCGCGTGAAGGCATGACGATGGTGGTGGTGACACACGAAATGGGCTTCGCGCGCAAAACCGCTGACCGCGTGGTGTTTATGGATCAGGGCGTGATTGCCGAGCAAGGTTCGCCCGAGCAGATTTTCGTCAATCCACAGAACCCGCGCACGCAGCAGTTTTTATCGCGCGTACTTGAGCACTAACAGGAGGATCTATGTCGATTCGCTTTCCGCTGCAGGCGGATGGATTACTGGATGCGCAGCAAACCGCGCCACGTTTTAAATCGGTTGCCGGAGCAGGCGAGTCGCCGCTGGCTCTCGGCACGGCGGTGCTGAGCAGCGATCAGGTGTTTTCGCCGCTGATGATCATGAAACAGTCGGCGCTGAAGAACAATCTGCGCCAGCTAGCAGACTTCTGCCGCGAAAACGGCGTGATGCTGGCCGCGCACGGTAAAACCTCGATGTCGCCTGCCGTTTTGCGCCGCGCGATTAGCGAAGGCGGCGCGTGGGGTTTGGGTGCCGCCACGCCCGCGCAGGTGCGCGCGCTGCGTCAGTTCGGTATCCGCAATGTGTTTCTTGCCAACGAGCTGGTCGATCCGGCGGGTATTCGCTGGATTGCGCAGTGGCAGCAGCAGCACCCCGATCATGGCTTCCTGTGCTACGTCGATTCGCTGCAAGGCGTGAAGCTGTTGGCGCAGAACCTCGGCGACAGCCAGATTTCGGTACTGCTGGAGATGTCTGTCAGCGGCGGCCGCACCGGTTGTCGTTCTCAGCAAGATGCGCTGGCGATTGCCGAAGCGATCGCCGCCTGCCCGGTGCTCAAGCTGGTGGGCGTCGCCGGTTATGAAGGCGCGCTCGGTGCAGGCCGCGATGAAAGCGGCATTCAGCGTGTGAAAGATTACTGCCAGATGATGATCGCTACCGCTGAATTGCTGGCGGAAAAGCAGCTGTTTGCCAGCGATCACATCATCCTTAGCGCCGGTGGCGGCGCCTGGTTTGATGTGGTGACAGCGTGCTTCACCGCGGCGAAACTGCCGCTGCCGATGACGCCGCTGATCCGGTCCGGCGCCTATATGGCGCACGACAGCGGACTCTATGCACGCATCGCGCCCTTTGCTCAGCCGGGCGCAACGCATCATTTTGCTGCCGCGCTGGAGATTTGGGGCCGCGTGTTGTCGCGTCCGGAGCCGGGCCTGGCATTCGTCGATTTTGGCCGCCGCGATGTCCCGTTCGATCAGGATCTGCCAAATCCGCTGTGGATCCGCAACGCCGATGGCAGCGCCCCACGCGCGGCGACGCATTTGCGTATCAGTGATGTGAACGATCAGCATGCTTATCTGTTATTGCCGGAGGATGAGCCGCTGCAGGTAGGCGATTGGGTCGGCTGCGGTATTTCGCATCCTTGTACCGCCTTTGATAAATGGCGCTATCTGCCGCTGGTGGATGATGATTATTGCGTCACAGATTCACTGGAAACAGCATTTTGATGGGTAATTAGTCGGTGTTCGTAGCGGGGCAATTTATTGCGCGATAAATCGCGCCGCTACTGAATGGTGCATCTGTTGTAGCGACGCAATTTATTACATCAACGCCAACCCAACTCCGGTGCAACGTGGGTCAAAATGCTCTCAATCACGTGCGCACAGTAATCCACGCCTAACTGATTCGGTATAGTCAGCAACAGCGTATCCGCTTCGGCAATCCCTTCGTCCTGCGCCAGCTGTTTGATCAACTGATCCGGCTCGGCGGCATAACTGCGACCAAAGATGGCGCGGGTTTTCTCGTCGAGGAAACCCACCGAATCCTGATCCTGTCCACTGCGACCAAAGTAGGCGCGGTCGGTGTCGTTGGTCAGCGCAAAAATGCTGCGGCTCACCGAAACACGCGGCGTACGCTGATGACCCGCCGCTTCCCACGCCTGACGATAAGCACGAATCTGCTTCGCCTGCTGCACGTGGAACGGTTCGCCGGTTTCATCATCTTTCAGGGTGGAGCTTTGCAGGTTCATGCCCTGCTGCGCCGCCCAGATAGATGTCGCGTTGGAGCCAGAACCCCACCAGATACGCTCACGCAAACCGGCCGAGAACGGCTCAAGACGTAACAAGCCCGGTGGATTGGGGAACATCGGCTGCGGATTGGGTTTAGCAAAACCTTCACCGCGCAGCACTTCCAACAGTTCCTCGGTATGGCGACGGCCCATATCGGCATCGCTTTCACCGTTTTGCGGATCAAAGCCAAAGTAGCGATAGCCTTCGATAACCTGCTCCGGCGAGCCACGGCTCAGGCCGAGCTGCAGACGACCGTTAGAAATCAGATCCGCCGCACCGGCATCTTCCGCCATATACAGCGGGTTTTCGTAGCGCATGTCGATCACGCCGGTACCAATTTCAATCTTTTTGGTGCGCGCACCGACCGCCGCCAACAGCGGGAACGGCGAGCTTAACTGACGCGCAAAGTGGTGCACGCGGAAGTAAGCGCCATCGGCACCTAACTCTTCAGCGGCGACTGCTAAATCAATCGATTGCAGCAGTACGTCCTGCGCCGAACGGGTGGCGGATTGTGATGATGGGGTCCAGTGACCAAAAGATAAGAAGCCAATCTTTTTCATGCTGAAATTCTCCTCGTGAGCCGCGCCGGCTCGAACGTTTTCAATGCAGCAAGGTTACGCCACAGACGAGGTGACTGATAGCCAATAGATTTCGCGCGCTTCATCAACTTTTTTGCATAACTAAGAAAAAGAGATTCTTTGTGTTCATCACGGTGATCAATCATCGTCAAAAGCCTAATCACTGTTTACAGGTTCGGCTTCACCATGAGTAAAGGGACATCCGCCTATCTCAGTGCGCAACAGCGTGACGTGGTGCATCAACTGGCGCGCAGCTGGTTGTGGCGTAGCGAATTGCCAACGTGGCTATTGATGGTGGCGGTGTACGGCGGTTGGTTCGCCAGCGTTGTCTATTGGCGAACGTTGGGGTTAACGCTGAGCACGCTGCTGCTGGTCCTGTTTACCACCTGGTATATGTCGCTGCAGCACGAGTTGATTCACGGCCACCCGACGCGTTTTCCCCGTCTCAACCAGCTGTTCGGCACGCTGCCGCTGGCGGTGTGGTATCCGTATGGCTTATACCGCGACTCGCATCTGGCGCATCACCGCAACCACACGCTGACCGATCCCGATGAAGATCCAGAAACCTACTACCTTTCGCCTGAGCGCTGGGCTCAACTCAAGCCGTGGCAGCAGCAGGTGATTCATCTGCGCAACACCTTTCCCGGACGTTTGCTGATCGGCCCGCTGCTGGATATGGGCGCGAGCCTCAAAACATTGGTGCATGCCTTTATCCAGCGCGATAAACCGGCGATGGCGATGTGGATTATTCATCTCACCTTACTGAGCGGGCTGTTTTACTGGATGACGCTGCTTGGCTTCTCGCCGCTGTGGTTGGTGCTGACGGTGAGTTATCCGGCGCTGATGCTGACCAAAGTGCGATCCTTCTACGAGCATCGTGCCGACGAGGAGCCGCTGGCGCGCTCGGTCAATAACGAAGCCGCGTTGCCATGGCGTTTGCTGTTCCTCAATCTCAACTATCATTCTGTACATCACGATCTACCCGGTTTGCCGTGGTACGGATTACGCAAAGTCTATTTGCTGTATCGCGATGGTTATCACCAGCGTAACCACGGTTTTCGCGTCGCCGGTTATGGCGAATGGATAACCCGCTTCTGGCGCAAATCGGTCGAGGTTAATGCCCATCCGGGTACGCAAAAGGATGCACAGGATGCCCACTCTTTCGTTACCGATGTACGACATCAACCATCAGGCGACTATCGGCCTGACCTCAGCGCTAACGACGCTGCTGCAACAACGCGGCGTGCCAGCTGAAGTTAGCTGGCCGCAGGATTTACTGCCGCACTGGCGCGATGACCAGCTGCTGCTGAGCCAAACCTGCGGTTATCCGCTGGTGGAACTGCTGCCGGATGTGCAGCTGGTCGGCACCTTTCACTCCAGCGCCCAGGGCTGCGACGGCCAGCGCTATCGCAGCTGGCTGGTAGTGCGCAGCGCAGATGAGAACCTGACGCTAAGCGACTTTCGCGGACGGCGCGCGGTGTGCAACAGCAACGATTCCCACTCCGGTTTCAACTCGCTGCGCTACGTGATTGCGCCGCTGGCGCAGGACGGGAAATTCTTCAGCGCAACCCGCTTCAGCGGCAGCCATCGTCAGTCGCTGGCGGCGTTGCGCGCGGACGAGGCGGATATCGCGGCGATTGATTGCATCACCTGGGCGCTGCTGCGCCGCAATTTCCCGCAGGAGCTGGCGGGGCTGGAGATCATCGGCGAAACACCGCTGTGCGCCGCGCTGCCGCTGATTACGTCAGCCAAAACCGATGCAGCAACCCTCGAGAAATTGCGCAGTGCGTTGAGCGAACTGACCAGCGAAAAGCGTTATCAGGATCTGTTAGCGGAGAGTTTGATTAGTGGATTCAGCGTGAGCGATCGGGCGTTTTATGACGAAGTGCGGGAGTGGAAAGATCGCGCCGCCGCGCTGGGCGTGACGGCGTTGTGATGTTCAACATTGCGCAATAAATTGCGCCGCTACGGAATGTGCGGTGATTGATTACCGTACACATAAAGCGCACATATTCGTAGCGGCGCGATTCATCGCGTTCATTTGACCTTTAAGCCACTTCGACCCTGTGCCGCTGCGCCGCAAACTGATTCTCGGGTTCGGGCAAGCCGAGATTTTCACGCAGCGTCTCGCCTTCATACTCTTTGCGATAAATACCCCGCGCCTGCAACAGCGGAATGACCTGCGCCACAAAATCATCAAACGCCGTTGGCGTACCGCCACGCACGATAAAACCGTCGGTTGCGCCCTGCAGGAACCAGTTTGCCAGCCCTTCGGCAACCTGCTCCGCCGTACCCAGGAAACTCGGACGCGGTGTCGCTTCTTCCAGCGCCGCCTGGCGCAGCGTTAAGCCACGTTCGCGCGCGTTCTGTTTGATCTTGTCGGTGGTGCTGCGGAAGCTGTTGCTGCCCAGCTCGCCAATGTCCGGGAAAGCTTCATCCAGCGCGTACTGGCTGAAATCGTGATGCTCGAAGTAGCGACCAAGATACTCCAGCGCTTTATCGATGGTCACCAGCTCGGCGGTTTGCTGATAGCGGCGCTCGGCATCCTGTTCCGTTTCGCCAATAATCACGCTGATGCCCTGGAACACACGGATATCATCGGCATCACGCCCGCGTGCCGCCAGCCGGCGGCGCACGTCTTCACGAAACTCGCGCGCCTGCTCCAGCGTTTCCTGGCGCGTATAAATGGCATCGGCGGCTTCGGCGGCAAAGGCTTTGCCCGCTTCCGACGCGCCCGCCTGGAACACAATCGGACGGCCCTGCGGCGAGCGACCGACGTTGAGCGGTCCCTGCACCGAGAAGTAGTGTCCTTTATGATTTAGCGTATGCAGTTTGTCGGCGGCGAAGAATTCTCCGCTCTGTTTGTCGCGCACAAAGGCATCGCCTTCCCACGAATCCCACAGCCCTTTCACCACCTGCAAATACTCGCTGGCAACGCGGTAACGCTCGTCGTGTTCTGGATGGCTGCTACGCGAGAAGTTTTTCGCCGATCCTTCCAGCGGCGAAGTCACCACGTTCCAGCCGACGCGACCGCCGCTCAGATGATCGAGGCTGGCGAACTGGCGCGCCACGGTAAACGGCTCGCTGTAAGAGGTAGAAAGCGTAGCGACCAGCCCGATTTTCTGGGTCACCAGCGACAGCGCCGACAGCAAGGTGATCGGCTCAAAACGGTTGAGGAAGTGCGGAATCGACTGCGGCGTGATGTACAAGCCATCGGCGACAAACAGGAAATCGATCTTCGCCTGCTCAGCTTTACGCGCCAGATCCAGCACGTAATCGATGTTAATGCTGGCATCCGCCACCGCATCGGGATGACGCCATGCCGACATGTTGCCGGATACGCCCTGAATAATCGCGCCCAGCCGCAGCTGACGTTGTGTCTGACTCATTCTGCTCTCCTTAGTATGCGTTCGCGGGCTGCCAGTCAGGAATGACCGGCAGCGCCTGTAACAGTTTTTGCGTCCACGGATGCTGCGGCGCGGCGAACACCTGCTGTAGCGCCCCGCTCTCCACCACTTGTCCGTTCTGCATCACCAGCACGCGATCCGCCAGATGCTGGATCACGCCGAGATCGTGAGAGATAAACAGCAGCGCGGTGCCGTGTTCGGCCTGCATATCGGCCAACAGATCCAGCACCTGCGCCTGCACCGAAACATCGAGCGCGCTGACCGGTTCATCGGCCACCAGCAGCGCCGGATTCGGTGCAAAAGCGCGCGCAATCGCCACGCGCTGGCGCTGACCGCCGGAAAGCTGTTGCGGGTAGCGCTGCAGGAAGCGGTCGCCGAGCTGCACTTCATCGAGCAGTTGACGCACGCGCTGACGCCGCGCATCGCCGTAAATTCCGGCACTATCGAGGCTTTCGCCGATAATTTTCTCTACCGTGTAGCGCGGGTCGAATGAGCTGAACGGATCCTGCGCGATCAGCTGCAAGCGCGCACGCCGGGCGCGGCGCGCTTTCTCCGGCAGACGATCCCAGCGCTCACCTTCCAGCAGCAGCGTGCCGCTGTCCGGTTCGGTTAAGCCCATCACCACTTTCACCAGCGAGGTTTTGCCGGAGCCGGATTCGCCGACCACGCCAAGCGTCTCTCCGGCGTGCAGCGTGAAGTTGATGTCGTTGAGCACCAGGCGATCGCCATAGGCTTTATGCAGGCCGATGCCTTCCAGCAACGGTGCGCTGCTGGGTGTCGGGCGCGGCGGCAGCGGCGTCGGCTCAGCCGCGCTCAGGCGCAGACCGCGCGTGGCGGGCGTTGGCACCGCGCGCAGCAGGCGCTGCGTCCAGGCGTGTTGCGGACGATGGAGCAGCGGGCCGCTGTTGCCCTGCTCCACTACTTCGCCATCGCGCATCACCAGCACGCGATCCGCCAGTTCCGCCACCACCGCCAAATCGTGGCTGATCAGCAGCAGGCCGTGGCCGTCGCGGCGGCGCTGCGCCAGCAGTTGCAGAATCTGGCGCTGCACCGTCATATCCAGCGCGGTGGTCGGTTCATCGGCGATCAACAAGGTTGGCGTACCGGCCAGCGCGGTAGCAATTAACGCACGCTGGCGCTGGCCGCCCGAGAGCTGATGCGGATAGCGTTCGAGGCGGCTTTCGGCATCGTGAATGCCTGCCGCCTTCAGCAGTGCGAGGCTTTTGTCCTGCAAATTGTCGCGATGACCGGCGGCGCTAAGGGCATCACTCAGCTGCTGACCAATGCGGCGCAGCGGATCGAGCGACACCAACGCGTCCTGCAACACATAGCCAATGCGGCGACCGCGCAGCGCGCGCCAGTTGCCGCGGCTGGCGTGGCGCATATCGCGGCCGTCAATGGTGAAACGGTCGGCGGTTAATACTGCGCCCTCCGGCAGCAGGCCAAGCAGGCTGCGCGCGGTCAGGGTTTTGCCGGAACCGGATTCCCCGACCAGCGCCACGGATTCGCCCGCCGCGACCTGCAGGTTGAGGTTTTTCACCACCTGCTGCGGCCCGAAACGAATCGAGAGATTCTGGATATCAATAAACGGCTGGCTCATGCGGATCGTCCTTCAAAACGTGCCTGCCAGTAACGACCCAGCGTATTCACCGCAATCACCGTCAGCGTGATAAACACGCCCGGCCACACGGCGATCCACCATGCGTTACGCAGATAATTGCGTCCTTCCGCCAGCATCAGGCCCCATTCGGCGGTCGGTGGCTGCGGCCCCATGCCGAGGAAACTCAGTCCGGCGGTACCGATAATCGCGGTGCCGAGCCCCAGCGTGGCCAGCGCCGGCACCTGCGCAATGGCGTGCGGCAAAATGTGGCGCGTGATCAGCGTGAAGCGTGACAGGCCAAAGGTACGCGCCTGCTCAACGTAGCCGGAGGTCATCACGCTGTAGGTTTGTGCCCGCACCACGCGGGCAAAACGCGGCACCGACGCAACGCCGAGCGCGATAATCAGGTTGTTGGTGCCGGGCCCGGTAAAGGCGATCAGCATCAGCGCTAACAGCAGATCGGGAAAGGCGGAAATCACATCCACCGCGCGGCTCAACAGCTCATCAACCACGCCACGCGCCAGCGCCGCCACCAATCCCAGCAAAGTGCCAAACACCACCGCCAGCGCCATCGCCGCCACGCTGATCAGCAGCGAATAGCGGCTGCCGTAGATCACGCGCGACAGCAGATCGCGTCCCAGCTGATCGGTGCCTAACCAATGCTGCGCCGACGGCGGCAGCTGCGCGTTAACCGGATCGGCCAGCAGCGGATCGCTGTGCGCCAGCCACTGCGGCGCGATCACCGCGATAGACAATACAATGAGAAACAGAATCGCTGCCCACACCGCGGCGGGCAGCGCAACCGGAAGACGTTGCAGCACGGCAATCATGATTTGCTCTCCCCGCGCAGACGCGGATCAATCCACAGCGACAGGATGTCAACCAGGGTGCTCATCACCACGTAGATCAGCGCCGAGAGAATGGCTACCGCCAGCACCACCGGCAGATCCTGCGCCAGCACTGCATCGACGGTCAGTTTGCCAAGGCCGGGACGACCAAATACCTGTTCAGTAATCACCGCGCCGCTCAGCAATCCGCCTACCAGCCAGCCGGTTAACGTGACGGCAGGCAGCGCCGCATGACGCAGCGCGTGGCGCAGACGAATAGTGGTTTCCCCCATGCCCCATGCGCGCAGCGTCAGGGTGAATGGCGCATCCAGCGCGCGCTCCAGCTCGCGGCGCAGCAGTTGAGCGATCACCGCGCCCTGCGCCAGACCGAGCGCCAGCGCCGGTAGCACCAGCGACGACAGCGAGCGATCGCCCGCCACCGGGAACCAGCGCAGCGTAAAGCTGAAAATAAACAGCAGCACGATACCCATCCAGAAAGAGGGCGTGGAGGCCAGCAGCAGCTCGACACCGTTAGCCACGCGGCGACCAATGCGACGATGCGCGGTGCCGACGGCAATCACCACCGCAAAAATAATGCTGACCAGCAGCGCCGCCAGCGTCAGTTTGATGGTGGGCCACAGCTGCGTGGCCAGCAGATGGCTGACTTCAGTGTTGAGCATGTAAGAACGGCCAAAATCGCCGTGCAGCACGCGCCACATATAGTGCAGATATTGCCACCACAGCGGTTCGTTCAGGCCCCATTCGGCGCGGATCGCCGCCTCAATGGCTGGCGTACGCAACTGCTCACCGATCAGCAGGCTGACGATATCGCCCGGCGCCAGATGCACGCCGAGAAAGGCCAGCGAAACCGCCGCCCACAGCACCAGAACGCCGCCCAGCAGGCGGCTGACGATGCGGCGCGTCAGGTCGCTGCGCCACACCGATGGCCGACGCGCGCGTGGCGTGCGGGTGACAATGCTTTCCAGACTCATCTTCGCCTCCTGATTAGTGGTCGCTGAGCCAGATGTCGTACGCGTTCTCCGGCATCTGTTTAAAACTGCGGAAACCGGCACCGTGCACGTAGCTGGCGGTGGCGATCTGGTCTTCTGGTTCATACAGCGGGATCGCCAGCGCCTGCTGTCGCAGCGCGTATTGCTGCAGCTGGCTGTAGAATTTACGGCGCTGATTAATATCCAGCGTCGCTGCCGCCTGATCGAGCCAGCCGTTGATTTGCGGGCTGTTGACGCGGCTGTAGTTAATCGGCCCGCCAGCTTTCACCGGGCGATAGTGGTTTTCGATATCGATGCCGTCGGTTTCGGTATTCGAGTTAGCAATCGAGCCGAAGTGGCCGGTGTTGCGCACCTCGGTGTAGGTGCCAGAATCGACGTAGCGCAGTTTGATCTCCACGCCGAGACGCTGGCGCGCCTGCGCCTGAATCGCCTGCAGCAGCACATCGCGTTGATCGCGCACCGTTGCCTGCGCCTGAATCACTTCAATGCTCAGGCGCTGGCCGTCTTTAGTGCGGAAACCGTCGCTGTCGCGCGTTTGCCAGCCCGCTTCATCCAGCAGCTGGTTGGCGGCAGCGGGATTGTTACCATATTGACCTTCGAGATCGTTGTTGTAGAGCGGATCGACCGGCGAAGTAATCCCCCACGCGCGGGTGCGTTCGCCGCGATACACCGACTTCAGCAGCGGATCGATATCCAGCCCTTGTAGTAATGCCTGACGCACGTTCACATCCTGCGTCGGGCCGTATTCCACATTAAGGAACAGTGAATATGGCGTGCCGGTATTCAGCGCGTGCTGATAAGTGAAGTCGGGATTGTCTTTGAATTCACCGGCGTCATTGCCGGAGATCCCTTCAATCGCGTCCAGCTGCCCGGACAGCAGCGCGCCGGTACGCACCGAGGATTCCGGCAGGAAGCGATAGGTCACGCGTTCCAGATAGGCCGGGCCTTGATGCTTAGCGGTGGCGGGCGCCCAGTTGTAGTGCGGGTTGCGTACGAATGTCACCTGCTGGCCTTTTTCGTAGCTCTCGATAATAAACGGCCCGGTGCCCGCAATCTCTTTGCCACCGGCTTTCAGCTGCGGCGAGTTCCAGCTGGCCGGTGCCAGAATCTGCAATTTGGCGGCGAACGACAGGAACGGCGAATAGCCCTGCTTCAGTGTGATGGTGACGGTGTGATCGTCTGGCGTCGCCACGCTGGCAATTCTCGCGCCCAATGCGCAGATGCTGCTGCCGGCGCAATACTTTGCATCCTGCACATGGCGGAAATTCTCGGCCACCGCATTGGCATCCAGCTTCTCGCCGTTGGAAAAGGTGACGTCGCGGCGCAGGCTAAAGCGATACGCTTTGCCGTCCGGACTGACCTCATAACTTTCTGCCAGCCAGGGTACGAAACTGCCGTCGGTTCGACGCGCCAGCAGCGATTCCCACACGTTACGCAGCGTCACTTCCGCTTTGGATTGCCCATTCAGCTGCGGGTTAAACGGCACGGGTTCAGTTTCGACGCCGAAGGTTAAGCTGCCGCCGCTGCGCGGTTGCTCAGCGGCAAAAAGAGATGCGCTTCCCAGCAGGCAGGTCACACCCAGCGCGAGAGTGATTGAATTCGCTTTCATAAGATCCTTGGTGGTTGCAGGTGCTTTTTTAGTTATTCAGGCGATTTTGGCGATGGGTTGATCGGCTGGCGGGTTGAATTCCTTTTTCAGAAACACCAGCGCTTCGCCTAATGGATTGGTACGGTGATGGAACGGTTGATAACCGCGACGCAGATAGAGCTCGCTCAGCCATGGATGCTTTGTGGCGGTGGCGAGATAGACGCCCGGCGCTTTCAGCGTCTCTTTCAGCAGGGTTTCTTCGGCGTAGGTGATGATGTCGCGGCCGTAGCCCTGCCCTTTGTAATCAGGGTCGACGGCGAACCAGTGGATAAACGGCAGCGACGAAGGCGCATGTTCATCCTGCTGCCACGGAAAACGCACCGTGACGGTCGCCACCGCGCGTTTCCATTTGCGTAGCACCAGCACGGTTTCCTGCTCGATGACGCGGCGCACCTGCTCGACGTTGCCCTGTGAAATGGTGAAATGCACATCCAGTGCCACCAGCGCAGCATAGGCGCGTTGCAACAGCGCAAATATTTCTTCCGCATCGTCGGGCTTTGCAACTTCAATTAGCTGACTCATGGTGACCGTTTCCTTATTCAATCCTGCCGAAAGTATTAAAATCCGGCGGATTAAAGTAAACCGAGAATAACGGCAATCGATTTGTTGAATATGGGAAATGGTATTTTATTGCGATGCAATAATGCCCACGGAAATAAAACTCTCGTAGGGTCGCCATTAATGGCGTAATGCTTGTCAGTCAAGCAAGAATTTTGCTTTGAACAGGTAGCGGGCTCTGACACATCTGCTGCGTCACGGGCCGTCCTCACGCCGCTTACGCGGTACCTTCGGCTTCAACGTTGTGCCAAACGGACCGTTCGCGGATCGGCCGTCCTGGCCGGCCCCGAACTGCCTCACGCATCCCTGCGTGAGGCTCCTGGCCCAACGTAAAAGCCTCAGCGCTGCGGATAGCCCTTTTGCCGCAGCAGACGCGCCAGCGCCTTTAGCAAATGTGCCCTTTCTAAAAACACGCACAGAAGTTTAAGCAGGCCGGGGCCACTTTTGGGCAGGCAATCCGCAGCGCTGAACGCAGCGAGGAAGCCAGGAGAGCCCGCAGGACGCGGGCGAAAGGCGGAGCCGGGACAGGACGTCCCGTCTCCGCTGGTCCGTCAGGCAGACGAGCAAAGTGAAGGTACCGCGCTAGCGGCGCGAGGACCGCCGGACCAAAAGTGGTCCCGGTCTGCGCACTCGTCGTTGGCTTAACTGACAAGCATTACGCCATTTGTGGCGACCCTACGGTGACCGAACGGGCGATATTAAGGTTTAGTTACCCACACATCGTAAACGCTTTCTGGCATCTGCTTATAGCTGCGGAAACCGTAGCCGTGCACGTAGCTGGCGGTGGCTAACTGATCTTCCGGTTCGTAGAGCGGCACTGCCAATGCCAGTTGCGGTAATGCGACCTGCTGCAGTTGGCTGTAGAAATCGCGGCGTTTCTTAAGATCCAGCGTGCTGGCGGCTTTATCCAGCAAGCCATTGATCTTCTCATCGTTG
Organism: Pantoea sp. AG1095; assembly: GCF_003208415.1. Lineage (NCBI taxonomy): Bacteria > Pseudomonadati > Pseudomonadota > Gammaproteobacteria > Enterobacterales > Erwiniaceae > Pantoea > Pantoea sp. AG1095. Next base: position 118,653 of record NZ_QKMJ01000004.1, on the reverse strand, counting down.
ACGCGGCTATAGTTAATTGCGCCGCCCTGAGCGATCGGACGATAGTGGTTTTCGATATCCACGCCATCGGTTGGCGTGTTGGAGTTAGCGATGGTGCCGAACTTACCGCTTTTACGCACATCGGCATAAGTACCAGAATCAACGTAGTTCAGCTTGAGATCCACGCCAAGACGCTGACGCGCCTGCGCCTGAATCGCCTGCAGCAGCACATCGCGCTGGTCGCGCACCGTTGCCTGTGCCTGAATCAGCTCAATGCGCAGACGCTGGCCATCTTTGGTGCGGAAGCCTTCACCATCACGGGTTTTCCAGCCCGCTTCATCCAGCAGCTTGTTGGCCGCATCCGGATTGTTGCCGTATTTGCCCTCTAGCTCTTTGTTGTAAAGCGGATCGATGGGCGACGTGATGCCCCACGCGCGGGTGCGTTCGCCGCGATACACCGACTTCAGCAGCGGATCGATATCCAACCCTTTTAGTAATGCCTGACGCACTTTCACATCCTGCGTCGGGCCATATTCCACGTTGAGGAACAGAGAATATGGCGTACCGGTGTTCAACGCATGCTGATAGGTAAAGTCGGGATTGTCTTTGAACTCACCGGCATCGTTACCGGAAATGCCTTCAATGGCATCAACCTGACCAGACAGCAGCGCGCCAGTGCGCACCGAAGATTCCGGCAGGAAGCGATAGGTCACGCGATCGAGATACGCTGGTCCCTGATGCTGCGCGGTGGCTGGCGCCCAGTTGTATTTCGGGTTTTTAACGTAGGTCACCTGCTGGCCTTTCTCATAGCTTTCGAGAATAAACGGCCCGGTGCCCGCCAGATCTTTGCCGCCCGATTTCAGCTGTGGAGATTTCCAGCTGGCCGGCGCCAGAATCTGCAAGCCCGCAGCGAAGGACAGAAACGGTGAGTAGACCTCTTTCAGGGTGATCACCACCGTGTGATCGTCCGGCGTTTCAATCTTCTCAATATGCGAACCCATCAGGCACAAACTGGTGCCGGCGCAGTATTGCGCGACCTGAGTTTGACGGAAGTTATCTGCCACCGCGTTGGCATCAAACTTCTCGCCGTTAGAGAAGGTGACGTCCTGACGCAGATTAAAGCGGATCACTTTACCATCCTGGCTGGCTTCATAACTCTGCGCCAGCCACGGCACAAAGCTGCCATCTGGGCGGCGCGCCAGCAGCGATTCCCAGAAGTTACGCAGCGTGATTTCCGCTTTGTCCTGACCGTTAAGCTGCGGGTTAAAAGTGGTCGGCTCGGTTTCAACACCGACCGTCAGGCTGCCGCCGCTTACCGGTTGGTCGGCGGCCACGGCGTTAATCGTGCTTCCCAGGAGGCTAAAACCTAATGCCAATGCTATTGAAGTGAATTTCATAGTGTCCTTGGTAATTGCAGGTAAATATTATGTAAGGCCTTAATCTGGCCTGTATTAATTTCCGCTGAATTATTAAAACCCGGACAAATAAATGTAAAACGACAATAGTGGCAATCGATTTGTTGAATTTGGCAATTCACCAGTCAGCGAAAAAACAGATTATCGTGACAGGCTCGCCGGTAGTGGAGGCACACCCGATAAACCGCGTAATCCGTACTCGACCATGGCCATATAGACCGCAAAATAATCCAGCGCCATGTGCATAAAGGAGAGATGCAAAATGAGCGTATTACTGGTTCTATTCAGCGTCAGCAACCCGGCTGCTTCAGCGTCCTGCAGGCAGCGTTTAATGTGCGAACGCGAAACCCCACATTTCACTGACGCTTTCAGGTAGTTGTACTCAATAACAGTGGTTTTTTGTTGCAGACTCTCGATGTACAGATCCATCAACAGCATGTGCCCGGCATCCCTGAAAATGAAGGCTTTACTCTCTGGCACCATATCGAACAAGTAAACATGCTTGAGCGTGATTTCAGCGTAATTTTTGAAGTATTCCGCATGAAAGTTTTCCATTTTCAGGCAAGCCGAAACATCGAAATCGTCGTACAACATACCGTAAGGAATCATCATGGTATTAATTAAAGCCCGCGTTTCATCCAGCGCTTTGCGGGTCACCGTGTAGGTTAACTTTCGTTTATCCTGCGCGTCCTTTTTAACTTCCATACGCCCACCGACCCGAATAAAGAGCAGAAAGGAATCAATAGTGTTGTCGCTAATCAGACCGGTTTTTTTACAAAAGTCTTTTACATCACGCAGCGTTGGGTTTGCTGAGGTGAAGGCGTACGCCATGATGGCCGAGCCAATAATAAAGCGATTAGCTTTGAAAATGACTTTAAAATAGAGCGGCTTAGTCAGATACAGTCTGAACAACAGTTTGTAATGCTTCTGCATAACTAATGAGATGTTGTCATTTGACTTAATCTCGGCTGCGCGTTTGTGAATTAATGCTGTGAGTTGCTGTTTGCTTTTCATATTGCTGTGTGGTGTGCCTGGTTATCAATTATAAAATTTTTAGAAAATCACTCTCATGCTCCTGGATTTATTTAAATCCTGTTGAGAGGCGGTTGATGATGCTTTATGGAGGTATTATTTCTGAGGTTAATATTTTAAGATTAACATGGGTCTTTTTGCCCTTCTGGGCACGATCTTACCATCAATGGACTATTTTATGTAAAGCTTGATTTATTCTGAGCTGACATGCCCGTTTCTAAGCCTGAAAATTGATCTTTGTTTTTACAATTATTTCATTAAGTTAGGTCGCGATATTTCCTCAAGTATTCCCTTTGTAGCACGGCTTAAAAAAATTAACCACAAAAATGGACAGTGACTTAACAAAGCCCCTATGAGAACTTTCTTAACGCACGGTTATTCCACTTGGTTAAGTGAGACTGGTTTATAGCTAGTCCGATTCACACAGGGAATATCCGACAGATTTTTGATGGAATTTATAAGGATTTATCATGGACGACTCACCGCATAAGACACTGCGTCACGGCCTTTCAATGGCTATTTTAAGCCATAACACTCTGGTGAAAAAACTCGCTTACCAACTGATTCTAATGGGTTTTATTTCCATGCCAGCGGCATGGGCGAATATGAGTGTCTATCCGATGGAAGTCACCCTAAATAATCAGGGTGCGGCACAGGTGCAGACATTATCGCAAAGCGGTGAAGCGCAGTTTATTCGCGTCAGCATCAAGCGAATTGAGCGCCCTGCAACACCGTTTGAAAAAGAAATATTGGTTGAAGATGCCGTTTCGCCATCGCTTATCGCCACTCCGGATAAATTCGCGCTGGCTTCCGGTTCACAACGCATTATTCGGCTGATTTCATTACAACCGCCAGAAAAAGAGACTGCCTGGCGCGTTTACTTCGAGGCCGTGGCTGCCCCGGATGAATTGAAAGATAAATCGCCGCAGAATAATAACATCAGCAACCAGGTCGGCATCAATTTAGTCTGGGGCGTGCTGGTACATATTCCGCCGCGTAATGCCAGATTATCGCTCACACAATCAGCATCAGGCGAAGTCAAAAACGCTGGCACGGTTCGCGTAGTGATTCGTGAGGTCGCGGTTTGCTCAAAACAACATAGCAGCAGCAGCTGTCAGTGGAAAAAAGAACACGCCACGGTTTATCCGGATGAGACATTGCGTTTTAAAGCCTGGAGTTCGGCAGAATTAGCCGCTGCCCAGGAAGTCAGAATAAAACATGTTGATCTCAATACGCGGAATATCGCCGAGTACGTTATCGGACACTGATCAACACGTATTAAAGGAATAACAACCTGTTTGTTATAAAGCAGTTCATTACCCATGAGACGGTCATTTACGGCCAGTACAAGGATTTTCACGGAGCTACAAATGCAAAAATTAATCAAACCACTAGTCATCGCTGCTGCGTTAACGGCTGTATTTAATGCACAGGCGGTGCAGAAAGATATTACGGTGAATGCGAATGTTGATTCGACGGTGGATATGACGCAGGCGGACGGAACCGCATTACCCGGCACCATTAATATGCAATATATTCCGGGCCGTGGTTTATCTACCTATTCTCTGGACACCAAAATCTGGTCGAACTCGCAAACTGCCAATATCAACGTTGCGCTGGTGAGTGCCGCTCAGCTTAACAATACCGTTACCGGTACAGCGGTACCTTTGACCGTCACGCTGGGTGCGGATTTAAAACCGATCACCACCACGAACACGGCCCTGACTTACGCCTCGCTGTTCCCGGCGGGCACCGCAAACGGTTCGTCAATATTGCCACTGAAAATTTCGCAGACCACGCCGGGCGTGCTGGCAACCGGCACCTATTCCGGCGTTGTGAGCCTGTTAATTACGCAGGCCACCACGCAGAGCTAATTTGTCGGCATTGACTGATCAATTATTTCGGGGGGCCGCTCGGCCCCCTTATTATTCTTTTTCAGCAGGATGCTGTAATGAAGGTCAATATTCACGTCGCTTTAATAGCCTCTTTCATTACCCTGATCCCTTCTCTCGCTCCTCGTGCTGCCACGCAGGTTCCGCCTGGTTTCGAATCGCTGGTCACCGGCCAGACTCTGTGGGTCAACCTTTCTGTTTACGGGCAATCGCTTGGCTTGTTTGAAGCTTCTGTTTCGCTGGATAGCGTCAGGTTCTTTAAACCGCATCAGGTTGCGCGGGCGGTGATGCAGCATTATCAAAAGGATCCGCAGCAGGAAAAGCGCTTAGACCATCTCATCAGTGAACCTTTGGCACGCAACGGTAATAAGGCATGCAGCAGCAACGGCGGCGCAGCGGGCTGTGACTATCTGGAGACCGATTCCCTCGCGCTGATCTATGACGAAAATAATGCCAAAGTGGCGCTGTTTCTCGGCCCGGAATTTGTGCCGCTTGCGGCTGACAACGCATCGCCCTATTACCAGCAGACCGCCGAAACGGAAGCGGCGTTTATTCATCAGCAGAATATTAACTTCGTCACCAACCGCGATGACCAGACGTTATCGCTGCAGGGGGCGGGCGCGCTAGGATTCACTGAAAACAGCTATGCCGGAATTGACTGGGACTATCTGGCGCAAAAATACCAGCAGCAAAGTCATCAGGAAGTGCGTTTTAACAACGTGTTTCTGCGCCGCGATCTCGGCAAACGCTATTATGTGCAGGCCGGACGCATGGATTCGCGCGATATCTTCAGCAACGCCGGCGGCAACATTACCTTAAGCCAACTGCCGCTCAGCACCATCGAAGGTGCGCGCATCGGTTCGACGCTCGCCTGGATGAACCGCGCACAGGCGGCGCAAGGCACGCCGGTCACTGTCTTTATTACGCGCCCGTCGCGTATTGATGCTTATCGCGGGCAGCAACTGCTTGGCACCTTTTACCTCAATGCCGGCACGCAAAATCTTGATACCAGCGCCTTTCCCAATGGTAGCTACAGCGTGACGCTACGTATCTATGAAGATAATCAGTTGTCGCGTACCCAACAGGTTCCTTTTAGCCGCACCGGTAATGCCACCAGCCAGAACATTGAATGGTTTGTGCAAGGCGGCTCCATTCCCGATCGCGAGATGCAGGGCAACGGCGCTGCGTCGCAATCGGGTGCCGATCGCCGTGTGATGCAGGCGGGCATCAAAGTGCCTGTGATGCAAGACGTTGCGCTGACCGGCGGTGTCGCCGTGACCAACCGCAACCGCTTTATTGAAAGCGCAATCGACTGGAGCCACGGATTTGATAATCCGCTGCTCGACGGCATCCTCACTACCCGCTTTAGCTACCTGAAAGGCAGCGAAGGTTCGCGCGGCAATATCCAGCAGGTCGCTTATAACGACGGATTCTCCCTCAGTTTCTACCGCAGCGCCCTGTATGCGCAGGATTGCTACAGCAACAACGGTGGGCAATACGGTTTTAGCGGGTGTTATCAGAGCAGCAGCCTGATGTTCAGCGTGCCGGTGAAAAGCTGGTATCTGAATGCCGGTTACAGCGCCAGCAAGAACGAGGGCCGCAATGTACTTCCGGTGCAGTGGGATGATAACGGCGTCGTGCCGCAGTGGGCGCGCCGCAACATCTACAGTAAAACGCAGACCACCACCTGGCAGGCTGGCCTGGGGCGCGGCTTCAGCGTCAACGGACTCAATATTAATACCAGCGCCAATCTCTTTACCCGCACCAGCAGCAGCGGAACTCAGCGCGACAACGGTGGCTTCCTCTCCGTCTCACTCTCGCGCGTCAGCACGCCAACCATCGATTCACGTTCGAGCTACAGTTCGCTCGGCATGACCTACCAAACCGATCGCAACAACAAGGATCAGGTTGGCTATAACGTGGCGCAAAACTGGTATTTCGATGCGCAGAATCAGCAGGAGATCGGCGTGAACCTTAACGGTAATCAGGAAAATACTTTGAATGCTTCCGTTTACGGCAAAACTGCGGGTGAATACGGCAGCGGCAGCCTGGCATTCAGCTCTGCGTCGTCCGGTTCATCCGCTCAGCGCTTCAGCAGCAGCGGCAGCTACAACTCCTCATTGGCGGTAGCACGTTCCGGCCTCTATTGGGGCAAATGGGGCAACGGCCTGCCCGGGGCGGCGGTGGGCGTGCATGTGGCAAGCAGCGATGAAAGCCGCGACACACGCGTGGATGTCTCCGTTGATGGCGCGGGCAGCGCCAGCCTGCATGGCACCGGCCGCACTTTATTCAGCGTACCGGCTTACACCCAGAGCGCGATCAGCATCAACGATTCCATCGAATCCACCGACGGTATGCGCAGTGAAATCACCCAGGGTGCCGGACGACGCACGCTGTTTATCGCGCCGGGCCGCATGCTGGTGAGCAAAGTGAATATTGTTTCGCGCTACACCTGGCTTGGCAGGCTGATGATCAACCAACAGCTTCCACTGGAAGGCGCCACGCCGCTGAATGTCGCCAGCTGGTCCGGTTTAGGCCAGGGCGGATTCAGCGCTGAGACCGATCACCGCATAAAAAATCTGTACATGGTGCGCGGCATGCAGATGTACCGCTGTGAAATGAAGGTGAAAAGCACCCATGACGTAGTGCGCTATGTCGGCGACAGCGACTGCAAACCCATCGAGCTGGCTTCAGTGCCGCAGGATGTGCAGCAACGAGCAAAAATGCTGATTGTCACCCGCCAGGCGGATGAGGTTCCGCTGGCACGCACCGCGCCTTCTTCGCAGCAACAACAATAGGGATTTTGGATGAAAAGTAGATTTCTTAGCGCGCTGACGCTGTTGGCCCTCGTCGCGGGCATGCAGGTGCAGGCCGCCATGCTCACGCCTTCAGGGCGCAATACCAGCGTTGCCGTAACCTTTGACCGCATGTCAGTACCGGCGCAATTGCCGATCTGGACCAATGAAAATGGCGGTTACGATACCAATGACGCACCAAAATGGGGCCGCAATACGCTGGTTTGCCAGTCGCGCACCAGCAATCAATATGGTGCCTGCCTGACATTACCTGTCTGGCTGGAAGCGTCGCCGTCACCCTATCCCGTGCCGCTGTTGTTTACCGAAAGCAGCACCAAACAGACGTTGGTACTGAATGTCTATCTCACCAAAAGACGCTCGCTGAATAATGTGGTGGTGGCGACCAATCTGGTGCCGATGAATGCCTTTGGCGGGGCCGTCACGCCACGTGGCGATGGCACCGATTATTCGGCCTATCTTCCCTCTTCCGAGCTGAGTAAATTCCCATCGGCGGGCACCTGGAGCGCGACGCTGAAAATGTCGCTGATGCAGTGGCCAGTGACGTCCTGCACCGGAAATTCGCAAAACGTAAACGTGGGTTGTACCAATGTGACGAAAATGGGTGACTGGATCGCCAACATGACCTTTAAGGTGACAGATTACGGCAACCAGCAGATCTATCTGCCGGAGTTTGGCAATGCGGCCGCCACTGTGGATCTCGGTTTAAAAACCTTCCCCGGTGGGCGCGCCACTACCACCGTCAGCGGCAGCCGTTCGCTGGATATGTGCCTGTACGACGGCAATAATTCTGACAGCAACCGGGTTAGCCTATTGTTTCAGGACGAAGGTGCAGCCGCGCCCGGCCGGGGAACGGGGTTGTTTTCGCTATATCGCACAGGCGCGGATAAAACTCTGGCGCAAAATCGCCTCGATTATGCGATTGAAGTAATCAACCCGCTGACCAAAGCGCGTCAGGTAGTTGAGAACGGCAGTGAGATTATCTGGAGTGGCACCAACAGAGGTGTGTTGCGACGGGTTGTGTTACCGGGACAGAGCAATTCAGTGCTGTGCGTTCCTGCGCCGATGCAGCTTGTTACACCCGCCTTCACGTTATCGTCAAAAACAGCGGGCCGTTATCAGGGGACGTTGAGAATTATTTATACCCCGACGACGCAATAATGGCGCGGGCGGTGATGTTATAAAAACTGCAATTACCGAGCGCACACACTGTAGCGGCGCAATTTATTGCGCGATAAATCGCGCCGCTAAGGAATGTGCAATGATTTGATGCGATTATTATATTATCAGCATTAGGCAATCGATTGGTGGTTTAAAAGTTATTAGTAAAACGCTGGTAGAGATGCAGGCTGTTTTTCAGATTGAGTTTTTTAACGATTTTATTCTGATGGCTATAGAGCGTTTTTTTATTTATTCCGGTTATTTTCGCCACATCTTCAATCGATTCGTAAGTGAATAAGCATCGCAGAAAGTTAAACTCTTTCCTGGTTAAATGATTATTTAATCCGGGAGTCGTCATTAGCTGGTCGCTTTTGTGCTGGCACAGCATCATTGCCAGCTTAGTACTAATGGTACCGGTTGAAGATTTTTTATCGATAAAACAATCGGCTGCGATGGCATGGCTGCTGTAGTTAATCTTGTTTTTCACTGAATCCGAAAAGAAAATCAGCGTCGCGTTCAAGGTGATTTTCAGTCTGGTCAGATAATCTATCTGAGCCAGCGCCGTGCGGAAATTTTCTGGCAGATCAAAAATAATGATTGGTGAAAGAGTGGCGGTTTTTTCCCTGTCACGCATCAGCGTCTTCATTTCTCGAAGCGTATTACAGCAAGTGATACTTGAATGTTCCAGCAGCGCAATTAAGCCCTGCTGGTGGTAGCAAGACTGATCCAGATAAATGACATCCATGATTAATTTCCGATAAATATCCCTGATTCTGCGAATACTATCGGCTTCCTGGCGGAAATTAACTGTCCATTTTTGGTGCTAAATGACTCACGCGGTCGACAGGTCGATTTAAAAGTAGGCCGGGTACAAAGTGTTACCTCTGTGCCCGGTCTGATTTCATACTAAAGCTTAGGCGCGCGCGGCAATGATGCTCTCAGCCACGTTGCGGGGTGCTTCCGCATAGTGCGCAAACTCCATGCTGTAAGTGGCGCGGCCTTGCGACATCGATCGTAGCGTGGTGGCGTAGCCAAACATCTCGGACAGCGGCACTTCGGCGCGAATAATGCGCGCACCAAAGCGTTCATCCATGCCTTGCAGCGTACCGCGCCGCGCCGACAAATCGCCCATCACGCCACCGGCATACTCTTCCGGCGTTTCCACTTCCACCTGCATCAGCGGTTCGAGGATCACCGGATCGGCCAGTTTCGCGGCGGCTTTAAAGCCAAAGATCGCCGCCATACGGAATGCCATTTCCGATGAATCGACATCGTGGTACGAACCAAACGTCAGCGTGGCTTTGATGTCCACCACCGGATAACCGGCCAGCACGCCGCTGTTCAGCGCTTCACGAATCCCCTTCTCCACCGAAGGAATGAACTCGCGCGGTACTACGCCGCCTTTGGTGGCGTCTTCAAAGGCAAATCCGGCCCCCGCCTGCTGCGGTTCCAGCGTCAGCACCACATGGCCGTACTGACCTTTACCGCCCGACTGGCGCACAAACTTACCTTCCACTTCACGCACCGTTTTACGAATGGTTTCGCGATAGGTAACCTGCGGCCGACCGATGTTGGCTTCCACGCCAAACTCGCGCTTCATGCGATCCACGATAATCTCCAGATGCAGCTCGCCCATGCCGGAAATAATCGTCTGGCCCGATTCCTCATCGGTGTGCAGACGGAACGACGGATCTTCGGCCGCCAGCCGCTGCAGCGCCAGGCCCATTTTCTCCTGATCGCTCTTGGTTTTCGGCTCAATTGACAGCGAAATCACCGGATCGGGAAACTCCATGCGCTCCAGCGTGATCACCGCATGGGGATCGCACAGCGTTTCGCCGGTGGTGACCTCTTTCAAACCCACGCAGGCGGCGATATCACCGGCACGAATCTCTTCGATCTCAATACGGTCATTGGCCTGCATCTGTACGATGCGACCGATACGCTCTTTGCGTCCTTTCACCGCGTTCCACACGCTGTCGCCTTTACGCAGCACGCCGGAATAGACGCGCACAAAAGTCAGCTGGCCCACGTAAGGATCGCTCATCAGCTTGAACGCCAGCGCCGAGAACGGCTCGCTGTCATCCGCATGACGTTCATCGTGTTCGCCCTGCTCGTTGACGCCGCTCACCGCCGGTACGTCGAGCGGCGAAGGCATCAGCTCAATCACCGCGTCGAGCATGCGCTGTACGCCTTTGTTTTTGAACGCGCTGCCGCACAGCATCGGCTGGATTTCACCAAGCAAGGTGCGCTGACGCAATCCGGCAACCACCTCCTCTTCACAGAGATCGCCCTGCTCCAGATAGCGATCCATCAGTGCTTCGCTGGCTTCTGCCGCCGCTGCCACCATGTTCTCGCGCCACTCAGCAGCGAGTGCATGCAACTCAGCAGGAATCGGCGCATAGCTAAAGCTCATGCCCTGGCTGGCGTCGTCCCAGTAAATTGCGCGCATTTTATTAAGATCGACCACGCCGCTGAAGTGCTCTTCCGCGCCGATAGGAATGACAATCGGCACCGGATTGGCGTGCAGGCGATCTTTCATCATCTGCACCACGCGGAAGAAGTCTGCGCCCTGACGGTCCATTTTATTGACGAAGGCGATGCGCGGCACATGATATTTGTTGGCCTGGCGCCACACAGTTTCAGACTGCGGCTGCACGCCGCCAACCGCGTCATACACCATCACCGCGCCATCGAGTACGCGCATTGAGCGCTCAACTTCAATGGTGAAATCGACGTGTCCGGGCGTATCGATGATGTTGATACGGTGCGGCGTAAAGCTGCCGTCCATGCCCGGCCAGAAGCAGCTCACCGCCGCCGAGGTAATGGTGATCCCACGCTCCTGCTCCTGCGCCATCCAGTCAGTGGTTGCCGCGCCATCGTGCACTTCACCTAACTTATGGCTCATTCCGGTGTAAAACAGGATGCGCTCGGTGGTGGTGGTTTTACCGGCATCGATGTGCGCGGAGATGCCGATGTTGCGATAACGTTCGATGGGGAGGGTTCGGGGCATGATGCGTCCTTAGTCATTCGACTCGTTCTGCGGCGCGCACCATTGCCCGCCGCTGCGCAACAGCCTAAACCTATTGTACGAGTAAATACGAACAGTTTGAGCCTTTTTTAAACATCGTTAAAATCTTGTAGGTGATTCAGCATTTACGGGCTGGAAAGCCGTCGCCGGTCACTTTAAGGTAAGACTTTCACTCTCAACGGGAAAATTGACCATGCGTATTCTGGTAGTCGGCGCCGGCGCCACCGGCGGCTATTTTGGTGCGCGTCTGGCGCAAGCAGGACGTGATGTGACTTTTCTGGTGCGCGAGCGCCGTTTTCAACAGTTGCAGCAAACCGGTCTGGTGCTGAAAACGCCCGGCGGCAGCGAAGTGATTCAGCCGCAGCTGGCGCAGGCCGGTTCGCTTGATGGCCATTACGATCTGATTATTTTGACGGTGAAAAGCTTCGCGCTGGATCAGGCGATGAATGACATCGCGCCCGCCGTCGGTCCGGACACGCTGATCATGCCGATCCTCAACGGCATGCGGCATTTCGATACGCTGCGCGCGCGTTTTGGCGACAAGGTGATTGGCGGCTTGTGCAAAATCAACGCCACACTGGGAGAAAATGGCGAAGTGATGCAGATGACACCGCTGCATATTCTCTATTACGGCGCGCTGGACGGTCACAACGATGCGCGTTTGCAGCGCGTGGATGAAGCGCTGCGCGTGGCGCAGTTTGATACGGTGTTTGCCGACAACATCATCAGCGAGCTGTGGGAAAAATGGTTGCTGCTCAGTACGCTGGGTGCGGTGTGTTGTATCGCGCGTGGCAATACGCAACAGGTGCTGACGTCACAAGGTGGCGAAGCGCTGCTGCAAGGCGTTTTTGGCGAAGTGTTGGCGGTGCTGAGTGCGGAAGGTTATCAGCAGCGTCCGGCGGTGACGGCGAAGATTTATGAGACGCTGAACAATCCTCAAGCGGCGATGACCTCGTCGATGTACCGCGATTTAACCCAGGGCTTTGAGATTGAGGCCGATCAGGTGATTGGCGATCTGCTGGTGCGCGGCGCACGCAGCGGCGTAGTGACGCCGTTGCTGAACGCGGTGTATGTCAATTTGCAGGTGTATGTGCAGAACCGATAACGTTGGTCGCCATTCATGGCGACCGAAACATCACAACCGTGACTGCACGCCGGGCAACTGCTTCAGGCGTTGCCAGCCGGCTTCCACCGCTTCTGGCACCTCGACGTGGCCGATGAAACCTTTTCCGCGCGGCCCGTAGCCGTTTTCATCGTCGCGCAGGCGCTGGATTTCACCCATCAGCAGCGACAGAAAACGCTCCATCGACCACAATCCTTGCGGCGGCGCGCCGATGATGCGCAGCATGCCCGCGTCCATCATCACCTGCGGCACAAATACCGGCCAGCTGATAAATTCCGGTGCATCCGCACGATCGCGCCATTGATAGCGGAAGGTTTCCCAGGTGCGACGCTGCATCAGCGGATCCTGCACCAGCAGCACGCGCTGCGGCTGCCAGCTGTGCTCATCCAGTAGCTTTTGGCTGAAGGCGGCGTTTTCCCCGCAGTTGCGTGAGGCGGTTTCCAGCAGTAGCAAATCGTCCGGCAGCGCGGCAAATACGCGGGCGACATCGCCCAGCAACTCGGCTTCGCTTTTGCCTTTGCTGTCGATTTGGCGATACAGCGGATGTGCGGCAAGCATCTCCACCAGCAGCGAGGTTGAGTGACCGGTGCCGCCGCTGATCAATAACGGCAGCTGATACTTTTTCGCCACGGCAATCACCGCTTCCACGTTCGGCAGGACCGCGTGACCAGCGAGAATGGCTAAATCGATGTCGAGCGTGCCATCTTGTGGCATCTGATCCAGCGCCAGCCAGGCCGCCAGGGTGTTGATATCCTGAATCTGATGGTTATTGAGCTGCATCCGGTTCTCCTCTTTTTACCTTTGGCAGTGTAGCGGCTTAAGTGCGTGTCGGCAGGGAAAAATTTGCTACACTCGCAGCTTAATCTTCAGGAGAGATTCATGACTGCGCGCTCCGTAACCCTCGACGATGTTGCTCATCTGGCTGGGGTTTCTTATCAAACCGTTTCCCGCGTCCTCAACCATTCCGAGCAGGTTTCGCCGCGCACCCGCGCCAAAGTAGAAGCCGCGATGCAGCAGCTCAACTATGTGCCGAATCGCGTGGCGCAGCAGCTGGCGGGCAAAAACACCCGCACGCTGGGTCTCGCCACCAGCGATTTAGCCTTGATGGCGCCCGCGCAGATCGCTTCGGCGATTCAGCAACGGGCGGCGGCGCAGGGTTATCATCTGGTGATCGCCATGGCGAATCCCGATAATGCGCCGCAGGATACAGTGAATGAACTGCTGGCGCAGCGCGTGGATGCGCTACTAATCAACCTGCCGCTCGATGCGGCGCAGGCTGCGCAGATTCAGCAACAGTGCGACAACAAGCCGGTGCTGTTTCTCGATGTGGAGCGCAGCGCTGAAGTGGCGCAATGCCAGTATCAGAGCGAATCCGGTGCGCAGCAGGCGGTTGATCATCTGGTGGCGCTCGGCCATCGCCAGATTGGCGTGTTAAATGGACCGGCAAGTTCTGCCTCGGCGCGCGCGCGTTTCGCCGCGTGGCAACAGGCGCTGGCGGCGCACCAGCTCAGGCCATTCTGCGTGCTGAGCGGTGACTGGAGCGCGGCATCGGGTTATCAGGCGCTGCAGGCGCAGTTGCCCAATACTCTGCCGCAGGCGCTGCTGGTGGCTAACGATCAAATGGCGCTCGGCGCGATGCGCGCGCTGCATCAGCATGGTGTGAAGATCCCGGCGGAGATTTCGCTGATTGGCTACGACGATACCGCGGAAAGCGCGTGGTATCAGCCGCCATTAACCACCGTGCGTCAGGATTTGCAGCAGTTGGGCGCGGTAAGCGTTGATCGCTTGCTGGCGCAGCTGGAAGGCGACGATGTGGCAGAGAAGACGCTGGAAACCGAGTTAGTGTTGCGGGAAACCACCGCGACGCCGCAGCAAGATGAGGTGGATGTGGCGGAGATTGCGCAGCAGTTGCAGGTGTTGGCGCGCAAGTTAAAGCGCACCTCATAAATAAGTTTAGGTGCGCAAATTTGCGCACCTGGTCGTAATTACCCGAGTGCGAGTTTTACGGCATCTTCTGCGTGGATCAAGGTGGTATCGAACAGCGGCACGCTGGCATCTTCCGCTTTTACCAGCAAGGTGATTTCGGTGCAGCCGAGAATAATCGCTTCTACGCCCTGCTCCACCAGCTCAGCAATAATCTTGCGGTATTGCGCACGAGATTCATCGCGGATCACGCCAAGACAGAGTTCCTGATAAATGATGTCGTGCACCACTTTACGACCGGCTGCATCGGGAACCAAAACGTCGATTTCCGACTGATTAAGTCGGCCTTTGTAGAATTCCTGCTCCATGGTGAACGCCGTTGCCAGCAATCCGACTTTTTTTACGCCCGCCTGACGAATGCGCTGCGCGGTGGCATCGGCGATATGCAGCAGCGGAATGCTGACCGCATCAGTGATCTGCTGCGCGACTTTGTGCATGGTGTTGGTACAGAGCACAATAAAATCCGCGCCGCCCTTTTCCAGACTGAGCGCCGCTTCTGCCAGGATTTCGCCCGCTTTTTGCCACTCGCCAGCGGCCTGTAGCTTTTCAATTTCGTGGAAATCGACGCTGTACATCAGGCTGCGCGCGGAGTGCAACCCCCCCAGCTGCTGTTTCACCTGCTCATTGATAATTCGGTAATAGAGCGCGGTGGATTCCCAGCTCATTCCGCCAATCAAACCGATCATTTTCATCTGCTTAACTCCGTTTTAAACATGCTGCTCAGCACTGTAATGGTTTTCCGGCCAGCGCGCTGCAGGAAACAACGATAAGCGAATATTGAACAGGTGAAACATTGGCGCAAACAGCGTGTTCTCCTGCAACGCTGCCGCTTCCAGCCGCAGCAACAACGTATTCAATTCCGCTAACAATTCCGGCTGTGGCGTGGTTTGCAGCGATTTTAACCGACGCTTAAGAAACTGGCTCAGCTCATGGAACATCGCCGCGCTTTCGATGTGATGCGCCAGCAGCAGCTCACGATGACGCGTGTAATAGTCGTAGCAGTTTGCGCCCAGCCAGGCTTCGGCAATCAGATTGCCGCCGGAGACCAACTCTGGCACCGGATCGACACGCTTACGCGGCAGAATAATGTTGACCTTATCCAGCGTGCGCGAGACAAACTGCTGACGCGCGGTCAGCGTGACGCTGTTGAGCCGCACCGTGGCGATAAACTGCAGCAGCTCGCGGATACCTTTGCGCACCGCGCGTTTGGCGGTCCACGACGGGCGCTTGTTGCGGATCAGCGCCGTGATCACCACCGCGAAGGTAATGCCCACCAGCGTCGAAAGAATAGCGTTCACTATAAGCTGTAGATCGGGCTTGAAGTTGTGGCTCATGCCAATCAGCCCGGGAATCTGCGTGGCGACAATCAGGCCAATCAGGTTGGTTGACGGATTGGCGATAATCAATCCCAGCGCCAGCAAGCCCGGCGCAAGGCAAATCACCAGCGCTTCGAAGGTCACCGCCTGCGGAATCAGCAAGGTGATATATAGCAGGCTGATCACCACAGAAATCAGCACCCCTTTCAGGAACAGTTTCATCGGCGCAATCGGGCTGTCCATGCCGGCAAAGAAGGAGCACAGCACCGCCGCCATCATCGGTGCGGTGGCGCCATCTACCCAGCCGCTGCCGATCCAAAATACGCAGGTAACGAAGGTGGCAATAAACGCGGTAAACGACGACAGCAGCAACAAACCCTTATCGACGTGTTTGTGCGCGCGCGCCATTTTTCCGGCTTTAACCGCGGGCGTCCATTCACTGACGCGCTCGCTCACGCTTTGGTAGGCATCAACGATGCGCACAAAATTGAGTAAGCGCTCCAGCAATCCGCTCAGCAAAATGCTCTCTTCGCTGTTGAGTCTGCCCTGTTGCCACGCCCGTTTCAGCTGATCTTGCGCGTGGCTGAGCTGGTCGCGCACCGGCAGCTGATCTTCACCATTTAGCCATAGCAAAAATTGCTGAAACACCTCGGCGATAAAGTCGGGGAAACGGATTTGCTGCTGCGCCAGCAAATTGAGGCGCGATTCGATTGCCGTCAGCGTGGGGATGAAATAGGAGAGATGCTGATACTGCACGCTGACTAAGCGCACCAGACGCCGCGCGGCATCGCCTTCATACACGCAGTGCGTGATGAGCGTTTCGACGTTAAGCGGATAGTTGGCCATCTGAATCAGGATATCTTCGCGCTCCACCGACTTCTCAGCGGGCATCGCCGTGACCAGTTCGCTGCACAGCTTGCGCGCGTTCTGATACCACAGGTTCACGCCCTGCTCTAACAGATTGCGCATCGAGACCGGCCACAGCAGGCGATGCACCAGGCTGCTGCAGACGATGGCGACGGTGATCTCTTCAACACGCGAGATCACCGTGTAGGTGATGGCCGATGGCGACACCACATCGGGAAAACCCATGATCGCCGCGCTGTAGCCCGCCAGCATAAACACATAGCTCTTCGGCGTGCGGTCATGCAGCGAAAGATAGAGGCAAACCGCCACCCAAAGCGAAATGCACAGGCTGAACAGCAGCGGATCCTGCACCGTGGCGGGGTAGATCAGTAGCGTAAACAAGCCGCCCAGCAGGGTGCCGAAGAAACGGAAAACCGATTTCGATACCGTCGATCCCGAATAGAGCTGCGAGGCAACGTACACTGTAGTCAGTGACCAGGCCGGTTTATCGAGATTGAGTTCCAGAGCAATGTAAAAAGCCAGAAAGGCAGCAAGACAGGTTTTGGCAGAAAACAGCATTGCGCTTCGTGAAAACCACTTCATAGAACGGGTAAAACCTTATGCAGGCAGCGGAATGGCTTATCCTGACAGAAGCATTTGGCAATGGCATTTTGATTTGTTATACAAATTATTACCGTGCTAATTATATGGGCATCTATGGAAATGGCGGACGCGTTTGCTGATTACAGTGAATGATCCAGATCACATAGATAATAGTTATAAGCGATCGAAATTAGTTATTTATTGGTTATATAAGGGCTTTGCTAAGGTGGCAAAAAAACCACGTGAGAATCATCATGAAAGCAAAACTTCCTGTCCTGAGCGCTTTAGCTCTCAGCGTTGGCCTGATCTCCACGCACGCTTTCGCCGCTAACCCAGAAACCGTCACCATCGGCTATCAAAAAGCCAACATCTTTGCCCTGCTGAAATATCGCGGCACGCTGGATGAAACCTTTAAGAAGGAAGGTATCGCTATCCGCTGGGTGGAGTTCCCGGCGGGCCCGCAGATGCTGGAAGGCTTAAACGTTGGCAGCATTGATTTGGCGGCAACCGGCGATGCGCCACCGGCCTTCGCCCAGGCAGCGAAAGCCGATTTGATCTATCTCGGTCATTCACCGGCTAACCCAAAAACCGAAGCCATCGTGGTGCCAAAAGATTCTGCCATTAAGAGCGTGGCGGATTTGAAAGGTAAACGTGTCGGTCTGAACAAAGGCTCTGACGTTAACTATCTGCTGGTGAAAGCGCTGGAAGATGCGGGGCTTAACTACAAAGACGTGACGCCGGTGTATCTGCCGCCCGCCGATGCACGCGCGGCTTTCCAGAAAGGCGCGATTGATGCATGGGTGATTTGGGATCCATACCTTGCCGAAGTGGAAGCCAATGCCGGTGCGCGTGAAATCCGCAATGCGGAAGGATTAGTGCCACATTACACCTTCTATCTCGCCAGCCGTCCGTTCGCGGAAGGTCATCCTGATACTGCGAAACAGGTTGTCGATGAGTTGAGCAAACTCAGCGATTGGGCCAACAAGAACCCGGATGACGCGGCAGCGATTCTGTCGAAATCAACCGGCCTGGATAAATCCATCTGGCAAACCACCATTAAACGCCTGCCTTACGGCGCGTCACGCATGTCGCCGCAGGTGTTTGATGAGCAGCAGGCGTTAGCGGATACCTTTACGCGCGTGGGACTGTTGCCGGTGAAAGTGGATGTGCGCAGCGCGACCTGGTCGCTGGATAAGAAGTAAGTCATTACCATCAACCAGGTCGTCATGAATAGCGACCTTACATGCCCGGTGCGCATTTACGCGCACCGGGTTTTATTAGCCCTCGCCTCTGCCAATCTGCCAAATCCCCGTCGGTGCGGTGCCATTCACTTTCCAGTCGCCGATATCACGCGCTTTGTACACCACCGGATTATGTGACGACAGGGTGCGCGCGTTGCGCCAGTGTCGATCCAGCGCTTTGCTGACGCGCGTATCTGATGCGCCCAGTGCGTTAAACAGCTCGGTGGCGGCGCGTGTCACCCATTCGCTGGCAATCACTTGCGCCTGCCCCGCTTCGGCTTCGGCCAGCACATTCGCGGCGGCAATTTGCGCTTCATCGCTGCTGACGTGGGCAACATATGCTGATTGCAGTGAATGTGTCGCGCGGATCACCGTGGCTTCCACCGCAAACGCCAGGCTGGTAATTTCCCCGATCACCTGCAGAATCTGCGCATCCTGACGCGCAACACCGCCGTTGCCGTGACTGTAAACCCGATTTCGCGCCGCCACCGCCTGCGCACCGTCGCGCGCCACCGCACGGCCAATTCCCGCCAGCGTGGCCAGCAAGACATGCTGATAGAAAGCGGTTTGATAACGGAAGCGGGTGGCGAAATCGTAGACGTGTTCCTGCTCGACATGGGCGTTAGCGAAACGCGTGGTGCCGCTACCGGTTAAGCGCTGGCCAAAGCCGTCCCAGTCGTCCTCACGCGTCACTCCGGGTTGGTGAGTGTTCACCAGAGCGATAACGTCGCCCTGATTGTCATTGCGGCGCGCATAGACATCAATCCAGTCGGCGAACAGCGTGCCGGTGCTGTAAAACTTCTCACCGCTCAGCGTCCAGCCGCTTTCGTTTGGCGTAATACGCGTGATGACATCGCCGAGTTTTACCGTGCCAATTTCCGTCCAGCCGCTGCCCACCAGCTCGCCATCAATAAAACGGCCAAACCAGCGATCGCGTTCCGCGCTATCCGGCTGATTCAATCGATCTTCGACAAAAGCGAAATGCGCGCGCAGCGCCTGCGGCAGATTCGAGTCGGCTTCTGCCAGCTCGGTTAACAGCTGGAACAGCTGCGGCAGCGATGCGCCCCAACCGCCCTTCTCTTGCGGAATGCGCACCGTGCCGAATCCCGCCTCTTTCAGCCAGCTAATCGGTTGATGCGGCAAAGTACGTTCCCGCTCGCGTGCTACCGTTCCTTCAGCGATGCGCGCGAAAATCGGCCGGAAGTGCGCCGCCAGCGCCTCATAATCGGTGCCTGTTGCCAGTAAACTCATGGTGACTCCTGAGGTGAAAGATCGTCGATGTCATGCAGCGTGGGCTCGTGGCGCACCGCCAGCAGGAAGAAGATTGGGATGATCGCTGCCAGCGATACCACCCAAAACATATTGGTGCCGAGCGCGGCCTGCAGAATCGGCAGGATGAACAGCGCTAACGCGCTACCGATGCCAGAAAGTGCGCGGCTGAAGCCCACGCCGGTGGCGCGAATTGAGGTTGGATAGGAAAGCGCTGGATAGACCATCAGCTGCGCGCCCGGCCCGAAGCCTTCGGCAAACAGCCACAAGCCGAGCATCAATACTGCAAAGACGATTCCGGCGATGGCTTGCGGATGACCAATTAACGCCAGCGCGATCAGCGCAAAGAATTGCAGGGCAAAGCCAGCGATGGCGACGTGGCGCGACGGATATTTCCACGCCAGACGCATGCCAAGCAGGCCGCCGGTAAAGGCGAACAGCGCGTTGAGTCCCAGCGATGCCGAGATGGTTTCAAACACGCCCGCGCCGAGGAACTGCGCCAGAATCGACGGCAGGAAGAAGGCAATGGCGGTGTATTCAAACGAGATACAGATATTCATCACGCCCGCGACGATGGTGCGTTCGCGCCACGGCTTCTCAAACAGCACGCGGAAACTCACTTTCGGTGCCGCAGCAGCCGGTGGCGCTTCGTGTTCCGCTTCGTGGGCGTGAATGCCGTAGGAATCACGCAGGATGCGCACCGCGGATTTCAGATCGCCCTGATTCGCCGCCCACAGTGGCGATTCGTTCATGAATTTGCTGCGCACCGCGATGATCAGCAGCGCCGGTACCGCACCGAACAGCAGCGACGCGCGCCACAGCCAGTCAAGATGCTCTTTCGGCAGCAGGAAGTAGAGCGCGAAGATCAGCAGGAAGCACAGCGTTGAGGCGGCGTACCACATCGGGCACCAGGCTGCGAGTCGGGATGCCTTGTTGCCTTTACCAGCGAATTTGGAGAACTCCGCCAGATATGACATCGCCACCGGCAAATCGATGCCGACGCCCACGCCCATCAGGAAGCGCGCGCCAATCAGCACCCAGACGTTCGGCGCTAACCCCGCCGCAATCGCTGAAACCACAAAGAACAGCATGTCGGCCATGAACACCGAATAGCGGCCATATTTATCCGTCAGCCACCCGCCCACCAGATTGCCGACGATGGTGCCAACCATAATTGAGGAAGTGACTAAGCCGGTGAGCAGCGGCGAGAGCTGAAACTCGCGCACCACATCATCGATGCCGTACGACAGCGTGGTGAGATCGTAGGCGTCGAGGAACACGCCGCCGAGCGCGAGGAACACAATCATGCGCGCGTAGTTGTCATTTTTGGTGCGAGTGTTGATCAGCCTTGCCACATCACTGACCGAACGTACCGGTTCGGAAACCGGAATGGTGTTTTCTAAAGGAAGAGAACTCATAACGCCTCACGTTGTTGTTTTGTAGTGCAGGTGAGGTTGTTATAAGCGTTTTTCTGGCTGCGCCAAAACAACAATTCTTTATATAAATTTACATTAAAATCAATTAGATAAATGGTTTTTAGCCAACACAAAAACCCGGACACGCCTGACGCGTCCGGGTGTTCAAACAGCAACACTTTATTCGGCTGAGACCGGCACCAACACGCCTTTTACCAGCGGATCGTCGGTGGTCTTCAACCACTGCTGGACGCGCGGATCGGAGAAGGCTTTTTTCAGCTTCTCGATGTTTTCCTGGTCCAGATAAGGCGTGCCAATCACCAGCTGTGAGGCGAAAGTGCGCGGCGCAGGCGGGAAGAGAATGCCTTTTTCGCGCGGCACTTTACCGGCATCAAATTGCGAGACGTAACCAATCGCCGCATCCACCGAGTTGAGCGCACGCGGCATGGTCAGCAAATCGAGCTCTTTAAACACGAAACCGTGCGGATTGCCGACAATGTTCTTCAGTTTGGCCGTGCGCGGCTCGACGTTGGGATCGAGCGTGATTAAACCCTGACGCGCCAGCAACCATAATGCCTGGCCCTGATTGGCGCCATCATCCGGCACCACGATGGTCGCGCCCTGCGGCAGATCCGCTACCGATGTGTAGCGATCGGAGTAGATGCCAAACGCCCACTGGAACAGCGGCAGCGTTGAGGTGAGCGCAAAACCGTTGGCATCCACCACTTGCTTTAGCCACCACTGATGCTGATATATGGTGGCGGCATACTGCCCTTCCGCTACCGCGCGGTCGGCTTGCACCGGATCCTGCACGCCAACCGCCTCCAGCTTCAGGCCGTAATCGGGCGCGATGTGCTCGCCAACGTATTCAATCAGCTTCTGCTCGCCCGCCATCGCCGGTTCAAAATGCACCTTCAGCGTGGTGCCAAAGACCACCGCCTGCGCCTGTTGGCTGCGCCAGAACCAGCCGCCTGCTGCAAGTAAAACGACCACTATAATCAGTAGCAGCCACGGCCAGCGGCGGGTTTTACGCAGCTCGAAATCTTGTGTTGTCATAACGATGTCCCCTGAGGATGGCGTAATGCGGTGACCAAACGGTCGCCGAGAAATTGAATGGTTTGAATTAAGGCGATCAGCACCACGATGGTGGCGATCATGATGTGATTATCGAAGCGCTGATAACCGTACACCACCGCCAGATAGCCGATACCGCCCGCGCCGATGGTGCCGGCAATGGCGGAGTACTCAATCATTGAGATCAGGTTGAGCGTCACTGCCGCCACAATCGCCGGCAGCGCTTCGCTAAGTTGTGCCGAGCGGATGATCTGCCAGCGCGAACCGCCGCACACCAAGCCCACCGCCGTGACTTCACCGGGCAGCTCACGCAGCGCGTTGTCCACCAAACGGCCAAAGAACGGAATACCCGCGGCGATCATCGGCACAACGGCGGCAGGAATGCCGATGGTGGTGCCGGTTAGCCAGAAGGTGAACGGAATGATGGCCGCCATCAGCACCAGAAACGGCAGCGAACGCCCCATGTTGACAATCCAACTCAGCACCCGATTGATACCGCGATGGGGAAACAGGCCGCGCACCGAGGTGTTGAACAGCACCACGCCGACGATGCCGCCGAAGGTGACCACGAACAGCATCACGATCGCCACCATCAACGCGGTTTCGCCCAGAGCGGGCAGCATCAGCGCCGGGATGTCTGGCCACGGCGTATCCTGACTCATCACTGATACGCTCATACCGCCTCCCGCAATAGCCGCACGCTGCCGGAAACGCTGGCAACTAAGCCCAGCTGTTCCAGCTGCGATAGCAAACGCGCCAGCGGCACGCGTTCCTGTTGATAGTGAATGCCCACCTTGAGGCGGCCAGCTTGCAGACCATTCACCTGCTCAACGTGCGCGCCGAGCAGATCAATACGCAGACCAAACTGCTGGCTGAGGCGCGAAATCCAGTCGCTGGCGACTGGCACATCGGTGCGATAACTCAGCTGCAACACCAGTTCGGCATCGCCTGCCTGCGCCGCCAGCGGGAACAGGCGCTGTCCCAATAGCGAATCGGGTTGCGCCAGCAGCTCTTTCACCACCCCGTACTGCACGATTTGGCCGTCGCGAATTTCCGCTACCGCATCTGCCGCCTGACGCACCGCGTCCATTTCATGGGTGATCAGCACAATCGCCAGCTTGTAGTCATCACGCAGTTTTTTCAGCAGGTCGAGCACGGTGACGGTGGCTTCGGGATCGAGCCCTGAAGTGGCTTCATCTGCCAGCAAAACCGACGGGCGCAATGCCAGCGCACGCGCGATACCAATACGCTGCCGCTGACCACCGGAAAGTTGGCCAGGATAGGCTTTGGCTTTGTGGCTGAGGCCGACGCTATCGAGCAATTCGCCCACGCGCGCGGCGATATCGCGATCCACTACGCCAAGATAGTGCAGCGGCAAGGCGATATTCTCCCACGCGGTTTTGCGTTGCAGCAGCGCGGAAGACTGGAACACGGTACCAATTGAGCGACGCGCCTGACGCAGCGCTTCGCCATCCAGACGAGAAAGATCGTTGCCGTTAACGCGGATGCTGCCGGCGCTCGGTTGCTCTAGCAGGCTAATGCACTTCGCCAGCGTCGATTTACCCGCGCCGCTCGGCCCAACTACCGCGGTGATGTTGGCTTGTGGCACTTGCAGGCTGATGGATTTCAGCACCTCGGTGATGCGGCCGTCGGGCGCGCGATAGTGTTTGCTGAGCTGTTCTATTTCGATCATGAGACCTCCTGCGGCGTGGAGGATTTAACGCGATAGCCCGCGCCCGGATGCGGTGCTTGCAGCTGCGGGCCGGCGGAGAATAACTTCTCGCGCAACGTGCCCTGCGCGTACTCTTTTTTGTAGACGCCGCGCTTTTGCAGCTCCGGGATCAGCAGCTCCACCACATCTTCAAAGGTTTCATGGGTCAGTGCGTAGGCGAAGTTGAAGCCATCTACGTCGGTCTCTTCAACCCAGCTTTGCAACTCATCCGCGACGGTTTCCGCGCTGCCAACAATCAGCGGACCAAAACCGCCGATACCGACCCAATCCGCCAGTGCTTTTACCGTCCACTGACGATCGGGATCGGCGGTGGAGAAAGTTTCGACCGCCGATTGAATGGCATTGGTGTGGATATATTTCAGCACCTGATCCGGCTGATACTGGCCGAAGTCGATACCGGTCCAGCCTGATACCAGTGCCAGCGCGCCTTCGTAGCTGACCCAACTGGTGTACTCTTTCCATTTCGCCTGCGCCGCCAGATCGGTTTCGCCAACAATCACGGTTTGCAGATTGAAGATTTTGATGCTGTAAGGATCGCGCCCCGCTTCCGCCGCGCGGCGGCGAATATCGGCGACGGTTTTCTTCAGCAGCACTTTCGACGGCGCGGCAACAAATACGCATTCGGCATGTTCTGCGGCAAACTGTTTACCACGACTCGATGCACCCGCCTGATACAGTACCGGCGTGCGCTGCGGTGACGGTTCGCACAGGTGAATGCCCGGCACGTTGAAGAAGGTGCCCTGATGATTGATGGGATGGATTTTACGCGGGTCGCTGAAGATACGGCGTTCGCGGTCACGCAATACTGCATCCTGCTCCCAGCTGCCTTCCAGCAGCTTGTACACCACTTGCAGATACTCGTCGGCGTAATCGTAGCGGCTATCGTGATCGGTCTGGGTTTTGTGCCCAATGTTGCGCGCCCCGCTCTCCAGATACGAGGTGACGATGTTCCAGCCGATGCGGCCTTTGGTCAGGTGATCGAGCGTCGATAAGCGGCGCGCAAACGGATACGGATGTTCAAACGACAGCGACGCCGTGAGACCAAAGCCGAGGTGTTCGGTGACCAGCGCCATTGGCGTAATCAGCGCTAACGGATCGTTGACCGGCACCTGCGTCGCCTGGCGGATCGCCGCATCGCCGTTGCCGTTGAGTACGTCGTAAACGCCGAGCACGTCGGCGATAAACAGGCCGTCAAATTTGCCGCGCTCCAGCAGGCGCGCCAAATCGACCCAATACTCCAGTTCTTTATATTGCCAGGAACGGTCACGCGGATGCGCCCACAGGCCCGGCGACTGGTGTCCGACACAGTTCATATCAAATGCGTTCAAGCGAATTTCACGTTGCGATGGCATAGCAATCTCCATAGCGAGGCCGTGATCGTGTTACGACCCGGCGTTCGTCAGTTAATTTTTAGGATGTTGAGAGATTAAAGCGCTGAAGGGGGACATCGCTCGGCGGGAGCGATTTGCAGTTCTTGTAAAATATGTTTCGCCACAGCGGCGGCGTGATCTGCAACCTGCGGCAAACCCATCAGTTCACCGAAGCGCGCACGCGCAGCGGGACCGACGACAAACAGGCGCGCATTGGGCTGGCCGGTAATATTGAGCGTGTGCGACTGGCTGTCGACATCAATACCAAAACCGAGCAGGTCAGCGCGGATTAGCCCTTGCTGGCTGAGCGACTGCAGCAGCGGCTGGCTGGCGGTTAAGGCTTCATGGCCGGGACCGGTGGTGACAATCAGATGATTGAGGCGGTGGGTTTCGCTGGCGCCCTCGCGCGTGCGTAGCGTGATTTGCAGTTGGTTGCCGACATCGGAGATGTCGCTAAGGCGCGCGGCCAGCACCTTCAGACTGCCCTGCTGGCGACGTGCGCTGATCACCGCTGACACCTGCGGCGCGATGCGATAGCGATGCACATCCCACCACGAGCGCAAATGACGGACAAAGCGTTGCTGCTCGCGCAGGGGCAGCGATTGCCAGATATCCTGGCCTTGCACGCGTACCTGATCGAGCACGCGCTGCCAAGGCAAATCCTGTTCCGCGGCACGCGCGACTTCGGCACGAATATGTCGCAGCCACAGACGTGCGCTGGACGCTTGCTGCGGGGCTAGTGTCCATTCAGGCCATTCACCACTCAGGTTATCGCGTGAGAGCTGTCCACGGCGCGAGAAGGCGATTAACGGGCCACGATGCTGTCTGGTGCTCAACGAAGCCACCACGTCCGCCATGCTCAAGCCGGTACCGATAATCGCCACCGAGGATTGAGGATCGATGGCGTCTAATACGCCGTGCTGCCACGGATTGGCAATCAGCGCCGGATGCGCCGAGAACGGTTGCAGCGCACGCGGCAACGATGGTGGCGGATGACTGATCGCTAACGCCAGTACATCACCCCGCAACGTTTCGCCGTTGCTGAGCAACAGCTGCTCGCCTTCCCAGGCCACGGCGCTGGCCTGAACATGGCGCAGCGTGACGTGCGGATACGCCTGCGCAGCTTGCGCAAACTGGTCTGCCAGATAGCGACCGAACAGGCTGCGCTGCGGATAAACCGCGCCGTCTTCACAGTGCGCTACTGAGTCCAGTGAACATTCCGGCTGTTGGCGATACCAGCGGTCAAACGCGCCCTGCTCTTCACCGCTTAACTGCATGCGCGAAGCGGGTACGTTGATGCGGTGCGCAGGCTCCTGCGTGGAATAGGCAACGCCGCCGCCGAGGTTGGCGCGCGGTTCGACCACTGTAATCAGTAATCTGCTCGATGAGGTTCGTGCGAGATGAATCGCCAACGCTGTGCCGCTAAAGCCACCGCCAACAATGATTACCCGTGCCATTGCCTTCTCCTGCATTAGCTGGCGCTCGTCTGTTTTGACGGACGCTTATCGCCGCCAATAGTTTCACCAAACGGGCCGGTGTTAATGGTGCGTTCACGCTGCTGCTGTGCGTTAGCCAGCGGTAGCAGCGGCAACAGTAATTCGGCCACGCGATGCGCTTCTTCCAGATGCGGATAACCGGACAGAATGAAGTTGGTGACGCCCAGCGCCTGATATTCGCGGATACGCTCAGCCACCTGCTCCGGGCTGCCGACCAGCGCAGTGCCCGCGCCACCGCGCACCAGACCCACGCCCGCCCACAGATTCGGCGAGATATAGAGGTTGTCGCGCGAGCCGTTGTGCAACGCGCTCATTCGTGCCTGACCGGCGGAATCCATACGCGCAAAGATTTTCTGCGCCTGCGCGATGGTCTCTTCATCAAGATGACCAATCAACTTATCTGCCGCCGCTTTGGCTTCTTCTTCGGTCTCGCGCACGATCACGTGCAAACGAATGCCGTATTCCAGCTTACGTCCGCGCTGCTCTGCACGTGCACGCACCACTTCCAGCTTCTCGGCAACCTGCGCTGGTGGCTCGCCCCAGGTGAGATAGGTATCGATCTGTTCAGCTGCTACATCAATCGCCGCCTCAGATGAACCACCAAAATAGAGCGGCGGCCCCTTTTCCTGCACCGGCGGAAACAGCACTTCCGCGCCTTCGACGTGAATGTGTTTGCCTTCGTAATCCACTTTCTCACCGCGCATCAGGCGGCTGTAGACGTCGAGGAACTCTTTGGTGACTTCATAACGTTCACTGTGGTTGAGGAAAATGCCGTCGCCTTTGTTCTCAATCGGATCGCCGCCGGTCACCACGTTAATCAGTAAACGCCCTTCAGATAGACGATCAAGCGTGGTCGCCATGCGGGCTGCCAGCGTTGGCGGCTGCAGGCCAGGACGCACCGCCACTAAATAGCGCAGACGTTTGGTGATCGGCGCTAACGCCGAGGCCACCAGCCAGGAATCTTCACAGCTTTTGCCGGTAGGAATTAATACGCCGTAGAAGCCAAGATTGTCGGCGGCGAGCGCCACTTGCTGCAAGTAGGGTAAATCGACCGGGCGTCCGCCTTGCGTGGTGCCGAGATAGCGTCCATCACCGTGCGTCGGTAAAAACCAGAAGACATTAATTTTATCGTTCGCGGAATCGGCCATTATGCTTTTCCTATATAACTTTATTAAAAAATGATCATTTTGAACTGCTTATTTGGTTATATAGCTGTTAGCAGAAAGCGTGCCAGGTTGTTAACGGGCGCGAATCCCGTATTTCAGGCGGTTAGCCTTGTCGCCGTCAACCAAAACAGTTGCATTTGCGACTCTGGCGCAACAGCAATTGCTGCATATGCAACTGCTTATGCTTTTTACATGGTGTTAATAGTCAGCGTGAGCATTTAGGTTAACGATATGCTCGCTACAGGATTCAATGCCATGTTAACCACCTATAATCCCACCGATTCACCGCGCTTAGTCGATCCCGCTTCTCTGGCGTTTCAATCGCTGCTGGATAAGTTCGCGCCCACAGATGCCACCGTGCTGATTGTCGGCGAAACCGGCACAGGTAAAGAAGTGGTGGCGCGCTATCTGCATCATCACAGCCAGCGACGTCACGGCCCTTTCCTCGCGGTTAACTGCGGCGCACTGACGGAAAGCCTGGCTGAAGCCGAGTTGTTTGGCCATGAGAAAGGCGCTTTTACCGGCGCGACGCAGTCACATCCCGGCTGGTTTGAATCAGCGCAAGGCGGCACCTTGCTGCTGGATGAGATTGGCGAGCTGAGCCCTTCACTGCAGGTTAAATTGCTGCGTGTGCTGCAGGAGCGTGAGATTACGCGCGTAGGCTCGCGTAAAGCTATCAAAGTAGATGTGCGAGTTATCGCGGCTACGCATGTGGATTTGGCACAGGCGATTCGCGAGCGACGCTTTCGCGAAGATCTGTTCTATCGCCTGAATATTGCGGTGGTGCCATTACCGCCGTTGCGTCAGCGCCGTGAAGACATTCCGCTGCTGGCACAGCACTTCCTCGCCCTCTACGCACGACGTTTAGGGCGCCCGGCACGGCGTCTTTCTGCTGATGCGCTTGAAGCGCTGCGCGAATACAGCTGGCCCGGCAATATCCGTGAACTGGAGAACACGCTGCATAACGCCGTATTGCTGAGTCGCGAAGAGACGCTGACGCCCGCACAGTTGCGACTTGCTGGTTACAGTGAACATGGCTTTAACGAGTCAAACGATTCAACGCTCGACAGTTTTCTTCAGCAGCAGCTAACCAGTCAGCCGCAACAACTGTTTGATCGCGTTATCAGCAGCCTTATTAGCAATGCGCTATCGATGACAGATCACAATCAAACCCAGGCTGCGGCGCTATTAGGTATCAGCCGCCACACATTGCGCACGCATCTGGCGAATCAGGGAATGATTAAAGGACGGCGAAAAGCGCCGGTAACTACGTCGACATCTCATACACACGGGACGCAGGAGCGTGAGCTGCGCATTGGCTATCAGAAGTTTGGCAATCTCGGGGTGTTAAAAGCCCGTCAGAGCCTCGAACACTGTTTCGCTCAGAAAGGCATTAGCGTGTTGTGGAGTGAGTTTCCCGCCGGGCCACAGCTGCTGTATGCACTGCAAAACAACGAAATCGATTTTGGTACTACCGGCGAAGTACCGCCAATCTTCGCTCAGGCGAGCGGCAATGCGGTGACTTATATTGCGTGGGAGCCACCGGCGCCGAGCAGCGTTGGCATCGTGGTACCGCATGACAGCGATATTCGCACCATCAACGATCTACGCGGTAAGCGCATATCGGTTAATAAAGGCTCGAACGTTCACTGGCTACTGCTGCAGATACTGGAGGAAGCGGGCATTGGTCTGGATGAACTCAAAGTGGTGTATACGCCGCCGAAATATCCGCTCACCGCCAGTGATTATCTTTCGGTTGATGCATGGATGATGTGGGATCCGTTGCTCAGCGCTGCGGAGAGCAATCCCGAACTGCGGGTTTTGGTTAATGGTGAAGGGCGCGTACGTAATCATCAGTTCTATCTGGCGCGGCGTGATTACGTTGAACAGCACGATGACATCCTCAGACAGCTGGTGGAGAGTTTGCAACAAACGGGTTTGTTCATCGATAGCCATCGCCACGAAGCATCAATGTTATTGGCTCAGGAGCTTGGATTGGAAATCGCATCAGTTGAACGTGCCTTGACTCGTCGCAGCCACAAAACGCGTGCGATGGCCTTCGAAGTGATCAAAGAGCAGCAGACCATCGCCGATCGCTTTTATGCGTTGGGGCTGATTAACAAACCGGTGCGCGTGCGCGATGCGGTCTGGCAATTTTCATCAGCTTTAACGTTAATTGAGTAAGGTGAATCTTGAAAGTTATCCACGTTTTCTGTGGATAAATCATTGAATATCATCTGGCTAATCTCGCTTAGGTATTTTTGATGATGGCTGAAACTAAAAGTTAATTGGCGATTTCAGCCTGAAATTTTAGCTAAAAATCCTTAAATTTCATAACAATAGAGACGAAATCGATTAGGCGAGCAGATGACATTTCACTCGCTGGCTGGACGGCAATTCTGCTGTTGCTGGCTGTTGTCGCTTTCGCGCACAGCTGGTTAAATTGGCTGCAGTCAGTTAATCGGTATTGGTGATTTATTAATGGATACCTTGAGCTGCTGGCTAAAACAGTGGCGATTTCAGGCTGAAATTTCCGCGTCGATAAGCTATATTTCATACAGTTAGCGATGAAATTGCGCTGGCGAGGCATTGAGAAGGGCATAAAAAAACCGCCCGGAGGCGGCATTTCAATTACTGATTAAGATACTTATTGAGCGTCTCGTTAATCACTTTATCCAACTCTTCCTGCAACTCTTTTGACTGGCGATTAAACTCGTAGCTGAACATGCGTCCGCGCGTTTTCTTACGCGCAAAGCGGTCTTTATCGGCGAAACTCCACAATGGCGTCGCCACGGTTTTATCTTTTGCCGGTGACTGAATCAGCGTCTGGCTACCATTACGCACTAAACGCAGAATGCCATTCTTCACTTCGTCTTCGGCCAATCCATCGCGCGCGCATACGGTATCAACATCCATGCCGATAGTATCGATCAGGGCATCAACCGTTTGTCCGGTTTCCTGCAGCTTCTCATACGCCTGCAGCAGCGATTTATAATCAGGATAGGTCAGCTCTGAATGATTCGGGAACAGCGTTACCAGCTCAAGCGGCACGCTTGCCGCTTGCAATGCACGCGTTACCTTGGCCTGCGATAAGCCTTCGCTTTGCGCAATCTCTTTCTGCGACAATCCACTCTCTTTAAGCGATAGCAGACGCATGCCCACTTCACGCAGATTGTGCTCGCGCGCGGTCTGAATATCCTGGGCTAAACGACGCGCTTCTTCCGCCGAGATAGCCACGTCTGTGACCAACACATCAAGCCCAGTTTTGCAGTGCAGAGCCGCTGCACGACGACGTGAACCATCGAGAATCTCAATGCGGTCGTCACGCTTTACACCAATCGCCGGGAAAAACTGCTGTAATTTGATGGTGCGAATGATGTCGCGCAGCGATTCTGGCGTCAGGCCAGACTGATCGCGGCCGTTGGTTTCCATCTTAACGAAGGTTTTCTCTTCGATTTCCTTAGCCGGGATGTGCTCCAGCGTGAACAGGGCGCGTTTACCCGTCGCCAGAATAAATGTCTGAGAATGGCCATCGGCGCTTTCCTCAGTCTGCAATGGTGTCTGGCTGAAGGTTCGGCCAATAGTGATTCTTTTTGCGCTCATAGTAACCTCAGTTCAGGCGGATGAATTCAATACGGTCAAATACGGCTTTCGCGAAATCTTCCGCCGCTGAACGCGCATTCTTTAAGGCTTCGGTGCTGCCCACGTAGGTTGATGGATTGGCTGAGATAACCGTATCAAACGACTCTCCGCAGCGCTCAAAGCCATCCAGACGCGGCAATGCAGCATCAAGCATATCGCCGCCAAAAATCTCTTTCGCCAGGCTGTGACACAGCTTGTGGTCCGCTTTATTCGACAGTTTAGACATAAAGCCAATGTTGCCCTGCAAACGGCAGGCTGCGCCCGATTCTTCAATGATGCCAATCAACTCCGGCAAACGCGTTAAGTACTTCAGCGTGGAGTGGAAATCCACCTGCGCGGGCGGCACTGGCGTCATTAGTAAGTCTGAAGCAGCAATGGCGTTCTTCAGGAAGGCATCAAGATGCGGGCCGCTGTCGATAAAGATAAAGTCGTAATCTTTCTTCAGCTTGGCCACTACATTGTCATACAGCACCGCGTGGATGTTTTGATCGGGCAGGTGAGCAGCACACAGTTCTTCCCAACGCGAGGCAATAAAGGCGTCATCAATTGACGCCGGCAGCACATCGACGCCTGGAATAATCGATGAAACGATAAACTCGTTGAGCAACTCTTCGCGGCTGACGTTCTGCAGCATCGCCTGGGCGGCGGTCGCTTCCACTAATCCCACTGAACGTTGATGGTTCAGGAACATGGTGGCGGAAGATTGCGGGTCCAGATCGATGACCAGAATACGCAGATCTTCAAACAGCAGATGCGGATGCGCACGTAATGCGTGTGCCAGCGAAACTGTAGAGACCGTTTTCGAAACGCCGCCTTTGAGGTTGCCAACAAAAATGCTAAAGGCTTCATGGTGGCGATCGCGGTACTTGGGCACACCGCGATGGTGATAGATATCGATGATATTCTGGATCGACATCGCATACTTGGTTGAGCTGCCAGCTGCACGCTTATCGAACGGATAACCATTTTCTTCCATTTCGTTGACAGCGTAATCCACGCTCGCACGCGTCAATTTGGGCAGTTTGGCTAACGCCGCTTTAGCGTAAACCTGATAGAACGTGTTTTCCCGCAATTCTTCTTTCTGCGCCTGAATCTGTTCAGTCAGGCTCATCAGCATTCTTTCTGAACGTTGCGCGACCTTCAGAACTTGCTTCTCATCGTTAGCCATACTTGCTCCACACATGTAGGATTTACGACTTTATACATAAATCCAGCACACGAGGCAAATATATCTCTTCTGCACAGGAAGAATAAGTTATGTGAAAACACCTTGATTAAGAGCACGTTAACGAAAATATTCACTGTAATCAGTGATGGTAATTTAGCCATATTGGTTTTTTCTACGATTTTGAACCGCTGATTTATCGTTGATTGGGGCAAAGATTCATTGTAGTCAGTAGCTGATTTCTACCCTGTATGCTTTAAGTAGAGAAAGGAGAAGGGTTGTGGCGGCTGAAATTGCTGGAACGTTCACTGTAATCAGCTAGCAAAAATGCGCCGATGCCCAACGTTCACTGCAATCAGTAAAAGGTTCACTGTGATCAGCGAGCGGTGGGTGAAGATTCACTGTAATCAGTAAATGATGCGTGGAAATAAAAAGCAGGTGAGAGAACAACGATAAGTGTCATGCTGGTGAGATGTTCACTGTAATCAGCAAATCCTGAAGGCGTTTTCACATAACGCTAAACGTTCACTGTAATCAGTAAAAGCCTTGTACTCGTCATCGGCAAAGATTCACTGTAATCAGTAGACGTTGTCGTACTGCGATAAACCGTTCACTGTAATCAGTAAGTCAATTTGGCCAGACCGAGATAACATTCACTGTAATCAGTAAAAGTTATGACGCTGAACAGAACGTTCACTGTAATCAGTACAGCCAGACAAGCATGATGAGACGAACGTTCACTGTAATCAGTAGAGTGTTATTTGCCGACAAGCTGATATGCCTGGAAGCGCCATATGCGTTACAGCGAAATACCCAGAATGTCGTCAACAACATTCACTGTAATCAGTAAAAGTGCGCTGTTGATTTAAACGCCCAACGTTCACTGTATTCAGTAAAAAAACTACGCGCTGAGCGAGTTTGTTTCATGCTGCAAACCTGGCAGGGCAGGGGACGAGTTGGTAACGTTCACTGTAATCAGTGACAGCGTGACATGTTATTCAAGCGGCATATGAGCGTCAGTACGAACGTCTCTCGTTACAGTTCACTGTAGTGAGAAGACAGACCAAACGTTCACTGTAATCAGCATAGTGACCAACCCTGTCACTTTTACTGGCTGTATTCACAGTCAAACTGCTGATTACAGTGAATTACGTTAGAACAGGTTTTGTTAATAATTATAAATCATGAAGTTGCATTTGATCGTTCACTGTATTCAGCATGCAGCGCTGTGATTAGCATTCACTGTAATCAGTGAAAGCGAGCGCTCGAACAAACGTTCACTACGATCAGTAGAAAGGCAGTGAAAAAAGGAATTTGAGTACTGCATCACCGCCCTTGTAAGTACTCACTATCTTTAAAAGTAGCTTAGAAAGGGCACAACGCCGTTGAAGACATCTCAGAAGACATGGCAAAAGCAGAAGGCTTCTGATTACAGTGAACGTTGCTGATTACAGTGAATGACGCGAGGACAGCTGATTGCAGTAAATGTTAGCGGAGGGGCATGTGTCACTTTTGCTCAAAAAGTGACACAGCTTGAAGGGGATTACTTATTACAGTGAACGGGCAAGATCACTCTTCAAACTCGATATCTTCCAGCGAATCGATACTTTCAAGATTGCTGATGCCGTCGAGTTTTGGCGTCCTGCTGTGGATGATGAAGAACACTGAGCGGCCGCGTTTCACTTCCGAATAGTCGAGATAGCCGATCTCTTTGAGCTGCTCCATCGCACGTCGCACCACGTGGTTTTGCGTGGTGGTTTTCGAGCCCAGGTTTAATCGCATGCGCAAACGCGCCAGAGAGATGGGCGCCGGATTCGTTGGCAAACTTTCGAGATAGGTATACAGCGCCTGAGCCGATTCTTTACGCTTCAAACGTGAAATGGCTCGCAGCTGCAGTAACACTTTATGGTCGAAGTTGTAGAGCTCGAACAACTTTGGATCGGCCTGGATACGCACCAGATCCTTTTCACGATCGTAATACGCCGATTGAACAAGGTGAGTGTGATAGGCTTTGCCATTACCTTCAAAGGACAACGTATTGGTAGCAATGCGTCGCAGAGAGGCATCTAAGCGCTTACGTAGCGCAGCCGAAGAGTTTGCCGATGGGATCCCGCACATCTTGACGAAATCGATAAATGGCAGCGTCACGGTGTCGCCCTTAGAAGGATAACGCGAGAAAGACTGAATAATACCGGCCCAGGTTTTGAAATCATTATCCATGTCCAGCCTTGCGCCGGTAATGGTAATCTTTTCATAACCTTCCGATTTCACTAAAGAAAGGTTCTTTAGCTCTTTCGTTGCATCGGTGGATGCCATTGCGCCTGATTTACCGCGCGCGGTGGACTTCAATGTAGGAACAAACAGACCCAGGCGCATTAAAGCGACCGGTTGTACGGTGTTATTTTTATTGGGATGGAGTTGAATAACTTCACCGCTATTTTTTGTCACCGACAGAAAAGGCTCGAGTAACGCCTTGTTTTCACTCTCTTTATCTGCCATAGCCTGAGATCTTCATTCTGTGGATGAAAAGGGTCGTTTTCTGATTACAGTGAACATTAACACTGTTTATAGTGAACATTCTACTCTCTATAGTGAATAAACTACTGACTCCAGTGAACACTTTACTCATTATAGTGAACGCGATCACCTTCTGAGCCCTTGTGGGGTGCGGCCTGCGACGATCGGGGATCTCTTAGGATCTCTTTAAGATCTCTATATGATCTTTCTTTAAGATCTATTCACTGTATAACTTAATAACGCCAGGACTGAAGCGGCTTTAGACCGGCAAAATGTTTAAAACCGCCCCATTGCAATAACATCCCCTTTGATCCCACCAAATCATCAGTTATGTGCGATCAGGATCCGTCTGCTTCTTCATAAATGAACAACTTCCTCATTATTATTCATTTTTAAGAAACTATATCCCGGCGTAAAGTGAACTTCATCAAACATCACATCACTTATGACGAGGACATCTTTCATGACTGACAACGTTATCTCCCGCAACCCTACTACCGGCGACATCCTCGCAAGCTATCCGCTACAGAGCGCAGCCGAGTTGGAAGCCGCATTGCAGCAAAGTGCTGATGCCTATGCAGAGTGGCGCTATACCTCAATGCCACAGCGAGTGAGAGTGCTGCATCAACTGGCAGAACAGATCCGCCAACGTCAGGATGAGCTGGCAACCATGGCCACACTGGAAATGGGCAAACCGATCGCTCAGGCACGTGCTGAAGTACTAAAATGCGCCAATCTGTGTGACTGGTATGCAGAGAACGGTCCGGCGATCCTTGCCGACAAACCAACATTGGTGGAAAACCAGCAAGCGTGGCAGTCATTTCGCCCGCTTGGTGTGATCCTTGCTGTAATGCCATGGAACTTCCCTTACTGGCAGGTTCTGCGCGGCGCAGTCAGCATGTTGCTGGCGGGCAATACCTACGTGCTCAAGCACGCGCCGAGCGTAATGGGATCCGCCAACCTCATGAAGTCGCTATTTGACGCCACTGAACTGCCTAAAGGCGGCTTTACCGTGATCAACGTCGATAACGATGGCGTTTCGGCCGCGATCAAAGATCCACGTATTGCCGCTGTAGCGGTAACCGGCAGCGTGCGTGCAGGCGGCGCAATTGCAGCACAAGCCGGTGCGGTACTGAAGAAAACCGTGCTGGAACTGGGCGGCGCTGATCCTTTTATTGTGCTGGCGGATGCAGACCTGGATGCTGCAGTAGCCTCAGCGGTCACAGGACGCTATCAGAACACCGGACAGGTCTGCATGGCAGCCAAGCGCTTCATCATTGAAGAAAGCGTCGCAGAAGCGTTTGAGGCGCGTTTCAGCGCAGCGGTACAGGCATTGAAGATCGGCGATCCTTTGGCAGAAGATACCTACATCGGACCAATGGCGCGTTACGATCTG
Organism: Pantoea sp. AG1095; assembly: GCF_003208415.1. NCBI lineage: Bacteria > Pseudomonadati > Pseudomonadota > Gammaproteobacteria > Enterobacterales > Erwiniaceae > Pantoea > Pantoea sp. AG1095. The sequence goes on along the minus strand of NZ_QKMJ01000004.1, from coordinate 81,979 downwards.
CGTGACGAGCTGGATAATCAGGTGCAGCAGACCATCAAGGAAGGCGCACGTCTGGTATTAGGCGGCCATAAAATTGACGGCCCAGGCAATTATTACGCCCCGACGATCCTCGCCGATGTCACGCCAGCCATGACAGCTTTCCAGCAGGAAATCTTTGGCCCGGTCGCAGCAATTAGTGTCGCTCGTGATGCACAACATGCCCTTGAGCTGGCTAATGACAGCGAATTTGGGCTGAGTGCAACAGTGTGGAGCGGCAACGAAGCGCTGGCCAACGAACTGGCGGAAAAACTGGAGACCGGCGCGGTATTTATCAATGGCAATGGTGCGTCAGATCCGCGAGTTGCGATTGGAGGCGTGAAGAAGAGCGGCTATGGTCGTGAACTATCGAGCTTTGGCGTCCACGAATTCTGCAATATTCAGACGGTCTGGAAAAACCGCCGCTAAGCATCACAGGGCGCGTCAGGCGCGTCCTTATTCCCATCCTCCGCCCCCAGATATCTCGCATCTCATACCGTTGCCCATCATTTAAAATGTTGTGGACCAGTTCAAAAAATCCACCAGTGGTATTACAAAGGTATTATATCCGGTGTTAGATTTGCCTCCACCTACACCGGGGAGTCCTTTTAAATGAAAACAACAATCCCAAAACTGTCGTTCATGATGTTTCTTGAGTGGTTTATCTGGGGCGCATGGTTTGTACCGCTCTGGGCATTTCTCAGCAAAAACGGCTTCTCGCCGGTTGAGATCGCCTGGTGTTACGCCTGTACTTCGATAGCCGCCATCCTGTCGCCGATCCTTGTCGGATCGCTGGCCGATCGCTTCTTCCAGGCGCAGAAAGTGTTGTCGCTGCTAACAATCGTCGGATCGATTCTGATGTTCTTCGCAGCTCAGCAAACGCATTTCGGCGGTTTCTTCCCGTTGCTATTGCTGTATGCGCTCACTTACATGCCCACCATCGCCTTAACCAATAGCATCGCGTTTTCGCACGTCGCGGATGTGGAGCGTTATTACCCGCGCATTCGCGTCATGGGCACACTTGGCTGGATCGCGTCTGGCATCGTTTGTGGTTTCCTGCCGCCGCTGCTGGGCTATGGCGATATCTCAGCCAGCAACGTGCCGTTATTGATCACCGCCGCAAGCTCGCTATTACTGGGCATTTTTGCCCTGACGTTGCCCGCCACCGAGCCGAAAAGCACCGGCAAATTCAGCCTGCGCGTCGCGCTTGGTCTGGATGCGCTGCATCTGCTGAAGGATCGCAGCTTTCTTGTGTTCTTCGTCTGCTCCTTCCTGTTCAGCATGCCGCTGGCGTTTTACTACATCTTTGCCGAAGGCTATCTGACGGAAGTCGGCTTGCCGCACGCCACCGGTTGGATGACGCTCGGCCAGGTTTCGGAAATCTTCTTCCTGCTGGCGCTACCGTTCTTCATCAAACGCTTTGGCATCGGCAAAGTGCTGCTGCTGGGATTAACCACCGCCGCACTGCGCTACGTGTTCTTCGTGTTCGGTGGCGATCAAAACATGCTGACTTACGGCTTGCTGTTCATGGGCATTCTGCTGCACGGCGTCAGCTACGATTTCTACTTCATCACCGCTTACATCTATGTTGATAAGAAAGCGCCAGTGGCGATGCGTAATGCTGCGCAAGGGCTGATCACGCTGGCTTGTCAGGGCATCGGCAGCCTGCTCGGTTATCGCTTTGGCGGCTATCTGATGCAGGAAATGTTCGCCTACGACCAACCCCGCAACGGGCAGACTTTCAACTGGGCCGGCATGTGGATGTTTGGCAGCGTGATGATCGTAATGATCACCATCGCCTTTATCGTCCTGTTCCGCGACGGCAAAAAACGCAGCGATGAACTTACCGCTTTCGAAAATTCAGCAACCGCTGACAGCCATAAATAAGGGATTTCACCATGACGATGACAACGCAAGAAAAACGGATTTTAGGCGCGTTTTACGGCCAGGCGCTGGGCGATGCGATGGGCATGCCATCGGAATTGTGGCCGCGCTCACGCGTGAAGCAGCACTTTGGCTGGATCGATCGCTTCCTGCCCGGTCCGGCTGAGAACAACGCCGCCTGCTACTTTGGCCGGGCGGCCTTTACCGACGACACTTCGATGGCGCTGGCATTGGCTGATGCAATCGTCACTCACGACGGCGAGATCAACGCCCAAACCATTGGTGCGAATATTTTGCAGTGGGCCGAGTCGTTTGATGCCTTTAACAAGAATGTGCTTGGACCGACCTCAAAAATCGCGCTCAAAGCTATGAAAGCCGGCACACCGGTGTCGCAGTTGGAAAATAACGGCACGACTAACGGCGCAGCGATGCGTGTGTCACCGCTCGGCTGTCTGCTGCCAGCACGCGATTTACCGGCATTCATCGATGCCGTCGCACTGGCGTCGAGTCCTACGCACAAATCGGATGTCGCAATTTCCGGCGCGACGGTGATTGCGTGGGCAGTTTCACGCGCCATTGACGGTGCCAGCTGGGCAACGATCCGCGATGAACTGCCCGCGATCGCTCGCGCGGCGCAGGAAAAGCGTGTCACCACCTTTAGCGCGTCGATGCCGGCACGCATCGAACTGGCGTTAAGCGTGGTCGTGCAGGGCAGGGGCGTGGAATCCACCATGCAGCAGATTTACGATCTGGTAGGCACCGGCACCAGCACAATTGAATCGGTACCGGCTGCGATTGCGATGGTGGAATTGGCCGAGACCGATCCTAATCGCTGCGCGATCCTTTGCGCTAACCTCGGCGGCGATACCGATACCATCGGCGCGATGGCGGTGGCCATTTGCGGCGCGCTGCACGGCATCGACAGCATCGACGTTGCCTTGAAAGCCGAGCTGGATGCCGCTAACGCGCTGGATTTTACTCGTTATAGCGCTGCCTTCACGCGTTTCCGCCAGCAGCGCGAGGCCGCTTATGTTGACGCCTGATGATCTGCAGAGACTTGAAAGCCGTCTGCCAGTGCTTGTGATTGGTGCGGCGGTAGTGGATGTGATTGCTGACGCTTATTCGTTGCCCCATCGTGGCAGCGATATTGAGCTCCACCAGCAGGGCGTCAACGTGGGCGGCTGTGCGCTGAATGTGGCGATTGCGCTGCACCGGCTTGGCATCCCGTCCATCAATGCGCTGCCGCTCGGCAACGGCACTTGGGCCAGCATTGTGCGGCAGAAGCTGACGGAATATGGCATTCACAGCGTGCTGGAAACGGCGAAAGGCGATAACGGCTGGTGTTTAGCGTTAGTGGAGCCCGACGGTGAGCGCACCTTTCTGTCAGTCAGCGGCGTGGAAAATCAGTGGGATGCAGCGCTGCTGAACACGTTGCCGCAGCCGGCCAATCGCTGGATCTACCTTTCCGGCTATCAGCTCACCAGCAAAAGCGGTGATGTGCTGATCGCCTGGCTGGAGCAGCAAAGCCAGCCGTATCAGCTGCTGGTGGATTTCGGTCCGCGTCTGGCGGATATCGGTGATGCGCAGTTCGAACGCGTTATGGCGTGCCATCCACTGATTACAGTGAACAGACAGGAAGCCGAACTGCTGTGGCATGAACGTTTGAATCAAACAGAACCCATTGATGCGCATCAGTTAATGACGTGCTGGCAGCAGCGATTCGGCGGCGCGATGGTGGTGCGACTTGATAGCGAAGGCGCCGGTTTCGTTAACGCGGAAACACAGGGCTGGATGCCGGCGCTGCCGACAAAAGTGGTCGATACCATCGGCGCAGGCGACAGCCACGCGGGAGGATTACTGGCGGGATTAGCGTCGGGTTGGTCACTGGCAGAAAGCGTCGCGCTGGGCAACGCGGTGGCATCTTATGTGGTGTCACAACGCGGCGGGGATTGCGCGCCCGATCGCGCCACGTTAACAGCTTACTGGCAACAGCGCCTTACTCCGCAATAAACACATACATATCGCTACGACAGTAGCTAATGCTGTACTCCAGCGGATTGCCCTGCGCATCTAACGCCAGCTGCTTGATCACCAAAACAGGCACGTTGTCGGGCAGGGCGATCTGCTGCTGCAGCGCCTCATCAGGCATGCGAGCACTCACTCTGCTTTGCGATTTTACCGGCAGAATTTGTTGCTGGTGGAAATAGTCGTAAAGCGAAATGCCAATCTCATCCGCATTAGCGATATAGCGCGCCGGTACCCAGGATTCTTCCACCGACACCGCTTGCTGATCGACATAACGAATGCGTTTCAGCAGATACACTTCGCTGCCTTTGTCCAGCCCCAATTTCTCTGCGATTGCTGCATCGCAATGGATTTTGCTTTTGTTAATCCACACGGTGTCGGGCTTTTTACCACGCAATACCGCTTGCTGCGACAAGCCTTTCGGCTCTATCAGTGAGTACTCTAACTGGCTGCAGATTTGCGTACCGTAGCCTCGAGAGCGCAATACCACGCCCTCTTTTTCCAGCGCATCCATGGCTTTACGCACGGTAATGCGCGAAATGTTCAGCGACTGGCTGAAGTCACGCTCACTCGGCAGGATCTCTTCATGCACTAACAAACCATCACGCACCGCATCTTTGATCGCAGTGGCAAAGCGTCTGTACAGCGGCGTGCGGCTGTCATCAGCAAGGGTAGAAGTAAGCCGCGAAAATAGTGGAGTTTGGTCGGTCATAGTGGGCGGATTCACTTATCCTGGTAAGCGGCAGAACGTCTATGATACTGATATTTCGACGTTCGCGAAGCACTCGATGAGTATGAATATCACGAATAATCACTTTAAAAACAATAAAAGCCCCATTGGGGCTTTTAGGCATACACCCGACTCAACGCTCATCAAACGGCACGCCGCCTTTCGACTTATGATGTTTTGGCGTTTCGATGATGGAAACCGTTACTGAATTAGCATCGATCTCAAACGAATCAGCCACCGCCGCGGTGACGGCTTTTAACAACTTCTTTTTCTGCTCAATCGTGCGACCTTCTGCCGCATACACAACGATTTCTGGCATCTCTGCTGCTCCATAAAGTAAACGTTCGTTTTCAGCATAGCGCAACAAAAGCACTGCGCGCAGTGTCAATCACCCGTCTTTGCCAGCAATCTGTGTTGAAATGTGTATTGTTATGTTATAACGTAATTAACTCATATAATTTATAGCGGCTTTAGTCGGAAATCTTAATGAAATCAATGAAAAATTTGCTTATCGCTTCGGCGTTAGGCCTGGCTTCTTACGCCTCAATGGCGGCTGAACATCAGGATAAAACGGTGCGCATTGCGGCACCGTTTGAAATCAAAGGCGCCGATCCCGCACTCTCCGGCGACATTTTGTTGCGGATGGATGTGGTGGAAACGCTGGTGGAAGTGAACGAACGCGCCGAGCCCATTCCGGCGCTGGCGCAAAGCTGGCAGGTATCGGCAGATCGACTGCAATGGCAATTGAATTTACGTCCCAACGTGCGCTTCCATGATGGATCGCCATTGGATGCGGCCGCGGTGGTGAAATCACTCAACACCGCGCGCAGCAAAGCGGGTCTGCTGGATAAAACGCCGATCACCGCTATCAGCGGGGAAGGGCAACGCGTCACCATCACCTTGAGCGAACCATTTACGCCGCTGCTTTCGGTTTTAGCAGAGAGCCGTTCCCAGATTCTGGCGTTGGCTAGCTGGGATGCGCAGGGCAACATCACCCGCATCATCGGCAGCGGCCCGTTTATGCTGACGTCATTCCAGCCACCGCAATCGCTGGCAGTAAAACGTTTTGACGATTACTGGGGCGAAAAGCCGGCGATTGCGGCCGCCAGCTATCTCTCTTCCGGACGCGCCGAAACCCGCGCCTTGCTGGCGGAAAGCGGGGACGCGGATTACGTATTCAACCTGGATGCTGCCAGCCGTCAGCGTTTAGCACGCAAGCCAGCGCTGCAGCTGCCCGCCATTCCGGTGCCGCGCACACTGATGCTAAAACTGAATGCGGGCGATCCGCTGTTAGCCGAACAGCCGGTGCGTGCAGCGATCAGCATGGCGATTGACCGTAACGCGCTGGCGATGGCGGTATTGCGTTATCCAGGCGCGGCCAGTCAGTTATTCCCGCCGAATATGGGTGAATGGCACAACAACGCATTGCAACCGTTGCAATTCAATCCGCAGCAGGCGGCACAGCAACTGCAGGCGGCGGGGTGGAAAATGGGTGCAGATGGCGTGTTAGCACGTAACGGCCAGCGCTTTAGTGTGACGCTGCTGACCTTCCCCGATCGTCCCGAACTGCCGCTGATGGCGATGGTTATCCAGCAGCAGCTGCGCAAAGTCGGCATTGAAGTGAAGATCAACTCCACCAACGCCAGCGAAATTCCGGCGCAGCATCACAGCAATCGTCTACAACTGGCGCTGTTTTCCCGCAACTTTGCACTCACGCCTGATCCCACCGGCACGTTACTGCAGGATTATGCAGAAAAGGGCGGCGACTGGGGCGCGATGAACTGGCATCCGGCCGGTTTTAGCGCGGCGTTGCACAGCTTAACGCAATCCACTGACTCGGCAGAACGTGCGCAGGCGCGTAACCTGATCACTGCCTCGTTACAGCAGGATCTGCCAGTGATCCCGATTGCCTGGTATCAGCAATCGGCCGCGATTAACAGCAAGCTGAAAAACGTCACGCTCGATCCGTTTGAACGCCACTTTGGTCTGCGTCAGATGCAGTGGGAGCAATGATGTTTAAACTACTTGGCTGGCGCGTAGCGCAGGCGGCTTTTGTGGTGTTGGCGGTGGGACTACTCACCTGGTTTTTGGTGCAGTCCTTGCCCGGCGATATGGCATGGCGCATTGCCAGCGGTCGTTATGGCTACGATCGTGTGGATGCCAGCGCGGTGGCGCGGGTGCAGCAGGAGCTAAGTGACTCGCTGCAGCAGGGCAGCGCGTTGCTGCACTGGCTATTCGATCTGCTGCAGTTCAACTTTGGTCGTTCGCTGGTCTCCGGCGAACCGGTGATGGATGAACTGCGCTGGCAGCTGAGTCAAACGCTGGCGCTGGCAGGTTCATCGCTTTTCCTGACGATACTGTTCACCTTGCCGCTGGGTATATGGGCGGGATGCCATGCCAATGGCAAGCTCGACCGCGCATTATTCTGGCTGAGCGCACTGCTGAAATCGGTGCCGCATTTTGCGCTGGGCATGCTGCTGATTGTCCTGCTGGCGCTGCAGCTCGATTGGCTGCCCAGCGCCGGCCACGGCAAGCTGCGTCATTTTCTGTTGCCATCGTTGACGCTGGCATTGTCGTTAACCGCGGTGGGCGTGCGCGTGGTGCGTGAAGCCACGTATCAGGTTGTCAACTCGGGCTATTACCGCTGGGGCGCGCAGAAAGGATTAGCGCCCGCAACGTTATTGCGTCGTCATGGATTGCGCAACCTCGCATCGCCGGTATTGACCTGGTTCGGCATGCAGTTTGTCTGGCTGGTGGAAGGCGTGGTGGTGGTAGAAACGCTGTTTGCCTGGCCTGGCATTGGTCACGCGCTGGTGCATGCCATCTTCGCCCGCGATGTGCCGGTGATTCAGGCCAGCGCCATGACGCTCGGACTGCTGTTCGTGCTGCTGAATATGCTGGTGGATGCGGGTTGTCATCTGCTTGATCCCAGAGGAACGCGCGCATGACAATTTCATTTTCGCGTCTTATCGGCCTGCTGCTGTTGTGCTTGCTGCTTGGTTTCGCCTTCCTGCTGCCCCTGATTCATCACGGCGATCCGCTGGAACAGGATCTGCTGCAGATGCTGCACGCGCCGAGCGGCGCCAATCTTCTCGGGTTTGATCATCTTGGTCGCGACATGCTGCCGCGCCTCAGTGCCGCGTTGCGCCTTTCGCTGGGTCTCGCGGCGCTCTGTGTGATGAGCGCACTGCTTGCGGGCGTGCTGGCTGGCGTATTCAGCGCACTGTATGGCGGCTGGCTGGATCGTCTGCTCAGCATGCTCGGCGATATGTGTCTGGCGCTGCCGGGATTGCTGCTGGTACTGCTGTTAGCGGCGATTGCGCCGGATTCTCCCGGCATGTTGTGGCTGGGGATTTCGCTGGTGCTGTGGGTGGAGTTCTTCCGCGTCACGCGCGCAACCCTGCGCCCGATTGTGCAGGCACCCGGCATGCAGGCCTCAAAGTTGCTCGGTTTTTCGGCGTTCTACCGTTTCCGCCGACACCTGTGGCCAGCGTTAGCGCCGGTATTAACCACGTTGACTCTGTTCTCGTTCAGCAGCGCCATCATGGCGGTCTCCGCGCTTGGCTTTATCAGCGTCGGCGTACGTCCGCCGACGCCAGAACTGGGTTTGATGATGACCGAACTGCTGCCGTTTGCCTGGGAAGCACCGTGGCTGCTAATGCAGCCGGTAATCGCGCTGTTTCTGCTGTTGATCAGCCTGAATCTGTTAATGAAAGAGGAGCGTAAATGAAAGGATTACAGGTTACCGGCATCAGCGTCACAACCGCCAGCGCTACGCTGGTGGAACCGGTTGATTTCACCCTGCAGCCCGGACAACCGCTGACCTTGCTGGGTGAAACCGGTTCAGGTAAAAGCCTGCTGGCACAAGCGGTCATGGGCATTTTGCCTGACGATTTACAGTCCAGCGGTACGCTAATCATCAACGAACAGCGTTTTACCCTGCCGCAGGATGCCGGATTGTTGCGTGAATTATGGGGCCGCACATTAGCGTCGCTGCCGCAGGAGCCTTGGCTGTCGCTGGATCCCACCATGTCAGTGCTGCAGCAGGTTGCGGAAGGCTACCGTTATGTACGCGGACAGGCGAAATCCACCAGCGCACTGTCGGCCCAGCGCGATTTACAACAGCTTGGTTTACAGGATGCGGCGCCGCGTTTTCCGTGGCAACTCTCCGGCGGGATGGCGCAGCGCGCCGCCTTTGCCGCCGCACGGGCAGGTGGCGCGGAGATACTGATTGCCGATGAACCCACCAAAGGGCTGGATGTGGCACGTCGTGATGAAGTAGCCGCTTTGCTGCGCCGGGAAGTGGCCGACGGCGGCACACTGCTCACCATCACTCACGACATCGCGCTGGCACGCCAGTTGGGTGGTGTGGTGATCGTGATGCATAAAGGCAAGGTGATTGAGCAGGGCAGGGCGGAACAGGTGTTACATGAACCGCAGCAGCGCTATACGCGTGAATTACTCGCCGCCGATCCCACCGCCTGGCCTGCACGGCAACAAACCGTTATGGGCAGTAAACCGGTGGTGAGCGCTGAGGGCATCCGCTTGCAGCGCGGCGGTAAATCGCTCGGCGTGCCGCAAGACTTCAGGCTGCACGCCGGGGAAATCGTTGGATTACACGGTGCCAGCGGCAGCGGTAAAAGTAGCTTTGGCGATGTGCTGCTCGGCCTGCTAACGCCGCAGCAAGGCAAGGTGACGCGGCATGCGGCGGTCGATGGGCTGAAATACCAGAAGATTTATCAGGATCCGTCTGCGCTGTTCCCACCGACACGCACGCTGGCGCAAAGCCTGGACGATGTGTTGCGCCGTCATCGCATCGCCTCCACGCGGCGGGATGCGCTGATGGAGCAATTGGCGCTGACGCCGGAACTGCTGACGCGTCGTCCCGATTCACTGTCGGGCGGCGAGCTGCAGCGCTTCTCGCTGTTACGCGTGATGCTGCTGGATCCGGTATTTCTGTTTGCCGATGAACCTACATCGCGTCTGGATCCGCTGGTGCAGCAGCAAACCATCCAGCTCATCACCTCGCTGGCGCGCGAGCAACAGTGCGCGGTGTTACTGGTGAGCCACGATCGCGATCTGCTGGAAAAGGGCACGCATCGTATGATCACGATGGAGGCGGTCGCTTAACGTTCTGGCGGCTGGCTGTCGCCGTGACCGAGTGAACGCTGCATCACTACGGTATCCAGCCAGCGGCCATGTTTGAATCCCACCGATTTCATTACACCGGTGTGCTCAAAACCGAGCGCCCGGTGTAATCCCAGCGATCCGGCATTCGCGCTATCGCCAACAATCGCGATAATTTGGCGAAATCCCGCCGCTTCTGCCAGCGCAATGGCTTTTTGCAACAGTGCGCGACCAATGCCTCTGCCGGTTTGCTGCTGATCGAGGTAAATCGAATCCTCCAGCGTAAAGCGATAGGCATAGCGCGGGCGATACGGCGCCAGATAGCAGTAACCCAACACCTGATCATCCTCCTGCGCCACCAGCCAAAAACCGCCGCGCTGCTGCACATCCTGCACGCGATTCTGCATTTCGCTCGCCGAAGGTGGTTCAGTTTCAAAGGTCGCGGTGCCGTGCAGCACATGCCAGGCGTAGATTTTCTGAATGGCAGCGGCGTGATGAGGTCGGGCGGGAATAATGTCCATATGTTCCTGATTCTTAGCGGCGAAAACCACAGCATGCCACCGCGCCGCACGCGAATCATCGGATTTAATAATAGGAAATTCTGATGGTCACTCTGCAATTCCATAGTGGCGCCATTTATGGCGACCTGACCCACCGACACTCAATTCTGCTCCGACAACTGCACCGCCATGGTATCCGCCTCTAAGGCTTCGAACACATGCGGTTCGTCAGCGGGATAGCAAATGTAGTCGCCGGGATGCAGTTCGACCGGCGCATCGCGCGGCCCAACCAGCGCCCGGCCACGCGCGATAATCACATGCTCCACCGAGCCCGGCGGATGCGGTTTTGAATCGCGCGGCGCGCCCGGTTGGCTGGTGACCAGATAGAGATCGCGGCGTCCGCCGGGCGGGCAACTTGCCAGCAATGCTGCCTGATAATCCGCCATCTCCGCCGAGACGATCATGCCTTCGCCACGGCGAATTACCTGCAATCGCTTCACTTCCGGCTCCATCAAACGCGCGAAAGGAATGTTCAGCGCCACACACAGCGCCCACAACGTTTCAAGGCTGGGATTGCCATTGCCCGCTTCGAGCTGCGACAGCGTAGATTTGGCGATGCCGGCACGACGCGCCACCTCTGTCAGTGAAAGCCCCGCGCGCTGACGTTCGCGCAGTAATCCGACAGCAATAATATCAATTGGCGTGGTCAAACCCTCTCCTGTTCTTTATATCGAACGATTTGTTCGTCTTGTAAAACGATTCTTGCGCGTTCATTATAACGGCTTTCCTGTTCGATATGAGATCAAATTGTGATGCGTCTGGGTGCAGTACCGCTTGATCGCGGAGTAATAAAAGCCATTTTCCTGGTTTGTCTTGCCGACGGCATTGTCGGGCTCTCTTACGGTTCGCTGGCGGCAGCGGAAGGGTTTCCGCTGTGGGTGCCGATTGCACTATCAACGCTGGTGCTGGCGGGCGCGTCGGAATTCCTGTTTATCGGCATCGTGGCTGGCGGCGGCAGTCCGTTAACGGCGGCGGCGGCGGGTTTGCTGGTCAACGCGCGTCATCTGCCGTTTGGCATTGCGGTGAAAGATCTGGTTGGTAAAGGCAGCCGCAGTTTGTTGGGATGCCACATCATGAATGATGAAAGCGTGGTGTTTGGTATTTCCCAGCCAAAACTGGCGCAACGTCGCGCCGCGTACTGGATTTGCGGATTAGGTATTTTCACCATCTGGCCGCTGTCGGTAATTGGCGGTGCGGTGATCGGGCGCTTTATTCCCGACGTATCGGCCATTGGTCTGGATGCGGTGTTCCCAGCGATCCTGATTGCCCTGATATTCCCGGCGCTGCGTCAGCGTCGTACGCTGATCCCCGCTACGCTCGGCACCACGCTGTCTGTGCTGGCGACACCGTTTGTGCCAGCGGGCATGCCGGTGCTGTTTTCACTGCTGGGATTACTGAGCTGGCGGGAGCGTAAAAATGCAAAATAATCTGATCATTGGCGGCATCGCGCTGCTGGCGGTAGGCACTTATGCGATTCGTTTCGCCGGTTATCGTCTGGGCAGCCGCATGCAGATGTCGGATCGCGCACGCAATATGCTATCCGATGCTGCCACCGTTTTGCTGCTGGCGGTGGCCGTTACCACCGCGCTGTTTGAAGGCACGCATTTTGCCGGCGTGGCGCGCATCGCCGGCGTGCTGTTTGCGGTGTTTTTGGCCTGGCGGCGCACACCGCTAATCCTGGTGATTATCGGTGCCGCACTAATGACCGCGTTGCTACGTTACTTCGGCGTGCCCTGATCGCGCCAGGTTTGCGCGCGTAATTCATATACCAAACTGGCGGGCGCGCCCGGGACATCGTGAACCTGGCCGTAACAGCGCAGTCCCGCCTTTTCCAGTACCTGCTGTGATGCTATATGGTCCTGACGCACCGCCGCATCAATAACCGGAAGCTGGCATTCATCGAAGCCATAAGCGATAACCCTTCGTGCAAACTCCGTGGCGAAACCTTTTCCCCACGCCTCTTTCGCCAGACGATAGCCAAGATTGTTTACCGGCTTGCCAGCAAACTCGCGCACCGATAAACCACCAAATCCGATAACCTCATCCGGCTGTTCCCGCAGGCAAATTGCCCAGTTACCAAAGGGAAAGGATTGCCAGTGCGCCAGCCAGCGATTTAACACCTCCTCTGCAAAGGCTAAATCGGGAAACGGACCCGCCGGATTGAACATATTGGTAGCGGGATCGCCATAGATGGCAAACAGGCGCTGAACATCGGTGGGTTCAACCGGACGAAGAAACAAACGTGATGAAGTGAGTTGCATTGTCGTAACCTTTTGTAGCCGGAACCGGCGTTATCTTCCTGATGAGTTTTGTTACTGTGATACTCCACGGATTACTAGCATAGAGGAAAACGTATGAAACCGCGTTTAGCCCGCTGTGATGAAGCGGCCACGTTGTGGCGCATCCGCAACCTTGCCATTCGCCACGGTTGCCGGGGCGTTTATCCCGCTGATGTTATCAGTGCATGGACACCCGATGCGTTACCGTCCGGCTATTTCGAGGCGGTCAGAAGCCATCCGTTTTATGTGGTTGAGGATGCTGAATATGGCATGGCCGCGACCGGATTTCTTGACTTACACAACGGCAGCGTTGAAGCGATCTTCACGCTGCCCGCCTGCAACGGCAAAGGTTATGCCAGCGCCATCATGCAGGCAATCATCAATGAAGCGCGTCAGCGGGGTTTTGATAAACTGACGCTCGCCGCCACGCCCAATGCGAGCGGCTTTTATCTGCGCCACGGTTTTCGTGTGGTGTGTGAGACGCTTTATCCCTCGGCGCTGGCGCAAGCCGATCTTCCCTGCTTCGAAATGGTACGCGAGCTTTAAGGCTAAAATGAAAAAAAGTGAAAACAACAAGGACGGCGCGAATATGGTCATTAATTGCGTAGCGTATCGCCACGGTAAGCGTGAAGAGCATGTCGACATCGCTGATATTAGTGAAGTATTAAAAGAAGAGAAATCCTTCGTCTGGATGGGTTTGTACCAACCCGAACCGGCCTTTATGCAGACGCTGCAGCAGGAGTTCAGCCTGCACGAACTGGCAATTGAAGATGCGCTGGTAGCGCATCAGCGACCAAAGATTGAGCAGTACGGCGATTCGGTATTTATTGTGGTAAAAACCGCGCACATGGACGATTTGCAGCGCATCACCTTCGGCGAAACCCACTTCTTCCTTGGCAAAAACTTCCTGATCACCGTGCGTCACGGTTCATCGGAAGGTTATGCCGACATCCGCACCAAAGCCGAAAAGAACCACGCATTACTGTGTGAAGGTCCGGGTTATGCGCTCTATTGCATCCTCGATTTCATCGTCGATAACTACAGCAAAATCACCGAATCACTTAACGATCGCATTGGCGGGCTGGAACAGGGCATGTTTACTACGCGTTTTAACAGCGACGCGTTGCAAAACGTCTATCACCTGCGCCGTGAACTGCTGGCGCTACGCAATGCGGCGCTGCCGGTGACGGAAATCTGCCAGCAGCTGGTGCGCTTCCACGAAGATATCATCCCGAAAAATCTGCGCGCCTATCTGCGTGACGTACAGGACCACGCGCATCACGTGATGATCGATGCGGAAGACATGCGCGAAATGCTCACCAGCGCGATGCAGGTGAATCTGGCGCTGGTGTCGGTGCAGCAAAGCGAAGTAAACAAAAAGCTCGCCGGTTGGGGGGCGATCCTGATTGTACCCACCATCATTTTCAGTATGTACGGCATGAACTTCCCCGATATGCCGGAGTTGCACACGCACTTTGGCTATCCCGCCGTGGTGGGCATTACTGTTGTTATCTGCTGCGTGATGTGGTGGCGGCTGAAAAAGGCCGGTTGGCTTTAACCGCTGAATGCCTGCATTTTTTACAACTTCCTGCGATCTGGAGCGAAAGATGTCCTTTAATATTGGTCTGCTGCTGTTCCCCAACCTCACGCAGCTCGATCTCACCGGTCCGTGGGAAGTGTTTGCCCGCATGCCCAACGCTAACAATTATCTGATTTGGAAAGATCGCCAGCCGGTGATGTCGGATCGCGGTCTGGCGATCGTACCCACCGTAACTTTTAACGATTGCCCACAACTCGATTTGATCTGCATTCCCGGCGGTCCCGGACAAATTGCGCTGATGGACGATGACGAAACGCTGGATTTTGTCCGTCGTATGGCGGAGAACGCAAAGTGGATAACTTCAGTGTGTACCGGTTCGCTGGTGTTAGGTGCTGCGGGATTGTTGCAGGGATATCGCGCGACGTCGCATTGGGGTTCGCTTGATCAACTGAGCTTGCTCGGTGCCACGCCGGTAGCCGAACGTGTGGTGCGCGATCGCAACCGCATCACTGGCGCGGGCGTCACCTCGGGCATTGATTTTGCGTTAACCGTAGCGGAAGAGCTGCTTGGACGTGAAATCGCAGAAAATATCCAGCTGCAGATGGAGTACGATCCGGCGCCGCCATTCCATTCAGGTTCACCGCGCAGCGCCTCGCCGCAACGTTTGGCCGAGGCAAAAAGCCAGATGCAGGATTTTATTGCTCGCCGGCGTGCGGCGACAGAAAGTGCCGCTGCGCGGCTCAAGCGCGAGGAGTGAAAGCTGGCGATTTCAGCCTGAAATCGCCACGGTTGTTACTGCTTAATGTGCGCTGGCAGTAGGGCGCACGGTGATTTCACTGGTATCCACTTCGCCAGGTTGATCGATGGCCCAACTCACCGCTTTGGCAATCGCTGCTGGCTGAAGCGCGATCTGGCGATAGCTTTTCATCGCTTCACGCGCGGTGCTATCGGTGATGCTATCCGCCAGTTCAGATTCGACTACGCCGGGATTGATCACCGTAACCCGCAGATGTTGCGACTCCTGACGCAGGCCATCGGAAATCGCGCGTACGGCGAATTTAGTCGCGCAGTAAACGGCGGCGGTCGGCGAAACGGTTAGCGCGCCAACCGAGGCGATATTAATAATGTGACCAAACTGCTGCGCTTGCATGGTCGGCAGCACCGCCGCAATGCCATACAGCACGCCGCGAATATTGACGTCGAGCATCAAGTCCCATTCATCGACTTTCATTGAACTCATGGGTGACAGCGGCATGACGCCGGCATTGTTGATCATCACATCAATACGGCCATATTTTTCCCGTGCAAAATCGGCCAGCTGCTGGATATCAGCGCGTTGGGTGACGTCGGTGGCGAGATAATCCACGTTCGCGCCGCCAAAACGCAGCGCTTCACTTAACGCTTGCAGACGATCGGTGCGGCGCGCGCCAAGCACCAGTTGATGGCCTTGCTGCGCCAGATAACGTGCAATGCCTTCGCCTATGCCGCTGCTGGCACCTGTCAAAATAATCACTTTCTTCGCTGTGTTCATGATGCATTCCTCGTTGAATTGACGAGGCTATTGTTGATAAATCACGCAATGCGCAACAGACCGGATTGTGGCGCATCTTTGCCTGATCCTCTCGCGTGTATTGTGCAAACAGCAGCTTGATGGCTATGCTTTGCCTGAATATCTCAGTGGAAATTATTTATGTCGCAATCCGTGCAACAGCGCACCTGCGCTTTACTAAGCCAGCTGGCGCGTCAGGAAGGCTATACCGAATCACTGCTTGATAGCGTGCGCTTTATGCGGGCCGATCGGCAGTGGGCGCGCACGCCGGTACTGTATGAGCCGAGCATCATTATTATTTGCCAGGGATCAAAACGAGCTTTCCTCGCCGACAAGATGTATCGCTATGATGCGCAGCACTATCTGGTGCTGTCAGTGCCGCTGCCGTTTTCTGCCGAGACGGAAGCCACATCAGAAGAGCCGCTGCTGGGCATCGCGATTCGTCTGGATGTTGCCACGGTGGCGAGGTTGGTGGCACAGCTGGCCAGCAGTGAATCGGCGGTAACCGCTGCGCCGGCGGGCATCATCTCCACACCAATCAATGAAATCCTGGCGCAGAGCACACTGCGTTTATTGGAAGCGTTGAGCGATCCGCTTGAAGCCAAAGTGTTGGGACCCGCGCGGGTCGAAGAGATCTGTTTTCGCGTATTAATGGGCGAGCAGGGTGGCGCGGTGCGTGCAGCGTTAACTTATCAAGGCCATTTTGGTCGTATCGCGCGGGCTTTGCAGCGTATACATGCCGACTGGCGTCAGCCGCTGGATGTACCGCATCTGGCGAATGAAGCCGGGATGAGCGTGCCGCGCTTCCATCTGCATTTCAAAACGGTGACGCAAACCTCGCCGATTCAATATCTAAAATCGCTGCGATTGCATCAGGCGCGTCTGATGATGATCCGCGACAATCTTACCGCCGCAGGTGCCGCAGCGCGCGTCGGCTATGAAAGTGATTCGCAGTTTAATCGTGAGTTCAAAAGGCTGTTTGGTCGCAGTCCGGCAGAAGAGGCGCGGGAGATGAAGCGGGCGTTTGAGTTGTTACCGCCGGAGCAGCTGTCCGGCCGATTACAGGCGCATTAGCTTAGCGAATGCTCATGATGGCGACGACCATCAAAATCCAGAATACCGCGCAGCCGGTAAACATCATTTGCCAAACTACACGGCGTTCAACTGTCAGAAAAGAAGAGAAACGTGAACGTAAAATCGATTGCATTGCGACCTCAAATCAGAATTTAAGAAGAAAGTTCGTTGGCTGAAGTAAGAAATCCCTGTCAGCGAATCAGACTATTCTGTCTTTTATGAGGTAATGAAATCGACGAGACCAGTCTTGTTTTTGGTCTGGAATGTAAACCATAAATAAAAGAAAAGCCGCGCAGGGCGCTGATCCCTGAGCGGCTGAACACTACGCATTTACTCGCTAAACGTTGCGCGTCACGCCACCATCAACACGAATATTCTGAGCGGTAATATAGGCTGCGCCAGGCGAAGCCAGGAAGGCGATGGTCGCCGCCACTTCTTCAGACGTACCGTAACGCTGTAATGGCACACTATCCCGACGTTCATCGGTTTTCGGCAAGCTGTCGATCCAGCCAGGCAGCACATTGTTGATGCGGATGTTATCGGCCGCGTAGGCATCAGCAAAGATTTTGGTGAAGGATGCCAGGCCGGCGCGGAACACCGCCGAGGTCGGGAACATATCGGTTGGCTCAAAAGTCCACGCGGAGGAGATGTTGATAATGCTGCCGCCGCCTTGTTTCTGCATGATTGGCGTGACCAGACGCGTGGCGCGTACCACATTTAAAAAATAGGTTTCCATGCCAAGCTGCCACTGCTCATCGGTTAACGCCAAAATCGGCGCGCGCGGACCATGACCGGCGCTGTTCACCAGCACATCTATTCGGCCCCAGCGCGCCAGCGTTTGATCCACCAGCTTCTGCAGATCCGCTACCGACTGATTAGAACCGGTCACGCCCAAACCGCCCAGACGCTCCGCCAGCGCTTCACCTTTGCCGGAGGAGGAGAGGATTGCCACTTTATAGCCATCGCTTGCCAGTTTCTCAGCTGCTGCTGCTCCCATTCCGCTGCCACCGGCGACGATTATTGCAACTTTTTCTACTGTCATCATTGATCTTCCTGTTAATTAAAAATCGATTAAAACCAGTATAAAAGGTAATTTTGGCAGCAGAGAGTCAGTCTGTTTGCCAATTGACGATAGGAAAACTACAGGATGAGTCAGGGATTCAGCGAACTACCGCCGCTCAATGCGTTGAAAGTGTTTGAAGCGGTGACGCGCCATCTTAACTTTCGCCTGGCGGCGGAAGAGTTAGGCGTCACACAGGGCGCGGTGGCGCAGCAAATTCGTGCTCTGGAAGCCAGCCTTGGACTGAAATTGTTTGATCGATTGCCGCGCACGCTGGCGCTGACCGGCGCGGGTGCGGGCTATGCGGTCAGCATTCGTCAGGCATTTGAATTGATCGATGAAGCCACGCGCACGCTGCGACCAGAACCGAATCGCTTAACGCTGAGCGTTACACCCACCTTTGCCAGCCGCTGGATGCTGCCGCGTTTACCGGGCTTTACCACCGCATGGCCGGATATCGATCTGCGCGTGTTGGCTTCTGAGCGGCTGGTGCAGTTTCATCATGAAGGCGTCGATTTAGCGGTGCGTTATGGCAGGCCACCGTTTGGCGCGGGTCTTGATGCCACTTTGCTGTTTAGCCAAACGGTATTAGCGGTGGTGAGTCCTGCGCTGTTAGCCGAGCTTGGCGATCCGGCAGCGAGCGACAACTTTCAGTGCTACGCCTTGTTGCACGATGGTCACCATCTGTGGCCTGCATTTCTCGCGTTTACCTTCCCGAATTTATCGCTGCATCATCAGCATCACCTGCGTTTCAATCAAACCGCGCTGGCGCTGGAAGCGGCGATCAGCGGGCAGGGCATTGCGCTCACCAGCCCGCATTTCGTGCAGAACGATCTCGCCAGCGGACGGTTGGTGCCCGCGTTTACGCAGCAAATGACCCTGGATGCCGGTTGGTATCTGGTGTGGCCGCGCCGTCCGCGCCAGCAGGCGCCGGTGATGGCGGTGCGCGATTGGCTTTTAGCGCAGGTTAGCGGCTGATATTTGTTCAATAACGAAATCAGTAAAACTGATGATCCACGCAGGATCATGAATGTTATAACTGCTTAATGATGCAGACATGGGGTTTTATCCTGTCAAGGCAGTGAATTAGCAAAATATCGCGAAAATTCAGCAAGTAAAGCAACGGATTGCGCGTTGCATTCTGCCGGGGGCTGTGAATAAATACGGAGTCAATTTTAATAAAAATGCCATAAAGGCCAGGTTTACGCCTGAAAAAGATCTTTGCATATGACCGATCATAAAGATGTTTTAGCCAGGGACATCAGCGCCAAAAGTGAAAGCATGCAGGCGCATCTCATCGCCATCCGCCGTGATATACACGCGCATCCGGAGCTGGGTTTCGACACCGTCCGCACTGCACACATCGTTGAGCAGGAACTGCTGCGCCTGGGTCTGACGCCGCAAACCGGCGTTGGCAGAAGTGGCGTGATGGTTGATATTGTCGGCGCGCATCCCGGTAAAACCGTGCTGTTACGCGCGGATATGGATGCGTTGCCAATCCACGAACAAACCGGCTTACCTTTCAGCAGCCACTATCCCGGCAAAATGCACGCCTGTGGCCACGATATTCACACCGCGACGATGCTCGGCGTGGCGGCGATAGTGCCGCACTATCGCGCGCAGCTGCATGGCACGTTACGTTTGATTTTCCAGCCAGCAGAAGAGACGCCCGATAGCGGGGCCGAAGCGATGATCGCTGATGGCGCCGCAGATGGCGTCGATCTGGCCATCACGCTGCACAACAAACCGGAACTGGCCGCCGGTGAAATCGGCCTAACGCGCGGCGCCAGCACCGCTTCCAGCGATGAGTTTGATGTGGTAGTGCACGGTAAATCAACGCACGCGGCCCGTCCGCACATGGGAACCGATCCGATCATTGCTGCCGTCAATCTGGTGAGCCAGCTGCAAACCATTATTTCGCGCGAACTCGATCCCGCCAATTCAGCGGTGCTGACCATCGGCCATATTCATGGCGGCACCACTCACAACATTATTTCCGATAGCTGCCTGATTCAGGGCACAGTGCGCGCCAAATCACCGGCGGCGCGTGCGCACATTGAAGAGGCGTTCAAACGTATCTGCGCGGGCGTCGCGCTGTCGCTGAATGTGCGCGTTGAGGTCAATTATCAGCGCGGCGTACCGCCGTTGATGAACGATGATGCGCTGATTGATGCGCTGGAACCGATTTTGTCGCATCAGTTTGGTAAAGCGATTATCGCCAAACCGAGCGCCAGCTTTGGTGCCGAAGATTTCTCGCTGTTTACCGAGCGCGCGCCAGGTTGCCAGATCCACATTGGATCCGGCGCACCGGGACGCGACGACCATCTGCACAATTCGGATTACCAACCCGACGAGCGCAGTATCCATGCCGGCACGCAGGCATTAGCCCGTTTAGCCATTGATTTACTCTCAAAATAACGAACTTCGAGGTTTTATGATGATGCGTAAAGGACTGTTTACCGCTTCTGTGGGCATGCTGCTGCTTGCCTCTTCTGCTCTGGTGCAGGCAAAAGATTTTGGCACGCTGAAATTCGCCACTGAGGCCGCTTATCCGCCGTTTAACCAATCGACGCCGAACGGCAAAATCGTCGGTTATGAGCCGGATATGGTGGCTGAAATCGCTAAACGAGCCGGTTTCAAATACGAAATCGTGGCACAGAAATGGTCCGGTATGATTCCGGGTTTAATCGATGGCAAATATGACGCGGTAATCGATGCCGTGACCGTCACGCCGAAGCGTGAAGAAGTGGTAGATTTCTCCCGCCAGTACACCGTCAGTGTTTCAGGTTTCGTCACCCTGAAGGGCAGCGCGGTTGATACCTTGCCAGGCAATGGCGAAGTGGTGCTGGCGGATGACGAAGCCGCGATGACCAAATCTATCGATGCGCTGAAAGCCAAATTCAAAGGCAAAACCATTGCGGTGCAGGTTGCTACCATTCAGGCAGACTTCCTCAACAAATATCTGGCGGATGTGGCGACGATTCGCACGTATCAGGCCGGCCCGGAAACCTTCGCCGATCTGCTGAATGGCCGCGTTGATGCGGTCATGGCATCACGCACTAACCTGAATGCCTATGTGAAAAAGCATGCCGATACGGTGAACAGCACCGGTTACGGTTTCTCGGGCGGCGTGTTGGGCCAGGGTTCCGCTATCGCGATTCAGAAAAACAATCCGGAGCTGAAAGCGGCGCTGGATTCGGCGTTAAATTCCATGATCAAAGATGGCACGCTGAAGCAGCTGTCTGAAAAGTGGTTCGGCGAAAACGTCGCACCTAAAGAGTAATTCCAGGCGCTTATGGCTATTGATTGGCAAATCTTAGGTTTTGGTGACGAAGGTTGGGGCGGCGTGTTGCTTAACGCCGCCACGGTGACCGTCACCGTTTCATTATGTGCATGGCTGCTGGGCGCAATCCTTGGCAGCCTGCTGTGCTGGATGCAGATTGGTGGCGGCCGCTGGCAGCAGCGGCTCGCCAACGGCTACATCACGCTGTTTCGTGGTGTGCCGGAGCTGCTGGTGATCTACCTGTTCTATTTTGGTGGACGTCAGGTGGTGTCGTTTGTCGGGGAAAGTCTCGGCTTGCAAGGTCCGTTCGACGTGAATGGCTTTGTCGCCGGCGCGATTGCCATCGGCCTGATCTCCGGCGCATATCAAAGTAGCGTGTTCCGCGGTGCGTTCTACGCAATCCCGAAAGGGACGCTGGAAGCCGCAACGGTTACGGGCATGGGCCGATTGATGCTGTTCCGCCGCATGATTGTGCCGCAGGCGCTGAAAACCGCGCTGCCGGGCATGGGCAATCAGTGGCAATCGGTGATCAAGGAGTCGGCGCTGGTTTCGGTCACTGGTTTGGTGGAAACCATGAACCAGATCTCCACCGCCTCCAACTCGACGCAAATGCCGTTCTTCTTTTACAGCGTTGGTGCGGTGATCTACCTGATCATCACCACCTGTTCCGATTTTGTTTTCCGCTATGTGGAAAAAGTGGCCATGCGCGGGCAACAACGCGCGCGGTTGTAAGGAGCCACGATGGATGTCACTTTCCTGCAGCACACCTTAGCTGCACTGCTGCGCGGCCTGCCGCTGACGCTGAATCTGGCGCTGCTGTCGCTGTTAGGCGGCGGCGTATTGGCGCTGCTGCTCAATCTACTGCGGCAGAACCGCTTTGGTAGCTACGTTACGCGCTTTTATGTCTGGGTGTTTCGCGGCACGCCGCTGCTGATTCAGATCTTCATGATCTATTACGGCCTTGGTAGCTTGCCGGCGGTGCGTGAAAGCGTGCTGTGGCCGCTGCTGCGCGATCCTTATTGGTGCGGTTTGATTGCATTAATTCTTAACGATGCGGCTTACACCTCGGAGATTCTGCGCGGCGGGCTAAACGCAGTGAGCGTGCAGTCGCTGGAAGCCGCCAAAGTGAGCGGCATGTCGCGCTTCACCACGCTGCGCCGCATTACGCTGCCGCTGGCGGTGCGTCAGGCATTACCGGCTTACAGCAATGAAATTATCTCGATGATCAAATCGACCTCGCTGGTCAGCACCATCAGTTTGATGGAGATGACCGGCATCGCTGATTCAATCGTCTCTGAGACCTTCCGCGCGCTGGAGGTGTTTATCAGCGCGGCGATTATCTATCTGCTACTGACCGTGCTGGTGAGTAAAGCGGTGGCGCTGCTGGAGCGCCGTTTGTCCCCTTATCACGTTGGAGCACGTCCATGAGTAAACCCACTATCGCCCTGAGTCATCTCAGAAAAAGTTATAGCGGGCACGAAGTGCTGCATGATATTAGCCTGACGGCCCAGGATGGCGACGTGATTTCGCTGATTGGTGCCAGCGGCTCTGGCAAAAGTACCTTATTGCGCTGCATTCCATTTTTAGAAGTGCCGCAGGGTGGGGAAATCGCGGTGGGTGACGAAGTGGTCACTATCGATAATCCCGATGAGAAGCTGAGCCGCGAGCAGCAGCGCCGTATCAAGCTGATGCGTATGCAGCTCGGTTTTGTCTTCCAGGGTTTCAACCTGTGGCCACACAAAACCGTGCTGCAGAACATCATCGAAGCGCCAATTCATGTGCAGAAGCGCAGCAGTAAAGAGGCGATTGAAGAGGCCGAAGCGCTGCTGCAAAAAGTGGGATTGTACGAGAAGCGTAACGCGTGGCCATCGCAGCTTTCGGGTGGTCAGCAACAGCGCGTGGCGATTGCCCGTGCGCTGGCGCAGCAGCCGAAAGCCATTCTGTTTGATGAGCCAACCTCCGCGCTTGATCCTGAGCTGGTAGGCGAAGTGTTGCGCGTGATTCGTAGCCTGGCGGAAGAGGGGCGCACCATGATCATCGTCACACACGAAATGGGCTTTGCACGCGATGTCTCGAACAAAGCGGTGTTCCTGCATCAGGGCAAGATTGAGGAAGCCGGTTCGCCGCAG
Organism: Pantoea sp. AG1095; assembly: GCF_003208415.1. Taxonomy (NCBI): domain Bacteria; kingdom Pseudomonadati; phylum Pseudomonadota; class Gammaproteobacteria; order Enterobacterales; family Erwiniaceae; genus Pantoea; species Pantoea sp. AG1095. The sequence goes on along the minus strand of NZ_QKMJ01000004.1, from coordinate 58,724 downwards.
CAGGTGTTCAGCGATCCCCTCTCCGCGCGCTGTCGCGCATTTGTGAGTAGTCACTTACAGCGCAATAGTTAACAACAGTTTCATTTCCCTTCGCACCAGCAACGAGAGTGAGCTGGTGCATTTCTTCTGCGTCTCATGTTTTACCTAAATTTCTTCCTAATTGAAGCCATTGCTCTAGCAACGGGTGGTCCGGATAGCAGCAACCACGCGCCAGGCACACTTCTGAAAACACGCGACGACCGGGAAAAGTCGTTGAATCCCTCTACGGCACGGGTTAAAACGTTTGACTTTAGTCAGGCCTCCTTTACTGGAGTACTTCTTTACTGCATAACCACGGAACTCTATGCCGCACACTTACCGACCATGGATGAAAAGGTATTGGCTGGTCTGGCTGCTGTTAACGCTGATCACCTTGATAGCGTTATTTACCGATCAAATTTTGCAGCAGCAGCGTGTCGGCGAGGCGCGATTTAATCAGCAGTTTAACCGTCTCGCCGCCTATCAAACGCAGAATGAAACGCTGTTGCCGCTGCTGAATGGCGATGAGGAACTCGCCTCTTTGCAGAGCAAATTCCCCCAGCTTGTCCTGTTGGAACACACCGTAAATCGTCCGTTAACCGCGCCGCGTTTTGAAGAAGTGAGCGGTGGTCGCTATTGGCTCTACAATCCTTACCGCCAGATTCGCATGCTGATCGATTTGCATTTTGCCCTGCAAACCTCGGATGTGGCGCTGGCTCTGGCTTTTCATATCCACGCACCGCCCGCCATGCAAACGGTGAACTATTCGGACACCGCGCGCTGGCAATGGCAGCGGCCGTTCATCAATCACTATCAGCCATTCTTGCTGAAAGGCAGCGCCAATCCCGACTGGCGTGCGCTGCATGCGCTGCCATTTATGCTGGCGCTGCTGGCATGGCTGGTAATTGGCGGTTTAGGCTGGTGGCTGCTGCGTCACTGGCGTCAGCACGTGGAGATGCGCCTGCGCGCGGACTATTTCCAGCGGACGCGACGTGAAGCATTGGGCGAGTTTACCGCTGGCATCATTCATGAAATTAATCAGCCGCTGACAGCCATCAACACCTGGCTGCACAGCAGTGAGCTGCTGCTGAAACAGGGCAAGTACGAGAATCTGCCGCAGGCGCTCAACGCGATGAACCTGCAAACCGAGCGCCTCGCGGCGTTGCTGCAACGCTTTCGCGACATCGTGAGCGAACGTCCGGTGGCGATGACCGCCGTGAATCCGGAAGCCATCTGGCGGCGCGTGACGGTGCTGCTGCAACAGGAACTGGATGACGGCGATGTCACGCTGCGTCAGCAGTGGCAGCACGGTCAGGCAAAAGTATTGAGCGATCCCCAATGGCTGGAACAGGTGTTCCATAACCTGTTGCAGAACGCCATTCACATGCAGCAAGGACATCCCGATGCATGGGTGAACATGGCATCTGAACCTATTCCTCACGGCATCAAAATCATCATTAGCGATAACGGTCCCGGCTTCTCGGCGGAAGCATTAGCGCAGGCTTGCATGCCGTTTTACAGCTCGCGCGCTAACAGCATGGGATTAGGCATGACGCTGGTCGAGAGTTTGATGTTACGCATGAACGGCCAGCTGCGGCTGGCAAATCGCGCTGCAGGCGGCGCGGAGATTACCTTAATTTTCCAACTGGCGGAGTAACGGAATGGTCGCAAAGGTTTGGTTAGTGGATGATGATTTATCCGTGCGTGAATCGCTCGGTTTTCTGCTTAAGACGCTGGATTACGACGTGGCCGATTTTGCCGATTTGGCCGCTTTTGAAGCGGCTACGCAGGCGCAGCAACCGCTGCGCGGCTGTTTGCTGTTGGATGTGCGCATGCCGGGCATTAGCGGTCTGAGTTGGCTGGCGGAGCAGGGCGATCGCCATCCGCTGCTACCAGTGATCATTATGACCGGTCACGGCACCATTGATGCCTGTCGCCGCGCATTTCGTCAGGGCGCGTTTGAGTTTTACACCAAGCCGCTGGAGATAGAACCGCTGTTGGAGACCATTCATCTGGCATTCAGCGAAAGTGAGCAGCGTGCCGATCGCTGGCAGTCGCAGCAGGGTTTGCAGGCGCGGTTTGCGCTGTTATCGGCGCGTGAAAGTGAAGTGATGCAGTTGATGATTGCCGGGCAAACCAGCAAAGAGATCGCGCGTGATTTATCGCTATCACCGCGCACCGTGGAAGCGCATCGCGCGGCGGTGTTTGCCAAGCTGGAACTCAATAATCTCGCGCAGTTGATTCACGCCTGGCAGCAGTTGAACCAGGTATAACTACCAGGCCGAACGGGTAATCGCCCGCATATTTCTTTTGCCCGCCGCGCTTTACAGTGTCACTCACTATTAAACAGGAGTGACACATGAACATCCGCCTTTCTCTGATTGCCGCTGCGGCGGCCCTGGTATCCTTCGGCAGCCACGCTGCATTAACCGAATCCAATCTGTCTCTGGCTGACGCACAGAAGCTGGCGAGCGCCGCGGTTCAATCGTGTGCGGCGAAAAACTACAACGTCACGGTGACCGTGGTGGATCGTGCTGGTTTGGTGAAAGCGGTGCAGCGCATGGATAACGCCGGTCCGCACACCGTTGAAGCCAGCCAGATGAAAGCCTACACCGCGCTGAGCACCAAAAACCCAAGCGGTAAAGTGATGGAAGCCGCACAGAATAATGCTGGTGCGCAGAACATGCGTGATATTCCAGGCTTCCTGCTGCTGGCGGGCGGTGTGCCGGTGAAAAGCGGCGATCAGGTGATTGGCGCAATCGGCATCGGCGGCGCACCGGGCGGCCATCTGGATGAAGCCTGCGCGGTGGATGCGTTGAAAGTCATTCAGTAATACGCACCAGGTCGTCATTGATGGCGACCTGGTTAGTTACGGCGCGACAGTGCAAAACAGACTAACGGCATCGGCAAGGTAAACAGCAGCAGTTCGACGGGCAACCGTGCCCGACCGCGTGCCTGTGACAGCATAATTAGAGAGATAGCGATTGTCGGAGTTAAGGCAAGCAGTGCAAGCGAAAATCTATCGCGAAATCATACTAAAGGCCCGCCGCAACGGGCCAAAGGCGTTAAGCGAAGATGCGTTTAGCCCAGGATTCAATCTCGTCACCGCTGCCGATATCCAGCTGCACCAAACCGTTGGTGATGAAGGTTGGTGAAACGTGGATACCGTTTTGCCGCGAGTATTTGCTGTGCCATTTGATCTCATTCTGCAGCTCGGCACGCAGAAAAGGTTCGCGCGCGTTAACGCCGCTGTATTGCTCCAGACGATCGAGAATCTGATTCGGCGTGGCATCCATATTCGGGCCGTGGCTATGATCGGTAAACTCGAACTCTTCACGATGATCCGCCACCGCCTGCAGCACCTTTTTGGCGGCTGCTTTGCCCTCCGGCAAGGTTGAGGCGGCAAGGATGTAGCGCACAATCACGCCGGAATACATATGCCACGGCTGTGATTGCAAACGAATTTTTAATGTCATCTTCTCTTCGCCTACCCGTTGCAGCAACGCGTCCAGCTTGTTGAATGCGCGCACGGAGAACGGGCAGGTGGGTTCCAGAAATACTTCGAACACTTTCGGGCCGTGGCCCCAAACCAGCGGATCGGCGTGTAATGCGGTGGATTGGCTCATGGTCATTCCCTGTTGCAGCGATAAAAGTTGTCTTACTTTGGCAAAGCGCGGCGCGAACAGCCAGCATGGGCTTGTGCTTTTTTGTTACAAAGCCATTCGATTGCTGCAAATGTGGCGAAAGAAAAATCGTTTTATAGATCCGCGAGCTACAAGAAACTCAGCCTGCAACCGCCTTGCACAGAAAATAAGCGGCTATAGTTAATCCTGTTTCAATCTTCTTACTTGTAGCATTTTTGATTCATTTGCCTGGAGCCAAACGTTAAGAGCATCGAGGTTCAATGTGTTTGCCAATCTCTCCTGGAAAATCATTCATCAGGTTCTTAATGAAACCATTGCCGAGTTAATGGATGAACACCAAACGCTGGACGTTCCCACTTTGCGCGAGCGGCTACTGGAGATGGCGGAAAGCGAATCCGATGAACTTATGGTGTTGTGTTACTGGCAAGCGAGCAAAGTGCTGACGCGCTTGCCGCCCACGGTGACCGCCAGCCAACTGATTGAAGAGGCGCGCGTCGCGTACCGCACGCCGCTAAATCACGATCCGCTTTAACCCTTGATGCTTTTCAGCGTTTTAATCGCGTTAAAGCGGCTAAGTGACGGATTAATGGTCAAGAGCGGGAAACACGCTCTGCTAGACTTGCCCTGTCAAAAAACGTGGATACAGAGGACAGTAATGAAAATCAAAAGTTATGCCGCCTTGAACGCGGGTGAAGCGCTGGTGCCTCATGAGTATGAAGCCGGTGAACTGGCTGCTGAAGAGGTGCAGGTTGAGGTCGATTACTGCGGTGTTTGTCACTCAGATTTGTCGATGATTGATAACGAGTGGGGCATCTCCTCGTTCCCGGTGATTGCCGGCCACGAAGTGATTGGCCGCATCAGCGCGTTAGGCAATGCGGCGCAGAATAAAGGCTTGAAAGTGGGCCAGCGCGTGGGCATCGGCTGGACGGCGAAAAGCTGCCAGCACTGTAATGCCTGTATCAATGGCGAGCACGTTAACTGTGAGAACGGTTCGGTGCCAACCATCATGAACAAAGGCGGTTTTGCCAGCCATCTGCGCGCCGACTGGCAATGGGTGATCCCGCTGCCAGAAGCGATGGATTACACCTCGGCGGGTCCGCTGCTATGTGGCGGCATCACCGTGTTCAAACCGCTGTTGATGCATCATGTCACCGCCACCAGCCGCGTCGGCGTGATCGGCATCGGCGGCCTGGGCCACATGGCGATTAAATTGCTGCGTGCAATGGGTGCAGAAGTGACGGCATTCAGCTCCAACGCCAGCAAAACCGAATCAATCAAAGCGATGGGTGCGGACCGCGTGGTAAATAGCCGCGACCCGCAGGCGCTGAATGCGCTGGCCGGTCAGTTTGATTTGATCATCAGCACGGTGGCGGTGGATCTTGACTGGGCACCGTACTTCCAGGCGCTGGCTCCGCACGGTAAATTCCACACCGTCGGCGCAGTGATGAAGCCGTTCGAAGTGCCGGCGTTCAGCCTGATTATGGGCGATCGCGCGGTGACCGGTTCCTCTACCGGTTCGCCAGGCCAGCTACGTTCACTGATGAAACTGGCGTCGCGTGCGGATATCGCACCGCAGGTGGAAGAGTTCCCGATGTCTAAAATCAATGAAGCGCTGGATCACGTACGCGCGGGCAAAGCCAATTACCGCGTAGTGTTGAAAGCCGATTTTTAAATCTCAATGACCAGATCGCCATAAATGGCGATCTCAGGCCGTACGGTGCGCATTCCTGCGCACCGTTTAACTCCACGCACTTATCCCCGCTCATCCTTTTCGCCGAGGAAGAAATACCACAGCGGAATCGACGTCAGCGCGGTAAATACCGTGGTGTACAACGCAATCATAAAGCCCTGCGTGATGTACATGGTCAGCGACCAATGGCTGAACGGAATGCCATATTGATCGATAACGCCGCCGATAATCGCATTGCTCATCACCGTGCCGACAATCAGCGCCAGGATAAACAAACCGCGCAGGAAGTAGCGCATCTCTTTACGCTTCACGGCAAATCGCGCGCGAATAATGCCCAGCGGAGATTGCTGTGAAGCCAACAGCGCAGCTTCATCGAGCGGTGCGCGTTGCTGTTTGCGCCAGCGCAGAATGTCCAGCAGCAGGAACGCCAGCAAACTCGCGCCCATCACCGGCAGCGCATAACCCAGCGCCAGCGCCACCATTAACCAGGCGACTTTGGCGTAATGCGGTAACGCCATCCAGGTTTCGGTTAGGGTCTGTGCCGGATTCGCGTCGACATCTTTTGGCCGACGAATCCACCACATACGATAGCCGAACACGATCATGCTGCATAAACCGAGGCCAAAGAACGCCAGCAGCAGCTGATTGGGTAAACCAAACAGCACGCCCATATGCGCATCAACGCCCCAGCGCGTCAGCTTCGCCACCAGCGGGAAACGGGCAAAGTAGACGTGATCCACCACGCTAAAATCCTGCGGATTCACCGACACCGCATCAACTCGCGTAGGCCAGCTGCGATCGATCTCCGTCACCGCCCACGCTTTATCTGCGCTTTTCGGCTGACGCAGTTCGAGCTTCGCCGCGCTCAGTCCATCCTGACGCGCCGTATTCAGCACGCGATCCCAGTCGGCATCAGCGGCGTTATTGCGCGCCGGTTTGGCGGGCGCTGCCGTTGGTTTGGTCATCGACGACATCGGCATACTCATGCCCGGCATATCCCTATCCGGCATGTGATCGGCGTGCGGATTGGCCGGTGCAGCAGGCGCATCGCTGTTGAGCGAGGTATTCACCTGTGGCGTCAGCCAGTTCAGTTCGGTACGCATGCGATCGATATTACCGCCCGCCCACTGCGACCACGTCAGGCCGGTCACCGAGAAGAACACCAAACCGACCGCCAGCATCAGACCGAGCGTAATGTGCCAGTGGCGGCTTAAGGCGAAACCGCTGCGCGGTTGCTTCAGCTTACGTTTCGGACGCGTTCCCAGCCACAGCACCACGCCGCCGAGAGCGGCCACCCACAGCCAGGACGCCGCCAGTTCGCTGTAGTTACGACCGAAATCGCCAAGCAGCAGGCTGCTGTGCAGTAAGTCGATGGTGGTGCGCAGCGGCAACACACCGCTGGTGCCGTAAACCGGCATATCGCCTTTCACTTTCAGGCTGTAGGGATCGATAAACACCGCGCGCGACAGTGATGCGCCGAGCGTGGCGTCGCTGAACTGCACGCGCGTGGTATCCGTTGTGCCCGGCGCAGGACGCACGGCGTAGATGTGCTGATTTTCGCCCGCATAGGCACGGGCCGCGCTGATTTGTGCCGACAGCGGCTGCGCGTTGCCTTGAGGTTCAGCGGTTAGCGCATCGGCATAAATCAGGTTTTCCAGCTGGGGCGTCAACACATAAAGCGTGCCGCTGAGCGCCGCAACAAAGATGAACGGGGCGACAAACAGACCAATATAAAAATGTAAGCGACGTAGCAAATTAAGCACCGCGCCGCGCGGTGCTGCAGAGTGAGCAGCAGACAAAGCCGTCTTCCTTCCAAAAGAAATTGTCTTAGCACATCGCTCAAGCTGAGCGTGCACTGCAATAAATGAGGTCAGCAGGAAAGCGGTGCAGGCGGGGCGCGCGGACGATGAATGCTGCTAACGCGACGCACAATCGGCGCAACCACGTGGGGCAGCGGCGGGGCGCGCGAGATCACCATGATCAGCCAGATAAACGGAATAAACACCCACATCAGGAGCGGGACATGCACCAGCAGATCACAATAGCCGCAGGCAAACTCGCCGTCGTCCATCATGTGATGGCTCATGCCGGGCATCGGCATATCCGCCATCATCATTTCATGATGGCTCATTGAGCTATCCATCATGCTGTGCTGCGGCATCGCCAGCAGCTGGCTTTGACGCTCCATCAACGTTTTCGACACAATCGGCGCGACGAACAGCAGCAGCACCGCCACAATGGCGACGCAGGCAGTCAAACGCTGGCGGAAGGGATGTGTAAACGTCATGGTTGCTAGTGGATGATTCCGTAAATGAGGCGGAAGTGTAACGCGATTGACGTTGATGGGTTAAAAAAATAGAGGCTATTTAAGAAAAAATTCGCACCTTTTGAAAATAGTCACTTAAAGAGATGCGGCTGTTAACGTTAATGCAACCTGATAAAAACAGAGCGGAAACATAACATCGCGTCAGGAAATACCATTGATGACAAAGGTCAAGAGATGTACCATTCACCTGTACATGTTGGAGATATTATGAACAAGTTTACTTATACCAGCGCCAGAGAGAATTTATCTCAGGTTTTGGACCAGGCGATTGCAGGCGAGGCCGTTGAAATTACTCGACGCAGCGGTGACTCAGCGGTTGTCATCAGCAAAGCCAGTTTCGAGGCGTATCGAAAAGCCGTACTGGATGCTGAATTCGCAGAGTTAATGGGTGAGTTTGATGCATCTAATAAAGCGTTAACAGATAGATGATTCACGTTTCTGCCGAGGAGGTTATCGCACTTCACGATTACCTTTTAAGCGTTATGCCGGTGTTGCAGGAATGTCCGATCCCGGAAGAGCAGAAGCTATTGTTGCCCGCGTTATTAATCGTGAATATTACGAAGGGATTCAGGATATTTTTGAGCTTGCAGCAACCTATTGGGTGGCAATCTCACGCGGGCATATTTTTGCCGATGCGAATAAGAGAACCTCGCTTAACGTAACCATGTTGTTTTTAAAGCGTAATGGAATACGCGTACATGACCGGCCTGAATTAGTCGAATTGACGGTCATGGCAGCAACTGGCGAAGCCGGAGTGCCTTATCTGGCAAACCAATTGCGCGCATTCTTCGGATCGCACTAACCACATTGTCTAAAAAATCGATCTTCCCAATCGCTCGGAAAGTTTCTCCAGCAGTGCGGTGCCCGCTAAAGAGTTGCCCGAATGATCCAGCGCTGGCGACCAGACGGCGATACTCATGTCACCGGGGATCACCGCGACAATGCCGCCGCCGACGCCCGACTTCGCCGGCATGCCCACGCGCCAGGCGAATTCCCCGGCACCATCGTACATGCCGCTGGTCATCATCAGCGCGTTCACCTGACGTGCCTGGCGCGGTGAGATTACCGCCGATTCATCATCCTGCGTGCGGCCATGATTGGCGAGATAGAGAAAGGTGCGCGCCAGTTCTTCGCAACTCATCGCCAGCGAGCAGTAGTGAAAATAGGTTTCCATCACTTTGCTGACATCGTTATGGAAGTTGCCGAAGGATTTCATCAGCCAGGCGATCGCAGCGTTGCGCGCCGAATGTTCGTATTCGGAGCGCGCGACGACGCGGTCGTAATGGATGTCATTTTGCTGCGCCAGACGGCGCACAATTTCCAGCATGCGCTGGCGTGGTGCTGTCAGGCGGCTTTCCAGCAGATCGCACATCACCAACGCACCGGCATTGATAAACGGATTACGCGGTTTGCCCTGTTCCAGCTCCAGCTGCACCAGCGAGTTAAATGCCTGTCCCGACGGCTCTTTGCCGACGCGTTGCCAGATTTCACCCTCTTCATACAAGGTAAGCGCCACGCTGAGCGACAGCACTTTGGAGATCGACTGAATGGAGAAGCGCGTCGCGGCATCGCCCGCCTGAAAACAGCGTCCGTCGGGCGTGCAAATGGCGATGCCGAGCTGATCGGCATCCACGTCGGCCAGCGCCGGAATGTAATCCGCCACCTTTCCCTGCTGGGTGAGCGGACGAACTTCGCTGACAATCTCTTCTAGCAATGCATTACTGAGTTCCGACACCTTCACACTCCGTGTAACCAATATTGGCCAGGATGATGGTGATTTGCGCGCAGCGCGTCAATCGGCGGCGCAAAATTCTGTGAGCCTTCTGGGTGAAGCCTGCGTTACAGTGCGGGCTGATTTCATTAAATGTCGAGCCCGCGCGATGATAACTAACCTGTTTCGCGATTTCCCCGCCGCCGCACAGAACGGCAACGCAGAGACGTTTGAAGCGCTGCTGACGCAGCCCAATCTGCATATTGAACGCATCGTTTCTACCGGACAAGCCAGTCCGCCCGATTTCTGGTACTGCCAGACGCAAGGGGAATGGGTGCTGGTGTTACAAGGATCGGCAGGATTGCAGCTGGAAGGGGAAACGCAGGAGCGTCACTTGCAGGTCGGCGATTTTGTCGAGATCCCAGCTGGCTGCCGCCATCGCGTCAACTGGACCGACAGCAAGGGCCCAACGGTGTGGCTCGCGGTGCATTACGGTGCGATTCAGGTTAGCACAATCTGAAGTGAGAACCTCATCACATGCGAAAAATTCATTCCATGATATAAGATATGGAAAATTTATTTCAAATTGAGAGGATTCTATCATGTCATCGCTGCCGTCCTTAGAAACCTTGCAGCAGCAGGAAGCCGAGCATCGTTTACCGCAGTTTGATTTCGATTTAGCGTGGCAAATCGGCCAAAGCATCCAGCAGCGCGCGCGTGAAGACAATGCGCCTGTGGCTATCGAAGTCTATGCGTTTGGTCAGGTGCTGTTTCTGGCGGCGTTGCCAGGATCCGCCCCAGAAAATCTGGAATGGATGCGTCGTAAGCGTAATACCGTGCTGTTGACCGGCCACTCTTCGATGTATGTGGGGCTTATGAATGAACAGAAGGGCGAGCGTATGGCGCAGCAGCGTAATATTCGCCAGGAAGAATACACCGATCACGGTGGTTCTTTCCCGCTGCTCACTGCTCAGGGCGCGATTATTGGTGCAGTCACCATCAGCGGTTTACCGTCTGCAGACGATCATGCGTTAGCGCTGTGGGGGATTACTCAGCTGCTGCGCTGATGGATTTATAAAAAAGATCGCCATAAATGGCGTAATGCCTGGCTGTTAAGCGCCATATCACATTACCGCACCTTCCGTAGCGTCGCGATTTATCGCGCAATGAATTGCGCCGCTACAGTGTGTGCTCTCGGTAATGAGGGTTTTTCATGTCTTAACTGACGAACATTACGCCATAAATGGCAACCCTTGTATCCTGAAAATGTTGCTGGTTAGCGACCAGCAACGACTCTGAAAGGTAACCAGAAGCTCGGTGAAGAAACGCTATTTCATCACCGGTACTTTCAGCTTAGCGCCTGCGCCGGTGGCTTTGCGCAGATCGGCGACCTGGCTGGCTTTCACCTCGGCAGCCTGATTACCCCACGAATTCCTTACGTAGTTCAGCACATCGGCCATTTCCTGATCGTTAAGCTTCCAGGAGAATGCCGGCATGCCTGCGGACGTTGGGCGGCCTGCGGTGTGCGGCGCGCGGGCACCGTCCAGCAGTGCGTGGATCATGTTGGTGGGATCGTTCTGCATCGCGCCATTGCCCGCAAAGGCGGGCACCATGCCGGTGATGCCTTCACCCGACAACCCGTGACACGCCGAGCAATCCACTTCATAGCGCAGTGCGGCCCGATCGTGACGCGTTTTATCCATCACGAATCCGGCGGCTTGCGGCGTGGAAGAAGCTGGTAAGCTGCGCAGATAAGTGGCGATAGCGTGCAAATCACGATCGTTAAAATATTGCGTCGAGTGCTCGACCGCTTCGGCCATTGGACCCGCCGCCACGCTTGCACCGTTCGAACCGGTTTTCAGGTAGTCAGTGATCTGCGCGTCGCTCCATTTGCCAATGCCAGCATGAGGATTCGGCGTGATATCCGGCGCGTACCAGCTTCCCAGATTGCCACCTTGCAGATAGTGGCTACTGATTTCGCCGCCCAGCGCATTGCGCGCGGTGTGACAGACGCTGCAATGCGCTGGACCATCCACAATATACTTACCGCGATTCCACTCATTATTCTGCGCGGTTTGCGGCTTGAACGCGCTGTTATCGAAGAACAACAGGTTCCAGCCAGCCATTGCCAGGCGAATGTTGTAGGGGAAATTCATGCCCGCATTTTCATCGATGGCGTTGTGCACCGGTTTTTGTGCCGAAAAGTAGGCCCAAAGATCGTGCATATCATCATCGCTCATCTGTGTATAAGCGGTGTACGGCATCGCCGGATAGAGGAAGCCGTGTTCGCCGCGTCCCTGACGCACCGCGTTAAAGAAATCGCGCTCGGTCATGTTGCCGATGCCGGTTTCACGGTCTGGTGAAATGTTCGAGGTCTGCAGCGTGCCAAAAGGCGTATCGATTGTGTAGCCGCCGGAGAAGTCCGCATTGTGACAGGCGGCGCAGTCGGCGAGGCGCATCACGTACTCACCGCGTTTAATAGCGGCATCGTCATTGCTGTTGAAATCGGCCAACTGCACGTTGTCGTCGGCAACGTTTGAGCGCGCGCTGTCTAACACCACCCACAAACGGCCCGACGCCGCGATGCCCGCAATCACCGCCAGTGCGGCGAGCGTGTAGGTAATTTTCTTTGCTTTCGCCATGATTACGCCCCCACCAGCGGTGCCGGATTATGGATGTACTTCTGGTGGATCGCCTGCGCAGCACGCACCGCCAGCGCACCAATGGTGATGGTCGGGTTATAACCGCCGTTGTTCGGGAAGGCGGATGCGCCGACCACGAACAGGTTGTGCGCATCCCAGCTTTGCAGATAGGGATTGAGTGCGGAGGTGCTGGGATCGCTGCCCATCACCGCGCCACCAATGGTGTGCGAGCTGTGCTGCTGGTACGGATTCCAGCTCTTCTCCGCCTGGTTATCCACCACGATATGCTGGCCGCCGGTCTCTTTCATGATGTCGATGGCGCGATCGGTAACGAATTTCGCCATGCGCACATCGTTCTGGTTCCAGTCGAATGTGGTGCGGATCAGCGGCTGGCCGTGACGATCTTTGTAGTTGGGATCGAGATCGAGATAGGCTTCGCGCATCGGCATCGAGGTGCCCTGACAGAAGATGGTACCGGCGGTTTGGTAATCGCGCTTGTAGCCCGCTTTCCACTCGCTGCCCCAGCGTTTGGTGCCGGGACGCAGGCCGTTCATGTTCTGAATTGGACGACCGTTGGTGGAGAAGCCCATGATGCCCGCGCCGCCGATGAAATCGAGATCGCTGTGGTCGAAGTTATCGCCGTTGAAGTCATCAATCTGCACCGCCAATGCGCCGCCGCCGATGAACGGGTTCATGTATTCGTTATCGAAGAAGCCGGTGACGCTGGAGCAGGTTTGATAGTTGTAGTTACGGCCAATGGTGCCGCGACCGGTCAGCGGATCGTATTGTTCACCCACGCCGGAGAGCAGCATCAGACGCACGTTATCCATCTGATAAGCGGTGATACAGACGATATCCGCCGGCTGGAAGCCTTCGACGCCATCCTGGGTGATAAATTTCACACCTTTCACCGTTTTACCGTCGTCATGCTTTACGGCGTGCAACACTTCCGTTTCGGTCAGCAGCGTGAAATTTGGACGGCGCATCAGCACCGGCAAAATGCACGCTTGTGGCGATGACTTGGAGAAGTTGCCGCAGCCGTGGAAGTCGCAGAAGCCGCAATAGGTGCACGGACCCATGCTGACGCCGAGCGGATTGACATAAGCTTGCGACAGATTACCGGCCGGCACCGTGAACGGGTGATACCCCATGCTTTCGGTTGTTTTGCGATACTTGCTCATCCAGTGCGTATCTTTCAGCGGCGGGGTTGGATAGTCGCGTGAACGCGGGCCTTCGAAGATATTGCCGCCTTTTTGTGGCTGGCCGTTGAGATTGCCCGCGATACCGGAAGTGCCCGCAATACGCTCGAAGCGATCGTAGAACGGCGCCATTTCGTCGTAGGTCACGCCCCAATCCTGCAGCTGCAAACCCTGCATCTTTTTCGCGCCGTAACGTTCGCGGGTTTGCTTCGCCACTTCAAAATCCCACGGCGTAAAGCGCCATGACATGCCGGCCCAGTGTGTGCCTGCACCGCCAACGTTCCAGCCAAACTGAAACGCTGACCAGTTACGCACCGGTGCCGCCAGCTGATCGCTGCGGTTGCGGAAGGTGGTGGTTTCCACGCTCATCGGCTGCAGGATTTTGCGGCGCGTGTGGAAACGCAGTTCATCGGCATCAATGGCGACCGGGAAATCGGTCGAAGTATCGCGCCAGGCACCGCGTTCAATGGCGACCACGTTAAGTCCGGCGCGGGTAAGCTCTTCCGCCATCACCGAACCGGCCCAACCTAAGCCGACGATGACCACGTCAGTTTTATTTTTTACTAATGACATTGACTCAGCTCCGGCTATTTAATCGTTAGGAATGAGGCTGACGGGAATAAGCGCCAGATTTTCGTTGCGGCGTTCGATATAAGGGCAATAGTCATAGCGTGCGCCGGGAAAACCGATCATCTTCCAACCCACCATATTTTTATTTCCGCCATAAATCGGATCCGCTAAATAGCTTTCGCGCGCGTTTTGCAGCATTAATTCAAACAGCGCCTGGCTATTCACGTCTTTTCCTAAATCGATCTTGCCGTCTTCCATTGCTGTCAGGAATGTATCGATCTGTTCAGCTGATAAGGTATGTAATGAAGCCTGATGCTGTTGCTGCGCCCACTTTTCCAGCGCGGCTAAGCCGGTTAAATAGCGCGCTTTTGGCGGGGTAAGAAATTGCGGGCTGCCCATCAATGCCGCTTCATTTTCCGGATGCAGCGGCGCCTGCAAATAGAGCGCCGCGCCAGAGCCATAATCACCGGCTAACTGGTTATCGAGGAACTCAATCGCGCCCGCTTCACTGGCGGACGGGCCAAGGTCATCGGCGGGGATTAGGCGGTCAAAGATGGCTGCCAGATTCTGGCGATCCAGCGGATTGGTGAGCACCTGATAACCGTCTTGCCATGCCGGTTGCGGCAGGTGATCGGTGCTGAGTTGGGTTTCCAGCGGGACATTGTGCAGCTCTTTCGCCCGTAGCTGCGGCGCGACAGCGAGGGATGCCACAATTCCACTGAGCGAAAAGAGCGCTTCTCTTCGGTTCATACTTTTTATCCCTTAAACTTCAACAGATGAATATTGACAGAGCACGACGTTCAGATATTTCAGACGCAATGACCGTGCGCAAATAGCGCGCAGGCGCTAGCGACGAATCTGCGTTCGTAATTGTTTTTTTCAGAGGTAGGGTAAATATACGGTCGCCATTTATGGTGACCGTATTTACGGGAAACCCGTTTATCGGGCTCCCTTTATGTTAATGAATATATTTATTCATATCTTCATAGCAGTGACGGGAAATATCCCACAAATCGTCTTCCCAGTTTTGCGGGCTTAATAGTTCCGGTGACCAAACACCGTCGTAGCCGGTAGCTTTTACCGCCGCCACCCAGGCGGCAATATCCACATCGCCCTGGCCTGGTGCGTAGTCGCGCTGTACCCACTCATCCCAGGCTTCACCCGGCTTGGCCGCGCGGCCATCGCAGAAATGCACGCCGTAAATCAGATCTTTATCCATGCGCGCCACTTCAGCAGGCGTGGTGCCGCCGCCGGCATGCAGGTGCCAGAAATCCACCACCACGCCAAGATTGTCTTTGCCGCTCTGTTTAATCAGATCCAGTGCGTGTTGCAGCGAATTGAACGCGGTGAAGGCGACGACTTCAATCTGGAATTTGATGCCGTGCGGTGCGCCGATATCGGCGATGGCGGAGATATTCTCCAGCAGGATGGCATCACGCTCGGCGGCGGAAAGATGATCGAGTTCGGTCAGCGCCATGATTTGCACCACCGGACAACGCAGTTCCACCGCGGCCTGGCAGATTTTTTCCGCTTCGCGCAGCAGCTCAGCTCGCGCTTCCGGCTCATGGCGGCCAATACGTTTCAGCGCATTGATGCAGGTAATATCGACGCTGTATTTCGCCATCAGATCGCGGTAGGCAGCATAGCTGCCACCGTTATCCAGATAGCGATACAGATGTTCTGGCAGGATCTCCAGCCCGCTAAAGCCAGTCTCATGGGCGATGCGTAACTGAGTGACGGCATTGCTGTACCAAACAGACACGCCATGCAACGACAACTTCATCTCTCCTCCTTGTTACCTCACGGCTTCAGGTGAGAGCGTCGAATACGCAATTCTCCCTGAGACCAAACGCCACCCGGAGTGGCACGTTCATCAATCAGCCGGTTCAGGGCTTCAGTGATGATCAAATCAATACGCTGGCTGAAGGTGGTGAGCTGCCAGCTGGGCAAGCTGGCTTCATCGATGTCATCGAAACCCACCACCGCCATGAATTTGTTGCCTGCACCTTCGCGTAAGGCCGCCAGCGCGCCGAGCGCCAGCACATCGTTTTCGCAAAACAGCGCTTCAACCCGCTGATCGGGCGCGTGCGCGTTGAGATACTCAGTCAACGCCGCGTAGCTGCGTTCGCGGGCGTATTCACCGGCGGTGAGCAGCACTTCCAGCGCCAGGCCAGCTTGGTTCAGCGCAAGTTGCAGACCTTCCAAACGCAGCGTGTGATGGCTGCTGGTGGCCGGGCCCATCATGTACCCGATGCGCGTATAACCTTGCGCCAGCAGCAGTTCGCCCAGCTGTTTGCCCGCCTGCAAGCCATCGATATTGACCACTTCAATATCCGGCTCGTCATTGTTACGGCACACCTGCACCAGCGGAATGTGGTGCATTTCACGCGCCACGGCGACCAGCTCATCACTCAGCACCGTGCCGAGAAACAGCATGCCATCGACCTGCAGCTGATCGGCCAGCGACAGCACCGCGCGGTAGTTTTCACCGCTACCAATATTCAGCAGCAGCGCCATGTAGCCGCGCTGCTGTAGCTGGCGGGTGACGGTGTCGAGCATCAGCATCGAGTGCGGATTTTTCAGCTCGTCGATCACCACGCCAATAATCTGTGTCTTCTTCTGCGACAGACTGCGGGCCAGCAGGTTAGGGCGATAACCCAGCTCGGTGGCAATCGCGATTACGCGTTCGCGCGCTTTCTCGGAAATTGACGCGCCGGGCGTAAAGGCACGCGATACCGTCCATTTTGAGACGCCAGCCAGTCTTGCCACATCGCTGGCGGTGGCTTTGTGGGATTTTGCGGTTGGTTTACTCATAGCACCTGCATAGGGGAAAAAGCGGAGACCCACAGCATTGAACGTGAAACCCAACGGAAAATAAACACCTAAGCGCACGCAATTGGCGTAAAGCGCGACAAATAACCCTGTTTTTAGGATGTTGCGATTATGTTTGATCTTTGCACCCGATTGCAACGTTTTTTGCAATCGGGTGCATTTCATTAACTTTTTGTGATCGATTTCGCTGATTTGCACTTTGCCAGATTGACTAAAAAGTCGTCTTAGCTGACATTTTGCTCACCACTACCAAGCAAATCTCGTTTTTACCTGTCGTGTGCAGCTTATTTTGCACCCGGTAGCAAAACAGTAAAACGCTAAAAATTAATCTCTGATCTCTTACCTCAAACCATTTTGCACCCGAGTGCAAAATAAACAGGAGTTGTTATGCTCATCGGTGAAAAGAGTATTCCACGCCCACTGCGCTGGGCCATGATCGGTGGCGGCCGTCTCAGCCAGGTGGGTTATAAACACCGTTGCGGTGCGCTGCGTGATAACACGGCGTATCAGATGGTGGCCAGCGCCTTTGATATCGATGCCGAGCGTGGTCGCGATTTCGGTGTCAACTTAGGGCTCGATGCGGATCGCTGCTACGCCACTTATCAGCAGCTGCTGGCCGAAGAGGCGAAGCGTGAAGATGGCGTTGAAGTGGTGTCCATCGCCACGCCAAACGGCACCCATTTTGAGATCACCAAAGCGGCATTGAATGCCGGTATTCACGTCATTTGTGAAAAGCCGCTGTTCTTCACTACCGCCGAAGCGCTGGAAATTAAAGCATTAGCGGCGGAAAAAGGGCTGATCGTTGGCGTGACCTACGGTTTCTCCGGCCATCCGCTGCTGATGCAGATGCGGGCGATGATCGCCAACGGCGAAATTGGTGATGTGCGCATGGTGGAGCTGCAATACACCCACGGCTTCAGCGCTAATGACAGCGCCGACAAATTTAGCGAAGCGCAAAAATGGCGCGTCGATCCGAAGATTGCCGGTCCGTCTTTTGTGCTCGGCGATATCTCCACGCACACTTTCTACATCTCCCAGCTGGTGTTGCCAGAACTGAAAGTGAAATCGCTGCTGTGCGATCGCCAAAGCTTCATTCCCTCGCGCGCGCCGTTGGAAGATAACGCCATGGTGCTGATGCATTACGACAACGGCGCGGTAGGGCGCATGTGGGCCTCATCGATTAATGCCGGTTCGATGGACAGCCAAAGTATTCGTGTGATTGGTTCGCGTGCAAGCCTAGAGTGGAGCGACTACAACCCAGGCGAGCTGAAATATGAAGTGCAGGGCCAGCCGAATCAGATTATGCATCACGGCATGCCGTACCTGCATGAAAGCGCCCTGGCCGATGAACGTTTGGGCGCGCTGCACACTGAAGGTCTGGCGGAATCCTGGGCCAATATCTATCTGAAATTTGCTATCGCCATCCACGCCACCCAACAGGGCGACCAAACCACGCTTGATAACCTGATCTATCCCGATATTAACGCCGGAATTGAAGGTGTGCGCTGGATTGAAAACTGCGTGCGTTCTGCGGACAACGGCGCGAGCTGGGTTAACTACGAATAAGGACTGCCATGAAACTTTCGTTTTGTACCGATAGCCTGGGTCATCTGCCGTTTGAACAGATGCTGGATAAGTTGCTGGAGCTGGGTGTTTACGGCGTTGAGATGACGACCGGCGGCTGGTCACCAGCGCCGCATCTGCGTACCGAAGAGTTGCTCGGCAGCGCCACGCAGCGTCAACAATTGTTGCAGGCGCTGGAGAGCCGCGGCATGTCGATTGCGGCGCTGAATGTGTCGGGTAATCCGCTCGATCCAGGCGAATTAGGTAACAAACATAAGCGCGATACGGAAAACGCGCTGGCGCTGGCCGGAGAACTGGGGGTGAAGAAAATCGTCATGATGAGCGGCTTGCCGCCCGCCAGCCCGCACGACACCATTCCAAACTGGATCACTTACACCGTAAGCTGGCCGCCAACGCTGAAAAACTGCCTCGATTATCAGTGGAATGAAGTGGCGATCCCTTACTGGCAAGGGCTGGTACAGAGCGCTAAAGAGAGCGGCGTGGAGAAATTCGCGCTGGAGAATTTCAGTTCGATGCTGGTGTGGAATCCGGAAACCTTGTTCCGTCTGCGCGGCGCGGTGGGTGAGATGGTGGGACTTAACCTCGATCCCAGCCATCTGCTGTGGATGGGCGCGGACCCGATTGCAGCAGCACGCGCGCTCGGCCCGGCAATTCATCACTGTCACGGCAAAGATGTGCGTCTGGAGCGCGGGCTGGTGGATATCAATGGTCTGTTGGAAACCAAACCGGTAGAAGATGTCGCCAATCGCGCCTGGAACTATGTTGCCGTTGGTTGCGGCCAGGATCTGCAGTGGTGGAAAGAGTTCTTCTCGGTGGTACGCATGATGGGCTACAACGACTGGGTATCGCTGGAAATGGAAGATCTCACCATGTCGGTGGAAGCGGGCGTAACCTCCTCAATTGCGGCACTCAAGCAAACCCTTAGCCAGTAATGTCAAATTCACGGCGGGCAACCGCTCGCCGTGTTCTGTACATCGAGCCTTGCCTGCCTGATAATCCGTGGTTCACCCACTATTAAGAGGCACGCCATGCTGGAAAACCATCCACAGCGCGACGAAATCAGGCTGGAGAATGTGCTGGCGGCGTTGGGCAACCCGATGCGCATGACGGTAATCAGCATTCTGGCGGACGGCGGCGAACATACTTGCGGATCGCTGCTGAAAGGCGTCTCCAAATCCACGTTGACCCATCACTGGCGCGTGCTGCGCGAAGGCGGCATTATCTGGCAGAAACCCTCTGGACGTGAAAACCTGCTGTCGTTGCGGCGCGACGATCTCGATGCCCGTTTCCCGGGTCTGCTTGATTCACTGCTAAGCGCCACCCAGCAAGATCCCCTGACCCGCACCACGCTGGATGATTTCCAGGTTAAATAACCCGCGCACGCCCAGCTAGCGTAGCCACAATCATCTGCAACCCCGCAATCACCAACAGCAGCATCAGCGGCCACTGCCAGTTGCCGCTGACATCATGCAGCAGGCCAAAACAGAGCGGGCCCAGCGCCGCTAATCCGTAACCGACGCACTGTGCCATGCCCGACAATTTCGAAGCCTGCAAATGATCATGGGTGCGCAGATTAAACAGCGACAGGCAAATCACCATTGATGCACCGGCGCCCAGTCCCGCCAGAATCAGCCACGGCAGCGCGTATTGCGGTGCCATTAACAGTCCCGCGACGGCGATAAAAATCGATAGCGATGCGAGAAAACCAATCATCCGCTGGTCGTGCATTTTTTTCAGTGCGCTCATGCAGGCCAGGTTCGAAACGATGGCCACAATCTGATAGACAAACAGCATGCCACCCGCTTCCAGCTGGCTAATGCCGCTGTCTTGCGCAAAAGGCGTAAACCAGCCGATCAAGGTGTAGAACACCAACGACTGGCAGGCCATAAACAGCGAAACCTGCCAGCCTAAGGCCGCGCGCCACGGTGAGCGCGTTGATGCGCCGTTGGCGCTGTTTTTGGTCTGAGGCGCAGGTTTTTTCAGGTACGGCAGCCAGGCCAACAGAGCGATAATCGCCGGAATCAGCCACACCGCTAATGAGAGTCGCCAACCCGCGCGACTCAGCTCTGCCAGCGGCACCACCACGCCCGATGCAATGCTGGCGGTGATCGCCATGGTCATCGCGTACAAGCCAACATATCGCGCGGTGTGTTCGGTGAAATCACGCTTAATCAGCGGCGGCAGCAGCACGTTGGCCGCCGCAATCCCCGAGCTCAGGATGATCGTTCCCACCCACAACGCATTTTCACTGCCGCTGATACGCAGAATCGATCCCAGCGTGATGAGCAGCAATGCGCCCCATAAACTGCGCTCAAGACCAAAACGGTTGCCGAACCATGCTGCGGGTGGCGCTAAGGTAGCGAACATCAATAGCGGCAAGAAGTTGATCACGCCCGCCGCACTGGCGCTCAAGCCAAACGTCAGACGGATGTTTTCCAGCACCGGGCCAACCGCGGTAATAGGCGTGCGCAAGTTGGCCGCTGTCAGCAGCAGTAAGAACAGGAAAAAACCAGAACGACGCAGAGCAGGATTCGCAGATAAAACGGTATGGGTCATATTTTCGCACCATAGCAATGAGGCAGAGCGAGTCTGCTTATGGTGCGTTGGTTGACGTTAACGCTTACGCAGCGGCGATTAACTGCTGAAAGGAGGGCAATACTAACGAGTGAGTGGGGAGATGTAAAGTCGACGGATTATCGAGTGCGGTCATATTAAATTTGTCGCTTGCGCCATCGCTCATCCGCGTCCACCTTTAGTATTTCCCTTTTCCACAAATGGACGAACAATGATCTGGTTATGGAACGTGCTTATCTTGCTGGCAACCGTGGTGGTGATGGAAATCGTCGCGGCGCTGTCGCATAAATACATCATGCACGGTTGGGGTTGGGGCTGGCATTTGTCGCACCACGAACCGCACAGCGGCAAGTTTGAACTTAACGATCTGTATGCGGTGGTGTTTGCGGTGCTGGCGATCGTGCTGATCTATGTCGGCGTGCAAGGCATGTGGCCGCTGCAGTGGATTGGTGCCGGGATGACGACCTACGGCGCGCTTTACTTCATGGTGCACGATGGCCTGGTGCATCAACGCTGGCCGTTTCGCTATATCCCGCGCAAAGGCTATCTCAAGCGCTTATACATGGCGCACCGCATGCATCATGCAGTGCGCGGGCGTGAAGGCTGCGTGTCGTTTGGTTTCCTCTACGCGCCACCGCTCAATAAGCTGCAAGCCACGCTGCGTCAGCGCCACGGGAGAAAAATCAACGAGGACGCTGCCACAGACCAGCCGGACGTGGCGCCGGACGAGCCACACGCGAAGTGATCGCCAGGCCGGCCCCTTTCACCAGCAGCGCCAGTTTTTCGCCGCGGCTGGTGCGCTGTCGTGAATCCCAGGCGTGAACACCGGCGTGCTGAACTTTCACCCCGATTTCGCGATAAACACCGCGTGCCGTCGCGATGGCCCACGCCGAGCGCAGCGGCAAACCCGGCAAGCCGAACCGCGCCGAGTGATAATAGGGTTCCGCTTCCGACACTAAACGCGCAGCCAGCGTGGCCAGCGCCGCACGATGTTGCGGTGCTGTCAGCGTATCGGCGCGTAATCCCGCCTGATCGAGCCAGGCTTGCGGCAGATAGCAGCGACCATTTTCGGCATCTTCGACGATATCGCGCGCAATGTTAGTAAGCTGGAACGCCAGCCCTAAATCGCAGGCGTGATCGAGCACCGCTTCGTCGCGCACGCCCATTACGCGCGCCATCATCAAACCGACTACGCCCGCGACGTGATAGCAGTAACGCAGCGTGTCGTCGAAACTCGTATAGTGTTCGTCGCGCGCATCCATGGCGAAGCCTTCCAGATGATCAAACGCCAGCTGTTGCGGCAGTTGATGAATAAGCGCCACTTCCTGAAACGCCCTAAACGCCGGTTCATCCATGTGCGCGCCGCTGTAGGCGCGGCGGGTTTCAATCTGCAGATGCTGCATGCGTGCCTGTGCATCTTCGACCGCATGCTGCGTGCCGCCTTCGCCCAGCGTTTGCCCATCAATCACATCGTCACAATGACGACACCATGCATACAGCATCAGCGTGCTGCGGCGTGTCGGTGCATCAAACAGCCTGGCGGCGGTGGCGAAACTCTTCGAGCCCACCGCCATGGTTTGTGTCACTTGCTCGAGTAAAGGCTGTCGATTCATTCAGCGCGATCCTCCAGCATCAGCTGAGCGGTGGCCTTGGCGGAACCAATTACGCCGGGCACGCCCGCGCCCGGATGCGTACCCGCACCCACCAGATAGAGATTGCTGATATCGGCATCGCGGTTATGCGGTCGGAACCAGGCGCTTTGCGTCAAAATTGGCTCCAGCGAAAATGCCGAGCCGTGATGGGCATGCAGCGTGTCGCGAAAATCAAACGGCGTAAACATTCTGTGTGTCACTAATTGCTGACGTAATCCCGGCATGTAGTGCTGCTCCAGATAAGCAAAAATTCGATCGCGCAAGCGCGGTCCTTCCTGTTGCCAGTCGATGTCAGCGGTGCCGAGATGCGGCACCGGCGCTAACACATAAAAGCTGCCGCAGCCGGGTGGTGCCAGCGACGGATCGCTGCTGCAGGGCGCGTGCAGGTAGAGTGAAAAATCCTCTGCCAGTTGGCTGCTATTAAAAATCTCATCAATCAATTCGCGATAGCGCGGACCAAAACAGACGGTGTGATGCGCGAGCTGTTCATGCGGCTGATTGAGGCCAAAATAGAGCACAAACAGCGAGTTGCTCATGCGCTTACGCTTGAGCGATGTCGCACGTTTCTTAGCTTTCGGATGATGGCGTAGCAGCTTGTCGTAGGTATGCACCACGTCGGCATTGGAGGCTACGGCTGCGGCATCGAAGCGTCGTCCATCCTTTAACTGGACGCCGCTAATACGATTTTCATTGGTTTCCAGCTGGCTCACTTCGGCATTCAGTAACAGCTCGCCACCCAGATCCTCAAACAGTCGCGCCATGCCCTTCACCAGCGCGCCGGTGCCACCGCGCGGAAACCACACGCCCCATTCACGTTCCAGTGCATGAATTAAGGTATAGATTGATGACGTTGCAAAAGGATTACCGCCCACCAGCAATGAGTGGAATGAAAACGCCTGCCGCAGGTGATCGTCCTGAATAAATTTCGCCACCATGCTGTAGACGCTGCGCCACGCCTGCAAACGTCCCAGCTGCGGTGCAACACGCAGCATGTCACGCACCTGCAGAAACGGCACCGTGCCGAGTTTCAGATAACCCTCTTTGAATACCTCGCGCGAATAGGCGAGGAACTGACGATAACCGGCGACATCCTGTGGATTGAAGGTAGCGATCTGCTGCTCCAGCAACGGCTGATTGTTGTCATAGTCGAGCTGTTTGCCATCTTCCCAGCACAGGCGATAGAAGGGCGTGACCGGCATCAGTTCGACGTAATCGCTTAGCGATTTTCCCGACAGCGTGAACAACTCTTCGATAGCGCTGGGATCGGTGATCACCGTGGGCCCGGCATCAAAGGTAAAGCCGCTATCTTCAAACACATAGGCGCGTCCGCCCGGTTTGTCGCGCTGCTCGAGTAAGGTGGTTGGTATGCCCGCCGCTTGAAGGCGAATCGCCAGCGCCAGGCCGCCAAAGCCTGCGCCAATCACATAAGTGCGTTTCATTTTTTCTTCCCTGGTTCGACAGAATTCAACAGCGCGTGCAGCGCTTCACCGATGGGCACCGGCGGCTTGCCGCACAGAATCCGCGCTTTATCATGCAGACGAAGTTGTCCGGCGTAAAAGCGGCTAATTAACCCGGCATTGAGCCGGTAAAAACGTTGCATTACACGCCAGCGCTGCTGCGGCTTACCGGCCAAAAACAGCATGCGGTTCAGCAGGCGGAAAAATCGCTGCTCGCGCCACTGCTGACGGGCAAAGCGTTCGATGTGTTGACTGAGCGTGCGGGCATCGGTGGGCAACAGCGTGGCTATCAACTCCGCCAGCGCCACGGCGGACGGTAAAGAATAACCGGTTGTCGCGTGAAACAGTCCGGCGCGCAGGCCGCTGCATGGCTGGCCGCGCTGCTGTTGCCAGAATCGATCAATATCGCCGCTCAGGGTAATCGGTAATATGCCATGCTCTTCACGCAGCAGCGTGCCAGGCCGCCAACCTTGCTGTTTGGCATAGTCAGCGATGTGCTGACGAGCGGAGTTCTCCGCCAGCGTAGGTTGATTAACGTAATGCGTATCTTCAATCAGTAACCGATCGGCGCTGAGCGGCAGCGTGTAAACAAAACGATAGCCCGCTTGCTGATCGACGGTGGCATCCATCAGGATCGGCTGCTGCAGGCCGTGCGGCTGCGCCAGCTGCCACTCTTGTCCAAGAAACACCTGATAACCCAGCTGCAGATGCGGCGTTGGCTGCAGGCCGCGGCCATCAATCACCACCTGCGCATCAAGTTCACGGCCATCCGCCAGCGTCACCTGTGTGGGTTTTACCTCTTTAACGGCAGCATCTGTCCACAGATCGTCACCCATCGCCGCGAGTAGATGCCGGGCAAAATCGCCTGACGCGATGGAACAATAATCCCCGTCCAGGTTGCGGCGCAATGCGGGAAAACGCACCTGATAGCCAGGCCAACGCGCCGTGATCAGCGGCTGCAGCCAGCGCAGCTGATCGGCGCTAAGATCGCTCTGATGAAATGACCAGGTATGATTGCCTGCCGGATGTGCGTCGCTCTCCAGCAACAGGCATTTGAGCTGCGGCTGCAGTTGCCGCAGACGCAGCGCAATCAAACCGTTTGCCAGTCCGGCACCGACCAGAATCACATCGTAGTGCGCACGCATCAGGTTGCCTCCGCCAGCACAACTTGTTGCTGGCACAGTGCTTGTTCGACGATGTCGGCCGCACGCTGGCAACCGCCTGCGCGCTGCAACTGTGCCTGTATCGCTGACATCCGTAACGCGTAGCGATCGTCGGTAAGTAATTGTCGCAGATGCTGCTCCAGTTGATGAACGCGGTTAAAGCGCGATGCGCGCCGTCCAACGCCTTGCCACTCAATGCGCGCGGCCACGCCGGGTTGATCAAAGGCAATGGGCAGCGCCAGCATCGGCGTACCGCATTCCAGCGCTTCCAGCGCGCTGTTTAATCCGGCATGAGTAATAAAAAGCTGCGCGTGTTGCAGGGCGGCACGTTGATCGACAAAATCCGTCACCCACGCTGCACCAGCCAGTTGCAACTTGTGCACCTGATCGGCGTTCAATCCCCCACAATGAGCGATCACCAGCGAAAGTTGCTGGCGGCGGCACGCCTGTGCCAGATGCAAAAACAGGCGGAAGCGATGGCCTTGCAGCGTACCCAGCGAGGCGTAAACCACCGGCTGGCGCAGCGCCGGCCAGGGCGCATTGAGCGGCGCTGCCGCAAGCGGCGCGCGCAGTTGTCCGACGGCGTGATAGCAGGCCGGCAGTTGCTGACGCGGAAAATCAAAGGCGGGCACCATCTGGCTGATTTGTGCCAGCGGCGAAAGGCACTGATGCAATCCGCGCCGCGCCGTCAAATTGAACGCCCGCGCGTGTTTGAGGATGACGTCGCCGTGACGACGCATGATGCGATCATAGATATCGCTGCTGGCCTGAAAACGTTTCAGCGCTTTTTCATCCTGAGCATAACGGAAGGGCATCACCGCCAGCGGAATGCCGGCTTCACGGTTGACCGGCAAGGCGCAGGCCACCGAAACAAACGGCAGATGCAGCGCTTCTGCGACCAATCCGCCTGCTGCTTCCATTTCATCAGCGATCACACCATCAATGTTCAACGATTTCAGTACCGCTGGCAGTTCTCGGCACAGCATATCGGTGCAGGAGGCGAGATCGTTGATTACGCGAAACAGCGACAGGCCGCCCGGCGAAGCCAGCCGATGCAGCACGGGCGCCAGCGAACCGGCCGGATGCGTTTGCTGGCCTACTGCAACGAAATTAATGCGTTCGTCGCTGAGCAAAGTGCGGGCGTCGGCTTGCTGGATGAAGGTGATGCGATGGCCACGCGCCAGCAGCGTTTGTGCTAACGCCTGCAACGCGTGAAAGTGGCTATAAAGCGGCGGCGCGATCACCGCAAAGTGGCCCAACGGCTTAGCCGCGCTCAGTTGAACATCGCTAGCTGTTGATTAAACAGCGCGTGCATGTATTGGCGAGTGGCGATGCCGCGATGGCAGGCGCAGGCAAGGTGTGCATCGGCACTGCGCAGATGATCGCGCAGACGACGTTCTGCGCCGTCAGCCCCGAGCATCTGTACCAGCGTGGATTTACCCTGATCCTGATGCACATCTTTGCCGGTGTGTTTGCAGCCGTCGGCGAGGTCGTCGAGCAGCTGAAACGCCTGCCCCAGATCCTGAGCAAAGAAGCTAAGACGTTGCCGCACCTGCGGTGAAGCGTCAGCGGCAATCGCCGCCATTTGCAGCGTGGCGCGAAACAGCACGCTGGTTTTCAGTTCATTGGTCAAGGCGATCGCTTCCGGACTGCGGCTCTGGGTGCCGTCGTGCAGATCCTGAAACTGCCCTTGCACTAATCCCTGCAGGCCCACGGCGGCGGAGAGTTCGGCAATCGCTTCAGATTTGTGCACCGCAGGCAAATCGGGTGCGATGGCAATCACTTCAAATGCGCGGCTCAGCAGCGCGACGGCGGCGAGAATCGCCACGGTTTCACCAAACTCGCGATGCACGGTTGGGCGACCACGGCGCATCTGCGCGTTATCCATTGACGGGATGTCATCCAAAATCAGCGATGCCGCGTGCACCATTTCCACGGCACAGGCGAGATCGAGAATGCCATTTTGCGTCAGCTCGCAACCCATATCGCGCGCTGCCAGCATCAGTAATAAAGGACGGATGCGCTTGCCCTGCGCCAGCGTACCGGCACGCATCGCGGCACGCACGCGATCGCTTTGCTGTCCTGCAGGCAGTAAATGTTCGAGATGCGCCTGTAAAATTTGCTGCAGCTGAAGCAGTTCGCTTGTCTGATGCGCTGTGCTATCGACATGGGTGGTCATAATGGCTATCCATGGTTGATGAAATTATTATGCTTTTTGATTAACCGTAGACTGCGTAAGGTAAGTTTGCCAGCGAGGGCCTTGACTTTGTAGCGTGCGCCTTCATACGCACCAGGTAAACATCGTAATAATACTATGCGTGATCTTATCAGCGAAAAAAGTAACAGCAACGCCGTAACATAAATAACTCCGTTAGGCTGGTGGTCAATAAATACCGCTTACGGAAATAAAATGACGAATACCAAACCTGCCTTGCTGATTATTCAGCCGCTAATGCCGCAGTTAGATGAAAAGCTCACGCAACATTTCCATTGCCATCGTTTATATGAGCAGCATGACGCAATGCTATTTATCCAGCAGCATGGCAAAGCGATCAATGCCATTGTTACGCGCGGCGATGTCGGGGTGGAAACGGCACTGCTGGAGCAACTGCCGGAGTGTAAAGTCATTGCTGTATTCGGTGTCGGCACCGATCGTATTGACCTGAAATACACTGCCGAAAACGATATTCAGGTCAGCATCACCCGCGACATTCTGACTGACGATGTTGCCGATTTGGCAATGACAATGACGCTGGCGTTCTCGCGTAATTTGGTCGCTTACCATCAGTTTGCGAAATCCGGGGCATGGGAAAATAACGGCGTCGAACTCTCCAGCCGCGCCAGCGGAAAAAAAATTGGCATCGCCGGGTTGGGCGCGATTGGCTTAGCCATCGCGCGCCGTGCCGAAGCCTTTGGTATGGAAGTGGCGTATACCGCGCGTTCGGCGAAAGACGTCAGCTATAAGCGCTGTGATACGATCGAACAACTCGCCACCTTTAGCGATTTTCTGGTGCTGGCACTGCCGGGCAGCAAAGAGAATGTGCAACTGGTCAACGCGAAGGTGCTGGCGGCGCTCGGCAAAGAGGGCGTAGTGATCAATATTGCGCGTGGCACAGTAATCAATGAACCCGATCTGATCGCTGCACTGCAGCAGGGAATCATTAAAGGGGCTGCGCTGGATGTGTATCCGGATGAGCCAAAAATTAATCCCGCGCTGCGTGAACTAAATAATGTGCTGTTAACGCCGCATATTGCCAGCGCAACTCACGAAACGCGTGCGCAAATGACCAATAATGTGCTGGAGAATTTACGGGCCTATTTTGCAGATGGGAAGATTCTGACATCGGTATAATTTAAGCATCCGAATTAAGACGAAATTCTTATATCCTGCGTAATAATCCCTATTTAGCGATAGCAATTTTCGTTCAGCCAGGCTGTTATGATATCGGCACTTAATTCAGGAGCCCATTATGACAGCACAGAAAATTGCAATTATTGGCGGCGGCGTTATCGGATTAGCGGTGGCGCGCGCCTTAGCGTTGCAGGGCGTTGAAGTCACCGTTTTTGAACAGCAGCACATTGGTGCGGGCACCAGCAGCACGACGTTTGCCTGGGTGAACTCCAATGGCAAACAGCCGCGCAGTTATCACCTGCTTAATGCGCTCTCGATGGAAGAGCACCTCAAACTGCAGCAAGCGCAGCCGAACGGATTGCGCTGGCTGGAAACTGGCGGTACATGGGAGTGGGCCGCCGTGGGCGATGCGCAGCAACGTTTGCTGCAGCGTGCCACGTCGCTGCAATCAGCAGGTTATGCGGCGCGTGAAGTGTCGCCAGCAGATGTGCTGCGCGATATTCCGGAGCTGCGGGCGCAGGCCATCAGCGGCAGTGTGTGGCATTTCCCGACAGAATCGGTGCTGCATCCGGCGCTCTATCTGGCGCGCTTATGGTCAGAAGCCAAAGCGCGCGGTGCGGTGCTGTACCAGCATCAGCGCATCAATAGCATCAGTGAAAGTGCCGATCGGGTTACGCTGCAGCTGGAAAATGGCGAGCAGTGGCAGGGCGATCGTATTGTGTTAGCCACCGGACGCTGGGCCAATCAGCTGCTAAATTCACTGGGACTCAATCTGGCGTTGCTGGATACCAGCAAACCGAACGCGGTGGCTTGTAGTTTCCTGGTGCGCACCGCGCCGCAGCCGTTATCGCTCAATGCCAATCTCATCTCTCCGCAACTTAACGTACGCCCGGACGGCGGCGGACGTTTGCTGCTGCAAGCCTTAGAGTTGGATCATCTAGCCGATTCTGCTGCGCCACCCTTAATCACCAGCGATATCGCCGCGCAATTCCGCGCGCGTTATCACGCGCTGTTTGCGGATGCGGGCGAGTTGCAGATTGAACAAATTGTTGTGGGGCAACGTGCAAGACCTGCCGATGGTTTACCGGCGCTGGGCTATGTCACCGCGCATCAGCGCGTGTATGTGGCGGTGACACACAGCGGTATCACCCTTTCGCCATTGATTGGCAAGCTGGTGGCTGAAGAGCTGATCGGCGATGCGGCAAGTGAGCTGCTGAGCGATTTCCGTCCGCAGCGTCTGCTGGGGAAAAGCGTGGAAGCGTTTGCGCCCATCAAGCGTAATTTCCCGGCGGCGCAATAACGCGATGAGACTGTGTTTTTATAGGTCTCTTTCATAATCGATGGTCTCTTTCACCGCCGCCACGGCAAGCCGCAGTTTATCCTTGCTGACCGATCCCAACGCAAGACGAATGGCATGCGGCACATTGATTGAGGTACTGAACGGTTCAGCTGAAGATACCGAGATCTGCTGGTGGATTAAACGCTGTACCACCCGTTCAGCCCTGACTTCGCATGGCAACGGTAGCCAGAGAAAATAAGAGTTGGGATGGCTGATAAAATCCTCGGGCGCAAGAATCTGGCGGGCGATCGACTGGCGCTCACGAGCATCCCGTCTTTTCAGTGTTTCCAGACGTTTGATCGTCCCATCCTTAATCCAGCCACACACTAACGAGACCATCAGAGAAGGGGTATTCCACGTAGTGGCACGAATAGCGCGCTCAAGCGCTGCACGCATGCCAGCAGGGCAGACGACGGCGCCGACGCGCAACCCGGTAGCGATATTTTTCGCAAAGCCGGTTACATAAAGGGTCCTTTCAGGGGCATAAAAAGCCATTGGCGGCGGCGGACGAGGCACCAGATAAGCATAGGCGGCATCCTCAATTACCAGAAGATCAAATGTTCGGGCAATCAGGGCGATCTCTCTGCGCTGAGCAGCACTCAGAACCCAGCCAAGCGGGTTGTGCAACGTAGGCATGGTATAAATCGCACGGACGCGTCTGCGCTGACAAATCTGTTTTAATGCATTGAAATCAGGACCGTCTGGCCCAGCAGGTATGGCGGCAAGTTCAAGATGATAAAGCGCCGCCAGCGCCTTAAAGCCGGGATAAATCAACGCGTCTACTGCCACAACATCCCCTGGTTTCAGCAATCCCATCACCGCTATGGTAAGGCCGTGCTGTGCGCCATTGACAATCAAAATGTCATCAGCCGAAGGCGTGATCCCGGTTGAGCTAAGCCATGATGCAATGGTATGCCGGTCGCTCTCTTTCCCGGCATGCGGCTGATAGCGTAGCAGCGATTCAATATCGCCAGCATTGGAGAGATTGCGCAGGGCATCGCGCAGGCGATCGGCCTGATCGGGCAATGCGGGATAATTGAAATTGAGGTCCACCACATCGGTTGCGACCACATGTTGATCGACACCAAGGCCATGAGGCAAAGAAATTTCCCTGACAAAAGTCCCGCGTCCGGTTTCACCGCTGACCAGACCGATTGCTTCAAGTTCAGCGTAGACGCGTGTAGCGGTTGCTAATGAGATCCGTCTTTCCGTAGCCAACGCGCGATGCGTAGGCAGGCGCGTGCCTGCAGACAATCCTCCACTGCGTATAGCCGCAGCATATTCGTCAACCACATCCTTATAACGTGCTTTCATCTATTGTATCCATGACAATATTTTGATTGTTCTGGATCATGGCGTTTATCCTCCGCAGCGTCAATTCATGAAGGAAATAGTCACCTTCACTCAGCTACTGAAAGAGGTTTAACGTGGTGATACAAAAGACGCGTCCTGAGGCGATGTCAGGCTGGCTGAACGGCCTGGCGGGCGTGATTATTTTCAGCGGATCGCTGCCGGCAACGCGCATTGCCGTTCAGGACATCGACCCGTTTTTCCTGACTTTCATCCGTGCATCGATAGCGGGTGTGCTGGCGCTCATGTTGATCTGCTTGTTTAAGGTCAAAAGACCTGATCCCACCCAACTATACTCGCTCTTCATCGTCGCTATGGGCGTGGTGATCGGTTTTCCATTGCTGACCGCCATGGCTTTGCAGCACGTAACTTCGTCACATTCAATCGTTTTCCTCGGGTTGCTTCCGCTAGCAACCGCCATCTTTGGCGTCATTCGTGGTGGTGAACGTCCGCGGCGCGCTTTCTGGCTCTTTTCCCTCTGCGGCAGCTTGCTGGTTATGGGCTTTGCGCTTTCTCATCTCGCTGTTATATCACTCAAAGGTGATCTGCTTATGCTCGCGTCAGTGATCGTCTGCGGCCTGGGCTATGCCGAGGGGGCAAAACTTTCGCGTGAGCTGGGAGGCTGGCAAGTGATTAGTTGGGCGCTGATTATTTCACTGCCTTTCATGTTGATCGCGTCATATTTGACCTTGCCTGAATCCCTAAACCACATCAGCACTTCAGCCTGGCTTGCGCTGGGCTATGTCTCGCTTTTTAGCATGCTGATAGGTTTTATCTTTTGGTACAAAGGGCTCGCTATCGGTGGAATTGCAGCTGTCGGGCAACTGCAGTTGCTTCAGCCATTTTTTGGGCTGGGCCTGTCGGCTTCGTTGCTGCACGAGAGCGTCAACCCGCTGATGATAGCTGTCACGCTTGGCGTCATTCTCTGCGTCATTGGTTCGCGAAAATTTGCGTGTTAATGTTCATGCATATTGGATTAATAACGCAGTCGCCTGCTAGAGCCATTCGAAATTATCGCACCTGATTTCAGGGTTAAATCGCATTCCTGTTCTCGCGGCTGCAGCGCGTTAATGAAGCTATCGGCCCATTTGTGGCAATCATGCAGATGCAGGTTTTTTAGCAGGCTGGCGTGACGTTCGCGACGCACCGAAAGCGGCATGATAAGCGCGGTATGAATGGCATCGGCGATGGCATCGGGATCGTAGGGATTGACCAACAGTGCGCCCTGCATCTGTTCGGCGGCGCCGGCAAACTGCGACAGAATCAGCACGCCGGGATTAGCGTGATCCTGCACCGCCACATAGGTTTTCGCCATCAAACTCATCCCGGCTATCAGCGGTGTGACCAACGCCACACGCGCTGCACGGTAAAATCCGCACAGTTCTTCATGTGAATAATGGTTGCTCAAATAACGCACCGGATACCAGTTCAGCTCGCCATGCACGCCGTTCATTTCGCCACAGCGGGTTTCCAAATCGCGCGATAACTCTTTAATGCGATGGCTGTAACCTGACGCCGCTGAAGCCAGCTGCACCATGGAAAACTTGTGGTGATACTCCTCGTGTTGACGCAGTAAAACTTCTATTGCGCTGATGCGGTAGGGCGTGCCGGTGCTGTCGTCAAAATGGCCGCCGCTGAGGATCAGATTCTCCGGTAAGGTTGCGCGACATTGCTGCTCCATATACTGGCAGCTGTTGCTTTCAGCTAGCGCGCTGGTTTCCACGGTATCAATGCCTACCGGGAATACGCCTACGCGAATCTGACGGCCGTGGATACGCAGCGTGTAAGGCGTTAGACGCTCGCAACGGAAGCGGGATTCAATCCAGGCGGTGAAATTGTTCATGTCTTGGGTGGTCTGAAAGCCAATTAAGTCGGCGCACAATAATGCATCGGCCAGATAGCGCCAGTTCGGCACCGATTCAAAAGATTGTCCTGCTGGGAAAGGCTGATGGAAAAAGAAGCCGATACGATTTATCAGGCCGGCATCGCGCAGCATTTTAATGCTGGGAATCAGGTGATAATCCTGCAACCAAATATCATCATCGGGCATGGCATATTCACTGATGGCGCGCGTATAGGTTTCATTCAGTTTCATATAACCGATTTGGCTGCTGGTGGAAAAACGCGCCATGTCGGGGCGCTGATGAAATACCGGCCACAATCCCTGATGAATATATTGATGATAACCTTCTTCATATTCTGCTTTGGTTAAGCGAAATGTCAGCGTGTCGAATGCTTTGCCGCTAGTAAAATTCAGCTCACGATGAGGTTCAGTGGTAAATGATTCAAACTCGCCACTCCATTTCACCCTCATGCCACCGCGACGCGTCAATATGCTTTCATAAATGTTAGAAAGCGTTGAGTGATTATTTTGATTGTGTGATACCAAAATCAAGCCTGACATAGTTTTGACCCGTTGCTTAATCTGCCCATGAATCATTGGCAGAGAATTTAAAAAAGGTTGGCGCAGTATAAATTGCAGCATGCCGCTCATGATTTACG
Organism: Pantoea sp. AG1095; assembly: GCF_003208415.1. NCBI lineage: Bacteria > Pseudomonadati > Pseudomonadota > Gammaproteobacteria > Enterobacterales > Erwiniaceae > Pantoea > Pantoea sp. AG1095. Next base: position 25,119 of record NZ_QKMJ01000004.1, on the reverse strand, counting down.
CTCACAGGCGTTAATGGACCGGTGCGTGTTGACCGCTGACGTTATGCGGATGAACCGCTATTAGTGAGTTCGATACTTTTCATCTCGCGCTACCTCTCCGAATCCTTCAGGGCTGTCGATGAAATTAATCTAACCGACCAACCCGTAAAAATGTCGTAAAAAAGACGCTGAGAGTTATAAAAATTTAATAGATTTTATTTACAACCAGGATAAATGTTGGCGTTAATTTTTTTGATCACTTTAGATGGCGACTTTAATGGTTTGAGGGGAGTACTTATGCGCAAAGACACATTCGGCCTGTTAGAATGACCGCCGTTCATAGAGGAATCTAAGAGGTTTAATCGTGTCAACGTTAGTATTTAGAGAAGCCAGGCTGGCAGATGTGGATCGCTGTTACGCGATTGAAATTGAGGCTTACGAAGGTGATGAAGCCGCCACGCGTGAAAAAATTGCTACCCGCATTGCGCAGTATCCACAGGGATTTTTATGTCTGGAAACCGATGGCAAGGTGATTGGTTTTATCAACGCCGGTTGTGCGTGGGAGGTGGTAATGTCGGATGAAGCGTTCAAAGAGTTAATCGGCCACGATCCGGCAGCACCCAACGCCGTCATTATGTCAGTGGTGCTTGATCCCGCTTATCAGGGCAAAGGTTATGCGTCGCTGCTGATGCGCCAGTTTATCGAGCTGATGAAGAAAATGGACAAGCGAACCATTCATCTGATGTGCAAAACCCAGCACGTTGAGCTGTATAAAAAATGGGGCTATCAGTACATCAAACCGTCTGAGTCAGACCACGGTGGCATGGCGTGGCATGAGATGCTGATGAAACTGTAATTCAACAGGTAAATATAACGCTAAGCATTCAATGATCGCACATTCCCTGGCGGCGCGATTTATCGCGCAATAAATTACGCCGCTACGACACCTGCGCACACTTTATGCAGCCACACCTTTCGGCTGAGCCGACAGATGTCCCGCCCATAAACTGGCCACCCATTTCACGCCTTTGGCGGTGAAACGCGCTTGGGAGAAAGCATGCTGATTCTCGCCACGTCCGGAGCGCAGGGTGAAATATCCCGCCTGTATATGGTGCTGCTGCGGTGCCAGCGTGCCTTTTTCGCGATACATGATGTTGCGTTCTAACAAAAACTCACGAAACTCAGTTTCCTTTACCTTCAACATCTTGCACAGCTGACGAAAGCCGAGCGAATCTTCGATCTCGACAAAGCGATCAAAAAATTCAGCCTTAGGGGCCGACAACGCAAGTTGCTGCTCAGCCGCACGGCGCTGCTCAAATTGCTCCGCCCAGGCGCGGGCCGCTTCCGCCGGATTGGTGAAATCAGGCAGATAGGTAAACTGTTCACGCTGCTGCCAGAGATCGAGTAATTCCGCAGTGAAGCCAGGCGAAAGCCGGGCAACGGCAAGTAATGAATCGCGCTTGTTAAGATGAAACTCCTGACGCACTTCACCCCGATGCTCATAGAGATTCACCGTCAAAGGCTGGGAAAGACGCTGTGCAGTTTCCAGGCTTTTCACCAGGCGCTTCACTTCGCCGTGCGTAATGCCCGTGAAATGGGCAATTTCGCGGCTGCTCATCATCATTGATGCATTCAAAGCAGACAGACTTTCCGTTGAGATCATCATCATTATCACCTCTTGCAGACTTACTCAGCCTCGTGGCTGTTGAATAAGTATACACAATACTGTTTATATATCCAGTATTATTTTTAACCGTTCACTTAAGATGTTCGGCTTTGCGTAACGTTTCACAAAGCCAGATCCCGCACACCCGGCGTTCTACGTATTCTCTTAAAGTGAGGTTTTAGCGGTTTATTAAATTGTCGCGCTGAGTGCTGTTTGATAATTTTGAGCCAATTTTCCGGGCTTTTGTCGGCTTTCTGCAGCATTAGGTGCAGGGCTGATGTGTGCCTTTTTTAACAGCAATAAGTAGTTAACTGGCGGCTGTGCTGCTGGAGAAACGATGAAAAAGAATAAATTTAAAACCCATTTGGTTTCGTTAGGTTTACTGGCGGAAAAAAAACTGACCAAACGCAGAACGCTGCCCGATTACAATCCTGCCGCAGAGCAGGATATCAATTTAGTTGCACGCCAGACCGCGCCTGCTGCCATTCCGCGTCAGATTTGGATGTACTGGGAAAGTGAAACGCTACCGGAAGAAGTGCAGATTTTTGTCGATAAAATCGTGCGCGAAAATCCCGGCTATCTCGTAACCGTCATCAATAACCTGAATATTCAGCACTATCTGCCCGATCTGCACTTCGTGCATCAGGATATGCGCCCTTCACATAAAAGTGACGTAATCCGGCTGGAACTGCTGTATCGCTATGGCGGAATCTGGATGGATGCCACCATCATTCTCAACCGCACGATGGACGAATTGTTGGCGGTGAATGTTGACGATGGTTATGACCTGATCGCCTTTTATCGCGACAGTTCGACGCTGGATAAAGACTATCCGGTGATTGAATCCTGGTTCCTGGCCGCCCCGAGAAATAACGCCTTTATTGCGCGCTGGCTGCACTTTTTCCGCCCGATTGTTGAAGTGGGCGCCGACGAGTTTTTCCGTCGTTTGCTCGCGCTGCCCAATTACGAAACCATTGTTCAGGGCATCACGCCACCGGATTATTTGGTGGTATATATCGCGCAGCAGCAGGCGCTGCGTGAGAACAATCAGTACAACTTCTATCTGCGTAAATGCGAAGCCAGCGCGTTGCTGTATCAAAGCCTGGTGGAGTGGCGTCCGGTGAAGCTGAGCCGCATGCTGATGGTCGATCGTCTGCCGGCCGTCTTGCCGCCGCTGACCAAACTGACGGGATTTGATCGTAAATATCTCGACACCAACCTGAAATATGGCGTGGTGAACAAAGACAGCTTATTGGGTCAGATTCTGTTAAACAGCCAGAAGGGCGCCCACCCGCAAACACCGGTTCCGGCACTGACGAGCAAGGCATAACGCATCACGGATTGATCAACTGCTGGAGTGCTGCGGCGCTGATTTCATCGTCCGGCACATATACCAGCAGGCGATCGCCGTTGCGTGACGCGGACCACCAGTTATTTTGCCGCAGCGTCATTTCACCCACTTCGTCGCGGTAAAAACGTTTAACGCGATTCTCCACCTGGCCCAATTCATAGCGCTGCCAGGTGTGCGCAAACTCATCTGAACTGTTCAGCAAGCGAGCTAGAAAGCTTTCCCAGTGCGGATCGCCAAGGTGCTCGCCCATCTGCCCGCGAAACATCGCCACCATCTGCGGCATCACTTCATCCCAGTCATTCAGTGCTTTGCGCCAGGTTGGGTGATTGAAGGCCAGCCAGATGCAGTTGCGATCTTCTGGCGCGATTTCGGCTAAATCCACGCCCATCAAGGCACACCACGCGGCGTTGTAACCGATAATATCAAAGCGCGGCGTCTCAATAATCGCCGGTAACTGGATCGCATCGAGCATCTGCTGATTGTGCGCGGCAATTTTGCAGCAGGCGGCTACCACGCGCACCGAGGGCAATGCGTGCCCGGCGAGCGAAAACAGGTGCTGCGTTTCCACATCGTTGCACTGCAACGCGCTAGCAATCGCCGTCAGAGTTTTCGGCGAGGCTTTGATATCGCGTCCCTGTTCCAGCCACGTATACCAGGTCACGCCAACATCCGCTAACTGCGCGACTTCTTCGCGGCGTAAACCCGGCGTGCGGCGATGGCGCATGCGGGGTAAACCGAGCCGGTTAGGATCGAGATTTTCCCGGCGCGTGCGCAGAAAGGTGCCGAGTAATTTGCGGTTGTTTTGTTCGGTGGTAACAGGCGCGGATGCCAGGCTCATAAGCAGATCCTTCGACAAGACGGGTAGTGTTTATACCATGATAATCAAGAACTGGTACCCGTTTAACGGTTAGGTGATGCTATGCCGTACTGACAGCAAAAACAAGGTAAAACCGATGCAGACATCGCAACTTCAACGCACAGGATTGATGGTCCTGCTTGCCGGGCAACTGCTGCCCATGATTGATTTTTCTATCGTTAACGTAGCGTTAGACGCGATGGCCCACACGCTGCAGGCCACGGCGATTGAGCTGGCGCTGATCGTCGCGGTCTACGGCATCGCCTTTGCCATCTGCCTGGCGATGGGCGGACGGCTCGGCGATAACTACGGTCGCCGTCGCGTGTTCCTTGCCGGAGTAGGGATCTTCGGTATTGCATCTTTATTATGCGGCATCGCCAACAGCGTTGGCCTGTTGATGTTTGCCCGCGCGCTGCAAGGCGTGGGCGCGGCCTTTATCGTGCCGCAAATCCTCGCCACGCTGCACATCACGCTGAAGGGCAGAGCGCATGCGCGCGCCATCGGTTTGTATGGCGGCATTGGCGGGCTGGCCTTTATCATCGGTCAGGTGTTGGGCGGATTTCTCATCAAAGCGGATATCGGCGGCTACGGCTGGCGCAGCGTTTTCCTGATTAACCTGCCAATTTGCCTGTTTGTGCTGATCACCGCGCGCCGCTTTGTGCCGGAGACGCAGAACACGCAGCGCGTACCGGTGGATATTAGCGGAACCTTGCTGCTGGCGGGCGCGATTGGTTGCCTGATGCTGGCACTGGCGCTTGGTCCGCTGCTGCATTGGTCGTGGCCGTGCATCTTGCTGCTGGTGCTGTTCCCGCTGTTTCTGCATCGTCTGCGCCAGAGTTCGCTGCGTTTGGAAGCGGCCAACGGCGCGCCGCTGTTGCCGCCTTCACTACTGCGTCTGCCGAGCGTGCGTTTTGGCCTGACGCTGGCGGTGCTGTTCTTCTCCTGCTGGAGCGGCTTTATGTTCTCTGTGGCACTGACGCTGCAGGCCGGTTTAGGGCTGACGGCGTTTCAATCCGGGAATGCGTTTATCGCGCTTGGCGTGGCCTATTTTATCGGGGCGATGCAATCCACGCGCATCGTCGAGCGTTTAGGTAAGCGCGGCGCCTTATTGATGGGCTGCGGTATTCAGATGGTTGGATTGGTGGCCCTTATCGCCACGCTGCAACTCGCCTGGCCGCAGGTCGGTATTTTCACCCTAATTCCCGCCACGGTGCTGATTGGCTTTGGTCAGTCGTTTATCGTCAGCACCTTCTACCGCATTGGCATGAGCGGCGTGCCGCATCATCAGGCGGGCGCGGGCAGCGCGGTGCTGTCGACGGTGCAGCAATCGGCGTTAGGTTTAGGCCCGATGCTGCTGGGCGGTGTATTCACGCAGATTTATACGCACGGCAATCATCTGGCGGCGATCACCGGTACGCTCGGCGTTGAGCTTGTAATGATGGCATTACTGGTGATCTTCACCAGCCTCAATCGCCGTACGTTTCAGCCGGTAACGGCAGAAGGGTAATTCTTATGCGGAGATTTTGGCAGGAGCGATGCAGCTTATTGTAAAACAAACGAAAATCCGCGAGTCGCGCTGAATTTACCTTTGGCTCAGCGGTCTTTTTTCCGGAACATATCGCCGCAGTTAACGGGCTGAACCGCGTGTTCAGCCCGTTTTTATGTGGTGCGGAAGCAAGGCGCTTGAATCAGGCACAGGAAAAACGGCAGGCTCACAACAGATGAAGAAGATGTTAACCGGGTTACTTTTAATGGTAACCACCACTGCCTTTGGTGCAGATGATTTCACCCTAAAGGATATTCACTTTGCTGGGCTTCAGCGCGTCGCACCCGGCGCGGCGTTGCTGCATATGCCGCTGCGTGTTGGCGATCGCGTCAATGATGATGATATTCGCAACAGCATCCGCGCGCTGTTCGCCACCGGCAATTTTGACGATGTGCAGGTGCTGCGTGACGGAGATGCGCTGCTGATCAAAGTCAAAGAGCGCCCGGCGATTGCCAGCATCTCATTCTCTGGTAACAAAGCGATTAAAGAAGATCAGCTCAAGCAGAACCTTGATGCCTCGGGCGTGCGCGTAGGTGAAGCGCTGGACCGCACCACGCTATCGGATATGGAAAAAGGGCTGGAAGATTTCTACTACAGCGCCGGGAAATATACTGCCAGCGTCAAAGCGGTCGTTACGCCGCTGCCGCGCAACCGTGTCGATCTGAAGTTTATTTTCACCGAAGGCGTGTCGGCGAAAATTCAGCAGATCAACATTGTCGGGAACCACGCTTTTTCCGCTGATGAACTGATTTCGCATTTCCAGCTGCGCGACGATGTGCCGTGGTGGAATTTGATCGCCGATCAGAAATACCAGAAACAGAAACTCTCGGGCGATTTAGAGACGCTACGCAGTTATTATCTCGATCGCGGTTACGCACGCTTTAACCTCGATTCCACACAAGTCAGTTTAACGCCGGATAAAAAGCATATTTACGTCACGATAAATATTCATGAAGGCGATGTTTATCATGTTAGCGGCGTAACGCTGAGCGGAAATATGGCCGGCTATTCCGCCGAAATTGAAAAACTGGCGCACATGCCGGCGGGCAGCTTATACAGCGGGGCAAAAATCAGCCAAAACGAAGAGGCGATTAAAAGCCTGCTCGGTCGTTACGGCTATGCGTTCCCGCAGGTGAATACGCAATCGGAAATAGACGACAGCGATAAAACCGTGCAGCTACACGTGAATGTCGATGCCGGGCGGCGCTTCTCAGTGCGACAGGTGCGTTTCTCGGGCAATGACACCTCGAAAGATGCGGTGCTGCGTCGTGAAATGCGTCAGATGGAAGGCGCATGGCTGGCGAGCAATCAGGTGGAGCAGGGCAAGGCGCGCCTTAATCGTACCGGTTATTTCGAAAGCGTAGATGTTGATACGCAGCGCGTGCCGGGCAGCCCGGATCAGGTGGACGTGGTGTACAAAGTGAAGGAGCGCAATACCGGCACCTTCAACGTTGGACTGGGTTACGGCACCGACAGCGGCATCAGTTATCAGCTTGGTGTCAGCCAGGATAACTGGATGGGTACCGGTAATACCGTGAGTTTTAGCGGCACGAAAAACAGCTATCAAACTTATGTCGAAATCGCTGCCACCGATCCCTATTTCACCGTGGATGGCGTGAGTCTTGGCGGCAAACTGTTCTACAACGATTACAGCGCGGAAGATAACGATCTTTCCGAATACACACTGAAGAGCTTCGGCGCGAGTAGCACGTTGAGTTTCCCAATCGGCGAAAACAGCAGCGTGAACAGCGGGCTGGATTACGTCTATAACCGCGTCAGCAATATGGCGCCGCAGGTAGCAATGTGGCGCTATCTGGGTTCGCAGGGCATTCATCCAAAAGTCATCACCAGCAATGACGACGATGACGATGCCACCGTGGCGGACAAATTTACCGCCAACGATTTCTTCTGGAACATTGGCTGGAGCTACAACTCGCTGGATCGCGGCTTCTTCCCCACCTCGGGCGTGAGCGCCGGTTTCAACACCAAAGTGACCATTCCAGGTTCCACCAACAGCTATTACAAAAGCACGCTGACCGCCAATGGCTACTTGCCGCTGAGCAGCGACCATCGCTGGGTGCTAATGGGCCGCAGTAAAGCCGGTTACGCCGACGGTTTAGGCGGCAAAGAAGTGCCGTTCTACGATAACTTCTATGCCGGCGGCTCCAGTTCGGTACGCGGATTCTCCTCCAACACCATCGGGCCAAAAGCCGCCTATTACCGCTGCAGCGGCAGCGAAAGCAGTTACGGTGCTTGCCCGGTGGAGAAATCGGATGATGCGGTGGGCGGTAATGCGATGGCGATGGTGAGCGCGGAGCTGATTGTCCCTACGCCGTTTATCAGCGAGCGCTATGCCGATGCGCTGCGCACTTCATTGTTTGTTGATGCCGGCACCGTGTGGGATACCGGCTGGCAGAATACCGCAGCCACCAAAGCGGCGGGAATTCCTGATTACGGCGATCCCAGCCAGATTCGCGTGTCGAGCGGCGTGGCCTTGCAATGGCAGTCGCCGCTGGGTCCGCTGGTGTTTTCGTATGCATTGCCGATTAAAAAATATGAGGGCGATAAGTCGGAGCAGTTCCAGTTTAATATCGGAAAAACCTGGTAGATGTATTTAATCCGTTAAAGGTTGAGAGGAGTTTTACATTATCTTTAAACGGTGAAGACAGAATAAAATAGCCAGTAGGGTAAAATAGTAGTCGTGAAATGCTTAAGGAATGAGTGTTCGCCAATATCGTTGTTATGCATGTGATTAACTATATTTCGCCACCCAATGTTGGGTGGCTTTTTTTCATTAGAGATGATGAAAGTGTTTACGGGAGCTTAAGCATACTTGCTGCCCGGATTGCAGTCTCAACTGCCGGAAAAATTGTGTTGATTGAACAATGACTAATGTAATCATTTTCAACCACTATCTGATTACCCTGAGGATAATTTGGTGCCCAGGTTTTATAGCCGATCAAGCCGGTATCCTTGAGCTTCCTCTTATTATAAAGTGCCACTAGTGGACGATTTAGCGCGTTAGCAATGTGGACGATGGAAGTATCCGTACTCACCACCGCATCGGATATGCGAACAATTTCAACTGCGGTATTTATGGTACTTTCTGACACAATTAAAGCACCATGCGCACTGAATGAACGTACTTTGTTGCTCTGCCCGATTACCACAACTTTTATCTCCGGATTAATCGAGTGAATAAAGTAGATGAGAGAGATGACCTGTTCTTCGGAGAAATCTTTATCCGTGGCGCCAGAGAAAGGATTCACAGAAACGACAATATCGCTATGTGTAATTCGAAGGGCATTCTTGACTCTGTTTTGTTCTTTAACACAGCGCCCGAGTTGATAATGAAATGAGGTTTCGTGGATATTGAACAGTGCCAGCACCCGCTTATGGCGTTCAGTGATATGCTTCTCGGCATCAAGATAACGGATGGATGCATTATAAATACCCGGAAGATTTTTATTAAAGCCAACATGGTGGCTACGTCTCATCAGCCATGCCAACTTCAGACGTTCATAATCCTGGACATCGTCAAAATCGATGACAACATCAAATTTCTGAGAGTGTAACAGGTCAAGTGACATCCGATTTTTATATTGAATAACCTGATCAAGATAGTCGCAATTTTTTAGCAGTTGTCCGCATACCGGGCCGGTAAGCACTGAAACTCTGTAGCCTTTCTCTGCTAGTTTGAATGCCGTTCCCGTAGTTACGACCATGTCACCAATTTTGTCGTCGAGGCGAAGAATCAATATCTTACGCGCTTTAACAGGTTCAAAAGCATCTCGGGTTCGTATAGTTCGGATAAGGCACAACAACACTGTTTTTTTTATTTTTCTAAGCAGGTTGTTTTTATTTCTATTAATCGTTTTCAGGAACCGCATAACAATACCCGCACATATGAAAAGGCCACATTGAAAAATTTAAAAGATGAAACGATGCGGCAAGGATGATCATTGGATACCTATGTTACCGTTTTCAGTGATTAAAAAAAATCTTTCTGACAGCTCACGAGAACATCCTATTCAGCGCAATGTACGCACTCCAATACGGAAACTAACGATTGGGCGAATAGGATGCTCATGCGCCCCCTAAACAGCAATGACAATCTTAAGGGCCTTTTCTGGCCTGAGCACCGACTTAAAGCGACTCAACCAACCTTAATCCCGTCTCCGCATCAAACAGATGAATCTTCTCGGGGTTGAAGCCGAGCATAATGCTCTCGCCGCTCAGCGCCGTGTGGCGACCGGCAATCTGCATATGCAACGGCTGACCGTGCCATTCGAGATGCAACAATGTGGATTCGCCGGTGATCTCCACCACTCTCACGAACGCTGCGGCGTTGTTGCTGGCTTCTAGCAGATCGTGCGGGCGCACCCCGAGCGTCACGGCTGCGCCAGCACGTTCGCGCGCCGCCGCTTGCCAACGCGCGGGCAACGGCTGCCACAGATCCTGGCACTGCACGCCGGGCACGCCATCGCGGGCGATCAGCTGTGCCGGTAACAGGTTCATCGGCGGTGAGCCGATAAAGCGTGCGACAAAGGTATCCGCCGGACGGTCGTAAATCGCCAGCGGCGCGCCTTGCTGCACGATGCGGCCATCCTTCATCACCACAATTTGATCGGCCAGCGTCATCGCCTCAACCTGATCGTGCGTCACATAAACCATGGTGGTTTTGAAACGCTGATGCAGCGATTTGATCTCGGCGCGTAGCTCCATACGCAGCTGCGCATCGAGGTTCGACAGCGGCTCATCGAACAGGAACACTTTGGGATTTCGCACCATCGCGCGGCCCATCGCCACGCGTTGACGCTGTCCGCCTGACAGTGCACGCGGATAGCGTTGCAGCAGCTTATCGATGCCAAGAATTCCGGCGATACGCGCAATTTTAGTGTGCTGCTCCTCGCGCTTCACCTTCTTCACCTGCATGTGGAACGCCAGATTCTCCGCCACGGTTAAGTGCGGATAGAGCGCATAGCTCTGAAACACCATGGCGATATCGCGATCGGCTGGATCGCGGTCGTTGATTTGCACTTTGTCCATCAGGATCGCGCCATCTGACAAGCTCTCCAACCCGGCCAGCAAGCGCAACAGCGTCGATTTTCCGCAGCCGGATGGGCCAACCAGCACGGTAAAACTGCCGTCAGGAATGGTGAGATCGAGCGGATGCAGCACCGACTGTTTTGCGTAGCGTTTGGCCACTTTTACGAGTTCAACACTGGCCATAATTTAAAACTCCTGGGAAAGTTGCAGTTGATGCCAGTCGGGATAACGACGCGGCAAGGTGCTAATAGCCAGTGACGCCACCGAAATCCCCCATTGCAAAGCCGTGGTGAGATCTTGCTGATGCAGCAGGGCGGTGAGAAATCCGGCGTTGAAACTGTCGCCCGCGCCGATGGTATCCACCACCGTGACAGGACGTGCAGGCTGACTTACTGAGTTATCTGCCTGCCAGCAGCGCGCGCCATGCGGGCCACATTTCACCACGCAGCCGCCGCGTCCGCTCAGCTGTTGCGCCAGCATTTGCGCGCTGGCGGGCAAGTCGTCTGACGCCGCCAATCCCAGCGTTTCCACTTCATTGAGCAGCAGCCAGTCGCACAGCGGCAGCCAATGCGTGACCTGCTGACGCACTTCGTTTGTCCAGCCCTGCGGCGGCCAGCCGGTATCGACGGCGGTGACAAAGCCGCGCTGCTGTAACTCGGCGAGCAGCGCCGGATAATCGTCATACAGATGCAGACACAAAAAGGTGCCGCACAGCAGCACGATATCGCCGTCAGACGCGGTAGCCGGCAGTTGATCCAGCACATCCTGCGCGGTGAGTTGCACGATATGGCCGAGATTACTCAGGAAAGAGCGTTCGTGATCCGAATGCGTCACGCCAACGGTAAGCGAGGTTTCGCAGCTGTAGCGCGTCCAGTGCGCAGCGCTGTGCGGAAAATGACTCGCCAGCCAGGCGCTCAGGCCATCATTGCCCTGATTGGCGACCGCGCGATGGCGCACCTGCATCGCTTCCAGCGCCAGCGCGCAGTTGCCCGCCGAGCCGCCAGGACGCAATTCGCTGTGATTCAGCATCACTTCAGTACCGCGCTGCGGCCAGTTATCCAGCGTGCCCATGATCAAATCGACATTAATGTTACCCACCACATACAGCGTGGCGGTGAGTTTCTGCTCCATCATCCTTTGCTCCCGCCACTGGCAAGGCCGCTAACCAGCGTCTTCTGCAGCCAGATGGCAATAAACAGCGGTGGCACCGACGCCAGAATGCCAACGGCAGCGATTAAGCCATCATCGGTGGCGCGTCCGGCGGTAAATCCGGCAATGGTGACCGGTAAGGTTTGTGCGGCGATATTGCTGGTAAACAGCAGCGCATAGAAAAATTCGTCCCACGCCAGCAGCCAGCCAAACAGTGCGGCGGCCCCCAACACCGGCTTCGCCAGCGGCAGCGTAATGCGTAACAGCACTTGCCAGACGCGCAGGCCGTCAAGCCGCGCCGCCTGCTCAATATCCTGCGGCAGCGTATCGAACTGGTTTTTCAGCATCCAGGTAAGGAACGGCAGAATCAGCGAGCAGTAAACAATGATCAATCCGGGCCGCGTGTTGAGCAGATCGAACTGCTGCAACAGGAAGTAGAGCGGCAACACGAATGCCACCGGCGGCACCATATAGATGGCAAGCGAGGCAAACAGCCAGCCGTCGCGCCCGCGGTAGCGCGAGAAGCTGAACGCTGCCGGAATGGCCAGCAGTAAGCAGATGATTGTCGCGCCGGTGGCGACTAAAAGGCTGTTGCCGAGTGCATGCAGAAACAGTACGCCCGGCTGGCCCGGCGCCAGCGACAGCAGCTTGCCGTAGCGGGTGAAATCCCACTGGCGCGGCAGCCACTCCAGCGGTACGCGGGTGAGATCGCTGGCGGCGCTGACGCTCATCAAAAACAGCCAGCCCATCGGCGCTAACACTGAGAACGCCACCAGCAGCGCGGCGGCGTATTTACCGACATGGCGCAATTTAACCTTCATGAGCGCTTCCTTTGCGGCGCTGGCGCCACAGTAACAACATGTAAAGCGTGATCAGCACCGCGCACAGCAAGGTCATCAACATCGCGTAGGCCGCGCCACTGCCGGCACGCAGGTAGCTAAACGACTCCTGATACACGTAGAAACTCAGGGTTTTGGTGCTATCGACCGGACCGCCGCGTGTCATTACGTAGATAATGTCGAAAATTTTGAAGGCGTCGATGGTGCGCAGCACCAGCGCCACGCTGAGCGGGCCAACAATCGCCGGGAAGGTGATAGCACGAAAACGCCGCCACGCCGATGCGCCATCCAGCCGTGCGGCTTCGAACAGATCGTCGGGGATCGATTGCAGCGCCGCCAGCACCAGTAAGGTCACCAGCGGATAGTTTTTCCAGATATCGGCGAACATCACCGCGTTGAGCGCCGAATCCGGCGAACCCAGCCAGCTGCGATAGCCATCAATGATCCCTAACTGCGTCAGCAGGGCGTTGATGCTGCCGTAATCCGGGTTGAAATTCAGACGCCACATCATGGCGTTAACGATGGTCGGCAGCGCCCATGGCAAAATCACCAGCACGCGCAGCACGTTGCGACCGGCGAATTTCTGGTTCAGCAACAGCGCTACCAGCACGCCGATCACGCCTTCAATTGCCACCGACACCACGGTGAAATAGAGCGTGCGCCACAGCGAACTGCGGAAATCCGCATCGGTGATGGCGAACAGATAATTTTCAAAGCCAATCCAGCCCGGCGCTTCACCGCTGCCGATCAGGGCGGCATCGGTGAAACTCAGCCAGATGGTGCGTAACAGCGGCCATGCGGTGAGCAACAGCATCACCAACAACATGGGTGCCAGCAGCACCCATGCCTGCCGTTGTTCGCGTTGACGCAAACTCAGCATTGTTGCCCCTTAGCGCAGACGCGCCGCACTCTTATCTACCGCTTGCAGCGCGGCATCTGGCGTTGCACTGCCCACCAGCACCTGCTGCAACTGCTGCTGCAGCGTGTTGGAGAGACGCGAATAGTCAGCCGTTTCCGGACGCGACAGCATCACGTTAAGCGACTTATCCGCCGCCGCGATCAGGCTTTCCTGGTTTTTCAGCACCGCCGGATCCTGATACGAGCTTTTCCAGATCGGCAGACTCAGCGTGGCGTATTGGTTCTGTACCGGCTGTGAAGTCATGTAGCGGATGTATTGCCATGCCTGATCCGCATGCGTGCTGCCTTTAGTGATGCCAAGGCCCATCGAACCGTTTACCGCACCGAATTTGCCCGGCGCATCGCCTGGCGCGGGAACGATGCCCACCTGGCCGGCGACCTTACTTTGTTTAGGATCGTTGGCCATGTTGTACATGTAGGTCCAGTTGAGCGCGAAAGCCGCATCGCCATTGGAGAAGGCTTTACGCACATCCTCTTCCAGATATTCGCGTGAAGCCGGATTGCTCAAGCCTTCATCCAGCGAGCTTTTCATCAGCTTCACCGCTTGCAACGAGGCCGGGGAGGAGAAATCGAGTTTGTCGTTGTTATAGAACTTGCCACCGAAACCTGATACCAGCGTGGTGTAATCGCACACCAGCGCTTCCGCCTGCGACCAGCTCCACACCAGCGGATATTTCACGATGTTTTTCTGCTTGATGATGCGCGCGTCATCCATCACCTGCTGCCAGGTTTGCGGCGGGGTGGTGATACCGGCTTTTTCCAGCATCGCTTTGTTGTAATAGAGATATTTGGTATCGAGGATCCACGGCATGCCGAGGGTTTTGCCTTTGAACTCAACGGTGTTCATTGCGCCGGGGAAAATCTGTCCTTTTTCATCAGCGCTGATGCGGCTGCTGACGTCCTGCAACAGATCGAACTTAGTGAATTCTGCCGGCCAGATGGCATCGAACAGCACCACATCGTAGCCGTTACCGCCCGCGCCACGCGCCGCAACAATTTTGTCATGCAGCGCTTCGTACGGCACAAACTCAAGATTAACCTGCACCTCTGGGTGCGTTTTCTGAAATGCCTGCGTCATGGCGCGGATATCATTTTCGCTATAAGCCGCCTGCGTCATAAACAATGCATTCAACGTGGTTGCCGCTGCCGCGCTGCCTACGCTGGCTAACAGAACCGCTGCAGAACATCCTTTTATGACTGGGTTGAATCGGATTTTCATGGTGTTTTCCGCCTTGATGCAAAAAGAGGGTGTTTTATTAAATCAATTTGATGGATTTAATAACGCGCACAGGTTGTCAGGTTGCTGCGGCTGACATTGGTTAGCTGAAGCAATTGACGTGCCAGGGCATAAATCTCGTTTGCCGCTGGACACTACTTTGCACAGATTTTCGCCGCTGTCAGGTAAACAGATTGTAAAATGTGTGGCCGATCATAGATATTCATGTGGTTTTAAAAAGGAGGACAGTTGTGAAAAGTGCCGATCAGCTTTTTGCCGAATGCATTGTTTAGGTGCAGTTGCGTTGGGGCTTGCTGCATGAAAGCGCATCTCTTAACGGCGAAATGCCGTTATCAGTAGCTGGTTAGGATGAGATTTTCGGCTGATAATACAGCCAGAAGCGGACGTCAAAATGATGACGGCTTAGGTAGTTCTGTCACATCAAGCATAACACCGCATCTTGAACCTAAGCACCATGTGCTGCTGGCGTTCCCTGGTGAAAAACCAGATTTCACTGTCCTTCCTCCGAACTTAAAGCAACCTGAGCTTTTCCAGTAGCATTCTGCTTATCCTCAAATGTTCCTACCGTATGCTCTCTTTCAACATAAAAGTGCTTCACTGAATCGCTGCAGCCCCTTTGCGCGATTGGAAATTAGAGACCGCTTTGAGCGAAAGAGGATATTCGCAATTTATCGATAAAGGATGCAGGCTTGTAAAACGTTCACGCATTTATGGTGTAGAAATAAAGCATTCTTTTTATATAGTTGGCTGATGGACTTTCAAAACTCAGTAGGTAATCACATGATCTTAAGTGTCAATCACGTTGGTTTTTCAGTTAAAAATATTGAAGACTCATTATTATTCTGGACTCAGATTCTTGGCGGTAAATTATTACGTGAAGGAAAAATGTCTGGGCCTATAATCGATGAGGTTACAGGTGCAAGGGGAGCTGATGTACGGATGGCTTTGCTTGAACTGGCTGATATCCAAATTGAATTACTCCAATACAATAACATTGAGCAGCCAGAAGAACCTTCAGCGCCCTATATCCCAGGCTACGCTCACCTTGCTTTTATGGTTGAGGATCTTGATACGCTCTTAGGCAAAGTATCGGACTACGGTTGGAAGACGCCGGGTAAACCTCAAACAGTGTCGTCAGGACCCATGCAGGGTACCAGAGTAATATATTTACAAAGTCCTGATGGTCAGACGCTTGAATTGATGGAACGCAGCCAATGAGACCCACATATTATTAGCTGTTATCCTTTAATTAAACCGTGATGTTTGCAAAGCCCGCTTAGGGAAAAGAGTGGACGACGCCAGGCCAATTTCTGTTTTTAGCGAAAAGCGTACATTAACGCTGCCCTTATAATTAATAAGGGCAGCGTTAAATCACAGCGAATTAATTAACGTGTATAGATCAGTTGTGTAGCGGTAATGTGCCAAGCACGATGGCGCCTGACAGCATGCACAATACTGTCCCCACCGCCCATTTAAGGCTTGCGCGCTGATTCAGCCCGTAATCCAGATTAAGAATGCCGACAAGAAGGTAAGTTGACGCAACAAGCGGGCTGAGAAGATGAACAGGTTGTCCAATCAGTGAAGCAACGGCCATCTGCATAGGCGAGATTCCGTAGCTTGTCGCTGTCTGCGCAAGAATGGGTAAAACGCCAAAATAGAACGCATCGTTTGTCATGAAGAAGGTGAACGGCATGCTGATCAGCGCCGTGAGGATGCCGAGCCAGGGGCCGGCTGAGGCTGGCAGTGAATTTACAAGACTGTTAGACATGGCATCTACCATACCTGTTCCGGACAGGATGCCGGTAAAAATTCCTGCTGCAAAAATGAGAGAAACAATGGCAAGCACGTTCTCTGCATGTTTGGCAAGGAGCTCCTTCTGATGCTTCAGGTTAGGGAAATTCACTAGCATCGCCACTGCAAAGGCGATCATAAACAGTGTTGCCATAGGAAGCATGCCCAGAATTAACATAACCAGTAGGGCAATGGTCAGCGCTGAATTAAAGAGATAACGATAATTAGTTACAGATGTAAGCTGCCCGGTCTCTTCACTCAGATCGATTTTAATCACCCCAAGCCGGCGACGTTCGCGCAGTCCAAAAATAACGGCAACCAGCACTACCCAGGCAAGGCCACAGATCATAATGGGCAGAAGCAGCATAAAGAGCTCTCCAACGTCTACCTTCATGGCGCTGGCAGCGCGCGCTGTTGGTCCTCCCTACGGGAGCATGTTCATTACGCCGATTGAAAGCAGCAGTACGGTGGCCATGTACTGAAGCTTTATTCCCAGCCGACGATACAGTTGAAGAAGTGCTGCCGTACAGATGAGATAGGTGGTGGCACCATCGCCGTCGAGCGCCACGCTGATACCAAGGATAGCAGTGCCGATCATCACTTTAAGCGGATCGCCTTTTACAATACGAACAATGAGACGGATAAAAGGATCAAAAAGCCCGGCCTCCCGATAGGTTCAGGATCATGGATGTAGTCACCATCAGCTACACTAAGGGCATCAAAATAGGTATCTCTGTTCTGGAACTGTGTGAATCTTCCGCACATAGGTTGTTCCTCCTTATGGAAGGATAGCTCGTTTAGCGCTGTTTCAATGACGAGGAGATATGTGCTGACACCATATGTTTCGATTCGGTTTTTTGGTGGACTGACATGAAATATACGCATTGAATAAAACCACCGGCAGCATAGGCAAAGCTTTGGGATTATACGTAATGGCTTGGTCTGATAACTATAAACCCGGCTTACATTAGGCGCTTTGTAAGGGATCTCTTCTCTGCTTCACTATGTGAAGCAATTGCCGGATTTGTTCTTTGATTGGCTTCACGCTATCTCTCATCGCCGGCGCAATATCTCATCAAAATTCATACGCTAACTTCCAAGACATGACGCGCCTTCCTATGGCGCGACATTTACCCTCTGGAGGTCGTATGGAGAATTCAACCCGTCAGTATGGCGGTGAGTACGTGGCGACAAAAACCAATAATCCGCCAAAGCGTACTGCCAAAATCATGATGGCGGCCGGGATTGGTCATTTTATCGAGTGGTTCGATTTTGGCTTATACGGCACCCTGGCGGCGATTATTGCTAGCAACTTCTTTGTCAGTTCTGACCCTGCTACCGCACTTCTGAAATCTTTTGCTGTATTTGGATCCGGCTTTTTAATGCGTCCGCTGGGCGGCTTCTTTTTCGGTTCCATGGGCGATCGTCTGGGACGACGCAAAGTGTTGGTGACGGTAATTGTCATCACCTCAATATCTACATTTGTGATGGGCATTCTGCCGACCTGGCATCAGGTGGGAATTGTCGCACCGGTGCTGTTGGTGATGACTCGATTAGTACAAGGATTCGCCGCAGGTGGTGAGAGTTCCGGCGTAATTACCTATCTGGCAGAAAGCGCTGAGCCGCATCGTCGCGCCACGCTTACCTGCTGGAGTGAGAACTTCAGTTTCATGGCGTTTGTTTGCGGCTCTGGACTGGTGCTGCTGTTGACCTATTGGTTGGGTGAGACGGCAATGAATGACTGGGGATGGCGCATTCCTTTCCTGCTCGCAGCACCGCTCGGATTGGGTGGGTTATATATGCGCCGCAACATGGAAGATTCGGCTGAATTTCACAAGTTAAAAGCCACCGGCAAAATCGAAAAATCGCCACTGCGCACTGCCTTGAAAACCTCATTGTCGGCGTTGCTGTTTTGTACCGGTTTCGTCGTGATCAAAGCGGTCAGCAGCTGGGTGCTGCAATCCTTTATGCCCGGCTATTTGTCTACGCATCTGCACTACAGCCGTACTGATTCTTATCTCATCACCACGCTGGGCTTACTGAGCGTCGCTATTTGCATGCCAATCACGGGCTACTTGTCTGATAGATGGGGACGACGGCCGCTGATGCTGGTGGCATGCGCTGGTTTCATCCTGTTGACCTATCCCGCCATGCTGCTAATGACACAGGGATCGGTGGGCAGCTCTATCGCGGCAATGAGTGTATTGGGTGTGTGTGTTGCGTTGTTTAACGGTGGCTGTGGCGCAGCAATGGTCGAACTGTTCCCCACAGCGATTCGCTATGGCGGCATCGCGATGTCCTACAACCTGACTGTGGCGGTGTTTGGCGGTGTAACACCCCTGGCATCCGCCAGCCTGATCTCCTTAACGGGAGATCCGCTGTCACCCGCCTGGTACGTGATGATCACCGCGCTAATTTCATTCATTGCAGTGTGGTTTGCAAAAGAAACTGCCGGAAAAGTGTTGAATTAACGGAAACTGGAGCCTTTATGCACATAACGAAAGTGGAATGTTTCCCACTCAAAATCACCCCGGAGCATGCCTACCTCGGCGGTAAGCCGGACGGAACCGGCCCGGATTATTACTATCGTCCAGAATACCGCTGCGTCTACTCACGCAAGATGGAAACCTGCCTGGTGAAAATTACCAGTAGCGAAGGGCATGTAGGGTGGGGAGAAGCCCTGGCGCCCGTGGTGCCTCAGGTGATCGCAGAACTGATTAAGCAGCTGTTCGCGCCATTGTTGATAGGGGAATCGCCATTCTCTGGCGGCGTGCTCAACTCAAGGATGTATGACTCCATGCGCGATCGTGGACATACCGGTGGTTATCATATCGACGCTATTGCAGGTGTGGATATCGCATTGTGGGATCTCAAGGGAAAAATTCTTGGTCTTCCGGTCCATCAACTACTCGGCGGTGCCTTTCGCGATGTGATCCCTTGCTATGTCTCGGGTTTACCTGAGCCTGATATTGAAAGCCGCAGCCGCCTCGCCAGGCAATGGCAGGAGAAAGGCTTTAATGCCGTTAAGTTAGCTCTGGGCTACGGCGTGCGAGAAGACATTAAAAATATTCGAGCCATTCGTGAAACGCTCGGCGATGAGGCGCAAGTCTTCATTGATGCGCACTGGAATTACGGTGTGGCAGACGCTACTGATTTAGCAGCGCAACTGCACGCGCTGGGCGTCGGCTTTCTCGAAGCACCACTGCTGCCAGAAGATATCGTCGGCCACTGCGAATTGCGTGCCAAAAGTGCGGTCAGCATTGCGTTAGGTGAAACCGAGCGTACGCGTTATCAATTCAAAGCGGTGATTGAACAGCGCGCTGCAGATATCCTTCAGCCCGATGTCGGCAGAACCGGCATTAGCGAGCTGATGCATATCGCGTCGCTGGCCGAGACATGGAATTTACGTGTGGCACCGCATTTAAGCGTGGGTCTAGGTCCTTGCATCGCCGCGTCGATCCATGTTGCCGCCGCCATACCCAACCTGTTTATGCTCGAATATCAGCCGCCAGTTTTTGCCCTCGCTAATCAACTGCTCAAGCAGCCACTGATTTGCGAACGCGGTGAGTATCACCTGCCGCAGGGCGCAGGGTTAGGCATTGAAATTGATGAAGATCGCGTGCGCGACGTGATGATGGAGGCTGCATGTTAAAAGGTAACATACCCATTCTCGCCACGGCATTTGATGAGCAGGGCCAGCTGGATTTGGCATCCATTGAACGTCTGGTGAAATTTCTGCTGCAACAAGGCATTGATGGTCTTGCATTGTTTGGCAATGCTTCCGAAGGCTACGCCTTAACGCAGGATGAAAAGCAGATCCTGTTCTTTTGCGTCAAAAAGCTGGTGGGGGATTTACCGCTGGTGGCTGCTGCTGGCGGTGCTTCATCCGCTGTTGCCATTGAAGACATCAACAGGGTGCATCGCTGGGGAGCTCAGGTGGCGATGGTCAATCCGCCTTCGGTGGTTAAGCCCGATCCGGAGGAGATCTATCACTTCTGGCGAGACATATGCCAGGCCTGCGAAATCGATATCATGATCCAGGACGCGCCTCTGATGACGGGCGTTAACATTCCCGTATCAACGCTGGTGCGTTTGTGTCAGGACTTTCCTGCCATCAGGTATATCAAAGTGGAACAACCGCCGACGACGTTGAAAATCACTGCGTTAAAACAGGCGATTGGAGATAGCGTAGGCCTGTTTGGCGGCTTGAACGCAGGTTTCCTCTTTGAGGAGTTATGCCGTGGTGTAACGGGCACCATGCCTGCTTGCGAATTCCCGGACGTGATTAATGCCATCCTGGCGGCATGGCAGCAAGATCGTCAGGAAGCGCAAGCGCTGTTTTATCGCTATCTACCTTTCCTGCGCTATGGAGTGCAACCGGGGATCGGGGTAGCCATACATAAAACAGTGCTGCATCAGGCAGGGATTTTTGCCAGCGATTATGTACGTGAGCCGGCGAAAAGTCTGGATGACGCCACGCGTCGGGAATTGAAAGAGATCACGGATTTCCTGCCTCTCGCCGTGTTAGGAGGACTTCCATGAACTATATCGCGGTGGATTGGGGTACCAGCAACTTTCGCGCCCTCAGCGTGCGCGATGGCGTAGTGATTAAATCTGTGCAAGACAGCTGCGGCGTCGGCAAGTGCCAGCGCTCAGCGTTGCATGAGATTTTAAAGCAGCAGCTGCATCGGCTAGAGGATGCTTACGATGAACAAATACCCGTGCTGCTCTGCGGCATGATTGGCAGCAATATCGGTATTGCTGACGCCGGTTACCTCAATATGCCACTTAGTTTTTCGCAACTGCTGGGTAAAGGCCTGGAACTGCCGGGTATTCTGCCAAATCCGCTGACCATACGGCCCGGTATTTGCGATAAACGAGTGAATGAGATCTGCCGTGGTGAAGAGATGCAACTGGCGGGTGCGCTCACGCTTTCTGATGCCTCCACATTCGCCGCCGTCGGCACTCACAGCAAATGGCTGTGGGTTGAACGCTCGCAGCAGCAGGTCACTGAGATGCAGACCTTGATGACTGGCGAACTTTATCATTTGTTACTCAATCAATCCGTGGTGGGTAAAGGGTTGCCGGAGCAAGTTCACTCACCGGCCGCTTTTCAGGCGGGTGTCGAAACCGCGCTATCAGTGGTGCATGATAAAGTTGAACTGGTGACGGAACTGTTTCGCTGCCGGGGCCGTTATATTCTTGGTGCTTTGGCTCAGGAACAGGCCGCTTCCTGGCTTTCCGGATTGCTCATTGGATACGAAGTTGCATGCGGACACCCTGGCGGCAATAAAACGGTATGCTTTATTGGTAGTGAAATGCTTTTGCCACATTACCAGTTGGCATGTGAGGTTTTGCATCGTCGTTATGAACTCTTAGCTGCTGAAGACGCAATCATTGCCGGATTAAATGGGGTATTTAGTTATGGTGGATAATCAGCAAATCATCGCTATCCTCCGCGGGATAACGCCAGAAGACGCAGTGCCGCATATTGCCTGCCTGGTTGAGCAGGGCATTCATCGTATAGAAATCACTACCAATTCACCTAACTGGGAAATCAGCCTGCGACAAGTCCGCCATCGCTTTGGGAATGATATCCAGCTTGGCGTGGGAACTGTCACCACAGAAGATCAGGTGCAGCGCAGTTTTGCAGCCGCTGCGGATTTTATTCTGACTCCTAATTTAAACCCGGCTGTGATTGCGCAGGCTAAACTATATGGACTTGTAGTGTACGCGGGGGTGTTTTCGCCGAGTGAAATATTCACTGCAATCGATCTGGGAGTGGATGTGATGAAAGTTTTTCCGGCCTGTTCGCTACCGAAAAATTACCCTCAACTGGTGAAAGGTCCACTCTCTCAGCCCGTAAGCTTTTCAGCCGTGGGCGGGGTAGGGGTGGAGAATGCAGCTGAGTTCCTGCGTTATTACGACAGTGTGGGACTGGGTTCTACGCTATATAAAACCGGGCAGCTCGTGTCTGAGACAGCTGCTCGTTGCGAGTTACTGCTGCAGCATCGGCAGTGATTCTCCGCTAATTTTCTTCGCTGCCGACGTAAGGTACAAACGTAAGCTCTCAATATCCATTTTTTCACTGCTGATATTCGATAGTGCGATCGCTGCCTGCATGCCGGGAATATTACATGCCAGACGGTAATCTCCCGCACCAAAATTTTTGGCAAACACCTGATGCCGACGCGACTCGTCAATATCATTTCTCAGCAGTTGATAATCGTGGATACCAATCTGGCTGATAATCTCTTCGTCGCTCATCGCTGATAGAAGCTTAATGCCGATCACCGAATCATGGACCGGATAGGACTCATAATTGCCTATGGCACGCGCAATACTCTTTCCGCCGCGGGTATGAATCAAATAGACCACCTTATTTCCACTTAGAACACCGATCACGATGGAGATGGCGTGATTCCCGCTCTCTTCAAGTAAGTCCATTACCGCATTGTAAAATGCTGAATTGTGAATCGCGTGAGCCGACAAGCGGTGGATACCGATACCTAAACTGTATTTGCGGTTGGCATCGCGCTGTACCATATCCAATGTCAGCAAGGTCTGTATCAATCGCGTAACCTTAGCTGAATCCAGTCCAAGCTCCCGTCCCATTTCACGAATTCCATGCGGACGAGTCGCTGTCGCAAGTAAGTTCAGGCAGCGGAAAGCATCGTATACTGTGCTGTTCATAGATGGCCTCATTGATAACTATGGTTTGAAAATGATAAATCCTATTGTTTCAGCGTGATATGAATTCATAAAGAGATTGTGATACACGTAAGAAGAAAGCATTAAGAGGGATAACCAGGTTAACAACCCCGGCTCATCAATATTAGTTAGAACCGTATAGCAAATGGTGAATAATGCTCCATTCGAAAGCCCGCTACATGCCATAAAATGACACTGATCAAAAATAATAATTTAACTGGCATGTGACGTATTAATCCTCTTGTTATTTTTTGAGCTATGCCATAAAACCGAATAGGAGGGCAGCCCCTCTTAAATTAGAAGGATAAATATCGTGGGTCTTAAACCTGGTCCAAAACCAATAGCTAAATCGACAGGAAAGCCTGATCAGCGTCGGCGTGACAACAAAGATACTCCCGGAAATACTCCAGGATTAAAACCTAGTAAATCCACTGGGAAATAATAATATGGGAGGGTGATAAAGATTAACTCCCTCTTATTACCTAATTAATGGACACCCGCATCTTAAATCCTCCCACTTATAAATCGCTGTCCCCTAGGCACGCCACTCACTCTTTTCAAAAAATCCCCAATCGCCGCCTCAATAACTGGCACACTCAGCGCCTCAGCATCAACAACCATCCGTAGCCCATGTCCATATGCGAACCCCGGCAGAAATTGATAACTACAACATACATCCTGCTGTTCATCTTGTCCTATTTCCTGCTCACGCTTCTCAACAAACTGCCAAAATGTCAGCCCACCAAAAATCGCATAAGCCTGTTTTTCTCGGTGCAGAAAGGTACGGCTAACGATTTTGCCTTTGCTATTCACATTGGGAGTTGTTTCATATCGCGCCTCTTCTTCTTGTTCCTGCTGACTGAGCATCGCCCAGGTTTCATTGAATGCGCGATCATGTACCGCATCTTGAAACGCCAACTTAGCCGTGATGATTTCAGCATTCCAGAGATCGGCGGGATCGCGGCCGACAAAATAGATATCACTCCATGCCCAAGTATGGTCAGGGTTATCTTTGTAGTATTGAATATCGCAATCATCATAGAACAACCCGCCACAACGCTGACGTTCACGATAGATACGGTTTTTAAGCTCGATGACTTTTTTACGACGCTGACGACGAGAAAGGGAAATGAAGGGGCGGTGTTTGTTGAAAGGCGACATGGAAACTCCTCAACCGGTAACGCTAATGCGGCTGGAAGCAGTCCAGCCGCATAGGCTAGCAAAAGGCGAGGTTGAGGAACAGTCGTCACGGAAAGAAAATTTAACTGTACACCACCACGGTAATCCCTTCATCCGCATGCAGTTAGACAAAGTATCGGCTGCGCATAGGTCGCTGCAACCTCGGGAAATCCGCTATGAGCGAACAGCGGACATAATTAGCTACCTTAAACTTTATATTCCGTTGATTTTATTTTGACATTATTATGAAAATTATTTTGTCATACATGGAGTTAGACTAATGAGTATCTACGTAAGAACAGCTCAACTCTCTGATATCGAGGGTATGTTCGACGTCAGAACATCGGTAATGGAGAATCACCTGAGTCGTGAAGAGATGCGGCAGATGGGTATTACCGAAGGCGTCGTAGGCGATATGATTGAAAAAAGTCTTTGCGCATGGGTTGCGACTGAAAATAACAAAATTATTGGCTTCTCCATGATTTTGCCGGATGAAGGCTGTCTGTTTGCAGCCTTTGTTCTGCCTGAATATGAAGGCAAAGGAATAGGTCGCAGGCTTGTTAGGCTAGCTGAGCAGGAGTTATTCCAACATCATGAGATTGCCTGGTTGGAAACCGATAAAAATAGTCGAGCGGCGAAATTTTATATGCAGCTCGGTTGGGGTAATGAAACAGATCTCAATGGCACTGACATCAAATTAGAGAAATCTCGTGGCGTTTAATTCACAGCAATTTTAATCGATGTCCGCTTCTGGCTGTGAGTTCAACTGATGGATGCAACACATTGGTTAAAACGCTCTGCGGGTGATTCATAGTCTAACGTTTTTCTCGGTCTTTCGTTGAGCTGTC
>NZ_QKMJ01000003.1:0-388212 GCF_003208415.1 Pantoea sp. AG1095 | reverse complement strand
AAAATGGGGTTGGGTGGGCTGAGTCCGGTAGCGTACAGGACTCAGCATTACGCAGCGCTTTAACTAAACGGTCCAGGTTATGGGGTTCAGTTCATAAATGGCGACCCTGCAAAAAAGCAGATTATATTTTGGCTTTTTTGATCCATACTTGCGCATCTGCGGGCGGCAGCGGGCGGGCGAAATGGTAGCCCTGAAACAGATGGCAGCCTTTATCGCGCAGGTAGGTGAAGTACTCCTCACTCTCGATGCCTTCAGCCAGCACATTCAGACCCATTTCACGCGATAACTCGATGGTTTTCTGCACCACAATCGCCGATGACTCATTTTTAAAAATCTGCATGATTAATGATTTATCAATCTTAATATCATCAATGGCAAAATCACTGATCGATTTAAGCGATGAATAGCCGACGCCAAAGTCATCAATCGCCCATTTAACACCTAATTGGCTAAAATGGCTGATTACGTCGCCAATGCGCTTCTGGTCGTAGACAAAGGTGGTTTCAGTAATTTCAAACTTGAGGCGTTCGGGGCGGATTTTATAATGTGACAGCGATAACAAGGTATCCTGGGTGAAATCGCGGTGTATTAACTGCAGCGGACTGATGTTAACAGAAAAAACCAAATCACTAAGGTGCTGACCGCGATCCCATTCGGCGATTTGCTGTAAGGTGTGTTCCATCACCCACTTGCCAATGTCGATAATCAAGCCACTTTTTTCGGCCACTGGAATAAACACTTCGGGTGAGATAAAGCCTTTAACAGGATGCTTCCAGCGCAGCAGGGCTTCAAATCCAATCAGCTTTTTATTGCTGTCGACTTGTGGCTGGTAATAGAGCTCCAGCTGATTCTTTTCGATGGCTTGTGAAAGTTCGCGTTTGATCAAATCGGTTTCGGAGTAGTTGCCGCGCAGCGTGAATGCCGTCAACAACAGCGCGATCATTGGCACTGCACAGTTGACGATATAAAAGCCGGATTCATGCGGAATATTGAGCTGAAACGCGCTATGTTGCCAGGTTAATCCGGTCGAGATAAAAAACAGATAAACCACCAGGCAGATTAACGGGAATATTTTACTTAAGTAAGGTGTTTGCTGGCGTAATACCAATGCTGAGCCGACGGTTAACGCCACCAGATAATTGTACTCTGAGTGTTTTTCTACTCTGTGGTCATTATCCAGCAGAAACAACAGCATTATGATCAGTAACAAAGCATGCACGATGATGTAGAGATGTTTGTTCAGCTTGTCACGGAATGCCGCAATGACAATATAAAATCCCATCGCGGTGCTCAGGCAATATAAGGCGGAAACACCATTTTCTCCCTTAATGAAATTCGTCGCTACCATATAAAAACCCGCCAGGATGCTGGAAAATCCAGCAATGAGCAGAGTTAAGCGCAATTTTTTTTCTGGGTTATCACCCTGCAAAATGAAGGGTAAATCTTTTAGCATGGAATATCTGGAGCTAAAATAAGAAATCATCTGAGGTTCTCATTTTTACTGTCATATTTATTAAATTGAATCGCATAATTATTCTAGATTCTTGCATCGATAAAGTCATAATTTTGTTTTCTCCTATCAGAGATTGTTCCTACCCAGTGCCCGGTAGGCGCGCTAGAATCAACGACCAACGGAAAGGCTTTTACAGAGCTTAAACTCACCTTCAACATACTGATTGCAATGAAAATACGATTCCTGTCTGCCAATGAACTAAAGCTGGCCGAGGTGCGTACCATCCTTGAGCCGGTCGGTGTCGAAGTGCTGCCCATCGCACGCCGTATTGAAGAGATTCAGACTGAAAATGAGGTTGAACTGGTGCGCGACAAGCTCACCAAAGCGTTCTCTATTATTGGTCGTCCACTGTTTGTCGAACACACCGGGCTCTATCTGGATGGCCTGAACGGCTTACCGGCCGGATTGACGCGCATCTTCTGGAGCCGCCTGAATGCCGAGCGCTTCACCAAACTGGTGAACGGTTTAGATAGCGCCTGCGTCACGGCAAAAACCGTGCTTGGCTATTGCGATGGGCAAAAAATGTATCAGTTCGAAGGCGAACTGCGCGGCACCATCGCCACCGAGCCTGCTGGTCCACGCGAATTTCAATGGGACTGCGTGTTTATCCCGGAAGGACACACGCAAACTTTCGCCGAAATGGGCGAGCTGAAAAATGAGATTTCGATGCGTCGCCTGGCGCTGGATCGCTTCGCAACCTTTTTGAAAACATCGCGGGGATTGGCATGAAACCCGAGCTAAAACGCGCCTATGACACCGGTAAACTGATCCTGTTCGCCGGTGCAGGCATTTCACGCAATCTTGGCCTGCCGGAATGGCATGAGCTGATTGCGCACCTGGCTAAAGAGCTGGGCTACGACCCAAAAATCTTCAATACCTACGGCACGCATCTGTCGCTGGCGGAGTATTACAAGCAGCGTAAAGGCTCCCTGGGACCGCTGCGCAGCTGGATGGATCGCGAATGGCATCGCCCGGATATTGACGTGCGCAGTTCTGAAATCCATACCATGATCACCCAAGGCAATTTCTCACGCATCTACACCACCAATTACGATCGCTGGCTTGAAATGGCGCATGAGGCGCACAACGTGCCTTACAGTAAAGTAGCGAACGCGGCAGATTTGGTGTCGTTGACTGAAGATAAGCGCCACATCATCAAACTGCATGGTGATTTCGACGACGATACGTCAATTGTGCTGGATGAAAGCAGCTACTTTGAACGCCTCTATTTTGATTCGCCGCTGGATATCAAACTCACGCACGACGTCATGGGCAACTCGGTATTGTTTGTGGGCTACAGCATCAGCGATTTCAATATTCGTCTGTTATTCTACCGCCTGACAAAAATGTGGGGCCGAACCGGCTTGGCCACCGCGCGTCCTAAATCGTACCTGTTCACCAACCGCAATAACCCGGTGGCAAAAGAGGTATTAGGGCAGTGGGGCATTGAGATGATCGTCTCGGAAGAGGACGATCCGCGCAAAGCGTTGGCGCTGTTCCTGGAAGAATTACTGGCTTAACAGCAGAAAGTGATTGCCTGGAAAAGTTTGATCAGAATATACTGTATATAAATACAGTTAATCGAGGTGCATCATGGCAGTCGAAACCAAATATGTTGTAGTCAGAAAGGGTGAAGAAAAGATGACGTTTGCCAATAAAAAAGACGCGGATGCCTGGGACAAAATGCTCGATATGGCAGACGCCTTTACCGATTGGCTACAGCAACATCAGCCAGATTTGGGTGAAGCGCAGGCCGAAGCATTGGGTCTGCTGTTGGCTGAACAGAAAGACGCGGTGCAGCATATCCTGCGCACCAGCAAGCTGCCGGATATTGTAAAGGCAGAAGAGGTTGCGCAAGCGCCTGAAGCCGCTGCGGAAACCGAGAGCGAAGCGGAAGCGGTAGCGCCGGAAAAGAAAGTCCGCGCGGTTAAAGCGGCGTAAGCCGTTTTGTGAGGTGCGCATTGATGCGCACCTGGTTACCCATCAATGCTTAATCTGGTAGCGCGTGCTGCGCCCGCCGCCGGGTAATTTCTCCAGACAACCTTTCGCCAGCAGTTCTGTCAGATGTCGCGTCGCCGTGGCTTTACTCACTTTCGCCACCTTCTGATACTGGCCGGCGCTTATGCCTGCGTTAAATCCCTGTTCACCGCCATCCAGTAAGCGATTCAGCACGCGGGTTTGCTCCGCACTCAGCTCAGCAGCATTGTGCATTAACCAGAAGCGCGCTTTGTTTTGCGTGCGCGTGACGGTTTCCAGCGCGCGCTCAAGGCTGTCATTCAGCACATCACAAAACCACAGCAGCCAATCTGTGACGTCCAGCGCACCGCGCTGCGTCTGCTGCAGGATGCGGTAATAATCGGCACGTTGCGCCAGAATCGATGCGGACATGGCATACAAACGAATGCTTTGGCTATCCGCCTGCGCCAGCGCCAAATCGGTCAGGGCGCGGGTGATGCGTCCATTACCGTCATCAAACGGGTGCAGCGTAACGAACCACAGATGGCACAGCGCGGCGCGCAACAGCGGGTCGAGCAGCGGATCCGCGCGGCTGTGATTAAACCACGCGATAAATTCTTCAAGCTGTACCTCCAGCCCGGCGCGCGGCGGCGCTTCGAAATGTACCGTTGGCCGATCGATACGCCCCGAAACGACCTGCATCGGTTCATCGCCGCGCAGCGTGCCAACATTTAGTCGCTTAATGGTCCATTCGCTTGCGGGGAATAACCAGCGATGCCACTGACATAAACGCGCCAACGTGAGTTCCTGATCGCGTTGCGTGATGGCATCCATCATCATGGTTGCCAAACCTTCGGAACGTTCGGAAACCGGGTAAGGCTGATCGAGCGAAACGCCTAAACGGCGGGCAAGGGACGATCGTACCGACTGCGCGTTGACGCGCTCATCTTCAATCGCTGAGGAAGAGAGGATATTGCTGAGCAGCGTATCCAGCGTTTGTTGATCGCTGTTATCTTGCACGCTGGCGCGGCCCAGCAAGACGCCGCGCTGCTGCTGCAACTGGCGCAGGCGCGGCAGTAATTTCTCATCCTGCCAGCGAAACTGCGGCCAATCAGGCTGCTGCCAAATCCACATCATAAAGTCACTCCTGAATCGCATGAGCTGAATAGAACAGCTATTCGGCTCATATGGTGAGCTGAATAATAGTCTGTAATCGGCTCATTGACCAGTAGAGCAGGCAGGCATCTGGCGCTGACCTGATGTCGGTGACCATCAATGGCAATCCACCGGAGTTTGGTACCTTGCCATCAAGTTCCACCGCCGCGCGCCGATAGAGTGTTCAAAGGGATGTACGCGCACAGGGAGTGGTTCTGAATACCGAAAAGTGTCAACTCCAGGAGCGCCATAATGGCCAAACACGCATCACCTAAGAAAACAATGAGCACCCGCACGCAGATGCTGCTGACGGGCGCCTTAACCATCACACTCGGCTTTGCTGTAACCATCGGCGTGCTGAGCTGGCAATCCAGTAACGAACAAAAGTCGCTGGCCGAAAGCTATCTACAGCAGATTGCACAAAGCCAGGCGCTGCAAATTCAGCATGAACTTAGCTACGCGCGCGATGTGGCGCATAACCTCGGCCACAGCTTGATCGCACTGCCAGCGGCGGGCATTCAGGACCGTAAAGTTGCTGATAAGCTGATGGAATCGGCGCTGCGCGATAATCCCGATTACCTGTCGATCTCGGTGATCTTCGAAGAGAACGCCTTCGACGGACGTGACGCGGAGTTCGCCACCCAAGCCAATGCGGCACCGAAAGGTCGCTACGCCTTCTTCGTCGATCGCGATCAAACCGGCAATTTTAACCTGCATCCGCTGACCTCGATCTTCACGCCAGGTCAGGGCGATTACTATCTGCTGCCGCAAAAAAGTCAGAAAGATATGCTGATTGAACCTTACAGCTACGCCTACAACGGCGTGCCGACGCTGCTGACTTCGGTAGCGGCGCCGATTGTGAGTCAGGGCAAACTGTGGGGCGTGGTGACGTCCGATATTTCGCTGGCGTCGCTGCAGGAAAAGGTCAACAAAATCAAACCGTGGGATGGCAGCGGCTATGCGATGTTGCTCTCCAGCGCGGGTAATGTGGTTTCCTATCCGGATAAAAGCCAGACCAGCAAGCCGTGGAAAGGTGATACCCATAACTTCAGCAGCAG
The DNA here is from genome assembly GCF_003208415.1 of Pantoea sp. AG1095. Lineage (NCBI taxonomy): Bacteria > Pseudomonadati > Pseudomonadota > Gammaproteobacteria > Enterobacterales > Erwiniaceae > Pantoea > Pantoea sp. AG1095. The sequence goes on along the minus strand of NZ_QKMJ01000003.1, from coordinate 382,530 downwards.
CGTGATGGAACATCATGATGCGTTGCTGGGTGAAGATGCGCTGGTAACCTGGCAGCCGGTGGTGATTGGTAACAGCGATCAGAAATGGTATCTCGGCGTGGTTGCGCCGGTCAGCCAGGTGATGGCGGCGGCGCATCGTCAACTGATTAACGCGGTGATCCTGATGATCATCAGCATTCTGGTGGTGTGTACGCTGCTTGGCATGCTGTTCAGCCGCAAAGTGCTGAAGCCGATTGGTGGCGAACCGCTGGAAGCCGCGACCATCGCGCTGGCCGTCGCCGATGGCAAACTCGATAACGTCATCACGTTGAAAGGGCGCGATAACAGTAGCTTGTTCTATGCGCTGCATACCATGCAAAATCAGCTGCGCGATATCGTGGGGCAGATTCAGGATGCCAGTTCGTCGGTGCGTCAGGGCGCGGGTGAAATCGCCAGCGGCAACCTCAATCTCGCCTCGCGTACCGAGCAGCAAGCTGCCGCGCTGGAGCAAACCGCCGCCAGCATGGAGCAGATTACTGCCACGGTGAAACACAACGCTACCAACGCGCATCAGGCGACAACGCTCACCGACAACGCCACGCACATTGCCAGCCGTGGTGAAACGCTGGTGGGCGAAGTGGTGCAAACCATGGCGCAAATTGACGACAGCGCGAAGAAAATTGGCGACATCACCGCCATCATCAATAGCATCGCCTTCCAGACCAATATTCTGGCGCTGAACGCCGCAGTAGAAGCGGCGCGTGCCGGAGAACAAGGACGCGGCTTTGCCGTGGTGGCGTCGGAAGTCCGTAATCTGGCCCAACGCAGCGCCAATGCGGTGAAAGATATCGGCGCGCTGATTGAAGAATCCACGCAGCGCGTCGGCAGCGGCGTTCAGCTGGTGCAGGATGCGGGCAAGACCATGCAGGAGATGACGCAGGCGGTGAATTCGGTGCGCACCATTATCGGTGAAATTGTGATTGCTTCCGATGAGCAGGCGCGCGGCATCAGCCAGGTGACCATCGCGGTGAACGAGATGGACAGCACCACGCAGCAGAACGCCGCGCTGGTGCAGGAGATGTCTGCCGCCGCCAGTTCGCTGGAAGATCAGGCCTCGCAGCTGGCGAACACCGTTGGGCGTTTCCAGCTGAGTTAATCGAGCCTCAGCTAAGAACGCGCTGAGCGTGGCACGCCGTTTTTCTCTGAATAACGGCTGCCTATCCACCAGGTGATCAGCGCCGCCAGGGCGATTGCGCCTAGCACGGCAAACGCACTGCGATAGGAATAGGCTGCGGCAATGTTTCCCGCCAACGCGGGACTCATTGCCGCGCCGACGCCCTGCATGAGCATGATAAAACCCTGACCGGCATTGGTATGTCCGCTGCCCTCAAGCACCTTCACGATATAACCCGGCACCGCCACGCCCAGCAGACCCGCCGCTACGCCATCCAGAATCTGTACCGGAATCATGAAATAAGCGCCGTCAAAAGCGGAGGCAATCAACGCACGTAATGGCAGCACCAGCAGCGCCGCCGTGATCAGCACGGGGTAGCCAAAACGCGGTGCGTGGCGTGCAGCATACAGCGCCATGGGAATCATCACACATTGTGAAATAACCACCGTGGCGGCAGCATAAAGTCCGGGGCTGATGGCTGCATTGTGCGCTGCCGCCACCCGCAGGCTCAGCATAGGTAATAGCGCGGCATTGCCAAGATGGAAGAGTAACAGCGTGACTCCCGTGATAATGACGGCAGGATTACGGGCAATCTGATAAAGACGCGGGACGTTGCTGGCCGATTCGCTGCCAGAAAGCCCGCGCGCGGCAAGGTTATCGATGTCGTTATGACGAATAGCCAGCACGGCTGCACCTGCGCACAGCGCCATCGTCGTCATGAGTACAAACACCGCACCCGTGCCCCACAACCACACTGAAGCACCCGCAATAATGGCGGCCGTCATATTTCCGCCGTGGTTGAAGGCTTCATTTCTCCCCATTTGATGGCTGAATCCTTGCGGACCGGCCAGGCCAAGGGTAATACCCGTCAACATCGGCGCGATGAGCGCGGCGGAAAGGCCAGTCACAATCTGCGATAAAACCACGATCCATCCCTGATGGAAATACCACAGCAGCAAGGTGGATAGGGTGATCAGGAGTGAACCGATGAGCAACAACGATCGTTTATGGCGAGTAGCGTCTGTGGCTAAACCTGCCGGCAGGGTGGCAACCAGCCCTGCAAGGCCACCGGCGGTCATCACCCAGCCAATATCTCCTGCATTCCAGTGGCGTTCTGTCAGAAATATGCCGAGAAAAGGCCCAAGACCATCTCGTACGTCAGCCATAAAAAAGTTAACCAGACACAGAGCCTGAAGCGAACGCAGTGGCATAGAAATCCTTAGCAAGTAATCGGAACGGGACGAACGTAATCATGGCAGGAAAACGGCAATTTTCCTGCTGTGATGGGCGTTAATTATGTTGCCGGGTACCAAACCGCTGCCGATACTGGCCGGGCGTGACGCCGGTGAGTTTGCGGAAAATTTTGCGGAAAGCGGAAGGGTCGCTGTAGCCGATCTCCCAGGCGATCTGATCGACCGAACGATTACTCAGCTCCAGCGCGTCGCGCGCTTTCATAATGCGTACCTGCTGCAAATAATCCGTTGGCCGCAGGCCGGTCGCTTTCTGGAAATGGCGCAGAAAAGTACGTGGCGTCATGCTTGCCAGCGCCGACATGCTCTCAATGCTGTGCTGCTCGGCAACATGGGCATGAAGATGATGCTGCGCGCGCAGAATCTGGCTATCACCGTGATCGAAATTGGGGATAAATGCCGAATAGGTGCTTTGCTCGCGTCGCGGCGGGTCGATCAGTAAAAAGCGTGAGGTCGCCAGCATGGTGCCGGTGCCGAGCACTTTTTCGATCAGCGTTAAACCCAAATCGGTCCACGCCAAAATCCCACCGGCGGTAATAATGTCGCCATCGTCAATCACCATATTTTCCACCGCGACGTCTACCGCAGGAAAACGCTCCGACAGCGTCTGCGCAAAGGCCCAGTGCGTGGTGGCGCGACGGTGATCGATCAGTCCGGTTTCGGCCAGCACAAAGGCACCGGCGCACACCGAACAGAGCGTTACGCCTGCGTCATAAAGCTCACTCATCCAGTCGGCGGGCACCTTCATTGGCACCATTTTCGCTGGCACCACCAGACTTGGCGGCGCAATCACGTGGCTCAGGCGATGTGCTGTATCGGGATGGCTATCCCAGACGCAAACCATGTGATCGCTGTGCGCATCAATCTGCCAATGTGAGACACGAATCGTCCGCTTGCGCTCTTCACCCGATATATTCTCGGCCCATTCCGCAGCAATCCTGAACATATCGGTTAAGCCATATATCGCCGCGAGTTGGCAATCGGGATAGATCACCAAGCCAATCTCCGCGACAACGCTGCTTTCGTCAGTTTTTATCATTTGTCAGTTACGGCCCTTAATGTGTCATATTTGACAATATTAGCCACTGCCGCTTTCCATAACAATAAGCCCATCGAACGCAGACAATCACATACAGAGGACTTACTCATGAGCAACGGCATCATCACCACCCAAGACGGCACCAAAATCTTTTACAAAGACTGGGGCCCAAAAAACGCCCAACCGGTAGTGTTTCATCACGGCTGGCCGTTAAGCGCCGATGACTGGGATAACCAAATGTTGTTCTTCCTGGCACAAGGTTATCGCGTTATCGCCCACGACCGTCGCGGCCACGGACGTTCCGACCAAACCGCTAGCGGCAATGATATGACCACATACGCCGCTGACGTGGCAGAACTGGCCAAAGCGCTGGACCTGCGCAACGCCATCCATATCGGTCACTCTACCGGTGGCGGCGAAGTGGCGCGTTATGTGGCGCATGCCGAAAAAGGTCGCGTGGCGAAAGCAGTGTTGATGGGCGCCGTGCCACCAATCATGTTGCAAACCGCCGCCAATCCTGAAGGTTTGCCAAAAGAAGTGTTTGACGGTTTCCGCTCGGCGCTAACCGCTAACCGCGCGCAGTTCTTTATCGATGTGCCAGCGGGGCCGTTCTACGGCTTTAACCGTCCGGGTGCGAAAGTGAGCCAGGGTTTGATCGATAACTGGTGGCGTCAGGGCATGGCGGGCGGCGCTAAGGCGCAGTACGACTGTATCGCTGCGTTCTCGGAAACCGATTTTACCGAAGATTTAAAAGCGATCACCGTGCCGGTGTTGGTGCTGCACGGGGAAGACGATCAGGTGGTGCCAATTGATGATTCGGCGCATAAGGCGATTAAGCTACTGAAACAGGGCACGCTGAAAACCTACCCAGGCTTGTCGCACGGTATGTTCGCGACGCATCCTGAGCAGATTAATCCTGATTTGTTGGCGTTTGCGAAAGCGTAAATTACCGAGTTCACGAATCGTAGCGGCGCAATTATTTGCGCGATAAATCGCGCCGCTACAGCATGTGCAATGTATGTTTACGCTAAGCCACCGGTGTAATGCCGGTTTCCCGGCTGTTCTCAGCCGGGAAACCCTGCTTAGCACGCAGCGCAATTCCCAACGCGACCAACAGCAATAGCAGAATCGCCCACGGAAAAGATTGGGAGCCGACATGTTCCAGCAACATTCCGCCGGTCAAACCGCCGAGGGCGATAGCGCTGTTCCAGGTGACGACATTCATGGAGAGCGCGACATCGGCATATTCACCGGCGGCATCTGCCAGAGCCGTTTGCAGCAGCGTCGCGGCACCGCCGAAGGTGAGTCCCCAAACGGCTATGCCCGCATAGATCACGGCGGGTGTTGGCGTACTCAGACCAAAAATCACCGACACCGCAGCAAAGATGGAGAGTGACAGCAGCACCGCTTTGCGCAGATGCGTATCAATGATCTTACCGGTAATGAATATTCCCCCCAATGCCGCCATACCAAAGATCAGTAGCACCACATCCACGCGATCTGCCAGACCGGCTGAAGCAATGAACGGTGCAATGTAGGTGTAGAGAATGTTATGCGCCAGCATCCAGGTCAGCACCACACCCAGCACGGCACCTACGCCGGGGAGGCGTAATACTGCGCCGAGCGGCATTTTTTGCGTAGCAGATTGGCCGGGATAGTTCGGCACGGCCAGCAGAATCCAGCCGATAAGAATGAGAGAGAGACCCGACATGGCGGCAAATGTCAGACGCCATCCCAGCAACGAGCCCATCCATGTGCCTGCCGGAACACCGAGTGAAAGAGCGATGGGCGTGCCCACCATGGCGAGCGCCAATGCACGTCCCTGCAGCGATGGAACCACCATTCTTCGCGCATAGCCCGCAATCAGACTCCACGCCAAACCGGCTGACGCACCAGCAAAAAATCGCGCTATTAAGATGATGACAACGTCAGAAGAGACGGCGGTAAGAGTGTTAAACAGCAGAAATCCACACACGGTGCTCAGCAGCACAACCCGGCGCGACCAGCTTCGGGTCAGCAATGTGAGCGGAATCGCGGCCAGTAGCGAACCGGCTGCATAGGCGGTAACCCATTGACCGGCCAGCGAGGGGGAAATATTAAGGCCCTGACTGATTTGTGGCAGCAATCCCGCGGGTATGGTTTCAGTCAGGATGCAGATAAAACCTGCCATTGCGAGCGCCAAAAGCGCCAGGATTGGCAGCCGTTGGGCTTCTTCGTGCTTAAATGTTGAATTCATTATTTAGCCTGCTCTTGATTTGCAACAGCGCCGCGAAGCGCCATGGATATATGTATCGATCGGTATTTATATTGCGGAGGCGAGCTGTGCGTTGTCAATGAATTCTGTATCGATTAGTATAAATGGCGGAGGATGTGATGATGAGAACAGGCAGACCAAGACAATTTGATCGGGATGAAGCAGTGATCAAAGCGATGCACCTTTTCTGGGAAAACGGCTATGAATCAACCTCGCTGGCGCAGCTCAAAGCCTCGATAGGCAAAGGCATCACCGCGCCAAGCTTCTACGCCGCGTTTGGATCGAAAGAGGCACTCTTTGCTGAAGCCGTGAACTGTTATTTGCAAACCCATGCTCAGGTCACGGAAGCTTTGTGGGATACCCGCGTGCCCGCTCGGCAGGCGCTGGAAACCGCGCTGCTCAACTCCGCCAGAATGCAGTACGATCCTGCGCATCCGCGTGGATGCATGGTGGCGCTAAGCGTGATGTCTTCCTGTTCTGAGGAAAATCGCCACGTGCTTAAACCGCTTGAAGCATCGCGCATGCGCACCCGTGAAGGGATAAAGCATTGCGTTGAAAGAGGGATCGGCAGCGGCGAGTTGCGGGATGAGGAGGAGACGCTTTCGCTGGCGGTCAGCTTCAACAGTTTTATGCTGGGGATCTCAACCCTAGCGCGCGATGAAGTTCCTCTCCACGAGGTTGAGCGCGGAATCGCGCAGATGATGAGATTGTGGGATGCCTCGCGGGCAATCCCACAATCTTAAGGGCGTTACGGTTTGCGCTGCAGCGTAATGCGGGTCAACTCTGAGGGGCGGCCCAAACGCACCGCCATGCCAGGCCAGAGCGCGGTACCATTGTTGACGTAGAGCTGCATGCCGTCGACCTGATACAAACCCGACACGAAGCCCGCGTTGGGTTTGGCAAACAGGCGATCGAAGCCAACAATCAGGCCGCCGTGCGTGTGGCCAGACAGCTGTAGATCGATGTTTTTCAGTGCGTTTTGCCGGGCGTTGCGCGGCTGGTGGTCGAGCAAGATCACCGGAGCGTCTTCCGGCGCACCGGCCAGCGCCAGTTCCAAATTGGGGCCAACTGCGCCACGTCGTGCTGCTGACGTATCCGGCATGCCGGCGATCACCAGCTCGGCGTTATCGCGCTTAATCACCGTATGGCGATTGAGTAACGGCTCCAGACCTAGCGACGCCAGATGTGCGGTCCAGCGCTCCTGCTCAAAGAAATATTCGTGATTGCCGGTGATGGCGAAAACGCCATCGCGCGCGTGTAATCCGCGCAGCGGTTCGACGTCCGCACGACGGTTCTGCAGCGTGCCGTCAATCACATCGCCGGTGACCAGAATCAGATCGACGTCCAGCATCATGGCTTTTTGCACTAGCGCGCGCGTCCATTTCTCATTAAAAAGTTTGGTGATGTGCATGTCCGTTAACTGCAACAGTTGATAGCCTTCGAATTCGCGCGGAAGGTTGTCGATTTCGATGGTCACATCTTTGATGGGCGGAACGCGGATAGCCTGATAAACGCCAACCGTGGCCAAAATCAAGGCAAACGCCGCCGCCACATAACGCACCGCGGGTACGATTTCGAACGGATGGCGGAACAACAGTGAAACCAGCGCCACCCCATCAATCACAAACTGCGTCAGCGCGAGGAATAAAACGGCGCTGAAACCCCAGTTGAACAGGATGACGATGGCGCGCGGCATTTCCGGCGAAAACATGCTGCCAGAGGTAAAACGGCTCACCAGCAGATATTGCGAAGCCAGCAACACCAGCAGAGAAAGGATGATTTTTAACAGCAAGGGCATTGCTAACGGGAACAAAAATCGGGCGATCACATACCAGCTCGGTATGCTGAAAATCAGATGGAACATCATTCACTTCCCTGGTATAAGAGCGCTGATTTAGCGCAAAAATTTATCCGCAAAGAACATTACTACCGCCCTGTTGATAAAACCGCATCATCGAGTGATGCCTTCAGCCAGCGTGGCCATCAGCAATGCCCGACGAGATTCGAGTTCACTAATTTGGCGTTCAATATCCGCCAGTCGCTTATATTGCACAGCCTGAGTTTCCGGGCAGAATGCTGCCCCTTCGATCATGCGCATGCAATCCGGAAAAGAGCAGATTTCGGCAATGCTGAAACCGGTATTGATGAGCCGTTGAATCTGGCGCACCTGGGTTATCGCCTGTGGCGGGAAAAAACGGTATCCATTGCAGGCACGTGTTGAAGTTAGCAGATGATGGCGATCGTAATGACGAATGGCGCGCACGCTCACGCCTGTCTCTCTTGCCAGCTCTCCAATTGATAACTGCATAAGTGACTCCCCATAAAGCGGCTTGACTCTGACATAAGTGTCAGGGTTCAGGATAGCCGGGAATCATTCATTTAAGGAGATTTTTATGCTGTTACTTTTTAAACGCACACTGTTTAGCGTCGTTCTCATGCTCTTTTCTGCCACGCTGTTTGCCGCTGAGAAGCAATACACCATTACCGCGCCAGATGGCGTGAAGCTGGCAGTACAGGAATCAGGTAATCCTGATGGTTTACCTATTGTGTTTATTCATGGTTTGCTTGGCAGCCACTTAAACTGGGAAAAACAGATCAGTGATGCGCAGTTACAGCAACGCTATCGGCTGATTACATTCGATATGCGTGGTCACGGTTTATCCGACAAGCCTGAACAAGAATCAGCTTACCGCGATGGGAAACGCTGGGCCGACGATCTCCGTGCAGTAATTAATCAAAGCCATGCAAATAAGCCGTTATTAGTCGGATGGTCATTGGGCGGGGCGGTGATCACCAACTATCTGGCGGCCTATGGTGACGGTAATATCAGTGGCGCTATCTACGTCGACGGCGTGGTAGAGCTCAATCCCACGTTGATTCCGGCGCATGACGTATATGGCGCAATGACGGCAAGTGATTTGAAAACACATCTGGATGGCGAGCGGGCATTTCTGCAGCTGTGTTTTTACCAGCAACCGGACCGCACCACCTTTGAACGCCTGCTGGCCAACGCCGCGCTGGCTGCGTGGCCCATGCAAAGAGCGGTGCCCACCATGACCATTGCATTAGAAAAAGGAGTAAAAAATGTGCGTGTGCCGCTGCTGTTCATCTACGGTGAGCATGATGCATTGGTGAATCCTGCTGCATCTCTCGCCAGAGTAAAGCGTATCAATTCGCGCATTCAGATACAGATGTTTGCCGATTCTGGCCATGCGCCATTTATCGAAGAACCTGCGCGTTTTAATCGAACACTGGCAACTTTTGCTTCAGCTTTATAAAGTCTCAGGGCCGCCATCTTCGGCGGCCCTTATCCCGCGTTCACCACGGAGGATGCATGCAACGCCAGCAGCTGTTCGACTACATCAATCAGCACTATCAGGTAGAACCCGATTATCCGTGGAAAAAGCACAGTGAGTATGCAGTGCTGCGTCATCCGCGGCACCGCAAATGGTTTGCGCTGGTGTTCCCGCTGGAGAGTCACAAACTCGGTTTACCGGATGGGCCGGTAATTGATGTGATGAACATCAAAGCGCGACCTGAACTGATTGGGTCGCTGCGCCAGTTGCCCGGCGTTTATCCGGCTTACCACATGAACAAAGAGCATTGGCTGAGCATCACGCTGGAGAACGGCTTACCGGATAGCGAGATTCTGGCGTTGCTGGATGACAGCTTCAGTCTGACGTTTTAGCGCGCGAGCGGCGCGCAGGCATCATGCGCATTAACGTATTGTCTTTGAACAGATAATGGTGCGCCAGCGCGGCCACGGCATGAATGCCGATCAGCCAGTATCCGTAAGGCGCGAGGGTTTCATGCCAGTCCGCAATCATGTCGGCGAAATCCGGATCCGGATCGCCACTCACCGGCATCGGAATGCCAAAAATCCACCAGGTGCGGCCCATATAGAAGCGCGACAAAATGCCCAGCGTGGGTAAGACAATGAAAAACACATAGATCGCCAGATGCATCAGATGCGCCAGGCCGGTTTGCCAGTGCGGCGGCTTGGGCAGAATCGCCGGGCTGCGATGGCGAAAACGCAGCAGGATGCGTGACAGCATAATCACCAGCACACAACTTCCTGCGCTGAAGTGACCAATAATCATGGCAAAGCCTTGCCACGAACCGCGCGTCGCCAGTCCACGAAATTCCATGGTGCAATACGCAGTGACGACCAACAGGAAGGTCAACCAGTGAAGAAAAATCTGCGATGGGGCGTATTTATTGCTCATTTTTAATCCGTAAAAAGGCCTGGCGGGACGGTTACTTTAATGGAAAATGCGCTGAATTAATTCATTATTTGACACATCAGCAACAGCGTTTTTACCTTTCCGCTTCTGTTGCCACCAACAATTGACTCAGCAAGGTTTTCAGCTGCGCTTGCTGCGCTGCATCCAGCGTTTCCAGCAGGCTATTTTGCGTTTGCGAGTGTACCAGCAGGGCTTGCTCGATCTTCGCTAATCCTTCTTCAGTCAGCGCCACCAGCATGCTGCGCTTATCGTCGGGATCGGCAACGCGCACAATCGACCCCACTTCTTCCAGCCGATTGAGGCGATTGGTCATCGCGCCCGATGTCACCAGCAATGATTTATACAGCTGAGTCGGCGATAAGCGATAGGGCGCACCCGCGCGCCGCAGCGTCGCCAGCACATCAAATTCGCCATCGCGAAATCCAAACGGTGCCAGCGCTTCAGCGCGCGTTTTTGCCAGATGTTTCATGATGCGCAGCATGCGACCAAATACCGCCATCGACGATGCATCCAGCTCCGGCATCGCGCTGGCCCACTGTTCAACTACAAAATCGACGTGATCGGTCAAATTGATTTCTCCTGATGCTGTTGTTGCCTGTTTGCACAATCCGTAGCGGCGCGATTCATCGCGCAATAAATTGCGCCGCTACGGATTGTGCGGTGATTAATATTCGCCATCTCATCCCCATTTGTTGCTTTGTGCGCATGGGCTGTTGCTGCTGCGAAAAGTATCTTAACGTTAAGATACTTTTAATGAGCATGGAGATGCAAAGTGAATCGTACTTTACCTGCGGTTGGGATGTTTGCCTTACTGGTTTTTGTTATCGCACTGAATTTGCGGCCGATTATGGCGGCGATGGGGCCGCTCTTTCCGCTGCTGCAGCGCGACGCGCAGCTCAGCGCCACGCAGCTTAGCCTGCTGACCACGTTGCCGGTCATCATGATGGGATTGGCGGCGCTGGCCGGGCCGCTGCTATTGCGCCGGCTCGGCGAAGTACGCGGTATCGCTGCCGGATTGCTGTTGCTGGCGCTGGCGAGCGTCGCGCGTGGGTTCGACCAATCTGCCACAGCGTTGATTACCAGCGCGCTGGTGGCGGGTTGCGGTATCGGATTGATTCAGGCCTTAATGCCAGCGCAGATCAAACGTCACTTTGGTGCGAAAGCAGGCACGCTGATGGCGCTATTCACCACCGGGATTATGGCAGGCGCAGCGATTGCTGCCGCCAGCGCCGCACCATTGGCGAAATCGCAAGGTTTAGCGTTAACGCTGGCAATTCCTGTTGTCCCCGCAGTCATCGCGCTGTTGCTGTGGTTGACGTTTTCACGCGGCGTAACGCCAATGCAAAGCAGCCAGGCTCCACGCACTGCTCGCTCACCGCGTGCCTGGCTGTTGATGATCTTCTTTGGCATTGGCACCGGCGCGTACACCTTGGTGCTGGCGTGGCTGCCGCCATTTTACATGCAGCACGGCTGGCAACCTGAACAAAGTGGCTATGTGCTGGGCGCGCTCACGCTGACGGAAGTTGCCGCGGGTTTTGTGCTGTCGGCGTTGATTCATCGCTTCTGCGATCGTCGCCGTCCGTTGCTGGTGGTGTTAACTTTGATTCTGCTGGGCTTGATCAGTCTGCTGTGGCTTGGCGGGGCGCAGGCGTGGCTGCCTACATTGCTGCTCGGATTAGGCATTGGCGCGCTGTTCCCGCTCTCGCTGATCGTCACGCTCGATCACGCGCGCACGCCGGAAGAAGCGGGCGCATTGCTCTCCTTCGTGCAGGGCGGCGGTTATTTGCTGGCGGCGTTGATGCCGCTGATCGCTGGCATCGTGCGTGACCGCGCCGCCTCGCTCGATAGCGCGTGGATAATCATGAGCGTGGGCATTGTGTTGCTGATGGTGATGGCGCTGCGGTTTAAAACGCAGCGATAAACGCACGGCACAGAATGTGATAAAACGTGGGGCAATTTTTAACGCAGGGTCGTCATTTTTGACGGCCTGGCAAACCAAGGAGCAACCATGTCGCCACAAGTGGGAATCGGCGTTTTAATTTTCCGCGATGGAAAACTGTTATTAGGGCGACGCAAAGGCAGCCACGGCGCGGGCGACTGGTCTGCGCCGGGCGGGCATCTGGAGTTTGGCGAATCGCCGGAAGCCTGCGCGCGTCGTGAAGTGCTGGAAGAAACTGGCTTACAGCTTGGTGAACTGCAAAACGGCGCATTCGTTAGCGATGTGTTTCCCGAGGTCAACAAGCACTACATTACGCTACTGATGGTGGCGCAGGACGCAATCGGTGAACCACAACTGATGGAGCCTGAAAAGTGCCACGGATGGCAATGGTTCGCACCAGAGAATCTGCCGCAACCGCTGTTTGCGCCGCTGCGCACATGGATGGCACGCGATGGATTGGCGGCGTTACAGGCGTTGGCTACAGGGCGATAATCGCCTCGATCTCAATCTTTAAATCCGGCGAGAAAAGTTGACTAATTTGTACCAGCGAACTCGCCGGCAGATGTTCGCCATAATGTTTAAACAGCACGCCGCGTAAGACGTTGATCTCATCAAATGAGGTGATAAAAATCGTCACCTTGATTAACTTTTCCAGCGAACTCTTTTCTTCAGCCGCGATGGTATGCAACTGCTGGAATATAGTTTCTGCTTGTGTAGCGATATCAGCTTGCTGCGCTGGCGTACCGAAAGCGGTCAAGCCAGAGACATATAAAGTTTCATTGTGCCTTACCGCGTGCACATAAGGCGCTTTGACTTCACCCAATTGCGGATAGTTTTTACGCATCAGCATCTGCTTCTCCTTAAACAATGTTTAGAACCATCACCGTAACATCTTCATCAGCAATCTCGCGCTGCTCCACATCCTGCCAGCCGAAGCGGCGATAGAGCGCTTGTTGATCCGGCGTATACAGCCACAACGCGGTGATCCCACGCTGACGCGCTTCGGTAATTAAGCGCGTTACCAAATCACTCGCCAACCCTTTTCCACGATGTGTTGCGGCAGTAATGACTTCGCCGAGCCAAAACTCGCGCTCGGCGATATCGTGCAGTTCGTAATGGATAATGCTGGCGGTCGCCATCAATTCGCCATCGCTTGTGGTGGCCACCAGCGTCAGCGTTTTGGCCTCGACGGCATTGCGCGCCTGTAATCGCTGCTCAATCACTGCCGCATCGCGCCAGTTGGGGAAATCTGACCATTCTTGATGCAGCATTTGCGTCACCGCATCCAAAAACTGTGGCTGTTGTGCCAGCAGGCTGATGTGCATTCCGATTCCTAAAAGGTGGCAGGCGAGAGTGACAACATAGCGATTAGTGATTGATATTGCCAAGTATACTGCGTTCGATAATAGCGCCGGGCATCATCTGCTGAATACCTTGCTCCAGCATATCGCCCGCATGTTGCAATGCTTCGAGTGGCATCGCCGGTAATCGCTCCAGCACAAACCACATCTGCGTTTGCTCAATACTGAGACGCGTGCGCACACCTTGTCGCCAGTTCCAGCGACGACAGGTTACGCCTGCGTCATCCCGCCACACCACTTCACCAGGTTCGGGAGATTCATGGCTCAAGACGCCTTCTTTATAGACATCGAAGGGTTCGCTGCCATCGGCGCGCGTCAGCCGCGGGTTCCCCACGTAAGCGGCCACATTCTCACCACCAACCGGAATGGCGAAACGAATGCTCACCGCATTGTAGAGATCCACGATTGGATCGATGGCTGCCATTGATCCGTCGCGCTGCACGCGCTTGCGCAAGGCATCTGCCGAACAGGGCGTACGTTTCGGTTTGGCACCAAAATGTTTGAACATTTCCGTCCATTGCGTCAGATGTGCTTCAGCCCACGGAAAATCATCCTGCAGCATATCGCGACAAGCTTGTACGAGGGCTTCTTTACCAACTTGCGGACGCAACACTGGCGCAGCCTGAACTAAAATGCTGAGCGCGGTAAAGTCAGGCGCTAAGGCAGAAACGGAAGGATCGATTGACGGGCTTAAGGCGAACATAACATAATCCTGTAATGACTAATTTATTCCATGATAGTGACCGATGAAGACAAAAGTCAATAAATTGACCGAAGCAGGTTCTGATATCGACTATGTCAGCGCCGCCGTTTCAGCCAGCGTCAAAAGTTTCCGCCAACAGCAAAAACTGTCGCTGGATGAGCTCTCGCGCCGCGCGGGCGTCAGTAAAGGCATGTTAGTTGAGATTGAAAAAGGCAGCGCGAATCCCAGCATCGCCATTTTGTGCAAAGTGGCGGCAGCGCTAGGAATATCGGTGGCCGATATTGTGAATGTCACCGCCGATCCGCTGGCGCATCTGGTTGCTGAAGAGGACATTCCAATACTTTGGCAAGGGGACAAGGGCGGTACGGCGCGTTTGCTGGCGGGCACGCAAGGCCCGGATATGATCGAGCTATGGCGTTGGGAGATGTTCCCCGGCGAACAGTTCGCCTCGCCGGGCCATCCGCAGCGCACTTACGAACTGCTGCATGTCGAGCAAGGTGAACTTACGTTGACGGTTGATGAACAGCAGTTGCAGGTGCCGCGCGGTAGTTCAGCGGTGGCGAAAACCGCCGCACCGCACAGTTATGCGAACCTCGGCGAACTGCCGCTGGTTTTCACCATGGCAGTCGCCGAAATTCACAGTTAACCCACTTCGTTCGCCAGCGCCACCGCATCTTTGTCAGCTGGAATGCGCATCGGTCGCCGCACGCCACACCGCTTCCGCCACATCCAGCGCCTTGGTGGTGGGTTGTGGCTGCTGCATCGTGCTGAAAACGCCATCTAACAGCGGCTGATACGGCTCAAGCTGCGTGTTCTCCATGCGCGGCGAATCGCGCCTGACCACGCTTGTGCAGTTAGTGATGGATGAGTGCCGCGCACAGCGTCCGGCGCGTCATGTGGTACTGGAACGCTTGCTAGAGCTGCTGTTAATCGAAGCGCTGCGATCAATGCCGATCTGCAATGCGTGTCCGGGCGTGATGAGCGGGTTAGCCGACGGACGGCTGGCGGCGGCAATCCGCGCCATCCATGCAAACCCTGCGCACAGCTGGACGGTGGCCGAACTGGCGAAAGCCGCCGCGCTGTCACGCTCCTCTTTCTTTGTGCGTTTCCGCGAAGCGGTTGGCGTGGCGCCGATGGTCTACCTGCTGACGTGGCGCATGGCGCTGGCGAAAAATCTGCTGCGCGGTAAAAGCATGGCGGTAGCCGAAGTGGCAGAGCGCGTTGGCTATCGCTCCGCCAGCGCCTTCAGCGTGGCATTCAGTCGCTACGTCGGCCAGCCGCCGGCGTGGTTCGCCGCCGAAGAGGATGTTTAGCGATAAAGCTTCAAATTGCCGGTTAAACGGGTAATTTTTTTCTTAGGACCGATCAAACCGATCGCCACCAACTCAATCTGATCGCTGTGCGCGTCAGCAATACGTTCGCCATACTCTTCGTACGTTTTGCAGGATTGCGCCAGCGGCGCGTAGATGACGCCGGGATAATCAACGCCATCCTGGCTTTGCTGATTCGGCCCCACCAAATTTCCTGGTAATTTGCCAAAACTAATGCCGATAATGCTGGCAGCGTTCATTGCCAATCCGGCGGGCAGTTGCTGATCAATCAAGATGGTGCAGCGATGGGTGTTTGCGTCGAAATCCATGTTGAGTATTTCACCTTGAGTGGGAATGCAAAAGTAAGCGATCGCTGGAGTATAAATTCCGCACATTTTGTAGCGGCGCGATTTATCGCGCAGTTGGAGATGCAGAGTATGTTTGTACTGCAGGAATTAAAGGGATTAGCGGCCTGGCCTTTGGCTGAATAAAAGATTCGAATAAATCACAATGAATTCATGAGAGTTTTATTAAATCCCATATAGCTTACTTGATGTTTCAATATCATCATCTTTACGACTATTAGATCCGGATAATTATAAAATCACCCTGGCTTAATTCCTAAATCCTTTCTCCCACCTCACAAATCCTTAACTCAAACTGGACGCTTGCCAGCTAAAGCGTAGATACTCATTTCACCCGATTTCAAACATTAAAAAGCTGAAACAAAATAATTCGATTACTTAAACAAACCTAAAGCGCAACGGTAATAATCCGTGCGCGTATTGTCTTTTCTCTGTTGAGGAAAACATTGTGTTTAAATTAAATCCGGTGTTACTAAGCCTTGTGGCTGCGCAAGGCGTGATGTTTCCTGTGTTGCCGACAACGGCTGCGATATTAAAGCCTTATACGCCTGAAATTAATGACAATAAAGTTGGTGCTTACTGTTTATGTAATGGCAGCACGCAAACGCTGAGCGGATTGCCGCAGTTCGCGCCGGGTGAAAACGGTACGGGCAGCGTAACGATTGGTGAGTTGCGCAATATTGGGCGAATTATCAATGACAACGTGATTGGCGCGGCGCGGCTGCAAATCGGTGCGCAGAATTACGCTATTGGCATCCCCAATTACGAAGAAAATACCTACACCACCTATCAGGTATTTAATACTGCAGAACTGGTTGATTTACCTGCTGTAGGTCTTGATACCGTAGTGCCAGATTATTTTGATGTAAACGACAAACAATATATCAATGCGCGTGTCGCTTCCGTCAGTAATGGCACGCTGAATATCGATATTGGCAAGCATAACGCGGCGACGACGTCTTCCAGTAATAGCTGGTCGATGGCGGCGAAGCAAAGCCAATTATTTACCGCCAGCAAAAAAGGCAATTTGAACTGGAATTCAAATAACCGCATCGCTTTCACCGCCGGCACCACGCCGTACGGTGGTGATCGCCTGGCTTATGATGTTGGCAACGTGGTGCAATACGCGGGTGTGTTCACCGTCAATACACTGGATGGCGGCACTAACACGTTCAACGTCACTAATCTCAATGAACTGCGCAATTACAACGACTGGCTGATCGATCAGCTCTCCAACGCCAACCTCAGCACCGAAAGTTACAACACAGAATTCAATAAGGCCTACGCGCTGCGCGAAGGGCGCGTGGTGTATCGTATGAGCACCAACAACTTCGATGATGAAGTGGCGCTACCGATATTCGATCAGGTGGTGCTTAGCGCCGATGGTCCGAAGGCGACAGTGAAAATCAATCGCGGCAAAACGCTGGAAGTGGTGAACAGCAACAGCGCGGTGATGCGCGCCAGCAACGGGGCGAAGGCCATAGTCGATGGCAAACTTGCCAGCACCGGTTCTGGCCTCGAGTTGCTTAGCGGCGCGCGCGGCTTCAACAACGGCGTCATCAACGCCGGTTTTCTTAATAACGCCAATGGCAAAGGCGTCGATATCAGCTCGGTTGGCGCGGGCGGCAGCGCGGTCGACGTCAGTTATGAAAGTCGGTTTATCAATCGTGGCGTGATCAACCTGCAACCCGGCGCGGGCTTCAGTACCGGCATCAATGCCTACAACAGCAAAGTGGTTAACCACGGCAACATCAACGTTGGCGTCAGCGATGTCAGCAGCGGCGGCACGGCGGCGGGCGTCTTGCTGAGCAGCGATGGCAAAGGCGGTTTCGTTAACGCCAAAGACGGCATCATCTACATCGGGCGCACGCCGCAAAATCGCAAAAATGATCCCACCGAAGATGTCGCCGTCAATCTAAGTGGCGGCGCCAGCGGCATCTATCAATTTCTTGATTCAAAAGCCGTGAATAATGGCCACATCGTGATTGGATCCAAAGTGCAAAACGCGGCAGGGATGAAGGTGGAACTCGCGCCTCACGCGGTTACGCTGAACAATGGCGTCATCGACGTTAACGGCAAGGCGCAAGTTCAACCCGCCGAGAACGTTGGCATGTTGGTGCTGGATTCCGGCAGCCTTGGCAAGGTTGGCAATATCGGCACCATCAATGTCAACGGCTACAACAGCACTGGCCTAAAAGTCATCGCGCGCGATGGCAATGACTCCGTGGCATTTTCCAGCGGCGCGATCAACGTGCCTGGCGATGGCGATCGGTTTGTTAATTCCTTTAACACGGCGGTATGGGTGAAGGGCGATCCGGGCGGCACGGCTTACGCGAAACTGACCGGACCGATCCGGCTCGGCGGAAGCTCGAATATTGGTATTCGTGCCGAAGGGCTTGCGGTGGTTGATGTCAGCGCTAATGCGGTGCCGGTATTCGTGCCTGATCCCAACGTGTATACCGCACGGCATATCAGTTTTTACACCCTTGGCCCCAACGCCAAAATCAACTTGCCCGCCGACGGCAGCTACAGCACCACCGTGCCGTACGGCAATATTTTCCGCGTTGCAGATGGGGCAGATTTTGACGGCACCGGCCGCACGCTTTCCATGACCAACTCCTTCGCCACGGGCGTGTACGGCAGCGGTGAGTTCACCGACGTCAACACCAATGGCGCGACATTCAACGTTGCCGGCAATTACGCGCGTGCTATTGAGATCAGTGATGGCGCGCACGCCACCATTGATGCGGCGACCCGCATCAGGCTGCTCAGCAATGGCGCGACCGGCGCGGTGGCGGATGGCAATAAATTCACCCTGACAGGCGACCCGATCAATCCGCAAACCCAGTTCAATCCCGATACGCTGCTGGTCAACCATGCGGCGCTCAGCGGCGTTGCTGATAATCAGCAGGCGCTGGTTGTCAGCAATCACGCCCAGTTGATCAATACCGGCGACATTACCTTAGGCGGTCAGAGCACCAACGGTATTTATGCGCAGAATGGTGCCTTTGCCTTCAACCGTGGCGATGTCACCGTGACGCGCAGCAGCACCGGTCTGTATGCGTACGGCAATCCCGAGTACACCGATGGCGTAACGCCGACTGAAGTTATCAATATCGGCTTGCTCAATGTGTATAACGTGGATGCCGAGAGTTTCTCACCCAGCAGAGGATTGATCTCCTATCATGAGCTGGCGCGCTTCTATCAAAACGGCACCATCAATTTGTTTGGCTCAAACGCGCTGGCGGGCGCGGTGTTTGCCGGTGGACTACTTGATTTAGGTGATGGCAATCGCGTGGTGTTCCACGACAGGAACCAATACGGTTTTCGCGCCGCGGATCCCGGCACGCGTTTGATCAGCCACGGCGGCAGCGTTGATGTCAGCACTGAAAACTCAAGGCTATACGAGATTGTCAACGGCGCGTGGCTGTATGCCGAAACGCCAGGCAATGTAACGCTCAGCGGGGAAAACAGCACTGGGATGGAGGTGAGCGGATACGACGCGATGGTTTCCCGCACCGACAATTACACCGTGACCGGCAAAAATGCCACCGTGATGCGCGTCAGCGGCAGCGCCGAGGGCGTGATCACCAGCGGCATTGCCCTGAATGGCGAAAACGGCACCGCGGCGGTGGTCGGCGGCGATGAGTCGGAAATCTACGCCGCCTCGCAAATCATCGGTAACGGCAGCAATAGCACCGCTTTTGATGTGAGCGGTGGCGCACGGTTGTTTAATCAGTATCAAGGCGTCGTCGATCTCACCGGACCAAACAGCACCGGCGCGCGCGTGCATGACGGCGGTAACTTCATTAACCGTGGCAGCATGCGTATCGCGTCGGGCATCGGTGTGGATGTCAGCAGCGGCTACGGCCAATACGTACCGGTGGACAGTTCCCTGCGCGTTGATGACGGCACCGCAGCGTTACGCGTTGGCAACGGCGGCTGGCTGAGAATCTACGGCGACGGGCAGGGCGCGAGCAATATTTATGCGATGGGCAAAGCCGATGGCTTGTTGCTGGATCATGGCGCGCAGGGCTTTGAAGCCAACGACATCATCCTCGGCGCTTATGGCAGCGGCAGCGTAATCAACAACCGCGCGGAAACCAGCAATATCTCGCTGGATAACGTGATGCTCGATGTGAGCGGAGGCAACGGCGTGCGTTCGGCGACCTCATTTGATCCTAATGGTCGCGCGTTGATCAACGTCAGCGGTGGTGCTACCGGTTATCGCTTCGAAAATGCCGATGGCTCAACCACCAGCAACGATCTGGTGATCGGCAAGGATTACGCCATTCTGGTTTCCGGCCAGGGTACCGGCGTTCGCGCTAACACCAGCGGCAAGGTGATTTCGCAGGGCTCAATTGGCATTCGCGATTTCAACGGCGGTTCGGCGATCGTCACCAGCACCGCCAGCCAGGTGATCAATCAGGGTTCGATTGCCTCACTCAGCCGCGTCTCTCCGCTGATCGATCTGCGCGGTGGCGATACGGTATTTATCAACCAGGGCACCATCTCCGCGCCGTTCCCGGATCAGGTCGTCGTAGCCGGAGGCGCAGGCAATGATGTGATCGCGCTGCTCGATGGTGCGGTGGTCGGCGATGTGAATACCGGCAGCGGCAGCGATGAACTGGTGGTGGCCGGCGGCACGCTGAACGGCAGCCTGACGATGGGCAATGGTGCGGCGAATCAGGCAACGGTGCAGAGAGTCAGCCTGGCCGATACCCGTCACATCACCACCGAAAACGGCGCTGGCAGCACGCTCAATCTCAGCGAACTGACGGCGCGCGGCGGCTCGTTTACCCGCGATGATGTCAGCAAAGGCACCAACCTCGGCGCGGGCTGGAGCACGCTCAACTTCTTCGCCACCCAATGGACGCTAACCGACAACATCAAGCTGGCGCACAGCACCATCAATATCGACGCCGGCAGTACGCTGTTTGCCGGTGATAACGTCAATCCGCTGCTGCAAGGCGCGACCGATGATTCGCTGGTGGTAAATAACGCCGGTACGCTGGATCTCACTAACGGCGGCAACGCGGCGGCGAATGTTTTAACCATTGATGGCCAACTGGCATCGGCGGGCGGCAGCCTGAAACTCAACTCTACCGCCACGCAGAGCGACAACCTGCGGGTAAACGGCAATGTGTCGGGCACCACCTTGATCGACGATACGCTGATCGGCGGCCCGCAGCTGGATAGCAATCGCGATGGCGTGATTGCCGCCAGCGAAGGTGTGTCGCTGGCGCAGGTAACCGGCAGCGCCAGCGCAACCAGTTTTGCGCTCAAGAGCGGCTATGTGGCGTCCGGGCCGTGGCAATATGGTTTAGCCAGCTTCGCGCCGGGCAGTTCAACATCCGGTGCGTGGGATTATCGACTCGCTAACACCTTTGTCTGTGAAGACGGTTCGCTGTGCCAGCCACAAGCGGGCAGCAATCAGCGTGCCGTGCGGCTGGCCTTTACGCCGCAGGTGCCGTCCTACATCTCCGCGCCGGTGGGTTTGGCGTATTACTCGCTGGCGGTGACCGACGATCTGCATAAACGTCTCGGCGAACTGCGTCAGCAGCAAACCGCGTCCGATGCCGTGGGCGGCGAGATGTTTATCCGCTATCTCGGCTCCAACCTGAAGTATCAAAGCAATCGCGGTTTGGCCGATTACGGCTACGATTTCGATCTGGATTACAGTGCGGTGCAGCTGGGCGGCAACGTGCTGCGCGCCGACGGCCCACAAGACAGCTTGCGCGGCGGCGTGGCCTACACGCGTGGTAATACGCGCATTCGTCCTCATGCAGCCGACGGTTACAGCTCTACCAGTTTCGACAGCGACAGCATTTCGCTGTACGGCACCTGGCTGCGCGACAGCGGATTCTACCTCGATGGCTCGCTGAGTTGGGGTTGGTATCGCGGTGAAACCGACATCGCCCGGCAGAAAGAGGTGGCAACGCCGAAAGGCAAAGGCTGGACGGCGTCGTTGGAATCGGGCTATCCGTTCACCTTCGCCAACGGCGTGCGCCTTGAACCGCAGGCGCAAATCACCTGGCTGCAGATGAAGATGGACAGCTTCACCGATCAGGATCGCACGCGCGTGTCGTACAACGATTACGATCAAACCATCGGCCGACTCGGCGCGCGCCTCGATCGCACCTGGCTGGACGCCAGCCAGAATGCCTACACGCCGTACGTTCGCGCCAATTACTACAAAGGCTGGGGCGGCACCGCGAAAACCAAAATCGGTGCGGCGGATACTGAAGGCAGTCAAATCTTCGAAAGTGGCAAGTTTGGCCAGATGTGGGACGTTGGTTTAGGCGGCAGCGCCACGCTGAATAACGACGTTGCGCTGTATGCCGAAGCCGATTACCGCAAAGAGATCGACGGCAACGGCGCCAAAGGCTGGCGCTATAACGCGGGCGTGAGGTGGTCGTTTTAAAATTCAGCCTGTCCATCGCGCATGCTGGAGTGCGTCAATATAAGTGGTTTTCAACCCCTCAAGGATGAGGGGTTAGAGGTGATTTAATGCCTGGCGACCAAAATCATTAGCCATGCACGTGCTGCGTGCGCCGATCCTTCACCGTGACATATAAAAACGCCAGCACGAACAGCGCCGCGTAGATCACCACAATGGTTGGACCCGGCGCGCTATCGAGGAAGAACGAGGCGTACACGCCGCTGAAACCTGTCACCACCGCAATGCCAATCGCCAGCAACATCACCTGCACGAAACGACGTGCCAGCAGCAAAGCGATAGCGCCAGGCGCGATCAGCATGGAAATCGACAAAATCACGCCCACCGATTTCAGCGCAGCGACGATGGTTAACGAGATTAAACACAACAAGCCGTAATGCATCAGTTTGCCGTTGATGCCGCAGGCGCGCGCCTGATTGGGATCGAATGCGTGCAGCAGTAAATCTCGCCATTTGATGCCAATCAACAGGCTAACAATCAGCGCGATAGCCGATGTCTGGATAATATCCGCCAGGCTGATGCCCAACATATCGCCGAACAAGATGTGGTCGAGATGCACTTCGGGCTGCAATTTCAGATACAGCACCAAACCGGCGCCAAACATGCCGGAGAAGACGATGCCCATTACCGTATCGGGTTTGATGCGGCTGTTCTCACTGATGTAGCCGGTAGCGACGGCGCACACCATGCCAGCGACAAACGCGCCGATGGCGTACGGCAAACCAATCAGCCAGGCGATCACCACGCCAGGAAATACCGCGTGGCTCATCGCATCACCGAGCAATGACCAACCTTTCAGCACCAGAAACGCCGACAGCATCGCGCACGGCAGCGACAGTACCAAGGTGGTGATCAGCGCCATGTTCATAAATTCGAACTGGAACGGACTCAACAATAATTCAGCCATTTACGCCGTCCTCCATGGTCTGACGCGCACGGCGTCGCGAAGCCAGTACGCCATGTTTTGGCGCGAAAACAAAGGCTACTAAAAAGACCAGCGTTTGCGCGACCACAATTACGCCGCCGGTCGCGCCATCGAGGAAGTAGCTGCTCCATGCGCCGAGGAAACTGGTGACGCTGCCGATGGTCACGGCGATCAGCAACAGGCGCGGAAAACGATCGGTCAACAGATAGGCGGTGGCGCCGGGCGTCACCACCAGACAAATCACCATAAACGCGCCGACGGTTTGCAGCGCAGCGACGGTGGACGCCGAGAGCAGGGCAAAGAACAGGATCTTCAGTCGCAGCGTATTCAAACCGAGCGAGCGCGCGTGGCTCTCGTCGAAGAAGGTCACCATCAGGTCTTTCCACTTCAGCAGCAGAATGGTCAGGGTGATAAAGCCAATCGCGCCGAGCTGCCAGATATCAGCAGGCGCGACCGACAAAATATTGCCCAGCACAATGGTTTGAATATTCACCGACGTGGGATTGAGTGAAACCAAAAACAGGCCGATGCCGAAAAACGACGAGAAGATCAGGCCGATAATGGCATCTTCTTTTAAGCGTGTGCGCTGATTGAGAAACAGCATGCTGCCCGCCGCCAGCCCGCCGGAGAGAAACGCGCCGAGGGAAAAGGGCAGTCCGAGCATGTACGCGCCCGCCACGCCGGGCACAATTGAGTGCGACAGCGCATCACCGATCAGTGACCAGCCTTTCAGCATCAGGAAGCAGGAGAGAAAGGCGCAAATCGCGCCGACCAGCGCTGCGATCCACATCGCATTCAGCATGTATTGATAGCCAAACGGTTCAATAATCCACGACATGGTTCGCTCCCCGGTCAGGATTTTTGTCTTTCATCAGCTGCATTAACACCGCGTTACGCTCATGCAGCGCGCCATCAAAAGTCTGCGCCAGATTATCGGCGGTGAAAGTGTCATGCAGCAGGCCGCTCGCCAGCACGGTATTTTTTACCAGCACGCAGCGATCGCAGAAATCGGGGATGGCGTTGAGATCGTGAGTGGAAACCAGCATGGTGCGGCCTTCATCGCGCAGCTCTTTTAGCAGGGCGATAATCGCGGCCTCGGTTTTAACGTCCACGCCGGTAAACGGCTCATCCAGCAGGATAATCTGACCACTTTGTGCCAGCGCGCGTGCCAAAAAAACGCGTTTTTTCTGCCCCCCCGACAGCTCGCCAATCTGCCGGTGGCGATAAGCGCTCATGCCCACGCGCTCCAGCGCTTGATCAACGCTAAGTTTATCGGCGGCACGCGGAATACGCAGCATGCCCATATAGCCGTAACGGCCCATCATCACCACATCTTCCACCAGCACCGGGAAGCTCCAGTCCACTTCCTCGGACTGCGGGACATAGGAAACGATGTTGTGTTTGAGGGCCATATTGGCCGGTAAACCCGCTAGCGTTACCGCGCCCGAGGAGAGCGGCACAAATCCCATGATCGCTTTGAACAGTGTGGATTTGCCGGAGCCGTTAACGCCAATCAACGCGGTAATGCTGCCTGCGGGCACGCTGAAAGAGGCTTTACGCAGCGCCGTGTGGCCGTTGCGGTAGGTAACACCCACATTCTCGACGATTAATCCTGCGGCTGGGTTCATTTCTGACTTCCTTCTGTGATGCCTTTCACCACGGTTTCGGTGGTGACGCGCAGCAGATCCAGATAGGTCGGCACCGGGCCATCGCTGTTGCTCAGCGAATCGACGTACAACACGCCACCGTAATGAATGCCGGCTTCACGCGCCACTTGCTGAGCGGGTTTGGCAGAGATGGTGCTTTCACTAAAGATGGCAGGAATTTGATGATCGCGCACCGCATCGATCACCTTACGCACCTGCTGCGGGGTGCCTTGCTGATCGGCGTTAATCGGCCATAAATAGAGCTCTTTCAGACCGAAATCGCGCGCCAGATAAGAGAAGGCACCTTCACTGGTCACCAGCCAGCGTTTATCGGCGGGAAGCTTATCGACAGCGGCACGCATCGGCGCGATGGTTTGCTGAATCTGCGCTTTGTAACGCTCAGCGTTGGCCTGATAAATTGCGGCATTGGCGGGATCGTATTTCTGCAGCGCGTTGCGGATGTTATCGACGTAGATCAGCGCGTTATCCGGCGACATCCATGCATGCGGATTCGGTTTACCGTTATACGGACCTTCAGTAATGCCCATCGGCTCAATGCCTTGCGTTACGGTGACCTGCGGTACATCGTTAAGACGCTGGTAAAACCGGCTGAACCACAGTTCCAGATTAAAGCCGTTTACCAAAATCAGATTAGCGCCCTGCGCGCGACGAATATCGCCTGGCGTGGGTTGGTATTCGTGGATTTCTGCGCCGGTTTTGGTAATCGACGTCACGTCCGCCGCATCGCCCGCGACGTTTTTCGCCATATCGG
Source organism: Pantoea sp. AG1095 (assembly GCF_003208415.1). Lineage (NCBI taxonomy): Bacteria > Pseudomonadati > Pseudomonadota > Gammaproteobacteria > Enterobacterales > Erwiniaceae > Pantoea > Pantoea sp. AG1095. The sequence continues at coordinate 357,109 of NZ_QKMJ01000003.1, read as the reverse complement.
CGATCACCGTAAAGGTGGTGACCACTTTGAATTTTTCAGCCGCTGACGCGGTAAATGCGCTGAGTGACAACAGAACGGCAATCGCAGGCAAAAGGCGTTGAGTGAACATGATCATCTCCAGAGTAATATAGCCAATGCTATAATATATAGCTGATGCTATCTATATGAGTCATTTTTGTTCACAACGCCAGTGTAAAGACAAAAATTTACGAAAGGGTCAAGTGTCATAAAGACGGAATTAAACGGCATTTCCCCTAAAACATTAAATATGGTTACATCAACAAAAAGCGGACAGGATTTAAGACGATGCGCATCAAAATCAATGCAGTAGCAGACAGTGAACGCTTTCCCGAATCCGTTGATGTGATTGTGATTGGCGGCGGCATCATTGGCACGTCAGTAAGTTACGAACTGGCAAAACAGGGCGTTTCCGTGGCGCTGTTTGAAAAGGGCGTGATCGGCGGCGAGCAATCCGGCCGCAACTGGGGCTGGGTTCGCCAGCAAAACCGCGACCTGTACGAATTGCCGATGGCGATGCGCAGTTTGCAGCGCTGGGACGAGTTGAGCAGTGAAATTGGCCTCGATCTCGGCTTCTCGCGGCAGGGCATTACTTACGGTACGCAGAGCGAAAGCGATCTGGCGCGCTGGGAAGCGTGGGGCAAGCAGGCGCAGCAACTGGGTTTCGTCAGCCATTTGATGACCGCACAAGAGACGCGCGAGCGCATCGGCAACAATGCGCCGTGGATTGGCGGCGTGTGGTCGCCCAGCGATGGTCGCGCAGAGCCGTCGCTGGCAGCACCGGCGATGGCGACTGGCGCGAAAAATCTCGGCGCATCAATCCAGCAAAACTGCGCGGTGCGCGGCCTCGATGTATCTGGCGGACGCGTCACCGGCGTCTGGACCGAGCGCGGCCTGGTGAAAGCTAACCGTGTAATCTGCTGCGGCGGCGCGTGGAGTTCGCGCTTCTGCAAGCAATATGGCATTGAACTGCCGAGCGCCAATATCCTGGGCACCGCGTTCAAAACCACGGCGGCGCCTGAAGTGATCAAAGGCTGTCTCAGCACCGGCGGGTTGTGTATTCGCCGTCGTCAGGATGGCAGCTACACCGTGGCGCTCGCCGGACGCGGGCAGATTGATCTCGCGCCGCAAAATATCCGTTACGCCACCAGGTTCTATGCGATGTATCGCAGCAAGATCGCTAAGAAGCTCAAGGTGCGCATCAACGGCTCGTTCTTCAACGGCCCGGAAGCCGCCGGTTCGTGGTCCAATCAAAGCGAGTCGCCGTTCGAAAAGATCCGCACCCTCGATCCGGCAGCGGATAACGGCATTGTGCAGGAAGCGATGCAGGCGCTGGTGCAGCTCTATCCGGAGTTGAACGGCATTAAGGTGGATTACGCGTGGGGCGGCTGGATTGATACCACGCCGGATTTGGTGCCGGTGATTGATGAGATGACGAGCATACCGGGCTTATTTATCGCCTCCGGCTTCAGCGGCCACGGTTTTGGTATTGGGCCAGGCGCAGGCTTGCTGTGCGCGCAGATGGTCAATAACAAACCGCTGTTCACTGATGTGAAGCCGTACAGCCTGGCGCGGTTCGCCAAAGGTCAGGCGATCCGTGAACCGCAGATGATGTGAGGGTGGGCCGGTGCGCGTTGTTACACACCGGCCGAACATTACACATCCAACCGATGAATCACGTTCACAAACTCATGTACGCCGCTGTTAATTTCTCGCAGGCTGCGTGACAACACGCTGATTTTATCCTGCTCGGTCACCACAAACTGCTTGACCTCATTAAGCTGCTGCTCCATCTGCGCAATCAGGCTGGCGTTGTGTTCCACCACTTGCGTGATCTGCTTCGTCGCGCTGGAGGTGGACGCCGCCAAACGTCGCACTTCGCCCGCCACCACGCTGAATCCGCGTCCTGCTTCACCGGCGCGCGCAGACTCAATTGCCGCATTCAGCGCCAGAATATTGGTTTGCGAGGCAATCAGGTTGATGGTCTCGACCACTTCGCTAATGCTTTTCGCCGAGGCGTTGAGCTCGCCCCCGATCGCCGTTGCTGCATTAACCTGCAGCGCCACCAACCCTGAATTGCGGATGGTTTCGTCCAGCACCTCGTTGGCGTTGTCGGTAATTTGTGACGTTTCTTCTGAGGTCGTCAGCGCGATGTCGGCCACGCGCTTGGCGGCTTCCACGCGCGCGGTGATATCTGAGGCGATTTTGATCACCTTGTACACCTTGCCATCGGCGTCATAAACCGGGTTGTAGCTGGCCTCAAGCCAGATGCGTTCGCCGCCGGCGGTTTTGCGTTCGAAGCGGCCGACAAAGTGCTGGCCTTTGGCCATCTTGCGCCAGAAGTCGGGATTTTCACTATAGAAGTTATCGAAGCAGAACATGCGATGATGCTGCCCCACAACCGCAGCTAGCTCATATCCCATGTGCTTGAGGAAGTTATTGTTGGCCGTGAGGATTTGTCCGTCCGGCGTGAACTCAATCACCGCCATGGAGAGATCCAGCGCGGTGATCACCGCTTCTTTATGCTCCAGCTCCTGATGACGTTCTGTGATATCCGATGCCACCTTGATCACTTTGTAAACCTGGCCTTTGTCATCGCTCACCGGGAAATAGGTGGCGCTGAGATAGAAACGCTGGCCTTGCTTATTGAAGCGCTCAAAAATGCCGGTCACCGATTCGCCAGAAGCCAGCGTTTGCCAGAAGGCAAGATAGCGCGAGGATTGGCTGTGTTGCGGGCTGCAGAAGAGGCGGTGATGCTTCCCCTGAATCTCATTTAACTGATAGCCGGTGGTGGCAAGGAAGAGGTGATTGGCGGTCAGAATCTCGCCGTTAGGCGTAAATTCAATCCATGCCACATGCTGTTTGATCGCATTGATATCTTTAGCCACATCGCCACTTTTATAAAACGGCAAAAAAAGACTCGACTTTTTCACACCAAACATGGGAAGCCTCAGGTGATTATTGTGCTGTTGAACGTAATGCGTGCAGTGCAAAATTGGTCACGCTCAACATGCGTCACCTGAGCTGCCCGCAGATTCCCCTTCGCCGTACACTTAAGTGTCTCTGTGCGCCGCAGCGCCGCACGGGGTATGTAATTAACCTACCTGATGTTTTCGAAATGTACCGTTCAGAGCGTACTCGCACTCCGCAACACTAGTTATCGGCGGCCTTATTTAAAGGTTTAATTTAAATGCATGTAAAAGGGCTGTTAATAAACTTAAGTTTATTTGCCGCTGCAAACTGGCATAACGCCCCCTTCCTGACTAAACAGTTAAACGTCCTTGATATTTTCTTAACGCATTCCTGATGCGATGTTGCGGGTTCGCTTGATGCGCGGACCTTACCTTTTGCCGGTCAGACGCTGCGTCTCTGGCCCATCACGGAGTTGATGATGAACAACCACAAATCTGCGCTTTCTGCCGTCGCCATCGCCACACTCACTGCGTTGTTGACGCCCGCACCTGCGCTGGCATGGGACAGTCTGACCGTGTTTGGCGATAGCCTGAGTGATAGCGGCAATGTGGGCCGCTTTACCTTCGACGGTGCACAACATCCTTTATATGATGAGATTCTTGCCGCGCATTTGGGGGAGGATTTACAGCGCTCAACGTTAGGCGGCAGCAATTATGCGCAGGGTGGCGCAGTTTCGGTACCCAAGCTCGATCCTGATTTAAACACCCAGGACCAACTGGCGGGTTATCTCGCTTCAACCGGCGGTCGCGCGGATAGCAACGGTTTGTATATTCATTGGGTCGGTGCCAATGACATCGCCGTTGCCGTCACCAATCCCTTAACCGCCAGTGAAACCATCAGCAACAGCGCCAATCAATCGGTTGCGCAAATCAAAACCTTGCTGGATGCCGGCGCGGGCGCGGTGATTGTGCCCACCGTGCCGCAGCTCGGCTCAACGCCCTATATGATCCAAACGGTGCTGCGCGTGCTGGGAAGTGAAGCCACACCGGCAATGGTGGCAGCGTTTCAGTCACTGGATGGCGTGACCACGCCAGATAAAGCCGCGCGACAGCAAGCGGTGCAGGATGCCTTCACGCAAGCGGCAGGCGAAGTTTCGTCGGTTCCAGCGGTGCGTGACGCACTAGCGCAACAGCTTTATAACGCATGGCAGGAGCTGAGCGAGCAGGTCACGGCGCTCTCCGACGGTTATAATCAGCAGGAAGAAGCGGGGCTGGCGACCTTGAATGGCAATATTGTGCGCGTGGATATCGCCGGGCTGTTCGATGAAGTGATCGCCAATCCAACCCAATATGGCTTAACCAACACCATCGGCATCGCTTGTCCGATTGGCACCTCAGCGGATGAGTGTCAATCCAGCACGCCGGGCTTCTCCACGGCGCAGGATTATCTGTTTGCCGATCGTCTGCACCCGAGCCCAGCGGTGCATGCGATGATCGCCGATTACATCCAGTCGATTCTTGATGCGCCAGCGCAGGTGGCGGCGTTATCACAATCGCCACTGATGATGGCGCGGGATACGCAAAACACGCTGGATGGACATTTGCAGCAGCAGCGTCAACAGCCCGCCAGCGCCGGAAAGTTCACGGTATTTGGCGGCTATGCCGGGCAACATGTCGATTATCAGGGCGACAGCTGGAGCGACGGAAATGCCAACACCACCAACTTAACGCTGGGTATCGGCTATCAGATCACCGACAACTGGCAAACGGGTGTGCTGTTCTCCAACACCAATCAGCGCCAGGAACCTTCGTCGAACTACGACTATAAACTGCGCGGCAATCTGGTGGCGCTTTATAGCCAGCTGACGGTGTTCGATCAGGGCTGGATTAACGCCGATCTGCATTATGCCGATCTCGATTTCGACAGCATCGAGCGTGATATCCACATCGGCCCGGCCAAACGTACCGAGCAGGGTAGCACCAGCGGTAAATTGCTCGGCATGCGCGTGCAGACTGGCTGGACGCTGCCGATTACTGAAAATCTCAGCACCGGGCCGGTTGCCAGTTACGCGCTGGATTACGGTCGCGTCGGCGGCTATAGCGAGAACAGCGACAGCAGTACCGCAATGCGCTACTCCGATCAAACCACCCATTCACAGATTGGCTCAGTGGGTTGGCGCATCGACAGCAAACAGTGGGTGGTTAATCCCTGGGCACAGGTGAGCTACAACCATCAGTTTGGCGATACCGATTCCACGGTGCGTGCCGGGTTGAAATCAACGCGTACTTCGTTTGAACGCAGCGTTGAGGCGCGCGATAAAAACTGGCTGGATCTGTCGCTGGGTGCCAACGTGCCGCTCGGCGAAACGGTGAATGCGTTTGCCGGGGTTTCAACCGTCGGTGGGAATAGCGATTACCATCAGGTGACCTGGAATGTCGGTGTGAACGCCACGTTCTAAGCATGCAGGCCAGTAACTGTTAGTTGCTGGCCTGTTAATTTATAACGATCACAAATGCTTTCTCTGCTTAGCAATCAACCTTGTAATTCCGCGTAACCTCTCCTGTTTCGTGCCATGTAAATAAAGAAGTTGTCTGCGATTAATCTGTAAATCGCCTCGCTGCCGCTACGCTTTTTTCCATTAATCATATTGTTGTCTGGCCATGCAAAAATCACATAAGTCAAATGCCCCAGTTAGCGTGGTACGCATCAACACATTAATTTTCAGTTACTTATACTCGATGGTGCAGTTACTTTCTCTTAATAGTTAAGGGGTACACCATGGCGAATGCGTCCAGCAATACGAATACCACACCACAAAATACTGTCACGGCGGCGGCACCGGTTATTCAGGTCATAGATATCGAACAGCTCAAAGCCACCGAACCTACCACCGGCGGTGAACTCGCTACGGTGCTGGAATATAAGCGCGGAACTAAAGCTGGCGGCGGCGTATTTGTTTATGACGCAACAGATACCACATCGCCAGACGATGGTGGGTTGGTGATTGTGACAGCGGGAAAGAAACGCTGGAAAAGGGTGATACTGGATTATAACTCGGTCACCGTGCTGGATTTTGGCGCGGTGCCTGACGGGAAAACCGACTGCATCGAGGCGGTAAAACGTATGTTTAACTGGTCGCAGCGCGTGCTGCCATCAGCAGGGATACGTTTTACTGCGGGCGAATTTAGTATGTCGACGTTTGATATCTCAGATAAAGAAATTAACCGTTTTAAGGTGACCGGTGCGGCGGTCAATTTCGGTTATTTTCCAACAACGACGTTGTTTTTCGACTGGGATACCAAACCTCGTGGTCAACATTTCTTTAAAGTGCAGGCACGCTATGCCGAAATTTCTGGGCTGGTTGTGAAAGGCAAGAGTTCGGACAGCGGTGGTGATGGCGGCACGGCGTTCAATAATGTCGGTTTCTATGCCAACACCATTATCGGCGGCCAGTTCTTGCGCGTCAGCAGTATGGAATTCCGCTATTTGGGCGGACGTGCGCTTGATCTTATCGATACGCTGGATTGTAAAATCGACCAGTTCTATTCCCGTGGTTGTCAGGACAGCATTGTTTATGCTCGTTGGTCCGATCGCCAACAAGGCGCGTGGGATCACTCTACGGCAATTGAGCTGTCGAATTTTAACTTACAAGGCAGCACGAAGAAGCCAGTATTGGATCTTCCGCGCTGTACGCAATCCTTTATTCGCAACGGCTGGATTGAACACTCCGAATTCGCCGGTGATCTCTCCAATGGCCAGTGGGTGATTGAGGGATTAGCCATTGAATCCACCGATAACCCATTAAAACTGGGTTATTGCCGCGCCACTATTATTCAAAAAAGTATTCATAACCAAAGTGCCGGATTCGATTACAGTACCGAAGGTATTGAGCCGTGGACGCTTATCGGTGAAGGCGATCGTGGCGTACTGGAGATGTCGGATTGGGGAATCGTTGCGCAAGGTTCATTGAGCTATGACTATATCTCCTCGCAGTATCACATGGATAATCAGGGGAAGGAGGCTGAACAGTGGTTTTATGTCGGGGAATTCGCCTTCTCTAATGCCAACTCGCAAATACATGTGCGAATTATTGGCACCGCACAATTCCTCTCACAAAGTGAAACCCAAACTGACTTTAGTAGCCGTACGCCGGAAGGCGTGGCAAATATCTATCTGCAGGCAAGAAATGGTGCAGATTCTATTGGCAGCTGGTACGGCGAGGGTTCCAGTCCGGTGACCAAAGTGCATATTTCGGGTAATGGTGCCCGAACCAAACTCTATGTGAAAATTGCGGGCTTTACCGCCTATTCCATTGCGCTAGTCGATACCAATGGCAAAGACCGATACCAGGCTGGAAATTGCTTTATTTTCCGTAAAAGCTTCACGGCCTGTAGCGCCGAAGAGAGCACCAGACTGAATGCGGAGAAAGTTGTTGCCTTTGAACAGCACTGGATTGGAAATAAACAAGTTGGCTTTGGGTACAACGACAATAAAGAGTTGTTATTGCATGGTCCGGTGTTCGAAAAGAGCGTGCAAAATCCCGATGGATCATGGAGAACGCGTCGTTTCTTAAAAGTTCGAGTCAATGGAACGGAGCGCAGTATTGAATTGCACAGTGCTACCGATCCCTATTAATTTTATCGGGCCAGCAATCGAGGTTGCTGGCTCGACAATAATAAAATCTACGTGGTTAATTGACGCCAGGGATATGCACATCCGGTAACGTATCGCGTACTTCCCAGCCGCGCAATTTGCCGGGATTTAATAAATTATGGGGATCACAGGCGCGTTTCATCGCCACCACATCAGCACGCACCATGCCCTGTTTGCCATCTTCAATATGAATTACATGTGGATTATTAATTTTCACGCCATTCGTGCGGTAAATAGCCATAATCGCGTTGAGGCGATCTTCGTCCTGATAACGCACCAACGGTAAACCGCTACAGGTAATGCTGCCGTTCATATCGCGTAAGAATTCAATGTGCGACATCACCTCATCGGATAATTGCGCTTCCAGCGTTAGCGCCTGCTGCAAATAGTTATCCGTCGCGTAAGCAGTTTGCAGGTAAGTTAGCGTCTTATTGATTTTCAGCGCCTGCAGCGTGGTGTGATTCCAGCAATATTCAATCAGCGAATGCCCGCTATTTTCTCCTGCGGCAAAATGCAGCGCATTGCGGCCCGCATGCTGGCTCAGCAGCGCAGGTAACAGCCCGTCGCTTTCGCTGCCCACCACGGAAATCACCCCATGTTTGCCCGCCACATCGGCATCGGCCAGATCGCTGAAGTAATCAAGCACCGGCGCGGCGAACACGGCGATTTGGCGCTTCACCATGCCTGGCGAACGGGCCAGCGCATCAGCAAAGGCCATCGCCGTAGGGAAGTCGTTGAAAGTGTCGAGACGTTCGATCCAGTCGTGGCGCGGTGCCAGCGCCAGTTCAATCTCCAGCACGATGCCATTGCTGCCGTACGCGTGATGCAGCAGCAGCGCATCCGGCGCTTGCAGGGTGATAATGCGCGGCGTCTCTTCCATGGTCATCAGGCGCACCGACAACACATTGCCTGGCGCGGCCAGCGGACCGTAATTAATCGAACCTACGCCGCCAAATCCGCCGCCAAACAGGCCGCCGAGCGTCGCCAGTTTCCAGGTGGAGGGCATGCAGCGCAGCTCCCAGCCGAGTGGGCGGGTATGCGCTTCGAGATCGCCAAGGCGAATGCCCGCCTGCGCACGCACCGTGCCGTTGCCGACAGCCGTGACGGCGTTGAGGCGCGTCATATCAACCATCAAGCCGCCATGCAGCGGAATCAGCTGACCGTAATTGCCGGTGCCGCCGCCGCGCAAATTGAGTGGCACGCGCTGTTTGGCGCAGGCTGCCACGATCAGGGCCAGCTCCTGCTCATCACGCGGACGCACCGCCAATTCGGCAAACTTCGCTTCCAGCTGCGGTTTCAAGACCGGGCTGAACCAGTGGAAATCGCGCGACAGACGTTTGACCTTCGGCGCTTCTTTGATCCAGTCGAGTTCAGGCAACGCCGCGACCAGCGCCGCCAGTGCAGACTGGCGATCGGAATCAGACATGTTTATTTCCTGTGTGAAAAGGGTTATTGCGCCGCTACGGCGCATGCGTGTTTCTTAACTGGGGCTCAATTCACTCTCATGCCATGCTGCCAGCACGCGGCGCGTTAGCCACGACATCAGCGCGAAAAGCAGGAAGCCTGCCAGTGAAATCAGCAGCAGCGCGGCAAACATCAGCGGGATATTGAGCTGATAACCGGCCTGCAAAATCTGGTACGCCAGCCCGGTATCGGTGCCGCCGGTGCCAGCGACAAACTCTGCCACCACCGCGCCAATCAGCGACAAGCCGCTGGAGATGCGCAGCGCGCCGAAGAAGTACGGCAGCGCCGAAGGAATACGCAGGCGCAGCAGAATCTGCATGCGTGACGCATGATTAAGGCGGAAATAGCTCAGCAATCCTGGCGACACGCTACGCAGACCTTGCGTGGTATTGGAAATTATTGGAAACACCGCCATTAAGGTGGCGCACACCACCAGCGATAGCATGGTGTCTTTCACCCAGATGATGATCAGCGGCGCGATAGCGACAATCGGCGTCACCTGCAAGAACACGATATAGGGAAAAAGGGCGGTCTCAATAAAACGATTTTGCACCAGCAGAAACGCCACAATCGAACCAATCACAATCGCCACCGCAAAGGAAATCACGGTGATTTTCAGGGTGTAGAGCAATGACATAAACAGCGTCGGGAAGTTCTGCACCAGACTTTGCGCCACCACTAGCGGCGACGGCACCAGAAACACCGGCACTTTGAAGGTGGTGACCAGAAACTGCCACAACAGCAGCATGGCGACCGCGACGATGGCGGGGAACAGCCACTGCTGAAATTGCCGATGGCTTGCTAACGGTTTCATCATTGACTCTCCTTGCTCGCCGCCAGCAGGCCGCGTTGCAGCTGTTGCGCATAATGCGTGAAATCCTGACTGACGCGGAACTCATCGTCGCGCGGCAACGTGGTTTCAATGCGGATGTCATCTACCACGCGCCCGGGGCGCGCCGCCATCATAATCACCCGCTGCGACAGAAATACCGCTTCCTGAATCGAGTGAGTGACAAACACCACCGTTAGCTTCTGCTCCTGCCACAAATCCAGCAGATCGCTGTCCAGCTTGTTGCGGGTGATCTCGTCCAGCGCGCCAAACGGCTCATCCATCAGCAGCACTTTCGGGCGCGTGACCAGACCGCGCGCTATCGACACGCGCATCTGCATGCCGCCGGAAAGCTCGCGCGGCAATACGTGACCAAACTGGCCGAGACCGACCAGCTCGAGGATTTCGCGCACGCGGGTGTCCGCTTCGGCACGCGGCACGCCTGCCAAATCGAGCGGCAGACGCACGTTTTTGTGCACGTTGCTCCACGGCATCAGCGTCGCTTCCTGAAACACAAACGACAGCGGCAGATCGCGCTGATTTTCCCGCCGATCGCGGCGAAACAGCATTAACTTGCCATCGGTGGGTTCAATCAGCCCGGCGATCATCTTTAGCAAGGTACTTTTGCCGCAGCCGGACGGGCCGAGCAGCGAGACAAATTCGCCCTGACGAATAGTGAGATCGACCGGCAGCAGTGCGCGCGTACCGTTGGGATAAATTTTCTCCGCTGACAGCACCTCAATAGCCGGTGGCGCCGTAGAACGCGGCACCGCTTGCGCATCGGGATGCAGCAGCGTCAAATGGCTGGCGCTATTCATGGCAGAACCTTGACGTCTTGGATGAATTTCAGCGTGTAGCTGCCGTCAAACGGTACTTTGGCAGCATCGATCAGCTTGGTATCGACCAGCAGCTGCCAGGTTTGCTTGAGGCGCGCTTCGGTCATGATGCCGATGCCGCCGGTTTGCGCATCGCCGCCGGTCAGCATCTGGTATTTCTTCATCTGCGCAATGCCGAAAGCGATCTGTTCATCGCTCATCTGCGGGTTCTCTTTCTTGATCAGCACGTTGCCAGCGGCAGGATCCTGCAGATAGTTTTTCCAGCCCTGCATCGACGCCTTCACAAACGCCGCCACTGCAGCCGGCCGTTTCTCGATGGTCGATTTCATGCACACGATGCTGTTGCCGTACGGCGGATAACCCCAATCGCTGATCGGGTAAACATTGGCCTGCGCATTGGCTTTTTGCACTGCAAACGGTTCGGAGGTGATATAGCCTTGCTGCACCAGATTTTTATCGGCAAGGAACGGCTGAATGCTGAAGGTGTAAGGACGCACGCGGGCATTTTTCAGCTTCAGCGCGCTCTGCGCCCACGGCCAATATGAGGTGTAGGCTTCCGCCGCCAGCAGGAAGGTTTTGCCCTGCAAATCGGCCTGGTTTTTCACATCCGGATGGGTGAGAAAGGCAATTGCCGAGTGCTGGAAGGTGGTGGCAACCGGCATCGCCTGCACGCCTTGCTGCCAGATTTCCAGCGCCTGCATGTTATCGCTGATGATGCAGTCGGCCTGACCGGCCGCCATCAGCTGCATGGTATGCACCTGCGGACCGCCCATCTTGATGGTGACATCAAGGCCGGCATCGCGATACAGATTCTGCGCCAGCGCCTGATAGAAGCCGCCGTGTTCGGCCTGCGCATACCAGTTGGTCATAAAGGTGAATTTCTCCGCCGCCATGCTCGGGGCCGAGAGTGCCAGCGCAAGCGCGGCAACAGTGCTCAATGTCTTTTTCATCATTATTCCCTAGCGAGGTGGTAAAAAGGCGGCTGCGTCGTGGTGATCTAATACTTTGCCTTGCCAATGGCCGGTGCCCCACGCCGGTTCGGCGCGGGTTACCCATGTCATCTGGTGCACTTCGGTAATCACCTGCGCCCAGCTTTCTGCCAGTGAATCGAGAATGGCTGCACCTTGCTCGGGCGTGGAGGGCAAAGGATCGCCAATCACGCCGCTCGGGCCGAAATCGTAGGAGGCCCACGCCGCCATCGGTTTGTTGGTCGAAAGCGTCGGGCAGGGGAATGCCGGCGGATAATTAGCCACCGCTTTATCCATCTGCACGGTATCGGGCGCCAGCGCCAGCATCAGCGCGGTTTCGGCATGTCCCGCGTGCATCGCCATCTGCCGCTCTTTGTCGTCCATAAAGCTTTCCGCGCAGTTCGGCACTTTAAAGGTGTCTTGCATGATGATGATCATGTCGCCGTGGCGCAGACGCAGCTCGCGCGCCGCCATCTGCAACGGCTGCGGCTGGCCGCCGTGACCGTTAACCATCAGGAACTTGCGGAAACCGGCGCGATAGAGTGATTCGCCAATCTCCAGAATAGTGTGCAGCAGGGTTTCGCCGGTCAGCGTTAGTGTGCCGGGAAAATGCAGATGCTCATCCGATTTGCCATATGTGATCGGCGGAATGGCGTAAGCCGGGATTTCCGCCGGTAAGCGCGCCAGCGCATAGCCGACCACGCCGGAGGCGATCACGCTATCCACCGCACACGGCAAGTGCGGGCCGTGCTGCTCAATCGCGCCGGTCGGCAACACGATCACGGTGTTGGCTTTATTTTCCAGCGTGGCGATGTCGGTCCAGCTCAGGTACGGCAAAAAGCGGTTTGCCGGAATATAACCATGCAACATTTCAACTCCTCGTGTTATTGCGGCAACCACGCCGTGGCTTCAACTTCAATTAAGACGTCCGGACTCGGCAGCATTTCGCTCACCTGCACCACAGTAGAAACCGGCGGTGCATCCGGGAAAAATTGCTTACGCACCCGGCTGTAGTGGGGAAAATGGTCGAGATTGCGGAAGTACTGCACCAGTTTGAAGACATCGCTCATCTGTCCGCCGGCGCTTTCGATGGTGGTGCGGATGCTCTCCAGCACGTACCAGCTCTGCGCCAGAATCGGCCCCTCTTTAATGTCGGTGGAGAACTCGCCGGTGCGGCCAAGCAGCTGTTGCGCCGCTGCGGGAATGTCGTCGTAGCCGCGCACAATGGTGGCGGTTTGTGGGTTCACCGGAATAATGCCGGAGAGGAAAATGAAGTCACCCGCGCGTCGCCACGCGGCATATTTCGCCAGCGGTTTTCCCGCTCCTGCATCAAGCGCCATCTGTTGTTTCTCCATAACGCACACCCCTTTTCAGCCGATAGCGCTGACGTTGACGCAACGGCCAGCTCGCCACATCGGCATGCGGAAAAATCACCAAATCATTGGCCAGCAGCGCGCGGCGTTGGCAGATCAGCGCGGAAGCCTGATCAAACGCCGCGCCCAGTTGCAGGCTCAGCAAACCGCTAAACAGCGTATCGAGCGGGTCGTAACTGCCAAACGGACAGAACGCGTCCTGCACGTTGTCCGCGCCTAGCAGCAGCGGAATGCCCAGCGCCTGCGCCTCTTTTACCAGCGTTAAACCGCGCAGACGCGGCGTGCGGCCGGGCACCGCGTCCTGTAACAGCAGGTTGGTGAGCGGCAGCGCAATCAACGTCACATTGTGTTGCGCCAGTAAGGCAAGAATCTGTTGCGCATCGTCCTGCTGCGCCAGCGCGCAGCTGTGGCTGCAGGTGATAGCGCCGCTAAATGGATGCTGCTGCAAATAGTGCGCCAGCCAGCGCAATCCCTGCGCCTCGACGTTAAGTTCTTCATCAATATGCAGATCAATATCCAGCTGCCACAATTCGGCGGCTTCCATCAGATGCTGAAACGCCTGCGCATCCCAGTTGCTGCTGTGAATAAAGCCGCCCAACAGCGCGCCGGGACCGCTGGTCGCGACCTGCGCGGCAATATGCTGCGCATCGCTGGCGTCGGCAAAGAAGGTGAGTGGCGCGAGGGCCACGCGCTCAATGCTGCACAGGGGATGGTGCAGATCGCCAATCACTTGCCACGCTAATGGTGCATCAACGGAGAACCAGTCGATGTGGGTGCGCAGCAAACCGACGCCAGCTTCTACCGCCCAGCGCAGCGCCTGCGTAGCGCGCTGCTGCAGATCTGCTGTGTTCCAGTGCGCGCGGTCCTGATGCATGGCAGCAATCGCGGCCAGCAAACCGGGCTGTTGCGCCGGGCTGCGTTGAATAGTGAAGGTTTTATCCAGATGCGCGTGCGGTTCGATAAACGCGGGCAGCACCAGCGCGCCGTGAAGCGGCAGATAATCAGCGGGTGCTGCTGCATGGTCGGGTTCGAATTGCAGGCCCGCGGCGTGGAAATGTAAGGTCGCCAGCTGCGGTTGATTGTTGGCTTCAGGCCAGTTTTCTGGCAGCAGCCAGCGGGGTAAACGTGCGCCGGTCGCACCCGGATAGCCGCTCATAGATCCAGTACCAATAAAGGTGAACGCGCACGTGAACAGCACAGCACGATGCAATCGTTGGCCGCACGCTCTTGCTGGCTCAGCACATCATCACGGTGATCCGGCTCGCCCGCCAACACGCCGGTGATGCAGGCGCCGCACATGCCTTGTTCGCAGGAGAGTTCAATCTCAATCCCTGCTTCTTCAAGTACTTCAGCGATGGTTTGTTGCTCGCCCACGGCAAAGCGTGCGCCGGAGGAGGCGAGCTGCACTTCGAAGGCAGCGCCAGCCATCAGCGAAGATGTGGATTGGAAGCGCTCGCTGTGCAGCTGTGCTTCGTCCCAGCCATGTTGCAACGCCAGCTGCTGCAGATGATGCATAAAACCCGCCGGGCCGCAGAACACCAGCGCAGCGTTGTCTGGCTGGGTGAGATCTTCGGGAACGCGCTGGCGCAGGCTGTCGCCTTCGCTGCTGTAGTGGATGACCACGCACGCGCCGAGATTGCGCAGACGTTGGCTGAAAGCCAGTTGGTCGGCGTGTTTCAGGTAAAGGTGCAGGGTGAAATTCGCCTGACGCGCCGCCAGTGCTTCGGCCATCACCAACAGCGGCGTCAGGCCGATGCCGGCGGCAAACAGTAGCGTGCGCGGCGCGTGCGGCAGCGGAAAGTGGTTACGTGGCGCGGATATCTCTAGCTTATCGCCGGTGGTTAATTGCTGATGCAGCCAGCGCGATCCGCCGGTTGAACACTCATCCAGACGTACGCAGATTTCATAATACTCGGCTGGCGCAGAGCAGAGTGAATACTGGCGTTTACCGCCGTCAGGAATAATGACATCGATGTGCGCGCCGGGCGTGAAAGCAGGCAGCGGCTGCCCGCTGCGATTCGCCAGCGTCAGTAACACATTGCCTGCACCGTTGAACTGCTTTGCGATGACGGTGACGGCGAGAGGATTGGATTTCATCATCTATCTGCCTGAGCAGGGATGTCGTCGGTTGGGAGGCCGCGCAAACCCTTGTTTTAATCATGGCAGCGATTATTATTTTGCCCATGTGTAAGCGTCCATCTGTTTAATTCGCATGATACGTTGCAAAAAAGAGAGCACCCCTTATGTTCGCCTTCTCCCGATTTCTGCTCTATTTCACTGAGGTGGCCCGCCAGGGTTCGCTGCGCAAGGCTTCTGAGGTGCTGCACGTCTCGGCATCCTCAATTGATCGGCAGATCCTGCGCGTGGAGGAACAGCTGGATATGCCGCTATTTGAGCGTCATCCATCAGGATTACGTATGACCGCAGCGGGTGAGATCCTGCTGAATGCGGCGAAAAACTGGCAGCGGGATTTTGGTCGCGTCTGCACGCAGCTGGATGATTTGCGCGGATTACGTCACGGCCATGTGCATATCGCCACCATTGATGCGATTAATCGCGGCTTTTTTTCATCGATTTTGCAGCGCATTCGCAGCGACTATCCCGGCATCTCCTTCACGCTGACCACCATGAGCAATATCCACATCGCCAATGCGCTGACCTCGGGCGATGCGGATTTCGGCATCCTGCTTAATCCGCAAAGTTCGCGCGAGTTGCTGGTGAAGTCGTTTGCCGATTTACGTCTGGGTATTGTGGTGAGCAGTCAACATCCGCTGGCCAATCTGGAGTCGATCCGTTTCAGCCACTGCGAATCCTGGCCATTTATCGTGCCCGCCGCGCCACTGATGCTGGCCGATCCGCTGGAGGCGCTGATCAACAGTTCGGGCATTAAGATCAACGAAGTGGCGCGCACCAATAACATTCATATGCTGCGTTCACTGGTGCGTGATGATGTGGGGATAAGCCTAATGTGCTGGCTGGATATCGTTGATGAGTATCGGCGCGGTGAACTGAAGTTTATCCCGTTGATCGATACGGTGCTGAAGCCATTTACCTTGTCGCTGTGTGTTGCACCGCAGCGCCAGCTTTCGATTGCCGCTTCGATGATGCTGCGCGAGCTGGAGTCGTTTTTTGCACTGATGCAGAGTGAGGAGTTGCTGGCGTAATGCTCGTTAGTTAAGGCATGAAAACCCCTCATTATCGAATGCACACATTGTAGCGGCGCAATTCATTGCGCGATAAATCGCGCCGCTACAGAAGGTGCGGTTATATGATACGGCGCTTAACTGATCGGCATTACGCCATGAATGGCGACCTTAGGATAATGTTAATCGGCCCAACGGCTGCGCAAATAATTCACCGCATCCTGGGTTTGTGGCTGATTAAGGTAATTTTCGCGGAACAAAATCGTGCCGTTAATTTGCGGTAGCGACTCGTTGAGATCGAGTTGCTTTTTCAACTCCGGCACGCCGCCATTCACCGTCCAGTCAGGTTCGCTTTTCGACGCTTCGCCGATTTTGTACAGCGCTACACCGATATAGAGTCGCGTATGCGTTGGCTTCACCACGTCCGCCCACCAGTGGGCTAACACGTCGTAACGGGCGGCCTGGCGCGCAAACGGCCAGTAAAGCTGCGGCGCGATGTAATCCAGCAGTCCCATTTGCACCCAGCGACGCGTATCGGCGTAGGCTTCGTCGTAGGCGGCCGCGCCGCGTGTGTCGGAGCCCGCCGCATCATGCGACAGATTGCGCCACACGCCTGCCGGGCTGACGCCAAATTCTACGTTCGGGTTCAGTTGCTTGATGGTGCGCGACACCTGCTCAATTAATAGCAGCGTGTTGTTGCGCCGCCAGTCAGCTTTCGATGCAAAACCCTGACCATACTGGCGGAACGTGGCGCTGTCGTTGAGGGTTGAACCGGGCGTTTCAGTATAGAAATAGTCATCGAACTGCACGCCGTCGATCGGATAGTGCGACACCACTTCCGCAACGATGCTGGTGATCCAGTCGCGCGCGGCGGGGATGCCGGGATCGAGCACGAAGCGGTCGCTGGCGGTGCGGATCCAGTCGCGATGCAGCACAAATACGCTGGCCGGTTGCAGCGCAAGCGTATTATTCAGCGCGTTAACCGTGGAAGGTTTGACGTTGGTCGAGACGCGATATGGGTTGAACCACGCGTGCACCTCCATGCCGCGTTTGTGCGCCTCATCCAGCATAAATTTCAGCGGATCGTAGCCGGGATCTTCACCAATCCTGCCGGTGAGCATATCTGACCACGGCAAGATGCTGGAGCGCCACAGCGCGGTGCCATCCGGCTTTACCTGGAAAAATACCGTATTGATGCCGAGGCTTTTCAGTTTATCTAGCTTATCGGTCAACGCCTGTTGCTGCTGGTGGATGCGGTTGGCCGGGCTGGCATTCACGGAATTGATTGGCGGCCAGTCGAGGCGTGAAACGGTGGTGAGCCACACGCCGCGTACCGGTTCTTTGCTCAGTGCTGGTTTAGTGGGCATTGGCGGTTTGGTGACCGTCGGCAACGGCGTGACCAGTGATTTCGGTGGTGGCGAGGAGCAACTGGCCAGTGAGAGGGCGACAGCAATGGCGACCAGCGCAGCGGATTTTTTATAGGTGTTAACCCAGGGAAAACGATGTGAACAGGCTATGATAAACTCCCTTTTTTGCAACTTTCTGTTCGAAGAGCCTCATTCTCTTATCATGCGAACTAAAGTCAATAATGGTGTCATGGTTTGCACGATGAATCGCGCCGCTACGGATAAGTACGGGATTTTGTAGCGTCGCAATGAGTTGCACGCAGTAAATTTATTTGAGGAACCCAAAACCTATGCAATACGAAGACCTTTATCGCCGTATCGGCCAGATCATCTTTAGCTGTGGCCCGCAAGGTGCGCGGGAATTGATCGTTCAGGCTGAACTGTTTGCGGACGATGATGGCGGGCAGTTTCAGTTCGATTACATCGATGAAAACGGTGAACCGGATTGGTTTGAACCCGATGCGCGCGCGATAGGCGATCTCTCGGAGGCGCTGAAAGATTTTCAGCAGTACTTCGTGGATAACAATATGACCAACGGTCTGCCGGTGTGGCGTAAATGCGCGATAAACCTCAACGTGCAGGAAGAAGCCATCAGCATCGACGTGCAGTACGACTAAGTTCCGCGGCATCCTTGCCTGGAAGTCATGCGTTACGAACGTAACGCCACCATCTCCTCGTTTTTCCGCGCCACGCGTTTGCGATGCACAATACGGCTGGCGGCGACGACACCCAGCGTCAACAGGCCGGTGGCGATAATCTCTGGACGGTGTTGTTGGTTGAAAAGCATGGCAACCAATACGCCAACGATGAACACCATCGTCGCCCACGTCAGGCCAGGGAACAGCCACATGCGATAGCTGAGGATTTCACCGCGCGCTTCGCGCTTTTTACGCAGCACCAGATGAGACGCGGCGATCACCAGATACACCAGCAACGCGATGGCGCCGGAACTGGCGAGCAGGAACTCAAATACTGCGCTCGGCGCCAGATAGTTAGCGATCACCGCGAGGAAGGCCGCCGCCGTGGAGAGCAACACCGCTACCCACGGCGTGCCGCTGCGTGTAGTGCGCGACGCGACGGCAGGCGCATCTTCACGACGTGAAAGCGAATAGATCATGCGCGATGCGGTATACAGCGCAGAGTTGAGACAGCTACACACCGCAATCAACACCACCACATCAACGATCTGCTTAGCATAAGGCACGTTCATCATCTGCATCGCTGTCTGATAAGAACCGGCTTTCATCAGCGACGGCGTATTCCACGGCACCAGCGCTACCACGATGAAGATCGACAGCAGATAGAACAGCGCGATGCGCCAGATCACCGAGTTGGTGGCCTGGGTGATTTGTTTCTTCGGCTCGCGCGATTCGGCGGCGGCAATGGTGACAATCTCGGTGCCCATAAAAGAGAACATGGTCGTGAGGATCGCCGCCAGCACCGCGCCGATGCCGTTAGGCATAAAGCCTTGCGTGTCATACAGATGTGAGATCCCCCGCGTGCTGCTGCCCGGCATCAAACCAAACACCGCTAAGCTACCCGCGCAGAGAAATGCCACAATCGCCACCACTTTCAGCAGGGCGAACCAGAATTCAAACTCGCCATAGTTTTTGACGCTGAATAGGTTGCTGATGGTCAGGAACGTGGTGATCGCCAGCGTGTATTCCCATACCGGAACCTGCGGAAACCACGAATGCAGGATGGTGCCAGCGGCGTTGGCTTCCAGCGGGATCACTAACACCCAGAACCACCAGTACAGCCAACCGATGGTGAAACCGGCCCAGCGGCCCAGCGATTTGTCGGCGTAAGTGGAGAAAGAGCCGGAATCCGGTGACGCCACCGCCATTTCTGCCAGCATGCGCATAATCAGCACCACCAACGCGCCCGCGGCGATGTAGGCCAGCAGTACCGCCGGACCGGCTTCGGCGATCGCATGGCCAGAGCCAACAAACAATCCGGCACCAATTACGCCGCCAATCGATAACATCCGTACATGGCGCGGCTTCAGGCCTTGCGCCAGTACATCGGCATTCTGTGAACTCATCAATGTTTCTCCAAAGCGTCTCTCAGGCCGCGCGACGCGCAGCCGGGTTACAACAGGTGAGAAGCCCAGCCCGCCGCGCGAGCTGGGTAGATTGTTACGAATCGGCGTGTTGACTCAGCACGCTGCTGAGGATCTCCAGCGCCTGGCGGAACTGCGCATCAGGAATGGTGAGCGGATAGAGGAAGCGGATGACATTGCCCTGCGGGCCGCAGGTGAGCAGCAGCAGCCCGCGCGCCATCGCGTGTTGCTGGATGGTTTGCGCGGTTTGCGCGCTGGCGAACTCCACCGCAATCATCGAGCCAAGGCCGCGAATGTCGGTGATGGAGGAACACTGGCTGCGTGCGCTGTGCAGGAAGTCGGTTAACTGCGCACCGAGTTGTTGAGCACGTTGGCACAGCTTCTCGTCGGCGATCACGTCCAGCACCGCATGCGCCGCGGCAATCGCCAGCGGATTGCCAGCGTAGGTGCCACCCAGGCCGCCTGGACCCGGCGCATCCATAATCTCGGCCCGGCCGCTGACCGCCGATAACGGCATGCCACCCGCGAGGCTTTTCGCCATGGTGATGAGATCCGGTTTCACCGTATAGTGATCCATCGCGAACAATTTGCCGGTGCGGGCAAAGCCGGTTTGTACTTCATCGGCAATCAGCAGAATGCCGTGCTCATCGGCCAGCGACCGCAGGCGGTTGAAGAATTCAGGCGGCGCGACGTGGAAGCCGCCTTCGCCCTGAATTGGCTCCAGCACGATAGCCGCAACATCCTGTGGCGCGATGTCCTGCGTGAAAATATCCTGCAAGCTGGCCAGCGCATCATCAACGCTGATACCTGTGACGCCGTTGGGATAGCGCGCGTGCCACACCGACGCGGGCATCGGACCGAAGTCGCGTTTGTAAGGGGCCACTTTGCCAGTCATTGCCATTGTCATGAAAGTACGACCGTGGAAGGCGTTGCCGAAGGTGATGATGCCGTGACGACGCGTCGCCGCACGCGCCACTTTTACCGCGTTTTCTACCGCTTCAGCGCCGGTGGAGAAGAACGCGGTTTTGGCTTTACCGGCAATCGGCACCACGCGATTGAGGCGTTCCGCCAGCGCCACATAGCTCTCATACGGCGTCACCTGGAATGCGGTATGGGTAAATTTCTCTAACTGATCGGCAATCGCCTGCACGATGCGCGGATGGCGATGCCCGGTGTTCAGCACCGCGATGCCGCCAGCGAAATCGATCCAGCTGTTGCCTTCACCATCGCGCAGCGTGGCGTTCTCCGCGTGCTCTATATACCACTGACAAAGATTACCTGTGCCGCGTGGCAGGGCATCATCTTTACGTTGCTGCAACTGGCTGTTTTTACCTTCCATAACCTTTCCTTAGCGATAAGCGTCTTTACAAATCACGACAAACACGCTTATTTATGCCTGCGCTGAGTTATCTTGCCAGAGCCACTTTCAGTGAAAAGAGGGGAGCCAATTGCGAAGTTTGTACGCCGATCATGTATTAGAGCGCATGCAGTTTATGCCGGAAGGGACGTTGCAGCAGCGTTTGCTGAGCTGTATGCAAGCCGCTATTGCAGAAGGCATTTTTCCGCGCGCCACGCGCCTGCCCGCCACGCGCGATTTGGCGCGCGAGCTGTCGGTGTCGCGCAACACGGTGTTGAACGTGTATGAGAATTTGATGGCACAAGGCTACGTCACGGCGCGTACCGGCAGCGGAACATGGATTGCAGAAAATTTGCCGGAGGGATCGCTGAACACGCCGCGCAACGTGGCGCCGATCAAAACGTTAAGCGCGAAACCGGCGGCGATTTCCAAACGCGGCGCTTCGCTGCTCGGCCATGCCAATGCCTCGCCATATCAGTGGGGCGCTTTTGTGCCTGGCGCGCCGGATGTCACGCAGTTCCCGCATAAACTCTTCAGCCAGATTCAGGCGCGTCTGAACCGTGAACCGGATATCGAACGGCTGATCTACAGCAGCAACGGCGGCTGTGCACAGCTGCGTGCTGCGCTGGCGGAGTACCTGAGCGTGGCGCGTTCGGTACGCGCCGATGCCGACCAAATCATCATCACTGAAGGGATTCATCAGGCGGTGGATTTGGTTTCGCGCGTGTTATGCGATCCCGGCGATCAGGTGTGGATCGAAGAGCCTGGTTATTGGGGGACGCGCAATCTGCTGCGCATTAACGGACTGAAAATCAACGCCATTGCAGTGGATGAGCAGGGATTGATCCCCGATTTGCCACCGCGCAGTCGTGCACCGAAGATGATTTTCGTGACACCGTCACATCAATATCCGCTGGGCGTGCATCTCAGCCTGGAGCGGCGCAAGCAGTTGCTCGATCTGGCGCGCAAACACAAAACCTGGCTGGTGGAAGATGATTACGACAGCGAGTTTCGCTTCTCCGGCCAGCCATTCCCGTCGTTGCAGGGCTTTGAGCCGGATGCGCCGGTGATTTATATGGGCACTTTCAGCAAGACACTCTATCCGGCGCTGCGCCTCGGTTATCTGGTGGTGCCAAAAGCGCTGGCGCAGCCGCTGCGTGTGGCGGCGGCGGAACTCTATCGCGGCGGGCATTTGCTGGTGCAGCGCGCGCTGGCAGAGTTCATCCAAAAAGGGCATTACATGTCGCACATTCGCCGCATGCGTAAACTTTACAGCCAGCGGCGGCGCTTTATGGTGAGCCTGATTGAGCGTTATTTGGGCGCCGATTTTCTGCCGGTAGTGAATCATGAGGCGGGATTGCACCTGGTAATGAATCTGCCAACCGGCTGCGACGATGTGGCGGTCGCCGCGCTGGCGCTAAGGCGCGGCGTTAAGGTGCGGCCGTTGTCGCAATATTATATGCATCCGCAGGAGCGGCGCGGCCTGCTGTTGGGTTTTGCCTGCGTCGATGAGCGGCAGTGTCAGGATGCGTTTGGTATTCTCAAAGGTTGTCTGGTCGAGGCAAAAATCATTTAAACAGTGAATAATCCGTAGCGGCGCAATTTGTTGCGCAATGTATATGGCAAAACACGCGCAATAAATGGCGCCGCTACGAAGGGTGCTCTATCGCTGGCCGATGGTGTTTAGCCGCTGCACAATTTCTGGCGTAAGTTTCACTTCACTACTCGCCAGGTTCTGCTTCAGGTGCTCCGGCGATGACGTTCCCGGAATCAGCAGAATATTAGGCGAACGCTGCAGCAGCCACGCCAGCGCCACCTGCAGCGGCGTAGCATTGAGCTCAATCGCTACCTCGCTCAGCTGATCCGACTGCAGCGGTGAAAATCCGCCGAGGGGGAAAAATGGCACATAAGGAATGCCTTGCGCTGCCAGCTGGTCGAGCAGCGCCTCATCCTGACGATTGGCCAGATTATAGAGATTTTGCACGCAGGCGATCGGCGTCATCGCCTGGGCATCGGCCACCTGTTTAGCCGTCACATTGCTCAGACCAATGTGTCGAACCAGCCCGCGCTCTTTTAGCTTGATCATCGCTTCAACCTGCGGCTCCAGCGAACCCTCTTTCGGTCCGTGCACGTCCAGCATCGAACGCAGATTGACCACTTCCATCACATCAAGCCCAAGATTGCGCAGGTTATCTTCCACCGCTTGCGTTAGCGCGTCTGGCGTGAATGCCGGTAACCAGCCGCCTTTATCGTTGCGGCGCGCGCCCACTTTGGTGACGATCACCAGATCGTCGGCGTAAGGATGTAACGCTTTTTTGATCAGCTGATTGGTAATGTGCGGACCGTAGAAGTCGCTGGTATCAATGTGATTCACGCCTGCTGCGACCGCATCGCGCAGCACCTGTAAAGCACGCGCTTCATCTTTCGGCGGACCAAACACGCCGGGACCGGCTAACTGCATGGCACCGTAACCGAGTCGTGCAACCTGGCGGTCGCCAAGGGTGTAAGTCAATGCTGGATGAGACATGGAAAGCTCCTTCGTCAGTGTGTGGTTAGATTGTAATCGCCAAAACGCTGTGCAACTATCCGTACAAATCAGGACACAGTGTACGAGGTAGCGAACAATGGCATTGGATATCGCCTTGCTGCACGCGGTGGCGGCGGTGGCCAAAGCGGGCGGGTTTCGTGAGGCGGCGCGCATAACCGGCAGTAATCCGTCGCGCTTGAGCGATGCGGTGCGGCGTGCCGAAGAGCAACTTGGCGTGCGGTTGTTTAATCGCACCACGCGCACCGTGGCGTTAACAGAAGCCGGCAGGGCGCTGATGTCGCGCCTGCTTCCGGCAATGAACGAAGTGGATGCGGCGCTGGATGCGTTGAACACGTTCCGCGATACGCCGGGCGGCACCTTGCGCTTAAACGTGCCGGTGAGCGCCGCGCGCATTGTGTTACCGTCGATTGTGCCGGGATTTTTGAAGCGCTATCCCGATATCCAGCTGGAAGTGGTGGCGGAAAGTAATGTGCAGGATGTGTTCCGCGATAGTTGTGATGCCGGCATTCGTTACGACGATCATCTGGAGCAAGACATGGTGGCACTGCCAATCGGTCCGCGCACCCAGCGCTTTGCCCTGGCGGCATCTCCCGCGTATCTGGCTCAATTCGCTAAACCACAGCATCCGCGCGACTTAGTGCAGCATCGCTGTTTACACGGACGCTATGCGACTGGCGTGATTGCCGAATGGGAATTTACCTGCGGCGAGGAAACCGTGCGCTTGCAGCCGAAAGGTCCGCTGATTTGCAGTATCGGCGCGGCGATGGACTTGACGGTAGAAGCGGCAATCGCTGGCTGCGGCGTGGTCTACTTATTTGAGGATTGGATTAGACCGGCGCTGAGTGATGGCAGCCTGCAGCCGATTCTGCCGGATTGGTGGCAAAGCTTCTCTGGCCTTTGGCTCTATTACAACGATCGCCGGTTGATTCCGGCGCCGCTACAGGCGTTTCTGGATTATGTGCGCGAACTGAATTCAGGTGCAGAAGCGAAAAAAAGCCGATAACAGTTGCCAGTTATCGGCTTATTCGCATCACAGGTAATTATGCGTTTAGCAGCTGATTCGCGGTTTTCTCAACCAGCGCCAGCAGGAGTTTAACATCTTCCAGCGTCACGGTTGGGTTCAGCAAGGTCAGCTTCAGGCAGGTTACGCCCTGATTCTCGGTCACACCTACGTTGGCGCGGCCTGAATCCAGCAGCGCATCGCCAATACGCTGGTTGAACAGCGCAATCTGAGCAGTATCGGTCAGTTGCTCTGGACGATAGCGGAACAGTACGCTCGCCAGCTGAGGCTGCATTACCAGCTCGAGGCGTGGTTCAGAGGTAACAAATTTCGCCACTTCCTGCGCCAGCGTCACACCGTGATCGATGATCGCCGCATACTGTTTCTGACCCAGCGCTTCCAGGCCCATCCACAGTTTCAGCGCATCGAAACGACGCGTGGTCTGCAGTGATTTGGATACCAGATTCGGTACGCCGGCCTCTTCGTCAAACTCAGAGTTCAGGTAAGCCGCCTGATAACGCATCAGCTCGTAATGACGCTCATCTTTCAGCAGGAACGCACCGCAGCTGATGGTCTGGAAATACTGTTTATGGAAGTCCAAAGTGACGGAATCCACCCGCTCCAGGCCATCGAGGTAGTCGCGATACTTCTCGGACAGCAGCAGCGCGCCGCCCCATGCTGCATCAACGTGTACCCAAATGTTGCGCTCGGCAGCAATGCCGGCAATTTCACGCAGCGGATCGATCGCACCGGCATCGGTGGTACCGGCGGTCGCCACGATCGCCAGGATCTGTTCGCCGTTAGCGTCGGCCTGCGCCAGTTTGGCTTTCAGGTCTGACACATCCATACGGGCGAACTCATCAGACTTCACCTGCACCACAGATTGGTAGCCATGGCCAAGCAGCGCCATGTTCTTCTGTACGGAGAAGTGCGCGTTTTCAGAACACAGCACTTTGATCTTACGCAGATCACCAGTGATCCCGTGCTGCTGCACCGAGTGACCCTGACGCTGATAGAAGGCGTCGCGTGCCAGCATCAGACCCATCAGGTTGCTCTGGGTGCCGCCGCTGGTGAACACACCGGCGTCGCCAGCCGGGTAACCCACTTGCGCACGCAGCCATTCGATCAGTTTGATCTCAATGATGGTGGCAGAAGGGCTCTGATCCCACGAATCCATACTCTGATTGGTGGCGTTGATCAGGACTTCTGCCGCCTGACTTACCACCAGACTCGGGCAGTGCAGATGCGCTACACATTGCGGGTGATGCACTGAAAGACTGTCTTTCAGAAAATATTCAATCGCGCGTTCAATCGCGGCCTGGTTACCCAGGCCGTTTGGATTGAAGTCGAGCGTGATACGCTCGCGCAGTTCGGCAACGCTTTTGCCTTGATACATCTCAGGCTGTTGCAGCCACTGCACAACCGCGGCGCTGCTCTGGGCAATCGCCTGCTGGTACGCCTCAATGCTCTGTGCAGAGGCGGCCAGAATCGGGTTTACTTCAGACATTTACTCTTCCAATCAAACAGGTTTGACGCCAGCGCCAATCAGCGCCTGCTCAAATTTATCCAGGAAAATCGCCAGCTCATCGTTGGTGATCAGCAGTGAAGGCAGCAGACGCAGAACTGCGCCATGACGGCCACCGCGCTCCAGAATCAGACCTGCTTCGAAGCACTTCTTCTGCAGCAGCGCAGAGAGCTCGCCGTCAGCCGGGAAGCTGCCCATGTGATCGGCCGCTTCGTTCGGTTTAACGATCTCAATGCCGATCATCATGCCGAGACCACGAACGTGACCAATTACCGGGAAGCGTTTCTGCATTGCGGCCAGCTGCTGTTTCAGCCATTCACCCTGCGCGGCCACTTTGCCTGCAATATCCTGCTCTTTGAGGATTTTCAGCGTGGTCAGGCCGGTAGCCATCGCCAGCTGGTTGCCACGGAAGGTGCCGGTGTGATGACCAGGTGACCAAACGTCGAACTGCTTTTTGATGCCCAGCACAGCCAGTGGCAGACCACCGCCCACAGCTTTAGACATCACGATAATGTCTGGCTCGATGCCGGCGTGTTCGAAGGCGAAGAATTTGCCTGTACGGGCAAAGCCAGCCTGAACTTCGTCGAGGATCAACAGAATGCCGTGTTCCTGCGTCACTTTACGGATGCGCTGCAGCCACTCAGCGGGTGCTGGGTTCACGCCGCCTTCGCCCTGAACGGCTTCGAGGATTACCGCAGCAGGCTTACGCACGCCGCTTTCCACGTCGTTGATCAGGTTGTCGAAGTAATAGGTCAGCGCTTTTACACCAGCTTCACCACCGATACCCAGCGGGCAACGATACTGATGCGGATAAGGCATGAACTGCACTTCTGGCATCATGCCATCAACCGCTTCTTTCGGTGCAAGGTTACCGGTGACGGACAGCGCGCCGTGCGTCATACCGTGATAACCGCCAGAGAAGCTGATCACGCCGCTACGGCCAGTGGCTTTCTTCGCCAGTTTCAGCGCGGCTTCAACCGCATCGGCACCAGAAGGGCCGGTGAACTGCAGGCAATAATCTTTACCCTGGCCTGGCAGCAGCGAGAGCAGAGACTCAGAGAACTGATCTTTCAGTGGAGTAGTCAGATCAAGAGTATGTAACGGCAAGCCGCTGGTAATGACATTTTGAATGCTCTGGAGAACATCAGGATGGTTGTGACCCAGTGCCAGCGTCCCTGCGCCAGCCAGACAGTCAAGATATTGTTTATTCTCAACATCTGTGATCCACACGCCATGGGCTTTAGCGATAGCTAAAGGCAGTTTGCGCGGGTAACTCCTGACGTTAGATTCAAACTCAGCCTGACGGGCTAAGAATGCGTCGTTATTTCCGTTGAATGCATTGGCACCAAAACTATCAATACGGACTTTATCCGTCATCATATCTCTCCTTCAACCGGGGCACGTAAGGCTCGCCAATTGACTAATTGAACAAAAAAGTAACAGCTGTGAAAAAACGCGGCCAATATAGAGCCTTTTGACCTACATCACAATGATTAATTTTGTTTAGATTTGTTTACTCTTTCCATATATGAATCAGGGCGTTGGCCAGAAATTGGCCACTTAATTTCGCACCGCGGTTGGGGTGGTTAAAAAATAATCGAATGAATAAAGAGACTTATAGCCGCTAAGGCGATCCACGGACCAAAGGCGATGACGTGATTGAGCTCGCGCTGCCCGCTAACTCTGGAAATCAAAACACATAAAATAGCGCCGCCCGAAGCCAATAAAAGCACCCAGGGTAAAAGCGACCAGCCCAACCAGGCGCCGATTGCCGCCAGCAGTTTTGCATCGCCCATCCCTAATCCCTCAATCCCTCTAATCCATTGATATAAAATTGATAGCGCCCACAACAAGCAATATCCCGCTATGGATCCCCATACCGCTTCTTGTAATGAGCCGGGTAGCCATCCCATCGCTTTAAACAGCAGCGCAATCCACAGCAAGGGCAGCGTAATCACATCCGGTAAAAGCAGATGTTCGAGGTCAATAAAGGCTAATACCGTTAACGCCCAGAACAATATGAGCGCGCCCAGCAATTGCATATTGACTGGCATCAGCCAGATAAGCAGCAGCGTCAGAAGCGCGGTAATTATCTCCACCTGTGGATAACGCCCGCTGATTTTACAATGGCAATAACGGCATTTACCGCGTAACAGTAACCAACTTATGAGCGGAATGTTGTCGCGCCAGCGCAGCGCGGTGGTGCATTGGTGACAGTGAGAGGGCGGACAACACACATTTAGCGGAGTGTTCGGGTGCACTATTTGCAATGGCAACCGCGAGATCACCACGTTAAGAAAGCTGCCTACGGCCAATCCTAATAGGCCACTAATTAAGCCATATACGTATTCCATTACTCATACCTCGCGCCATCCAGGCTTGTCGTTGCCAGGACTTTACGCCGAAGCGAGGATAGGTGCGAGAGGTAAAATGGCGTTACAGCGGCATACATCGGGATTGCAGAGCGGGCTCCAGAAATGGAGAGGAGAAGATTAAGCTTGCTGCTTGAACAGCTGAATCGCTTCCTGCACATTGCTGGTATTCAATGACATTACGCGGTCGTTATTAAGGAAAACATCGTAGTGGCCGGCGTTATAGCGGAACACATATAGATCGCCGCGATAGCGCAATCCTTTGGTTTTCACCCCAATATGGTGGCGGCGCAGCGCTGCCTGAGAAAGTCTGTCAGTAGCCGTACTCATCGCATTATCCTCCAGACGTTATAAGACATATCCTGGCTTAGTATAGGGTCAAAACCTTAATTTAACCTTAAGAAGTGTGCTGGTTCATGATGATAAACCGGCAAATTTGACCCTTCCTCTACCAATCCTCAACGTGTCAGAAAAAGCCGACTTAGTACCCTTCTCATTTAATGTTGCGTTAAGTTAACCCGCGTATTTTGGAATAAATGGCCGTTAAATAGTGCTTAATTCCAAGGTAACATAATGAATTTTCTACCATTCTCACGTCCCTCGTTGGGCGAGGAAGAGTTAGCCGCCGTTAAATTGGTGTTTGAGTCGGGTTGGATCACCACCGGCCCGAAAAATGCCGAACTGGAAGAGGCTTTTTGCCAGCTCACTGGCAATCAGCATGCGATTGCTGTCAGCTCCGCCACGGCGGGGATGCACGTCACGCTGCTGGCGCTGGGCATCCAGCCTGGCGATGAGGTGATCACGCCTTCGCTAACCTGGGTTTCCACCATCAACATCATCACGCTGCTGGGTGCGACGCCGGTGATGATCGATATCGATCGCGACACCTTGATGGTAACGCCGGAGCTGATTGAAGCGGCGATCACGCCGCGTACGCGCGCCATCATTCCGGTGCATTACGCTGGCGCGCCCGCCGATATAGATGCCATTCGCGCTATTGGTGAGCGCCATGGCATTCCGGTGATTGAAGATGCGGCGCATGCCGCAGGCTGTTATTACAAAGAAAAGCACGTTGGCCAGCAGGGCACGGCGATCTTCTCCTTCCACGCCATCAAAAACATGACCTGCGCCGAAGGTGGCTTGATTGTCACCGATGATGCGGCGTTGGCCGACCGCATGCGCAGCCTGAAATTCCACGGACTTGGCGTCGATGCGTACGATCGCCACACGCACGGCCGCAAGCCGCAGGCCGAAGTGATCATGCCGGGTTTCAAATACAACCTGCCAGATATCAGCGCAGCAATTGCTTTGGTGCAGCTGAAAAAGCTGCCCGCCATCAATCAGCGCCGCGCGGCGATTGCGCAGCGCTATCTCACTGAACTGGCGAATACGCCGTTTCTGCCGCTGGCGCAGCCAGAATGGTCACATCAACACGCGTGGCATCTGTTCATTATTCGCGTTGATGAGGCGCAGTGCGGCATCAGTCGTGATGCGCTTATGGAAACCTTGAAAGCACAGGATATCGGCACCGGGCTGCATTTCCGTGCCGCGCACACCCACAAATATTATCGCGAACGCTATCCGCAACTCTCGTTGCCGCACACCGAATGGAATAGCGATCGCATCTGCTCAATCCCGTTATTCCCTGATATGCGCGATGAAGATGTCACGCGCGTGATTAGCGCATTACGTCAGATCGCTGGAGTTTGACATGCTGGAAGAAAAAACCATTCGCAAAGTTTCCGTGGTGATCCCGGTGTACAACGAAGAGGAGAGCCTGCCGGAACTGGTGCGTCGTACTGATGCGGCCTGTGCGGGATTAAATCTGGCGTACGAGATTCTGCTGGTCGATGACGGCAGCAGCGATCGCTCGGGCGAGATGATTGCCGATGCCGCCGATATGCCGGGCAGCCATGTGGTTGGCGTGTTGCTGAACCGTAATTACGGTCAGCACTCGGCGATCATGGCGGGCTTTAGCCACGTCAGCGGCGACCTGATCATCACGCTGGATGCCGATCTGCAAAACCCGCCGGAAGAGATCCCGAACCTGGTGAAAGCGGCTAAGCAGGGTTATGACGTGGTGGGCACCGTGCGTCAAAACCGCCAGGACAGCTGGTTCCGTCGTCGCGCCTCACGCACCATCAATCATCTGATTCAGCGCGTTACCGGCAAAGCGATGGGCGATTACGGCTGCATGCTGCGCGCTTATCGCCGCCATATCGTCGATGCGATGCTGAACTGCCACGAACGCAGCACCTTTATTCCCATCCTCGCCAACACCTTCGCGCGCCGCACCACCGAGCTGCCGGTGGCGCACGCCGAGCGCGAATTTGGCGATTCGAAGTACAGCTTTATGCGGCTGATTAACCTGATGTATGACCTGGTCACTTGCCTGACCACCACGCCGCTGCGCTTGCTGAGTATCGTCGGAAGCCTGATTGCGCTGGCCGGTTTTGCCTTCTCGCTGATTCTGATTGTGCTGCGTCTGTTCCTCGGCGCGGTATGGGCCGGTGACGGCGTGTTCCTGCTGTTCGCGGTGCTGTTTATTTTTGTCGGCGCGCAGTTCATAGGTATGGGATTACTCGGCGAATACATCGGCCGCATTTACAACGACGTACGCGCCCGTCCGCGCTACTTCATCCAACGTGTGATTCACCCACAGCAAAACGCCTCATCTGTACAGGAAATTGAGCAATGAAAACTGTCGTCTTCGCCTACGCCGAAATGGGCTGTGCGGGTATTTCTGCACTTCTGTACGCTGGTTATGAAATCAGCGCTATTTTCACCCACTCAGACACAGGAACTGAGAGCCACTTTTTCGACTCCGTTGCGCGTTTAGCCGCTGAGCAGGGCATTCCGGTCTATGCGCCGGAGGATGTCAATCATCCGCTGTGGGTCGATCGCATTAAAACCATGGCACCGGATTACATCTTCTCCTTCTATTACCGCGCTTTGTTGAACGACAGCATTCTCAGCAGTGCGCGTTTGGGGGCCTTTAACCTGCACGGTTCGCTGCTGCCCAAATACCGTGGCCGCGCACCGCTGAACTGGGTGCTGGTCAATGGCGAAACCGAAACCGGCGTAACGCTGCACCGCATGGTGAAGCGCGCCGATGCCGGTGACATCGTGGCGCAACAGCGCGTGGCGATTGACGAGCAGGACAACGCGTTAACGCTGCATCGCAAGCTGGTTGCCTGTGCAACGCAGGTGCTGGAAGGCGCATTACCGGCGGTGAAACGCGGCGATATCGTTACCACACCACAAAATGAGCGCGAAGCCACGGTTGTGGGGCGCCGCACGCCAGAAGATGGCCGCATTAAATGGGAACAACCGGCGCACACGGTCAATAATCTGGTGCGCGCGGTGACCTATCCGTGGCCCGGCGCGTTCGCCTATGCCGGAACGGTAAAATTCGTGGTGTGGAAAAGTCGCGTACACAGCACTGAACATCAGGCCAAACCGGGTACCGTGCTTTCTGTTGAGCCATTCCTGATCGCCTGCGCTGAAGGCGCGCTGGAAGTGGTGACCGGTCAAAGCGATAACGGCGTGTTTATGAACGGCAGCCAGCTGGCGCAAAACCTCGGTATGGTGAAGGGCGCCTTGCTCTATTCTCAGCCAGTGGCGGCGGTGAAACGACGCACGCGCGTGCTGATTCTCGGCGTGAACGGTTTTATCGGTAACCACCTCACCGAGCGTCTGCTGCAGGATGATAACTTCGAAGTCTACGGTTTAGACATCGGTTCTGACGCCATCAGCCGTTTCCTCGATCAGCCACGCTTCCACTTTGTCGAAGGCGACATCAGCATTCACTCAGAATGGATCGAGTATCACATTAAGAAGTGCGACGTGGTGTTGCCATTGGTGGCCATCGCCACGCCGATTGAGTACACACGCAATCCGCTGCGCGTGTTTGAGCTCGACTTTGAAGAGAACCTCAAAATCATTCGTGACTGCGTGAAGTACAAAAAGCGCATCATTTTCCCATCGACTTCCGAAGTGTACGGCATGTGTACCGATCAGCATTTCGATGAGGATCACTCTAATCTGGTGGTTGGGCCGATCAATAAACAGCGCTGGATCTATTCGGTGTCTAAGCAGCTGCTGGACCGCGTGATTTGGGCTTACGGTGAGAAAGAAGGGCTGCGCTTTACGCTGTTCCGTCCATTTAACTGGATGGGGCCGCGCCTCGATAATCTGAATGCCGCGCGTATCGGCAGTTCTCGTGCTATCACGCAGCTGATCCTCAATCTGGTGGAAGGCTCACCAATTAAGCTGATTGATGGCGGCGCACAGAAGCGCTGCTTCACCGATATTCGCGACGGCATCGAAGCGCTGTTCCGTATCATCGAAAACAAACAGAACAACTGCGACGGCCAGATCGTCAACATCGGTAACCCGGATAACGAAGCCAGCATCAAAGAGTTGGCCGAGCGTCTGCTGGCGAGTTTCGAACGTCACCCGCTGCGCAGCAACTTCCCGCCGTTTGCCGGCTTCCGTGAAGTGGAGAGCAGCAGCTATTACGGCAAAGGTTATCAGGACGTGGAACACCGTAAGCCGTCGATCAAAAACGCGCGTCGTCTGCTGGACTGGACACCAACCGTAAAGATGGATACCACCATCGATAACACGCTGGACTTCTTCCTGCGCGCCGTTGAGCTACAGGATAAATCATGAAGAAAGTCGGTTTGCGTGTCGATGTCGATACCTGGCGCGGCACCCAACTTGGCGTGCCGGCGTTACTGGAGCAATTCAGTTTGCATCAGCTGCAGGCCAGTTTTTTCTTCAGCGTTGGGCCGGACAATATGGGGCGCCATTTGTGGCGCCTGTTAAAACCGCGTTTCCTGTGGAAAATGCTGCGGTCGCGCGCCGCATCACTCTACGGCTGGGATATTTTGCTGGCCGGCACCGCCTGGCCGGGACGTGAGATTGGTCGCGGTCTGGAGGAGATCATCAGCGCCACCGCCGATCATCATGAAGTCGGTTTGCATGCGTGGGATCACTTTGCCTGGCAAACTTGGGCGGGTGTGTGGCCGCAAGAGAAACTGGTTGAGCAAATTGCGCGCGGTAAACAGGCGCTGGAAGCGATCATCGGTGACAATGTCACCTGTTCAGCGGTGGCGGGCTGGCGCGCTGATGGTCGCGTGGTGGCTGCCAAGCAGCAGTTTGATTTCAGCTATAACAGTGATTGTCGCGGCAGCGGCCCATTTATACCGATTCTCAGTGATGGCAGCCACGGCACGGTACAAATCCCGGTGACCTTGCCGACCTGGGATGAAGTGGTTGGGCAATCGGTGAGCGCGGAAGGTTATAACGACTTCATCCTCGAGCAGATCCATGCCGCAAGCGGTTCGCCGGTTTACACCATTCATGCCGAAGTGGAAGGGATTGTCGGGCTTGAGGCGTTCGCCGATCTGCTGAGGCGTGCGGAGCAGCAAGACATTCAGTTTTGTCCACTCAGCGCCTTGTTACCCGACGATCTCACTACGCTGCCACAGGGCAATATCGTACGCGGGCATATTCCCGGACGTGAAGGCTGGCTAGGCTGCCAGCGTTAATTTTACAGGAACCACGGATGCGTACAGGCACTAAAACCGCGTTACTTATCGCGCTCTTCGCGCTGTTTTACCTGATGCCAATTGAGTTCCGCGCCTTATGGCAGCCGGACGAAACCCGCTATGCCGAAATCAGCCGGGAAATGCTGTTTAGCGGCAATTGGGTGGTGCCGCATTTCTTCGATCTGCGCTACTTCGAGAAACCGATTGCCGGTTATTGGGTCAATAACCTCGGCCAGTTGCTGTTTGGTCACACCAACTTTGGCGTGCGCGCCGGATCGATTTTCAGCACCACGTTGAGCGCGGTATTGGTGTATTGGCTCGGCACGCAGATGTTCGCCAGCCGTAAAATCGCGCTGAGCGGCAGCATTATTTTTCTCACCTCGTTGCTGGTGTACGGCGTCGGAACCTACGCGGTGCTCGATCCGATCCTGATGCTGTGGCTGGTCGCGGCAATGTGCAGTTACTGGCTGGCGTCGCAGGCCAGTAGCACGCGGCAACGATTGATCGGATATGTGTTGCTGGGTGCGGCCTGCGCGATGGGATTTATGACCAAAGGTTTTCTCGCGCTGGCGGTACCGGTGCTGGCGATTCTGCCTTGGGCCATCTGGCAACGTCGCTTTGGCGAATTGCTGCGTTGGGGACCGCTGACGATGTTGGTCGCTGCGCTGCTCAGCACGCCGTGGGCGCTGGCGATTCATCAGCAGGAAGGCGATTTCTGGCATTACTTCTTCTGGGTTGAGCATATACAGCGTTTCGCCGAGTCGGACGCGCAGCATAAAGCGCCATTCTGGTACTACATTCCGGTGTTGCTGGCGGGCACTTTGCCGTGGCTGGCGCTGCTGCCGGGATCGCTGGTTGGTGCGTGGCGTCAGCGCAGCCAGCAAGCGGGTTCGATTTATCTGTTGAGCTGGGTGCTGTTACCGCTGCTGTTTTTCAGCATCGCTAAAGGCAAACTGCCGACCTACATTTTACCGTGCTTCGCGCCGCTGGCCTTGCTGATGGCGCATTACGCAAACAGCGGTTCGGCACAGGTGATTAAAGCGCTGAAGGTGAATGGTTGCATCAATCTGCTGTTCGGTTTGGTCATCACCATTGTGGTTTTAGTGGTGCTGGCACCCTGGGGCGTTGCGCATCGTCCGGTTTATAGCGGCGATGAAGGGATGGGCGTGCTCTGTGCGGCGCTCTCCTTTATAGGTTGGGCCGTGATGGGCTGGTTGAGCCGCAAGCCGGAGAAGGGTCGCTGGCAGTTAGCCGCGCTCTGTCCGCTGGCGCTGGCGTTACTGGTGGGATTTGCCATTCCTGACAAGGTGCGCGATTCAAAGCAGCCACAAAGTTTTGTTAGCGCGGTACACGATCAGCTGGCGGATAGCCGTTATCTGCTGGCAAACAATCCTGGCGTGGCATCAGCGGTGGCCTGGGAACTGCAGCGCAGCGACATCAATTTCTACGATGCCAAAGGTGAGTTGCAATATGGCCTGAGCTACCCGGATGCACAGTCACACTATATTGATGCGGATAACTTTGCCGACTGGCTGCGTATCCATCGTCGTCTGGGCAAGGTTTCGCTGGTGTTGATGCTGAATGCCAGCGACAGCACGCCGGATAAAAACCTACCGGAACCGGATGATGTCTATCGTCAGGGCCGCCTGGTTTACTACGGCTACGATGCGAAACCGTGAATCTGCTGCTGATTTTACTGGTGAGCGTGCTGAGCTGTGCCGCCCAGCTGTGTCAAAAGCAGGCGGCCCATCTCGGTATCAAAAAGGGGATTTCCTGGCTGGCGCTCAGCATCCTGCTGCTCGGTATCGGCATGCTGCTGTGGCTGGCGGTATTGCGCGTGGTGCCGGTGAGCGTGGCGTATCCGATGCTGAGTCTTAACTTTGTGTTGGTGGCGATCGCCGCGCGTCTGATCTGGCGCGAAACCTACAGCGTGCAGCAGTGGATCGGTACGCTGGCGATTGTTGCTGGCGTGGCGCTGATGGGAAGTCATCTATGAAAGGCGTGATGCTGGCGCTGTGCAGCGTGTTGCTGGTTTCGCTGGCGCAGCTGTTGCTGCGGTTGGCGATGCTGGATTTCCCGCCATTAAGGGAATTGCTGAGTGTGCAGCACTGGAAACCGCTGCTGCTGTTGGCGATGGGCCTCGGGGCGTATGCGCTGTCGATGCTGTGCTGGATGCTGGCGCTGCGCCAGCTGCCGCTTAACCGGCTCTATCCGCTGCTCAGTTTAAGTTATGTAGTGGTGTGGCTGGCCGCGATTTCCTTGCCGATTTTGGGCGAAACCTTCCGCTGGAGTAGCTTTGCCGGCGTGGTGCTGATTGTGTTTGGCTTGCTGCTGGTTTCGCTGCCGCGCCGCAGGTGAAGGGGTTTATTTATGCACATACCGTAGCGGCGCAATTCATTGCGCAGTAAATTGCGCCGCTACAGTATTTGCGCTCGAAGATGCTTCTCCCCTAAATCCGCCAGCGACGCCGCGCCTAACATACCTAAATCGCGGCTCACTTCGCTGGTAATCAAATCAATGGCTAAATTGACACCCGCTAAACCGCCCACCGCACAAGCATAATTAAACGGTCGCCCGACAAAACAGGCTTGCGCGCCCAGCGCGATGGCTTTGATGGCGTCGGTGCCGCGGCGAATCCCGCTATCAAACATCACCGTCATTTCACCGGCCGCTTCGACGATTTCCGGCAGCACATACAACGGTGGGATCACCGTATCCAGCTGTCGGCCGCCGTGATTGGAGACCACAATGCCGTCGATGCCGATGGCTTTACAGCGCAGCGCATCGTTGCGGCTGAGAATGCCTTTAATCACCATCGCGCCAGGCCAGCGCGCGCGGATATGCCCGATATGCTGCCAGGTTAAGTGGCTGCGACCGCTGAAATCCCGCACCGCGTTTTTCGAAAACAGCGGCGCGCCACGTTGCGCATTATTGTTCTCAAAATAGGGCATGCCGCTTTTCATCAGCGTCTTTAATAAGGTGCCGGTTAACCAGCGCGGATGCGTAATGCCTTGCCACGCCAGACGCAGGCTGGGACGGAACGGCGTGGCAAATCCGGCGCGCACGTTGTTTTCCCGATTGGCTTTAACTGGCGTATCGACGGTGATCACCAGCACCGGGATGGCGGCACGCTTCACGCGATCGATCAGCGCATCAATCTCCTCCAGCGTTTTCGGCAGATACGCCTGGAACCACATATCAGGATTCACCTGCGCCACATCTTCCAGCCGCGTCAGCGAAGAGCCGCTCATGATAAACGGCACCTTCTTCTCCATCGCCGCGCGGGCCAGCGTGCAATCGCCGTCAAACCCGGTTAACGCCGAGATGCCCATTGGCGCGATGCCAACCGGTGCCGCGTAGCGCTGGCCAAACAGCTCAACTGCAATGCTGCGCTGCGACACATCCACCATGTTTTCCGGGATCAAGTTGTAGCGTGCATAAGACGCCAGCGTGTTGCGCAGTGCGATATTGTCCTCGACGCCGCCAGAGACGTAGGCGAACAGCGGATGCGGCAGATAACGTTGGGCGTACTTCTCGAAGTCGTTCAGTGACAGGCAACGCGACTGCATATTGCGCATGAAGATAGCGATCCGATTAGGCGGGAGGTGCAGGAAAATGATGAAAATCAAGGATATTGCATTAGCGGGATTTTACAAATTCTTAAACCAGCAATACTTTTGTGATTAATGCATAAACCTAGTACTTTCAATAGATGCGATGTGCGTCTCGTATATCTTGTCTTCAAAACAATAAATTTTGATAGATTAAAACAGCCCCATACTCAAATAAAAAAGCTTTCAAATTCATAAGAAAATCAATAAAATCAAAATGACGTGCGATGTTTCATACATAAGGCTATTAACATTCGAAATGAATGTTGATTGAAAAGTTGAAATTTAATCCTCGCATAATTAGCTCACATAACAGCCTCATTGTTAAGGAAACCAATGATAACCATACGCCCTGCTTGGAATATAGAAGCCACTATAGAAAATGATGCTGATTCGCCTCAGAGTCAACTCATAGGTATTCAAATTCAAGCGACACAAATCTTGAGTCTGTGTCATGAAATTGCTGAAAACATTTTAGAGAAAGACTATGTAAGTGAAGTGCATTTTCTTCTCCGCAGCGGTAACAATGATTTAGTAGCTGGATGTGAGCTAGCAAGAGCTGGATATTTAAAACAAGCT
Source organism: Pantoea sp. AG1095 (assembly GCF_003208415.1). Classification (NCBI taxonomy): domain Bacteria; kingdom Pseudomonadati; phylum Pseudomonadota; class Gammaproteobacteria; order Enterobacterales; family Erwiniaceae; genus Pantoea; species Pantoea sp. AG1095. The sequence goes on along the minus strand of NZ_QKMJ01000003.1, from coordinate 318,897 downwards.
TATTCATTGTGGAGGTCGTGGTTCGAACAGGCAATGTTTACTTTATATTTTCTTGAAGCACCGATTCATAGGGCTGCATGGAAAGTATCTTTGAAAGTTGAGCTAAGTGATAATCCAAAGTACAGATTAATGTTGCACCAACTTTTAAATGAGTCTAGCGAAAAACATCCATTTTCTCTTGTTTACAATGAAAGATATGAGAGCTTAATCTCTGCTATTAAAGCAACACCTCCTGATCAGTTAAATATTAGTAAGCTTGCGCGTCCTATATCTCGAGCCAATAAAATTTTGACATTATTTAGTCAGGGAGTACATGGTACATTCCAACCAAAACAACCAAAAAATTTAGAAGATTGCTCAGAATTAATTGCTAATCATTGCCTTACTCCTCTCAAAGAAGCTCTGGATACAGTTGTTCTTTTTTGGGCGCTTTTCCTAACAAGTGAGGTAAGTCTACCGCATCAGGTTCTAATAGATATGAAAGAAGGGAAAGCCACAATCGAAGATATTCAAAAACTTGGATTGGAGTCTTCGGAAAGCATATTAAATATAAGCGCTCTTCTAAAAGAGGTAAAGTAAAATGGCAGATTATACGTTACAACTCCAAGCCGACAATATACCTAATGAACTTATTGAGCAATTACTTGTGGTTGGGCCATGGAAGCCGATTTTGTCCAGGATGTATACTGGGGAAAACTTACTAATAGAAGGTTGTAGGGGCGCAGGTAAAACAATGCTAATGCGCTCCGCTAGCTTATATTTGAGAAATGCTTATAGTCAAGGAGGTAAAGTTCTTGGCGTACATACTACTTTCAAAAGGTATTTAGCAACTTTACCACCTCCTAACTTACAGGATGGTAATAATTATGAGTTATCTTATTTTAGAGCTTGGATAAATGCTCGTATTTTGAGTGCAGTGAAGGATACTGTTTCCTCAATTTCTTCAGATAGCATAAAAAAAATACCTGAGTTAGATAATATTAACTGGAGTGTTATTGTTAGCGCACTTGAAACGACTTATCGCGGCGATGTTGATGTTAATAGCATTTTAATTAAAGAAAATATACCTTCCCAAACACTATACTTACTTCAGGGCTACACATACACGTCCGAGATACTTAAATCCGTAGTCGATAAACTAAATTTAGATCTTCTAATTCTATTCTTAGATGATGCTGCCCATGCTCTTGATACTCGTGCTCAGGGAGCTTTTTTTACAGCCATTAAGTCTCTATACGACCCTAAGTTAGCTTTTAAGATATCCGTTTATCCTGCAGTAACTAGATATGGTTTAGATTTTGCTTATGGGCATGATGCTGTCGTTATACCTATTGGTGACACCCCTAAAACTGAAACTATCGATGTATTTATTGAGTTACTTGAGAAAAGAAGTGAGGTTGCTGATTCTGATGAAAGTAGAGGTATTTTCCATCAATTATTGAGCAACAATGAATGGATTAAATTACTGGCCTATTGTGCAAATGGTAATCCTCGTGGTTTACTTCGTCTAGTTGCGCAAATACAAACAACTTTGGGCTCTAAACAACCTGAAGAAATGAGATTTGAAGATGTCAGAATTGCTATTACAACAGTAATAGATAAACATCTCGATAACATGGTTCCTGGAGTTATAAAAGATTTAGATCCTAGGTTATTAAAAGCAGCTGAATATCTTTTACATGAGTTCAGACAGAAAATATCTGATAAGCCTGGTCCATATGAGTCTGGAAAACCACGCGGATATTTAGCTGTCACCAATTCAATGCAAGTACCTTATCTATGTCAGGCAGCCTTAAAGCTTTTAGTTGCAGCTAACGTTTTAATTCCTGAGGGGCCAGCCAGACTAAGTAAACGAGAAACGGGAACACTATTTTTACTACATCCGGGATTCATGTTTAGGGATAATGTAATAGGTGTTAATTTTAGAGGAACATTAAAAGCCTCTGATTGGTTATCATTTTTCTCAGGATTATCAAGCAGAATTCATGCGGAAGTAACAAAAAGCGCTGAGCTTTGGCAAGAAATTGTAGGAGATATATCATCTGAGCCATTATTTGAATGCTTTAATGGACATCCAATAAATATACCTTCTGAAAAATGTTCTGTTTGCGGAGAGAAAGGCGTAGAAAGATCTCCGGTTCAGGTTCTGCTGGATAAAGATATTAGTGTTTTGGATTTATCAGATGCAATTAAAGAGCGATTGTATAAAAATGGCTTTACTACCGTAAGAATGTTATTTGAATGCACTAACGAAGAACTTGATAGAGTCGAATACATCGGTGAAAAACGAGTATCTCAAATTAAGAGTGCAGTTAGTTTGGCTGTAGACGAATTTGTTGCAGGCTGACCATTAATTTAAGAAAATCAGTTACAACTATAAACCTGTCATTTTTATTGACAGGTTTATAGTTAGACTCATAATCTATTATTTTTATTAACAATTTTAAATGTCGCCAATGATGATATTCGCCGTTGCGGCGACTTGGCGCAATTTCGGGCAACCGAAATAAATCAATGACCGAAATAATCCCCAGCACCGCAACATAAAGCGCTAATCCATACCAATGTCCGTCGGTCATTTGCAGAATTTTTACCGCCGCCAAAACCCCAGCACTCCGCTGCCAATCAACGAGCCGACCTGCCAAATTATCGCGATGCCGCTGCAACGAATATGGGTGGGGAATAGCTCCGGGAACCATGAAGCTTGCGGTGCGCAACACATGCTGTGGCCGAGTGTTAGCGCGACTATCAAAGGCGATCTACGTCAGCCAGTAGCTGTTTTGCTGCAGGGCGAGTAAGAACGGTACAATAGCGACAATGCTCAGGATCGCGTCCATCAGATAGACTGGTCTGCGGCCAATTTTATCCGATAGCGCCCCCATTAACGGAGCAGCGGTAACGGTTCCCGCATTGAGAACCAAAGCAATATTGAACTCACCGGCAACAACGATGTTGGTGCCCGACTTTACTACGGCGGCAACCTTATCAATCGCGGCACGATTCACGTCACCAACGGTGTGGGCGTGGATGTCAGCAACGGCTACGGCCAATACATGCAGATGAGCTGCCAGTTACAAGTGGATAACGGTAGCGCGTTACGCGTCAGCAATGGCGGTGTGCTGAACATTGTGGGTGATGGCGCCGACGATTATTTCAACTACACCAGCACAACCTACGCCGGTAACAGTGCGGATACCGTTTTTATCGATCACGGCGCGAGCGGTTTTATCGCCGATCACGTGGTACTCAGCGCTTATAAAGGCAACGTGATCAATAACCGCGCGGAAACCAGCAATATTTCCCTTAACCGGGCACGACTTGAGATCAATGGTGGCAACGCGATACGTTCAGCCACCTCGTTTGATCCTACTGGCAGCGCCTATATTGGCGTCTCTGAAGGTGTGGGTTATCTGTTTGAAAATGAAGATGGTTCGACCACCAGTAACGATCTGCTGATTGGTCCCAATTACTACTTCTTTATCACCGGTTCCAACAGCACCGGCGTTCGCGCTAATACCACTGGCCGCGTGATCAACGAAGGTACGCTGGCGGTGTATAACGTGGACGGAATGACCGGTGGTTCCGCCATCGTTACCAGCACGGCCAGCGAAGTGATTAACCGTGGCGGCATCGTCTCGCTGAGTACCGTTTCGCCGATCATTGATCTGCGCGGCGGGCAAACGGTGTTTATCAATGAAGGCAATATCAGCGCACCGTTCCCGGAAACCGTGATCGTGGCGGGCGGGGCGAGTAACGACCAGTTTGCCTTGCTGTCGGGCAGTGTGGTCGGTGACGTTAACACCGGTAACGGCAATGACACGCTGCAACTCTCTGGCGGCACTATTGACGGCAGTTTGACGATGGGCAGCGGAAACAATCAGACGCTGGTTGAGAATGTCAGCCTGGCTAACACGCGCCACATCACCACCGACAACGGCGCGGGCAGCACGCTCAGCTTCAACGACATCAATGCGCGCGGCGCTTCGCTGGCAGCAGACGATCTCAGCAAAGGCACCAACCTTGGCGGCGGCTGGAGCACCATCAACTTCTACAACACGCAATGGACGCTGACCGATAACCTCAAGCTGGCGCACAGCACCATCAACATCGATTAGGCATCGACGTTGTTCGCGGGTGATGGCGTCAATCCGCTGCTGAGCGGCGCGACTGATGGCTCTCTGGTGGTGAATAACGCCGGCACGCTGGATCTCACCAACGGTAGCAGCGCGCCGGGCAATACGCTCACCATCGATGGCGATCTGGTTTCCACCGGCGGTCACGTGAAACTCAATACGCCAATTGTCGCCAACCGCACCAGCGATAGCCTGCGCGTCAACGGCAACACCAGCGACACCACGCTGCTCGACGTCACGCCGCTCGCCGGTAGCGCGGCGATCATCACGCCGAATCAAGGCATCTCGCTGGCGCAGGTCACCGGCAGCGCCAGCGCGAACAGTTTTGCGCTGAGCAACGGCTATGTGGCGAGCGGTCCGTGGCAATACGGCCTGTACGCCACGCAAAACACCGCGGTGTGGGATTACCGTCTGGCGAACAATGTGGTGACGGATGCGGCGGGCAATGTGGTGCGGCCGAAGGTGACGCCGCAGATGCCTTCTTATATCTCCGCGCCGGTTGGGTTGGCCTACTACAACATGGCGGTGATGAACGATCTGCATAAGCGTTTGGGTGAACTGCGCGCCGATGACAGCAGCGGCAGCGGTGAGATGTTTATTCGTTATCTGGGTTCCAATCTGAAGTACAAAACCAATCGCGATCTCGGCCAGTACGGCTATGACTTTGACCTCGATTACAGCGCCGTGCAGCTCGGCGGCAATCTGTTGCATCTGCAGGGCACCAGCGACAGCCTGCGCGCGGGCCTGGCTTACACGCGCGGTAACGCACGTATTCGCCCGGACGCGTCGGACGGCTACAGCTCAACCAGCTTCGATAACGATACCTTGTCGCTCTACGCAACCTGGCTGCGCGACAGCGGTTTTTATCTTGATGGCGCGCTGTCATTTGACTGGCATCGCGGCGACACCGATATCGCGCGGCAGAAAGAGGTGGGCAAGCTGAAGGGCAACGGTTGGGGTGCCTCGCTGGAAACCGGTTATCCGTGGCAGTTTGCCAACGGTGTACGCATCGAACCGCAGGCGCAGCTGATGTATTTGCAGCTGAATATGGATGATGTGGTCGATCGGGATAACACCCGCTTTAGCTGGGGCAATTACGATCAAACCATCGGCCGCGTGGGTGCGCGTCTCGATCGCACCTGGCAGGATCAGGCGGGGCAGCAATATACGCCGTATCTGCGCACCAGCTATACGCGCGGTTGGGGCGGACCGGCGACCACCCGCGCCAGCGCTAACGGATCGCCGGAGAGCGTGAATTTCGATAGCGGTAAATTTGGCCAGATGTGGGATGTCGGCATTGGCGGCACCGCAACGCTGAAGCGTGATGTTTCGTTGTACGCCGAAGCGGATTATCGTCAGGAAATAGACGGTAATGGCACCAAAGGCTGGCGTTATAATGCCGGCGTACGCTGGATGTTTTAATTCCTATGGTCGCCATTAATGGCGACCTTTTTTTATTTACCCCCTCAAATCCGTCCCTAAATAAACACTTTTCCCTGATGTAATTCCATCAAAATAAAAATCAAAAAATGCTTGAACTCACATTTCGGAAAGCAAATTCCAAATAAAAATTAACATGAAATAAAAACACCGTTAGCGTGAGCGCTCTGTTTTGTTCTGCCGTATTTCCTTAATTGTTTTTCACCAGGAGGTATTATGGAAAGAGAACTTTATATATCCACCAACACCGCTTCCGGTCCCAATAGCACCACGCGCACCGAGCCATTTGTTAAAATTATTGCGCTGGTCGCCACGCTAGGTGGATTGCTGTTCGGCTACGATACCGGTGTAGTATCGGGCGCTTTACTCTTTATGCGTGACGATCTACAGCTCACGCCTTTTACCACCGGGTTAGTCACCAGTTCACTGCTGTTTGGCGCCGCTTTTGGCGCGCTGCTCGCCGGTCATTTCGCGGACGCGCTGGGACGCCGCAAGATCATCATTTCTCTGGCCTTTATTTTTGCCCTTGGCGCCATCGGTTCGGCCTTCGCGCCGGATGTCATCTCAATGATTGCTTCACGTCTGTTCCTCGGTATCGCCGTCGGTGGCGCAGCGGCCACGGTGCCGGTGTATATCGCGGAAATTGCCCCGGCGAACAAGCGCGGTCAACTGGTGACCTTGCAGGAGCTGATGATTGTTTCAGGTCAGTTGCTGGCGTACGTGTCCAACGCCACTTTCAATGAAATCTGGGGTGGAGAACACACGTGGCGCTGGATGATCGCTATCTCAACTGTGCCCGCAGTATTGCTGTGGTTGGGCATGATCTTTATGCCGGAAAGCCCGCGCTGGCATGTAATGCGCGGTAATAGCCAGCAAGCACGCAAAGTACTGGAGAAAACCCGCGCGGCCGATGACGTCGAATGGGAGCTGGAAGAGATAGAAGAAACCATCGAAGAGAACCGGCAACAGGGCAAAGGCCGCCTGCGCGATTTGCGTACGCCGTGGCTGCGCAAAGTGTTCCTGCTTGGTATCGGCATCGCGGCGATTCAGCAGCTGACCGGCGTCAACACCATCATGTATTACGCGCCTACCATGCTGACGGCAACCGGCTTGAGCAACGATGCCGCGCTGTTCGCCACCATCGCCAACGGCGTGATTTCGGTGCTGATGACGCTGATCGGTATCTGGATGATCGGCAAAATCGGCCGTCGTCCGCTGGTACTGGTTGGTCAGATGGGCTGCACCGCGTGCCTGTTTTTTATCGCCGCGGTGTGTTTCTTCATGCCGGAATATCACCCGGCAGGCGACGTCAATCTGCTGCGCGCCTATCTGGTGCTGGCGGGCATGCTGATGTTTCTGTGCTTCCAGCAAGGCGCGTTGTCGCCGGTTACCTGGCTATTACTTTCCGAGATCTTTCCAGCGCGGATGCGCGGTATTTGCATGGGCGGCGCGGTATTTGCGTTGTGGATGGCCAACTTCGCCATTTCCATGGCGTTCCCGTTGCTGTTGGCGGCATTTGGTCTGGCCGGTGCCTTCTTAACCTTTGCCGTGATTGGTATTGGGGGATCGATGTTCGTGTTGCGCACCATACCGGAAACCAAAGGACGCAGCCTGGAACAGGTCGAGCACTATTTCCATGAGTTGTACAAATGATGTTGCATTGATGTAAATCAATCAAGGTTCTGGCAGAGCAGCAAAACAACATCGCTTACTATCGCAAGATATCGACGCGACATGACAAAACAGAAGCTAATAAATATTACTCTTTCAGGATAGAACACACCATGACCTACAAAATAAGCCATGACCGACTCTGCGTTAATCGTAAAATCGCGCCTAATCTTAGTCTCAAGCGTTTTTTCTCGCTGGTTGAAAAGCTGGGGTTAAATAAAGTCGAAATCCGCAATGATATGAAAAGTGGTAGCGTGACCGATAATTTAACAGGCGAAGAAGTTCGCCATCTCGCGACGCAGCATGCTTTTACCATTGAAACTATTAATGCGGTTTATCCGTTTAACCAATTAAGCGATGACGTGCTGGAGAAAACGCGCGCTTTATTAAAAGACGCGCGTGCCACCGGTGCGAAAGCGTTAGTCCTTTGCCCACTGAATGACGGCACCGTTATTTCCCAGCAGCAAACCGTCGATGCGTTAAAAACGCTGGCGCCACTGTTTGCCGAATATGGCATTGCCGGTCTGGTGGAGCCGCTCGGTTTCCCGCAAAGCTCGCTGCGTTCAGCGGCTCTGGCACAGCAGCTGATCAAACAAGCCGGCGCGCCGTTCAAAATCGTATTGGATACCTTTCACCATCATTTGTACGAAGGGGCTGAACAAGACTTTGCTGGCGGCGTCGACGTCAACAATATCGGGCTGGTGCATTTGTCCGGCGTGACCGACGCGCGCCCAACGCATCAGTTAACCGACGAAGAGCGCATCATGTTAAGCGCCGACGATGTGCTGAAATCGAAACAACAAGTGCAGCGTCTGGAAGAGATGGGCTATCGCGGCATTTACGCTTTCGAACCGTTTTCGTCGGTGATGGATAACTGGAGCGAAGAACAAATTGCTCGTGAAATCCACTCCAGCATTGCTTACCTGAATAACTAAGGAACACTTCCATGACGCTCAATATCGGTGTAATTGGCACGGGCGCGATCGGTCGCGAACACATTCGTCGTTGTAGCCAGGTACTGCAACATTCGCGTGTAGTGGCGCTGAATGACATCAACCGCAGCAACTGCGAGCAGATCATCCACGATTTCGGCATTCAGGCGGAGATTTACGACAACGCACATGATCTGATTAACGCGCCAGAGGTGCAGGCGATTCTGGTCACCTCGTGGGGCCCAACCCATGAAGAGTTTGTGCTGGCAGCGATCAAAGCCGGCAAGGCGGTGTTCTGCGAAAAGCCGCTGGCGGTCACCGCGCAGGGTTGTATGAACATCGTGGAAGCGGAAATCGCCGCCGGTAAGAAGCTGGTGCAGGTCGGCTTTATGCGTCCTTACGACGCGGGCTACCGCGCGCTGAAAGCGGTGATTGAGAAGGGTGACATCGGCGAACCGCTGATGCTGCACTGCGCGCATCGCAATCCCGAAGTCGGCGATTCCTACACTACTGATATGGCGATCACCGATACGCTGATTCATGAGCTCGATGTGCTGCGCTGGTTGCTGAAAGATGATTACGTCAGTGCGCAGGTGATCTACCCGCGCTCAACCAGTAAAGCCGCTTCGCATCTGAAAGATCCGCAAATCGTGCTGCTGGAAACCGCCAAAGGCGTGCGCATCGACGTCGAAATCTTCGTGAACTGCACATACGGCTACGATATTCAGTGTGAAGTGGTCGGCGAAAGCGGTATTGCGCGCCTGCCTGAACCGATGTCGGTACAGACGCGCAGCGCGGCCAAACTCTCCACCAGCATTCTTACCGACTGGAAAAAGCGTTTCATCGATGCCTATGACGTGGAGTTGCAGGACTTCATCAATAACGTGTTGTCGGGTGAAATGACCGGCCCGTCTGCGTGGGATGGCTACGCTGCGGCGGTTGCTGCCGATGCCTGTGTTGCGGCGCAAAAATCCGGAGACATCGTACCGGTCACTATGCCAGTGAAACCGGCGTTTTATAACTAAGTTGTTTTCCCTTCCTTAAACGCGCGTCAGGTTTAACTGGCGCGCGTATTATCGCGTATCACACTCTCTTCTCAGCGTTTTCCCGTGTATCATCGCCGCCTTTAAGATGTTTTGTAGGGAATAAGTGATGACGGAGATGACATTGTCCCGCCGCCAGCCTTCCGTATGGTGGGGCGCGATGATTATTTGCGGCACCGTGGTGGGCGCAGGGATGTTTACGCTGCCGGTGGTGATGGCGGGCGCGTGGTTTGGCTGGGCGATGATGTTACTGCTGATCAGCTGGGGCGGCATGTTGCTGTCCGGCTTGTTGTTTATGCGCGTCAGCCTCACGTATCCGCCGGGCGCGGGTTACAACACTTTAACCAAAGATTTGCTTGGACGCGGCTGGGCGGCGCTGAACGGCCTCAGCATCTTATTCGTCCTTGGCATCCTGACATACGCCTACATTTCAGCCAGCGGTCCGGTCTATCAGCACTCAATCAGTCAGTTGGGATTACCGATCTCAACTGCAGAAGCCAAGGTGTTACTGACGCTGTGCGTCGCCGTCGTCGTTTGGCTCGGTACGACGGGCGTCAGTCGCTTGATGACCTTCTGCGTGCTGGCGAAAATTCTGCTGTTGATCGTGCTGTTTGGCGGACTTCTGACACAGGTGAACGTGCCGTCGTTACTGAGCGGACCCGCAGCCGGTGAACGTTACTGGCCTTATGCACTCGGCGTGCTGCCGTTTTGTCTCGCTTCGTTTGGTTACCACGGCAACATCACCGGTCTGGTGAGTTATTACGGCGGTAATAAGCAAAACATCACGCGCGCTTTGGTGTTGGGAACGCTGCTGTCGCTGGCGTTGTATCTGTTTTGGCTAACCAGCACCATGGGAAATCTACCGCGCGACGCGTTTCCTGAGATTGTGAAGCAGGGCGGCGACATCGCTGCGCTGATGGCGGCGCTGCGTGCGCATCTGCACGTCAATGCGCTGGCGCTGATGATGTCGATCTTCTCGCATTTCGCCGTGATTGCCTCATTCCTTGGCGTCACCGCCGGTCTGTTTGATTTCATCGCCGATCGTCTGGGATTCGGGAATTCATCCGTCGCACGCCTGAAAACCGCCAGCCTGACTTTCCTGCCGCCGTTACTTGCCTCGATTTGGTGGCCGAATGGCTTTGTCGCCGCGATTGGTTTTGCCGGACTGTTTGCCACCTTGTGGGCGGTCATCATCCCCGCGCTGTTGGCATGGAAATCTCAGCAACGCTGTTCGCTGGCGGTGGCCTTTCTGTTGATGTTTGGCGCGATGAATATATTGGCCTGGCTGTTGAGCTGGTTTGGGGTGTTACCGGAATTTGGTGGCCGTTAGAGTGAGAAGAAGACAACGTCAGCGCGACGTTGTCTTCAATTTAATGCGTAGAACCGGCTAATACGTTAAGGGCATGCGAGAAGAAGTCGCGCCGACCAAAATTCCCCGATTTAAGCGCCAGCGCCAGCGGCCGCTCGCCCTGAGCAAACAGGGCGGGCACGCCAGGATCGATTTCACTTCCAACCTGCAGCGAACCCAAATTTAACGCGCTGACCACCGCGCCCGAAGTTTCTCCGCCGCCAACCACTAAACGCTGAATGCCCGCTTCAAGCACCAACTTGCGTGCCGTATCGCCAAATAAGCGATCAAGGCGTTGCGAGATGTTGTGTTGGCCAAACTGCTGCTGCGCTTGCTTCACTACTGCCGGATCGCCTGAGGAATAGATCAGCGGACAACGTTCCTGATGGGTGAGGATGAAGTCCACGAGATCGTCAGCATCAATACGTTCCGCCATCACATCCTCAATCTCAATGGCCAGCACCGCATGCTGTTTTTGGTGTTCCTCTATTTGTCCGCGCGTCGCACCTGAACAACTGCCAACTAAAATGGCGCTGGAACCTTTAATGGCAGGAAACTTACTGTTATTACCTTGTGCTTTACCGGCGCTGATAAAGTTGTGCGGCAGGGCAAGCGCGATGCCCGATCCACCACTGATCAACTTCTCTCCTGCAGCGGCGATGCCGATCAGCGTTAAATCGTGATCGCTGAGGGCATCCACCACCACCAATTGCGTTTCCTCATCTGTTTGGTCTTGCAGTATCTCGCGCAGTGCTTCACTGCCTCGCACCACTTGCTGCCAGCCAATGTGGCTGACGCGCGTTTTCGCCTGGCGCGCCAGCAAACGGCGGATGTCCGCATCCTTCATTGGCGTCAGAGGATGATGCTCCATGCCTGATTCATTCAGCGGACGGTCATGCACAAACAAATTGCCCTGATAAAGCGTACGGCCCATCGCGGGAAATGCCGGGCAGACAATCACATTGCGCGCCGCTAATCGCTGAGCCAGCGCATCGAGTACCGGACCAATGTTGCCGGCATCGGTCGAGTCGAAGGTCGAGCAATATTTAAACACGATCTGCGCACAGCCTTGCTGCAACAGCCATTCACAAGCAGCCAGCGATTGTTGAACGGCTTCCTGTGCTGGCAAAGAGCGTGATTTCAAAGCAATGACGCCTGCTTCCACCTGTTCCTCGGCAGGCTGTTGCGGTACGCCAAGATATTGCGTCGTGCGCAATCCGCCTTCGCCCTCCAATCCTTTCGACAGCGTGACGGCGATATCGCTGGCACCGGTAAAATCATCGGCGATGACCCCAATCAGCATGATGAGCCTCCAATCGCTAACTGCATTTTTTTTACCGCGGCATGCGGTGCCGTTAACACCGGAATCGAGACTTTTTCACGCACGGCGTCGGCGGCGCGCGAGGTGGAGAAGTGAGCCAGCATAATTACATCGCAGTGACTTAACTGCGGCGCGAACTCTGCGACCAGACGATTGTGGCTGGCGACATCGCCTTTACGCAGCAGGTCGATGGCATCCGGAACCAGCACGCTTTCCAGCGTTGCGGATGAACCAATTTGTTCGGCATAGTGATAAAACTCATCGCACATCGTCACTAATGACGGGCCAAAGGTCGCCAGCATGCCGATACGTTCGCCTTGCTGCAGTGCAGCCTCGAACATCGCTTCATTCGGTTTCAGCACCGGCACCGGCAAAGCCGCAGAGAGTTCATCAATCGCCGGGCCAAAAGCTGAGCAGGTCACCAGAATACCTTGCGCATTCATCGCATAACCGTAGCGGCCAAAAGCAACAAAGCGATCAATCAACTGGCGCGAAAGCTGTTCCTCTTTAGCGCGATCCAGCGTCAAACCATCATCCAGCAAATTCACCACTTCAGCCTCTGGCCAAAGATCGTTAAAGGCTTCCTGAATAGGGGGCATCGCCACCGGCGTGGCATGCAGTAAAACTATGCGTTGGCTCATCATTTTCTCCGACACTAGCGATACACAAGTGAATTACAGCACACCATACCTGAGGCAAAATGAAAATGTAAGGGCTTACATTTGTCTTCATAAGGTGATGCTCGTCACACAAAAAAACTGCGTATCTGTCAGGATAGAAATGAATGCATTCGTCTGAATGCCTATTTTGAAATCGCTTACTTTTAGCTAACCCTGAGAACGCACTATGACCATTCGTGGAGAAACCACCGCAATTAACGTTAACGTGACACCCGAAGCGCAGGTGCGCCCTGCGAATACGGTGCCACGCCATTTTCGTGATTTACTGGCGCTGGAAGATTTTGAACGCCATGCGCGTAAGCGGTTACCTAATATGATTTATCAATATGTAAAAGGCGGCGTGGAAACCGGCAGAGGACTTGCTGCCGCGCATGAAGCTTATCAGCAATATGTCTTTGTACCGCGTATGTTCCGCGATGTTTCGGGCCGCGATCAGCGGGTGAATTTATTGGGCCATGACTGGGCGCATCCCTTCGGTGTGGCTCCGCTTGGTGGCGCGTCGTTTGTCAGCTATCGCGCGGACTTAATGCTGGCGAAAGCCGCACGGGCCATGAATGTGCCGATGATCCTGAGCGCCTCATCGCTGATTCCGCTGGAAGAGGTGATCGCCGCTAATCCGGACGCCTGGTTTCAGGCCTATCTGGCGGGCGATCAACCGCGCATCGATCGATTAGTCGATCGCGTTGAACACGCAGGCTATAAAACGCTGGTGGTGACCGGTGATACGCCGATGCTGGGTAATCGTGAACACAATACCCGCAGCGGCTTCAGCATGCCGATAAAAATCACGCCGAAAGTGATGTGGCAAAGCGCCATGAGTCCGCGCTGGCTGCTGGGCACGGTGGCGCAAACCTTCCTGCGTCATGGTGCGCCGCACTTCGAAAATACCGATGCTGAACGCGGCCCGCCGATGATGTCGAGCAAAGTGCGTAACACCAATGCACGCGACAAACTGAGCTGGAAGCACGTTGAAGCGATCCGTAAAAAATGGAAAGGCAATCTGGTAATTAAAGGGCTGATGTCGCCGGATGATGCCTTCATCGCGCGTGATCTTGGCGCCGATGCGGTGATTCTCTCCAACCACGGCGGCCGTCAGCTGGATCACACGGTGCCACCGCTGCATACGCTCGCTGAAATCGCGGCGGCGAAGGGCAATATGAAGGTGATTATTGATAGCGGCATCCGTCGCGGCACCGATGTTATGAAAGCCATGGCGCTGGGCGCGGACTTCGTATTTCTTGGTCGTCCATTCCTGTATGGCGCGGTGATTGGCGCTCAGGCGGGCGTTGAACATGCCATGCATATCCTGCGGGATGAAATCGATCGCGATTTAGCGCTGATTGGCGTGACACGGCCTGAGCAACTTAATGCTGCGCTGCTGCGTCGCGCACCCTTTTTCGCACGCGAGGATTAATCATGGCGTTAACGATTTATAGTGCGCTCGCACTGAGCGCGCCGTTTAACACGCTGGTTGCGCAATGGCAGTCGCAACATCCCGATATACCGCTGGCGATACGCTGGCATCCCAGCACCATCATCGAAAAAGAGCTCAACGCCGGCGCCGAAGCGGATGTGGTGATCGCTACGGTTGAGACGCTAGACCGCCTGACACAATCGGGTTTGGCGGAAGCGGGCACGCGCATCGAACTGGTCGATTCTCCCATCGGAATTGCGGTGCGGGCGGGCGCTGCACAGCCTGATATCAGCAATCGCGAAACGTTGATTCAGACTTTGTTGGCTGCGCGTTCGGTGGCCTGGTCAGAAGCCGGAGCCAGCGGTGTCTGGTTCTCGCAATTGTTGAAACAACTCAACATTGATACGGAACTGCGCGCGCGTGGCACGGTGATTCCTGCTGGTTTCACCGCCGAGCAACTGGTGCAGGGCAACGCTGACCTGGCAGTACAGCAGATCAGCGAATTGCTGATGGTGGAGGGCATTGATGTTGTTGGACCGCTGCCAGCGGGTACGCAGCAGGCGATTTCGCTCTCGGCTGCGGTGTTAAGCCACGCCCAACAACCGGAACGGGCGCAGGCATTTCTGGGCTGGCTGAAAACGCCGTCAGTCACGGACGTGTTCAACCGTTTTGGCATGGACAGGCGCGATTAGCGTTCCTGACGGGGCACCGAGCCGCTGCTGCCCCGGACAATCAACTCGGTACTTATCTGCGTCTGCGTTTGCGCAGGTAAGTTATTCAGCGTGTTCAATAAATAGTGCGCCGCGTGTTCACCAATCGAGGCTAAATCCACGCGCATAGTGGTCAGCGGATGCTCAAGATGCTCGGCGTATTCATAGTCGTTGAAGCCCACGATGGAGATATCATTCGGAATGCGCAGATAACGCTCGCTCGCCGCGCGCATGGCACCAAACGCCAGCAGATCGTTCCCGCATACGATGGCGGTGGGCGGCTGCGGCGCATCGAGTAAACGAAACACCGCTCTGCGCGCATCATTCATGGTGAAGGCGTTATCAATTAAATGCGTATCCGGCAGCGTCAATCCATACTGCTGCAGGGCGCGGCGCGTACCGTTCAGACGTTCTGAAATACGATCGTTCGAAGGCGGCGTGCCGACAATCACCGCAAAGCGCTGATGCCCTAATCCCAGCAAATGCTGCGCCAGGGTTTCAGCCGCACCCTCGCTGTCATAACCGACACAAGGTCTTTCGCTGTCTTGCGAAAAGGTCTGCACGCAGGCGATATCCTGCTGAATGATGCGCTCCCACAGTTTTGGATGATGGGTATTGCCCACCAGCATCAAACCATCGATACCGTACTCAATCAGCTTATTGACTTCTTTCAGCTCGGTTTCCGGATCAAAGTTGGAGTTGGCCAATAGCAGCGTGTAGCCGGCTTCATGAATCAGTTGCTGAAACGCCGCCAGCGGACGCGAAAAGGTTTCTGTCGCCAGCGTGGGGACCACCGCGCCAATTGTCATGCTGCGTCGCGAGGCAAGGGTGCGCGCGGCGCGATTAATCACATATCCCAACTCTTCGCAGGCCTTTTCCACCGCTTCACGGCGTGATGCTTTGACCGTGGTGCTGCCGTTCAATACGCGTGAAACCGTCGCCGTTGAAACGCCAGAGAGACGCGCAACATCATCCAGTGAAACGCGGCCAGATCCATTTTGCTTCTCACTCATCAAGTCACTCCTGCAGAAAGAGTGAGCTTGCCCACAAAAATTGCAGACAACTCACAATCAATTTTGAAAGCGCTTACTTTTGGCTTGACTGAATTTTGTAATCGCTTACTTTTGACATCATGTTATCAGTTTGGGTGTGCCTGCTCACGTTTTTTTAACAGGTTCGCGAACTGTCACCCCCAAATTTAACCCCAACGCGGGCTGCAGCCGCTCTACGGCCGCAGAACCTCGTTAACCCTATATAAATCATAAAGGAATTCACCATGCGCAGATATCCACGAATTCGCTGGCTGATGATCGTGTTCTGCTTTTTCGCCATCGCAATCAATTACATCGATCGTATCAACCTCGCGATCGCCGCACCGCACATCAAAGCAGATTTAGGCCTCGATGACACCAGCATGGGACTGATTCTGGGCGCCTTCTTCTGGACCTATGCGCTGATGCAAATTCCGGCCGGACGTCTACTCGATCGTCTCGGTGCGCGTGCCGGACTTGCCATCGCCGTCGGCTGGTGGTCGTTGTTTACGGTGTTTACCTCGTTTGGTAAAGGATTCACTTCTCTTTTTGCGGCGCGCTTAGCATTAGGCCTGGGCGAAGCAGGGGGAAATCCGGGCTGTGTCAAAGTGGTTTACAGCTGGTTCCCGAAAAAACAGCGTGCAACGGCCAGCGGGATCTTTGATGCCGGTCCGCGTGCTGGCAGTGCGCTGGCGCTGCCGCTGGTTGCCTGGCTGATCAGCGTGTGGGATTGGGAAACGTCCTTCATCGTGACTGGCGCATTAGGACTGATTTGGGTGGTGATCTGGTTAGTCTTCTATCGTGAGCCTGAAGAGATGAAAGGCCTTGATGAAACTGAGCGGCAAAATCTGCTGGAAGATCGTGCTTTGCCCACCACGCAGGCCGACGCCAAAGTTGAACTGTGGTCACTGTTCCGCCATCGCAACGTATGGGGAATGATGATTGGTTTCTTCTGCATGAACTTCGCTACCTATTTCTTTGTGACCTGGTTCCCAACCTATCTGACTGTGGCACATGGCTTCTCGCTGAAAGAATTGGGAACGCTGGGTGCGATCCCTGCGCTGATGGGGATTCCGGGAAGTCTGCTTGGCGGGATTGTGTCGGATACCCTGTATCGCAAAGGATTTAGCCTGACGGCGGCGCGTAAAACTTGTCTTATCAGCGGCATGTTGCTTTCCAGCGTGATTGCTTTCGCCGCATTCACCGACAGCATTACGGTGATCCTGACGCTGTTTTCCATCACTTACGCCGGTTTAGCTTTTACCGCCGCCAACATTTGGACGCTGCCAGCCGACGTTGCGCCCGCCAGTAATTATGTGGCCACGCTGGGCGGCATTCAGAACTTTGCCGGTAACCTGGCCGGGATTGTTACGGCTTCATTCACCGGCTTAATGCTGAGCCTTAGTCACGGTTCATTTGTGGTGCCGTTACTGGTCGCGGGCGGCATCTGTGTGCTGGGTGCGCTGACCTTTATGTTTGTGCTCGGCAAGCTGGAGCCATTACCGATTAGCTCCAAATCTGATGCCAACGTCATTGCCACCGCCAATCAATAACAGGAGAAACCACATGCAAAACGAACAGTCCTTACGAGAAGAGATTTGCCAGGTGGGAGCCGATCTGTTTAACCGCGGCTATACCACCGGCACCGCGGGAAACATCAGCGCTCGGCTGGAAGATGGCTGGCTGATTACGCCAACCGATGCTTGTCTGGGACATCTGGAGCCAGGCCGGATTGCCAAGGTCAATCGCACCGGTGAATGGGTTTCGGGCGACAAGCCATCGAAGACTTTGCTGTTACATCGCCAGATTTATGATCGCAACCCGGAGGCGCACGGCGTGGTGCACACCCATTCCACGCATCTGGTGCAACTGACGTTAGCGGGTGTGTGGCAGCGCGACAGCATTTTACCGCCGCTGACGCCGTATCAGGTGATGAAAGTCGGTCGGATTCCGTTAATCGACTATCGCCGCCCAGGCCATGCCGATGTGGCTGCGCAGGTGGCTGAACTGGCCAATGACGTGCGAGGCGTGATGCTGGAGAGACTTGGCCCGGTGATGTGGGGCAAATCCGTTTCAGCGGTAAGCTTTGCCCTTGAAGAGCTGGAAGAAACCGCGCGCCTTTGGCTGAACTGCGTGGATAAGCCCGCCGCGCTGCCAGAACAAGCCGTATTGGAGCTGTGCGAACACTTTAATACGCGCTGGTAATACCCGCATTGTCCCTACAAAAACGAGATCCAAGATGAAAAAGACGGTAATAGCCGCAGGCATGATGCTTTTTGCATCAACGGTATTGGCGCAGGAGAAATCCTTTGTCTACGTATCCAACGGCGACAGCGGCACGGTGACGGCCTACGAACTGCAAAAGGCGCAGCGCCAGCTGAAACCGATTGGTGAATACCCCAGCGGCCTGAAAAGTATGCCGATGGTGGTATCGCAGGATAACAAGACACTTTATGTCTCCGTTCGCAGTAAGCCTTACCATGTTTCGGCCTGGCATATTCAACCTGACGGCTCACTGCAGCATTTTGCGGATACGCCGCTGCCAGAGGCGATGGCGTATGTCGCGCTGGATAAGAGCGGGAAATTCCTGCTTTCATCTTCTTACGGCGGCGATCTGTTTAGCATCAATCGCATTGCCGCGGATGGTAAAGTTGAGAGTGCGCCGGTGCAGGTGGTGCATACCGGAAAACGTGCACATTCCATTCAGACCGATCCCAGCAACCAGTTTCTCTATGTACCGCTGCTGGGTGCCGATCAACTGCTGCAATACCGTTTCGATAGCCACAGCGGAACCGTTACGACGAACACGCCAGCGTTTGTGAATATCCAACGCGAGTCGGCAACCGGACCGCGTCATTTCACCTTTGCACCGCAGCGGGACCAGAAGGGTGAGCAGAATCTCTATTTGCTGACCGAAATGGCCGGCAACATCTCGCGCCTGACGCTGAATAAAGATGGCACCCTGACGGAACATGAAGCGACACCGTCACTCGATCCAGCCATTGCCGCCAACATGCAGCGTGGCGAAGCGCGACCACTGACTGGCGATGATGATTTGCCAAAATCCGCCAAACCGCGTTTATGGCAAGCCGATATTCATATCACGCCGAATGGACGTTTCCTTTATTCCACCGAACGCACCAGCAGTCATATTACTGCGTTTCATGTATCACCGATCGATGGTCGATTGACGTTGATTAATAGCACGCCAACAGAAACTCAGCCGCGTGGATTTGCTATTGATAATTCCGGGCGCTATTTAATTGAATCGGGTCAGAAGTCGACACAAATTTCGCTCTATTCCATAGATCAAACCACTGGCAAACTGACATTAATTGAGCGCGTCCCTACCGGCAAGGGCGCTAATTGGGTCACTATCGTTGAGTAAATTTCTGCTCTACTTAATTCAATCGTAAGAAAAGGAGTGTTTATGTCGACTATTCGCAAAACATTATTCAGCACATTATTGTGCTCGACGCTGTTAAGCGCAGGATTAACGACACAAGCGGCTGAAAAAGGGGTTGCCACCGATCTGGAACCGCTGCACCACGTCATTCTGGAAAATAAATACGTCACGGTAATGCGCGTATTAATTCAACCCGGACAATCGACGCTATTTCATGAGCAGCATCTGGATTATGTTAATACGCACATTGAAGGTAGCCCGGTCAAAATAGAGTATCCCGACAAGCCGGTAAACATGACCGAAATGAAAAGCGGCAATGTTAAATTCGGTGAGCATCAAGGGAAATCGGATACGGATAAGGTCACCAATACCGGAAATAACGTCAATCATCAGGTGGCGTTCGAAATTAACATCCCAGGCCCGCAACATTTTGGTAACGCTTCGCGGCCTGACAATGCCGGATTTAGTCAGGTGCTGGATAAGAAAACCGTCAGAGGCTGGAAGGTCACGCTCAAGCCTGGCGCCAGTACCGGCGAATATACGCAACACGGGCCTGGCGTGCGCGTGTTCTTCACCGAAGGGCGGGTACTGATTGCCGATCAAACTCATACCAATCGGGTAAAAGAAGTTTGGGTACATCCCGGCGATGCCTTTTTAACCGAGCCAGGTAAAGTCGATATAACGGCCGCAAGTGGCGAGAATATTATCTTCAATGATTATGAATTGTTATAGCACTGTTTGTATTTTGTGAATTGACGTTGTCTGATAATGTGCACTTCTGTGGGTTGCCACAGAAGTGCATTATTGTTTTTACCATACTAATAATTATTTACCGGAAGTAATTACAATGAAAGCAAGAAAGGTGAGACAGTGTTGTCTGCCTTTCGCGTTGAGCATTCTGATGTCTGCCACATTTTCAGCTCACGCTGAAGATGCAGCTGAGTCTGCAGCTCTTATTGCGAAAGGCAAGTATCTGGCTATTGCTGCGGACTGTGGAGCTTGCCACACCGCACCGAATCAGGGCAAGGAAATGTCGGGTGGCTATATTATCTCCTCGCCGTTGGGGAATATTGTTGCCAGTAATATCACGCCATCAAAAACCGCCGGCATTGGCGATTATAGCGAACAAGATTTTGTTAAAGCCGTGCGAAGTGGCATTAATAAACAGGGGCAACATCTTTATCCGGCGATGCCTTACACCTCATATGCGAAAATTTCTGATGCCGATATGCATGCGCTGTATGTTTATTTTATGCACGGTGTAAAAGCAGACGATAATGTACCGCCAGCAACGGATTTGCCTTTCCCGTTTAATATTCGTTCAAGTATGTTCTTCTGGAATATGCTGTTTGCCGATAATAAGCCGTTTATTCCGGCAAAAGATAAATCTGATGTGGTTAATCGCGGTGATTATCTGGTCAATGCATTGGCGCACTGCGATACCTGCCATACGCCACGTAACGCGCTGATGGGGCAAAACAATGCTCAGGCCCTCAGCGGTGGCAGCCTGGGCAGTTGGTATGCGCCGAATATCACTCCCGATCAACAAGCCGGCATTGGCAACTGGAGCAATGCGCAGATCGCGCAATATCTCAAAACGGGCCATGTTGCAGGCAAAGCGCAGGCAGCAGGTCCGATGGCGGAAGCTGTCGAGCACAGCTTACAGCATCTATCTGATGACGATATCAAGGCGATAGTGGCTTATCTGCGGCAGATCCCCGCAGTGACTCAGGCCACCCATTCGCCACGCGACGCGCTTGGCAAACCTGCAACAGATGAAGCGGCGCTGCGCGCGGTTAAAAATCCTGATGCGGGCTGGCAGGTTTACGCCAGCTCTTGCGCTAACTGCCATCAGGCGGATGGTGCGGGCAATCACTTCTATCCTTCGCTGTTTCATAACACCGCCACTGGCGCACCGCAGGCCGATAACCTGATTGCCACCATTGTCTACGGCGTACATCGCCAGATTGATGGCAAAGATGTGGTAATGCCCGCTTTCGGCCCGGATGGATTATTTACCGATCGACTGAGCGATCGGCAAATTGCCGACGTCAGTAACTACGTGCTGAAAAACTTTGGTAATTCTCAGCTGAACGTAACGCCTGAACAGGTGAAAACCGTGCGTGAAGGCGGCCAGCGCCCGCTGATTGCACGCCTGGCGCAGCCTACTGTGTGGGGCGGTGGCGCTGTAGTTGTCATTATTTTACTGGTGCTGCTGGTTTCAATTTCGCGTAAGGGGAAAAAGCATGGCGCATAACCTTTCCCGACGTCGTTTGCTGCAAGGCATGTGTATTTTGTCACTCGGCGCGATGTGTAATTCCCTGTTCCCGGCGCGCGCTCTGGCTGCCGATCAGCTGGCTGAAAATGGTTTTCTGACCGTTTCGCAGTTCCTGGTGAGTCGCCCGGTCGGCCCGATTTTGGGGCAGCGCTATTTCGATGCCTTAAATCGCCATAATGCCGACTTCACACACCGGCTTAGCAGCCTGCAGGCATTGTTGCAGCAGCATAATTTTGCTCATGTCGACGAATTTCTTGCCGCATTTGGGGCCGATAATTCTGATTGGCAAACGGCAAAACGCATCATTTCTGCGTGGTACACCGGCGTTGTCGGCGACGGCAGCGATCTGGAGTTGATCGCGTATGCCGATGCGATGATGTACCTGCCCACCAAAGATATTCTGGTGGTCCCAACCTATGGCGGCGGGCCGTTCTACTGGGCAGTAACGCAAGATGGCAAAGTGGCAACCACAGGAGAAGGCGCATGAGTGCACAAAAAGTCGATGCCGATGTGATCATCATTGGCTCGGGCGTGATGGGCGGGTTGATCGCCTGCCAGATGGCGAAAGCGGGTAAATCGGTGATCATCCTCGAGGCGGGCCCGCGAGTCTCTCGTCAGGAAATCGTCGAACGTTTCCGTAATTCCCCATTCAAGATGTCGTTAACCAACATCAAATTACAGGGCGTGGGTTCGCCTTACCCCAATCCGCCGCATATTCCGTCCACCTACGGTGACTATTTGCAGCAGGTTGGGCCGGTTAAATATCCCACCAAATACCTGCGCGTTGTCGGTGGCACAACCTGGCACTTTGGCTCCGCGCTGTGGCGCATGATCCCCAACGATTTCAAACTTAACACCCTTTACGGTCGTGGCCGCGACTGGCCTTTTGGTTACGACGAGCTGGAGTCGTGGTATGGCAAAGCCGAGCATGAGCTGGGCGTTTCAGGCGTCGATGGACAAGATGAAAGTGGGCAGGGCGGCAAAGCCTGGCCACCGCGATCTACGCCATTCCCGATGCCGGGTTTACCAACCAGTTATCTGTTTGATCGCCTAACCGAGATGTTGGGTAAAGGCGGTTATAACCCGGTACTGGAACCGAACGGTCGCGCGACTAAGCCGTGGGGTAAGCGCCCGATGTGTGGCGGCAACAATAACTGCAATCCGGTTTGCCCCATCGCCGCCAAATATGATGGCTCGATGCATATTGATGAAGCGGAACGTTTGGGAGCGAGGCTGCTGGATAACGCGGTGGTCTACCGTATTGAAGCGGCGGATGACGGCAAAATCACCGGCATTTGGTATAAAAAGCCGGATGGTTCCGAGCACCATTTAACCGCCGACTACTTTGTGCTGGCGGCCTACGGTATCGAATCGCCCAAGCTACTGTTGATGTCGACGTCGGAGAAATATCCCAACGGCATCGCAAACTCTTCCGATCAGGTGGGGCGCAATTTGATGGGCCACACCGGCATTAGTATGAACGTGATGATGTCGGAAGATGTGTGGCCAGGTCAGGGGCCGACTGAATTACTGGTGTATCTGAACAACCGCGATGGCGCCTTCCGCAAGGATTTCCCCAGCTACAAGATCAAAGTGCGTAACACGGTGCCAACTGCAGATTATGCTGCATCGCTGATTGAGAAAGGCGTGCTGGGCTCCAAACTGGATGCTGAAATCCGCCGCCAGTCGGCGCGCTCGCTGAACTTCGCTATTGATTTTGAAACCTTGCCGCTGGCGGAAAACCGCGTTACGCCGAGCAAGACGAAAAAAGATGCGATTGGTATTCCGTTGCCGGAGATTTATTACAGCGTGACGGATTACTGGCATGCCGGGAAAGAAGCGGGCATCAAAGATTTTCACAGGTTTGCAGAGCTGCTGAATGCGGAAATATTATCGATCGATACTAAGTTTCAGGATCGCCAGCACATCATGGGCACCACCATTATGGGCGATGATCCCCACAATTCAGTGGTAGATCGCGATTGCCGCACGCACGATCATCCCAATATGTGGATTGCCGGAACCAGTGTGATGCCGTCGGCGTCATGCATGAACCCAACCTTGACCGGCGCGGCGTTGAGCTTGCGTTTGGCTGAGCATATGTTGCAGACCATGAAGTCGGAAGTAGCAGGTTAGGTGTGAATCGGTCGCCATAATGACGACCCTACGTTGGAGCGGTGCGCATTGATGCGCACCGGCTCAAATAATCACTTTTTATTCGAAATTAGCGTGCCTTTCAGGCCGTGCGGCTCGGAGCGCAGATACTGCGGTGGCGCTTTGGCCTGCGCACCCAATTCAGCGGCGGCATGCCACGGCCAGCGCGGGTCGTAAAGTACTGCGCGCGCCAGCGCGATCAAATCTGCGTCACCTACCTGCAATGCTTGTTCTGCCTGCTTTGGTTCCGTAATCAAGCCTACGCCAATCACCGGAATCTTTACCTGTTTGCGGATGTCGCGTGCAAAAGGCAATTGATAACCGGGACCAACCGTGATTTTCTGCTGCGGTGACAAGCCGCCGCTGGAGACGTGCACGTAATCGCTGCCCGCCGCTTCGAGTTGCTGGCTGAAGACAATCGACTGCTCAACATCCCAGCCACCGTCAACCCAATCCGTTGCCGAGAGGCGCACACCTACCGCCACTGAATCTGGCACGGCGCTGCGCACCGCATGGAACACTTCCAGAGGGAAACGCAGACGATTCTCCAGCGAGCCGCCGTACTCATCCTCACGCTGGTTACTCAGTGGCGACAGTAACTGATGCAGCAAATAGCCGTGCGCAGCATGCAGTTCAATCAACTGGATACCGAGTTTCGCCGCACGCTGCGCGCTGTCAACGAAGGCCAGTTTCAGGCGCTCAAGATCCTGTTTAGTTAGCGCAACCGGTGCGCGATCTTCAGGATTAAAGGCTTGCGCGGATGGTGCAACGGTTTGCCAGCCACCTTGCTCCAGCGACAGCTGATTGCCGCCCAGCCACGGCGCGGCGCAGGACGCTTTGCGTCCTGCGTGACCGAGTTGAATACCAATGGGAGTGTCAGAATAGTGACGGATATCTTGCAGAACGCTGGCTAAAGCCGCTTCCGTTGCATCATCCCACAAGCCTAAATCGCCCGGAGAAATACGTCCGGCGGCTTCCACTGCTGTCGCCTCAATGATCAGCAAACCGGCGCCGGAAAGCGCCAGTTGCCCGAGATGAATGCGGTGCCAGGCGCTGGCTTTGCCATCCTCCGCAGAGTATTGGCACATCGGCGCGATGACGATGCGATTATCGAGCGTTAACTTACCCAGTTGCGTCGTACTAAACAGTAAACTCATTGAAACCT
The DNA here is from genome assembly GCF_003208415.1 of Pantoea sp. AG1095. Classification (NCBI taxonomy): domain Bacteria; kingdom Pseudomonadati; phylum Pseudomonadota; class Gammaproteobacteria; order Enterobacterales; family Erwiniaceae; genus Pantoea; species Pantoea sp. AG1095. The sequence continues at coordinate 294,171 of NZ_QKMJ01000003.1, read as the reverse complement.
CATCTTCAGTGGCTGAATGGCTTTAAGCTTAGGGCGAAAAGTGCATTTTGCAGAGGGCTATGAGTTTGAATGTTGTAGCAAAAAGTAAGTTAAGCGGAATGTGCCGCCGCAAGTCGAAACGCATCAGACATTTTTTCCTGCTCACGTTGTGATAACCCCAAGTGTCTGGCGACTATGCGCCATTGCGCAACAATGCTGCTGAATTTTTCAATGATAGTTTCGGCTTCACGTGCCTTCAGCCGGAAATAGGGCGCAACTTCCCGCGCCAAATCGAGATCAAGCGCATTATCAGCTGCCGTCACATTTAATTTTAGGCCATCAGCATAGGGCACTGGATTGAGATCGAAGGCGGCAGATAACCGCCAGCCCTTGTCTGGAACCAGAATAAATCCATGATTACGCAGATGATCATCGCTGTTAGAAACCAGCATATTAAAGACTATCCGCGACCACAGCTCGCGTAAATCAGCATTGGTTTGGGAGCCATGACGAATCAATACTTCTGCCAGTTCGAGATAACTCACTCCGGTAGACGCATCTTCGCCATCAATATGGCCAGTCATGGTCATCGCGGAGGCAAAGTGCAGACGCTTTCCTTCGGGCGTGCGATCGAAACGGCGCACCATGAAACAGTGATAATCGCTGGCAAATTTTTTCGCCATCGCAGCGGCAACGTCAAGTTCACAAGCCGTGGCGAGAGCATTGACGACCATTTCCCATCCACCCACATCATATTCATCGCGGATGCTGGGGAACTTGGCGATAAATAGCTGACCTTCCTCATCAACCACACTGGCTTTGGGCCGTGCGCCACCCAGAGAACCGCCTGGAGCGATCAACATCCTGAGCATTCATGTCCCTGAACAGCACGGTTATCCGGATCGCTTTCCAGCGCGCGGCTTGCACGTTCAAGTGCTGCGATTTCAGTAAATGGGGGAGCCGCAATTTCCAATCTGTTATCAAGAAATTCCCCCTGATCCTCCAGCCGGTAACGCAAAGCACCCACGCGATACAGGTCATGAACCCCCAGTAAAAAATCGGATTCAAACATGCGCGTGCCGGAAGGCAATAATCCGCCACGGATATCGCGTTCCAGACGACGCTCCATCAATAAGCGTCCCCATCTGTCGGGGCTGGAATCGCCAAACACACCAAATCCAGCACGATTGTTGGCAGGATATTGTGGCCCTTCGAATAAGTGGATGCCGGGATCTAACTGGATCAACATCAAATCGGGATCGCTAAGCGCTTGCGGATCATACTGAAATTCAAAAGATTCACGCGCCCGGCTGCGGCGAATATGCAGATAACCGAGACGTTTTGGTTGCTTGAGTCCGTTCCAGTCGGCGTAGACGCTAATCATGGTCATTGTCGGGTCCTATTTTTTCTTCCCTGAAATTAGCAGTGAGGCGAGGCCGGCAGAGGTGACTGTCTGAGCGTTTTTTTGCTCAACTCCGCGCTCATTCGCCTCAGCTACCTGCGTGCTGTTCTCACCCTCATCAACCTTATACGCTGATTTAGCAGCAAATAATTTAGTCGTTGAGGTAAGACGTGCATCTTGCAGTTGGCGACCCAAAGTATCCTCAGCAGCCAGCAGATTGAGATCCTGTTCGAGTCCTAACACCTGCATCACAGCCAGATAGGCTCCGATAGTCACACCCGCGCTACCCGCTTCAAGCGAACGCAACGTCATCGGGGTCATTCCCGCGCGTTCCGCCACCTGTTTAGCCGTAAGTTTTCTTCTTTTACGAGCGAGTTTTAATCGCTCTCCAAAAGCGGCAAGCATTTCGTTCGTTTGAGGAAGAAGCAGAGAAGTTCGCTGTGCCATTGTGTCACTATTTTATCTTTAAATGGGTTTAATGGATAAAATATTAGCACTTTGTCGATCTGCATTCCATTTTTAATGATTAAAATAAAAACGAAAAAGTGCTAATAAATTATCATTTAATGAACATAAAAGATAAAATATTAGCACTCCAATTTAAAATGCCGCCGATCGCCAGCCGCGCGCGTCATCATTGCCGGTGCGCACCGCCAGTGAATGCGCTGCACGTTGCGAACGCGCCATCACCTCTTTTTGATTGAGCTGGGTAAACTCCCCGGCTCGCAGCAGATAAGCGCCATCAACAAACACATCGCTGACCTCGTGGCCGAGCGCCGAGTAGACCAACGATGAAACCGGATGATGGATTGGCGTCATCGCCGGATGCGAAGTATCAACGATCACCACATCGGCGCGTTTGCCGACTTCCAGCGAACCCACCAGATGTTCGAGGCCAATAGCCCGCGCACCGTCGATGGTGGCCATCTCCAGCACTTTTTCCGCCGTCATAATGGTGGGATCGCGGTGCACGCCTTTTGGCAGCAGCGCCGCCACTTTCATCGCCTGAAAAAGGTTGTGATTGTTGCTACTGGCCGGGCCGTCTGAACCTAAACCAACGGTCAGGCCGGCAGCCAGCATATCCGGAATCGGCGGCACGCCGGAAGCGAGGTAGAGATTGCTGCAGGGATTGTGCGACACACGCGTGTCGTGATGTTTGAGTGCGCGGATGTCGCGCGAGTTGCACTGCACGCAATGCACCGCCAGCACATCCGGGCCGAGGAAACCGATATCGCTGAGAAATTCGGTGTCGCTGGCCTGAAAACGCAGCTTCGCCTGCTCGATCTCAAAATCGGTTTCCGCCACATGCGTAGTGATCAGCACGCCGGTTTCATCCGCCAGCTGGCGCGTGCCGCGCAGCACTTTCTCATCCAGCGCCCAAATCATACTCGGTGCCAGACCGACTTTTACCCGGCCATCGACCTGATGATAACGATTGATCACCGCGCGCGCATCGGCCAGCGCCTGTTCAGGCGTTTCGATCAGTTCAGCAGGAATGCCGTGCTCAGCGCCGCTGGTGAGAAAACCGCGACACACATGACCGCGAATGCCGCTGACTTCAAAGGCCTCGATCACTTTGGCGGTTAATCCTGGGCGCGGATGCGCGTACATAAAATCGACCAGCGACGTGACGCCCGAACGCAGTGATTCCATGCAGCCGTGCAGCGCGGCAGCGTAAACATCTTCTTCGGTCAACGCTACGGCGCTGGGTCCGGTCATGCAGGTGAACCACTTTTTCAGCACCATGTCATCGCCGAGACCTTTCAGCAGCGTCTGAAACAGATGCGTATGCGTGTTCACCATGCCCGGCATAATAATGCGTTCGCGGCAGTCGATAATTTCCGCTTCAGGATAGCGCTGCTGCAAAGCGTCGCGCGTGCCGATGGCGCGAATGGTCTTATCTTCAATCAGCAAACTGGCCTGTTCCAGAATCTCGCGTTGCGGATTCATGGTGATCATCCAGCCGTCAGCCAGCAGGTAACTCATGAGGCGTTCTCCAGTTGCTGCTGTAATTCAGCGGCATTGACCACAAAACCAAAGCATTGCTGCACGTTATACAGCGTGGCATCGCGGCAATAAGCCGGCGAGGTGGTGGCGCTGCAATCTTCCAGCAGCAGGCAGTCGTAACCGCGAAAGTTGGCATCCTGTAAGGTGCAAAGCACGCACTGATCGACATTAACACCGGCAAACAGCAGCGTGGTGACGTTGAGATTGCGCAGAATGCTGTCGAGCTCGCTGTCCTGAAAACCGGACATGCGGTATTTGTTGACGCGAATGTCATTGGCATCCGGCGTCAGTTCGTCCACTACTTCCGCCGCCCAGCTGCCGGCCTGCAACACCGGCGCGCCGGAAACCGGCAGCGGATCGCCTAATCCCACGCCATCACCGTTCGGGTTATAGACGTGCAGCAGCGCGGGGCTGAGATTGAGTTTATCAGCGCGATTGCCCCAATTGAGCCAAATCACCGGTACCTGAGCGGCGCGCAGCGTTGGCAGCAAGGCTTGCAGCGGTGCAATCGGCGCGCGCGCGGGCGTGACATCGACGCCGATATGCCCGAGCCAGCCTTCGGCATGACAAAAGTCGTTCTGCATATCAATCACCAGGATCGCCGTGCGCTGCAGATCAAAAATCACTGAACGTTCACGCGATGTAAGCTGCACGCTGCGCGACACCTGCGCTGGACGCCGCGTATCAACCACTTGCGCTGAAACGCGCCATTGATTGTGTCGACTGCTGCCTAAAACGTTCTCCGGCATATCAGGCTCCCGTTAACACGCGGATATCTTCAGCATCGAGCGTGACAGGGTCACCGCTACGAATCAGTTCGGAGAAGCCTTCATTCGGCGTCATCACCGTCAGCGTATAGAGTTTGCTGCTGCCGGTATTACGAATGGCGTGATCGTTGCCCGGATGCAGCAGGAGAGAATCGCCTTTCCTTATCTCAATTTCATCATCGTTACAGCGCGCCACGCCTTCGCCGTGTAGTACATAAAAGAACTCGTGCGCGGTGGCGTGTTCATTAGGTGGCGTAGCACCGCCGACGTTGAAAATCTCCACCACGAAAATGTTCTCAATGCCGTCTAACGGCTTGTCGAACAAGATGGCGAAATAGTTGCTGCTGTCCGCACTGATACGGAACGCCTTAACATCCGCAAGATTGTTGAAACGAAACGATTTCATAATTTATTCCTTTCGATAAGGCTGCGTTAATGCGCCGGGTTGCAATGTGCGTCCCACCACGCCGGACATCGCCAGAATGGTGAGCAAGTAAGGCAGCGCCAGCAGCACCTGCGGCGGCAGCGTGTTTTCAAACAGCTGTAGCGAGAGTTGCAGGGCATCTGCGGCGCCAAAGATAAAAGCGGCGACCAGCGCTTTAAGCGGGCTCCAGCGTCCAAAGATGACAATCGCCAGCGCGATAAAACCTTGTCCACTGACGATGTTGTCGCGGAACAGGCCGATCTGCGCCGTGACCAGATAGCTGCCCGCCAATCCAGCGCCCACGCAGGAGAACAGCACGCCCCACGTGCGAATCTTCAACACGTTGAGCCCGGCGGCATGTGCCGCGCGCGGGTTTTCGCCCACCGCACGCAGCGACAGGCCGAAGCGGGTGTGAAACAGACCAAAGTGCGCCAGCACCGCCAGCAGCAAAGTGAGATAGAGCGGCAGCGGCTGCTGGAACAGAATCGGGCCAATAAAAGGCAGCGAAGAGAGCAGCGGCACATGCCAGGGTTCGAGCATTGGGATGGTAGGTGAGGATGCATTGCCCATCACCAGCGCGTAAATCCAGGTGGCTAATCCCGCTGCCAATATATTGAAGACGATGCCCACCACAATCTGGCTGGCATGGGCGCGCAGGTAGAGCGCCGCCAGCACGCAGCCAACCAGCAGTCCGCCGACGCCACCGGCGATAAAGCCCAGCGCGGTCGATCCGCTCTCCACCGCCATCATGTAGCTGGAAAGCGCGCCGAGCAGAATAGTGCCTTCAATACCGATATTCAGTACGCCGGAGCGTTCGGCATAGATCTCGCCCAGCGCCGCCAGTAATACCGGACCGGCAAGGCGCACCGCGGCGGCTAGCCAGCTGACGAAAAAGGCGGTATCGAGATTCATCCACAGATTCATGAGTGTTCCTCCGCCAGATGGCTGCGCGATTTACGCCCGCCGGGCAGGTTGATGCGGTAATAGCGCAGCAGATCGCCCGCCAGAATCAGTAGCACCACAAGACTTTGCAGAATCAGCACCACCGATGTGGGCAAGCCAGTTTGGCGCTGCATGGCGCTACCGCCCACTTCCAGCCCGCCGTAGAGAATGGCGGTCGGGATCACCAGCAGCGGATTGAGGCGTGCCAGCAAAGCCACCACCACGCCGATAAAGCCGACGCCGCCGGAAATGCCTTCCATCAGGCGATGTTGCACGCCTAATACCGCGCACAATCCCGCCAGCGCCGCCAATCCTCCGCCGAGCAGCACCGCGCCCATGTGGCGGCGATTGACATCCACGCCGCTGTAGCGCGCCGCGCGCGGATTCAGCCCGGCAATTTTGATTTCGAAACCGGCGGGCGTGGCACGCATCAGCCAGAAGACAAACAGCGTGGCGACTAGCGCGATGGCGATGCCCCAATGTGCGCGCATGCCGTTCATCACAAACGGCAGCCAGCTCTCCACCGGCAAACGTGGCGTCTGCGGCAGATCGCCCGGCGCGCGCATTGGGCCGGAAACCAGATACTGCACCATGAACAGCGCCACATAGTTGGCCATCAGCGAAATCAGCACATCGTTGCCGCCAAATTTTACCCGTAACGCGCCAACCCAACCGGCCCAAAGCGCGCCCGCAAGGAAGGCGGCAATCAGCACCATCGGCCAGTAGAGCAGCGCGGGAATCGTCCACGGAAAGCCCTGCGGCGTACCCGACAGCGCGATCCAGCTGGCCGCCGTGGCACCCAGCAGAAAACAGCCTTCGAAGCCGATATAACCGAGCCCGGCGCGCCACACCACGATGGTTGCCAGCGCGATCAGCATCAGCGGCGTGGATTGCACCAGGCTGAGACCAAAGCTGCGCAGCGAGCAAAAAGCGGCATCAAACAGGAAGCCATAAGCCGAGAGCGGATTGCCGCCAAACGGGATAAACAGCAAACCGGCAATGATGAAAGCGGCAAGGATGCCGCAAAAACTGGTTAACACTAGCGCGCCGCTGGATTCGGCGGGCGCCAGACGTCGCTCAAGCAGCTTCTTCATGGTTGCCTCCGGTTTTTTTCAGGTGCGCGCCCGCCATCAGTTCGCCGAGGCGTTCTGGCGTGGCGTCGGCGGCGTCCATTTCTCCGGCAATCTGGCCGCTGTACATCACCGCGATGCGATCGGAGAGATTGATGATCTCCTCCAGCTCGGCGGAGATCATCAGAATGGCGCAGCCGCGATCGCGCGCCGCCATCAAACCCTGCCACACGCTCTCAATCGCGCCGACATCCAGCCCGCGCGTAGGCTGTTCAACCACTAATAAGCAGGGATTGCTGGCGACTTCGCGCCCGAGAATCAACTTTTGCAGGTTACCGCCGGAGAGTTTTCCGGCTTCGAAATCGGCATCCGGCGTGCGTACCGCAAAGCGGGCGATGATGTCGCGCGCATGCTGGCTAATGCGCTGGCGATCCAGCAGCCAGCCGCCCGCGCGGGTAAAGGTGCGCTGGCGGCCAAGCATGGCGTTATCAGTAATCGATAAATCGGTCACCGAACCGACGCCACGCCGATCTGCCGGAATAAAACTGATGCCTTTATGGCGGCGCGTAGCGGGGGAATCGTCGCTGATGTCTTCGCCATTCAGCAGAATGCGACCGGCTTCCAGTTCACGCAGGTTAAGGAGCGCTTCCGCCAGCTCCGATTGACCGTTGCCTTCCACACCGGCAATGCCGAGGATTTCGCCAGCGGCGACGTTGAGCGACACGCGCCAGATTTTCTGCTGGCCGCTGGCATCACGCACCGCAATGCTATCCACCTGCAACACGGTTTTGCCCGGCTGGCACGGCGTTTTTTCGACGCGCAGCACCACATCGCGCCCAACCATGCGGCGTGCCAGATCGCGCTCCGAAGTGTCTTTAATATCCACTGAATCCATCATTTTGCCGCCGCGCATCACCGAAACGTGATGGGCAATCGCCATGATTTCATACAGTTTGTGAGTGACAATCACTACCGAACGGCCTTCTGCGCACAGTGATTTCAGGGTAGCGAACAGGCCGGCTTTCTCCTGCGGCGTCAGCACCGCCGTCGGTTCGTCGAGAATCAGCACCTGCGCATCACGGTACAACAGCTTGAGGATCTCCACACGTTGCTGCACGCCAATCGGCAAATGCTGCACTTTCGCCCAGGGATCGATCGCCAGCCCGTGTTTATCCGACAGCGCCTGCAAACGCGCCGCCGCCGCGCGCAGATCAAGTACGTCGCTAGCGCCTTCTTTCAATCCCAGCACCACGTTTTCCACCACGCTCATCGGCTGCACCAGCATGAATTCCTGATGCACCATGCCAATGCCGCAGGCGATAGCATCGCTGGGATCGCGAAAACGCTGCGCCTGGCCATCCACCTCAATGCTGCCTTCATCGGCCTGATACAGGCCGTAAAGGATTTGCATCAGCGTGCTTTTTCCCGCGCCGTTTTCCCCTAGCAGCGCGTGGATTTCGCCGGCTTTAATGCTGAGCGACACGTCATCATTGGCCACCACGCGCGCAAAGCGTTTGGTGATGTTTTTCAGCGCGACGCGGATATTTGCTGTTGCTGTCATGATGGTTAAACCACTGGCTTCAGCGCGCCGCTATCAAGCTGCTGCCAGATCTGCTGGAAGCTAGCCCATGCGCTGGCACTCACCAGTTTGGCGTTGTAGTGTTCGCTGCCATTGACCACCGACCAGGCTTTGCCAACGGTGGGGTGCCATTCGTCGCCGCCTTTAAAGGTTTTATTCGCCACCGACTCGCCAACCTGTTCCACCATCCAGTCGAGGTTCTGGCGGAAGCTGCAGGCAACATAATCTGGCGCGACATCACGCTGATCGACATAGCAGCCGATAGCTTTGACTTTCGCCGCTGCCGCGCCTTGCATCGCGCCGAGGCCGGTGACGTCTGCGGCATGCCAAATCACATCCGCGCCGTTGCCAATCATGGTGGTGGCAGCTTCACGGCCTTTGGCGGCGTTGTCGTAATCGCCGGTCACCACGCCCATGCCTTTGATGCCCGGACGGGTTTTCTCAGCGGCCTGAATAAAGGCGCGCATCATTGCCTGCTGCGTGGGATTATCGCCGCCGCCGACAAAGCCAACCGCTTTGCCTTTTTCGGAGATCAGCGCCGCCAGCGCACCGGCGGCATAGGCGCCTTGCAGATAGGCGAGGTTAACGTATTCCACGTTGTCCGGTGATTTTTCGACTGGCTTGAAGGTGGACGCGAAGAAGTAGGTGTCAGGATATTCCGGCGCGATTTCGGCAAACGCCGAGCCGTATTCAAAGCTGTGGCCAATGATCAGCGTGTAACCCTCATCGGCGTAGCCACGAATGGTTTGATCCATCTGCGCCTGCGACACGCTTTCGCTGTGCGCCACGCTGAAACCGGCTTTTTGCAGGCTCTGCAATCCGGCATACGCCAGCGAACTCCAGCCGCCATCGGCAACCGAGCCGGGCAACAGCAGGGCGATTTTTATGGTGTTATTCGCCGCCATCGCTTTGCGCGACAACATCGGTGCCAGCGCGGGTAATAACAGCGCGCCAGCCACTAACTGCGCAAACTTTCTGCGGGATACGTCTGCCATCATGTGTTCTCCTGGTGTGGTTTTGATGTATTAATCACCGGAAGAGCATTATCTTAAAAGCATCATTTTTAGTACTTACCGATGCCTAAAAGGCAACGCAGGGGGAATATGCTGCAACATCGTTTGTTTGTGTATATCGATCAGGTGGCGCGCAGCGGTTCGATTCGCAAAGCGGCTGAACGGCTACACATTTCGGCGTCGGCGATTAACCGCCAGCTGATTGCGCTGGAAGAGGAGCTGGGCACGCCGCTGTTTCAGCGGTTGCCGCGTAAAATGATTCTTACCGCCGCCGGTGAAGCGCTGATTCATCATGTGCGGCAGAGCTTTAAAGAGATTGAAATCGCGCAGATGAAAATCGAAGAGCTGAAAGGACTGCGGCGCGGCGAAGTGACGGTGGCGATGATGAGTGGATTAGCGGCGAACCTGATTCCGCGCGTGGCAGCGGAGTTTCGCCGCGCCAATCCGCGGGTGAAATTGCTGCTGCAACAACTCACCACCGGCGAGAACATCACTAACGCGGTGGCAAGTGGCGAGGCCGATTTGGGGATTGGATTTGATTTCGACCTGCAGCCGGTACATCGCAACATTGCCAGCGTGCCGGTGCGATTGGGCGCGGTGGTGGGCGCGGGGCACCCGCTGGCGGAGAAATCCAGTTTACGTTTGAGTGATTGCTTGCCGTATCCGGTGGTGATTGCCGACAAATCGATGGTGATTCGGCCTTACCTAAATGAAGTGTTCGCGCGTGCCTCGATCAATATGCAGCCAGTTATTGAAACCAATTCGATCGAGGTGATGCGCCAGTCGGCGATGATGGATCAAACCCTCACGTTTCTCACACCGATTGATATTGAATCTGACCAGCGCAGCGGCCGGTTGATCTATATTCCGGTGCGCGAACTGGCCCAGCACACGCAAACGCTGATGTTGATCGGCCACGATCGTGGTACCAGCGCGATTGGTAGCGTGTTCGCCGAAACCATTAAAGGAATGATGTCGGAATTGCGTTAATCGTAGGGTGCGCATTAATGCGCACTTGGTCACCTTACATGGCGACCCTACGAGAATGCGGTGCGATCGGTCAGGAAATGAATATCGAAATCGTTCACTTCGCGTGCCAGCTTCAGCAGCGCATGTGCAGCACGATCGGTGGCAATCGCACCGCGCTCAGCATCCGCCGCTGCGGCGTTGCCGGTAGCACCAGACAGATGCAGATCCTGCGCCATCCAGCCAAAACCAATGCCGCCTTCCGGCGTTAAAATACCGCCGGTCGCTTCAAGCGCCACCGAAGTGGAAACGAAATGAGCGGCGTGCTGCATCTGCACCAGTTCAGGGTGCAAATGCAGCATCATGCTGGTTTCTGATTCACCGCCGTGAATGCCGTGATTAAGTTCATGCGCGCTGTAGAGATCCGATGCATCAATGGTACGGAACCAGCTGGCGCTGACGGCAAACATGCCCAGTTCGATGCGCAGCTGGCGACAGACGATCTCCATCAGCTGCGGCTGTCCGCCGTGCGAGTTCCAGAAAATCAGCTTGCGAATTCCGGCGCGCCAGGCGCTTTTCGCGACTTCGAACCACACTTTGCCTAACACGTCATACGGCAGTGAAAGGGTGCCGGGATAGGCAAGATGTTCATCCGATTTACCCATCGGCAGCGCGGGCAGCACCAGCAAAGGAAGATCGTCGGGCAATAATTCCACCGCGCGTTGAATAATGCCGGCGTTGATCGCCGCATCCACACGCACCGGCAGATGCGGGCCATGTTGTTCAACTGCGCCAATCGGCAGCACGGCGACGATATTCGCCATATCAAGTTCACTGAATTCCCGGGTTGAGAGATCCCACCACCAGGGCGAAGACGGTTTGAACATGTTGACCTCCATTTTTAACCCCAACATAGCGAGTTAATAGTGCAATGGAAGCAACAAAATTCGCACTTTGCGTTGCTTTAAAGGCATTGGTCATAAGCAGGTCGCCATGAATGATCGGCGACCCAACAAGAGCGGCGTTACTTCTGATTTTTACTGGTGAATTCCTGATAATTTTCTTTGGTCACCGTCTGGTATGGCACCCAGTTGTAGGCTTCGGTCTTTTTACCGCTCAGCATGTCGTAAGCCACATCGACTGCACCGGTCGCCTGGCCTTTCGCATCCTGGAAGATCGTCACCGCCATTTTGCCGTTCTTAATAAACTGCAAACCATCCGGCGTGCCGTCGATGCCGGCGACTAACACATTGTTTTTCTTCAACTGATCGAGCGCCATAATCGCCCCGATCGCCATTTCATCGTTGTTAGCGATGATGGCGTTGATATCATTCCCATCCTGCAACCATGACAGGGTTTTATCGACCGCTTCGTTGCGCTGCCAGTTGGCGCTCTGTTTCTGGATCACTTTCAGGCCGGGATGATCCTTCACATAATCTTCAACCGCTTTGGTGCGCTGACGTGCTTCTTCGGTGGAGAGGGCGCCCATCAGAATGGCGATATTTCCTTTGTTATCCAGACGTTTGGCTAAGGCTTCGATCTCCATCTTGCCGCTTAACGCCGAATCTGAACCGACGTAAGCCATTTTGCCGGTCAGTTTCACTTCGGGTTTACGGTTCACGAAGATCAGCGGGATATTGGCTTTTTGCGCGGCGGCGATCACCGGCATTACGCCTTGCGTATCCACCGGGTTGATGATGATCGCGTCTGCGCCCTGATTGATGAAATCATCCACCTGCTGGATTTGCAGAGATACATCGCCTTTAGCATCGGCAAACTGGCTGTTAAGCCCTTTGTCTTTAAGCTGCTTTTCCATCTGGCTTCGTAAGATGGAAACAAAATTGAGATCGAGATTAGCCAGAGCGACGCCAACCATGTAGGTTTTCGCCTGGGCAGTGAACATACTGAGCAAACCGCAGATAAGCATTACTACTTTGAATAATTTCATTTTTTTATCTCTGTAGGGGAGGTTTCTATTATTTTGCATCCGGGTGCAAAATCAACGGGATGAGTTCCGCTGATTGACATCATGTTCAGACGGACAACGCGATGTGCTGCATTCACTCTCTGGCACGGTTGAAAAATAGTCAACGCAGCAAAAAGCGATTTCATCACCACGATCACAAAATCATCACGATTTGCACCCGAGTGCATTACAAAAATGCAATCGGGTGCAAAGTTTGCAAAAATCGCCTCTTGCTTACATGAGGAATCGCTCTATGCTCGCTTTTTGTCAGGTAATTTGCGGAAGGGAGCCGATGACCAGAACAGTAAAAAAAGCCACGGCCAGCGATGTAGCACTTCTTGCCGGCGTATCGAAATGGACGGTATCGCGCGCGTTTATGCCTGGCGCTTCAATCTCTGAGAAGGCGCGCGAGAAGGTGATGCGCATCGCTAAAGAGCTGGGATATCGGCCCAATTTGCTGGCGCGCAGTCTGGTAAAAAAGAAGACGCATATTATTGGCGTGGTGATCGACGAGCTGAAAAATCCGCATACGCTGATGATTCTCAATGAAGCTACGCAGCAGCTACAACGTCGCGGCTATATGGCGTTGATCCTCAACATCACCGACGGCGAGCCGTATCGATCGGTAATGACGCAGGCGGATCAATTGCAGATCGACGGCATTTTGTTTCTCGGTACGGTGTTATCGGCGCAGCTGATTACGCTGGTGGAGGATATGTACAACATTCCGCTGGTGCAGCTGTGCCGCAATACGCATGCGCAGGGCATCGATGTGGTGGCGATTGATGGTTATGCCGCCGGCAAGCAAATCGCCGAGCTGTTGCTGGCGCAGGGCGCGCAACGGTTTGGTTTTATGCAAGGTCCGGATACACCAACGTCACATCTGCTGCGCAAAGAGGGATTTGAAGCGACGCTGCAACAAGCGGGCTGTCAAATTGATGTGCTGCTTAAAGCCGGCAGCTACGATCGTGCACGCAGCTGGCAAGCGATGAGCGATTATCTGCATCAACCGGATGCGCCCGCAATTGATGCGCTGTTCTGTGAAAACGATGTGCTGGCGCTCGGCGCGATGGAAGCGATGCGCGCCGCCCCGACCAGGCCAAGGATTGCGGTGGTGGGATTCGATGATATTGAAGAAGCCAGCGCGCCAGGCTGCCAACTCACCACCTTTAGCCAACGTATTGATCTGCTGATCGCCGAAGCGTTAAACCGATTGATTGATGGTCGCGAGAGTGCGGATGAGCATTGGCGGCGGGGTGAAATGCGAGTACGGCGTTCGCATTTGAGGTCGCCATAAATGACGACCCACGACGTAAAATCACTGTTCTATGCTGGTCAGCAACGCATTTTGAATAATTCTTTGCGCTTTCAGCGGGTTTTGCTCACGCTGCGCTTCCTGCAACGCGGCGATATCCAGCTTATCCAGCGCGCGATAGATATGTTTGAGGAAGCGAATCGACAGATTGGCGGCTTCAACATGATCTTCACGGAACGGGAATTGATCAAGCTGCCACACGCCGTCCCAGTTATTGATCTTCAGAACATAGAAGAACTCAAAAATCTCGGTCATGTGCACGGTACCGACCACCAAATCGTCATCCCAGCCGCGCAGGTTGTCGTTGACGTCCATACCAAACAGACGACCACGATCGATAATCAGCTGGGCGGAATCCGCTGGGGATTCACCGGCAAACAGTGCATGACCAAAATCGAGCAGCACGCCTACGTTATCCAGTCCAATATCCTCAATGCCGAGCAGCGTACGCGCAGCTGAATCCCAGGTCATTTTCACGCGTGGTTCACGCGGTTTGTACTCGATAGCAAATTTGACGTCTGGATTGGCGCTCGCCAGTTCGCGCATACCCTCCACGGCCATCTTCCACAGATTTTTATGATCGACCTGGAACGGATAATCCCAGCCATCCTGACCCGGCCAGACTTTCACGTAGTTAGCCTCCAGCTCACGCACTACGGTGGCGGCTTCATGCATTAAATCAAACGCCTGTTGGCGAATGCCGGCATCGGGATTGGTGAAAGCACCGCGTGAAAAGCGGCGCAGATAAATTTCTGGCGTCACGCCAATGGCTTTCAATCCGGCATCGGCGAGCGCTTGTTTAACCTGCGCTACGGTTACGCCTTCGGTGAAGGGATAGGGCACATCAACATAGGAAAGGTCCTCGACGCTGCCAGCGAGTTTAATCTGATCGAGGGTGCTAAGCGCTGGCCCGTAACCATCTACGGCGTAGCGATCAATATAGTTGGCGAAGTGCCATAAGCCGGCACCGAATTTCGGATACGTGTAGGAACTCATTTGACCTTCTCCTCAGATGATTGCGTCATTGAATATATATTCATATATGGTTATATATTCCATTCTGCGCCTCGGCGTGCGCAGTTAACCAGCAATCATTGACGGAAATGCAACCGCAATCACACAATATTCGATGCCATGCCCCTTTGTTCAAACCGGTTTGCTGTGATATCCCATCCGGCTTAACCGGCAGAATAACTCTTTATTATTGGCGCAGTTGAGCTTGCGAATAATACTCTGCCGATGATGGCTGATGGTTTTACAACTGAGATGCAGTTTGTATCCAATATCGGTGAGATTGCTGGTTTGCCCCAGCATGCGCAATAAGCCGAACTCCCGCGCTGAAAGGGTTTGCTTGGTGCGGTGAACACCCACCTCAAATTCTGTAGCCAACGGTAAACCTAATACAGCATCAGAAAGCGCTTTCAGACTGCACTTTTTCGAAAGAAAAGTAACACCTGGCAGCAAACTGACCACATAGCTTATGACCGCTTTCTCATGCAAATCGGTTAGCACGATAATCCGCGTGTCTGGCGAAGTCCGTTGGACTTTTAGCAACAATTCGGTAAAGAATTGCACATCGCGGCCATAAGCGGTTAATTCACTGATGAGCAAATCCGTTCCTGCGATCTTACTCAGCGCTGAGTCAATATCGTCACTATCTATATTTTTTACATGAATAAATTTCCCGGAAAAATAACGCGAAATCCCTTCAGTAATCCATTTGTTATTGTCTATCAGCGTTAATGACAACATAGTTATCCCCATCTTTATTATGCTGGCATTAAAGCGCGATCCCGGTGCTATGAATATCGGACTGGGGAAGGGAGGTTTGTACGAAATTTCCCAAATTCGCGATTACAGATTTAAAGGCATGTCAGTGTTGTTGAGATATAACCGCTGGGTGAACGTATGGCCGCGCTGGGCGTTAGCCTTGCATCGGGCTTGCCACTGAAAAAAATGTGAACCAAAAATAAGAACATGCAGCGATGCACAGCCAGGAACGGCAGCGGGTGGTGTATCAGCCTGGCGCGTTTCATTTGCTGTTGGGTAAAATAGCCGACATAGTTAACTGGCTCAGCAGCTGGATATTTCTGAAGCGTCACCGTATGCGATGACGCTGGTGTAGGCTCTTCATAAAGTGGAGGAATGATGGAATTAGAAACAACCCGACTGCGGCTGGAACCCTTTGAGCTGGCGCATTTTGACGGACTGCGAGCAATGGAAAGCGATCCGGAAATTATGCGTTACATCAGCAATGGCGTAGTCAAAACGCCAGAAGAGACCCTGACGAGTATTGAACGCGTTCAATCGCGCTGGCAGCAATATGGTTTTTCCTGGTGGGCGATGCGGGAAAAAGAGTCTGGCGAAATCGTCGGTGCTTGCTGTCTGCAGCATTTAGCCAATCAGGATGGTGCGCCATTGGAAATTGGCTGGCGTCTCAATGCCAATTATCACGGCAAAGGTTTTGCCACCGAAGCCGCGCAGGCGATAGTTAAGTTTGCGGTAGAACAGGTTGGCGTTAAATATTTGGTTGCGGTGGCCGATCCTGAGAATGCCGCTTCGCAAAAGGTGATGCAGCGGCTTGGCATGACCTACAAAGCGATTGAGCAACACTACGATGTGCCTTGCGTGGTGTATGAGCTTCATCTTTAGGCATTCGTGAACAAGTGCCATCAACATTTTATGTCATATTCCAATTCTTCTTATTTTACAGGATTGGAATATGAAAGAGCACGATATTGGTTTTAGCCACATAGCGCTGCAAGTGAGAGATATAGAACGCAGCATCGATTTCTATCAACGTTACGCAGGGATGCAGGTGATCCATGAGCGGGCACCAGGCATTGCAGAAGCGCAAAAAGTCGCATGGCTTTCTGATTTAACGCGTCCATTTGCGTTGGTGTTGGTGCAATCTCAAACCACAGTGGATACGCCTCTGGGTCCGTTTGGTCATATAGGCGTTGCGTGTGACAGTAAAGAAGAGATTGATGCCAGGGTTGCTCAGGCTGAATGCGAAGGTGTGTTACGCCGCCCAGCGCAACAATCAGCCGCTCCCGTCGGTTATTGGGCATTCTTCGCCGATCCCGATGGCAACACGCTTGAACTTTCATATGGCCAACAGATTGGCCTTGAGATTATTACCAGCCGCCTTAACGCGGGTGTTTAACGTTAAACGTCACTTGAAAGGGTGACGGTTGATATCGGGTTTAGACGTGGCTAGAGTGCGCGATGAGACACCTCATTTAACATAATCATGATTATGCGCACTTGGATTGTGAGTGCTATTTAATAATGTCACTCAGATACGGCGCATTTGCCATCTTTTCTGGGAGATCTCCGCTGATGCTGGTGACCATGTCGAACAAAAAACTTCACCGCCTTCCCGTCATTCGGGCTGTTATTGAAAACGTATGCGTCGGCGTGATACGGCTTCACAATTACAACTTACCTGACATCAAATAGGACTGTATATTTTTACTGGCCTCAAGATATTCATAGGAAGTCATTTCTATTAGCGAAAGTGCTGCTTCGTTATTTTTTATTACTAATGGTCCGCCCTGAGTAAACCAGAAAAGCAATGACTCATCGCGTATGAACCCTAGTACATCTTTATACCAGCCTTCTGCTTCAGCGATATTATTTACATAGATATGTACATGAACGATTCTTAATACAGACATAGCAACCTTATTAGCATCATTACTAGCAAGAAGAATCGGATATGCCCTTATATATTGCAAATAACTAAACACTGCCAGGCACAATATTTAACATAAACTCAGAACGGAGTTGATGCCAGGATTCGCCTTAAGGCATTGATGTTTCATGCAAGTGTCGCCAGATCACCCTACCACCTTGATTTGCTTCAAACACGACTGTCGAAAAACGAAGTGTGGCAGCCTGAGCGCCAATTTTCTGGCGTTCTATATAGGTTACTGTTGCTCCACCTTCACTCTCAGCAACAATCTGCAAATCAGTAATTTCAATATCAAGGTTCGGTCGTGCACCACGCTGAGTGCGAAAGAAATTATTTAATTGGGTGAAGTTGAGTAATATACCTCCCGTAGTCATCATTGAATATGCCGGACTAAAACGAGCGAGTAGATTGTCACAAACTTCGTCATGCGCTTCTGCATTTCCCAACCAATTCTGTATCAACTCGTGCGCATCCATTACTTCCTTAAAATAACGATTCATTTTTGCTCCTGTTTTAAAGTGAAAATAACGTCGTGGTTAGCTATGCGAAAACAACATGCTATGGGTATAACAGCGCTGCATGCGACTAAGATAAAGCACAAGTGATAGGCTTGACCTAATGGCAGCGTGAAGTCGGTAATAATATTAAATAAAAGACTGACCAAGGTAATGCCGAGACAGAAACTGAGTTGACGATTGATATTCCAAAGTGCGCTGGCATCAGCAAGATCAGCATCTGCTATTTGAATGAAAGCTGTACTTTGTGCCGTGCTGCTGCATAAACTCCCCCCGAATCCCATCAGTGCGAAAGCCAATACACAAATCACCACATCAGCACCATGTCCTGTCAATGCCATCAGGCCCATGCCCGTTGCCTGAACGAGGCAGCCCGTGATAAATAGCGGACGTGGCCCAAGTATATTAAAGCTTTTGCCGGTCAACGTGATCGCCGCGAACGATGCCATTGACCATGGCAACATCATAGCTCCCACCAATGAGGCATTCATCCCAAGCTGGTTTTGCAGATAGAGCATGACGATCATACTCACTCCCATAAATAAACCCGGTATGAATTGGTAGATCAGCATTGCGGTAAGTAAGAGAGGATCCTTCATCAGACGCAGGTTAAGAAGTGGATTGGTTTTCTTCATGGCATTCCATACATAACCGCCCATGATAATTAAGCCTATTAACAGCATCAGCCCACCCTGGTGGAAGTGCTGAGATTCACCAAGATATGACAATCCAAGAAGTATCAAGGTCAATCCTGTGCAACCGCCTATCAAACCCACTGCGTCCAGACTCTCGTGATTTTCGCTCTGTTGGTCAGGTTTGAGCCAGCATGCTGCCAATATCAGGGTGATTACTGACAGCGGTACACTGGCCAAAAATACCCAACGCCAGCTGATGCTTTCAACCAGTATCCCGCCGATAGCCGGTGACAGCGCAGGTGCCAGTAACGCTACCAGCATCACAGCAGAAGATAATCTTGCGCGTTCATGACTTTTATACAACGCATAGGTCATGGTCTGGCCCAGTGGAATCAACAATCCGCCGCCGATCCCCTGCAGCCCTCGCCAGGTAATCAACTGCGATAGCGATGAAGACAATCCCACACCACAACTCCCAATAATGAAAATCATCAGGGAAGCCATAAACAGACGCTTGATGCCGATACGTTTAGACAGCCAACTGCTGAGCGGTATGACAAGCGTAAGAGCCAGAATGTAGCTGTTACTTATCCACGCCAGTTGATTCACCGGTGAGTCAAACTCACGACTAATTTCAGGGTAAGCAACATTGGCGATAAACATATTCACCAGGTCGATAAAAAATCCGAGCAAATACACACAACCCACACGCACACGATAAGTCATCTTTTTCTCATCAAAACAGCATAATGCGCGAATTATAGGAACATTATTTATCAGGATAAATGCGCATTCCGTTGTTATACTGTCAAAGATATTTTGACAGTCACATTCTCTAATCGGAGTAATTGATGATTAATCTGCAGCGTCTTGAGATGTTTGTTGCGGTAGTAGAAGCCGGTAGTTTTACCGGAGCAGCACAGACGCTGGGGCTGACTAAAGCGGTGATGAGCTTTAATATTAAACAACTTGAAGCGGAACTGGGTGTCTCTTTACTGACTCGTAGTACCCGGCGAGTGTCTGTCACGGATAGCGGAGAACGATTTTATCATCGTTGCCGGCAACTCCTGCAGGATGCTGAGCACCTCCTCGATGAAGTACGCGGCGATCATTCTGGGTTGGTAGGTTTATTGCGCATTACCACGACACCCGAGTATGGAGCGCGTGTGATAGTGCCAGCACTGGCGGAATTTTCATCCAGACATCCACAACTGCGCATCCAGCATGTTTCATCATCGAAGAATGACGACCTTATTTCCGGGCGTTTCGATGTGGCAATCCGGCTTGGTCAACTTGCCGATTCCAGTCACCATGCAAGGATTATCGATCGCTTCGATATCTTCCCCGTCGCTTCACCTGCCTATCTGCACACCATGGGAGAATGTCCCATCACCACTCTGGCTCAACTCGCTGATGCGAAATGGATTGCACATAGTCGCCTGTCAACGCCATTAAGTTGGCAAGTTTCAACACCCGAAGGTGAGAGCGTAGTTTTCAACGTACATAGTCCTGCCATGATCATGGCTGACAACGCTGCTTCGCTCTTGGCTTTTGCTCTTGGAGGGGCTGGCGTTGCCCTCTTACCTGCCTGGCTTGTGCAGGAAGAGTTGCGCCTGGGGAATTTGATCCAACTACTGCCAGATCATCATTTTCCCCGTCAAGGAATTTATGCGCTTTACCCCAACACGCGCCATGTACCTGAAAAAGTACGAGCGTTCATCGATTTTTTACAGAGCAGAGTTGGAAGCCCCCAATAAAACTGATGTGAGGGAGCATCAAACGACTCAATGACCATGCACCGTTAATCCCACCAACCGAACCACAATCGGGCGCACTACCAGTATGCAAACAAAAGCCGCGGGCATCGCAACTTGATATGCATTCATCACATTTTCCATATAATGCGGCCCGATGCCAAATTCGGCGAAGGTAATGACCAGGCTCATCAGAAACGCCATGATAGTCGCCATATACAGCGCGAAGATGTAAGGTGAAACGTGCTTTGGCAGGCGTAGACGAGTACTACTTTTCTCGGTTGCTGTTGTCATAGCGTGATCCTTTTCAGTAAGTTTAAGCAAAACAGCCGCTAACCTATCAAGTGAATCAGGATGCGAGTAGAACGCTTCTGCTTTAATCATTATTAAGTAAAAGTAACGAATCACGCATTGAGGGATCTATGGATTTACTGGGGTTGATCAACACTTTTATTCGCGTAGTTGAGAACGGCAGCATTGCCGCCGCCGCGCGGGCGAAAGGAATGAGTCCAGCGGCGGTAAGCCAAAGTGTTGCGCGTCTGGAGACGCATTTGGGTGTGCGGCTGCTTTCCCGCACTACCCGCAGCATGACGTTAACCGAAAGCGGTAAACGCTATTTCGAAAAAGTCCGACACATTCCTCATGATATTGACCTTGCCTCGCAGGCCGCAGCGATTGAAACCAAACCGCAGGGTTCGCTTTGCATCGCCACCACGGCGGCATTTGGCAGACACGTTCTCGCCCCACTGATGCCTGCCTTTAAACAAACTTACCCCGATATTGATATCGAACTGATCAGTACCGATCGCAATGTTGACCACCGCCTGGAAGGCGTTGACGTCAGTATTCGTATTGAGGCGCAACTGAACGATCAATTGATCGCCCGCAAAATTGCCTCATTACCCTTTATCTTCTGCGCGGCACCCGCTTATCTGGCGCGTGCGGGCATCCCTAAAACGCCTGAAGATCTGAGCCAGCACGCCTGTTTGGTTTTCCGCTATCCAACCGACGGACGCTTTCTTCCGTGGACGTTTATGGTCAATGGCCAGCCGGTGAATGCAAAGCTCAACCCAGAATTCATCAGCGATGATATTGATATCATCGCGAAAATTGCCGAAAACGGCGGTGGAATTGCCAGGCTGGCGAGTTTTATTGCTCAGCCGTTGCTCGAGAGTGGTCAATTAATACCTTTATTCCACTCAGATCAAGGTGAGAAAAGCGACGTAGTGGCTTCACCGATGAATATTTATGCCTGCGTCAACGAGCGTTCGGCGCTGAATGCAAAGGTAAGAGCGTTTATTGCCTTTCTGGAACAACAACTCGCCGAAAGCGTTGATTAACTCCATAATATTGGGTGTTAAAGTCATTTTTGGACGTTAGGCCACAATATGCTGGATTTAACTCTTGGCAAACCCGAAGAAATCGTCAAGCTGTTGAGCGGATGAAGCAGGCGGATGTCGCGGCCAGAGCGGGATTAGCGCTCGGGCAACAGGAAACTGAACTCACGCCAGCGCACGCAGGCGATATCATCGATAATTACTGCTCGGTTGCATCTGGCTTTGCCTGCAAAGCGGCCGATTTGTTCCCAGAGCAAATCACTGCGGAAACGCTGCGCTTTCTCCAGGCGCGCATTGACGAAAATATCAAAAACCTGGCGAAATAGTTAGCCGCTGCGGCCCTAGAGAAGCGCTTTTTTCTCGGGCTATTCACCGCCCTAACCTGCTTTTATTACTCCCGCTCATAAATCCATTTAGTGATTACGGATAATGCTTTCGCAGATGCCGACTATGCTTACCCTTCTAAAACCATACAAAAATAAGTTGTACCCCAACATTTAACCCTTTTACTGGAGGTTTGGCATGAGCAGCCAACACTTAACAACACCTGTGCCGTCAATGGTGCCGATCAGCTTCAAAGTCAACGGTATACAGCAGCAATTAAACGTTGATACCCGCACCACGCTGCTGGATGCATTGCGTGAGCACCTGCATTTGACCGGCACCAAAAAAGGCTGCGATCACGGCCAATGTGGTGCCTGTACGGTGATGGTCAACGGACGTCGCATTAACGCGTGCCTGACTTTAGCGGTAATGCAACAGGATGCGGAAATCACCACCATTGAAGGTTTGGGAAATCCGGATGAGCTGCATCCCTTGCAGGCGGCGTTCATCAAACATGATGGTTACCAGTGCGGCTACTGCACGCCTGGGCAAATATGTTCATCGATGGCGGTGCTGGAAGAGATCAAAGCGGGCATTCCCAGCCACGTCACCCACGATCTGGTTTCCGCGCCCAACGTGACTGCGGATGAAATTCGTGAGCGCATGAGTGGCAATATCTGCCGCTGCGGTGCCTATTCCAACATTCTTGCGGCGATTGAAGAGTACGCGGAGGGCCTGGAATCATGAAAGCCTTCACTTACCAGCGGGTCAAAACCCCGGCTGAAGCCGCTACCAGCGCCCAGCAACATACCAATGCCAAATTCATCGCCGGCGGCACCAATCTGCTCGATCTGATGAAGCTGGAGATTGAGACGCCCGCGCATCTTATTGATGTGAATGGGCTTGAGCTGGACAAAATCGAGGCCACAGCCGATGGCGGATTACGCATCGGCGCATTGGTGCGTAACACCGATCTGGCGGCCGATGCGCGTATTCGCCGCGATTATGGCGTGCTGTCGCGCGCGTTAGTGGCTGGCGCTTCCGGCCAGTTACGTAATCAGGCGACCACCGCAGGGAATCTGCTGCAGCGCACGCGTTGCCCCTATTTCTATGACACCAACCAACCGTGCAACAAACGTTTACCCGGCAGCGGCTGTGCGGCGCTGGATGGCTTCAGTCGCCAGCATGCGGTGGTCGGAACCAGCCAGGCTTGTATCGCCACCCATCCGAGCGATATGGCGGTGGCGATGCGTTTGCTGGATGCGGTTATCGAAACGGTCAGCCCGGATGGGCGAGAGCGCAAAATCCCGATTGCTGAATTCTATCGTGCGCCTGGCAATACGCCGCATCTGGAAACCGTGCTCACTCCTGGCGAGCTGATTGTGGCCGTTTCACTGCCGGCTCCGCTGGGCGGCACGCACATTTACCGCAAGGTGCGCGACCGCGCGTCTTACGCTTTTGCGCTGGTCTCTGTTGCCGCCATCATTCAGCCGGATAAATCCGGTCGCGTGGCGCTCGGTGGCGTGGCACATCAGCCGTGGCGGTTGGCAGAGGCGGATAATGCGGTGATTCAGGGCGCGCAGGCGGTGAGCGATCGACTGTTCGCCACGGCGCAACCTACCGCTGAAAACGAGTTCAAGATCATTCTGGCGCAGCGAACGCTCGCTTCCGTATTGGCAGAAGCGAGGGGATAACTGATGAAATTCGAAAAATCCGCAGGCAATAACCCAATTGATCAGCTGAAGGTAGTTGGTCAGCCACTCAATCGTATCGACGGACCGCTGAAAACCTCCGGCCTGGCGCATTACTCCTACGAATGGCATCACGAAGCGCCCGATGCGGCGTACGGCTATGTGGTCGGCGCGCCGATCGCCAAAGGAAAAATCACTGCCATTGATGTGCAGGCAGCGCAAAATGCGCCGGGCGTGTTAGCGGTGGTAACGGCTAACAACGCGGGAAAACTGGGCAAAGGCGATAAAAATACCGCTCGCCTGTTGGCCGGCGACACCATCGAACACTATCACCAGGCCGTCGCACTGGTCGTGGCGGAGACGTTTGAGCAGGCGTGTGCTGCGGCCAGTTTAGTGAAGGTGGATTATCAGCGTGAGCGCGGCGCTTATGATCTCGCGCAGCAAAAGCCGGGCGTTACCTCCGCGCCCGAAGATACGCCAGATAAGTCCGTGGGTGATTTCGCCGGTGCGTTTGCTGCCGCTGACGTCAAGCTGGATGCGCACTACACTACGCCTGACCAAAGCCACACCGCGATGGAACCGCACGCCTCGATGGCGACATGGCAAGGCGATAAACTCACCGTCTGGACCTCGAATCAGATGATCGACTGGTGCCGCACCGATCTGGCCGCCACGCTCAACATGCCGATGGAGAAGATCCGCATCGTGTCGCCTTATATTGGCGGCGGCTTTGGCGGCAAGCTGTTCCTGCGCAGCGATGCGGTATTAGCGGCGTTGGGTGCGCGCGCGGTAAAGCGTCCGGTCAAAGTGATGCTGCCGCGGCCATTAATCGCCAATAACACCACACATCGACCGGCCACCATTCAGCACATCCGCATCGGCACCGATAAAGCCGGCAAGATTCAGGCCATCGCGCATGAAAGCTGGTCGGGGAACCTGCCGGGAGGCACACCTGAAACCGCCGTGCAGCAAACGGAACTGCTGTACGCCGGTGCTAACCGCTTTACCGGATTACGACTGGCGACGCTGGATCTGCCCGAAGGTAACGCCATGCGCGCACCGGGTGAAGCGCCTGGACTCATGGCGCTTGAAATTGCCATTGATGAAATAGCGGAAAAAGTGGGCATTGATCCGATCGCCTTCCGCATCCTCAATGACACGCAGGTCGATCCGGCCAAACCCGAGCGCCCTTTTTCACGCCGCCAGCTGGTTGAGTGCCTGAATACCGGCGCCGAGCGCTTTGGCTGGTCACGACGCAACGCCAAACCGGCAATGGTCAAAGAGGGACGTTGGCTGGTCGGCATGGGTGTTGCGGCCGGTTTTCGTAACAACATGGTGGCGCCTTCCGGTGCGCGTGTGCATCTCGACAATAAAGGCATCATCACCGTTGAAACCGACATGACCGACATCGGCACCGGCAGCTACACCATCCTCGCGCAAACGGCGGCGGAGATGATGGGCGTGCCGATCGAGCGTGTGGCGGTTCATTTAGGCGATTCAGACTTCCCGGTTTCTGCCGGTTCCGGCGGCCAATGGGGCGCGAACACCTCAACATCCGGCGTTTACGCCGCCTGCGTGAAATTGCGTGAAGCGGTCGCCAGCAAACTGGGCTTTGATGCGCAACGCGCTACTTTCAGCGACGGTCAGGTGCATGACGGAAACCAGAGCGCGCCGCTCGCCCAGGCCGCCGCTGAAGCCACCATCACCGTGGAAGACACCATCGAGTTTGGCGATCTTGACGAGCAATATCAGCAATCCACTTTCGCCGGACACTTCGTTGAAGTCGGCGTGGACGTCGCTACCGGTGAAGTGCGCGTGCGGCGCATGCTGGCGGTTTGTGCCGCCGGGCGCATCCTCAATCCCAAAACGGCGCGCAGTCAGGTGATTGGTGCCATGACGATGGGACTTGGCGGCGCGTTGATGGAGGAGCTGTTCGTCGATGAACGCCTCGGTTATTTCGTCAACCACGATATGGCGGGCTATGAAGTGCCGGTTCACGCCGATATCCCGCAGCAGGAGGTGATTTTCCTTGATGACACCGATCCCATCTCCTCACCGATGAAAGCAAAGGGCGTGGGTGAACTGGGCTTGTGCGGCGTCAGCGCAGCAATCGTCAATGCCATTTACAACGCCACCGGCGTACGCGTGCGCGACTATCCGGTGACGCTGGATAAGTTACTTAAAGGCTTGCCTGCCCTTGTCTAAAGCTGAGGAGAAGCGCATTGCAGCAGCTACTGATTGATGACGATCTGCAACCGCAGATCAAGCCGCAGCAGGCTTTGCAGACCGATGACAGTGAAAGCATCCTGCGCTTCGCGCTTGAAGCAATGGAGGCAGATTCCGCTGCCGTGCTGGTCACGCTGGTTGAGATTCGCGGTGGCGCGGCGCGGGCATTGGGTGCGCAGATGGTGGTGCGGGAAGATGGCCGCTATTGCGGCTATGTTTCCGGCGGCTGCGTGGAAGCGGCGGCGGCTTATGAAGCGTTGCAAGTTATCGCCACTAGCAAAGATCGCTTTGTGAGATATGGCGAAGGATCGCCTTATCTGGATATTGTGCTGCCCTGTGGCGGCGGCATCACGCTGGCTTTCCATCAGCTACGTGACGCGCAACCGCTTAGAAACGTGCTGGATTTGCTGGCAAAGCGTCAACCCGCAGCGCTGCGCTATCTGCCGACGTTTCAGCGGCTGGCGAGCGCTGCTTGCACTGAGATGACCGGCTGGCAGGAGGATGCCTTTATCACCGGCTATCTGCCAAAAACACGCGTGGCGGTATATGGACGTTCAGTCGAAGCGTTGGCGACGGCGTCGATTGCGCAGGCCGCTGGTTACGAGGTGCTTTCTGGCGAGGATGTGCAGGCGCAGGCCGTTGATCCCTTCACGGCGGTGATTTTGCTGTATCACGATCTCGATCGCGAACTCCCGGTGCTTCTGGCAGCGCTGCGTTCTGCGCCCTTCTATATCGGAGCATTGGGAAGTCGGCGCACGCATGCAACGCGTATTAAGAAATTGCTGTCGCTAGGGTTTAGTGAGGAAGAGATTGCGCGTATCAAAGCGCCGATAGGCATCTTTGCCCAGGCGCGCGATGCGCGCACACTAGCGCTATCAATTGTCGCGGATGTCGCGGCGGCTCGGCTCAACGTGGTTTAGCCACCACATCGAGATCGCGCTGTACAGCAGCGTCCGCTTCAAGGGTGACCAGTAAGCGCGGGTCCAGCAGCGCTCTGGCACCTTCATCGCCCTGCAAATTGCGTAACGCCTCAGCGTAGCATCCAGCAAACCCGACCGGATGGCCGGGTTTGCCTTTATAGGTAAGACGCACCTGCGCCGCGCCCTTTTCTAACGCCTCTTTTACTTGCCGATAATGATCCACCGTTAGCCACGGCATATCTCCCAGCGTAATGATCCATCCGTTCCAGTGAGCGGTCATCGCCACGCCCGCCGCAATGGATTCGCCGCTGCCGCCACTTTCACACAGCACAAGCTGCACGCCTGCCTTTACTGCATGCTGACGAACCGCCAGATAGTCGGGACGCGTCACCAGCGCCACCGGCAAGCCACTCAGCTTTGCCTGTTCAATCACCGTTTCAATTACCGTCGGCGCATCGTCGTTTATGCTGGCCAGCAACTTATTGCCGCTGCCGCCGCTGGCGATATAACGCGAACCTTTACCTGCCGCGAGGATGAGAATGCCGGGCGTTGCTGAATCCATAGAAGTTTTAAACCTTGCGTTACCATCGATTGTTAATGAAATTATAGCTAATCATATGATTTATAATAGATATTAACAAAAAATAGCCAATCCAAATTAGATTGACTTCAATCTAATTTATGTCAATATATTCACGTTTTTCAGTCTCAATGACTGCAACTCTGCCTTAAAAATAGTGGTGATATGAAAGAGTTAAACGATGAAGTTTGCTGTGTAGGTCCTGAGAGTGAAGCGCCGGTGACTGTCGACCAGTTTCTCTGCTTCGCGCTCTATTCCGCGTCCCTTGCGATGACCAAACTTTATCAGTCGCGACTGAAACCACTGGGTTTGACCTATCCGCAGTATCTGGTGCTGCTGGCGCTATGGGAAAAAGACCATGTCACCGTTTCAGAATTGGGCGCGCGCGTGCAGCTGGATTCAGGCACGCTCAGCCAGCTTTTAAAGCGACTGGAGCAGGCTGGCATTATCAGTAGAAAACGCGATGTTGGTGGCGATGAGCGCAGAGTGTTGATCTCCGTCACTGAGCAGGGACAAGAATTAAAGATCGCGGCGGCCGGCGTTCCGGCTGACATGGTGTCAGTGATGGATACGCCTTATGAAGAACTGGCCGATCTCACTGCACGTGTTACCACGCTGCGCCAGAAACTGATCAATGCCCTGCCCTGAGGGCGCGAAACAATACATTCCTATGAATGCTTTGGAGCAAGCTGAAAAATGTTAATTAGCAAAGGAATTAAGGAGAAGGTGATGTCAGACGAGAAAGCGGAAAATATGGATGACATTCATGCTGTCATTGGTCACGCCGTGTCATGCCTGCTTAAATCCGATCAACCTTTGCAACTTGATCACATTACTGCGCTATTGAAGCAGCAAGAAGAAGCCGCGCCCGTTCAGCTCAAGCAGGATTATGTCAACGCGATGAGTAAGATTGCGGAAAAGTGTTTAGCATCGTAATCAGTGCTTTTTCTGATTCGGGATATTAGCATGCTTCTCACTACTGAAATCTTGTCCGTCGCGTTGCGTGCTGGTCCTGACGCTATGATTTCTGACATCCGCCAGTGCGCGTTGGCAGGCAACTCGCCTGTAGCTTTCCTCTTCTGTTTCCGCCATCTCTTCAAGTTTGGCTATCAGCGCCGCAGAGGATACTGCAACCTGGTCTTCTAAAAGAGCAAGCAGCGCCTCACCAATCATTCGGTCCTTCATCTGTTCATCGTAACTGCTGGTCATTTAATTCTCTGTGTAGTCATATTTACTCAAGCTTAAGAGTTATTAACCAATGGCGTTGTTATCTTGAGAAAATCAACGTGCGTCAGTCAGGTTAAGAGAAAACAATTGTTTTGTAAAATCCAATCTAATTCAGCAGCGCTATCAGCAAGTCCTGCCGCATAAAAAATGATCGCCTCGGCGCGATGACATTCCCCGATAAAAACAAGCTCATCCAACTTGATTAAAGATAAGAAAAGTCTTAGTGGCCTCGCGTACGTTTTCATGGCGAAAAATCACCACGGGAAATAATTAGTATGAAAGCCGCAAACCCTGCTTTTCTCACCTCACTTTGCTTTACTGTTATCGGTTAGGATGCAGCGAAATTGAAAATCTATCAGTTCAGAAAATTCACTTTTAATGTGAAGAATCATGAAGTCACCTGCGACGGCAAGATGATGGCGGAGATAGCCACCACCGACTCTGCGCGTGTTATGCAAGGCGATGGATTAACCGTTATTTTCTATCACTATTTTCCGGAAAAAGCTGCGGTGATGAAGGATGGCCAGTTTGTCGATTGGGCCAGACTGAAACGTTAACGATAATGCGGGCAGCAAGGAGGCTGCACTCTCTTCTACAGGCGTGATAAACACTCGCCAGCGCATTCCATTCGTCTGTGAATTTTATCAATGATTAATAACGTTAAATAAGCCGATTAAAAAGCGTTCACTAAACCGCATTAGGGTATTTCGCTAAAATATCTTTGTTTACAGTTTATAACGGTAGGATTTATTCCACTTACTACACTGGAAGCGTGTATTTGCACGCTATTAACTTTATAAGGAATAAATCCAGTGCGTAAATTTTCTCTGATTGTATTAACTGCAGGCGTGCTGCTGTCGGTCACTTCTCAGGTTGAAGCGAAAGGCTGCATTAAAGGTGCCGTTGTCGGCGGCGCGGCGGGCCACGTGGCGCATCACGGCGTTGCGGGTGCAGCAGCGGGTTGTGCGGTTGGTCACCATATGGCGAACAAAAAGCAGAAAGAAGCGGACAGCAAACAGCAGCAGTCTAAGTAATTCCCTGAGCTGCCTGTGCAAACAGGCAGCTGTAACACGCGTTATAAACGTTTTTGCGAATCCGCATCAAACAGCATCGCGCGATCCGCATCAATGGTCACAGGCAGAATATCCCCCGCCTGTGCGCCAGAACGTTGCGTGGTGAATAGCATGATGTCATGCCCCAACAGCGATCCATGAATCAGCTCGGATAATCCCGTCGGCTCCACCAGCGACACTTCTAACGGCAGCGCATTCATCGCGCCCGCTTCGGCAATCGCCACATTCTCTGGTCGGATACCGTAAATTACCGCTCGCCCAGCCTGATGCTGCGACCAATGCTGATTCAACGGCAGCTGTGCGCTATCGCCAATACGCACGCCCTGCGCGGTCATCATGCCATTGATGAAGTTCATTGATGGCGAGCCAATAAAGCTGGCGACAAACTTGTTCGCCGGTGTGTCATACAGCTCGAGCGGCGTACCGACCTGCTGAATCACACCGTTGTTCAGCACCACAATGCGATCCGCCAGCGTCATGGCTTCAACCTGATCGTGCGTCACGTACACAATGGTGTTGTTCATCTGCTGGTGCAGCTTCTTGATCTCGACGCGCATCTGACCGCGCAGCTGTGCATCCAGGTTCGACAGCGGTTCATCAAACAGAAACACCTGCGGCTGACGCACGATGGCGCGTCCCATGGCCACACGCTGGCGCTGACCGCCGGATAACTCTTTGGGTCGGCGATCAAGCAAATGCGTCAGGCTGAGAATTTCCGCCGCACGCCTCACCTTCTCTTCAATTTCCGCACGCGGACGCTTCTGGATTTCCAGGCTGAAGCCCATATTGCGCGCCACCGTTAGATGCGGATAGAGCGCGTAGCTTTGAAACACCATCGAGATATCGCGATCTTTGGGTGCCACATCGTTCATCAGCTGGTTGCCGATACGAATATCGCCGCCGGTCGCCAGCTCCAGTCCGGCGATGGTGCGCAGCAGCGTCGATTTGCCACAGCCGGAAGGTCCCACCAGTACCACGAATTCGCCGTCTTTGATGGTGAGGTTAATATCGCGCAGCACCTCAACGTTGCCATAGCGCTTGTCGATCTGTTTGAGCGTGATTTCAGCCATGATTTACCCCTTAACCGCACCGGCGGTGAGTCCCTGAACCAAATAGCGTTGAATAAAGGCGAAGAACAGACAGGCCGGGATCAGCGCCAGCACCACCGCCGCCATCATCTCGCCCCAGGAAACGGCAAACTTCGACACGAAGCTGAGCAGCCCAACCGGGAAGGTCATCACTTCGTTTTTGTTGATCAGCATCAGCGAGAACAGCAGCTCGCTCCACGCTGCGGTAAACACAAAGCCCAATGTGGCCGCCATGCCCGGCAAGGTCAGCGGCACCAGCACGCGATACAGCGCCTGAAAACGCGTGCAGCCTTCCAGCATCGCCGACTCCTCCAGATCTTTGGGAATCGCATCAAAGAAGGATTGCATCAGGAAGGTGGCAAACGGCACGTTAAACGCGGTGTAGATCAGAATCAGCCCCAGCAAGCTGTTGGTCAGGCCCAGCGGCGCCATCACCTTGTAAATCGGCGCGATGATCATCACCAGCGGAAACATCTGCGTGAACAGCAGCAGTCCGGCGATTAGCACTTTGCCGCGGAACTGGAAGCGCGAAAAGGCATAGCCGGCCGCAGCGGCAATCAGCGTGGTAAGAAACGCGGTGCTAAACGAGACAATCAGGCTGTTGGTAAAAAAGGTCGGGAAATCACTGTCGGTCAGCACTTTTTTGAAATGACCAAAGGTCACGCCGCTCGGCAGCAGCGTAACGCCCTGACTAAACAGCAGTTGGTCCGGCGTCAGCGAGATTTTGATGATCCAATACAGTGGAAACAGCGCGAACAGCAGATACGCCGCAATACTCAGGCGATGGCCAATCAGCGGTAAGAGTCGCATCGTCGCCTCCTATTTCAGCAGCTGATGACGGATGCGCAGCAACACCAGCGCATAACAGGTCATCAGCAGTAACAGAAACACCGCCATCGCTGAGGCATAGCCAAAGTCGAGCTTGCGATAGGCGGTAGTGAAGATGTAGCTGGAGAGAATCGAGGTCGATCCCGCCGGACCGCCATCGGTCATCACCACAATGAGATCGGCAAAATTGGCGATCCAGATGGTGCGCAGCATCACGGTGATAGCGATCATCGGTGCAAGAAACGGCAGCGTGACGCGACGAAACTGCTGCCAGCCGCTGGCACCGTCAATCGAGGCCGCTTCGTACAGATCTTTGGGAATCGACTGCAGCGCCGCCAGCAGCGTGATGGCAAAGAACGGAATGCCAAACCAGACGTTGGCGATCACCGGTCCCCACATAGCCAACTGCGGATCGGACAGAATGTTGTACGGCTCACTCAGCACGCCCAAATCGCTCAGCCACTGCGGCAGCGGCCCGACGACCGGATTGAACAACCATGACCAGGTCAAGCCAGAGAGAAATGCCGGAACCGCCCACGGCAAGAACACCAGCGCCTGCACCCAACGGCGAAAACGGAATTCACGATTGAGCAGCAGCGCCAGCGCCAAACCGAAAAAGAACTGCAGCAGCAGCGAGCTGAGCGTCCAGTTCAGCGTGTGGCCCAGCGCTTTGAAAAAGCGCCGGTCATCTAACATCTCGCTGAAGTTATCCCAGCCGACCCAACCGGTCTCCAGCGGATTCAGCAGGTTAATGCTCTGAAACGCATAGGAGATGCCGATCGCCATCGGCACAAAGATGAACAAAGCGATCAGCAACAGGCCAGGCGAGAGATACCACCACGGCTCAGCCAGCCGACTCCAGCGGAGGCGGCGGCGCGCCGGACTGTTGGGCAGAGAAGCATCAAGCATCATAATCACACTCCGCGTGGTTAAAGGTTACTGCGTAGCAAGCCAGGCTTTCTGCTCTTTGCTGAGATAGTTCGCCCAATCTTTCACCATGCTTTCGGTATCGTTCTCACCCAGCAAGGTTTCCTGGCTGCTCTCTTTCACAATCACCGAGTTGAAATAGCCCCAGCCTTTGAGATGGGTTGGCATGGTGAGTGGCACATAGTTAGGATCGTTCAGCTCTTTGAACCAGCCGGCGAACTGCGGCGTTTGGTAAAACGGGTCTTGCTCGGCACCTTTGTAAATCGGCAGCGTGCCGACGAATTTTGACCATGCGAGGTTGTTGGTTTTGTCACTGAGGAAGGTAATCAGCGGCCAGGCGAGATCCTTCTGTTTACCCTGCTTGAACATCGACCAGCCGGTATAGCCAATAGTCGGGAAGGCTTTGCCTGACGGGCCAACCGGCATCGGAGCCACAGCGAAATCATCGGCCGCCATGCTGTTTTTAATCGCGATCAGCGCGTCGGGATCCTGATCGAGCATTGCGCATTTACCTGAATAGAAGCCCGAAACGATCTCATTGAAGCCCCAGTTAACGCTGTCTTTCGAGGCGCCACCCTTTTGATACATATCCACCAGCAGCTGCGCGCCTTTCATCGCACCCGGCTCGGTCAGCGTGCTGTTACCTTGTTTATCGAAGAACTCCGGTGAACCGTTCATCGCCGCCATAAACATCATCCAGGCGTTGGTGCCGCCCACGCCACCACGCATGCAGTAGCCGCTGATGCCATTCCCCAATTTGCTGATGCGCTGGGCATCGCTGGCGAATTGCTCCATGGTTTTGGGCGGTTCGCTTAATCCTGCCTGCTGGAACAGCTTTTTATTCCAGAACAGCGCGCGCAGATAAAAGCCGTACGGCACCATGGTGGCTTTGCCGTTGGCGGCGCGCGCCATGGCCAGCGTTTTATCGGTGAGCTGCGGCGTGGCATCCCAGCTTTTCAGGCGCGGCTCGAGGTCTTCCAGCATATTGTTACTGGCATACAATCCTTGCCAGGTATCCGGCATCTCCACCACATCCGGCACCTGACCGCTCTGCAGCATGGTGCCGAGCTTTTCAAACGCCTGGCCCCACGGCAGAGAAATCAGTTCAATCTCCGTGCCGGGATGCTGGGTTTTATACTCATCGAGCATTTTTTGCAGCAGCGCGGTGCGCGGCGGGCTGGTAATCACTTCCACTACGGTAAGCTTGGCGGCGAGGCTGCTCATCGCTGCACTCAAACCCACGGCTAACACTAATGCTTTCACGGCAAAACGTTGCGTCATGACTTTTCTCCAGTGAGTGATTACGCGCGATTCGCGCTGGCAAGGGCTTGCTGCAAATCGGCCCACAAATCGTTGGTCTCTTCAAGGCCGACCGAGATGCGGATCAGGCGTGGCGAGACGCCGAAATCCACCGCCGAGTTAAATTCACTGGCCTGATTGATCACCGAAATCGCCGGCATCACCAGGCTCTCAAATCCGCCCCAGCTCACGCCCATGTGGAACAGCTCCAGCGCGTTGCACAGCTGTGGAATATCCACCTGCTCCGCCACTTCAAAGGCAAACAGACCGCTGTAGCCGCGCAAGGTGGACCACGACTGCGATTTCAGCCCCGGATGGCAGACGTCCGTTACCAGCGGATGCTCCGCCAGTTTCTCAGCAATAGTCAGCGCGCTTTGGTGATGGTGTTTCATGCGCAGCGGCAGCGTGCGCAGGCCGCGCATCAGCAGTGACGCTTCATGCGCCGAAAGTTTGCCGCCGAGGTAAGGACTGATGTGACGCGTAATGTTGTTGATGTGCTGCTGGCTGGCGATCACCAGACCAGCCACCACATCGCTGTGGCCGCTGATATATTTCGACGCCGAGTGCACCACGATATCGATGCCGCACAGCAGCGGCTGCTGGAAAATCGGTGAAGCCCAGCTGTTATCGATCATGCTGACCACGCCCGCTTCGCGCGCCATCGCGCCGAGCTTATTCAGATTCTGTTCACTCATCACCCAGCTTGAGGGACTTTCCAGATACAGCAGGCTGGCATCCGATAAGGCCGCACCAATTGCAGCTTCGTCATCGCCATCGACAAACTCGGTGACGATGCCAAAGCGCTGGCAGAAGCCACGCAGAAAGCGATAGGTATCGGGATAAACGTGATTAACGCACACCACTTTTTTACCCGGCGCCACCACGCTGAGAATCGCATTGCTGATCGCCGCCATGCCGCTGCCAAAAGCCAGACAGGCTTCGCCGCCCTCCAGCGCCGCCATCTTGTCCTGCAGCGCTTTTACCGTCGGGTTATCGACGCGCGAATAGAGCGGCTGATCGCTCTCGCCGCGAAAGCGCGCGATCATGCTGTCGTAATCACTGAAGGTAAACAGCGAAGACTGGTAAATCGGCGCAGTGACCGCGCCCATTTCATGGCGTTGATCGTGAGTGAGCAGCGTTTGTTGCGAAATCGACTTATCGTTTGGCATTCATTACATCCTTCATGTCGCGTTCGGTGATATCGAGAATTTGATGGCAGATGGCGCGCGCCGCCGTGCAATCGCGCTGGCGGATAGCGTTGAAGAGTTCACGGTGCAGCGGGAAAGAGTCTGAAAACAGCGCCTGTTCCGGCGGTGATTCGAAAAATGCATGAAATGAGTCGTAAATGCCGTTGAGCATTTGTAGCAGCAATGGATTTCCGGCAGCCCGATAGATACTGGCGTGAAATGCCCAGTCTTCCGCACCGGCAGAACCGATCGCCAGATGCACTTTTTCCATCTCATTAAGACGTTGTTCGATTTCGATCAGATCGGCAGCCGAGGCACGTTGAGCCGCCAACGCGCAGGATTCCGACTCGATAATGCGGCGCACTTCCAGCGCGTGCAGCATGTTGGCCGAATCGTTTTTAAAGCGCAACGATAAGAAGCTGTCGTTGACGCCCACTTCCGCCTGCAAAAAAGTACCGCTGCCCTTTTTACGCAAAATAATGCCAAGCGCTTCCCAGCGTTTGAGTGCTTCACGCACCGTATTGCGGCTGACGCCAAGCTTCTCCGCCAGCACGCGTTCCGGCGGCAAGCGGCTGCCGGGCTGCGCACCCGACTGCGCCATATAGCGCGTTAGCGCATCGAGAATCAGCGTATCGCTGCGCGGCGTGGAAATAGGATGAAGCTCAGCCGGTATCTGCATGGCAATGCCTTAATTGGTCCAACATCTCTACCAATCGAATAGCAACGCGCGTGCCAGAATATTAATATGCTGAATTGAATGAATTTTGTGCGGGGTTATAAGTGGACATTATGAGTTTTGCTGGTGCAAATCGAGGGGATTTGCACCAGTCGGGTACGTGGCAAGGGTGTTGATCATCTTGGGAGGGATTAAGCCGCGAGCAACTGACACGCTTTTATTTATTTAAAACCTGCCAGTGTTTATAGACGTCGAGCGCCTGCGGTCGAGGCTGATATTGCATCGGCAAGCGACGTTGTTCAATTGGCTTGCTGTATTCAGCGTAAAAGGTGTCCAGTTCAAAGTATTTACGATCGTCACGGTAATACGTCGAGTATTCTTCGCGTTTGGTGATGTATATCACCTGCTTTGGACTGCAATAATAGAGTGCACCCAGACACATTGGACAAGGGCTGGCAAGAATGTAAATGTCGCAGTCGGTGAGGTTTTCGCTGCTTGATTGACGGCAGGCTTCGCGGATGGCCAGTATTTCAGCGTGAGCCGTGGGATCATTCGTCTGTGCGACCTGGTTTGCGCTCTCAGCGATTACCTTGCCGTCGCGAACAATGACTGTTGCAAATGGGCGACCGCCCTCTTCAACGTTTTTCATTGCTAAATCGATCGTGCGTTGTACAAAATCCATTCGTTCCTCGCTTGTATACATAATTAACCATGACATTTTGAGCCTGGTTCAGTTTTGTATAATGCGAAAGCGATGAGCAGGCTAAACGTATACGATTTAACCGGTGAATAAGTAAAAGTTTATTTCTGATGGCGGTGATGGGCAGCACCGCCTTTAGAAGAGTAATAATCTTAATCGCAAGCTCGCATTTTAAGACTAATTACTGAGGACTACCATTGATGAGGGTTACGCAAAAATTCTGCCTGGCTCGGCAAAATTTCAAGATCCCGTTTTCTACAAAAAACCTGCGACGGCATATTTCCTGTTAACGGCGCAATGTCACGCAGTTTCATTTCACGGTTAACTTTAGGTAACCACTCTTCGAACTGTTTCGCGTAGGAATCTGCCAGATTTTTATCATGGGTGCGCCCGACAAAAAGCTTACTTTTAGCGAGACGGGAAATGTCCGTCGCATATATTTCGTAGAGATCGCCACACTGTACAATTTCAATTGCGGTGAAATGCATATTGGGCCAGAAACTCACTTTTGCTGAAAAATTGCTGTAATTCATAAAATATCACTTATTGTTGGATTTATCTGTGTGCCAGATTATTCTGGTCGGGCCAGTAATTATAACGCCATTTTCATGGCCTGATACTGTCAGATAAATCCTGAACTTTTAAAATTGAATCGCTTTAAAACCCACGTTCTTAATTGTGGGAGATTATCTTAACTGAAAAAGCCGTCATCATCCGGCGTCTTTCCTACCACGATTTGCAGCGTATTCCGCAGGCAATCCTGGAAAATCACATCATTGGTGCTCTCAAGCTCTGCCAGCAGATAGGCAATAATGCTCTTATTGGTAACAGTTTTTTTGTCTTTTATGATAGCGGTGATAATTGAGCCCAATATTTCGGCCTCAGATTTCAGCTTTACAGAACCACAATTGAAATAAGCGATAAAATCGGTACTGATATTCATTTTTTGCATGCGTTTCCCCTGGCGACGTTAGTGCCAGCACTTTATGGAGTAATAAAAAATTAATGGAATAGTCTGAAAAATGAGATCGCAAATGATCTCGTTAAGCTGATTGAATTTAATAAAAGGGGAATATTGTTAATTTTAGAGAAAATGTCTATCAAGAGAGCCTGCTGACGTTTACATTGAGTAGCGTGGGTTTCGGGGTGAAAGAAGTTATGTCACCACTTGATCACAAAAATATACAAACACGTAATAAGAGTACAGAAGTTTCTTTTAATAAAACCGCTGTTATTTTAAGCAATTGAAATAAAATCAGCGATAACAGTCAGTTGAGTGATAGTTAGAGTCCAAAGAGAATTGTAAATTAGTCCTGTTAGGTGATTAATGCGCATTGTTGTTTATCGGTTTACAGATCACAGAAGCGCACATTGATGCGCTTCTGCCCCGGTGTTCAAGGCGTTACCGCTTCGCCGCTCACAATTTTTGCTTGCTGCAGGCTGGCCTCTTCCTCGCGGAATTTCAGACGATCCCAGACCCGGAAGAACGGATAGTAAATCACCAGCGAAATCGTTAGATTCACCACCTGCAAAACGGTGCCGGAAATATGCCCGCCGGTGGCCAGATAGCCGCTGACGAAAATCGGTGTGGTAAACGGCAGCGCAATCCCCGCTGGCGGCGCCACCAAACCGGTGCTCATCGCCGCCCACGACACAATCACCAGCACCACCGGCGTCAGGATAAAGGGCAGGAACAGATACGGGTTCATCACCAGCGGAATACCGAACACTAATGGCTCACTGATGTTAAACAGCGCCGCCGGTGCGGCAATTTTACCAAGCTGTTTCATCTGGCGACTGCGCGAACGAATCAGCATGAAAATCACCAATCCCAGTAGCGCGCCGGTGCCGCCGGGTGCAATCCACAAATCATAAAACTGCTGGGTAAAGATGTGCGGGATCGGTTGGTTATGCTGAAACGCCTCGAGGTTTTCACTCATATTCGACAGCCAAACCGGTTGAATAAACACCAGCACAATCGCATCGCCGTGCAGTCCAAGCGTCCAGAGAATCCCAATCAGCAGCACCGAGAAAATCATGCCGGGCAAGGTGCCGCCCACGTGATGCATCGGCAAACCAATCACAGTGGCAATCAGGTTATTGATATCGCCGAACGGCGATGCTTCCACCGCCAGACGAATCACCAACACCACCGCCAGCACACAAAAACCGGGTACCAGCGCGAGGAAGGATTTCGCCACCGCAGGCGGCACGCCCTCCGGCATCTTGATCACCAGATTACGGTTGTGCACAAAGCGATAAATCTCGGTCGAGAGCAGCGCAACCACGATAGCTACAAACAAACCCTGGCTGCCAATCAGTGAAATCGGCAACACGCCGGTGACCAACTGCGTCGGCGCGCCTTCCACCGGAGCAAACAGCGTCTGCTGCGGAATGGTCATCACAAATGCCACTAACGCCATCGCGCCGCTGGTGAGCGGGTCGAGCGTGCGATACTTCTCCGCCAGGCGGTAAGCGATGCCGAAGCTGGAGATCAGCGCCATGATGTCGTAGGTCGCGCGCACCGGATAAAGCAGTTTGTTGCGCCACGTCTCGCCAAACAGATCCGCCATTAAATGGCCCCACGCCGGAATCGGCAGATAGGCAAAGATCAGGAAGAAGCTGCCAATCAGCATAAACGGCATGTTGAGAATGATGCCGTCGCGCACGGAGAGCACATGCTTCTGACCGGCGATTTTCAGTGCGACGGGCAAGACATAACGGTCTATAAAAGTACGGTTAGACATAGGTGTTCCTCTGGCTCAGTGGCGCAACGGATTATGGCGTGGCGAACTGCGGCAGCCACGGCTTGTTTAAGGTCAGCACTTCGTCAAGCAAGGCTTCGGCGGTCGCGACATCACCGACTAACGGATTGCCGAGCAGCGCCAGCAGCGCTTGCTCACGATCGCCATGCACCGCGGCTTCGATAGTCAGGCGTTCAAACGCTTTGATCTGCTGCGTCAGGCCATTCATCAGCGGCGGCAACTCACCAAACGCCAACGGATGCGCGCCTTGCGCATCAACCAGACAGTTCACCTCCACCACCGCGTCATCTGGCAGGCCATGAATCGCGCCATTGTTGCGACAGTTCACCACCAGATTTTTGCCGCTGTTATTGTGAATCGCACTGATCAGCTCAACCGCCACTTCGGAGTAATACGCCCCGCCGCGGAAACTCAGCTGCTCGGGTTTGTGCGCCAGATGCGTGTCGGCATACAGCGCGAACAGTTCCGCTTCCACTTTCATCACCTGCTCCGCGCGCGTGCCTTCATGACCGTTTTGCGCTTTCTCCTGCTCTTCGGCCAGCATCTGCGGCGTTTGCCAGTAATAACGGTGATACGGGCACGGAATCGCTTTGAGCGCGCGCAGGAACTGCGGCGACCACGGCATGTCTTTGATGTTGTTCATGGTGAGCGATTGGCCATCGCACAGTTGCTCGATCACCTGCGCGGTCACATCCTCACCGCGACAGGTCACCTGATGCACCCACACCAGATGATTGAGCCCGGCGAAGCGCAGCTGCACGTCATCCCAGGGCGCGTCGAGCATGCCAGCAATCATGTGATGCATATTCACCGGCACATTGCACAGCCCGA
The DNA here is from genome assembly GCF_003208415.1 of Pantoea sp. AG1095. Lineage (NCBI taxonomy): Bacteria > Pseudomonadati > Pseudomonadota > Gammaproteobacteria > Enterobacterales > Erwiniaceae > Pantoea > Pantoea sp. AG1095. Next base: position 254,461 of record NZ_QKMJ01000003.1, on the reverse strand, counting down.
TGATTTTCGCCTTGCTATAGCGCGACACCGCCTCCGTCACAATTCCCGCCGGATTAGTGAAGTTGATGATGAAGGCGTCCGGCGCCAGCTCCTCGACTTTGCGCGCTACTTTGAGCATCACCGGAATGGTGCGCAATGCTTTGGCAAAGCCGCCAACGCCAGTGGTTTCCTGGCCGAGCCGACCATATTTCAGCCCGAGGCGCTCATCCGCCGCGCGCGCGGCCAACAATCCCACACGCAGCTGCGTCAGAACAAAACGAGCACCGCGAATCGCGTCATCCAGCTCAAAATGGACGCTGACTTTTACCTGCTCCAGCCCGTTTTGCTGCAGCATGCGACGAGTAAGATCGGCGATGACATTAACCTTTTCGCGCCCTTGCTCAATATCCACCAGCGCCAGTTCCGTCACCGGCAGCTGCGCATAGCGATTGATGATCCCTTCCACCAGCTCCGGTGAATAGCTGCTGCCACCACCAATAATTGCGATCTTAAGCATCTATGCCTCCTGCCGCTGTGCGGCGGTAGAGTTCAATGATTTCGCCAGCCAAATCCTGAATCAGCATGGCGTTCATAAGATGATCCTGGGCGTGCACCAGAATCAGCGTGACCGGCAACTTACCGCTGCCTTCATCCAGACCAATCAGCGCGGTCTGCTGCTGGTGCGCAGCGCTGATGCTTTCGCCTGCCGCCGCCAGCTGTTGCTGCGCCTCGCTGAAGCGCCCTTCTCGTGCCAGTCGTAGCGCGCTGATGGCCGCGCTGCGGGCTGCGCCGGCCTGCACCAGCAACAGCATAATTTCCTCTTCAAACTCGATAGCCACGATTTCAGACATGCAGAATCCCCCACAGCACAACGCCGTGTAATGTCAGTTGGATGGGTTAAAAAGGACGTTTAAGAAGCGTGTAAGGCCAGCGCTTTATCGAGCACCTGTTCGCCACGCATCATGCCGTAATCCATCATGTCGATGACGGCGACAGATTTGCCTTGCGGCGCGGCAATGGCGCTAAGTCGGGCTGCTTCGAACTGCACCTGCGGGCCAAGCAGAACCACATCGGCATCTGGCAGAATGCGTTCGAAGTCCGCCACCGGCACGGCTTTAATGTCAATCTCCATACCGCGACCTGCAGCGGCATGCTGCATTTTGCTCACCAGCATGCTGGTTGACATGCCTGCAGCACAGCAAAGTACGATGCGCATAATTTCTTCTCCTGTGATTTGTCCCGGTCATTTAAGACCTGTCTCAGAGACGCTGTAAAGTGGTTGCGGGCAGAGGATTTTCTGATGGATAGATAATTTATTGATACAAGTCAGATGGATACGATTAAAATCGTCATGAAAATATTTTTCATGAGTGTGATCTTAACCGTAATTTAACAGTGAAAAGCCCGCCAAACGGCGCTAAGACCCCGCAATAAGCTGAAAAAAAACTCAACATGAAAAATAATTTCATGCATGATGGACCTTCGCAACTGAGGATGTGATGAGCTGATGGATATTGTGTGGCAATTACGGCAGCAGTCGGAGCGCGCGGATGCGCAGGAATCGAGGCTGGCGCGTTTTATTCTGGCGAACCTGCACGCCAATGTACACGTCACCATGGAGAGTCTGGCTACACAGGCTGGCGTGAGTCAGGATGTGCTAAGACGCTTTGCCACCTCGGCGGGCTGTCAGGATCTTGATGATTTTCTCCATCAGGTGCGGAAAGCCGGTCAGCAGCAGGATGTTGAATTTATCGATGTCATCCGCCAGCGGCAATCGTCGCTGAGTCAGCAGGAGAAACGCGTTGCCGAAGCGATTCTCAGCGACACTGCTTTTGCCGCTTCCGCCACCATCGAGCAACTTGCCGGCCGCGCAGAAGTCAGCGCCGCCACCATCACCCGCTTTGCGCGTTCGCTGGGTTGCGAAGATATCCGTGATTTGCGTATGCGACTGGCGCGCGCGCCACAGAGACAACCCCCTCACGCGATTGCGCCGATTGAGGCTATTACTCAAGCGTTAACCCAGCAATATGGTCAAGCGGAAGCGGCGACCTGGCAACGTGCCGCAGAGATGTTGCGTAAAGCCCGAAGCGTACTGCTGATTGGCGCATCGGGGCTGCAAACTACGCTGGTGGCGGACGTCCATCAGCGCCTGCAAAACGCCGGACTGGCCAGCGCGTGGATTCAGGATGATAACCTGCTGAGCATGACGCTGAGCCGTTTGCAACCGGACGATCTGTTGCTGATTCTCGCGCCTGATACGGTTAACAGCCACGTGCTCAGCGCGGTACACCATGCGCACATTCAAAAAACGCCGGTGATTGCGCTTTGTGCGCAGACATTAGATCTCGTCAATCAGGCAGATATCTGGCTGCCGCTGCCGGAAGCGCAACACGCGCGCCGTTACGGCATTTTGTTTGCGCTGGATCGGCTGGAAGCGGCGCTTTAAGCACAGCGGTTACTGAAACAGATCGCCACGATATTTAAACAGCTCCAAATCCGACGCGATGCCGAGTTTTTTCATGCCGGTCTGCTTATGAGCGCTGATGGTTTTGCGGCTGCGATTGAGTTTTGCAGCGATTTCGAACACTTGCATGCCATCAATAAAACAGCGAATCACTTCCGCTTCACGCGCCGTGAGCAATTTACTCAGCTGTGAAACACGCGAAACCTCGTTCGAATCTTCCTGCAAAATAGGACGATCCCGCTTACGGCCTGGCAATTGGCTTAGCTGGCTGGCGATGTCATCCGGCAGCGAGCGCTTGCCAGCAGCAATATTACGGATTGCCGCAAAGTAAGCCGGGGTCTCTTCACGTTTAGTGATATAGCCTTTAATGCCCAGATGCAGAGCTGCACGAATTACCGCAACACTTTCCATCGACGTTGAGAGCAAAATTTTCAACTGCGGATGATGCATCCGGATGTGTTTAATTAGCGATAAGCCATCTAACTGGTCGTTACCCAGAATGTAATCCAGCACCAATACGTCGGCACTGTTCTGCCCAAGCCAGGCCAACAGCGCTTTGCTGGTGCCAAATGTCGCCAGCATGTTGATATCGGGTTCACGTGTGGCAGCAACTTCGAATGAGAAGCGCATCATGGGATGATCATCCAGCATCACCACCTTAATTTTGTTCGCGTGAAACACGGCCATCTGCCACCTCGGTAACCTGAAACTCATATTGATACGGTTTGGCCCAGCATAGGCATTACCGGGACTTTTCTGAAGCGCTGAATGCTTAGGCGCGCGTAGGAAAATACTTATATTATTTTTCATACACTTACTACTAAAAACCAAGACCTGGCCTGGCTGATTCCAGGCAGTATTACGTCAAAATCAAGTTAGAAAAATTACCGATTATTTGACGATGAAAAACGGACTGCTTTTTTACCTCTTGCTTGCTCTCCTGACGCTGGTTTTCATGCCAGGGCTGCCACATGCGCAAGGAAACGTGCTGACGCTGGCCCCGCGCATTGAAGTCAATCCGCCGCCGGTGACCTTTGCCGCGAATGTTCGCGCGTGGCTGCTAACGCATCCCGTGGTGCGCGTCGGCGTCTGGGGCGCGTCACAACCGCCGGTTAGCTTGGGCATGGAGCGTGGACAGTTGGCGGGCATTGACGCAGATTACCTGGCGCTGCTCGAATCGACGCTACAGGTACATTTTGAGCTGACTCACTATCGCAGCCGTGAAGAGGCGATTCGCGCGATGAATCATAAAAAAGTCGACATGCTGGCGATCTGGACACCCGATCTCTCGCCGCACATGTCGGTGCATGCTTCATTGCCATGGCTAAACGACCGAGCGGTGATCGTCACGCGCGCCGGACAGCAAGCGCCGCGCGGTAAGCTGCCGTTACTCATGCTGGATAGTCAAACGCTGCCAGATATCAGTCCTTCGCCGGAAGCGTTTGAAGATTACTATCAGGCGATCAATTCCATCGCCTTTGGTCAATCCGCTGCCGCCGGTTTTAGCCATGCTACCGCCAGCTATCTTCAGCGTAATAATCAACTCGACAATCTGTGGCTGCTGCCGCATCCTTCACTCGGCGAGTTCCGGCTCACTTTTGGCGTGCCGGCTGCCGAACCGCAATTGCTAAGCGCCATCAATAATGTGCTCACTCATCTGCCGCTGGTAAGCCGTTTGCGCATTGCACAAGGCTGGGGCATGGATCGTGAAGCGGTGATCGGTCATCCCGCGTTATCACTCTCGCCGGAAGAGCTGACATGGAGCCAGCAAAATCCGGCCATCACTGTATTGCTGGATGGTCGTCGCGAACCTATAAGTTATATCAGCCAGCAAGGTGAACCCTCTGGACTGGCGGTCGATGTGCTGCGGCACATCAGCGAGCGCTTCGGCTTACAGTTCAACTATCAAATGGCTGAAGACGATGCACAGCTGACCGCGCTGTGGGTGAAATATCCGCAGGCGGTGCTGGCCAGCAGCCTAACGATACCGGGAGAACCGGAAGCCGCCGATCTTTCGATGACGCAAAGTGAGCCCTGGCTGGTGACGCCAGCAGTGCTGGTGATGCAACGCAACACCATTCAGCCTGCTTCACTGCACGAGCTGGAGGGCGAGAGAATTGCGATCCAGCAGAATAATCCGCTGATTCCGTGGCTGGAAACCTGGTATCCCACGTTGCAACTGATCGTCACCGACACGCTGCAGCAGGCGCTGGTGCTGGTCAACAACGGCGAGGCGCACGGCGCGATTGGATCGCAATTCTCGGTACAGTATCAGCTGAAGCGCAACCCATTCCACCGTCTACACCAGTCGCTTTCGCTGCCGGTAAAACCTTACAGTGTGGGCTTTGCCGCCCAACGCGCAGACTCACCTGCTCTCAGTATTCTCAACAAAGCGCTACAACAAACGCCTCCCGATAGGCTGATGAGTATGGCCAGTTCCTGGCGTGACACACTCCTGGCGCCGGATCAGAAATCAGCACCCGCGTTTTCCCCCACCTTAATCGCGATCACCCTGTTGCTGGGGTTGCTGCTGTTCCTGTTGGTAGGCTGGTGGATTGGTCGATTGTGCCAGTCGCTAAAGGCCCTGCGTAAACGTCTCAACAGTAATCAGACTTTGATTCGTCAACTGCAGGAAGCCAAAGCAGAGAATGATCGGGTGCTCGCGGCACGTAACGCGTTTATGAAGAGCATGGGCCACGAAATTCGCACCCCGCTCAACGCTATTACCGGCCTGCTGGAGTTAGAGCTGGAGCGATTACATAGCCAGCATCAGCACAATGAAAATTTGCAAACGGTGTATGAATCCGCCTGCTCGCTGCTCTCCATCACCGGCGATGTGTTTGATATTTTCCGTGCCGAAGCGCGTGATGAACAGAGCCGCATCCGCGTGGTGAACCTGCCTTCATTACTGAGCAGTACGGTGGCGCTATTTCAGCAGCAAGCTGAGGAGAAAGGTTTGCGCCTGCATGTCACACTCGATCCCCATGCGCCGCGCGTGGAGTTCGATCCGCTGCTGATCATTCGGATCACCTCCAGCCTGTTACGTAATGCCATTCAACACACTCAGCAAGGCGATATCACGGTGACGCTGTGCTGTGAAACGCAGGAACCTAATGGCTATTTACCGCTGGTGATCGCGGTTAGCAATCAGAGCGACGGCTTGCTGGCCGAGCGCTGGGAAAGCTTGCAAGGCGCTGACGATACGCGCGCCTGGGCGGAAACCGGCTTTAGCCTGGCCGCCTGCCAGCGTATGGCGCAGGACGCCGGTGCGCAGCTCAAAGTCACCAGCGTTGCCGGGGAAAGCAACAGCGTGAGCTTGCACTTCTCTGCGGCACCGGTAAACGCATCGCCAGCTGCACCGCGCGCTACGGCACAGCCCACCCTTAAAGTGCTAATTGTTGACGATTATCCCCCCGCTCGCCTGTTACTGAGCCAGCAGTTGCAAAAGGCGGGCTGCGAGGTACTGAGCGCGTTAGATGGCCAGCAAGGTCTGACGCTTTGGCAGCAACATCAGCATGAAATTGGATTAGTCATTACCGACTGCACCATGCCGCAGATGGACGGTTTTGCCATGAGCCTTGCGATTCGGCAACAGGAGAAAAACCAGCAGCTGGCAGCAACACCCATCTACGCTTTAACGGCGATGAGCAGTTTTGATGCCGCTGAAGATTGCCGCAACGCAGGCATTGATGGCTGCCTGACCAAGCCGATTACGCCAACAGAGTTACGTGGAATTCTGGCGAGTTGTCTGCGCAAAAAGGAAAGCGCATGTTGAATCGCGTCATTATTTTTGATCGCCATCCAATAATGTGGGCACCTGTAAGCGCAGCATCATGCAGAAAATGGACGCCTTGAACGTGAGCGATGTACAGCGCGCCGGCTTTTAACCCTTTACTCCTCTTCGGCGATATCACTCAGAACCGCTGCACTCTCCAGCTGCGCCTGGTAAGCTGCCAACCGCGTGACCAGCTCACTCAAGCGTGGCTGCAATGCGTCGCTTTGCTGTTGTGGATCGCGGCAGGCGATCTCCAGCTGCAGACAGGCATCAGCCAACCGATGCTGGCGGGCGATACGCACGCTGCCCGCGATGCGATGTACCAGATCGGCAATTTCAGCACGATGATGGTCGAGGTTGAGCTCGTCTAGCTGCGTCAAATCTTCCGCCAGCGTGGCAACCATCAAATCGCGCATGGCCGCTTCCATCTGGCGATCGACGTCGCTACTTTCTGGCGCTGCAGGCACGGTGACGTCCGCTGGAGATTTTTCTGCGCCAATCGCGCGCAGTGCGGCCGCCAGGCTGCTGATCGAGCAGGGTTTAAACAGACAGCTGTTCATGCCGGCTTCCAGGCAGCGTTTGATTACCACATGCATGGCATTCGCGGTAAAGCCCATAATCCAACTCGGCGCACGCCCTAAATCTTCTTCCGATTCACGAATAATCTCGGTCAGTTGATAACCATTTAAACCCGGCATATTGCAGTCGGTGATCACCACATCGTAATTGCCACGCTGCCACATCTGTAATGCTTCATGACCATCAGCGGCCAAATCCGCCTGTTGCCCCAACCAACTCAACTGCTTCGCCAGCAGCATACGGTTAGCTGCGTTATCATCCACCACCAGCACCGAACGGAGCGGCAGTTTTTCACCCTCTTCCGCTTTCTCTTCCAGCTCGAGGCTCTGGCTTTCCGCCATCGGCAGCATCAACGTGGCGCGGGCGCAGGTTCCCACACCTTTTTCACTGCTCAGCGTTAAGGTTCCGCCCATCTTTTCACAAATGGTACGGCTGATATAAAGACCAAGCCCGGTTCCGGCGCGGCGGTTATCGGCCTGGCTGAAGGGTTTAAACAGCGCGGCCTGCTGTTTTTCATCAATACCAATGCCGCTGTCCTGCACTTCAATCACCAGATACACGTGGTCGGCAGCGACATCTTTCTGTTGGGTGAGCGTCAGCGAGACGCCGCCCTGATCGGTGAATTTGATCGCGTTGCTTAACAGATTGGACAGCACCTGCTTGATGCGCAACGGATCGGCGAGCACCTGCTCCAACCCATCTTCGGGAATGTGCCTGGTCAGCGTGATATTTTTGTCAATCGCTAGCCCCTGAAACACCTTCATCAGGTTATCGATCAGCTTGCCGGGATGCACCGCTTCCGGATGATATTCCAGCTGGCCGCCTTCAATGCGCGAGATGTCGAGGATATCGCCAATCAGCCCCACCAGACTTTCCGCCGAATCGTATGCCACTTCTAATGCCTGCAAATCCTGCTCGCCGCTGCGCCCTTTTTTCAGCGCCATATCCAGCATGCCGATAATCGCATTCATAGGTGTACGGATTTCATGGCTCATGGTCGAGAGAAATACTGATTTAGCGCGGCTGGAATCTTCTGCCCGCTCTTTGGCCTCGCGCAGTTCGGCAAACAGCGCTTCACGCTCGGAGATGTCCATCCAACCGGCGATAACACCGACCACGTTGCCATCGCTGTCGTTAAACGGCTGGATCCACTGATAAACGGTGACGCCAATCGAAGAATCCGGGTTGTCCCACAGGTCATAACGGCGATCTTCAACGATCGGAACGCCAGTTTTTACCACATCAATCAGCTGATTGTGATAAAACGCCGCCTGCTCTGGCGTGCGTAAGCCGGGATGTTCGGGCATGGTTTTGCCCAACGCCTCTTCATAAATCACACCGGTTTCCACTAAATAGCGCTGGTTACAGTAGGTTAAACGACCATCTTTGTCGCGCAGTGAAACCGGGAACGGCATGCTGGTCACCAACGCTTGTAACTGTGCCAGCTGCACATTCAGTTCACGCCGCAGCTCGGCTTTCCGGCGGATAATTTGTCGCTGATACAGCGCCCAGCCGATCACCATCAACATGAGCAATACAAAGAAGATGATGCTGGCGATCAGCACCGCCTGATAGCGCTGCCAGAAGCTGTCGTAAACAATCAGGTCGCTGGGCCGCCAGCGGTTAGCCAGCTCCTCAATCTCCACCGGCGGAATGCTCAGCAGCACTTTATCGAGAATGCTGCGCAGTTCGGGATCGGCGCGTCCAACGCCAAACGAAACCCACGCGGGCGAACTGCCAATCGCGCTGACCATCTTTAACTTATTCTGGAAGTGAGTTTTGATCTGATAATCCACCATCACCAGAATATCGACGCCCGCATCGGCCTGGCCTTTTTCCACCTTCGCCATCATTTCTGTGATGTTCTGTACCGGCACAATCTCAATTTCCGGATAACGCGCATGCACCATATTTTCGACGCTGGTGTTGGCGACCATCGCCAGCCGCTTGCCGCGCAGATCGGGCAGCGAATGAATATTGTTGTTACCCACGCGCGTGGTCAGGGCAAAGGTGCTGCGCAGATAAGGTCGGGTAAACAGAATTTGCTGCTCGCGCTGAGCGCTGGGAGTCAGCGAGGCGAACATATCAAAATCGGCGCTGTTGACGCGGTTTACCAACTCTTGGGAGGTATCCACGGTTTCAAAACTGAAGCGCAAGCCGGTTTTTAATGTCACCAGCGTAATGAGGTCGCTCACCATGCCACGCAGCGCGCCACTCTGATCGATAATGGTCATGGGCGCGGCTTTGTCCTGGCTAAACATCACCATTTTTATCACCGGATGCGCCATCATCCATTTACGTTCCTCAGCGGTGAAAGGTGGGGTATTCAGCGACTGGTTCATCCCCACCATGTCGGGCTGCCAAATACGCAACAGTTCGTTTTTCTCTTCCTGCGGCACGTTACTGATTGCACGATTCACCAGCGTTTGAAGTTCTGTCGCCTGCTCGGAAAACGCAAAACTGATCATCTTCTGCGGCAGCTGGCTAAAGCGGACCATGCGCAAATTATTTAAAAAGTTACGGCTGAGGGAAAAACTGTTGCCCAGATAGACACGCGCGGTTCCAAAGGAGACGGCGCTCAGCGCATCCTGATAATTTTCATACATGCGGAAATTAGCGTGCGGATAAGCCTGACGCAGCAGGCTTAAAGGCAGATAGGTCTTCACCACGGCAACATCAATATTGTGGAGATCGCCGGGCAAAGGGTCGTTATCGTTGGCGCGCATGCCGAGAACCGGTTGTTCGCTGGCATAAGGATCAGAAAAAAGCAGCGGGCTCTCATCCTGCCGCGCAGTGAGCGACGGCACCAAATCGATCTTGCCACTTTTCAACGCATTGAGTGCTTGCTCCAGCGACGCATATTGCTCAATGTGCAGCGTTAAGCCGAGCTGTTTAGCTACCAGTCCAGCATAGTCGGCGCTCAATCCTTCATATTCGTCCCGCATGTTAGTCATGCCATAAGGCGGTGACTCGCTGGGAAAAATGCCCATTACTAACTGCTTTTTATCCTGCAGCAGATGACGGTCTTCCGTCGAAAGCACTAGCGGTTTGAGCCCCTCAAATGAGGCGCGAGTCAGTAAATGAAACTCTTTCGCCTGCACAGGAACCCGCGCGGCACAGAGCAATATCAGGAAAATGCAGCAAAGCGTACGCATAGCACCGGCTATTTGATCAGGTTGTTACGACGGGCAAAATCGATTAGATCGATCAGCGACTGCGCATTGAGCTTCTGCTTTAGACGATGTTTATAAGTGCTGATCGTTTTTTCACTCAGCAGCAATTGTTCGCCAATCTGTTTATTACCCATGCCCTTACCGATGCTAACTAACACGCTCAATTCACGATCGGAAAGTTGCTCTAACAAGCCGTCGTCATCATGATAGCTGTCAGTTTGCTCATACGATTGATAGGTTGATTGCGGAAAAAAACTGTACCCGCGCATCACCATTTTGATGGCATCTAATAATTCGCTCATATCATCAGATTTGGTGACGAAGCCATCTGCACCGGCTTGTTTACAGCGCTGGGCAAAATGGCTGCTGGACTGCGATGTCAGCACTAAGATCTTTAGCGACAAATTCAGGGTGCGCAGCCGCTCCAGCACCTGGAAACCATCAATTTTTGGCAGCCCAATATCCAGCAGCACTAAATCTGGCAAACATTCCCGTGTTTTCTGAATAGCGTCGACACCGTTATTGGTTTCGGCCACCACTTCCATCTCATTGCGTTCCAGCAACATTTTTACGGCAAATCGGATAACCGGATGGTCATCAACAATGATTACTTTTTTCATAGAAATGAGATCCTGATGACTACGCTGAGCGGGTTATCAATGAGTTCCCAGGGCGGATTACACTATCCGGTTTTAACAGAATGGTCTGTAGGAAATTACTTATGCTTCCTATTCCTGACCCTGAGCTTTTCAGCAGTTTTGCGCCAATCCGATCCTACTCGTCCTGCTGTAACAATATAACTTAACAACACATTTTACCAAATTGTAGGACTCAGAGAATTTTTACCCAGCGGGAAGATGGATGTGAGTCGTGGCATAGCTTTTTTCTGATACGCTCGTTGCAGAACGGTGCATAAGGATGAGAGGCGTGACCTGTGAATAAGCAGAACACTATTTTTTCAAAGTAGATAAAAATCTCGCTAACGCTGTTTGTACGAAATGCCTTACATAATTGCGATTCCACTCTGATGGAGTGCCGGTAAAACAATTATTAAAATGACGTCCAATCCCTAACTTTGCCTTTAGCACATTCCACTAAACGCGTGAATTCGAGTTTGTCATGAAGAAAATTATCGTCGCTATATTATTGTTACTGATTAATACCACAAGCCTATTGGCTTGGGCAGATCGCTGTGATTATGATCCCGGTTCTGGCCCGGTAAATTTAACTGTTCCGCTTTCAGTTGCGAATATTTCCGTTGGCGCTGACGTTCCGGTTGGCTCGACAGTGCATACCCTTAAGGTGATAGGCAGTACAGGTAAACAACCTTGGTTAGTTTGTCGTCCTGAAGGAACATCAAATGGGTTCAGTATTGACCAGTATCTTAGCCTGACCAATGCACCGGCATTAGTTCCGGGCTGGACTGGAAATTATGCGGGCGCAGTATTTCAAACAGGTGTTCCCGGTCTTGGTGTCGCCATTGTCAATAATGACGGTACTACCGCCAATCAAGCCATTACCACTTCAGCGGTAAAAAAGTGGACGACGCCTGTGGGAAATACAGCCTATCATTTTTATTATGGTAACTCATTTACTCTTCATTTTATTAAGACCGGCCCAATGAGTGCAGGTACAGTTAATGGTGCACAGTTGCCAACCGTTTTATTGACCACCGGATCTGTTACGCCTGTAGTAAATATTCCTGATACGCCCTATCGACTTAACTTCTCCGGCAGTCTGAATGTGATCGCCGCCAGTTGCACCACACCCGATGTCAACGTCAACATGGGCAAATGGGAAATCAATAGCTGGTTTGGTACAGGCAAAGCCAATGCCACCTCATGGGTGCCATTTGATATTCGATTGACTAACTGCCCAGCATTTCAGGGTAATTATTCTAATCCCAGCGCACCGCCTACGTATCATACTGGCAGTGGATTTGCCGCAGGAACCTGGGTGACGAACAGTATCAAGATTAGATTCACACCGAGTAATGGGGTCATTGACGCCGCTCAGGGCATTATGAGCCTAGACAACAGTGCTGATTCCGCACAAGGGATAGGTATTCAAATTGCCGACGGAAAGGTTTCACCTGCACCGGTAAATCTCAACCAGACGCTCGATAAAAATATGGCCAGTAACGCGGTGGGGACGGTTTTACTGCCTTTCTCCGCGCGCTATATCAAAACAGGCGGCAACGTTTCACCTGGTGTTGCAAATGGTAAAGTGATTTTCAATATAAGCTATTACTGATTAAGCATTGTTAAATGAGCGGGAATAAGGTTGTATACCTCATTCCCTTTTTTATATCTGAATCCCATCATGTTAGTACGAAACGTGCAAACCAACCGTTTTGGTTAGGTCGCAGTCAATCGCGTTCCATTCACCTGCAATACTCAACGATAGGTCGTCGTAATAATTCCTTTCTGCTTTGTATTATCAATCCACACTAACTTCATACTGCCTTGATGACTAGGCAAAGCCTTGAATCGAACATCAGAGCGAATTGCGGAAATATGCGGTTGAGTGGTTCTGGGACAATGGATCTTAACATTATTTTGCTGCAAGGTTATCTCGCACGTCTCTTCTTTTAAATAACCCTGAAAATGAAGCGTGCTGCCCGATGCTGACACATTGGCTGAATATAAGCTGGAGAGAAAGGCAAACAGGATGGCGTTGCGGAAAGTCATGTTGTGGCCTCTTATCAAGAATGACACCTTAATAATCGGCCAGATTGGGCAAAACTAAAATTTTTAGCGATGTTTAACTGCCCGGCGGAGTTGCTCCATCAGGCACTTGACATTTAGCGACCACAAACCGCATTAAAGGATTGCAGTGCAGGTTTGCTGTTTTTTACTTCAGGCATGCGTTTATAGGGTAACTGACACGATTGATTTGCATCATTACCCCAACGCACCGTCAATGTGCCCTGCTCTTGTTCCACCAACGCGTATGCCTGTCCCGCCTGACCTACAGAACCCACCTGCTTGCCTTTGCTGTCCAGCACATCGGCGCCAAACGGTAAAGGTTTGCCTTGCCAGGTCGCGGAAATCAGTATTGGCAGACCACGGTGCGCCTTGTATTTCACTTTCACCACCGCACCTGAATAAGGTGCGACGCGTGAAGAGGTGTTCTCAAGCTCCACGCCCGCTGACGTGCCTTTGGGATCCACCACGATCTCATTCATCTGATAGGGATTGAGATAAGGTACCAGCGCATATCCGCTGTTATCGACAAACACGCCCGGATAGGACGACACGCTCGCGCCCTGCGCACCTTTGGCTTCCACCAGTGCATAGGTATCGCCGGTGTACGGGCTCAAGGTTACACCACCGCTGTGTGCCACGATCGTACCGTTAAGTCCCACAGAACCGCTCTGGTAACCTTTACCCGTACTCAATGAACCGCTGAGGTTAGTAGCACTGGCGCGATATTGCCCATTGAGCGAGCCGCTGCTGCCATCACCTGCCGCAGCATGACGCGCCGTTGCGCCATAGCTGAACTGGTTATCATCTCCCGCCGTACCGGCGATCGAGGCGAGTTGCCCCCAACGCCCATCATTGTCATGTGAAAGTTCAGTGCGGAATAGCGGCGTATGGCGTTGATTATCACTACCCAGCGGCATACTGAAACTCAGCAAGTAACTGTTTTGTGAACTGCCATAGCTGCTGTAGCTACGGTTGACGGAAATGCCCCATGACACGGAACCAGTGCGATTGTTATAGCCAAGCTGGAACTGTTTTTCGTTACCTTCACGATTCCAGTAATCCTGCACCGAGCCACTGAGGTAGACATTTCCCCATACATCCGGCAGCGTTTGTCCGGCGGTGACCGAGAAACGATTTTTGGCACGATATACGGAATCCAGGCTAGCGCCACGCTGTAGCACATCACGGCTTTGCATCGCTGTCATAAAATCCATATAGCCGGACGTTGAGAAGCGGTAAGCAGCGATTGACAGATTACTGCCGCTTTCCGGCACCGCTTTGCTGTAGCTAATACGGTAACTTTGCCCGGTCATGCTGGCATCTTGCTGCTCATCAACATTGCGCAGATGGGTGCGCGCCTGCGTAATATCAAAAGCAAAAGCACCCAGCGGTGTACCTAACGCCGTTCCGCCTTGCAGCGCATAATAATTCTGGCTCGCCTGCAATCCTGCGTAACCGGTAACATTGTTAGTTAAGCCATATTGCCAGGTGCCCTGATAGAGCGCGACGTCATCACGAATGTAGTCGGCACGCAATTTACCCGCCGTCACGTCATAGCGGGATGTTCCTGGGCGCAGCAATTGCGCTACCGCTGCATAAGGCACGCGGAAACTGCTTTTGCTGCCATCCGCTTCAATCACCGTTACCTCAAGATCGCCGCCGTAGCCGGTAGGATAAAGATCGTTGATTAGGAACTCGCCCGGCGACACGGTGGTTTCATAAATCACCTGACCTTGCTGGCTAACCGTTACGCGTGCGTTGGTGCGCGCGATACCGCGAATTTCCGGTGCATAGCCGCGCTGAGATTCCGGCAACATGCGCTCGTCGCTGGCCAGTTGAACGCCACTGAACGGCAGCGTATCGAAAATCACACCGCTGGTATTTGATTGCCCGACGACAACGCGTCCACGCAATGGCACTACATCATGCTGCACATAGGTATTAAGCGACTGATAACCGCTGCCGCCTTGTTGCTGCCAGTTGTAGTTGCCGTTGTGACGCAGGTACCAACCGCCGATGTTCAACCCTGCGTTCACGCCGCCAAAGAAGGATTTATACACCTGTCCCGCCGAGCGGCTGGTGTAGGCATTGGTCGAGTATCCCAACATGAAGGCCGGGATCCCTTCATCCCATAACGCTGGATCAACGTAATCCTGTGGCACCTTATTCAGATAGATTTGCGGAATGGAGATGTCGAGACGCAACTGGTTGCTGTCGTAGCTCACGCTGGCGTCCGGCAATACAGACGTTAAATCGCTACAATCCTTTTCACTCGTGAGCAGATCCGCAGCCGACGCGGGCAGCGCCGAGGCATTAAACGGGATCTTTTTCAGCAATGATGAAGGTATGCAGGCGCGAACTTGCTTATCTGCCATCTCGCGGAAGTTGATATCCTGATTGGCAATCAAGTGTTCATTAACGTACACCAACGTGCGATAGGTGCCCGGTGTAGCCGATGCGCCCTGGTTAAAGCGCGCCAGATCGATGGCTCCCCCTTTGCTGACCTGTAAAAAACTGGCGTCAAACTCCGCCTCTTCAGCGGCAAAGGCTTGATTTGCGCCACTTAATAACGCGGTAAACACCGCGCTCGCTAATAAGGTGTAACGCAGTGGCATTGAAGATTCTCTGGTAAAAGTCATAAGCGTGCCTTCCGGCACGTCCTGACATGCCGGCTATAGGAGATAGAGATTCAAGAGAGAAGTTATTTAATGGCAGCGGTAAAAGGCTGAACGGCCCCGAAATCGTTAACGTAGTCGCCGCTTACGTTGTCACCTGCGCTGGCGCTGATTTTGAAAGTCAACGAGGAGAGTGGCGGCACCATTTCACCGTCAATCGTGCGTCCATTCACCGTAACCGTCACTAGCGAGACGTTGTAAGGCGTTGGATTGCTGGCTTTCAGCTGGCCATTACTCACAGACCAATTCAGCGATTTCACCGCTTCATTCGCATCGCCCTTCAGTCCTGCTGGACGATAAAACAGTTTGATACGGGTGCGGAACGCCATCTGTAAGGTATTAAGTTCCGCCTTGTCTTTGGTTTTAGCCGGAATCTCCAGCACGTTTAGCCATGACACTGATTCACGATCGTGGGCAAACGCGCCAGAATTGCTTAAAGACAAACGTAAAGTCTGCCCTTTCCCTGCATCAACACGGTTCACCGGTGGCGTGATGATGTAAGGCGTTTGAATGTTCTCAGGTGTCGCATTGGCATCTCCGTTATCAACCCAGCTTTGGATCAACACGGGTGAAGCTCCCACGTTTTTCAGTTGCACGGAGACTTCTTTGTCATCCTGATGATAGATAACGCGCGTACCGGTAATGACGATGCTGGCTAATGCCTGGCCACTCATTAAGGTTGCCCAAAGCAAAGCAAAAAAAGGCAGGGTTTTGTTACGGGAGATGTTCATGTTGAAATCCTGAGAAAGAAAGGTGGGATTTCTCCCACCTGACGATGACTACTTATACATAATTGAGTAAACGACGTTGCTTGATACCAAACCCGGGGTGGTGGCATTTTCGGCGTAATACTGCACGGCATAGCTCAGCGTTCCACTTCCGGAGGCTACGTCGACGAAGGAATTGTTTGTGATTTGATTCTGGTTGCCCGCCTGAATCACGTTCGAGTTGTCCCCATCCAGCAACTGCAGGCTAACGTTGGTTGCACCACCGTTGGGGGCCGTGACCGTATTTTTCAGACGACCGGTTACGGTGTCCACTGTTGCACCCGCTTCGAAGAAGGCTGATGCCGTTTTCAACGTGCCGCTACAGTTATTCAGCGCCATGTTGAAGCCGGTACGACCCGCAACCTTAGACGCGGCTTTCAGGTCGGCAGTTGATACTATTGGCAGCTGGATAGTGGCATCTGCCCCTTGGCCGTCAACGATAACGTCACAGGTACTGGCCGTCAGTTCACCATTAAAGGTGATGGTACCGTCTGATGCCTGAGACGACGCGCTCATCACCAGCAGAGCCAAAGCGGAAGCAGCGAAAATAGATTGAGTAGTTTTGCTCACGAGAATGATTCCCTGTTTGTCGTTTTTACGTGGAGGCTAATCGCTCCGGTCCTCAGACTGAGTACCCTTAAGAAGACCTGGTGTTGCTTAAGGGAAGGTGTCCGTCTGATGGCGTAAAGATTACGGTTTACAGGGGATGTCAGGTATCAGAGCGGAGGCCTACATTTGTCAAGATAGGCTGTAATTCTTGTAGTCCATTTTGTAGGCCGCTGTAGTCCAATGTAAGCATTGATGCGGGCGTCAGGATTTATTGAGCAGAATGCTGCTCGAGGTAATCAGCAATACTGGCATTGATCTCTTCAACTGCTGGAGAGACTTCCGACCACAGATTGGCTAAGAAGATGTTGTCAGGGGGAGATTGCAGGCAGGCTGTTTCTAGCTGGCGACAGGCATGTTCAGCGCGACGAGCGCCGGTGATCTGCGCGGCTCCGGCAATACGGTGCATGCTTTTGGCGAGTTCACCCCAATCCGCGCGGGCATAAAGCGCTGCAGCTGCGTTTAAATCCGTGGAATTACTTTTTAGTGTCATGGCAAGCATGGCGCAAAGCAGGGATTCATCGTGGCCAGTTAACGTGCGCAGGCGCTCCAGGCTAAGTAGTGAATCTAAGGGTTTTGCAGATTTAGCCAAGAGAGCCTCTTTCTGTGCAACGCAGCACACTAATCGAGATGATGACGACGCGCGAAATCGATTAATTCGAGTGTAGAACTCAGCGCCAGTTTGGTCAGGATGCGGGTTTTGTAAGTACTGACAGTTTTGTTGCTGATGTGCATGATCTCAGAGATATCGATCACTTTCATACCGCGCGCCAGATGCTGCAGAACCTGAAATTCGCGGCTTGAGAGATTTTTAATCGCATCCACTTCCGCTTCGGGCATTTTATTGGTGCCCTTATTATCGCGGCGCTTCAGCGGGAAGTAGCCGTAACCGCGCATCACGGCGCGCACCGCATCACCCAGCTCTTCCAGATTATTACGCTTACCGACAAAACCATCGGCCCCGGTGCTCATACAGCGACTCAAATAGTGGTCATCATCGCGAGCGGTTAACACCAGAATGCCACCGCGATATTCCGCTGCGCGCAATTTCACGATCAGCTCAATGCCGCTTAGTCCAGGAATATCGAGGTCAAGCACGATGAGATCGGGATGATGTTCGTTGATCATTTTCAACGCCTGGTGGCCCTCTTCCGCTTCGGCTACCACCGTATGCCCATCTTTTTCCAGTAAAAAACGAACCGCAAGACGTGCGACTGGATGATCATCAATTATCAAAATACTCGCCATCTTCACCTCTTCTACGACGACAGGAGTTGTTCCATGTAGTTTAAAATAACTTACCAATAAAACAATCAGATAAGCGGTGCGATATTCCCAATTCCGGGGAAATGTCCTACAAAATGGGCGAAATGGATGACAAGCCAAATTTGCAAAAGTAAAACGATCGGTTTACTTTTTAAGGATGAAAAAGAAACTCGATATCATCAATGCCGCTGAGCGGCTGTTCTATCTCAACGGCTTTCACGCCATCAGCACCGATCGCATTTGCAGCGAGGCGAATGTCTCGACGCGCACCTTGTATCGCTATTTCCCCTCGCGTGAAGCGCTAACGGCCGCGGTGCTGGAGGCGCGACAAGCTCGTTTCTTCGCCGCGTTGCAATCGCCGGACCATCCGCAAGCGGTCAGCCATATGTTCGATGCGATGGCCGACTGGATGCAGCAATACGGCAACAATGGCTGTTTGTTTCTCAAGGCATGGGGCGAATACGCCGGAGAAGATGCCGCGTTAGCCGAACAGGCGCTGGCTTACCGCCACAAGATGCGCGATTACATTGCACGCGCCATTCAGCAGGCGCTCGGCAAGCAGCATGTCGCGCTGGCAAATGCGGTTTGGTTGCTGTTTGAAGGTGTGCTGACTTCGGCATTGATCATCGGCGCGGCGCAGGCGTGCGAAGCCGGTAAAAACGCCGCGCTGCAGCTTATCGCGTTCAGTGAACAGACATGAAGGGTACGGCGCTCGGCATCACCGGATTTGCACTTATCGCGGTGACCTACGGTATGGCGCGTTTCGCCTGGGGCTTGATGATGCCCGAGGTGATGCACGACATCCCCTTTACCCGGCGCGTTTCTGGCGTGCTTTCGGCCTGTAGCTTTGCCGCTTACTGTGTGGCGGTGTTGATCGCGCCGATGATGACCGCCCGCGCCGGGCCGCGATTTCCTGCTGCGGTTGCCGCGCTGTGTGCCGCGTTGGGTTTGTTGATCATCGCGAGCGCGGTATCGCCGTGGATGCTCGGCGTGGGATTGTTTATCGCCGGTATGAGCGCCGGTCTCGCCTCGCCTGCGTTAGCGAGCGCTGTCAGCCAGCGTATTGAGGCTGAGCAACAGCCGCCGATGAACACGGTTATCAATGCCGGAACCAGCATGGGCATTATGTTGTCAGTGCCAATTTTGTACTGGCTGCCCGGCGGCTGGCGCATCGCCTGTGCGGTTTTTGCCGCGCTGGCGATGATCTGCCTGGTGCCGATTTGGCGCCAGCTACCCAATCACAATGAAAACGCTCAACGTGAATCCTGGTTAAGCCACCTGCGGCAGCGTTCGCTGCAGCGCCTTATCTTCATTGCACTGTTCAGCGGCGTCGCCAGCGCGGCTTGGTGGAGCTTCGGCCCGGATCTGCTGCATCACATTCACGTCAGCGATTGCATGGTTAGCCTGTTGTGGCTCATCGCTGGCGCAGCAGGCATTATCGGCGCGCTCACCGGCCCGATGGCGAAATGGATGGGGATGAAGCGGGTTTATTGGCTGTCGCAATGCTGCCTTGCCGTGCCCTTATTGCTACTGGCGTTCAGCCATCACTATTCAGCCTGGCTGTTTCCCGCCGTGGCGCTGGGTGGCGCGGCGTATGTTACGCTCTCGGGCGTGTTGCTGGTGTGGGGCGCAGAAGCAACCAACAATGCCCCCGCCGTTGGCGTAGGCATCTTGTTCTATATGTTGGCTGCGGGTCAGGTGATGGGATCGCTGCTGTTTGGACAACTCTTTATGCTGGCAGGCGCGCCAACCGCATTAACGCTGTTTGCCGCGCTGCCGTTGCTAATGATGTTTGTTATTCGTCGTTAAACGGATCTTTTTTGTCGTCTTCACTGTCATCGCGCGTTCTGGGGATCTCACCGTGTTCGCTGGGATTGTCCTTGGCGGGATGCTTTTCATCATTCACGTCGCGTTTATCTTTAGGGTGATTGCTCATCTGAAGCTCCTTTGTTGATCACCCATTAAGTGTAGTTGATGGGGCGAGGAGTTCGCCCCATACGCTTACTGCAACGCTTTCAGGATCTGCATCGCGGCTTTAACCCGCTCGGTATTGGGATAATTTTTGTTCGCCAATATCACAATGCCAACCTGTTTCTCCGGGATGAAGGCGACATAAGCACCGAATCCACCCGTTGCGCCGGTCTTATGCACCCACGACGCGCTGACACGCGGATGTGATTCGGCATCCCGCACCGGCTGCGGCCCAAGCGCCACTTTGTTATCCGCGCCCTTCACCGCCATCTCCGCCTGAGCGGGCCAATCCAGCATCTCCCAGCCCAAACCTTGATAGAGCGCATCGGTGCGATAGAAACGCGTTTGCGCGAAATCCAGCGCCTGCTGCAGCGGCTTATCGTTAACCTGCTGCGGATCCATATTGGCCTGCATCCAGCGCGCCATATCTTTAATCGACGACTTCACGCCATAGGCTTCAGCATCCAGCATGCCCGGCGACACGCGCACCGGTTTGCCTTCGCGGTAGCCCCATGCGTAAGCATTTTTCGCGGCGTCAGGCACGGTGATAAAGGTGTGCTTGAGCTGCAATGGCGTGAATACGCGCTGCTGCATTGCCTGTTCAAAAGTCAGCCCGCTGGGTTTCGTCGCCAGCCAGCCAAATAAGCCGATGCTGCTGTTGGCATATTGACGGGTGTTGCCCGGCGCCCACTGCGGTTGCCACTGTTGATAGAAGTTCGCCAGCGCCTTTTCTTCGGTCACGGCATCGGGCAACTGCAGCGGCAAGCCGCCAGCGGTGTAAGTCGCCAGCTGCAGCAGCGTGATGTCGCGCCACTGCGGCGTGTTCAGTGCCGGCCAATATTTGCTGGCAGCATCGCTCAGCGCGATCTCGCCTTTATTCACCGCAACGCCACTCAGCACGCCGGTGAAGGTTTTACTCACCGAACCCAGCTCAAACAGCGTGTCTTGGGTGACCGGGCGCTGCTGTTTGACATCCGCCATGCCCCAGGTGAAATAGTGAGGCTGGCCTTTAACCACCACCGCCACCGCCATGCCGGGAATCGATTGCTGCTGCATTAGCGGTTTGATCGCCCGATCAACGGTTGCTTGCACATCTGCCGTGGTGGCGAACGCCATGGAGCACGCCGAGGTCAGCGCTGTTGCTATCAATGTTTGAGAAATCAATTTCACTGTAGTTAACCTTCCGGGTTGTTGTTCCGCAGGCAGTTTGACCACTTTGACAGGGTGCAACAAACTGTTAATTTTAGCGTCAGACAATAGAAAATCTTACAGGTAGACGCATGACACGCCCCTATATTCCCCTCAACGCGCTCAGAGCCTTTGAAGCCGCTGCACGCCATCTAAGTTTTACTAATGCGGCGATTGAGCTGCACGTAACCCATGCAGCCGTGAGCCAGCAGGTAAAATCGCTGGAGCAGCAGCTCGGTTGCCAGCTGTTTGTGCGGGTGTCGCGCGGATTGATGCTAACCACAGAAGGCGAAAGCCTGTTGCCCGTGCTGAACGACTCTTTCGATCGGATTGCCGATACGCTGGATCTTTTCTCATCCGGTCAAATGCGCGAAAAATTGAAAGTTGGTGTGGTGGGAAGCTTTGCCACCGGCTTGCTGTTGCCGCGCTTAGAGGATTTTAACCGCCGTTATCCGCACATTGAGCTGCAACTCTCCACCCACAACAATCGCGTCGATCCGGCTGCCGAAGGCCACGATTACACCATTCGCTTTGGTAGCGGCGCCTGGCACGGCACCGAGGCGCAGTGTATTTGTCCTGCGCCGTTATCACCGCTGTGTAATCCGGCCATTGCCCGGCAGTTGCAACAGCCTGCAGACGTGCACAAATTTACCCTGCTGCGCTCGTTCCGCCGTGATGAGTGGAGCCAATGGCTGCAAAGCATGAACGAACATGCGCCATCGCCTGCGCATCCGGTGATGATTTTTGACTCGTCGCTGACGATGATTGAAGCGGCGTTGTTAGGTGCGGGGATTGCGCTGGCACCGGTGAGGATTTTCAATCACCTGCTGCAAAGTGAGAAGCTGGTGCGCCCTTTCGCCGCTGAAATCGATCTCGGCGGCTATTGGTTAACGCGTTTGCAATCGCGGCCCGAAAGCACCGCGATGACCGCGTTTTCTGGCTGGTTGATGGATACCTTTTTGCCCGGTGCGCACTAATTAAACGAACACGTGATTTGTAGCGCGAATGCGCAGGCCGGAGTCACTTTTGGTCCGGCGGTCCTCGCGCCGCTTGCGCGGTACCTTCACTTCACTCGTCGGCCTGACGGACCGGCTGAGACGGGACATCCTTGTCCCGGCTCCGCCTTTCGCCCGCGTCCTGCGGGCTCTCCTGGCCTCCTCGCTTCGCTCAGCGCTGCGGATTGCCGGACCAAAAGCGCCCCCGGCCTGCTAATAAGCTTAGGTGCGTGTTGTTGAAAAGGGCTCATTTGTCAGAGCCCGCACGGGCGCTTTGCTGACCAACAAGCATTACGCAGTTTGTTTCGCCTTCGCCAGCGTGCGCGCAAGAAGCGCGGAGTACAGCGGCTTGCCGCCGAAGAACTGCGCGGCCAGCGTTGCGCCGAGACAGGTAATGATCATCGGCAAAATTAGCTGATAATTGTTGGTCATCTCCAGCACCAGCACAATGCCGGTCAGCGGCGCGCGCACCGACGCCGCAAACAGCGCGCCCATTCCGGCCACGGCAAAGGTTGCCGGCTCCAAATGTAAACCCGGCAGCCACTGCATGCAGAGCTGGCCGAAGCAGGTGCCGAGCAGCGTGCCCAGCGTCAGCATCGGGGCGAAAATACCGCCTGGCGCGCCGGAAGAGAAACAGCAGATAGTGATGAGCGTGCGCAGTGCGAAGAGCAGAAATAAGGCCAGCGCGCTATAGCTACCGCTGGAGAAATCGGGGATCAGGGCAATCCCGCCGTTGATGGCTTGTGGCAGCACCAGGCCAATCACGCCGCACGCGCCAGCCAGTAAGCTTCCCCACATCACCCAAGGTGCCACGCGACCTTGGTGCAAACGCTGAAACTGATCCTGCGCGAGGAAAATGAAGCGATTAAATGCCACGCCGCAGCCACCGAATAACACGCCTAATACCAGATAAAGCCACAGCGTATTGGTTGGCGCATCCTGCAACTGACCAATATTGATGATCGCCTCATTACCATTACACACGCGGAAAACAATGCTGGAGACGATAACGCCGACAAACACCGCTTTGATGGAAATCAGGCTGTAACGAAACTGCGGACGCATCTCTTCAATAATAAACAGGATGCCCGCCAGCGGCGCATTGAAGGCAGCCGATAAACCGGCGGCAGCGCCGGTTGCCAGCAACGTGTGGCGAGATTCAGAAGATTTAACGCGGAACAGATCGACACACATGCCGCCGATATTGCCACCCAGTTGCACGGTTGGCCCTTCGCGACCCAACACCATGCCTGAACCTAACGCGCCCATGCCACCAATGAATTTCACTGGTAGTACGCGCCACCAGCGCACCGGTCGGAGCTCTTCCAGCGCGCCTTCGATTTCAGGAATACCCGATCCGCCCGCTTCTGGCGCGTAACGTCGCACCAGGAAATAGCCAATAGCGCCTAGTAATGCCGAAAGGAAAAACGCACCGATTATTTTCACCAGCAGATTGTCACCGGCATCCGCGAGCCAGCTCAATCGCGTCTGCACCACAAAATTCACCGCTTTATCAAAGGCTACGCCAACCAAACCGGTTAGCACACCGACCAGCGCAGCCAGCAGTAATAGTGCAACGGGCGTTTTGTCGCGGCGTAATAGTTTCTGCATCAATAAGAAGCGCCCAGCACGTAAAATCGTTTTGGGCTCTGCGGAGTGATGATGAGCAGACATGCAAATCCCTCTGTATTCAGAACAGTGTTCAAACGTTAGTTTGAAAAAATAGGGATTAGCATACTGAGAATGAAGTGATTTTTAACCCAGGAATTCGCAAGCGGATTTTTCAGGATGGAAGAGGTTGGGCATTTTTAGCCGATGCATCAACCTCCTCTACGAGGAATTAATCCTGCTCTTCAGCAATCAGCGTCAGTTTTTCATCAGTGGCTTTTTCTTCTTCCAGCGTTTCACCCAGTAACCTGGCGGCATCCTGATAATCCAGCTTCAGGGCTAAGGCGCGCAAGGTGCCGTAGGTGGCGATCTCATAGTGCTCAACTTTCTGTGCGGCACCGATCAGTCCAGCATCGCAAACCGGCCCTTTTTCTACTTCATCGATAATTTCCTGCGCCTCTTCGGCCAGACCTTCCAGCGCATGGCATTTCATTCGTTTGATCTGCACGCCATCCGTGAGCTCAACCAGTTGATCAATACGTTCAATTTGCCCGCGCGTTTCTTCGAGGTGCTGTTTAAAAGCCGCAACCAGATTAGGATCAGAGGCGGCGCGAATCATTTTTGGTAACGCTTTGGTGATCTGTTTTTCTGCGCTGTAAATATCAGAGAGATCATGCACAAACAGATCTTGCAGTGTTTTAATCGTCATAATAAGGCCTTTTTGTAGAATAGAATATCAGATAGGTAAAAACGTGGGCGAGAGTGAATAAGGAATTACGCCGGCACATAAGCCTGACTTAATCCTGGCGGACAATAGATAATTCACAAGCGAAGCCTGAAAATAAACTCACCGCATTGTTTAAATCATTGCCAGACTTAAACCAGGTCAATCGGAGAGAACATAATGAAAAAGCCAGGCCCGCCAGAGCTCAACGGCGAAATTATTCACGAACGCAGATTAATGCCGCTCGGATTAATTTCTCTGTATGAAGTTACCTTCAACAATGGCAAATATGCCGTTATGCGTCTGGATAAATCTCAACCCTTTCATCAGGGTGACGTTTTTAAACGTGTTAATGACTGCTGGTATTGTGATGAACAACTGATACATCCTTACGCTTTTCAGTTTGTCGATCAGGCTGAAGCGCAACGGTCATTTATCGAATATGAGCGATAATATTATCTTGTGCTCTTTCATATCGGCGAATGAAACGCAGCGAGTTGGTCCGGTTGCGCTGGCGGCAATGACATCCAGAAATTCACCTCTTTGCTGGTTTCATATTCCGCATGCGCTTCAAGGAAAATATGCTCGCCGCTGCGCGATTGCCCGCCATAAAGCCAGCCGCCCTGCACCTCACCATTTTCAAATTGCACGATGCACTCCTGCTTGTAGCCGGGCGCTTGTTCATTTACATCAATCCATTCAAGAATATGGCGCATTCGCTTACTCCTCAGCAATAAACAGTGATTTACAGTGCGGGCACAACATAGCCTGTCCGCGCGCTTGCTTTAAGGAAGATTGTGGGCAAAACTTTTTACAGACTGGACACTGAGTTTTGACTTCCCGGCGTGATAAGCTTTCTAAAAATTGATTTAACCAGCTCATAATTCATTTCCTTTTTCCGTTAACTGATTCTAACACACCTGATTATTTTCATTGCCACTCACACTTGACAACCACGTTAAAGATCCTCAACCCCATCATTACGTTCAGTTAAATGTTCTAAATTAACTTTTATTTTATAAACCAACCGTAAGATCGATTTGGCACTATACTCAAAACAGACAAATATTTTCCCTCGCCCTCTCTTATACCGTCAACTTTCCTGTTGATAGTGCTGACTTTTATAATCCATTGGATTTTTTGCGACGCCATTATGAAAAATAAACTTTCCACCGGGCCATTCATTAGCAGTAGTGCGCTTCCTGCAACGGCACGCAGTAGTTTTGAGTTTTTACATCACAGCGGTGTTTACCAGGCGAACCGGCCAGATGTTTTTTCCGAGCGGCAAATGGAAATATATGGCGAGCGTCTGGCAAAAACGCATCATCTTTCCGACGCCAAAAAAAGCTATAAATTATTGCAGCGGCTGACGGAAAACGAACAGGCGCTGATAAAAAGCGCTGAAATATTAAGTACCGGTGAGAAGCGTAATTTGACACCGGCTGGCGAATGGTTGCTGGATAATTTTTATATTATTGAAGAGCAAATTCGGATGGTGCGCCATCTGTTGCCCACCAAATTTGGTCAGGGTTTACCTGCGCTGAAAGACCCCGCGCACTCTTTGCGCATTCAGGCGATCGCGGATGAGATGATCAGCCACAGTGATGGCCGCTTAGAGTCAGCAGTGTTGGCGACCTTTATTCATGCTTATCAACGCGTGACGCCGCTGCTGATGGGTGAACTCTGGGCGCTTCCCGCCATGCTGCGCTTTGCGCTGCTCGATAACCTCGCACGTATTGCGCAAGGCGTTGCTGAGATTCATCAGGAGCGCAGCCAGGCCGAAGCGTGGATTAATGAGATCGTTCATCACTCCGCCAGGGACGCCACTCGCGTGATTCAGGTGATCGCCGATATGGCGCACAAAAACGATCAGCTTTCCGGCGCGTTTGTCGCCGAACTGGCGCGTAAACTGAATGGGCAGAATCACTCGCTGGCGCTAACGTGGGTGGAGCAACACCTGCTGAACACCGGGCGTAATACTGCGGATGTGATTGAACAATTCAACCGCCAGCTGGCACTGAGTCAGCTCTCGGTCAGCAACAGCATTGCCGGATTGCGCCAGCTTGGCGAAATCAACTGGCAGGATTTGGTGGAGTCGCTGAGCCTCGTCGAGCAGGTGTTGGCGCAGGATCCCGCCGGAATTTATCCGCAGATGCATTTTGACAGCCGCGATCAATATCGGCATGTGATTGAAGAGCTGGCTCGCCAGAGCGAATTCGACGAGCTAAACGTGGCCAATCAGGTGCTGGCGCTGAGCCGTCAGGCCGCATTGCCAGCGCGCCAACAGCATATTGGTTACTTCCTGCTGGATAAAGGGCGTGCGCAGCTTGAGCAACAGCTAAAGCCGCGCCGTTCCTGGCTGAATCAGGCGCGCCATCATCTCAGCCAAACGCCGCTGCTCTCCTGGCTGGGCAGCCTGACGTTACTGACCACCGCTTTCAGCGCCGAAGCGCTGTTTTTCACTCATCAATCCGCGATGTCGGTGGTGCTGTGGCTATTACTGGTGCCGGCGGTGATCTTAATCAGCAGCCAGCTCGCCCTGCAGCTGCTCAGCGAAGTGACAACCCGCACCCGCCATCCGGTACCGCTTCCGCGACTTGATTACGAGCTGGCGGTACCGGATGGCGATCGCACGCTGGTGGTGATCCCCTGTTTAATCAGCAGCAAACATGGCACCGATGCGCTGTTGCGGTCGCTGGAAACCAGCTATCTCGGTAATGCGCTCGACAACATCAGCTTTATGCTGCTGGCCGATTTCACCGACAGCGCGGCCGAACACGATGACGATGATGCCGAAATCATCGGTTACGCAGTGCTGAAAATTCAGGCGCTCAACCGCCGTTACAGCAGCAAGTCGCACAATGATGTGCTGTTTTCTCTGCTGCATCGCAACCGCGTGCACAACCCTTCGCAGGGCGTGTGGATGGGTTATGAGCGTAAGCGCGGCAAACTGCATGCGCTCAATCGCTGGCTGCAGGGCGAAGCGGAGATGTTTAACGTCATCGTCGGCGCCAGCCAAGCGCAAATGCGCACGGTGAAATACGTCATTACCCTCGATAGCGACACCATTCTGCCGCGAGAAACCGCGCACAAGCTGATTGGCATTATGGCGCATCCGCTCAATGCGCCGGTGTTTGATGACAGCCTGAATCGCGTGGTGGAAGGTTATGCCATTCTGCAGCCCCGTCTGGCGGAGGAGATTCCGCCCTTCGGCCAGGGCCGCTACGCGCGTCTCTCCAGCAGCGTGCCGGGCAACGATGCGTATTCATCGATGTCTTCCGATATCTATCAGGATCTGTTTGGCGAAGGTTCGTTTGTCGGCAAAGGCATTTACGATGTGGCTGCCTTTACCCGCGCGACGCGTAATACCTGCCCGGAAAATCTGGTGCTCAGCCACGATCTGCTGGAAGGCTGTTATGCGCGTTCTGGCGTGGTCAGCAATGTGGTGCTGTACGAACACTACCCGGATAACTATCTCAGCGATGTCGCGCGGCGTTTTCGCTGGGTACGCGGTGACTGGCAGCTGCTGAACTGGCTAAAACTGCGCGTGCGTCTGGAGGATGGCGGCTATCAGGCCAATCCGCTTAGTGCACTGTCGCGCTGGAAATTGTTCGACAACCTGCGTCGCAGTCTGATTGCGCCCGCCTTGCTGCTGCTGATGTTCCTGGCATTTAGTTGGGTAGCGAATCCGCCGTTTTGGCTCGGCTGCATTGCGCTGTTCCTGCTGTTGCCCAGCGCCTTAGCGTTGAGCATGGAAGGCATGCGCAAAAGCAAGACGCGCGCCTGGCAGCATCATCTCTCTATCCTGTCTTTGGATGCGTTAATGCGCCTGAGCCGCGCGGGACTGACGCTGGCGACACTACCGCATGAAAGCTACTGGTCGCTGAAGGCGATTATCGTCACGCTGTGGCGACTCAACGTGAGCGGGCAGTTTCTCCATGAATGGAAAAGCGCCTCGGCGGGCAGTTCATCGCCCACGCCGTCACTGCGCCATTTTTATCAGGCGATGTGGTTTAACCCAGCAGCTGGCGTTGCACTGTCACTTTTAACCGCGCTGGTTAATCCTGAATTGATTGCGCTGGCGTTGCCGATCTCGCTGCTGTGGCTAATCACACCGTGGCTGTTGTGGCAGTTGAGTAAACCGGCCCATTCGCGCCAGAAAAAGCTCTCCGCTGAGC
Source organism: Pantoea sp. AG1095 (assembly GCF_003208415.1). Lineage (NCBI taxonomy): Bacteria > Pseudomonadati > Pseudomonadota > Gammaproteobacteria > Enterobacterales > Erwiniaceae > Pantoea > Pantoea sp. AG1095. The sequence goes on along the minus strand of NZ_QKMJ01000003.1, from coordinate 225,805 downwards.
AGCAACAGTTTTTGCGCCACACCGCTCGTCACACCTGGGCTTGGTTTGAAGATTTCGTCACCGCCGAACATAACCACTTGCCACCGGATAACTTTCAGGAAGTGTTGCAGCCGGTGGTGGCGCATCGCACCTCGCCAACCAATATCGGCCTGTCGCTGCTGGCCAATTTAACCGCATGGGATTTTGGCTACATTACGCAGAAACCGGTGATAGCCCGTTCGCTCGCCGCGCTGGATAGCCTCGATCGCATGGAGCATTTTCGTGGACATCTCTACAACTGGTATGACACTTACACGCTGAAGCCATTAAATCCGCGCTACGTCTCCACCGTCGATAGCGGCAATCTCGCCGCGCACCTCGCCACCCTGCAGGCCGGGCTTGCGCAGTGGAAGCATCTGCCGGTGCTCGCCTTGCCAGTGATCATGGCCGGTCTGCATGACACCTTGCTGCTGGCGAAAGCGCAGATGGGCACAGAGCGTAACGATCGCTGGGATGAGTTAACCGCGCAGTTTGATGCGCTGCAACAGGCCGCGCCCGTTGCGATTGCCAGTCATCTCTCGTCGCTGATCGCGCAGAGTGAAATTCTGCTGGCGCAGATGCAGCTGCCGCCGTTGCAGGTGAAATGGTTCGAACGGTTTATCCACCAGCTCAGCGATTTGCAGCAGGAGTGGACGCTGTTTTTCAGCTGGCTCACGCCGGATGATGATCTGCCTGCCGCCTTACCTTCTCTGCTGTGGCTGAGTGAGTTGGAACTTCATCGCCCCGGCCTCAACTCTCAGCTCGCGGCGTCTGTGATGTGGGCCGCACGTGAACGCATGGCGACCTTGCTGGAGCTGGAAGGACGGCTGGAAGATCATGCAAAAATGGATTTCCGCTTTCTCTATGTCGAAAAAACCGCGCTGCTCAGCGTGGGTTACAATCTTGACAGCGGCGCGCTCGATAAAGGCCATTACGATCTCTTCCCGTCCGAAGTGCGCCTGACGCACTACTACGCCATCTCTGCTAATCAGCTGCCGGTAAAAAGCTGGTTCGTGCTGGGCCGTTTGTTCACCCAACTGGATAACAAACCGGCGGTGATGTCGTGGAGCGGCTCGATGTTTGAGTACCTGATGCCGCATCTGGTGATGCCGGTTTACCCGGATACGCTGCTGGAAAAAATGGCACTGTCGGCGGTGAAGCAGCAGATCGCGTCCGGTGATGCCGCGCAGATTCCGTGGGGCGTCTCCGAGTCGGCTTACGCCGCGTTCGATGACAGCCAAAACTATCAATACAAAGCCTTTGGTACGCCAGAGTTAGGGCTGAAGCGTGGCCTCAACGATGATCATGTGGTTGCGCCCTACGCCTCGCTGTTGGCGCTGATGGTGCTGCCGCATCAGGCCACCGACAACCTGATGCGACTGAAGAAAATGGGTGCCTGCGGCAAATACGGTTTTTACGAGGCGCTCGATTTCACCGCGCAGCGCCTGGTGCGCGGCCAGCAATTTGTCGCGGTGAAAACCTACATGGCGCATCACCAGGGCATGGGTTTTCTGGCGATTTCGCACCTGCTGCATGAAGCGCCGATGGTGGCGCGGTTTATGTCGAGTGCGCGCTTCCAGTCTTCCTACTTGCTGCTGCAGGAGCGCGTGCCGGATGACATTGAGCTGTATACCCCGCGTCGGCAGTTCGTTGACACCAGCGAGATCAAACCGCGTTCAGATACGCCCGAACTGCGCGAGTTCAGCGGCTCGGCGGCGCATCTGCCGCAAATCCAGCTGCTGTCGAATGCCAATTATCATGTGATGGTGACGCAATCCGGCACCGGGTATAGCCAGTGGAAAGGATTGGCGTTAACCCGCTGGCGCGCCGATGGCACCAGCAATCAGCACGGTATCTTCTGCTACATCCGCGATCGCCAATCCGGCGAGCTGATTAGCCCGACGTTCCAGCCCAGCGGTGATGCGCGCCCGCAGCACATTGCGCGCTTTACCGACGCCGGCGCGGAGTTTGAATCGCGCATGGAAACGCTCAGCACCCGCACTCAGGTGGTGGTGTCGCCAGAAGATGATGTGGAAATCCGCCGCATCGTCCTGACCAACCATTCACGCCAGCTGCGTGAAATAGACATCACCAGCTACGCGGAAGTGGTGCTGGCTTCTGCCGCCAGCGATATGGCGCATCCGGCGTTCAGCAACCTGTTTGTGCAAACCGAAATCGTCACTGAACTGGAAGCGATCCTGGCGCATCGCCGCCCGCGCGATGAGAAAACCGAACCGCTGTGGATGTTCCACGCCCTGCTGATTCATGGCACCAGCGAGCGCGATACGCATTATGAAACTGACCGCGCACAGTTTATTGGTCGCGGCAGAACCGCCGCCGATCCGCAGGCGATGGCAGCCGATGGTGTACTCAGCGGCAGCGCCGGTGCGGTGCTCGATCCGCTAATGTCGATTCGCCAGAAAATCGCCATCAAAGCGGGTAAATCAGTCACCCTCGATCTGGTGTATGGCGTCACCACGCAGCGTGATGTCTGCCTTGGCTTGATTGAGAAGTATCGCAACAATGTCTACGCCAATCGGGTATTTGAAATGGCGGCCTCGCACAGTCAGGTGGCGCTGCGTCAGCTGAATATCCTCGCTGAAGATGCCAGTTTGTATAACCAGCTCGCCAGCGCGGTGATTTTTGCCAGCCCTGAAATGCGCGGCGACAGCCAACGTCTGCAGCAGAATCGCCTGGGACAATCGTCGCTGTGGCGACACTCGCTGTCTGGCGACTTACCGATCGTGCTGGTGCGCATCGAAAACGGTACCCAGCTCAGCCTGGTGAGCAATATGATTAAAGCGCATCAATACTGGCGCCAGAAAGGATTGACGGTAGATTTGGTGATCCTCAACGGCGAGCAAATCGGCTATCAGCAGCTGTTGCAAAATCAGCTGATCAAAATGATTTCATCAGGCGAGATGCAGATGCTGACCGATAAGCCTGGCGGCATCTTCCTGCGCCAAAGCGAGCACTTTGCGCCCGAAGATGTCACGCTGCTACTCAGCGTAGCTGCCGTGGTGCTGGAAGGCCGCAACGGCAGTTTGGCCGACCAGCTGACGGTGCTGTTAAAACCGCAGCCGGTGGCGCCGCCTTGCCGCTTCCTGGCGCATAAACAGGCCTTTGCTGCGCCCGCCCGCCTCGCTGAGCCGGAAAACATGCAGTTGTTTAATGGCACCGGCGGCTACAGCGCCGATGGCAGTGAATATCACATTTTGTTGTCCCCACATCAGCAGACGCCCGCTCCCTGGTGCAATGTGCTGGCAAATAAACAGTTTGGTAGCGTGATTTCAGAAAGTGGTCAGGCCTACACATGGTATGAAAATGCGCATGAATACCGCCTGACGCCGTGGCACAACGATCCGGTCAGCGATACGTCGGGCGAAGCCTTTTATTTGCGCGATGAGGAGAGCGGCGATGTCTGGTCACCTATGCCGCTGCCGATGCGCGGCGCCGGAGATTATCTGGCGCAGCACGGCATGGGTTACAGCCGCTTTATGCATCAGGAGCAAGGCATTAGCAGCACGCTCACCACTTTCGTGGCTGGCGAAAAGGCGGTGAAAATCACCCTGATTCAGCTCAGTAATCTGTCTGGCAAAACCCGTCATTTGTCGATCACCGGCTACGTCGAATGGGTGCTGGGTGAGCTGGTGAGCCAATCTGCCCGCCATGTACAAACTTCTTCGGCGATAGTGGCAGATGGCAGCGCCATTCTGGCGGTAAATCCCTATACCAGCAGCGGATCGATGCGCACCGCCTTCTTCGCCGCATCCGGCAATCAGATTGCTTTCAGCGGTAATCGCCTTGAGTGTCTGGGCCGCAATGGTTCGACGCGCAAGCCCGCGATGATGCAAGCGCGAGGCTTGTCGGGTAACACCGGCGCGGGACTCGATCCCTGCGCCACTCTGCAAACGCTGGTCACCTTGATTGACGGCGATACGCGCACGCTGGTGTTCGTGTTAGGCGCGGCGGAAGATACCGCAGCGGCGTTGACGCTGATGCAGCAATTTCTGCCCACCGAACAAGCAGAAGCCGAGCTGCAGCAGGTACAACAGCAATGGCGCGGTTTGCTCAACAAAGTCGAGGTGCAGACGCCCGATGCGGCGGTGAATCTGCTGGCGAATAACTGGCTGCTGTACCAAACGATGGCCAGCCGTTTGCTGGCGCGCAGCGGTTATTATCAGTCCGGTGGCGCGTTTGGCTTCCGCGATCAGTTGCAGGATACGTTGTCGCTCACCCACGCCGCGCCAAACTTACTGCGCGATCAGCTGGTGCTATGCGCTTCCCGCCAGTTCCCTGAAGGCGATGTGCAGCATTGGTGGCATCCGCCTGCCGGACGCGGCGTGCGCACCCGCTGCTCAGATGATTATCTCTGGCTGCCCTTTGCACTCTGCCACTACATCACCGCCACGGAGGATCTTGCGCTGTTAGAACAGCCGATTAGCTATCTTGAAGCGCCACTGCTCACCGCCGAAGAAGAGTCAGTTTACAGCCTGCCGAACGTCAGTCAGCTGCAGGAAAACCTGTGGCAGCATGGCTTGCGTGCCATCCAGCATGGTCTGCGGTTTGGTGAGCATGGTTTGCCGCTGATGGGTTCCGGCGACTGGAATGACGGCATGAGCGAAGTGGGTATTGCCGGTAAAGGTGAAAGCGTCTGGCTCGGCTTTTTCCTCTACAGCGTGCTCACGCGCTTTGCCGCGCTCTCCACACGTATCGATCAGCCGGAAGCCGCCAGCTTGTGCGAACAACAGGCGGAGAAGCTGAAAACGGCGCTCAATCAGCTCGCCTGGGATGGTGAATGGTTCCTGCGTGGCTACTTCGATAACGGTGAAACCCTGGGTTCACAGCGCAACGCCGAATGTCGCATTGATGCCATCGCGCAGAGTTGGTCGGTGCTGTCTGCGGCTGGCGATCACGACAAATGCGCCTCGGCGATGCAGGCGCTCGATCAGCAATTGGTGGATAGCGATAACGGCCTGATTAAACTGCTGACGCCGCCGTTCAATGGCGCAGGCCCCAATCCGGGATACATTCGCGGTTATCTGCCTGGCATCCGTGAAAACGGTGGGCAATACACGCACGGCGCGCTGTGGGCAATTATGGCGTTCGCCGAGATGGGCCAGGTCGAGCGCGCATGGGCGTTGCTGGCGCTGATCAATCCGATCAATCACAGCCTGGATGCGAATGCTGTTGCAACTTACAAAGTCGAACCTTACGTGATGGCGGCGGATGTCTACAGCGCCGAGAACCATGAAGGTCGCGGCGGCTGGACGTGGTACACCGGGTCGGCGGGCTGGACTTATCAGCTGATCATCGAAAGCCTGCTCGGCATCACGCGCCACGGCGAAAAATTGCGGCTGCGTCCGCGTCTGCCCAAAGCATGGCCGGGCGCAAAGGTGATTTATCATGAAGGGTCCGCGCGCTATGAGATTGAGATGCGGCACACGCCCGGCGCTTATCAGCTGTGGCTGGATGATGTGCTGAGTGCCGATGATGCCATCACACTCAGCTGCGACGTCGGAAATCATCAGGTACGAATTCATCTCGCTGAGTAGCAATCACTGCGGTCATTAGTTTTCACCATAGCCAGCAGTGGAAAATATCGCAGCGCCCTGCCAGCGGCTATTTTAGGGTTATTCTCCCCTACAAGGAGAATAATTCATGAGCCTCTTATCACCCGGCAATCGCCGGGATTTTCTTTCCGCCGGCATGAAACTCACCGCCGCAGGCACCTTGCTCAGCGCGGGCATGAGCCGCAGCATTCAGGCGGTAGAAACCTGCCAACCGGCGCCTGCCGGCCGCGTTGATGTCATGCACTTTCTGCTGCGTAATGTGCGCCTGGAGGAAGCCTTTATCCGCAAACAGGATGTCATCACCGCCACGCAAACCGGTTTTTATGATGTTGAGGTGAATGCTGGCAAGATTGCCGCCGTTCATCCTGCGGGCGTCAGCATTAATCTGCCAACGTGGGACGCCGCAGGTTATCTGCTGCTGCCCGCCACGCGCGACATGCATATTCATCTCGATAAAACCTTTTACGGCGAAAGCTGGCGCGCCCCGCTGCCGCGCCACAGCGTGATCGATATGATTCATCAGGAAGAACAGATCCTGCCCGAACTGCTGCCGACTTCTGAAATCCGTGCCGGGAAACTGATTGGCCTGCTGCAATCCAAAGGCAGCAGTTCTGCACGAAGCCATTGCAACATCGATCCGGTCAGCAAATTACACGGTCTGGAGCATCTGCAGCAGGCGATTGCCAACCATCGTGATGATTTTCATGCCGACATTGTCGCCTTCCCACAACACGGATTACTTCGCTCAAACGTCGAAGGCATGATGCGCGAAGCGATGAAGATGGGCGCGAACTATGTCGGTGGACTGGATCCAACCAACGTTGACGGCGCGATGGAAAAGTCACTGGATACCCTGTTCAGCATCGCGCTCGATTTCGCTGCACCGATCGATATTCATCTTCATGAAACCGAACCGCACGGTGTGGCGGCGATCCGCTACATGCTGAAAACGGTGCGCGACAATCCGCAGCTAAAAGGCAAAGTCACCCTCAGTCACGCCTTTGCCCTGGGGACGTTACAGGGTAACGAACTGACGGCGATGATTGAGGAGCTGAAAGAGCAGCAGTTTAGTATCGCCACCACCGTACCGATTGGTCGCGTAATCATGCCGCTGCCGCAGTTGCGCGCCGCTGGCGTGCCGGTGTGGTCGGGCACCGACACCATCGCCGATCACTGGCAGCCCTTTGGCAGCGGCAGCATGCTGGAGAAAGCCAACGTCTATTCGCAGCTCTATCGTGGGCCGGATGAGTATTCTCTGAGCCGCGCGTTGGGTATCGCCACCAACGAGGTGTTGCCGCTGAATAGCCACGGCGAACAGCAATGGCCGAAAGCGCAGGACCACGCCACTATGATGCTGGTTAACGCCAGTTGCTCTGCGGAAGCTGTTGCGCACATCGCGCCGGTGATGGCGACGTTCTTTAACGGCAAACAGACGTTTGGCAGCCTGAAAAAGGTGTAAATTTCGACCTGGTGCGCATCAATGCGCACCCTAAAAAAGCTGTATGGCGAAAGCCAGCAATTCATAGTCAATTTAGGCATTTGCCTGCGGCCGTCCTTTTCCATAGCTTGAAATCATCAACAGGAGAGGAACTTATGACAGCATCAGTATTACCGGTCGCGATTGTCACCGGCGGCAACAGCGGCATTGGCCTGGAAACCGTGAAGTTATTGGCGGCCGACCATCAGGTTTACGCGATTGGGCGCAATCAGCAAACGTTGCAGGCTTTAGAACAGGTCACCAATGTAATTCCGGTTGCACTGGATATCACAGATTTTGCCGCCGTGGCCGCGTTCACCGCCACATTAAATCGGGTTGATGTACTGGTGCATTCGGCGGCGATCTCGATTCTCAGCACTACCTTCTCCGCCACGCCAGAACTGTGGCAACAACACCTGAACATTAATGTCATTGCGCCTGCAGAACTCACGCGCTTAACCTTGCCCGCCCTGCGCGCCTCACAGGGCAAAGTGGTGTTTATCAACTCCGGTTCGGGGACGCTGGCGTTAGCGGGACACGTCATTTACTCCGCCTCCAAATTTGCCCTTACCGCGCTGGCGCATGCGCTGCGTAGCGAAGAGAGCGAACATGGCGTGCGGGTCGCGACAGTCGCGCCCGGCCCAACCGATACGCCGATGAATCAAGCCTCGCGTGCCCGCGCGGGTAACCATGCGCCGATCAATCCGCAGGAGTATCTCGATGCGAGTTCGGTGGCGCGCGCCGTGCGGTTTATTGTGGATAGTCCGGAAGATACGCAGATTGCAGATATTGTTATTCGTCCACGCCGCGATAAAGCCAGGCGCTGATTCAGCAGTAAAAAATCCATAACGCGAGGCTGCCATCCGGCGGCCTTTTTCTTTTTTACGTTTTTTTCAGCAATATTCTCACTGCTCATTCGTCTACCTCATCACCAGCAGTTATCCGTTAATGTCATGAGGACAAAACATTGAGAGATTTTGATATGCACAGACACGGTCATCGGGATCATTTTGGCGGTCATCGCCTGGCGAAACCGCTGCTGATGGGCGCGGTGATTATCGCCGCGCTGGGCTTGTTGGTGATGTCGCTGTGGAATGCGTTGCTGCCGGGCATCATCGGTGTGAAAAGCATCGGTTTCTGGCAGGCGCTGGGCTTGCTGGCGTTGTGCCGCATCTTGTTTGGCGGTTTGGGATTCCGTCCGGGCATGTTCGGCATGGCGCGTCGCCGCATGCACGAACGTTGGATGCAGATGACGCCGGAACAACGCGAAGAGTTTATGCAGCATCGCCGCAATCGCTTTGGTCATCGTGGTCATCACGATCGTTGCGACTGGCATGGTCGTTGTGATGAGCGAGGTGAAACGCGTCCGCAGCCAGAGAATAATCCGCCCAAATCCAGCGACGCCGGGTAAGCGTGATGGCGCAGGATTCACTGCTGATGTCGGCAATCACCGCCTGCCGCACTAAGCTGAATGCGTTCATTCGCGGGCGAACCGCGGTACGTGAAGATGCCGACGATATCTTGCAGGAAGTCACTTATAAGCTGATGCAGGTGGAACAGCCGGTGGAGAATGTCGCCGCCTGGCTGTTCCGGGCGGCACGCAATGAAATGACCGACCGGGCGCGGAAAAAACGTGAGCTGCCGCTCGCTGATTATTTTGGTGATCGCGAAGAGCAGGATTTCCCGGAAGATGAGTTGGCAGAGACTTTATTTGGCGTGCCGCAGACGCCGGAAGATGAGTATCTGAAAACGCTACTGTGGGAAGAACTGGAAGAAGCCTTAGCCGAATTACCTGACGCGCAGCGCGAGGTATTCGAGAAAACCGAACTGCTTGGCTACAGCTTTAACCAGCTGGCGCAAGAGAGTGGCAGCAGCGTGCAGACGTTATTGTCGCGCAAGCACAAAGCGGTGCTATTTCTACGCACGCGCCTGCGTAACCTGTATGACGAAATAACCGGATAACCCGATTGCCTGGCAATCGGGCATCATTTACCACCACTTTTTCTCTTGCTGCGGCTGCAAAAATTGCACGCCTTGCCCGAGTTGTGGCATCGACACATTAATCTGCTGTTCCTGCGCCAGCGTCACTATTTGATTAAGCGGATCATTCCATGCATGAAACGCTAAATCGAAAGCGGCATTGTGAATCGGGAACAGCCATTTCGCGTTAAGGTCAATAAAGGCTTTGATGGTGTCTTGTGGCAGCATATGAATATCGGCCCAGCGGCGGTCATACGCACCGTTTTCCAGGAAGGCCATATCGAACGGGCCGAATTTATTACCGATGTGTTTGAAACCATCGAAATAACCGGAATCCCCGCCATAGAACAGGCGGAAATCATCGCTGATAATGCTCCATGAGCACCACAGCCGCTTATTACTGTCGAACATGCCACGGCCAGAAAAATGCTGCGATGGCGTGGCGACAAAATGAATACCGCCGATATTCTTTGATTCCCACCAATCCAGCTGGGTGATTTTTTCCGGCGCAACGCCCCAGGATATCAGTAAATCACCGACACCCAGCGGCGTTAGGAAATAGCGCACGCGATCTTTGAGCTGCAAAATGGTGTGATAATCCAGATGGTCATAATGATCATGCGAAAGAATGATCCCTTCAATAGTCGGCAAATCTTCAAGCGCAATTGGCGCAGGCTGGAAGCGTTTGGGGCCAAACCACGTAAAGGGTGAAGCGCGCTGCGTAAATACCGGATCGGTCAGCCAGTATTTGCCCTGCATTTTAAATAGCAATGATGAGTGGCCAAGGCGAAATACGCTGTTATCCGCCGCCGCCGCAAGTTGCTGCGCGTCGAGTTTGATGAGCGGCAGCGCAGATTCAGGTGCGGTATTTTTCGGTTTGTTAAAGGCAAAATCCCAGAATAGTTTGGCGAACTCAGTTAATCCTAACTGCTGGCGTGGGATCTTATTGTTAAACCTTTTGCCATCAAACTGAGCGGATTGCGGATAGCGTTTTATATTGCAGCGACAAATGCTCGAACTATTCAACATTGATCTTTTACCTCTCATCGCGGGTCCTTCAGAATAGTCATTTTTACGGCAATGCACATCGCATATTGGGCGGTCGATGACATCGCTAACGCCGAGAGTTAAAGTACCGCCTTTGCTTGATTTTATGAGGGAAAATGAAACGTTTATTTGTTTACGGTACGCTCCAGCCCGGCCATTCAAATGCGCATATTCTGGAAAACATCGGTGGCGAATGGCTGGCGGGAACGGTTTCAGGCACCTTTTATGAACGCGGCTGGGGCGCAGCAGCAGATTTCCCCGGCATTGTGTTGCAGGAAAACGGCCCACGCGTGCCAGGTTATCTGTTTATCTCAGAGAAACTTGAACCGCATTGGCCGATGCTGGATGAGTTTGAAGATGGCTACGATCGCGTGGAAGTTGATGTCACCACCAGCAATGGCGAGCAAATAATGGCGTGGATTTATCAGTTACAGCCGCAACTTTAACTTCACAATGCCAGTATTTACGCCCGATTTCGTAGGGTGCGCATGCATGCGCACCTGGTCACCATAAATGGCGACTCTACGGAATGCCCACTTTCCTCTTCCACCCCAAATGCGGTGCAACGTCCTCAATACAATCTGTAATGATCTGCGCACGCCCTGATTTCGGCTTCTAGAATGAATCTCAAATAGACGAGAGGAATTCATGATGATAAAAGTCTGCACCGCCTGCGGCACATCTTACGATGAGCAACAGAGTCAAATCGAACACTGCAAAATATGTGAAGATGAACGACAGTTTGTGCCGGCCAGCGGGCAAAAATGGACTTCACTGCATAGCCTGCAAGCCACACACTGCAATAAATGGCAGCAGCACGCTGCCAACCTGTTCAGTCTGCAAACCGTGCCCAGCTTTGCTATTAATCAACGCGCGTTTCTGCTGCAAACGCCGCACGGCAATGTTCTGTGGGATTGCATCGCCAATTTCGATAATGCCACCAAAGCGATTGTTACCGCGCTCGGTGGTATTCACGCCATCGCTATTTCGCATCCGCACTATTACAGCACCATGCAGGATTGGGCAGCGGCATTCGACGCGCCGATCTATCTGCATGCTAACGATAGTGAATGGATTATGCGCGACAGCCCGCACATTCATCTTTGGCAAAATGACGAGCTGGAAATTGTGCCGGAAGTGAAACTGGTCCGCCTTGGCGGGCATTTTGCTGGCGGATGCGTATTGCATTGGACGCACGATGACGGCGTGCTGTTGAGTGGCGATATCGTGCAAGTTACGCCCGGCGCGGATGCGGTGTCATTTATGTGGAGCTATCCAAATATGCTGCCGTTACCGGCGGCGGCAGTCAGCGATATTATGCGTCGGCTGGCGGCGCTAAAATTTTCGCGCTTATACGGCGCGTTCGAGCAGCGAGAAATTGTCGCAGACGCGCAGCGGATCGTGATGCAGTCGGGCGAGAAATATATTGCCTGCTTGCAGAAGTCTCTCTCCTGAACGAATTGTAAGCAAACGCGCTGCGGATGGATGTACAGACGTCTAAACATCCATTATAGTCCGTTCTCTAAGTTTAAAGGGAATCCGCGCAATGAAGAAAATTTTACTCACGACGCTGCTGGCTGCATCCGTGGCGCTGCTTAGTGGCTGCAACAAAGATGATGAAAATCAAATCAAAGTGGCCATTAATACCGGACCTGACCAGGCGCTGTGGGATACCGTGAAGCAAGTTGCGCACGACAAATATCAGCTGGATGTCGATGTGGTGGCCTTCAATGATTACGTGCAGCCGAATGAAGCGCTGTTCAACAAAGATGTCGATGCCAACGCCTTCCAGAGCCTGCCTTATCTGGAGATGCAATCCAAAGAGCGCGGCTACCACTTCGCCGTGGTCACCAACACCTTCGTGTTCCCGATTGCAGGCTACTCGCGCAAGATTAAAACGCTGAAAGCGTTGCCTGACGGCGCCACCGTGACCCTCTCCAACGAAGCCACCACGCTCGGCCGCAGCCTGCTGCTGTTGCAGGCGCAGGGCTTGATCAAAGTGAAACCGGAAGCGGGCCTGCTGCCAACCACGCTGGATATCACCGACAATCCGAAGAAGCTGAAAATTGTTGAGGTGGATACACCGCAGCTGGCGCGTACGCTGGACGATCCGCAGGTTTATCTTTCGATCATCAACAACAACTTCGCCGCGCTGGTTAATCTCTCTGCCTCGCGTGACGGTATGTTTATGGAAGGCAAAGCCTCACCTTACGTGAATGCGATTGTGGCGCGTGAAGATAATAAAGACAGCGCCAACGTGCAGAAGCTGAAACAAGCCTTCCAGTCACAGGAAGTGCTGGATAAAGCGAACGAGATCTACAAAGGCGATATTATTAAAGGCTGGTAATTCGGCAAAAACTGCGCAGATATTAACTGCGCAGTTTCAGCTTATTTAAAATCGACCTCCATCAATTCCGCAATAGTTGCATTACGCGTTGAAGCGACACAATGATGCAAATAGTCAGTAAACTTTGACGATGGCGGCATACCCAGCTCCAGCAATTTTTCATTGCTGAACACCACATTCAGTTTTGAAAAATGTCCATACAGATTCATGGCGCGTAATAAGATGCGTTCATTACAGGGACCAAACAGCGAAGAAAATGAGCTCCTGCTCGCTGCCAGTTCACGGTAATTCACTTTCTGATACGTTTCGGCCACCGCAACGTGTCCCGAGGCTTGTGCCATCGCCTGATCAATCTCAGCAAACGTGACGCTGCTATTTTCACCCGCTGAAATATGAATAATCGTCTTCTCCACGTTGGGAGCCGTCAATAACAACTCCAGCGCATCGGCACAGTAATCGACCGGCACCACATCAATACGGTCATTCAGCTCACACATAAATTTGCCTAACGTGAGCACCATGCGAAATACCCAAAAAATGCTTGGGGACGGCGCACAGCCACAGTCCGAATGCCCCACCACAATGGATGGTCGCGCGATGACTAAGGGCAGATTAGGTAACATCTCGCTCATCATTCTTTCAACCGTCGCTTTACTCCACGTATATTCCACAACGTGTTGTTCGCGCAGCGTATTCAACTCACTTTCCACCACCAGCGAATTGGCTTCGGGCGCACACGACATAGCGGTACCGACATGCACAAAGCGCTTGAGCCCTTTCACCCGCGCCATACGACTGGCAAATGCAAAGGTGCCTTCTACATTGACTTTCCAAATCAGGGGATTCGCGCCAAACGAGGCGACAGCGGCGCAGTTAAGCACATGCGTAACCTTGGTCAAGCGCGCATCGTCAATAAACCGTTCCGGCTCAGCAAGATCGCCTATTAAGATGTTCTCGTGGGTGAGCCTGTTTAATTGACCGGCTTCAACGCCAAATTTAATCAGGTTTTCCTTAATTCGCTCTAATCCTGCAGCTTGACTATTAGCCCGCACTAATAAAAGTAGTTTGTAATGATCACTTTTCTTGAGCAGATTAACCGCGACCGCACCGCCCAAAAATCCAGTTGCACCCGTTATGAGTACTGTATTCATATTTTTTAACCCACCGGTTCGTTACAGGAAAAACTGTGCATTTAGCTGGCTAGAATCTATGCTCGCGTGGGTAAATGATGAATAAATGCCCTGTGCTTTCCTGCGGGTAAAACCGCTCCAGTGAGCATTGGTTTATATATGTTTAAATGTGATATTTGGGCCTCAGTGCGCAGTCAAATATTCCACTACGCTCAGCGTGAAAAATGAGCGCGATATAAAAATGGTGTAAAAATATCGGCGTTACGCGTAAAAATGCTGTACGTAAATTCGCCTGCCACTGTTCGCTTCGGTCGCAAACAGGTATGTTCGCCCTCATTAGCCTCAACCCTGATAAACCACAGGAAATCTATGAGTCAAAGTGAAAAACAGTCCTTGCCTGCTGGCATGCTGGCGGCCGCGGGGATCGTGTTTGGGGATATCGGCACCAGCCCGCTTTATACCCTTAAGGAGTGCCTCTCCATTTTGCCTAATGGTGCCGTCTCCACCACCGCAGTGATGGGATTTTTGTCGCTGATTTTCTGGGCGCTGACGCTGATCGTGACGCTGAAATACGTCTGCTTTGTGATGCGCGCCGATCATGATGGCGAAGGCGGCGTATTAACGCTGATGTCGCTGGCACGCCAGCATGTCGGGCCGAGAGCCTCACACATCATTGTGTTAGCAGGCTTGATTGGCGGCGCGTTCTTCTACGGCGATGGCGTGATCACGCCGGCGATTTCGGTGCTGTCGGCGATCGAAGGTATCGAAGTGGTGTCACCTGAGCTGGATAAATATGTGGTGCCGCTGGCAGTGGCGATTCTCACGCTGCTGTTTATGATTCAAAAACACGGCACCGAGAAGGTCAGTAAGGTTTTCGGCCCGGTGATGTTTGTCTGGTTTGTGTCGATTGCCCTGTTAGGCATTCGCGGCATCCTGCTTAATCCTGAAGTGCTTTACGCGCTGAATCCCTCCTATGCGCTGACGTTCCTGCTTAGCCACAAAGCGCTTTCGTTTGCCGCGCTGGGCATGGTGGTGCTGGCGGTGACCGGCGCGGAGGCGCTGTACGCCGATATGGGACATCTGGGCAAAGCGCCGATTCGCATGGCCTGGTTGGTGATCGCCATGCCCGCGCTGGTGCTCAACTACTTTGGGCAGGGCGCGCTGGTCATTGCCGATGCGCAGGCTCTCAATAATCCGTTCTTTAATCTCGCGCCGGGTTGGGGACAGATCCCGCTGATTGTGCTGTCAACGCTGGCCACGGTGATCGCCGCGCAGTCGGTGATTACCGGCGTGTATACGCTGACGCATCAGGCGATCCGTCAGGGATTTTTGCCGCCGATGCGCATCATCTTCACCTCGCACACGGAATCCGGTCAGATCTATATTCCGGTGGTGAACTGGCTGCTGTTTGTCGCGGTGACGGTGATTGTGCTGGCGTTCCGACAATCATCAGCGCTCTCTTCGGCGTACGGCATAGTGGTGACCGGCACCATGGTGATCACCGCGTGTCTGGCGGGCGTGGTAGCGCTGCGTAACTGGAAGTGGCCGCTGCCGGTGGCGCTGGTTTTCCTGCTGTGTATGTTAAGCATTGATGTCCCGCTGTTCAGCGCTAACCTGATGAAACTGCTGTCCGGCGGTTGGGTGCCGGTGCTGCTGGCGCTGAGCATGATGGGATTAATGCTCATTTGGAGCAGCGAGCGTAACCGCCTGATCCGCAAGTTGAATAACGATCCTGAGAGCCTGCAGGCGCTGGTGCGATCGCTGGAAACCCATCCGCCCAGTCGTGTGCCGGGCACCGCAATCTTCCTCTCACGTAAAGAGCATGAGATTCCGCAGGCGCTGCTACATAACCTTAAACACAACCGCGTGCTGCATACACGTGTGGTGCTGCTGCATATTCGCACCACCGATATCCCACGCGTCTATAACCAGAAGCGTCTGAGCATCACTCAATTGTCGCCAACGTTCTGGCAAGTGACCGCCGCTTACGGCTGGCGCGAGACGCCATCGATGGCCGAGATCCTGCATTTGTGCGGACTGGAAGGATTGGGTTGTACCGTCAATGAAGCCTCGTTCTTCACCTCGCACGACACGCTGGTGATGAAGAAGAGAAAAGGTTTGATGCGCATTAAAGGCGGTATTTTCCACTTCTGCCAGCGCAATGCGCAGCGCGCACATGAGCAATTCAATATCCCACCGAATCGGGTCATTGAATTGGGCGGGCAGCGCGAATTTTAATCTGCCGATGACATAAAGCGCAGGGATTGTAGCGGCGCAGTTCATTGCGCGATAAATCGCGCCGCTACGATCAGGCTTTATATTCAACTTCCTGTCGACTGTTAGGGTTAACACACCAAATGTAACCAGATGCAAAAATAGTCGCGCAAGGTTGAATGAGTTGTGGCTGAATCTTTCTTAACATCTAATTAGCAATTAAAGCTAAAACGCTTAACCTGAAAAGGTGTTTATTAACTTCACCGGCAATCATCACTCGCCGTAAACATTTAGGGTGTCAGCACATTACCGACAATTGAAAGATTCGTAGCTGCGGCCATTGGCTCAGTTATTATTTGCGAGGAGTATCGCCATGAAACAATTAATTAATGACGTAATATCTATTTTCACACCGCAATCCGTTAAACCGGTTTTAATTCGCGGGGATTTAACCCATCGCGAACTTTCATCGATTCATCCGGTAGGCTTTACTTCGGTGAGCTGGGCGACTTCAATGGAAGAGCTGAATGACGCCTTTGTGCAGAAAGCCCTTGCTGCCGGTGCGGTGGGTTATCACATCACCGAAGTGGAATCCCACGAACCGGCGCACGATGGTCAGCACGTCATGGCCGCTACCGCAACGTTGTATCATATCAATAGCAAAGTGGCTTATGGCTAATGCTAATACCCGTCATACTTCAAGTTGCAGGAGCGTTGGCCGCGCATGTTCACCCCAGTCACTTACTAATGTAAGCTCCTGGGATTCACATACTTGCCGCCTTCCTGCAACTCGAATTATTTAGGGTATTTATAATTTACCCTTCATCATCGGCAGGCTTTTTTCTGCAAAATAGTCGGCAAGAAAATCAATAAACACTTTAATGCGCGGCGATTCAGAAGCACGCTGCGTGTAAACCGCCCAGATATTCGCTTCCTGATACCATTGAGGTAATACGTGCAGCAATTGGTTTTCGCTTAAATACGGCGCCACATCCCAGGCAGAACGCAACGCAATCCCGTGCGATTTTAATGCCCAATTCAGAATCACTTTTCCGCTATTAGATGAGTAATGGCTATTCAGGCGACAAACGATTTTATTTTCGCCGTCCGTTAACGTCCAGTGTCCAAAGGTATTATTATTCTCATTAATAATAAGACAGCTGTGATCGATTAAATTATCCAGCGTCTCCAGTGGACGCGACCGGGCTAAATAATCTGCCGTAGCACAAAGAATACGCCGATTGGCGGCTAATTTTCGTGCAATGTAAGAGTGATTCACATCATCACCCACCCGAATATCGACGTCAGTGCCTGACTGCAATAAATCAATATCGCGATCGCTGAGCATCAATTTGATGTTCAGTGACGGATGACGCGTCATAAATTCGGCAATCGCATCGGACAAATAATCCTGGCCAAAGCCAAATGAACAGGCCACAGTCAAATCGCCGGTTAATTCGCCGCGCCACTGCTGAAAGTTATTCAGGAAGGAATCCATTTCGTGCACCACGTGCAACGCACCTTCCAGCGCCTTTTCACCTTCTGGCGTCAGGCGCATCACGCGGTTGGTGCGGAAAAACAGCCGGGTTTCCAGCTGCTTTTCGAGGATGGCAATCCGCTTGCTGATGTAGGATGGCGACTGGCCGAGCTCAATCGCAGCTCGGCCAAAACCTTCATAGCGCGCTACGCTGATAAAGACATACAGATCTTCGACCGACGGCCAACCTTGAAGCGGCTTCTGATAACTTTTTCCGGCAAGCAGTATTTTCATCACCATCACGGCGTTAGCGAAATTTAGCCGGTTATAACACAGAATCCAGAAAGCGCTGAAGCTGACTTAAAAACAGTTCAGGCACTTCCTCATGCGGTGAATGACCGCCAGGTAATGCGTTGCCCTGAATATTGCGCGCTTTATCCCGCCAGGTTTCCACCACGTTATATAACTGGCCAACCGTGCCCTTTTCTCCCCATAACAACAGAAGCGGCGCTTCAATGCGTTTAGCGCTGTCCTGCGCATCATCGTCTAAATCAATCGTCGCCGCGGCGCGATAATCTTCGCACACCGCGTGAATCATCTCTTTATTTTGATAACAGCGCAGGTAATCGTTGAAGATGACCACCTCGGTGGCGCCCGGCGTTTTTAATTGCCCATCAATGTGTTTACGCAGGAATAATGCCGGATCGTGGCCGATCAGGATTTCAGGTAATGGATAAGGTTGAATCAGGAAGAACCACCAGAAATAGCGCGTGGCAAACGCTTTGTTGGTTAAGGCGTACATGGTCGCGGTCGGCGCAATATCAACAAACACGCAGCAGGAGAGTTTTTCTGGATGATCGAGCGCCAGTCGATGGCCCACGCGTGCACCGCGATCGTGCCCGACAAACGCCACGCGCTCTAATCCCAACTCCTCGATTAACAGGCTGATATCCTGCGCCATCACCCGTTTCGAGTAAGCGCGATGCGCCTCATCACTCGGCGGCTTGTCGCTGTCGCCGTAACCGCGCAGATCCGGCAGGATTACGCGATACTGCTGCGCCAGCTGCGGTGCAATTTTGCGCCACGCCAGATGATTTTGCGGATGTCCGTGCAGCATCAGCAGTGGCGGACCTTCGCCGCCCATCGCAACGCGCAGCGTCACGCCGTTCGCCAGACGCACATCGCTCAGCGTAAAGCCGTCAATAAAGGGTGAATCACCGCGTGGCGTAATCTCACTCATGCTGGTGCGTCCTGTTGGATTTGATCGCGCTTCAGCCACGGACGCTGAGCAAAATGCTGCGCTTCAAACTGTGTAATGTCGGATTCGTACTGCAACGTCCAGTCCACCGCGCTGCCGCCGCCCAATAACATCTCGCGTTTTAAGGCACTGATCGAAAAGGCAATGCGTTGATTATTAAAGAGGATTGCCTGTTGTTCCAGCGACACGGTAATGCGATTACTGGCGGCATTGTTCGCAACCTCGCTTAGGCGCTGATAATCCTCTTCGCATAACGTCAGCGTCAAAACGCCATTGCGCTGGCAGTTATCGTCGAAGATGCCGGCAAAGCTGGTGCCGATAATGGCGCGGATACCGAGCTGATTGAGTCCCCACACCGCATGTTCGCGGCTGGAGCCGCAGCCGAAATTGGCGCCCACCAGTAAGAAGGCGGCGTTTTCCCAACCGGCTTGATTAAGAATGAAAGCGGGATTTGGGCGGCCGTCGGGCAGGAAGCGCAGGTCGAAGAACACACCGCGATCCAAATTCTTACGATCGATGCCTTTGAGAAACTGCTTTGGCATGATCACATCGGTATCAATATTGGCCGCCGGTAGTGGCGCCAGCGTGCCCGTCATGTTGTTAAATGCTTCCATCTCAAACCTCTGCAGTCATGAATTTGCGGACATCAACCAGATGGCCGGCAATCGCGGCGGCGGCGACCATCGCCGGGCTCATTAAGTGCGTGCGCGCACCCGCGCCCTGGCGGCCAGGGAAATTGCGGTTGGTGCCGGACGCACAGCGATCGCCGGGCGCTAACACATCTTCGTTCATCGCCAGGCACATTGAGCAGCCCGATTGACGCCATTCAAAACCGGCGTTGACGAAAATCGCGGCTAACCCTTCCGCTTCTGCTTGCTGACGCACCTGCGTCGATCCCGGCACGATAATGCCACGCACGTGCGGGGCGATTTTGTGTCCGTCGATAATCGCGGCGGCAGCGCGCAGATCTTCAATGCGCCCGTTGGTGCAGGAACCAATAAAGGCATGCGTGATGGCGATCTCCGCCAACGGCGTGCCGGGTTCCAGCCCCATATATTGCAGCGCGCTCCGCAGCGTCTGCTGTTTCACCGCATCTGTTTCCTGCGCCGGGTCGGGCACGTGGCCGGTAATGGCACTGGCTTGATCCGGGCTGATTCCCCATGTCACTTTGGGTTCAAGATCGCTGCAGTCGATAGCGATGCGGCTATCGAAACGCGCGTCCGCATCGCTGCGTAAATCGCGCCACTCCGCAACGGCCTGCTGCCACAACTCGCCGGTCGGCATTTGCGGTTTGCCGGCGATATAGGCAAACACTTTTTCATCCGGCGCGATAATCGCACCGCGCGCACCGGCTTCCACTGCCATGTTGCACAGCGTCATGCGCCCTTCCATGCTCAGCGCTTCGATGGCAACACCGGCAAATTCAATGGCAAATCCGGTCGCGCCTGATGCACCAATCTGCTCGATCAGCGCCATGATGATGTCCTTCGCCGAACACCCAAACGGCAGCTCACCGCTCACCGTTACCAGCATGGTTTTAAGGGTCCGATAAATCAGGGTTTGCGTCGCCAGCAGGTGCTCGATTTCCGAAGTGCCGATGCCGAAACCGAGCGCGCCAAACGCGCCGTAAGTGGTGGTATGGCTGTCGCCTGCGGCAATCACCATACCGGGCATTACCAGGCCTTGCTCGTGTGCGACGACGTGTTCGATGCCTTGTCGCGGATCAAGCACATCGAACAGTTCGATGCCAAAATGCGCGGCGTTCTGGCGGAAGTAATCGACTTGTAACTGTCCGCCCGCGTCGGTCATCGCCTCATCACGCTCGGGGCGCGTTGGGTTAACGTGATCGACATTCAGCAAAATGGTGCCCGGATTGCGCACAAGACGCTGGTGATCGCGCAGGCCGCTAAACGCCTGCGGGCTGGTGTATTCATTGAGAATCGAGCGATCAATATAGAGCAGCACATGCCCTTCATCATCTAACTTACGAACCACATGCTGATCGATCAGTTTTTCATACAGTGTTTTGTTAGCCATGCCGTTGCCCACGCGAAAAGTAAAACAAGTCATTAGAGACGTTAGGGTAAATCAGTTTGTGCGCGAGGAACGAACACGCTTCGTGAAGTGATGTTTTATGAAATGTGCAGTAGCTAAGTTGGTCGCCATGAACAGCAAAAACTTCGCGCACGCTTTGTAGCGGCGCAATTGATTGCGCGATGAATCGCGCCGCTACGCAATGTGCGTAAAATAGCAGGAGTTTTATTTGACCTAAGTCGCGTCTACCGATATAAAGAATAACCGCGCAGCTTAAGCGGTTTATCTCCGATTAATTCCCCCTTCTGCTTATATTTCACGCTATTTTATTTTTTTAAGTTAATTAATTAACACCAATACTTTATTAACTAAAAACAAGTTAATCATTCCGTAACAATCTCTTAATGTGCAAACCGAATTTTTAACGTTCACCTGCATTGCATAATAAGTAGGACTGGAATGACTCACACCAAAAAGATCGTGTCTGCCCTATCGCTGGCAGCGCTGCTTGTCTCATCAGCGGTTCGCGCTGAAGACGCACCAGAAAAAACTGACGTTCTGCTGATTGGCGGCGGCATCATGAGCGCCTCGCTCGGCACCTGGCTGCAAGAGCTGCAACCGGGCTGGAAACAGCTGATGGTTGAGAAGCTGGACGGCGTCGCGCTGGAATCGTCCAACGGCTGGAACAACGCCGGTACGGGTCACTCTGCTAACATGGAGCTGAACTACACGCCCGAGCGTGCAGACGGTTCAATCGACGTTAGCAAAGCGCTGGAAATTAACGAATCCTTCATGATTTCGCGCCAGTTCTGGACGTCGCAGGTGCAGCGCGGTGTGTTGCACGATCCGCACTCCTTCATTAACTCTACGCCGCACATGAGCTTCGTCTGGGGCGACAAAAACGTCGAGTACCTGACAAAGCGTTACGATGCGCTGCAGAAAACCACCCTGTTCCAGGGCATGAAATTCTCTACCGATCATCAGCAGATCCAGCAATGGGCGCCGCTGGTGATGGAAGGTCGTGACCCGAACCAGAAAGTTGCGGCAACCTGGACGCCAGTCGGCACCGATGTTAACTACGGTGAAATCACCCGTCAGCTGATCGGTAGCCTGAAGAAAGATCAGAACTTCAAGCTGGAAACCTCGTCAGAAGTCACTGATTTCAAGCGTAACGGCGATAACTCGTGGCACGTCACTATTAAAGATGTGAAGAGCGGCGATAAGCGTTCAGTTGATGCGAAATACGTGTTCATCGGTGCTGGCGGCGGCGCGATTAAGCTGCTGCAGAAAACCGGCATTCCGGAAGCAGATAACTACGGCGGCTTCCCGGTCGGCGGTTCGTTCCTGATGACCGAGAACCCAGAGATCGCTAATCGTCACCTGGAAAAAGTGTACGGTCAGGCTTCCGTAGGTGCGCCACCGATGTCGGTTCCACACATCGATTCACGTACCCTCGACGGTAAGAAAGTGGTGCTGTTTGGACCTTTCGCCACCTTCTCCACCAAGTACCTGAAAAACGGTTCGCTGTTCGATCTGCTGAGCGCGACCACCACCAGCAACATCATGCCGATGACGCATGTGGGCATCGACAACTTCGACCTGGTGAAATACCTGATTGGTCAGGTGATGCTGAATGACGACGACCGTTTTGCGGCGCTGAAAGAGTACTATCCAAACGCGCGTAAAGAGGACTGGAAACTGATTCAGGCAGGTCAACGTGTGCAGATCATCAAGAAAGATGCCGAAAAAGGTGGCTTGCTGAAACTGGGTACCGAAATCGTGACCGATCAGCAGAAAACCCTGGCGGCACTGTTAGGCGCGTCACCGGGCGCATCGACTGCTGCACCAATCACCCTCGACGTGATGAAAAAGCTGTTCCCAGAGCAGTTCGCTTCGCCAGAGTGGCAGCAGAAGATCCGCGCTATCGTGCCAAGCTTCGGTCAGAAGCTGAACGGCAACACCGCGCTGACGCAGCAAGTTTGGGACAACACCGCAGCGACGCTGCTGTTGACCAAGCCGCCGGTCATCAACATGGGTGATCAGACGGTTGCACCAACGCAGGCTAAGCCGCGTACTGAATCAGGCAAACAGGATATGGCGCTGTAATTCCCGCCAGAAGTGAATCAAGCCGGACACTGTCCGGCTTTTTTATTGTCTTTTCTAGGGGCGCCATTAACGGCGATCTCACGGAGATTTTTACGACTTTTTATAATCGGTGTAGGCGTTTTGTAAAACCACATGGTCGGCAATATATTTGGCATCGTGCCATACGCCATAAATAAACGATGATGCGCGATTCACCAGATTGGGCAAGCCAAGGAAGTAAATACCCCGTTCGGCGGAAATACCGCGTTTATGGAACGGCGCACCATTAGCATCAAAGGCATCCACTTTCAGCCAACTAAAATCAAATTTAAAACCGGTGGCCCAGATAATGCTGGTAATACCTGCAGCCTGTAGATCCAGTTCTGATAATGGATTAATTAAACATTCTGGATCTGGCAATAATTCCCATGCTTGCGGCTCGGGCGGTAAGTCCAGGCCATTACGTTCAATATAGGCATCGGCATCACGCAGTACGTCGAAATACGCTTTGTCGCCTTCAGCAATATTGTCCATTATACCCTCAGCAAAGCTCAGCACGCCGTTATCCCAGGTTTTGGTGATCCCCACCAACGTAATGCCCATGTGCGCCAGTCGGCGAAAATCGACCGTTTTGCCACCTTCATAACCACTCACGGCAAAAGCAACGTGCTGTTTCTTCGGCTTGATTTTGACTTCATCCCATAAGCCCAGCGCGCCCAGCCACCAGCAATAATCGCGGTCACGATAGGAACGTGGCGGACGGTAATGTTCGCCGATGGAGAGCGTCACTTCACGGCCAGATTTACGCAACTCTTCGGCAATTTGTGAGCCTGAAGCACCTGCGCCCACCACCAGCACGCCGCCCTGCGGCAGCTGCTGCGGATTTTTATACGCCGATGAATGGATCTGATGCAGCGCAGCGCTTTCCGGCACGATCTGTGGAAAAGCGGGTTTCTGGAAAGGACCGGTAGCCGCCACCACATTGTCAGCTTCAAATTCACCGTCCGACGTCAGTATCTTAAAACCGCTACGTTCTGGTAGACGCTCAACCGAATGGACTTCCACGCCGGTGCGCACCGGCGCATCGAGCATTTTTACGTAGTCTTCGAAATATTGCGCCATCCGCTCTTTCGGTGGGAACGCTTCCTGGGAAATATTATCGAATTTCATTGAAGGAAAACGATCGTGCCAGGCTGGGCCATTGGCCACCAATGAATCCCAACGTTCTGAACGCCAGCGTTCAGCAATACGGCTACGCTCTAACACCACATGTGGCACGCCCATTAACGACAGATGTTCACTCATCGCAATACCTGCCTGACCCGCTCCGACCACCACGGTATTAATTTTTTCTACTGACATGTGAGATCCCTAAAGATGATCGACCCCGATCTTTTCATGGAAAAGAGTAATCAGGTGCCGGATGACTACTATTCAGATTAATAAATGCTGTGCTATTCAATAAGCACAGCATTTCGTGCGAATACATTAATGCCCTGCTTCGACGTTCAATATTCTCCCCAAGCCTAAAAACTTATTCGCGATAATTAACATCGTCGCCGTTACGGCAATATAAATAACCGACAGTGCAGCCAGCGTTGGGTCGGCAAATTCACGCACATAGTTGTACATTGCCACCGGTAAGGTCTGCGTCGCTTGCGTGGTGATAAACAGCGAAGCGGTAAATTCGTTGAAGGAGAGAATTGCGGCAAATAACCAACCGCCAAACAAACCCGGTAAAATCAACGGCACGGTTATGGTCCATACCACGCGCAACGGCGAAGCGCCGAAGCTTGCAGCCGCCATTTCAATACGTTGCTCAAGGTTTTTCAGCGACACATACACGCTGCGCAGCACAAACGGCAGCACCAGCACAACATGGCAGAAGATCACCAGTGAATAACCGCGTCCAATGCCCAACTGCGAGACCAGCATCAGTAAGCCGAGGCCAATGGTGAAGTGCGGAATAAACAGCGGTGACAACAGCACGCCTTCCAGCACCTGTTTACAGGGGAAAGTGTAACGTTCAATGGCAATCGCCAGCGTGGCGCCAATAATTACCGCCAGCGTTGAGGCCCATGCTGTCACAATCAACCCCGAATAGAAGCCGTGGCGGAAGTCATCGTAGTTCACTGCACGCTCAAACCAACGCAGCGACCAGCCTTTCGGTGGGAAGAACAGCACCGAGGTGCTACTGAAGGAAGAGATCAACACCACAATGGTTGGCAGCAACACGAACAACAAAATCGCAATCACCAGCGAGCGTCCCGCCAGGGTAATCAATTTGTCGTTGAGGGATCGGGTCATTTCAGTGGTCTCCCATCGCATGGAGGAAGCGGCTCATACGTTTCAGCGCCATCAACAGCAGAATGGTCAAAATCAAACCGGCAATGCTGAGCGCAGCGGCAAACGGAAAATTCATTGAAGAGAAGCCCAGTTGATACACCATGGTAGCCACGGTGCTGACGCGTCCGCCACCAATGAGTTGCGGCGTAGCGAAGGCGCTGAACGTCCAGGCAAACGCGGTGGTCAGGCTGGAAACGATACCGGGAATCGACAACGGAATGGTCACCGTCATCAAGGTGCGAATCGGCCCTGCCCCCAGACTGGTGGCGGCTTTCTCATAATCAGGATTGATGTGCGACAGCGCAGTCGCCAGCATCATCACCATGATTGGCATGGTCACATGCACCAGCGCGACTACCACGCCGGTTTGGGTAAACATAAACTGGCTCGGCTTATTGATCAGACCCATTGCCAACATCAGGCTGTTGAGAAAGCCACTGTTGCCCAGCACGATGATCCACGAATATGTCCGTACCACTTCGCCGAGAAACAGCGGCGTAATGGCGATAATCAAGATGGTGGATTTGATCCAGGTGGTGCGCGTTCTCACCAGCGCATACGCCAGCGGATAACTCATCAGCAGCCCAAAAATCGCCGTTTTCGCACTGAGCATCACCGTGTTGATAAACGCATCGGCATAGATTTTCTTGAATAGACCGTTAAAGTTCGCCAGCGTGAATCCGCCTACATCAAGCGATCCAGGAATATAGGCCCGCACGCTAAACTGCATCACGGCAAACATGGCCACCACCAGCCCAAGCGCCGTGAACGTAGCGGGGATAATGAACCAGGGTAAGAATGTCGGTTTTTTCGTCATAGACGTTGCTGCCTGAATAAAGTGTTGCGACTCACCGGGCGGCCAATCGGCCGCCGCTATTTATCAATGTGACATGATGTTTTCAGAGAACCACTGCCGCCACTCGGCGGTTTTCTCCGCGCGCAGTTGCGGATCGGTGTTGATGGTGGCATTCCACTGCTCAGGCGTGGTCAGCATCCCAGGCAGCTTCGCCAGTTCTGGATCGATATGCGCATTGGTCACCGTTGGGCTGCCGCGATAAATTTTCGCCACTTCCTGCTGGATTTCCGGTTTCAGCGCGATATTTATGAACTTGTAGGCCAGTTCCGCATGTTTGCTGCCTTTATTGATACCGACGGTATCGACGCCCAAAATCGCGCCCTCTTTTGGCACTGCCAGCTTAATGTTGACGCCTTCTGCAATCATGCTGTAGGCGTTCATCGACAGCATCACCTGTACCGGCGTTTCACCTGTGGAGATCAGCTGCTGGCTGTTGGCATCATCGGTATAGAAGGATTTGATGTTCGGGATCAGCGCTTTCAGCCTGGACTGGCCTTGTTCCCAATGCGCTGCGTCCGAGCCAGAAAGTTTGGCGGACACCGCGATGATATGGCTCGGATCCCAATCTGGCAGCGCAATCGAGCTCTTCAGTTCCGGACGCCACAGATCGTTCCAGCTGGTAAATTCTTCGCCCTTCGGCACTAAATCTGGACGGTAGCCGATGGTGTAAACGTAGCCCCACACGCCAAGGTGATACGGGCTGACTTTGGCCTGCTGTACCAGATTCACTGCGTTAGGGATTTTGCTCATGTCGAGCTTTTCAAACAGGCCGCTATTGGCATACAGATAACCGACATGCGCGGTGGTAAAGGTGACGTCAGTTTCCGGCGAACCGCCCGCCAGCTTGGCTTTGTTCAAACGATCGATGGTGCCGCCGGTGACGAACTGCACTTCTACGCCGGTTTCTTTGGTGAACTCTTTGGCGATAGTTTGATCAATCAGATCCTTAAAGCTGCCACCCCAGGTGCTGACAATCAGCTTATCTGCGGCCACTGCATTCCCTGCGCTTAATACACACGTGGTCAATAACGTTAAGGCACCTATCTTACGCAACATATTCTTGTCCCCAATGAATGAAATGGCTGTTGTCGCTGCTTTGCACCACCGTCTGGTCCATCGCGTCGCAATGCTCTAAAACAGTGCGAAGGCGGCTCTCGGGTGTTGAAGCGATAATGCCGTTGCGGTGAGATGGGGTAAAACAGCATTTCCCTCGCTGTTGCATCAGGATTTCTGAGGCTAAAAAAGTGGCCTGCTTAACAAGGATTTTCTGAAGCAGGAGTGAGGCAGACGCGAATGGTCGCTGGCGCAAGGACAGGTGATTATGCTGTGAGTCGGAATTTGGCATGAGAAATGCTTGAGTTGAATCGACCTTATTAGAATGACTGACGCGACATGAGCGTGTCAGCGATCTCAGGAGAACCTGCATGCTCAGTCGCATCACCCAGCGTCAGCTGGAATATTTTGTCGCTTCCGGTGAAGCGGGCAGCATTATTGGCGCCTCGGAGCGTATTCACGTCTCCTCTCCGTCAATTTCCGCCGCCATCACCCACATTGAGTCTGAGCTTGGCGTGCAGCTGTTTGTGCGTCACCATGCCCAGGGCGTTTCACTCACCGCTATCGGCCATCAGGTATTAAAAGAGGCCAAACTGATCCTCGAACAGATGTCGAACCTTTACACCATTGCATCGGAATCAATGAACAACGTACGCGGCCCGCTGCGTGTTGGTTGCCTCGATACGTTAGCGCCAATGTTGACGCCGGAATTGGTGTTTGGCTTTGGCCGCGCCTTTCCCGGCGTGCGTATTTCGCTGGTGGAAGGCAATCATGAGTTGCTGTTAAAGCAGCTGCGTTCAGCGGATATCGATATCGCCCTCACCTATGATTTGGTGCCCGCCAGCGATGTGACTTTCCAGTCGCTGGCGCAACTGCCGCCCTACGTGATGGTGGGCGAGCATCATCCGTTCGCCACACAGTCCGCGGTTTCGATGCAGGATCTGGCTGCTGCGCCGATGGTGTTGCTGGATATGCCGTGGAGTCGTGAATATTTTCTTGGCTTGTTCAGCGAAGCCGGGGTGACGCCAAATGTGGTGATGCGATCCAGCAGTATGGAAACGGTGCGCGCGATGGTGGCCAACGGAGTCGGCTTTGGTATCGCTAACGTACGACCTAAAGCGCATTTGTCGCAGGATGGTAAACGCTTGATTCGCGTGCGGTTGGCGGGGGTTAACAAGGCGATGCAGTTGGGTTATGCCACCATGGCGCAGGTACAGCAATCCAGGGTGGTGAGCGCTTTTGCCGAGCGTTGCCGCATGTTTATTTCCGACCAATATATTCCCGGCATGGCGGCACCGAGTTATTTCGATCCGCAAGTGGTGCGAGTGGCTTGAGATCCCTGGTCGCCATGAATGGCGACCAGCGGTTAATACCCCTGCTGCGGGAAGACCTGATGCAATACCGCTTCGCCGCGTGCGGCGCGCTGGATATTCGCGGCGACCTGCGGTGCCGCGCTGGCCGGAATGGCAACCGAAGCCAGATGCGGCGTAATCAATACATTATCCATACCCCACAGCGCATCTTCGGGCGGCAACGGTTCGCGGTCAAACACATCCAGCGTCGCCTCGGCGATCTGTCCACGCTGCAACGCCTGCGTTAACGCCGCCTGATCAACAATCGCCCCGCGCGACACATTGATAAACGCACAGCCGTGCGGTAACCGTGCCAGTCGTTCAGCACTTAGCAAGCCCTGGGTTTGCGGCGTGAGCGGCAGCATCACTACCAAAATATCGCTGCCGGCGAGGAAAGCATCCAGCGCGTCTATTCCGCTGCTACAGGTAATGCCGTCGATGGTTTTCTGCGATCGTGACCAGCCGCGCACATCCAATCCCTGGCGCGCCAGCTCAAGCGCGGCGTGCGCGCCCAATTCACCCAATCCCAGCACGCCAACGCGCACGGTTTCCGGCGACCGCGGATGCAGGTAATGCCAGCGTCGTTCACGTTGTGCCCGCTCAAAAGCCGGAATGTCACGCACATAACGCAGCACGGCAAACAGCACGAAGCTGGCCATCATCCGCGCCATATGCGGGTCAGACAAACGAACAATGGGAATATCTGGCAAATCATCGCGCCCGACCAGCGAATCAACCCCCGCACCCAGATTTATAAGCAGTTTCAGCTTGCGATAAGGGGCGAAAAAACCGTGCGGCGGCTTCCACACCAACGCGAAATGCACCTCATCATCGTTTTGCACCTCTTCCGCCCGGCAAAGCGTTACGCCCGGCAGATGCGGTGCGAGCAACGCTGACCACTGTTCAAAACTGTCGAACTCGCTGTAAAAGACCAAAATACTCATGCCGCATTCGCCTTGATCAACTCAACTACCGCATCTATTGCCAGTTCGTAACCAACCACGCCCAAGCCGGCAATCACGCCAGTGGCGGCTTTTGATACCAGCGAATGATGGCGGAACGGCTCGCGTTTCCAGATGTTACTCATGTGCGCTTCGATGATCGGGCCATCAAACATCAGCAATGCATCGAGAATCGGCACCGAACTGTAGGTTAAACCGGCGGCGTTAATGATCAATCCGGCAGCCTGCTGACGCGCTTCCTGAATCCAGTCAACCAGCACGCCTTCGTGATTGCTTTGGCGAAATTGCAGTGCGATGTTGTGTGATGCTGCCCGGCGCTGGCAGCGTTCATCAATGCTGGCAAAGCTTTCGCTGCCGTAAGTGCCGTTCTTGTCCATGCCGTACAGATTAGCGTTCGGGCCGTTAAGGAAAAAAATCTGCTGTGTCATCTGAGCTCCTGAGTCACTGTGCCGTTGTCGCCCGAAAGGGTGACCGAATGACGATTAATGGCGATCAATGCGGGCGCGTGGCGGCCATCGCGGGATGGGCATCGAACAGGGCGAACCACGCGGCAGTCAGCGGATGGTTTGCCCGCCAGTTAAGAGCATCGAAGCGGAAATCGAGATAACCGAGCGCGCAGCCGATGGCAATCAAACCCACGTCATCAGGCTGCGTACTAAAACCCGCAACCTGACACTCAATTTCCCGTAGCGCCGCATGGACTTTTTTCAGCTGAGCATCGGCCCAGCCTTGCCACTGCTTTTCCAATGGGCGGGCACTGAACTCGTAACGCGCCAGCAAGGCGGCATCGATCAAACCGTCGCCTAACGCCTGGCGCGACAAACTCAACCAGCGCGCATCATCCTGTGACGGGATTAAATCGCCTTGCGCGCGAGCATTGAGGTATTCGCAAATCACGCGGCTGTCGTAGAGACATGCCCCTTGTTCGGTTCGCAGTGCGGGCACTTTGGCTAACGGATTAACGATGGCGATGCGCTCATCACGTTCAACCGGATGCGCCGCCGAATCCAGAAGCTCAATCTCATTCGTGAGCCCAAGACAATACGCAGTCACCATCACTTTGCGCACATAGGCAGAGGTGGTGGCGTAAAACAGTTGCATCATGCCAACGCTCCCTGCTGATCCACGCTCAGCAACACTTTGCCAATGTTGGCGTTGGCCTCGAGGATACGATGAGCGTCCGCTGCCTGCGCCAGCGGCAAAATTTGATGCAGCATGGGGAAGATTTTGCCTGCTACGATTAGCGGCAGCAGATGTTTGCGGATGCACGTCGCCAGGCGCGCCTTTTCAGCAGCGCTTTTGGGGCGCAGCGTGGAAGAGGTTAAACTCAATCCTTTTCGCATCACCAATTGCAGATCGAGCTCGATCTTCGCACCCTGCATAAATGACAAGCTCACATGACGTCCGCCTTGCGCTAACACGCCAAGATTACGCGCCACGTAATCACCACCCACGTTATCCAGCACCACATCCACGCCTTGCCCTGCGGTTTCTGCTGCAATCACCGCGACAAAATCCTCTTTATGACGATCGATGGCGCGCCAGACGCCAAGCTGTTGCAGCGCCGCAGTTTTGTTGGCACCACCTGCGGTGGCCACCACACGTGCACCACAGGCGTGCGCACATTGGATGGCAAAGGTGCCAACGCCGCTGGCGGCACCGTGAATCAGTACGGTTTCACCGGGGGCTAAACGGCCCAGCTCAAACAGGTTGTGCCACACAGTAAATGCCGCTTCGGGGATGCCCGCTGCATGCGCCAACGGCAGATTATCGGGCACCTGCAAACACAATTCAGCGCGCGCCACGCAATAGTCGGCATAACCGCCACCGTTCAGCAGCGCCATTACCGCGTCGCCGATGGTGAAACCACTAACCCCTGCACCTAACGCCACCACGTTACCTGCTACCTCCAGACCGAATACATCTGAGCTGCCCGGTGGGATTGGCATGCCGTTACGCTGCATAATGTCAGGACGATTAACGCCCGCGCTGGCGACGCGAATCAATAC
Organism: Pantoea sp. AG1095; assembly: GCF_003208415.1. Lineage (NCBI taxonomy): Bacteria > Pseudomonadati > Pseudomonadota > Gammaproteobacteria > Enterobacterales > Erwiniaceae > Pantoea > Pantoea sp. AG1095. The sequence goes on along the minus strand of NZ_QKMJ01000003.1, from coordinate 194,587 downwards.
CTCACCCGCCGCAGGTTGTGGCACGGTACGTTCTACCACCGTTAACACCTCTGCGCCGCCCGGCTGGCGGGCAATTACCGCGTTCATCATTTCAGGCAACATCGGATCTTATCCTTGCTTAGCGGCGGTAAAGGCGCACACGCCTTCATCATCAAAGGTGATGCCCACTACGCTACCCACTGGCCAGCGGGTTAGGGATTCCAGACCCGACTGGCGCGCAAACAGCGAGGCGCTGCCGAGGGCTGGCACATCAAGATGCACATCAACGTGATCGCCCTGAAACACATGGGTGATCACCGTGGCGCTCAGGAAACAATGCGAAGAGAGCGGCCCCAATTGAATGTTTTCCGGACGCACGTACACATCGAGTCGCTCGCCAACGCTCGCCTGCACGCGCTCTGCCGGCAGACGCAGCGCGTTGCCGCCCAGCTCAAGCACCGCAGCGTGATCGCGCCCGGCATAACGTCCAGGCAAGATGTTGACGTCACCGACAAAGCCCGCCACAAAAGGATCGCGCGGCTGGCGATAGATTTCATCCGGTGTACCGATTTGGCGCACATGCCCCGCTGACATCACCACCACACGATCGCTCATGCTAAGCGCTTCGCCCTGATCGTGGGTGACAAACACCGTGGTGACGCCTAACTTGCGCTGGATGGCTTTCAGTTCGACCTGCATCGATAAACGCAGATTCTTGTCCAGCGCGGAAAATGGCTCATCCAGCAACAAGACTTTTGGACGGATCACCAGCGCACGCGCCAGTGCCACACGCTGCTGTTGTCCGCCGGAGAGTTCACGCGGTTTGCGATGGCCGTAACCCGCCAGTTTGACCAACGCTAATGCTTGCTCAACGCGCTCCGCGATTTCGGCCTTTGGCACCCCGCGCATACGCAGGCCATAACCCACATTTTTCTCCACCGTCATATGCGGAAACAGCGCGTAGTTCTGGAACACGATGCCGATTTCACGCTGGTAAGGGGGGATTTCCGTGACCAATTCGCCATCAATAAAAATCTCGCCGCCATCAGCTTCAGCAAAACCGGCCATCAAATTGAGCAACGTGGTTTTGCCGCAGCCCGATGGGCCAAGCAGGGTAATAAATTCCCCTTCCTCAATAGTCAGGGAAATTTTGTGTAGTGCGATAGCGTCGCCAAACTTCTTCAGCACGCCATCTAACTGTACGGCGATGTTGCTGCTTTTCACTGCGAGGCGCGGCATATCGGGCTGTGGGAATCGGGTGATTTCTGCACTAACCATGAACTCTCCAAAGCAATTGGTGTGACGTTGTCACAGTAATCATTGACTCATCCATGCGGCTAAGCGCTGCATCATGGCGTCACAGGCATCCAACTGAGCGATGCTGATGAATTCGTCGGGTTTATGACCTTGCGCCATGCTGCCAGGCCCACAAATCACGCTGGGAATACCGGCCTGGTGGAACAAGCCGCCTTCGGTGCCAAAGGCTACCGTGCTGAAGTCGCTGGATTGAGTGAGATAGGCGATTAATCGCGCAGCGTCACTTTGCGCATCGGTTAATAACCCGGGATAGCCACTGATAGGATAAAAACGGATCGCGCTGTCCACTGCGACGGCCTGCATACGCGGCACCAGCTCTGATTGCGCGAAGGTCTCGATCTCAGCGGCAACGGCTTGCGCGTCATGCTGGGGCAAGGTGCGCACTTCAAAATCAAAGACACATTCAGCGGGCACAATGTTCAATACAGTGCCGCCACGGATAATGCCGGTTTGCACCGTCGTAAAAGGGGGATCGAAACGTGTGTCATGTTGTTCAGTCTGCGCCAGGCGCTCGCCGATCGCCGTTAATTGATGAACAAGCTGCGCAGCATATTCGATGGCATTGACACCCTGCGGCGCATAGGCAGAATGGCAAGCCGCGCCCTTCACTTCGCAGCGCACACCCAGTTTTCCCTTATGACCGAGCACCGGTAGCAATTCGGTGGGTTCACCAATCAGGCAGATTGACGGCTTTTCCGGGCGCTGCAACAGCGCCTCCAGCAAGGTGCGCACGCCCAGGCAGCCGACCTCTTCGTCATAGGAGATTGCCAGATGCAGCGGCTGCTTTAGCGGCTGTGCCAGAAAATGAGGCACTGCCGCCAGCATGCAGGCGATGTAACCTTTCATATCGGCGGTGCCGCGCCCGTATAACTTGCCGTCACGTTCGGTGAGCACGAACGGTGGCACGCTCCAGTTTTGTCCCTCCACTGGCACCACATCGCTGTGGCCGGAGAGCATCACGCCGCCATCGCCAGCGGGTCCAAGACGTGCATACAAATTGGCTTTACTGCGTTCCGCGTTGTGAATTAGCTCACCGCTTACACCCAAATCATTCAGGTAACGCCAGACGAAATCGATCAATGCCAGGTTGGATTCACGGCTGGTGGTGTCAAACGCCACCAGCTTTTCAAGCAGTTGTCGGCTGGTAAACATGGAAACTCCTACTCGTCGCCCGGCACGCCATAACGGGGTGCCTGCGTTGGATCAATGGCGCGCGTCACGTAATCGTTCATTTGCGGTTGATAAGCCAGCCACAGCTGGTCGAGTTCGCTAATTGGATCGCCCTCCGTCCAGTCAACACGCAGATCGACAATCGGCCACACCTGATCATCAACGATCGACAATGCAGAGGAGTGCACCGGCCCCGCTTCCCCGCCCGCCTGCATGCCCGCTTGCAGCGCTGCCATTAAGCGCTCGGCTAAATGACCTGAATGCTGTTCGAAGGCGCTTACCATCGCCGGAATTACCTCAGGATTAGCCAACAGATTGCCCGCCGCAACACAGTGATGACCGGTTTGCGCGTTATGAATGCCCAGCGTTTTGTCACCGCTAAAGCAGGCCGTTTGGCCATCGGCGGCTAACACCGTCACCTGGCGATAAGAGGAAAAGTCGTCGCTGGCGAGTCCGGCTTTAAGCGCGGCTTCTGCGCTGTCGCCTTGTTGCAGGCGATCAAGAATGCGCGGGCCTAGCGCAGGTAAGGTAATGTTCTGGGTTGATACTGCGCCCACTACCGCGCGTAGCCATGGGCAACGTGCGCCTACCGCAATGCTGGATGAGCTAATGGCAATGCCGATTTGACCGGTTGCGTCGCAGCGTCCCACAATGGATAACGTCATCGTCTCGCGCCTCTTATTCCGCTTGCCAGTCGTCAGGAATAACCGCGATCACATCGATTTCCATCAACCATTGCGGCTGACCTAAACCGGAAATCACCAAACCGGTGGAGATCGGGAACACACCTTTCAGCCACTTGCCTACCACCTGATACACCGGCTCGCGATAGCGGGGATCAATGATGTAAGTGGTGGTTTTAACGATATGCGATAAATCGCTGCCCGCTTCTTCCAGTAGCTGTTTAACGTTTTTCATCGCCTGTTCGGCTTGCGCGGCGGGATCGCCTAATCCTACCAGGTTGCCCGCAAAGTCGGTGCCAATCTGCCCACGGACATACACGGTATTGCCTGCGCGCACCGCCTGACAGAGATCGTTATCCAGTGCCTGATTGGGATAGGTTTCTTTGGTGTTGAATTTACGGATGCGAGTATGTGTGGTCATGCTGGCCTGCTCTGCGAAAAAAGGGTTTCGCAAGGTATACCCTCCTACGCCTGGCAGCGAAAACAGCATTAACCGAGGTGTTGCTTTAAAAAATCCGAAGGAGCTAACGGTGATGATTTTTAGCATTAAATTGTGAACACCATCACCTGCCGACTAACCGGCGTTTACCGGACGTGCGTTCTGAGGTATACCACCCTCCTTATTCCCCTAACTCTCAGATAAGGATATAAAAATGTTTGCAAAGCAGTATGAGGTGGATGAAAAGCATATCGATTTTCAGGGCGTGGTCGATGGCCTTTATTATCCGTTTTATATGGAGTGGACGCGCCACGCTTACATGCGTGAGGCTTTAGGTATCGATATTGAAGAAGAGTTTCAACAGGGCAAAATTACGCTCCCGCACCGGATTGCGGTGCGGGGGGAACCCGTTTTCCCCTCAGCCTGTTAATAGAGAAATAAATTTCCACATAACATCAGTGGCTAAATGACTGGAATAAGAAACCCCAATTTTTCATCACTGATGGTGATGCGGTCCCGGCCCAACTGATTCACGCATAATTAATTCCCCGGCAAAGGTTTTGTCGTTGCGCATTTCGCCGCCATCCAGCATGGAAATCAGGCGTTCAATGGTTTCCTGAATCATCTCGGTTACCGGCATTTTCACGCTGGATAACGCCGGAATGGTAAACGGCGCCAGCGGGATATCATCGAAACCGATCACTGCCACTTGTGCAGGCACCGCAATCTGCGCGGCCGCCAGCGCTTTGAGCGCGCCCACCGCCATATCATCGTTACTGGCCACCAGCGCCGTGAAATTTCTGCCCTGCTTCAGTAACTGTTGCACCGCTGTCATGCCGTTTTGCGCCTGCCATTTTCCTTCGACAACCAGCGCATCTTCAACGGCAATGCCATGTTTGGTCAGCGCCGCGTGGTAGCCCGCCAGACGTTCGCGGCCGGTCGGCGAATCCAGTGAACCGGTGATAAAGGCGATGTCGCGATGGCCCAGCGCAATCAGCTGCTCCACCGCGACGCTGCTGCTGCGCTGTTGATCCGAGTAAATGCAGTAACTGTCGTGCTGACGCAGACGGCGGTTGATCACCAATATCGGGTGTTTATGCTGCGCAATGATGCTGTCCATTTCATCGGTGGTGAGAAAACGCGGATAGATGATCACGCCATCGCAGCGCAAATCGAGCAGGAACTGAATGGCCGCACGCTCCTCTTCGGCGCTGTGTTTACCATCCACCAGCAACAACTGACGTCCCTGCTGTTCCATCAGGCGCGCAGAGTGCTGCATCAACTCGCTGAAGTAGCTGCCGGTGTAAAGGGTATTGGTGATCACTAGCCCAATCGTCTGGCTGGATTTGGTCGCCAGATTGCGCGCCAGCAAGTTAGGGCGGAAATCAGTAGCGGCAATCGCCTGATACACCTTCTCGCGTTTTTCCTGGCTGACATAGCCGTTGCCAGACAGCACACGCGATACAGTCGCTTTGGATACGCCTGCTACTTTTGCCACCTCGATTATCGTCGCCATGATTCACTCTTTTTCCATGCTCATTGCAGCAGTGTACCTAAGCTACGAAACAGGCGGCAATTTTTCTGCCATTACCGCATAGCCGTCCAGTTAGTCAAAGCGATCAACTTCACACTTTCAACTATCGAATTTTAAATTTCTTGCCTGGATTACATTGCATCTTCATGATTTTGTGAAACCGGTTTCTCATGATGAAAAATCACGCAGAAACCGTTGTACCCCTACCAAATAATCAGAGATTAAAAATCCATGGCTAAAAATTATGCGGATGTCTCGCGCGCCATCGTGGCTGCGCTCGGCGGCCTGAACAATATCGAAGCGGTGACGCACTGCATGACGCGCCTGCGTTTCGTGGTGAAAGAGAGCGCCAGCATTGATAACGCCACACTGAAAGCCATTCCCGGCGTGATGGGCGTGGTGCACACCGACACGCAGTGTCAGGTGATCATTGGTAACAATGTGAACCTCGCTTATCAGGAAGTGTTGAAGCTCGGCACGCCGAACAGCGAAGGCGCCGCGCCAGTGAAACGCAAAATCACCCTACGCAGCATCGGTGCCGGTATTCTTGATGCGCTGGTGGGCACCATGTCACCGTTGATCCCGGCGATTATTGGTGGCTCGATGGTAAAGTTGCTGGCGATGGTGCTGGAGATGAGCGGCGTGCTGGAGAAAGGCTCATCCACACTGATCATCCTCAACGTGATAGGTGACGGCGCGTTCTTCTTCCTGCCGATTATGGTGGCCGCCTCCGCCGCGCTGAAATTCAAAACCAACATGTCGCTGGCGATTGCCATCGCGGGTGTGCTGGTGCATCCCAACTTTGTCGATTTAATGGCGAAAGCCGCACAAGGCCAGGCGGTGGAATTTGCTTACATTCCAGTGACGGCGGTGAAGTACACCTACACGGTTATTCCGGCGTTAGTGATGACGTGGATTCTGTCGCATATCGAATACTGGGTTGATCGCATCACGCCTGCGGTTACCAAGAACTTCCTCAAGCCGATGCTGATCGTGCTGGTGGCCGCACCGATTGCCATTGTGCTGATTGGACCGCTCGGCATCTGGATTGGTAGCGGCATTTCCGCGCTGGTCTACACCATTCACGGCTATCTTGGCTGGTTATCGGTGGCGATTATGGGCGCGCTGTGGCCGCTGCTGGTGATGACCGGGATGCATCGCGTATTTACCCCCACCATCATTCAAACCATCGCCGAAACCGGCAAAGAAGGCATGGTGATGCCGTCAGAGATCGGGGCCAACCTGTCGCTGGGCGGTTCTTCGCTGGCGGTGGCATTCAAAACCAAGAACCCTGAACTGCGTCAAACCGCTTTTGCGGCGGCGGCATCGGCGATTGTCGCGGGCATTTCTGAACCGGCGCTGTATGGCGTGGCGGTCAGGTTGAAACGTCCGCTGATCGCCAGCCTGATCAGCGGCTTTATCTGCGGCGCAGTGGCCGGGATTGGGGGACTTGCCAGCCATTCAATGGCCTCGCCAGGCTTGTTCACCAGCGTACAGTTTTTCGATCCTACCAATCCGATGAGCATCGTGTGGGTCGCTGGCGTGATGGTGCTGTCGGTGGTGCTCTCCTTCATTCTGACGTTGATTCTCGGCTTTGAAGATATCCCGGTCACCGAGCCCGCACAGCCAAAGCCGGTGACGGATGATGCCAACTCCGCCAACGTTAATTTATCCAAGGTGTAAAAGAGGTTTTTATGTCTGAAGTGACATTTCCAGAGGGATTTTTGTGGGGCGGCGCGTTAGCCGCTAATCAGTCAGAGGGGAGCTATCTGGCGGGTGGTAAAGGTTTAACCACGGTGGATATGATCCCCCACGGCGCGCATCGCATGCCGGTAAAGTTGGGCCAGGAAAAGCGCTTCGAACTACGCAGCGATGAGTATTACCCAAGCCATGACGCCATCGATTTTTACCGTCGCTATAAAGACGATATCGCGCTGATGGCAGAAATGGGTTTTACCGTGTTTCGTACCTCGATTGCCTGGAGCCGTATTTATCCGCAAGGCAATGAATTGACGCCTAACGCGGAAGGCATCGCGTTCTATCGCAGCCTGTTTGAAGAGTGCCAGAAATATGGCATCACGCCGCTGGTGACGCTGTGCCACTTCGATGTACCGATGCATTTGGTGACCGAATACGGTTCGTGGCGCAATCGCAAAATGATCGAATTTTTCAGCCGCTATGCGCGCACCTGCTTTGAAGAATTTAACGGTCTGGTGAAGTATTGGCTGACCTTTAACGAGATCAATATCCTGCTGCACAGCCCGTTTTCCGGCGCAGGTTTGGTGTTTGAACCGGGCGAAAACCCGGAGCAGGTGAAGTATCAGGCGGCGCATCACGAGCTGGTGGCAAGCGCGCTGGTGACCAAAATCGCCCATGAAATTAACCCGGAAAACCAGGTCGGCTGCATGCTGGCGGGTGGCAACTTCTATCCGTGGTCATGTAAGCCGGAGGATGTATGGGCCGCGCTGGAGAAGGATCGCGAAAACCTGTTCTTTATCGATGTGCAGGCGCGCGGCGCTTATCCTTCGTATGCCGCGCGGGTGTTCCGCGAGAAAGGCGTAGAGATTACGATGGAAGCGGAAGATGCCGCTACGCTGCGTCACACCGTTGATTTCGTCTCCTTCAGCTATTACGCCTCACGCTGCGCCTCGGCAGAGATGAACGAGCAAAACAGCAGCGCCGCCAACGTAGTGAAATCGCTGACCAATCCGCATGTTAAACGCAGCGATTGGGGCTGGGGCATCGATCCACTCGGTCTGCGTATCACCATGAACATAATGTATGACCGCTACCAGAAGCCGCTGTTTCTGGTGGAAAACGGCCTCGGCGCGCACGATGAAATCAATGCCGACGGCGAGATTAACGACGATTACCGCATCAGCTATCTGAAAGAGCATATTCAGGCGATGGGCGAAGCGATTGCCGATGGTATTCCGCTGATCGGTTATACCACGTGGGGCTGCATCGATTTGGTGGCGGCCTCGACCGGCGAAATGAGTAAGCGCTACGGGTTTGTTTATGTCGATCGTGATGACAAAGGCAACGGCAGCCTGGAACGCATCCGCAAAAAATCATTCTGGTGGTACAAGCAAGTGATCGCCAGCAACGGGCGGAATCTGGAGGCGCTGTAAATAAGTGGTCGCCATGAATGGCGTAATGCCGATCAGTTAAGCGCCGTTTCAAATCACCGCACCTTCCGTAGCGGCGCGATTTATCGCGCAATGAATTGCGCCGCTACAATGTGTGCTCTCGGTGATGAGGGTTTCATGTCTTAACTGACGAGCATTACTCCATGAATGGCGACCCTACTTAATGATTGGCCACGCTTGTTGCGGGAAAAGATAGAGCCGAATACTGAACAGATGGAACAGCGGCGTCAGCACCCTTTCGTCGTGTTTCGCCAGTTGTTCCAGCTTCAGCAACAGTAAATCCAGCTCATCCTGCAAATCCGCATGCGGTGGGGTTTGCAGTGACTTCAGGCGGCGTTTGAGAAACAGCGCCAGCTCATGAAACATCTGTCCACTATCCAGATGATATTGCTGCAGCAGCTCTTTGTGGCGCGCGTAATAATCAAAGCTATTCACGCCCAGCCACACTTCCTTGAGCAACATGCCGGCTGAACGCATATCGGGATGCGGATCGAGCCGTAAGCGCGGCAACACCACATTCACTTTATCCAGCATCAGGCTGATAAAACGTTGCCGTCCCAGCAGTGACGAACCGTTTCGTTCGGTCTCTTTAATAAAGCGCAATAGCTCGCGCAGACCTTGTCGCACGGCGCGGCGCGCGGTCCATGATGGGCGTTTGTTACGCATGATGGCGGTGATGATTACCGCAAACATCACGCCCGCCATGGTGGCAATCGCGTTATTGATTAGCAGCACCAAATCGGGTTTTAAATGGTGGCCGAGGCCGATAAAGCCGGGGATCTGAATCGCTACGCTCAGGCCTATCATGTTGGTCGAGGGCCGCGCGATCATCAGCGCCAGAATCATCAGTCCGGGTGCAAGACAAATCATCAGCGCCTCAAACGAGGTGGCTTGCGGCAGCAGCAGCGCCACGTAAATTACGCTGATAATGATCGCCACGATTACGCCACGCACAAACAGCTTCATTGAAGTCAGCGGCGTATCCTGGCTGGCGAGCAATGAGCAGAGAATCGCCGCCATCACCGGTGCCGATGCGCCATCACGCCAGCCCGTTCCCATCCATAACAAGCAGGAACCGAAGGTGGCACAGAACGCGGTTAACGCCGAAAGCCGAATTAACCCTTTATCAAAAAAGCGGTGCGTGCGTTTGCCGCGCGCCAGTGTAGTGTCGCCCGACAGGTCGCTTACCAATCCACCAACGCTTTGATAGGCCCCGGCAATACGGACAAAATCCGCCAGCCGTTCCATTAATCCGGTAAAAAGCAGCCAGTTTTCAGTAGGCAATTCGCCGTTTTGCCAGGCGAGGTTAAGTTCAGCCTGACAAGCGCTTAACGTCAGCTGGATGCCGCTGGTTTCCCCTACCGCTTCACCATCATTGAGCCACTGTAGAAACAGCTGAAAGGTTTGCGCCACGTTTTCCGGAAAGGCGATTTGCAGTATCGAGAGCCGCTGCAGGCGCATCTCGATAGCCGTCAGCGTCGGGATCAAATAGGAGAGATGTTGATACTGCACGCTAACCAGGCGAATCAGTCTCCGCGCGGCGTCACCTTCATAAACGCAGTGGGTGATCAGCACTTCCACCTGCTGCGGATGCGTTGCCATGCGGATCAGAATATCGTCACGCTCAGGCGAACTATCGCTGGGAATGCCGGAAAGCAAATCGCTGCACAGTTTGCGCGCGTTAAGATACCAGTGGCTGACACTCTGCTCCAACAGACTGCGCATCGATACCGGAAACAACAGCGCATGCACAAGGCTGCTGCAGACGATGCCGAGCGTGATCTCTTCTATACGTGAAATCACCGTGCTGGTGATCGACAGCGGCGTGGTGACTTCCGGAAAACCCATGATCGCCGCGCTGTAACCAGCCAGCATAAACACGTAACTCTTTGGCGTGCGGTCGTGCAGTGACAGATAGAGGCAAACGCTGACCCATAACGAAATGCAGAAACAGAACAGCAGCGGATGCTGCACGGTCGGCGGAAAGATAAAGAAGACGAATACGCCGCCCAATAGTGTCCCCAGCAGACGGAACACCGATTTGGAAATGGTTGAGGCGGAATAGAGCTGTGACGCGAGCAACACCGTGGTCACCGCCCACGCCGGTTTATCCAGATTCAGTTCGAGTGCGAAATAGAGTGCCAGAAAGGCGGCCAGACAGGTTTTTACAGCAAAAAAAACGGCGTTTTTTGAAAACCACTGCATGACACGGTGACCAGGATGTACTGAATGTTGCGTATCCTGCCAGAATGTGAAAAAGCCTCACCTCGATAAATATGTCGAATTATTTCGTAATCGAAAACCATGTTCATCGCGCGGTTTGCATGTGGCGCAAATGCGTAAGCACGGCTAATGAAAATCCACGTTAAAGATGCGGTTTTGTCGCTAATTTACCCGGCATCAGCGATTTCAGCCGTTTTAACGCGTAGCAGTTATCAGGCCGATAAATGTGTGCTGGATCACACTTTAGTGAAGTGCGCCTTTTTTGGTCGTTTATCCATAAAATAATTTCGCGCAATGCCGTCTACAAATATCGCAGAAATTTGTGGAATGCTCGGGTGAGCATTTTGCGAGAAAAGTCGCCATGAATATCGGCCCTACGAACTGTAGGTACATTTTTAACCGTAGCGGTGCTACTATTTGCGCGCTGAATAATGCGAAGAACTCTCGGGAACGCAGTATGTTACGTAAACATCAACTTCATCGGGAAGCCGACGTACTGCTTTCCCTGCTCCATATCTGCAAAATCGTCGTAACTGCCCTATTTCTGCTGCTGTTTATTTCTCGCTCAGCAATTGCTGAAATAAAAGACGATAAAGCCAATCGCATTGTCAGCGGTATTATTAGTTTTACCCATTGGCCGGGTTTAACCGGCGCGCCGCAACTCTGCGTATTTTCCTCCGCGCAACATCTCTCATTGCCACAAAATAGTGTGCCTTCAGCCGTTCCGTTTAGCGTGGTTTATCTCTCCAGCGAAAGTGAACTGGCAACGCAGCATTGCGATGCGGTCTATTTTGGCGATCAGACGCCGCAACAACAGGTTGAACTTTTTAATCACCTCAAAGGTAAGGCGGTATTAACCCTCGCTGAAAACAATGCGGAATGTACCATTGGCGCCGCCTTCTGCCTGATTTTTAAACCCGACCACACGCTGTTCTCAGTCAACCTTGATTCGCTTGCCAGGAGCGGCGTCAAGGTGAGTCCGGACGTACTGTTGCTGTCCCGCAATGGAAGCAAATAAGATGAAAATAGAAAATTCACTAAATGACAAATCATCGATTCGTAACAAGCTGCGCAAGATTAGCACCATTAACTCTGCAGTGATTTTATTGCTGTGCTGGCTGCTACTCTCGTCAACGTCCCTGCTGTTTATTAAAAGCTACGAGAAAAGAAATCTGGAATTAATTGCCGCCACGCTCAGCACCACGCTGACGGCCGCCACGGTATTTGAAGACAGCTACGACGCGCATAATAAAATCGCGCGCCTCGGCAATGAAGGCATGTTCGATTCCGCAAAACTGGTGACTGACGATCACACTGTTTTAGTTGACTGGCATGATCGACAAGAACAGACCGGCTGGTATCCGCGATTATTACGTGAGTGGATTTATCTTAAACCGCTCAGCGTTAATATTAACCACTCGGAAGCCAATGTCGGTACGCTGACGCTGGAAGGCACCGTTACCGGTGCGGCCGATTTCATCCGTTATTCGCTGATGATTCTGACCAGCGGCATGCTGTGCGTGTTAATCATCTCCTTCCTGCTGAGTGAATTTCTCCATCGCGGCATACTTGCCTCGTTGCGTAATATCACCAGCTCGATCCACTACGTGATCCATTCTGGTGATTTTTCCTTACGTATCCCGGAAAGCCCGACGCGCGAATTTCAGCTGTTTTCCAATGACCTCAACTCGTTGCTGACAGAGATGCAGACGCTGCAGGCTTCTCTGATCCGCGATAATCGCACGCTGGCCGCCAAAGCGCTGGAAGACCCGCTAACCGGCCTCGCCAATCGCGCCGCCTTTGTGGCGCGTTTAACCCAACTGCTCGATCAGCAACTGGCGAAAGAGCGCTTTGCTTTGCTGTTTCTCGATGGCGATCGCTTTAAAAGCATCAATGATAACTGGGGCCATGCCGCCGGTGATGAAGTACTGAAAGCGATTGGTTCGCGCCTTTCCGCATTGGCGTATAAACAGGATTTAGTCGCGCGTTTAGGCGGCGATGAGTTTGCCATGCTGGTGAGCAGCCGCGCCAGCGAGGCGCAATTGCAGTTGCTGATGCAGGATATTAATGAAGCCATCAGCCAGAAAATAGTTATTGCTGAAGGCACTCCGATTTCCACCTCGGTGACCATTGGCTACGCCTGGTCGCAGCACGGCGATACGGTTGAGTCGATTCTGGAACGCGCAGATACGAACATGTACAAAAATAAGGGAAAGAGTAAGGTGCGGAGATGAAGATGAAAATTTTCCTGATGGTGTGTGTGCTGGCGCTGGTCGGTTGCCAGGCAAAGGGACGTTTCAGCGATGAACAGATCGCAGCGATGCGTAATGCCGGTTTCAGCCAAAATAGCGAAGGTTGGGGATTAGGTTTGTCGGACAAAATTCTGTTTGGCGTCAACGAATCTGAACTCACTCCCGCCAGTAAAAACACCATTCAGACAATGGCGAAAAATCTGGCGACGACCGGCATTGAGCATGTGCGTATTGATGGTCATACCGATAATTACGGCAAAGCGGATTACAACCAGCAGCTGTCGTTGAAAAGAGCCAACGCCGTTGCGACACAATGGGCGCAAGGCGCGGGAATTCCGCGCGAAAATATCGTTACGCGCGGCTTAGGAATGAGCGCGCCGATTGCCAGCAACAATAACCCGCAGGGCCGGGCGCAAAACCGCCGCGTGGCGATTGTGATTACGGCGCCGTGATGATCTGGCGCTCGACTGCATAATCGTACAAACGGTCGCGCGCTAAATTCTTCATCTTCACTTCGCACATAATATCGAAGGCATCAAACGACAGCGCCCAATCATTTAAGCTTTGATTGAAGTAATAATCGGCATGGGCGCGAAGTTTGGTTTTCGACACCGCTAAATCCTGCTGATCCGGGAAACCGTGATCGGGAATCAAACCTTCCTGCGCAATCGAATAGTGCAAAACTGGCCGCACACCGCGCCACGACGCTTTTATCAGCGCGATGCGCGCATCATCAGCCTGAATATAGTGATTCTCTTTCACCCAATGATGGTGAATATCCAGCACTACCGGACACAACTCATGCGCCTGCAACACATCGTCCAGCGAACATGATATTTCATCATTTTCCACCGTTAGCATATTGCGCGCTTCAGGGGTGAGCCGCAGAAACGCGGCGCGGAATCCCTCAAAGCCCTTTTTGCCGTTCATATGGATGTTGATTTTGAAATCCTGAAACTGTCGGCCATAACCCATTAATACCGCACAGGTGGCGTGATACTCCACATCCTCAATCGCGCGATCGACCACGCCGTCATTATCGGAGGCCAGCACCGTATATTGGCCGGGGTGGAATGAAAGCCGAATATTATTAGCGCGCGCCAGCTCGCCGCAGCGGCGCAGTAACGGCGTAAGATCGGGCAATAATTCACCGTACAGCTGAGTCGCATGCGGCACCGTGTAAAGCGGCAATAGATCGCTGCCGATGCGCATCATGCGCAGCGCGTCGGGCTGCGTGGCCAGCTTTTCAAGCGTGAGAGTGAGATTTTGCAGATTGTTTTGCGCCAGCTGGTTCAGCAGCGTGATGCGTGATTCATCATCGAGGCCGAGAAAGCGCGTGCGGGTGGTGCTTTTGAAGGGATACGGCTGTTTAGCCTGTTGATCCAGATACTTACAAGCAAAGCCTAATTTCATTTCATCCCCCGTTTAATCAGCGTGAAAGTGTAGCTGCGATCGGAGAAAGTGCCAGGTGCGCATCGAGGCGCACCTGGCTGAGATCACACGTCCGGGAAGGTCATATTGCTGCCCGGCGCTTCACGATGCAGGTGGATAAAGTTCAGGTGACGTTCGTACTGATCGAGAATATCGATGATCACCTGCTCTTTGTTGTAGTCCATTAAATCATTGCCCTGGCTGCCTTCCAGCAAGAAGGTTTCCAGGCGGTAATAGGTCGATTTACCGCTACGTGCGCGATAGGTAAAGCCCGGTACCGAATACTGCTGTGGCCAGATTTGATAAACGAAATCCTGCTCCTCGCCCAGCAACACGCGCAGATCAAGGTGGCCCAGCGGCTGCCCCTCTTCTGGCTCGGCACGCTCCAGCGATACACGTCCACCGCGCAGCTCCAGCTCTTTCGCCACATCCTGCATCGCCGGGAACAGCACCTCTTCCATCATCTTCTGCGTATAACGCGTGCCCGGATAGTTCATCAGACGCGACAGGCGCTTCTTCCAGCTCAGGCGATCGTTACTGGCCGAAATGTACGGCGCAGTGTCGCGGCTGGCGCTGGCGCGGCGGTGATCTTCCACCTTCAGCGATTTATACAGCCCGGCCATCACAAAGAAGATCACAAAGCTAAACGGTAAGCCCATGATCACCGTGGCGTTTTGCAGGGCAGAAATCCCGTTGGTCATTAGCATGCCCATCGTCAGCACACCAATCGCAATCGACCAGAAGATACGCAGCCAGTTCGGTGCATCGCTGTTGATGTCTTTCAGCTTCGAGGTGAAGTTACCCAGCACCAGCGAACCGGAATCCGCCGACGTCACGTAGAACAGCATGCCGGTGATGGTGGCCACCGAAGCACTGAATTTAAACGCCGGATACTGCGCCAGCAGGCTATAGAAGCCGCGTTCGGCATGCGCCATCACTTCCTGCGCAAAGCCGGCATCGCCGTGAATGATTTCATACAGCGCCGCGTTACCAAACACCGACAGCCACAGCAGCGTAAAGGTGAACGGAATAATCAGCGTACCCAACACGAACTCACGAATGGTACGACCGCGCGAGATACGTGCGAGGAACAGACCGACAAACGGCGACCAGGCAACCCACCACGCCCAGAAGAACAGCGTCCAGCTATTCATCCACTCGCGTGGCTGATCGAAGGCAAAGGTATTCAACGTCATGCCCATAAAGCGATTGACGTAATCACCAACGTTCAGCACCAGCGCGTTGAGCAGGAAATCGGTTTTGCCCATAAACAGCACGAACAGAATTAAGCCCAGCGCCAGCGCGACGTTCAGCTCAGAAAGAATACGGATGCCTTTATCCACGCCGGATGTTACTGAGATGGTGGCGATGATCACTGACAGCACAATTAGCGCGGCCTGCGCCGTGAAACCTTCCGGCACATCGAACAGCACGTTGAGGCCGTAGTTCAGCTGCACCACACCAATCCCCAACGTGGTGGCGATACCAAAGATGGTGCCGATCACCGCAGCGATATCCACCGTGTGACCAATCGGGCCATTAATGCGTTTGCCGAAAATCGGATAGAGCGCCGAACGGATGGTGAGCGGCAGGTTGTAGCGATAGCTGAAGTAGCCGAGCGCGATGCCCATTAATGCGTACATCGACCAGCCGGTGACGCCGTAGTGGAACAGCGTCCACACCATCGCCTGACGCGCGGCTTCCATGGTCTGCCCTGCACCTTCTGGCGGCTGCATGTATTGGGTTACCGGCTCGGCAACCGAGAAGAACATCAGGTCAATACCGATGCCGGCGGCAAACAGCATCGCCGACCAGCTCAGTAAGCTGAACTCGGGTTTAGATTGCTCCGGCCCCAGCTTGATGGCGCCGTAGCGCGAACATGCCATGTAGATGACGAACACGATGTACAGCGTGGCAGCGAGCATGTAGTACCAGCCAAACGTGGAGGTGACCCAATTAACGGCGGTCAGAAGCCAGCTGGCAGCGAGTTCGCTGTAAAAAATCGTGACAAGTGAAAATGTCAGAATCAGTCCGGCGGAGGTGTAAAACACCACAGGATTGATTCTGTCTTTTTCACTGGCAGGTGGATTAATCATCGATTACCTCTGGTTAATTTCCTGTAGTACGTGCCAAAGAAGCTCGCGGAGATCGCCATTAACGGCATCCCGACGAGGCAAAATGCGGTTTTCGTGGGATGCGCGTGCATACGCATCCGCTGAGTCCCTTCGCTTCCCCGCTTCGTTTTTGTAACAATCCAAGCACAGCATCCTAACAAATTTCTTTTTTATATTGAACGTGCAATCAAAAAAAGTTTTAATAGTGTTCTAAGATTGAAGTGGAGCTGGAGTGTTATGCCAAAGGTGGGAATGCAGCCGATACGTCGTCGGCAACTGATTGATGCGACCCTGAGCACCATCAACGAAGTCGGGATCAACGATGCCACCATTGCGCAGATTGCGCGACGTGCTGGCGTATCGACAGGCATCATTAGCCACTACTTCAAAGACAAGAACGGTCTGCTGGAAGCCACGATGCGTGACGTAACACGTCAGCTACGTGATGCGGTAGCAGCAAGGTTAAAACCGCTGGCAGACGCCACAACGGAAGCGCGCCTGCTGGCGATTGTGGAAGGCAACTTTGATGATTCGCAGGTGCACAGCGCCGCAATGAAAGCCTGGCTGGATTTCTGGGCCAGCAGCATGCATCAGCCACAGTTGGGCCGCTTAGAACGCGTGAGCAGCCGTCGCCTGTTTTCCACATTGGCAGCCGAGTTTCGTCGCGTTATCCCGCGCGAAAAGGCGCGTCTGGCGGCACATGGCCTCGCGTCATTGATTGATGGCCTGTGGCTGCGCGCGGCGCTCAGCGGCAAACCGTTCGATTTGGCTATCGCCAGACAGCTCACCACCCAATTCATTCGTCAGCAATTGGCTGACCAGAATCACTGAGGAAGGAGAAATCATGTCCCGATTCACCGAGCAACACCTTTATATTGATGGCGCATTGGTTCCCGCTGCGGCAGGTAAGACATTCCAGACCATCAACCCGGCGAACGGCGAAGTGCTGGCCGACGTGCATGAAGCGGAACGCGCAGATGTTGATCGCGCTGTTGCCGCCGCGAAAAAAGGCCAGAAAATCTGGGCGGCGATGACCGCGATGGAACGTTCACGCATTCTGCGCCGTGCGGTCGATATTCTGCGTGAGCGCAATGACGAACTGGCCGCGCTGGAAACCCTCGACACTGGCAAACCGCTGAGCGAAACCCAATACGTGGATATCGTCACCGGAGCCGACGTGCTCGAGTACTACGCGGGCTTGATTCCTTCTCTGGAAGGCCAGCAGATCCCGCTGCGCGATACCTCGTTCGTTTACACCCGCCGCGAACCGCTGGGCGTGGTAGCCGGGATCGGCGCGTGGAACTATCCGATTCAGATCGCGCTGTGGAAATCCGCGCCAGCATTGGCCGCCGGTAACGCGATGATCTTCAAACCCAGCGAAGTCACGCCGCTGACCGCGCTGAAACTGGCGGAAATCTATACTGAAGCGGGCGTGCCGAACGGCGTGTTCAACGTGTTGAACGGTCGCGGCGCGGTCACCGGCCAGCTGCTTACCGATCATCCGGGCATCGATAAAGTCTCCTTCACCGGCGGCGTTGCCAGCGGTAAGAAAGTGATGGCCAATGCGGCCGGTTCGACGCTGAAAGATGTCACCATGGAGCTGGGCGGCAAATCGCCACTGATCATCTTTGACGACGCCGATCTCGACCTCGCCGCAGATATCGCGATGATGGCGAACTTCTACAGCTCGGGCCAGGTTTGCACCAACGGCACGCGCGTGTTTATCCCAGCTAATTTGCAAGCGGCGTTTGAAGCCAAAATCGCTGAGCGCGTGGCGCGTATTAAGGCCGGCGATCTCAACCATCCAGATACCAACTTCGGTCCGCTGGTGAGCTTCGCGCATCGCGACAACGTGATGCGCTTTATTGAATCCGGCATCAGCGAAGGTGCGCGCCTGCTGTGCGGCGGTAAACGTCTGAGCGGTGCGGCTTTCGATAACGGCGCATGGGTGGAACCGACCGTGTTCACCGACTGCCGCGATGAGATGACCATTGTGCGTGAAGAGATCTTCGGGCCAGTGATGTCGATTCTGACTTATGAAAGCGAAGAAGAAGTGGTTCGCCGCGCCAACGCTACCGAATTTGGCCTGGCGGCCGGTGTGGTAACCCAGGATCTTAACCGCGCGCACCGCGTAATTCACCAGATTCAAGCGGGCATTTGCTGGATCAATACCTGGGGCGAATCTGACGCTGCAATGCCGGTGGGCGGTTACAAACATTCGGGTGTGGGCCGTGAAAATGGCCTGATGACGCTGCAAAACTACACGCAAGTGAAATCTGTGCAGCTCGAAATGACCCGTTTTCAGTCCGTATTTTAATTTTGGCTTTTAACCTGAGGAACGACTAATGGAATTTGATTACATCATTATCGGAGCCGGATCCGCAGGGAACGTTTTGGCAACAAGACTGACCGAAGATAGCAGCGTCAATGTGCTGCTTTTAGAAGCGGGCGGCCCAGATTACCGCTTCGACTTCCGCACGCAGATGCCTGCGGCGCTGGCGTTCCCGCTTCAGGGAAAACGCTACAACTGGGCGTATGAAACTGAACCTGAGCCGTACATGAACAACCGCCGCATGGAGTGCGGGCGCGGTAAAGGCTTGGGCGGATCGTCGCTGATCAACGGCATGTGTTACATCCGTGGTAACGCGATGGACCTCGATAACTGGGCCAGGGAGCCTGGCCTGGAAAACTGGAGCTACCTGAACTGCCTGCCCTACTATCGCAAATCAGAAACGCGCGATATCGGTGCCAATGATTATCACGGCGGCGAAGGTCCGGTGAGCATTACCACCTGTAAACCTGGAAACAATCCGCTGTTTGCGGCGATGATTGAAGCGGGCGTGCAGGCAGGTTATCCGCGCACTGATGACCTGAATGGCTATCAGCAGGAAGGTTTCGGGCCAATGGATCGCTTTGTGACGCCGAAAGGTCGCCGCTCCAGCACCGCGCGCGGTTATCTCGATACCGCGAAAACCCGTCCGAACCTGAAAATCGTCACCCATGCGACCACCGACCGCATTCTGTTTGAAGGTAAACGCGCGGTTGGCGTGCAGTATCTGCTGGGTTCCAGCAATACCTCGCACCAGGCGCATGCACGTCGTGAAGTGCTGCTGTGCGCCGGAGCCATCGCCTCGCCGCAGATTCTGCAGCGTTCCGGAGTCGGATCCGCTGAATTGCTGAAACAGTTCGATATCCCGCTGGTGCATGATTTGCCGGGCGTGGGTGAGAACTTGCAGGATCACCTCGAAATGTACCTGCAATATGAGTGCAAAGAGCCAGTTTCGCTCTACCCGGCCTTGAAGTGGTGGAACCAACCGAAAATCGGTGCGGAGTGGCTGTTTAATGGTACCGGCGTCGGCGCCAGCAACCACTTTGAAGGCGGCGGCTTTATCCGCAGCCGTGAAGAGTTCAGCTGGCCGAATATTCAGTATCACTTCCTGCCGGTGGCGATTAACTACAACGGCTCGAACGCGGTGGAAGCGCACGGCTTCCAGTGCCACGTTGGTTCGATGCGCTCACCAAGCCGCGGTCATGTACGCCTGAAATCACGCGATCCGCGTCGCCATCCAGCGATTCTGTTCAACTACATGTCACATGAGCAGGATTGGCAGGAGTTCCGCGATGCGATTCGTATTACGCGCCAGATCATCAACCAGCCGGCGCTGGATAGATATCGCGGTAAGGAGATCAGCCCAGGCCTGGATTGCCAGACCGATGAGCAGTTGGATGAGTTTGTGCGAAATCACGGCGAAACGGCTTATCACCCGTGTGGCACCTGTAAAATGGGTAACGACGAGATGTCTGTCGTCGATGGTGAAGGCCGCGTTCACGGCGTTGAAGCCCTGCGCGTGGTAGATGCTTCAATCATGCCGCTGATCATCACCGGTAACCTGAACGCGACGACCATCATGATCGGCGAGAAAATCGCAGATAACATTCGTGGTCGACAGCCGCTGCCGCGCAGCGAAGCGGATTACTTTGTTGCCGGTGATAAACCGGTCCGCGCTGAACCGATGCGTGGTTGAGGTTGATTTGGGGGCGACGTTGGTCGCCCTTTTCTTTGGTGGCTAGCTAGCCCAATCCTGAAGATCTAAATCAACTACCCGAGCGAATTCCCGAGTATTGTCAGGGACTAAAATTGTGCCTGCCGCAATGGCATGTCCGGCGATCGCCGCATCATTAGCACCCATCGGAGTACCAGACGCAGCCGAGGACATTGTCACTTTCGTCGTAGCATCTATAGCCGCGCTTCACTGTCACAACGACAACCGCACTGCTGCCAGGCTCACGATTAGGGAAACAATTAATAGTATGTTGTAACTACAAACCTTAACGCTTGTCCCGTCGCATTTGTTCATACATAGCAATGCCCTCTTCATCTTTTCTGCTGATTTATCTGCTTTAATAAGCCTCCAATTTCGTGAGGAGCTGCCATGGAGCGCCGCCATTTTTTGTCGTATCTCACTCTTTCCACGCTGACAGTGCGCAGCGGGCTAATCTGGGCTGCTTCGAAACGCGTAACAACCCAAATCTTGCCGCTATGGCCAGATTTACCGCCGGGCGGTGGCGGTCCTGCTGGCGCTTTGGTGATTTCAACCAAAGGCGCGCAGCGTAATATCGTACAGCCCACACTCACCGTATTAACGCCGCCCTCGCCTAATGGTCGCGCGGTATTGATTGCCGCAGGTGGCGGCTATTCGCGCATTGAAATGGGTAAAGAAGCCTGGCCTGCCGCAGCCTGGCTGACGGCGCGCGGATATACCGTTTATGTGCTGAGTTATCGTTTACCGCATGAAGGCTGGAAAGATGGTGCGATAGTTTCTCTGCAGGATGCCCAGCGCTCGCTGCGCCTGGTGCGGCAACGGGAAAAAAATGTCAGCGTGTTGGGGTTTTCTGCCGGTGGGCATCTGCTTGGTATGGCGGTCTCGCGAGCTGATTTTCGATCTTATAGGGCAACCGATGCCCTGGATAACCTGCCCGCCACGGCCGATCGCGCGGCGCTGATCTATCCCGTCATCACGCTGGAAGCGCCTTACACCCACACTTCAACCCACAAAATGCTGGTTGGTAACCACGCGCCCGCCAGTGAAAACGCCGCATGGTCAGTGCAGGAGTTTGTCAATCCGCAATCGCCGCCCTTCTTTCTGGTGCAGGCAGAGGACGATCCGATTTCCGATCCGCATAACACGCTGATTATGGCTGACGCCTGTAAGCGTGAGCATGTGCCGGTTGAGATGCATCGCTACAGCAGCGGCGGACATGGATTTGGTATGGGCAGGCCCGGCACGCCGACCATAGCGTGGCCTGAGCACTACGAAAAGTGGTTAAGGAGCTAATCCACCTCAACCGTTTGCTTGCTAATTAATCCCGCCAGCAAGGTCTGCGAACTGGCTACGGCACCAAAAATTCCGCCCTGCATATGGATCATGCTAAGCGCCGCTTCGTGGTGTTTCAGCTCCGTCGCCGCGCAGCAATCTGACAACACCAAACACTCAAAACCGCGATCGTTAGCCTCGCGCAGCGTGGTGTGGACGCAGACATCAGTGGTGATGCCGCTGATGATCAGATTGCGAATGCCGCGGCTGCGCAGAATCAGTTCGAGATCGGTAGCGTAAAACGAGCCTTTGCCCGGTTTATCGATGATGACTTCTCCCGGCAATGGCGCCAGTTCCGGGATAATTTCCCAGCCCGGTTCACCGCGCACCAAAATGCGCCCGCACGGACCCGGCGCGCCAATTTCCGCCTGCATGCGCCTGGATCGCCAACGCTTATTCGCAGGCAGATCACTTAAATCCGGCCGATGCCCCTCGCGCGTATGGATGATCGGGAAGCCCAACTCGCGCATCGTTGCCAGCACCTGCTGCAACGGCTTGATAGGCGCGCGCGTTAAGGCAATGTCGTAGCCCATGCTATCGACGTAACCGCCCTTACCGCAGAAATCGGTTTGCATATCGATAACGATCAATGCGGTATCCTGCGGGCTGCAGCGACCGTCATACGGCCACGAGTAAGGGGTTGAATCAATGGCGTAATCAGGCATTTTTTTCCTCCATCACAGTTACTGTGCTTTCACCTTTTAGTTTCACAATCAGCGTATAGCTGGCGGCAGCAGTCACCAGGCCAATCACCGCTTCACCGAACTGTGGGAAAGCGATATGCGCAATCACCGCACACAAGCTACCAATCGCCCAGGCGGCAAAGGCGCTGCCGCGCATACGGCGCAATTGGCGCTGCTCGCTGATTTTGGCCATGAAGATCAAATCAACAATCATCACTGCGCCAAACGGCGGCACCACGATGCCGAGCAAGCTCAGCCATTCGAGGAAATAGGACCACACGCCAGCCAGCGCCAGCGCCCCGCCGATCACGCCGAGGATCACCGTCCACAGACGCATTTTGCTGCTGAACAGATGACTAAAGCCGACTGCGCCGTTATACAGGCAGTGCGTACACACCGAACCGAGATTGATAAACACAAACAGGAAAGCAATCACAGACAGCAGCATGCCGTGCCCCATTAGCATTGGCAGGAAGTTGCCGCCGTTACTCGCCGGATCAACCGCCGCGCCCACCGCCACAATCACCACGCCAAACAGATAAGAGATAACGTTCGCCACCGGGAACGCTGAGAACGCGGCAATCACCGCCGATTTACCGTCTTTTGACCAGCGGGTGAAATCTGCCGTCATGGTGCCTGAATCGGCGAAACCGGCCACCACCATGGTGACGGCGGTGCCCATGCTCATCGCGCCCACTGCGCTGCTGCTGCCGGTAAACTGCGTGATGGTGCTGAAATCGTGATCCTTACTGATCAGCCACAGCGCCACCAATCCCAACACCACGAACAGCGGCGCAGCGATCATGCCGAGCACGGACAATGCGCGCACGCCGAGGAAGGTGATGCCGGTATACAGCACCATGGCAAACGCCGTCACCGCCAGCGCATTCCAGCCAAAGGTTTGATTAATCACCGTGCCGGTTAACCCGGTCTGGAAGGCGTACCAGCCGATCACCACAGGTGAAAGGAAGCCCGAAACCAAAATGTAGCCTTTGGTGCCAAAGGTGCGTTTCGCCTGCAGCGCGAAATTCATGCCGGTATTACCGGCGAACCAGCTCAGCGCACCCACATAGGCAAACAGCACCAGATTTCCCAGCAGAATGGCGATAAGCGCCGGCCAGAAGCCGAGATGCCAGGTAATGATGCCGCCAAATAGCGCATTAGTGAGGATCATCGGGAAACCAAACCACACCGCCGATACCGAACCCGTCGAGTGGCGATGGCTGAGCGGAACCGGTTCATGCTCGAACTCCTGCTCTAAAGCCGGTGAATTTTTGTTAGTCATGGGCAACTCCGATTGAAACAGGTGTGATGTGATTCCAGGGTTGTATGCGCTCGAACGCGGCACTCGCCGCCAGCACCAGGCCATCGTCCAGATGACGACCCACGATTTGCATGCCAATCGGCAATCCGCTGGCGGTAAAGCCCGCAGGAACAGACGCCGCCGGTTGGCCGGTGAAATTGAACGGGAAGCAGAATGAGAGCCAGTGATCGCTGCGCACCATGCGGCCATCGATGATCTCGGGTCCCTGCATATTGAGCGGAAACGGCGGTACCGCCAGCGTCGGCGACAGCAGCAGATCGTAATGCTGCATAAAGCGCCACATCTGATTACACAGCTTTTTGCGTGTGGTATTGGCGTCGGTAAAAGTTTCAGCGCGCCAGTCGCGTTGCAGTATGGCGCTGAGATGCGGTGACATACGTGAGCCGAGTTCAGTCTGCATGTGGCGCATGCCGGTGAGATCGCTCTCAAAGGCCACCAGCGCGGCAAAGGTGGCACCTTCATCGGCGATGCCAGGATCAACTTCATCCAGTTCAGCGCCGAGTTCTCGGGCAAAACGACGCGCGGCTTGCGTGACAATGTCACGCACTTCGGGATTAACGGCGATGTAACCGAAATCCGCGCTGAAAGCGATGCGCAGACCGCTCAATGGCTTATCCAGCGAGCCCAGCCAATCCACATCGTTGCAGGGAATCGAATGGCGATCGCGCATATCTGGCCCCGCCATCACCGACATCATCAGCGCGCTATCGCGCACCGAACGCGTCATCGGGCCGATATGCTCCAGCGACTCCCAGCTGGAAACGCCGGGATAACGCTCGTCGCGACAGCCCGGCCATAAGGGTACGCGCCCCATCGACGCTTTCAGGCCAAACACGCCGCAGTGCGCGGCGGGGATTCTTACCGAACCGCCGCCATCGCTGCCCAGCGCAATCGGACACAAGCGCGCCGCCAATGCCGCACCGGAACCGGCGCTCGATCCGCCCGGCGTTTTAGAGAGATCCCACGGATTACGCGGTGATGGAAACAGTGGATTGTGCCCAACGCCGCTATAGCCAAACTCCGGTGCGGTGGTTTTCCCCAGCAGCACCGCATCGGCCGCCAGCAGGCGCTCAACGGTGATGTCATCTTCTTCCGGGACAAAATCAGCGTAGGCATGCGATCCAGAAGTGGTTTTCACGCCTGCGGTACAAATCAGGTCTTTCACCGCCAGCGGAACGCCCGCCAGCGCCCCCAGCGTTTCGCCGCGCGCGCGTTTTGCATCAACAGCGGCCGCCTGTTGCAGCGCCAGCTTTGGCGTAGCGGTACAAAACGCCTGAATCTGCGGCTCGCGCTGCTCCATGCGATTGATGGCGGCTTGCGTCACTTCCTGCGCCGAAACGTCTCCGCCGCGGATTAACGCCGCCAGCGTAGTGGCATCTTCATCCAACAGTGCATCAAACATGCGAATACTCCCGATTTATCACTTATCGGAAACGTTGCAGTTTGCGTGCCAGAAAATTCCATAAACGAGGGCGCTAGCGGCCAGGCCAGATGGGATACGCTCTTGGATACAAGATCGAATACTTATGTTTCTTTACAATGCAGCGGTTGCGATAGGAAGCACGAAAATGGCGCAGCCATGCGCCACAATGGAGAGCGTCTTAATCAGCCGCAGGAATTAACGCATCCACAACCTGTTCGATCACTTCCACCACACGTTTGACGCGCCGCGGGATAAAGCGCGCATCGGGGAATACCGCGTAGAGAAAACGGTCTGGCAGACGGTATTGGGGCAAGATACGTACCAGCGAACCTGATTTTAATGCCTCCTGCACCAGCGGTAACTGCATGCCGCCGACGCCGATGTCCGCCTGCAGCGCCTGCAGCAATCCTTCGCTGCTGTTGGCGCGAAACACGGTATTCACGGTTAGCGCTACGGTTTCCTGGTTGGATATCAGGCGCAGCGGTGCCTGTTTGTCGATACCGCTAAAGCGAACCTGCGGATGCGCGGCCAGCTCTGCCAGCGAGGTAATCGGTGTTGCGCGTACCCGCTCAGGCGCAGCAAACAGCGGCGTTTCAATACGCGCCAGTAATCTCGCCGGAAACATCTCCGGCGGCATTTCACTCAGGCGCAACGCGATATCCACGCCTTCACTCACCAGTTCGGCCACGCGATCGTCGAGCGCGATGGTCAGATGCAGTTCTGGGTTCGCGCGTTGCAGCGCCAGCAAAGGCGGCAGCAAGCGCTGGCCTAATCCGCTGGGTAATTGGATATGCACGCTGCCTTGCAGCGCTTGCTGCGCCGGGCGCAACTGGCTTTCAACGTCCTGCATCGCGGCCAGCAGCGGCTGCATCTGCTGTAAGTATCGCTTGCCCTGCTCGGTCAATTTCATCGCGCGCGTGGTGCGGTGCAACAACACGATGCCGAGTTCCTCCTCCAGCGCCGCGATTTGCTGGCTCACGGCGGATTGCTTCATCCCGCTCAGGCGCGCTGCTGCCGAAAACGATCCGGCTTCCGCCGCGCGAATGAAGGTATTGATGGCATTGAGTTTATTATTCATTTAATGATTTTTCTGATAAGTGGCATCTGGATAGTGGGATATCAGCAATAAAAATAATAGATAACACTGTGCCTGTCTTGTTCACAGGAGAATCATCATGTCGCAAACACATCACGTCGCGCTGGTCGCGGGCGCAACCGGCATTGTCGGCAGTGAGTTG
This sequence comes from Pantoea sp. AG1095, assembly GCF_003208415.1. Taxonomy (NCBI): domain Bacteria; kingdom Pseudomonadati; phylum Pseudomonadota; class Gammaproteobacteria; order Enterobacterales; family Erwiniaceae; genus Pantoea; species Pantoea sp. AG1095. The sequence goes on along the minus strand of NZ_QKMJ01000003.1, from coordinate 168,253 downwards.
GTAAAAACGCTGCGTCAGCAGGATTGGCAGGTGATCGGCCTGACGCGCCAGCCTGCAATCTCAACGCAGAATATCCCTTTCATCCATGTCGATCTGCTGGATGCGCAGCACAGTGCACAGGCGCTGGCCCCGCTCAATCAGGTCACACATATTTTCTACAGCGCCTGGCTGAATGCTGCCAACTGGCGTGAAATGGTCGAACCCAACGTGACGATGCTGCGCAATCTGGTGGTTAACATCGATAAAAGCGCGCAGTTGCGCAGTGTCAGTTTGATGCAGGGATACAAAGTTTATGGCGCGCATCTGGGACCGTTCAAAACGCCCGCGCGCGAAAGTGATCCCGGCGTCGCGGGAGCCGAATTCAATGCGCAACAGCTGCGTTGGCTAAGTGACTTTCAGCGCGGTAAAAGCTGGCACTGGCACGCCTTGCGTCCCGGTGTGATCGGCAGCGCGGTACCCGGTAATGCCATGAACCTGGCGCTGAGCATCGCGCTCTACGCATCGCTGTGTAAATCTCAGGGCTTACCGCTACGTTTTCCCGGTTCATCGCACGCCTGGCACAGCATGGTCGATCATACCGATGCGGGATTACTCGCGCAGGCCACGCTGTGGGCGGCCAATGCGCCTGGCGCGCGCAATCAAGCTTTCAACGTTAACAACGGCGATTTATGGCGCTGGAGTGAGCTGTGGCCTGCGATTGCCCGGTGGTTTGAACTGGAAAGCGCGCCGGCGGTGAATCTGTCGTTTTCTCAGCTGTTTCAGGATTACCGCGCGCTATGGCAAACCATCGCTATAGAACATCAGCTGATAGAGTCAGATATCTTGCAGCTGAATGATGGGCAGTTTGCCGATTTTGTCTTTGGCTGGAATTACGACATGTTTGGTGACGGCAGTAAAATACGGCGCGCGGGTTTTAACGGCTATCAGGCAACGGATGAGATGTTCTTTGCTCTGTTTGCGCAGTTACGCGCAGCACGCATTATTCCTTAACGCTAACAGGGAAGCCTGTGCTTCCCTGTTATTACTTCATTAATGCAGAATGGTTTTGGAGAAAACCTGAATCACCACAATGCCTAACCCGATTAACATCAAGCCCGCCATTGCAGCGAAATCTAGTTTCTGGTTGTAGAAAAAATAAGACATGACCGACACCAAAAATATACCCATTCCGGCCCAGATAGAATAAGCAATGCCGACATTCATCTGTTTAACCACTTGAGATAATCCATAAAATGAAATGGCATAACCTATTACCACAACCACGCTGGGAATAAGGCGTGAGAATCCTTGCGAGGCCTTCATCATGGTTGTGGCAATCGTCTCAGCGACGATGGATATCGCCAGTATCACGTAAACATTATTCATAAAGTCCTCTTAAATGCCCGAGAGTAAACACGCGTTATAGAGTAGCTGTTAGAGGTTGTTTTTCCAACGGATTAAATCGCGCTTCAGTAATGTCAGACCAATCGCCACCACCATAATATCTTTAAAAATAAACGAATCGAGTCCGCCTAACTGCGGTAACAGGCTCAGCGCGACTAACCCGGTGAGAATCAACAATCCAGCGCCTATCATGCCTAAATCCGGACGTTTGAAACCCGCAATAAGCAGAATAACCGTGATGAGTTCAACCAGACCAAGAAAATAGCTGCTGCCATGCAGGCCAGGGAAGTAGGGAAAAATACTCAGCCATGTTTTGGTAAATATGGGTTCCAGAGCCTGAACTTCGAATTCAAACCACTTCGCCATACCAAAACCAGGAAATAATAATCACCGATAATCGCAATACCATCAGTTCTTTGCTCGCGTGGAAATAGACCACTCGTGAAATTCAGACTTGATTAGCTGTTGTCAAAATAAACTCTTCAGTGATTTATGCAGCCAGCTCAATAAGAAATGAGCTGGCATAAAGTCATGGTTCATGATCTCGATTACATCTCAACGCTGTCGTAATAGGTAGCGGGCGCTGACACATCTGCTGCGTCCCGGGCCGTCCTCGCGCCGCCGGTCCGTCAGGCAGACGAGCGAAGTGAAGGTACCGCGCAAGCGGCGCGAGGACCGCCGGACCAAAAGTGACTTCGGCCTGCGCACTCGTCGCTGGCTTAACTGGCAAACATGAGGCCATGTATTGTGATGTTAAAAACAGCCATATCTCCGCTTACTTAATCGCTATATACTCCGGTGCATATCGAATTCAGGAGCTTTTATGCATACCTCTTTTAAGCGGATTATTCTGGCGGGATTACTCACTTTCACCTCGTTTCATAGCTATGCCAGCCGCATCGTCACCGATCAAATTGGCCGTCAGGTGGAAATTCCGGACAGGATTGATCGCGTGGTAGTGCTGCAACATCAAACCCTAAACTTGCTGGTACAACTCAACGCTACCGATAAAATTGTCGGTATCCTGGCGAACTGGCAACAGCAGCTGGGCGAAGGGTACGCGCAGCTGGTGCCGGAACTGACGCACAAAGCGATGCTCGGTGATTTGACGCATGTCGATCTCGAAAAGCTGGTGGCGCTGCATCCGCAGGTGGTGTTTGTCACCAACTATGCGCCGAAAGAGATGATCGACCAGATTTCTGCCCTGGGCATTCCGGTACTGGCGATTTCACTGCGTCACGATAACGCCGGTCAGCAAGGCAAAATCAATCCCAGCATGCAGAATGAAGATCAGGCTTACGATCTCGGCATTAAGGAAGGCATCACGCTGATTGGCAATGTGGTCAACAAGCCAAAACAGGCGCAGGAACTGATTGATGCCGCCTTTGCCGGACGCAAAATTATCAGCGATCGATTAAAAAATATGTCTGAACAGCAGCGCGTGCGTGCCTATATGGCGAATCCCGACCTCACCACTTACGGCTCGGGCAAATATACTGGCTTGATGATGGCGCATGCGGGCGCATTCAATGTCGCGGCCGCGACCGTGCAGGGTTTCAAACAGGTCAGCATGGAACAGGTAGTGGCGTGGAATCCGCAAGTGATTTTCGTGCAGGATCGCTATCCCAACGTGGTGCAGGAGATCCAGCAGGATGCGCGCTGGCAAACCATTGACGCTGTGAAAAATCATCGGGTATGGCTAATGCCGGAATACGCCAAAGCGTGGGGCTATCCAATGCCAGAAGCGATTGGCCTCGGAGAGCTGTGGATGGCGAAAAAGCTCTACCCGGAAAAATTCCGCGACATCAATATGCAACAACAAGCCGATCGCTGGTATCAGCGCTTCTACCGGACGCACTATCATGACCACGCTGAAGATTCTGGCGGCCGGTAGTTTGCGCGGCGTATGGCCGGATTTAGTGGTGGCATTTAGCGCGCTTTCCGGCCTCAAAGTCACCACCGATTTCGGACCGGCGGGCCTGCTGCGCCAGCGCATCGAAGCAGGTGAACCCTGCGACTTTTTTGCTTCCGCCAATCGACGGCATCCTAAAGCGCTGTTGCTGTCGGGACGCGCAGCAGAAGTAGGATTGTTTGCCGCTAATATGCTGTGCCTGACAGTGAAGCGTGACAATGTCACGCAAGCGGATGATTGGTTATCGTTGCTATGCCGGGATGATTTGCGCTTAGCGACCTCAACGCCGCTCTGCGATCCTTCGGGCGATTACACCTGGCAACTGTTTGATAACATTGAGCAACGCCATCCCGGATTAGGGATGATGCTGAAAGCCAAAGCGCGTACTTTGGTCGGCGGTACAGATAGTTTGGTGATGCCTACTGGTAAGCTGGCGGCACAATGGTTAATTGAGCAGCAACATGCTGACATGTTTATTGGTTACGCCAGCTATGCGCCGCGTTTGCGGCGCTACCCGCAGCTACAGGTGATAAACATCCCCGTGCCCTTCAACATTCATGCCGAATACGGCTGGGCGTGCTGCTCAGCTGCCGCGCAGCCTTTTGCAACTTTTCTCTCATCCGCAGCAGCGCAAACGATTCTGCAGCAGCACGGTTTTATGCCGTTTACGGATCGGTAGCCGAACGCTTATTACCAAGTTGCTGCTGCAGCCAACTCGCCGCCCTTTTATAGCGACTCAAGCGCTCTGCCGGTGCCAAAACCTGGCGCAGCAGCAGGCAATAATCCATCACCAATCCCGGCGTCCAGGTCATGCCTTCCGCGCGACTGCGCACCAGGCTCAACAGCCAGAAGTCAGGATTGAACAGCACCCATAAACCCTGCAAACCGCGCTCGCCCAATAGACCTTCGGTGGCGACATCCAGCGCCTGAATCACGCTGGTGGAACAGTTACGTGAGGTCAGGTTATAGCGCGTGTCACTGGCGTTGCTGAGCCAGAAATTACGCAGCGCCTGCTGATTGTAGTGAGGCAGCGTCAGGCGTTTGTCGGGCCGACACCACGCTTTGATCTCTTTCTCCAGTGAAGGCAGGAAACAACCTTCTACATCAAACTCCTCTTTCGCCCGCAACGTTTTCAGGAAGCCACGAAAATCGCGAGAAACGTCATCCGCAGGATAGAGGCTGATGTAAATCTCTTCGCCCATCTCCAGCGAAGTATGGCCGGTAGAGACTTCGCCGCGATGGTCAATCGCTGCCACCCAGCGATCAAACCACGGACGACGCCCCACCACATCGCCGGAACCCACCGGCGTCCAGATGTAGACGTTAAGTGGCGTGCTCACCGCATGCTGACTCATCGGCGGATGCACATAGCCTAATCCGTGCGGCGCACGCAGACCGGCACGCGTAAATATTGGCAATGCGGTGACGCTGGTGTTAGCGGGCAAGGCGTGGATTTGTGCCGTCATCACCAACAGATTGATGCCCCAACCCAACAGCAACAACGCAAAACACAGCGGCACAATCATATGCGGTGATAGCGGCCAGTTGGTGGCAATCAGCACGCTGAACACCAACTCGCTACAGCCGAGCGTTAATTTGCGCGTCCAGCGCCGACAGCGCATCAGGCAACATGAGATGACGCGGAAACCGCCATCGAGTAAAAACACCGTGGCGAATGCCAGTGAAAGGCAAACGCCGCTGTCGTGAGGAGCGAGAAACACCAGCGCGCCAAAGATCAGCAATACCGTTGATTTCAGCAGTGACGGCCAGGCGATACCGGCAGGTGCGTAAAATGCATTTAACGCTTCCGCTCCGCCCTCTAATGCCAAAAACATGCCTAAAAGCTGCAAGGGAAAGGAGACCGTTCCTTGTTGCAGCAGATCCATCACGATCCCGGCACTGGCCCCCAGACAAATCACACCTAACGCGGCGAGATAAGGCCAGCCGGATCTGAGTGCCGGCCCACCCATTAGCAGAAACAGTAATCGCAACAAATGAACACTCCAGCGCTTAACTCAAAGCTCAGTAAGCTCTGTAGACGCGGGCAACCTGCAGGAGTTCGGCGATCGCCCTCTCATTCTGACTTCGTTTACTGATGGTTGTAACAATGAGGGCACTGTACGTGGCGAAGCTTAGAATTGGCTTAACGATTAACCGGTTTACACAGCGATGGCCAACAATACCATGCACAACAGCAGCACATAGATACGCGCATGCCAGACATCTGGCACCGCCGGAATACAGCGACGGGCAAAAAGAATTCCTAAAAATCCGGCGACCACCAGCAGCAACAATATCTTCAGGCTGATAAAGCCGAGATAACCGCTGACGGGAATCTGCTGCCAGCCGCTGATGGCGTAAGTTATCGCGCCAAAAACGGCGACCGGCAGCGACAGCGGATTGGCCGCGCTGACGCAGTCGCGCATGGCATAACCATGACGCCGCAGCAGCGGCACGGTCATTACGCTGCCGCCAACGCCGAGCATGGCGGCGATCACACCAATCATTGTGCCGCCCGCGCTGACGGTCAACCGCGACAACCTTCGCAGTGCAGTGCGGCTAAAGAAGCCTCTCCGCAGCAGGCAATCAGCGATAGTCACCACCATGTAAACCATAAACAGCCTGCGCACCCAAATGTCGCTCATCACGCCCGCCAGCCACGATCCCATCACCGCTCCGAGCGCGATAAACCAAATTAGCGGCAACAAAGGAACATCATGCAATTTGCCCGCCCGCCAGTTTTGATAACTGGCCCAGCCGGCGTTGAAAATCATCACGGCGGTCGAGGTCGCCACCGCGATATGCATCGCCTGCGCCGCCAGTAACGGCTGCTGCAACGACAATTGATAGACAAACGGCACCACGACAAAACCGCCGCCAAAGCCAAATAGCATCGTGGTAATTCCAGTGGCAAAACCCGCCAGCCCAATAATTAACAGCTCGTTCATCGCTTTTCTCTGCATCATGAAAAGAGTGATGCAGCTTACGCAGCAAGCTGACCACTTCCCATTTGCGCAGCGCTCATTTACCCTTGCAAATCAGTCAAATTGCGGTGGATGTCGGGGATGCGAAATAGCCACATTGATGAATACGACCATATTGATCGTGACGTGGTGGCGCTGGGCAATGACTACGCGCAGAGATTTGTGCTGCCAGAGCATCGCCATCGCCGCGCGCAGCTGCTTTATGGCGCTATGGGCTTGATGCACGTCGCAACGCAGGCGGGCGAATGGGTGGTTCCGCCGCAGCATGCGGTGTGGATTCCGCCTGACACCGCGCACAGCGTTAAGTTTGTGGGTGTTTCTACGCGCAGTCTGTATATCGAGCCGGTTTGTGCGGCAGCTCTGCGTGAAAGCGATCGCTGTCGCGTCATCAGCGTCTCGCCGCTGCTACGACAGCTATTGATTGAAGCCGTTGATTTACCGCTGTTATACGCATCCGATCGCGATCAATCTCTGATGCAGTTGCTGCTGCTGGAGCTTGCGGCGATGCCTGCACAGGAATTCGATATTCCACTGCCGCCACATCCGGCGCTGTTGGCGCAATGCCAGAACTTCTTACAAGCACCAACCATTCACGACCCGGCCGATCGTTGGGCCAACACACTGTTTATGAGTCCCAGCACCTTCCGCCGCCATTTCCTGCAGCAGACCGGTTTGTCTTTTTCCGCCTGGCGACAGCGCGCCTGCGTGGTGACGGCGCTGGCGTGGCTGGTGGCGGGCAAATCCGTTAACGACGTGGCGCTCTCGCTCGGCTATGACAGCAGCTCCGCTTTCTCCACCATGTTCCGTCGCGTCACCGGTCAGGCGCCATCATTTTACATCGACCATGACTGAGCAAAGTTTCACCACTCATTTGGCGATTTCAGGCTGAAACTCGGCTTTTAGAGGCTACGATCTCATGCATAACACACTGAAAATAATCTTATTCCTTTTGAAACAGATACGTGTCGAAATTCAGTCGGTTAACTGCTGCTGCACCGCATCTAAAAACGCCCGCAGCGCCGCCGGTTGCCGTTCGCGTGACATGTAGAGGCCATAGATCGCCAGCGTTTTTGGCTGATAAGCCGGCAGCACGGTTTGTAGCTGTCCATTGTCGAGGGCGTGACGCGCCTCCATTTCCGGCACCATCGCTAAACCGCAACCGGCAATCGCCGCATCACACAACACCGACGAGATACCGGCGCTGAAATTCCCGTGCACTGCCGCTGAAAGGATTTCGCCCTGCGCATCGGAAAACTGCCAGCTCTGCCCGGCGAAACGGCTGTAATGCAGGCAATTATGCTGTGCGAGATCGGCAGGCGTTTGCGGCGCACCACGCGCCTGCAGATAGCCAGGCGAGGCGCACACCACCGAAACACATTCGCCTAAACGTCGGGCAATGGCGCCAGGTTCGGGATCGTCGGTAATCCGCACCGCCACATCAATGCGTTCGCCGATTAAACTCACCAGTTGATTGTTGATCTCCAGTTCGATACGCACCGCCGGAAAACGCGCGAGAAATGCCGGAATTATCGGGCCCAGAATATGCGTGGCGGTGGAGTGCGCGCAGGCGACGCGCAAGGTGCCGTGCGGTTCGCTATCCGCGCCCTGCTCGGCAATCTCTTCAGCCAATCTCACCAGCGCGCGCGATTTTTCGAGGATCTTCTCGCCAGCGGGCGTAATGGTCAGTTTGCGCGATGAGCGGTGCAGCAAACGTGCACCAGCCCACTTCTCCATTTCATCCAGATAGCGGCTGACCATCGGCCGCGAAATATCCAGCGCACGCGCTGCGGCACTTAAGCTGCCCAGCTCGCAAATACGGTTAAATACCGTTGCCGCCGTGACTCTGTCCATGTTGGCTCCATCTGATCGTTTTATGAAACTGATCATATCCAGTTTCGGGAATTCTACCAGCCAGCAATTTCTCTACAATAAAGCCCTCAAAGACGGCGAGGTGCCGGATAAAGGAAAATTCGATGAAAATGAAAACGTTGACGCTGGCATTGGCCTTTGCCGCCCTGCCGGCCTTCGCTGCGCCGCTCAATTTAGACGTGTATAACCCGCAGAAGAACGGCATTTTCCCGGTCTCTTCGACGCTGGTTTCTGGTCCGCACGAAGCGATACTGTTTGATGCACAGTTCAGCACCAAAGACGGCGAGAAGCTGGTGCAGATGATCAAAGCCAGCGGCAAGAAGCTGACGCAGATTGTTATTACCTCCGGCGATCCTGATTTCTATTTTGGTCTGGAACCGATTGTAAAAGCGTTCCCGCAGGTAGAAATCGTGGCAACGCCGGAGGTGGTAAAACACATAGAAGCCAGTAAAGCCGCCAAGCTGGCATATTGGGGGCCGCAGATGAAGGACGGCGCGCCAAAGCAGCTATATGTTCCGCAGATTACGCATGCCACGACGTTTAAAATTGATGGTGAAACGCTGGAACTGCGTCACGCCAATGATTACGCGGCTTACGTGTGGATCCCGGCGAACAAAGCGATTCTTGGGGGAACCGGCGTGGCTTCCGGCATTCACGTCTGGACCGCCGATACGCAAACGCCTGCTATTCGTCAGCAGTGGCGCAATGTGCTGAGCGAGATGCAAAAGCTGCAACCTAAGCAGGTGATTCCGGGCCATTATCTCGGCGAGCGCCCGGCGGGTGATGCGGCTGTCACCTTTACCCTTAACTATCTGCAATCCTTTGAGAAAGCGCTGCAGCAGCACAAAGGTTCGGCGCAGGTGATCGAGACCATGAAAGCCGCTTATCCGCATCTGCCGGAGGAGAGTTCATTGGATTTGAGCGCCAAAGTGAATACCGGCGAGATGAAGTGGTAATTAATGTTTCAGTGAGTGTAGTCGCCATTAATGGCGACCAGCATCGCAGCAGTAAATCGAGCAAATACAAAGCGCGTTTGATTTGATAGGATTTTGGCCCGAATTTGCGAAATAAGGTGGCGGGTCATGCCTCAAAAGAAGGCGACGCTGATTGGCTTGCTGGCCATTCTGCTGTGGAGCGCGATTGTAGGACTGATTAAAAATGTCAGCGAAGGATTCGGCCCGGTGGGCGGCGCGGCGCTTATCTACAGCGCCAGCGCTATTTTGCTGATTTTCACCGTAGGCTTGCCAAAGTTGCGCACTTTTCCGCGCAGCTATTTAATTATCGGCAGCGTGCTGTTCGTCTGTTATGAACTCTGCCTGTCACTCTCATTAGGCTTTACCCACAGCGGTCGCCAGGCGATTGAAGTTGGCATGGTCAATTATCTGTGGCCAAGTTTAACCATTGTTTTCGCGGTGATAGTCAATCGACAAAAAACCCATCCGCTGATTATTCCGGGTTTGTTGCTGGCGGTTGCCGGCATTTGTCGCGTGTTGGGCGGCGACCAAGGTTTTTCATTCAGCGAAATCACCCATAACGTGATGGCTAATCCGTTGAGTTACGGCCTGGCGTTGAGCGGCGCGATTATCTGGGCGGTGTACTGTGTGGTAACCAAAAAAATTGCCAACGGCAACAATGGGATAACGCTGTTCTTTATCCTGACTGCGCTGACGCTGTGGCTGAAGTTTTTGCTCTCGCCGCAGCCGCCGTTTGTGCTATCCGCTGAGGTTTGCATCAGTCTGGCGCTTGCTGCGATGGCGATGGGCTTTGGCTATGCCGCATGGAATGTCGGCATACTGCATGGCAACGTGACCCTTTTGGCCGCTGCGTCCTACTTCATTCCGATCATCTCTTCGATTCTCGCCGCCTTTATTCTGCGCTCGCATTTGACCGTCGCCTTCTGGCAAGGTACCGCGATGGTCAGCCTGGGATCGCTTATGTGCTGGTGGTCAACGCGGGTGCAGCAAGCATAATGCTTATCCTTAGAACAAAATTAACTCGTTGATCCTTTCCTGCACAAATGGCGATCTGTTGCTATTATAGCGACGCAACACACAGCAATGCGTTGCTACGAGAATTTCAGATTGGTAACCTTTACCTGGCCCGCGCTTAGCGGGCTTTTTTTTGCCGGTTATAAATAACGCGGCTTTTCGGTGCGGAAGCCGAGGCCAATCAAGCGGCCAAACAGATGGCGCAGGAACGGAAAGCGGCTGATGATCTGCGGCACTTTACTTGGTGTGCTGCGTTTGCGCTTGTTGCTGCTCATTTTGATTTGCAGGAATTGGGTGGCGACGGTTGGGAACTGGCGGCGCTGCTGCACTTTTTGCAGATGGTGCAAGGCTACATTGCCCTGCTGCAGCGGTTTGGTCAGCATATTGGCTGCGGCCACCGCATCCTGAATCGCCAGATTAACCCCCACGCCGCCAATCGGCGACATGGCATGCGCAGCATCACCGATACAGAGCACGCCAGGTTTCATCCAGCGATCGAGTCGGTCAATGCGAATCGACAACAGCTTCAGTTTGTCCCAACCATCGACCTCCGCCATGCGCTCTGCACTGAACGGAGCCACCTGCGCCATGGCGCTTTTCAGCGCATCCAATCCCGCCAGTTTTAACTCGTCGAATTGGTTTTTCTGGATGGTGTAGCCGCACTGCCAGTAATCGCCGCGATCGATAACGATAAAGTTTTGCTTCGGTCCTTTATGACCCATGCCGAGTTGCGGATCGTCGGGATGTTTCTCCAGCCGAAACCACAATACATCGCGTGGCGCACCAAAGCTTTTTCCGGTTAATCCGGCTTTGGCTTTGACCTGCGAATTGCGGCCATCCGCACCTATCACTAAAGCGGTGCGAATGATGTGAGGCTCGTTACCCTGTAACGTTTTTACGCCACTGATTACGCCATTTTCATAAATAAAGTCATCAAATGCGGTGGATTGCAGCAGGGTAAAACCTGGAAATTCGGCGGCTTTTTTAGCGAGAAAATTGAGGAAATCCCACTGCGGCATAAAGGCGATAAAGCGGCACTCAACCGGTAGACGTGAGAAATCCGCCATAGTGATCTCTTCACCCGCCACTTCCGCCTGCAGCTTCTCCGCGCGCTGGTGCGGCAAGGTGAGCAGCTCATCGAGCAATCCCAGCTGGCGCATGATCTCCAGCGTTGAGGGGTGAATGGTGTCGCCACGAAAATCGCGCAGGAAGTCGGGGTGTTTTTCAATAACCACGGCGCGTAAGCCCGCGCGCGCCAGTAAATAGCCCAGCATTAATCCCGCCGGGCCGCCGCCAACGATACAACAATCCGCGCTTATCGCGTTTTCCTGTGCTACCTGCATCCTCTGCCTCACGCCAAAAATGATAATCGTTATCATTTATAGCATAACCTGGCGCTAATGTGATGAAACGAACGTCGATGCCTGATGCGCCGGCGGCACGGCAAAGTTGCGCTGCATGCGTTTGATCTCTTCGGCCGGCGGTAAACCGAACAGGCGTTTGAACTCACGATTAAACTGCGAGGCGCTTTCATAGCCCACCGCGTGGCTGGCCGCCGCCGCGGTCATTTCCTGACGTACCATCAACATGCGCGCCTGATGCAATCGTACCGACTTCACATACTGCATCGGCGGCTGATTGGTGATGCTTTTAAAATGGGTGTGAAAAGTGGGCACGCTCATGCCCGCCAGCGACGCGAGTTGTCCCAGCGTTAGCGGCTGCGCATAGTGCGCGTGAATGTGGCTCAGCGCTTTACCCACTTTGCCAAATTGGCCTTGCAAGGTTAACGCCGCTCGCAGCGCGCTGCCCTGCGCACCGGTCAGCACGCGGTAATAGAGTTCACGCACCAGCGCTGGGCCGAGCATCCTCGCATCCAGCGGATGATTTAGCGTTGTGAGAAAACGCAACACCGTCTCGCGCAACGTCTGATCCATTGGGCTCGACATCATGCTTTGCGCCGCCTGGCTCTCAAGGGCCACATCTTGCTGCTCCAGCACCAACAGCAATTCCGTCGCCACGCTGAAATCGAGATGCAGGTAAATCGCCAGCAGCGGATGTTCCGCCGATGCCGCGGTTTCCATGGTAAAAGGTACCGGCACCGCAACCGCCAGATAGTGCTGCTCATCGTAGAGATAAACCTGATCGCCAAAGAAGCCGCGTTTCGATCCCTGACAAACAATCACGATGCCCGGGTCGTACAGCACCGGCGTACGCGCCAGCGGCCGATCGGAACGCAGGATGCGTACGTCCGGCAGCGCGGTGAGGTTGTAACCTTCCTGCGGCGCTAACGTTTTAAGCAGTTTTACGGTTTGCTGCTGGAGCGTTTCTTTCATCGAATAACATCACCTTCATAATATTAGGCAAGAATTAAACAAGATAAGGCCTTATAGCTGTTTCAGCGCCAGAATATTATGCATCCTCTACTTTTTTGAGGAGAAACCGCAAATGTCCAACGTTAAAACATTATTCATCACTGGCGTCAGCAGCGGATTTGGCCGCGCGCTGGCACAGGTTGCGTTAAATCGTGGCTATCGCGTAGTCGGTACGGTGCGCAATGCTGCGGCAAAAGCCGAGTTTGAAAATTTGCATGCGGAAAATGCCTTCGTCTATGAATTGGATGTCACCCATTTCGCCGCCATTGAGGCGGTAATTGCCGATGTTGAAACCCACGTTGGCCCAATTGATGTGTTGGTGAACAACGCCGGTTACGGTCACGAAGGCGTGATGGAGGAATCACCGCTGCACGAGATGCGCCGTCAGTTTGACGTCAACGTGTTTGGCGCGGTGGCGATGATTAAAGCGCTGCTGCCCTTTATGCGCCAGCGCCGTCAGGGCCACATTCTCAACATCACCTCGATGGGCGGTTTTATCACCCTGCCTGGCATCAGCTATTACTGCGGCAGCAAGTTTGCGCTGGAAGGGATTTCGGAAACCCTGAGCAAAGAGCTGGCGCCGTTCAATATTCATGTGACCGCCGTCGCACCCGGATCGTTTCGCACCGATTGGGCCGGGCGTTCGATGGTGCGCAGCGCACGCAGCATCGCCGATTATGATGCGCTGTTCGATCCGATTCGGCAGGCGCGTGAAGAGAAGAATGGCAAACAGTTGGGCGATCCGTTTAAAGCCGCCAGCGCGATGCTCGATGTGATCGAAAGCAGCAATCCACCGGCGCATCTGTTGCTGGGCAGCGATGCTTTGGCATTGGTGCGGCAGAAGATGGAATCATTTAGCGCGGAGATTGATCGTTGGGAAGCACTGACGCGATCGACGGATGGCTGATGGAATAATTGCGGTGATATTCAGGTGCGCATGAATGCGCACCCTATAAAATCTCGCCACGCTGACATTCATGGCGACCGATTTACCCTCAACTGACAGGCATTATTGCAGCACTTCCAACCCCTTTCGCTCGATAAGATTGAGCAATCGCAGTGCTGCTCCGTTAGGTTTTTTCTCTTCTCGTTCCCACTTCACTACCGTCCCCACTGACATGCCGACGTAGGCGGCCAGCATCGCCTGGCTCAGATTATAACGTTGACGTAACTTATTTATTTCATCTCCCGACATCATGTGCAGGACCGGTAGCGAAGCGCGCAATTCACGCAATCTCACACGAGAATCAATTTTTTCTTTAAGCTCATCGGTGACCACGCCAATTTCATTAAAATCCTTGGCGATCTCTTGTAAATCTTTCAGATGATTAACCATCACATTTTACCTCACGCATCTTGCCAGTCTTGATGGCTACTTTTGCTTGTTCTGATGTCATTTCAAACAGTTGTTTGGCCACTTCCTTGTAGAGAGCGAGATCAGATTCAGATATCTCTCGACCACTACTTTTGAATGCGGATTTAGCATAGCCGTTGACGAAAAAAAGATGTTTTTCAGTTTTAAAGGCTACAACCGCCCGGGCCCCGCCACTTTTTCCAGCAACTAAAGGAATGCGCTTCTTGTAAACTCCCCCGCCGAAACTGGCTTCATAAATCCCTGCCATGACTTCCAGCGCCGCTTTGCATAATTTTGCACTATCGATAGCGTCACCTTTAGTGTTTCTATCGAATGGCTTTAAGACATAAATTGCCATGTGTTCCCTCCGTTCTTAATGAGGACTCTCCTTGTCCTGGCATGAAAACCTATTGTACTAAGTGCAATACATATACTCAAGCACAGTCTTCATCACTGAGCATTGTATGAAATACACTCAACCTCCCTGACCTGTTCATTAAGTGATTGTTAACAATAAATTAGCACTTCTGGCCAAATGACTAGGCAACTGATTCGCCATATTCCTGTACATATTAATTAAACTTGTATAAGTTTGATGGCTAAAGTTATACGTCAACCTTGAGGATGGAACCATGCGTCAGGATCGTAACTTTTCCACAGCGTCGGAAGCTATTGCACGCTACTTCAAAGAAGCCTCTTTGCCTTCGCAGCAGGAAACGCTGGGGCAGATTGTGGTCGAGATCTTGCGTTCAGGCCGAACGTTAAGTCGTAAAACGTTGTGCACCAAGCTGCTGTGCCGTATGGAGCAAGCACGCGGTACTGAAGCGGAAATTCACTATCAGCAATTAATCGGCCTGATGTTTTCCGTAGAACGAGAAGCCTAAATCAGGCGCCGCTGGCCTGAGAATTAACCAAGTGGTTTCCGCCTCATTCAGCTACTGGTTAGACTGAATCCACTTCGTTATTTGCCGCAGGTCTGCCGCGGTAATCAGAGAGAATATATGTACAGAAGTGATGAAGAACGGCTCACCGACATCATCATGGGCGATGCGATTTTACAGTTGCTGAAAAAATCCGGCCCGGTTTCTACTCGCGCGCTGCTTGATAAATTGCGCGTGATGGCTTCGATTGAACGCGATCCGCCGCGCCAGCAAGCGCTGAGCCGTGCGATGTCGGAAGTGATGAATCATATCGAAACTCCGCAGCAGAGCGGAATAGCGATCAAAAACACCGATAACGTGACGCATATTTTCCGCAATCGTGACGGTTCAGGTAATGGAACCAAGCACTAAACGTTGGGCGAATGCTGATTGATCCGCGTTCGCCCTTTTGTTTTTCAATGTAAACACATCACGCTTGTTTTCTTCGCGCGCCACACTGGACCGGAAGGATCGCCTTTAGCCGAGAGCAGCCTGCTGACTCAGCTTATTCCTGAAATGCAGATGGATGCATTGCAAGATCGGATATTGGTGAAGCGTTATCCTAATAAACCTACATCAACTCAATACCCAAACGCTTGAGCAGCGTGGCCCAAAGTAGAAATAGCAAGATGGTGAGTACGCAACTCGCGATCAACGTCGGCCAGAATCCGAGGCGTTGATAGAGAAATGGAAAGGCAATAAACATCGGCAAGGTCGGCACCACATACCAGAAGGTGTACCACGCGTGACTGGCAATTTTGGCCTGACTTTGGCCTTCCAGCTTCATCCAGATCAGCACCAGCACCGTCACCAAAGGCAGTGCGGCAATCAGCCCGCCAAGGCGATCGCTACGCTTAGCCACTTCAGATATCAGCACTACCATGCCAGCGGTTATGGCGTATTTGGCGATGAGCCAGAGCATCCGATTATCCTTCCTGCTTCAGGCGATTAATGCCGAATCGCACATCCGCACTGCGACATTTCGCCCGGCACATGTTTGCCGTGATGCGAATGGCGCACCTGCATTTCGCCCTGCTGCCAGGCGTTACTGGTATCGGCACGGTTTTCCAGTAAACGATTCAGCGCTTCGGCGACCAGCAGATCCCGTCGCTGCGCCCAACTGGTGAGATGCCAGGTTGACGCGCGCGCCTCATCGACATCATCAAAACCCACCACCGCAACATGTGCGCCTTGCGCGAAGTCGCGCACCGCTTGTAACGCGCCGAACGCCAGCACATCGCTTTCGCAAAACAGCGCATTGATGCGCTCGGCAGCGCGCGTTTTCTTCAAGTACGCCATCATTGCCTGATAAGCCAGTTCGCGATCGTTGCCACCGGCAGAGAGCTCGATATTCAGTTCTTTCTGTTCAGCTTGCAGGCTAGCGACAAAACCGTCCATCTGGCGCGCGGGCGCGCTATTTACCTGACTGTGCATAAAGCCGAAACGTTGATGACCTTGCGACAGCAGCAGCAATCCCATCTCTTCGCCTGCATCATAACCATCCGCAATCACAACGTTAGCATCCGCGCTGGCGCTGTGGCTGAGATGAACCGTTGCCGTCTGCGGCAGAATATCGGCCACCACACTCAGTTCATCGCTAAACAGCGAAGTCAGAAAAACCAAGCCGCCAACAGGAAGTTGCGCCGCATTACGCAGCGCGCTTTGAAAACTTTCGCGGGAATTCGCATTCAGCAGCAGCGTAATAAAACCACGCTCATTCAACTGGCGCGTGACTTCATTAAGCAGCTTTACGGTGTGGGGGTTGATGAACTCATCGCTGACAATGCCGACGATAGTGGAATTAACGGCCATGTAATGACTCTCCTGCAACTTAGCGTGCGGTAATTATTTGTAGGTAACAAAGTTAAGCATTCCACGTTACCCGAATAATCCGCGAGCGCCAATCGCTGGCCGTTATTCTTGAGACGAATTTGTTAACGACGCGTCAGCGCCAGGCGTACGCCTAAACCGATAAAGGTGATGCCCACCACACGATCAAGCAATTTCTGCAACATCACATTGCGCGACACCGCGCTAGCCGCGCTGCCAGCAACCAGAGCAAATATCACGTCAGTCATTAAACCCACAACCGCATACGTCAGGCCGAGCAACAGAAACGAGCTGGCATGATGATCGCCATCAACTACCACGAATTGTGGAAAGAAGGAGATGAAAAAAAGCAATACTTTTGGATTGGTAATCGATGTAATAAAACCGCGAATTAATAAGCTGCGCGTATTAGAGCGTGGAATTTCAGCCTGCGGTGTTTTCTCTTCTTCACGGCTAAAAAAAGTTCCCCACACCATTTTACTGCCCAGATAAATTAAATACGCCGCACCAATATATTTAATCACCGTAAATAACAGTGGCGAAGCGGTAATTAGCGCCGTTAACCCGATTGCGCTGGCAATGGCATGCGTGCAACTTCCTAGCGCTACGCCACTGGCTGATATCACACCGCTACGTCGTCCATTCGCTACGCTTTGTCCTACGACATAAGCTAAATCCGGTCCCGGTGTAATACACAGCAGAAATACGGATGCGAGGAAAAGCGGAAAGTGCGTGATATCCAGCATAGTGACTCCTTGTAAAAGGTGAATAATTCCAGCACCTATCGTAGCGGCGCAATTAATTGCGCACAATAGAAGTAAGAGACACACAATGATTAAACATATCGCGATAAATCGCGTAAGGCCGATAAATTAAGTACCGCATCAAATCACCGTACATTTCGTAGCGACGCGAATTATCGCGCAATAAATTGCGCCGCTACGGTTCACTGCAGTTGCAAATACTCAACTACGCCTCCAGCAAAATCGCGAATCCGCCATAGATCATACGCTTACCATCGAACGGCATATTCTCGCCCATCTCTTTCATACGCGGATCGGACATCATTTTGGCATTGGCGGCGTCACGTACTTCCTGCGATGGGTATTCGATCCAGCTGAACACCACCGTTTCGCCCTCTTCAGCTTTTACCGCGCGATAAAAATCGGTCTGCGCGCCTTCGGGAACATCGTCTGCCCAGCACTCGACAACACGCGTGGCGCCAAACTCTTTAAACAGCGGTGCGGCTTTAGCCGCCATGGCACGATAATCCTCCTTATTAGCCTCCGG
This sequence comes from Pantoea sp. AG1095, assembly GCF_003208415.1. Taxonomy (NCBI): domain Bacteria; kingdom Pseudomonadati; phylum Pseudomonadota; class Gammaproteobacteria; order Enterobacterales; family Erwiniaceae; genus Pantoea; species Pantoea sp. AG1095. The sequence continues at coordinate 150,351 of NZ_QKMJ01000003.1, read as the reverse complement.
CACCGCTACAACAAAACCATCTACATACGACATAGCTCGTTACTCCGTCGTCATTTGCGCGGTCAGTAATAACCGCCCATTCATTGTATGAATAACGCGCAACAAGAGCCGAAACAGAGATGAAAATTTGCGCGCTTACTCGCAGATTCTGCGCGCGCCAGACGATTTACGTTACACTGACGCCTTTGATCGTTACGTCACCGAGAAATCTATGCGCATCACCATTGAACCGGCCGATCAGCCGTTTATTCACCGTTTGTTGGGTGAAGAGATTGAGAGTATTGACACCGCATCCACCGATGCCACGCTATTACAGCAGGCGCTGCACAGCGCACGACAGCAGAAGAATCACGAAGCCGACCTCGACTGGCGCCGCAACGCGCTGTTTCTGCTACTGTTTGTATTTTTATATGCCGCACTCGGTGCGTCGTTAACGCTGGATCTCACGCCGCAGGCATCGAGCCATAAAAGCCTCGCTTACGCGCTGGAAGCGGTGCCGGTACTGATTGCTTTTTCTGGTTTATTCATCTCGCTGCTGTACGTATTTCTGACTCGTAGCGGCGCTCGACGCTTGCGTAACTGGGAACAGGGAATTTTTGTGCTGGAGAAATACAGCGGCGTGAATTTCAGTCGGCAAATTAATGAAATGGGATCACGCACCACGAATTATTCGCAATCGGCAATTAACGTTGCGCTGGCGCTGTTTATTTGTGTGACCTGGGTGGTGATGTATAACTATTTCACTTTCACCACCAGCGGCGTGATTGGCAGCGTGATTTCACTGTTCATCACCACCATGACCTACGTGATTCTGGATATTCAGCTGCTGAAATCTAATTCATCCATCGCTATTGATGAACCGCTGATTCCAGTTGAAGACGAAAAAGAGAAGCCATAAGGATCTCAATGTGCGACATCCCTGTCGCACATATTTCGCTAGAGTTCTTCGCCGTTGCTGGCGATGACCCGGCGATACCAGTCAAAACTCTTCTTCTTTGAGCGGGAAAAATCTCCGCTACCATCATCGTTTTTATTTACGTGAATAAAACCATAGCGCTTACTGTATTGGCCGGTGGTGAAAGATACGCAGTCAATACATCCCCAAGGGGTATATCCCATAAGATCGACGCCATCTTCGGTCACGGCTTTCTTCATCTGTTCAATATGCGCCCGCAGATAATCGATGCGGTAGTCATCATTGATCTCGCCCTTTTCATCCATTTTGTCGATGGCACCAAAACCGTTTTCCACCACGAATAGCGGCTTTTCGTAACGCTCATAAAGAATATTCAGCACATAACGCAGCCCGACCGGATCGATCTGCCAGCCCCAATCTGAGGCTTTAACGTGCGGGTTCGGTACGCTGCCCTCGAAGCCTGAAAGCGCCGTCCCGCTACCGGCATTTTCTTTACTGACCGCATTACTCATGTAATAGCTCAGCCCGATATAATCGGCACAGCCTTCCCGCAGGATCTGCGCATCATCGGCTTCCATTGCAATGTGGTATCCCTTGCGTTGCCATTCATTGAGAATATAAGCCGGATAATGACCGCGCATGTGCACATCACTGAACAGGAATCGCTCCCGCATCGCTTCCTGAGCATACATCACGTCATCCGGATGACAGGAAAACGGATAGAGCGGCACCATGGCGATCATGCAGCCAATTTGTAGTGCAGGATTAATTTCATGTCCCAACTTCACAACTTGAGCACTCGCCACAAATTGATGGTGCAGAACCTGATACATGCACTCTTCAGGATTAGGCTCGTGGGTGAAAATAACGCCCGAGCAGCAATAACCAAACAGCGGGGTTTTCCAGTTGCGCTGATTATTAATTTCGTTGAAGGTCATCCAGTATTTTACTTTGTGCTGGAAACGATTAATGACCACCGCGCTGAAGTGGACAAAGAAGTCCAAAACTTTTCTATTTTTCCAGCCGCCATATTCGGTTACCAGGAAGTTTGGCATCTCAAAATGGGACAGCGTAATTACCGGTTCAATCCCGTATTTCAGCAGCTCATCGAATAGCGCATCGTAAAAATGCAACCCCTCTTCGTTCGGCTCGGCTTCATCGCCGCGTGGAAAAATACGCGACCAGGCAATTGAGGTGCGGAAGCAGCGGAAGCCCATTTCTGCCAACAGCGCGATATCCTCAGGATAGCGATGGTAAAAGTCTGATGCCTCGTGATTGGCATAAAAGCAGTCATCCTGAATGTCGGCGGTGATGACGCGATCAACACCGTGCGCCCCGCTGGTCAGGACATCGACTATGCTCGGGCCTTTACCGCCTTTATCCCAGGCTCCCTCGACCTGATGAGCGGCAACAGCACCGCCCCACATGAAATTTTCTGGAAATTGCTTATTCATAATCTGTATCTCTATTTATCAGAGGGTGCCAGGCTGCGGCACAGAGCGAACGTCAGGTTGGCTGTTTTCTTTGAATCCCGCGACCCAGGAGAAAACCATGCCCAATATGAAGGCGACGAATATGGATACCAGGAAGCCGAGGAACTGCGTCATGTGCCCCTCTTTAAAGAACACCGGCAGGACGGCAATGCCGGGAATGCAGTAACTCCATGAAACCGCGTTGAAAGCCCCGGCGATCATGCCGCCGGCAGCGCCCGCCAGGCAGCCACAAATCATCGGTCGTTTAAGACGCAGAGCCACACCGTAAATGGCGGGTTCAGTGATGCCGAACAGCGCCGTTACACCCGCAGAAAGCGCCATGCGCTTAAGCTCAGCGTCTTTCGCCTTCAGGTATACGCCCAGCACCGCGCCCGCCATACCGAATACCGCGGAGGCTTGCAGTCCGGTAAAAGTGTCGTAGCCCAGGGTGGCATAGTTACCGACGGTCACTGGCGTGATGCCCCAATGCACGCCCAAGGTAACCAGTGGCATCCACAAGGCACCAACCACAAATCCGGCAATGGCAGGACTGAGATGATAAAGGGTGTTATAGACGCCACCGATGGCGCCGCCGAACATATTGCCGATCGGGCCAAATGCCAGAAGCGTGAACGGAACCATGATGGCGAGGCAGAACATGGGCGTGAACAGGTTGCGTATCACCATCGGAAGCAGGCGCTCGAAGAAACGCTGTACATACGACATGCCCCACACCATCAAAATAATGGGGATCACTGACGAGGTGTAACTCAAATACTCTACCGGCAGCCCCATAAAGGTCAGCGGCGCGGCATCAAGCGGAATGCCAGCGATCTGCACCATCACCTTTGAAATCTCGGGATTTTCAACCACGCCCTTCATCAAGGCCTGCACTAAGGGATCGGCTGAGTTGGCGGTAAGGATTTTGTTGGCCGTCAACATATTAAGGTAATCCGGCGACACCAGCGCGCAGGCGGAGATAACCGCTGTGAACGGATTGACGTTAAATTTTTTTGGCGGCGGTAAACGCAACCATCACGGGCAGGAAGGTAAAGCCGGTCCACGAAACGAAGTTAAGGATGCGATAAGTGCCGCTTGCCGGATCCATTAGGTCGATGGCGGTCAGCAGCGAAATGATGCCCTGCAGCACACCGCAGGCTGCCAGTGGATAGAGAAAAGGCGCAAATATGCTGGAGATGATATCCATAATGCGGCTAACGATACCGATATTAGGCTGTGGTACCGCTGCACTTTCGTCGATAGTGATTAGATTCTGCACTTCGCGGTAAGCATCACCAACGTGATTACCAATCACCACCTGCATCTGGCCGCTGGCCTGCATCGCGGTGATAACGCCTTTTACCCGCTTTAGTGATTCAACCTCGACCAGAGAATAATCTTTCAGCACAAACCTCAGACGTGTAGCGCAATGTGTCACACTTATCACATTATTATCGCTACCTATCAGTCTAACGATCTCTTTCGCAGAATCCGCATAATCTATTGCCATGGTTTTCTTCCATTGCCAGAGGGAATTCAGCCCGTCAGGAGCGGACTAATTCCGGCAATGTTAGAAAATCATCCCGGCAATGTCACGAGGTCACAATATGTTATAACGGGTCGCTAATTACAAAAATGTCACACCGCGTGACATATCGCTGACATTATTCACCACCAGCTTTCTGCCTATCGATTCAAGAATAAAAATGACCGGAACCTGAGTGGTAATATCGTATTCGCTTTCTATCAAAATGCGAGAAACATGGTAAGGAACAATAAAGTCAGAAAGTTTTGCCAGTGTTGAATCCGGGTTACAGGTAATAGAAATTACTTTGCACTTGTGAATAACAAACTGCCTGGCAAGCTTCAATATTTCGGGAGTTTCGCCAGAGACTGAAAGTACGATAGCCACTGAACTCTGCACCATATCGGTACTCACCGGATAATAGGGATCATCAATGTGATTACTGAACTTGCCTACATTAGAGAAGAAACGCGCACCATACCTGCCAAGCGTGCCAGAGCTGCCTGCGCCAGCAAAGAACACCCGTTCGGCATCACGAATGTATTGAGCCGCCTGGTTGATCATCTCATCAAATTCATCGTTTCTGATGCTTTTAAAAAAGGTCAATATTTCCTCAGCTCCATGAGGAATCAGTAATGTGCTATTTTTGTTCAGGTGCAACTTCATACTCGCTTTGAGTTCTGAGTAACCTTTGAAATCCATTTTTTTACAGAATCTCAGAACAGTCGCGGTAGATACGCCAGAATTATCAGCTAGCTCTCTTATCGTCATATAAATAACGGCATTGATGTTTTTAATAATGTAATTATGCACGCTGCTTTCGAGGGCATTTAAGGTTGATAGTTTTCTGGCGTTAAACATCTATTCAAACATCCTGACGATTCAATTATGACGCTTATCATGTCACAAACCGTGACATCTGAGGGATGTTTAACGAGTAAACCCGCGCGGCAAACCAAAAGAAATTGTATTAATTGTGATAGCTCGCACAATTTGGATCAAGCATGGCGGAATGCACATTAGTTTTCCAGCGCAGTAAGGATCGTCGCTTCCATTTTTTCTGGTTTGGTGATCGGTGCAAATCGCTTGATCGGTTTGCCGTCGCGCCCGATCAGAAACTTAGTAAAGTTCCATTTGATCCGCCCGCCCAACACACCGGGTAATTCGGCTTTCAGGTAGCGAAATACGGGGTGCGTTGCGGCGCCGTTAACCTCGACTTTCTCGAACATCGCGAAGCTCACACCGTAGTTGATGAGGCAGGTCTGCGCGATATCATCGGCTCCGCCAGGTTCCTGCTTGCCAAACTGATTGCAGGGGAAACCCAATATCATCAGCCCATTGTCCGCGTACTTCTTGTAGAGCGCTTCAAGGCCTGCATATTGAGGAGTAAATCCACAATGGCTGGCGGTATTCACCACCAGAACCAGCTTCCCGGCGTAATCGGCCATAGAGATGGGCTGGCCTTGCAAGCTGATGGCATTAAGTTGATGAAAGGTGGTCATGTATCAATCCTCAGAGCAGAATCAGTTCGGCATTAAAGACGGTGCTTTGATCAGCGGCCTCTGCGCCTTATTCTATGATTAAAGCGCCTGCGATTCATGTTAGACGTGATGTGTGAAACGTCATGACTACCGCACCAAGAAGTAATAAACCACTCAAGCCGAAAGCACTTTGCCAACCCAGACTGTCGAAAATCAAACCCCCAACGGTTGATCCAAGCGCAATGGAGAGTTGGATGACAGCAACCATCAGACCACCACCTGCCTCTGCATCTTCGGGTAGCGTCCGCGCGAGCCATGTCCACCATCCGGTTGGCGCGGCTGTCGCAAGCATTCCCCACAGGCTCAGCAAAACGGCAACAATCCACATGCTGTGGCCAAACAAAAGTAACGTACCGGCAATCGCTGACATAAGCAGTGGTATCAAGATTAATGTCGGATAAAACCTTGAGTTCAGGAAGGTCGAAACAAACGTTGTGCCGATAAAACCTGCTGCGCCTATAGCAAGTAAAATCCAGGACAGGCCAGGCGCGCTCACTCTGGTCACGTTCTCCAGAAACGGTCGCACGTAGGTAAATAAGGAAAACTGTCCCATAAAGAAGAGTCCGCAAGCCAACAGCCCCATTGATACGATAGAGACTCTGAAAAGACCAAGCACCGATCCCTGTGGCTTGCGCGCATTATCGCTTTCCATCGAAGGCAGGCTGAGGCATTGCCAGATGAATGCAACTATCGCAAGCGGTACCAGACATAAAAAGGCACCCCGCCATCCGACAGTCGCCCCCAGGTAGCTACCCAGCGGTGCCGCCACAACGGTGGCCAGCGCGTTCCCGCCGTTAAAAGTCGCTAGCGCGCGGGTAACCTTGTGCTGCGGTACCAGCCGAATGGCTGTTGCGGCCGACATTGACCAGAATCCACCGATGACGATTCCAATCAGCGCTCTCCCGAGCATATAAACCGAATAACTGGCCGCCAGCGCGACAATGATTGCCGATACCGCCATCAAAATCGTTAGTCCCAGCAGAAGATATTTCCGATTCAGGTCCCCGGCAATGCGGGAGATAGTCAGGCTGGTAATCACCGCCAGCGCGCCAGAGATGGCAATTCCCTGTCCTGCCAGTCCTTCCGTGACATGCAAGTCGCGGGCAATAGGTGTTAGCAGACTGACCGGCATAAATTCAGAAGCGATCAATACAAAAACGCAGAGCGTCATCGCAAAAACGCCCCCCCAATACGACTGAGTTTTATGGTGAGAGGATTTAATATTTACTGTGGACATTATCAACTACTCTTCAAATCGATCCGACCTGATTCAGGCGAAAGTGGGAGATGCGCTTTTCAGGGAATAACATCATCATTTCACTGCGTTACATCAGGCGAGTTAATGCCTAATGCTCGTCAGTTAAGACATGAAAACCCGTAATTACCGAGAGCACGCATTGTAGCGGCGCAATTTATTGCGCGATAAATCGCGCCGCTACAAAAGGTGCGGCGATTTGATACGGCGCTTAACTGAACGGCATCAGGGAAGTTAATGCCAGCCGTGAAGTAGAGGTGGCATGGTAAATGCAAATTATTTCAGAAAGTTACCTTAAATTTGATTTGAAAAATTGTTCAAACTTAGCAAACGGGATCTTTCCAGCCACGTTGTCATATAAGTCCACATGATTTGCCCCGGGAATAATCACCAGCTCTTTCTTTTTACTCCCGATCGCCTTAAAAGCGTCTTCAGCAAAATAACGTGAATGGGCTTTTTCACCGGTCACAACAAGCGCAGGGATAGTGATTTCATTTGCATAACTCAGCAGCGGCATATTCATAAATGACAGTGGCATTGTTGCATTCCATGCGCCGGTTGAGTTGACCGAACGCGCATGGAAACCGCGTGGCATGCGGTAATAATCAAAGAATTCTTTCAAGACTGGATTTGGATTAGCGGGTAACGTTTCCGGCAGAATACGCTCAGAAGCGCTGACTTTACCTTTTTCGTCAACATCAATGTCGTGACCACCGGGCACGAAAGTGCCGTTTTCCGCATCCTTCCAGCGCTGCGCGTTCAGATACTGCAACACAGCACGACGATCGGCGCTGGTGTAACGATCTTTGCCATCGCCTACGCCGTGGCCCATCGCGCGGCTCATGTCATACATCACGCTGGTTGCTACTGCTTTAACGCGTGTATCCATCGCAGCGTCGTTTAACGCCATGCCGCCCAGACCGCAAATACCTAGTAGACCGATATGGTCGCGGTCTACCTCATTTTGCAGACCTAAGAAATCAATTGCCGCGCTGAAATCCTCAGTATTGATATCCGGAGACGCCACATTACGCGGGTAGCCGCCACTTTCGCCCGTATATGAAGGGTCAAACGCGAGGGTGACAAATCCCTTTTCAGCCAGCGTTTGCGCGTACAGGCCGCTGGATTGTTCTTTGACTGCACCGAAGGGCCCGCTGATGGCAATGGCTGCCAGCTTGCGCTCGCCGCGATCCTTTGGAAGATAAAGATCCCCAACTAAAGTGATCCCATAGCGGTTCTGAAAGGTAACCTTACGGTGATCAACTTTCGTACTTTCAGCAAAGGTTTTATCCCAATTTTTGACCAGCGAAATAGGTGCGTTCGGATTGCTGGTATCAGCATAACTCATCGTTGTAACTCCACTTAATGATGCGCATAGCAGCATTGCAGGTAACACTGCTGTCAATTTTTTAGTGAAAACAGTCATTAAAATCCTCCTGAATAAACATCAAAGAGGCAGGTTTCATACCGACAACGCTGCTGTGCTTTGTTGCAATGTGCACATTCTAGTTAGCAGCATGTGTTCTGATTAGAGGGGAATTTTTGCTAAGATTGATATCAAATTGTTCCAAATAACGATGTAGTCATAAGGGCGGGATGATGGCAAAACGGGAAAACTACAACGATCTCTACCTGTTCATGCTGGTGGTGCGCGAGGGGAGTTTTACCGCTGCGGCGAAACGCCTTGGCCTGGCACAATCAGGTATCAGTCGTTCAGTGCGTGAACTTGAAGAAAGACTTGGCGTTCAACTCATTGTTCGCACCACGCGCAGATTATCGCTCACCCATGCCGGTGAGCAGCTTTATCTAACCGTTGAGTCAGGATTCGATGCTTTAGATATGGGGCTCGCTAAGCTGGCCCACTATCGCCAGACCCCATCCGGTACGGTGCGTATCAATGCCAGCCAGCACGCGATAGATAAAGTACTCCTGCCAAAACTTGCGGTATTCAAACAACGCTATCCCGATATCAGACTGGAGCTCATCAGCGAAAGCCGGTTTGTGGATATCATTGCGGAGAGATTCGATGCGGGTGTACGTCTGGGGCCGGAGGTTGGCAGCGGCATGATCGCTGTACGCATTTCGCCCGACATGGAGATGGCCGTTGTCGGTACGCCAGAACACTTTCGTCGCTACGGCTTTCCGCAGATCCCCGCAGATTTGGCCGTTCATCCCTGCATCGCTTATCAGTTAGGCGATGGCAGCCTTTATGCCTGGGAACTTCATCAGGATGGCAAAAAAATCACCCATCGGCCGCAAGGGCAATGGGTTTTTGCTGACAGCTATATGGAAGCGAAAGCCGCTACTCTCGGGCTCGGGCTGGCTTATGTCCCGGAAGAGCTGGTTTCTGAGGATCTGGAACAAGGAAAGCTGATCAGGGTTCTGCAACGGCACAGCCAACGTCTGGAAGCTTCATTTCTCTATTATCCGCATCGCAATGTGTCACCCGCTTTGCGCGCGGTTATTGATACATTGAGAATTTAAAAGGTTTTCAATGGAAAATATGTATACCTGCCAATATCATCATCTCTCTCATTCGCCCACTGTTAATTAATCCTGAAGTAAATAAAGGCTTCTTAGCAACCTGAAACTTTAATCAGCATTGGCACTCTCCCTCCCGACGTTTTCTGGAAATCGATTAAACACCAGCAAATACACGTATTTTTGCTGTTTGGCCGTGCATAATTTGACATGTTGGGAAGCGGCGCAAAAAGCAGATTTTGCTCTGGTATCAACAGTCTAAATAATCAAGATGAATTCAGAGCTTATCTGAAAAACCATAGCCTTACATAACCCAAATACTCTTTTATCCTCTCAATAACGAGGACATTTAAATTAATTCTGTTAATTTTTTGCACTCGCCAGCAGGGGGAAGAATGAAGATTATCGTCGGTGGAAACGGCTACCCAGAAAAGAGAAACATCATTACAGACCCTGCAAATCGCTATCTGGATTACCGTCCCAGAAATATCTGGACCTGGATCAACGTTATAAGGCGGCGCTTATTGCATAAAAATAAACTGTTTATTTTTCGACCGCTGCCCCTGATGTCTTCAGGTGATGCGGACATTATCCACCTTTTTAACGAAGTTTCTTCGGGGCCAGGCGACTGGGTAGCGACCTTTGAAACCGAACTGCCCCGTGTTCTTCCCGTTGAGGGAATACCCAAATTTGCCAACCCCGAGCTGGCGCGGGAACTCCGGTACGTCTGCTCTACGCGCTGCAAAGGTATCATCGCTATCTCAGAAGCCACACGACAGATCCAACTGCGGCTGCTGGAACATTTCCCCAGGGAGCAGGCTATCATCGGGCCCAAACTGCACGTACTGCATCCCCCGCAGCCGGTACTGCAGGAAAAAAATGCTCTGGTTGAAAAAGGCCCGCTGAATTTTACCTTCGTGGGCAAGGAGTTCTATCGCAAAGGAGGGGCAGAAGTTGTGCTAGCCTTTAGCCAGTTATTAAGGGAAAACCTGATAAGTGTGAACGACGTCCGTGTAAATCTGGTAGGTGATCCTGGCAGAACGCATAACGTGGCTCACCAGGCGTTCCAGGATGATGACGCATTTAGAAGAAGCGTGGAGGACACACTTCGTGAATGCCCCCTATTCCAGCACCATACGTCGCTGACCAACGACGCGGTACTGGCGTTGATTAAGACCTCTGATGTCGGGCTGCTGCCCACATGGCAGGAGACATACGGCTTTTCCGTTCTGGAAATGCAGGCCTGCGGCTGCCCGGTAATAACGACGAATGTCAGAGCCTTGCCGGAAATCAATACGGAAAATGCCGGCTGGCTGATTCGCTGCCCCCTGAATCCGATGTTGGAGCTGACGGTGGCATCAGTAAGTGACAAAACCTCTCTGAGAAGTGCCATCATATCTCAGCTTAAAACCTATATATTGCAAATTATCAGCGATAGAAAAATCGTATCAGAGCGCGCTAAAAATTCGTTAGCGCGAATATGTCTGGAACACGATCCAATATTATTTAGAAAGCGACTCAATACGATATATATGGGTGTGAAGACCGAATAAAATAAAAGGCTTATCTAATCGGGTACCGTCCTTCTACTCGGTATTAGCATCCAGTCAGGTATGTGACAGTTGCGCTCGGGCATCAGGTGAGCTAAGTAAAGCGGCAGCCGTCGTAGTCAAGCCGGCTATACGAAACATGATTGTCCCTGAGTTCACGTGACGCATCACGCCGAAATCTATAATTTTTATTTCAGAGGATAATAGCGATGTGGATAGGGTATCAACCGAGTAAATAGCGAAGAAATAGTGGGCGAATCTGTTTCCAGTTAATAACCGTAGTGCACAGCATCAGCGCTAATGATGTTTGTCACAATTATTGAGTCGCTATGAGCTTTTGCGCTATATGAAGAGATAGCGAATTTTATCTAGCTCGTGACTAAAATTTCTCTTGGTTACGTCATAAGCGCGCCATTATAAACAATTTTGGTTAGTGATAGGTCATGGTAAAAGACGCCGTGGCGCTCAACGATCCTGAGCGGGCATTGGTTGAGGTCATGTAATACGCGGCCTTGAAGGGAATATTGACGACCTCTCCTGGCGAGGTCGTCGTGCCGTATTTAATAAGCTTGCCGAACTGAACGGGCACATCGTTGTACTTCAGCTGAATGCCCAAACCTTTTGCTGTCGAGCTACTGTTTAATCCCAAAACTCCGTTGGCAGGATCGGCAAGCGGGCTGACGTTATCCAGCGTCACATTTACTGCGGTCTGTTCGCTACAAATAAGCGGTATGGAAAACGTTACCGGATTTTGGATGCTGCCCACGCCAGTAAACTTCGGCATCAGCGCAATTCCCATATTAATATTCAAATTACTATCCCCAATTTGACAGGATGCGGTGCTGATATTGATTGGCGAAAATATATATTTATAAAGCGGCAGGCGAGTAATGTTATTACTGACCGGCGTACTGTATTCCATATTTAGCGTCAGCGCGGGTATTGAGCCCGTCGCCGGGGTGGTACTCGTTTTGATCAGCTCAAAGGTATCCGTGAACGTTGATACGCCATTCTGAAGGATCCCTCGCCTCCAGCTCGCGTTATTGAGGTTCAATCTGGTGACAAATTCGCTGGTTCCGGTTGTGCTGGAAAAGTTTTTCCACCGGATGCCAATGCCCTGGACCTCCGTTGCCCGTACGTTGGCCAGCGGCGAGGCGCCATAATCCGCATTCGTCCCCGATAGCTGAATAAACCACGAGCCATCATATCCAATGACCTGACCCTCAGGGTCACATTGCATGGCATTACTCGTGGTTATCGTGGCTAATACCGTCCCGACGGGCGCATCCCGCTGAACGATAATATTGTTATCAAAGTTGACCGCTACGTCATTTGCAGAACACAGCGCAAAGGCATTCAGTGAGATGGCGCTACCCATCGCAGCCATCGAGATTTTAAATACGGTGGACATCTTATGTTCCTTCATTTAAGCAAGGCGCAGGCCTTCTCTCGCAAGAGTAATAATGCGAATCAAGGCAATGAGAAATTTAGCGACATACTGCAGTAGTACGTTGGATTTTACCCGGTAACCCGTTTAGGGTTATTTTGGCGCGGCAGGTTTTCGCTCCCCACTGTACCGTAATGCCGTCACCGTCGTTCAGACCGCTCATATAAACCTCGCCATCGCTTCCCACAATGCTCATCGCATCGCTTTCGTTGAGCTTTGCCGTCGCGCCAAATGGCACAGGCGAATTCTGATACATCAGCGTTATTAGGGCGCGCCGCCCCGTTCGCGTATTGAACGTAGCGCGCACCACCGCGCCGCGCGTAGGCACAACGTTGACCACCGACTCGGCCACATCCACGTCTGCCCCCAGCGAACCCGTGTCTAATGCAATACGGTTTTCCTGATAGGCACTGGCATAAGGCACCACGGCGTATCCGCGCGAGTCCGTTTTAACGCCGGGGTTATTGCGCACCCTCACGCCGGATGCGCCCTGTGCCTCCAGCAGCACTACGGTATCTCCCAGCGGCTGAGAGAACGTCACGCCATGCTCATGGCCGATAATCCCCCCCTGTAGGCCGAAGTTCAGCTGACTGTTCTGTCGGCTTTGGTTGTAGCCCGCGCTCACGGTGCCGTGGCCGCCCTTGTAGGTTCCACTCAGTGAGCTTCTCGATTCACCGCCCGACGAGGTATAGCCCTGCTGGACCATGTAGCTCAGGTTATTATCGTCGAGCGCGGTGCCGCTCAGCCCCACCTGGTGCGTTTCAGGACCGTTTTTTTGCATATTCACGCTGTAGCTGGCCCAGCTTTGCGATAGCCATTTGCTCAGAGGAACCTGCAGGCTAAAGGCTATGATCTGATCCTTACGGTCTTTGCCTGGCGTTTCGCTATAGGTGTAGCCGAGTGAATAATTGATATCGCTGATACTGGTGTTAAAGCCGGTACTGACGTTGCGTTCATAGCCCCGTTTGCTCCAGTAGTCCTGCTGGTAAGCCGCAATATAAAAATTTCCCCAACTTTGCAGCGATTGACTAAGGTTGAGCTGCAGTCGGCTTCGCTTGTTGTAGCGCTGGCTGCTGAATTCATTCACCTCCTGAAAGGTATAAAACCCTTCCGTGGAGTAGCGATAGCTGGCGAGCGTCACGGTGGTATCGGTCGCGGCCACCGTTTTTGAATATTGCACACGATACGACTGTCCCCGGCTGCGCCGGTTTTTCTCATCAACGAGTTGGCTCTCGGCAGCGGTGATGTCTGCCGAGAGCGAACCTATATCGCCAAAGCTAAGGCCGGTACCGAATACACCTGACGCATAGTTGCTTGCCCCCAGGACGCCGCCGTACAACGTGAGATTATTGTTGAGGCCATAGGCGAGCGTGCCCAGACCGAATGAAGGCGTTAGCGCGCCATGCTTCGTGGTTCGGTATTCACCTACGCTCAGCGCATACTTTATGCGCCCTTCCCGCAGCATGACGGGAACCGCGGAGAAAGGCTGCACGAAATGCTGGACGCTGCCGTCGGCTTCGGTGACGACAATTTCCAGATCGCCGCTCGCCGATGTGGGATAGAGATCGCGAATTTCAAAGCTGCCGGGCGCCACGTAGGTTTGATAAACCGTGTAACCGTTTTGCTTCACTGTAACCGTGGCGTTGGTGCGAGCGATCCCTCGAATGATGGGGGCGAAACCGCGCATGCTCTCCGGCAGCATGGTGTCATCGGAAAAAATCTGCGTGCCACGAAACATCACGCTGTCAAACACGTCACCTGGCGTGCTGGTTTCACCCACCTGAAACTGCCCTCTCAAAAACTGGACGTCGCGGCTCAGGGTGGTATTCAGCGACGAAAACGACTGCTTTCCGTTGTTCTTCGTCGCGGTACTGTAGTTACGCAGGCGCCATGGCCCCACGTTAATACCGCTTTGCAGGTTGGTGTAAAACTGCTCCTGCGTCTCACCGTATCGGCTCCAGTTGCGCGAGCCATTGATACTGTAATTTACCAGCAGTGCAGAAATGCCTTGATCCCAGAGCGAAGGGTCAACAGTGCCGCGCGCCCGCGTATTAAGCGCAGATTGAGGGATTGAGATATCCAGTCTCTGCTTGTCAAAATCCAGCCGGGTGGTGGCATCCGGTATAAATGCGCCGGGATCAGTAATAATAACTTCAGCCGGAAGCATGGCTAATTCAGGAAATGCCTTAACCCTGACACCAAATGATTCCAGCACTCTACGATTAAGCTCGGGCGCCAGCCCAAACCCTTTCACAGGGACAAAAGAGACATTTTCCGTCCGGATATAATTTTCATTAAGCCATATTTCCACCCTATAGGTGCCGGGTAACTGCTCTCCCCGCTCGAAGCAGCTCAGATCAATGTCCTGGGATGTTGAGTGTGTTTTTTCAAGTGCATCGGCCATGAAATAAACATCGTCTGCGGCTGCGGGAAAAATGCCCGACAATAAAAATGCTATCGTCGAGAGTCGACATACGCAGTGAGACCCCGATCCAGAGAAAATTGCATTTTGAGAAAAAGAAACAGTATTCACCTTGCTTACCTGCGCGAGTAACTTAGCGTATTGTTAATATTCTTCACTTCAGCACTTGGCGTTTTTCTGTCGTTACTCCACCAAAGTCATTTATGGCTTTCCAGGTAACCTGCTTTCCAATGCCGGCCACCGTTTCAGAACTAAAAGGTGATATCATTGGTGGCTGAGAAATAGACTTATCACCAACCTTTAATGAATAAAGAGAAACGTAGAACGGCGTAGGATTGATAATCAGCAGGTGTTCACCACGTGGCTCAAACTTTAATTTCCCCCATGCCTCACCTGCTAATTCTGACGCCAGTAATGCTGGCCGGTAGAAAAGCTTCATGCGCGTCTTAACGGCAATGAGCAACCGATTCTCATCTGACCGGGTCATTGAAGGGATAGACTTAACGTTAAGCCAAAAAACTGATTCGCGATTTTCAGGTAGCTTCTTTTCGCCGGTATAAATGATCCGCAGCGTATTTTCATGGCCAGCATCAAGACGAAAAAGCGGCGGCGTGACGATAAAAGGAACCTGCCCCTCTGAATTTTCACTTAACTCAACCCATGACTGAATTAAATAGGGAACACCATCCTGAGTGTTACTCACAGGGAGTGAGGCTTCGTTTTCAGATGCATTATAAATTAATCGCGTTCCCCCGACGGTTATGCTGGCCTGACACGTTAAAGAGATTATGCAGGCGCCTGATAATAATATCGTTCGAATTAGTTGATTCATTATACATTTCCGACATTTCAGCAATAGGCAATAGGGCGCACCTCAGGTACGCCCGGCGTATTACTGGTAGGTAATGGTGAAATCTGACGTTGCGTTTGCTGTTCCCGCAACCACGGCGGCCTGGGTCGCCTTATATTTCGCTACGAAGGTCATTTTATTGCTGTTGGAGGGCTCTTCGCCTGCGCTGGTGTCAAGAGTGATGCTCTTAGATTGTGTAGCCAGCGGAATCGCAGTAATGCCATCCTCCTCATAAAACGCGATACCAACGCCTTTCGCCGTTTGACCGCTGTTCAGCGCAAGAATATTGGTGTCGGAGCTATCCGCGTTACCATCAAACTTAATGGAAGCAGAGGTAACCGCAGCAGGGCAATTGTTCAACACAATGCTAAAGCGGGTTGCGGCAGCAACGGCCCCGGCCGCGTTAAACGAGCTTTTTGGTATTTTGCCGAGGTTGACGGTCTGATTAGCCGTATTAGTATCAATCGTACAGGCAGAATCCAGAATGGTGCCAGTAAAGTTGATTTTTCCATCTGCTGCGCTGGCGGAAAAAGTTATTCCAGAAACGGCTGCGGCCGCAACTAAATTTCGAAATAGATTACTTAACTTCATTTGCATAGCTATTTATCCTCAGGATTAAAGGTACCTGCGCAAAAGAAAATTTTGCGCAGTAAGGGCGGAACAGTGCCGCTAAATTAAAGTTTTTTATTCAAGGCATTGATTGGGAATTATTTATCTATGAGTACCTCGGGCTCTGCGATGATAAAAGTAAAATAAGCTGCTTCATCTCCAGACCGCTGCCTAACGCCAGACGATTTCGCAAATAGTAATTCTTATTAACTTCGCATTTATTTCTCATTCGATACTGGCGCGTCGATTTATCATAAACCTTCAGGAGAAAGTTCAAATGTTCGTTCGACAGTCGCGTCGATAGCCTCTGATACAACACGTCTTTTAATACGCATGAACTTTCCGTCGTCCGGAATTTAGAGGCGCGCTCGCACAATTGCTTAAGATCTTTAAGCGAGGTGACAAGTCGGAATGATTTTAAGAAAACGTTATCTGCATTATCTTCTGGTGCAATAAAATAGGTTAGCGATAATAACCCCCTTTCCTCAAGCCGATAATAGATCCACCGAATGTTTTCGCTACTTTCTCCTATTGTATCGATAAGAATGTAGGACTTACTCAGGACGGTCGCACTTACTAAAAATTCCAACCGGCTATCGAAATAAAATACTTTTCCATTGGCTAAGATTAATGAAGTAACTGCCTGCTCTATGGCAAAATTTCGTGAAAAAACCAATAGCGCTGTCAAAATTTATTCCTTATAAATTTATCATCGTCATTGTGAAGAAGCTCTGAAAACATATATGCGTTCTAAAGAATCGCAGTCGATTTTGTACGCTTTCCCATACATTCTTATAAAAGGGTATCGTTCAAATCCCACGCTATTAAACGCGTGCTGGATTTTCTTCATCATGGACAACAAATAGGATTTCGAGCACCGCAGTCCATAATCTTCAAAAACGTGTACGATGATGTCATTATCGAAGACAATGTCGTTATCCATCCCCGCGAGGAGATATTCGAACAGTCTCGCTTTCGTCTTACCGAATCTTTTAATACGTCCATTCTTGGTATTGATAAGTGTTCTTGTTAAAAGCCGATACTCAAGATGATTGAAAATCGTGTATCCATACAGAAGCTCGTCAGAGACACAAGGCACAAAGACTCCTTAGAAGTTTATCGATCCCATTTCCATGTCGGCGCCTTCTCCATTAGAAAGGTTTTGGTGTTCATCTGATGCAATGAAATGTTATTAAAATGGAGAAAATGTGACAATGGGACTAATTTATTAAAGCAAAAAACCACTTATTACATAAAGATCAACATAAAAATCCATATATTTCTATTTTATAAGTTTAAAACCCTGGATGTTTATTTTTTGTTTCTATCTATCGCGTTATAAAACAAAAAATTCACAAAAATATATTTAGCTAAAATTCACTTTAAAATAGCAAATATATCTGCAAAACATAAATATCACTTTACAATCAATTATTTAAAAAGATAACGCAGTCCAGCTAAACCTAGCCTTAATAAGGATATTTTAGGATTTTTCGTGGCGTTAATTACGAATTTTCGGGACAAAAACTGACAAGCACTGAATTTCCTTTACATTTATGGCAGTTCGGCACTTATAAAAAGCAAAAAACGCATCTAAGCAATAAGCTGAATAGAATCATTTCTTCGCTCAATGTTCTCAATTCAAATTAACAACGGTAGCCGCTGCGTCCTATATGTAAGAAAGTCTTCAGCTAATAAGATGTCGATTTGTCCCGCGCGCCCGACACGTCATAGCGATCTGTGCCACACTCCCGGTACTTTTCGCTGGAAAACAGACATTTCCCTCATTATCATCAGCTCACTTATTCACCCACTGATAACTAAGGAGGATTACTATGCCACTGTGTGAATTGTTTATTTACTCACACTTCTACAGTAATTGGCCGCGTTCAGGCATTTCCGCACTCGTGCTGCGATAATCCGTCCTGAGCGAAGTTAACTGAAAATCTAATCCCTTCCTCCGGCTTACCGGGTTGTCGTCAGCGATTTCTGACGTCGGGCCTTTTTGCGCCTGCAACTTATGAGTAAGCACATGAGCACTTTACTGTCCGCCCACGCTGCCGGTTTCGATAACGCCTTCGGCTCGCTATTTCACGATATCCATTTCAGCCTGAAAAAAGGCGATCGCATCGGTTTGCTGGGTGATAACGGCACCGGTAAAAGCACCTTATTGAAAATTCTCAGTGGTGAACTGGAAGCCAGCCACGGCAGCGTTACGCCGGCTAATCACTGTTTACTGGCGCGCATCGAGCAGCATCTGCCAACAGAACTGCACAACGCGTCGCTGCTGGATGGCGTGATGGCGCGCTTACCGGAACAAGCCGATCGCTGGCGCGCCGAAGCGCTGCTAGGCAGCCTGGGTTTCACCGCTGAGCAACAAACGCAAACCGCCGCAACGCTAAGTGGCGGTCAGCATATGCGCCTGCTGCTGGCGCGTGCGCTGATCCTGCAACCGGATCTGCTGCTGCTCGATGAGCCCAGCAACCACCTCGATTTGCCGACGCTATTGTGGCTGGAGAATTTCCTCAACGGCTGGAGCGGCAGCTTCGTGCTGGTTTCCCATGACAGCACCCTGCTCGATCGGGTGACCAACTGCAGCTGGATTCTGCGCGATCGCGGTCTGCAATTCTTCCGTCTGCCCTGCAGCGCGGCGCGTCAGGCGCTGATCGAGCAGGATGAGGCTGACACGCAGCGTTATCAGGCCGAGCAGAAAGAGATCGAACGCGTCGAAAAAAGCGCCAAACGTCTGGCGATCTGGGGCCGCACTTACGATAACGAAGGTTTGTCGCGCAAAGCGCAGCAGATGGAGAAACGCGCCAATTGGTTGAAAGAAGCACAAACCACGCTGAGCGAAGGATCGCTATGGCGGCTGCAGCTGCAAGGTGAAGCGCTGGATGCCGATCGCGTGCTGGCATTGCCGCAGATGTCGATTCGGCCAGCCGATGACGCACCTGCACTGTTTTCACTACCAACGCTGCAGGTGAAAAGTGGCGATCGCGTAGCGATCGTTGGCCGCAACGGTTGCGGTAAATCGTCGCTGCTGCGCCATTTGTGGCGTGAATTTCAACAAGCAGATAGCGCGCTTTTTCATCCCCGCGCGCGCCTCGGTTATTACGATCAAAGTCTGCATCAGTTGCACGATGCGGAAACGTTAAGTGATGCGCTGGCGCATTTTGCGCCGCTCAGCGATGAGCAGCGCAAGATGGCGTTGATCGGTGCGGGTTTTCCGTATCTGCGTCACCAGCAGCTGATTGGATCACTGAGCGGCGGCGAGCGCTCGCGTTTACTCTTTGTGGGGCTGACGCTGGCGCGCTATTCACTGCTGCTGCTCGATGAACCCACTAACCATCTGGATATGGTAGGGAAAGATGAGCTGGCGGAGGCGCTGAATCAGTTCGAGGGCGCGGTGTTGCTGGTGTCGCACGATCGTCAGTTAATCGCCAACAGCTGCAATCGTTTCTGGCTGATAGAGGACCAGCAACTCAGCCAGTGGCACGATTTTGACGCGGTGACCGAGCGCCTAAGTGCTGAGCAGGTGATAGCCATGTCTGAGGTTGTTGCACCTGCGGCGACGGAAAACGCGTTGGATGAAGATGCTTTGCTGCTGGCGTTATTAGAGGTGGAAAGCAAACTGGATGAGGATCTGGCGCGTAAGCCGAAGCATCAGAAACCCGCGTTGCAAGCGCAGTGGCGTGAGGAGATCGCGAAGCTGAAAACCCAGCTCGATCTGTAAATCGGTAGTGAACCGGACGCCATAAATGGCGTAATGCCGCTCAGTTAAGCGTTGCATCAAATCACCGCACCTTCCGTAACGGCGCGACTTATCGCGCAATAAATTGCGCCGCTACAATATGTGCTCTCGGTGATGAGGGGGTTTCATGTCTTAACTGACAAACATTTCGCCATAAATGGCGACCCTACGCCCAATCAGTGACTCAGATACGCTGTAAACAACCCAGCCGCCCTTTCTATTCGGAAAACTTTAATCATTTTTCAACCAGCGCGCATTACCCAGATAAATCCGGCGAATTTTCTCCAGTTTGTTCCCTTAAGTGATTATGATTCTCGCTTCATATAAGGGACGCTTATGCTCAATATCTCAAAAAAGTGGCTATTCGCTACGCTCGCTGCCGTCATTCTCCTGCTGTTGATCTGGCATTTCGCCGGTTCACGCCATAAACCTAACGCGGTGGTCACCGCCGAAGTGCGTCAGGGAAATATCGAAAACGTGATTGCTGCCACCGGCAAAATGGATGCGGTTGAACGCGTCAACGTCGGTGCGCAGGTTTCTGGTCAGGTGAAAAAGCTCTATATCAAATCTGGCGATAGTGTCAGCAAAGGCCAGCTAATCGCCGAAATTGACGATCAACCGCAGCGCAGCGATTTGCGTAACGCGCAGGCGGCGCTGAGCGTGGCGCAGGCCGATTTGGAAACCCGCGAAGCCGCGCTGGTGCGACAGCAAGCGCAATATCAGCGCTTGCAGCAAATGATTAAAACCAATGCGATCTCGCGTCAGGATTTTGATACCGCCGAACAAGAGTGGCGCAGTGCACGCGCCGAGCTAACCGCGCAAAAAGCGCGCGTGATTCAGGCGCAGATTGAGGTGGATAAGAAGCAGCTCGATCTCGGTTATACCCGCATCATGGCGCCAATGGACGGCACGGTCATCGCCATCGTCACTAAGCAAGGTCAAACGGTGAACGCGGTACAAACCGCGCCGACCATCGCCAAGCTGGCGCAGCTCGGCACCATGACGATTAAAGTGCAGATCTCCGAAGCCGACATCAACAACGTGCAGCCAGGCCAGCAAGCGTGGTTCACCACCTTCTCCAATCCAGACAAGCGCTACAACGCCACGCTGCGCAGCCTCGAACTGGCGCCGGAATCGGTGATGAAAGATGACGCGCTGATGGGCAACAGCGAAAGCACGCCAGCCAGCAGCACCAACGCCGCAGTCTATTACAACGCGCTGCTGGATGTGCCAAACCCCGACAACGCGCTGCGCATCTCCATGACGGCGCAGGTCAACCTGCTGCGTGATTCCGCCAAAGACGCTTTGCTGGTGCCGGTGCAGGCGACGAAGAAAGACGCGGATGGCAAAACCTACGTGGAAATCCCCGATCAGGATAATCAGCCGGTCAAACGCATCATCACCACTGGCATCACTGACAGCGTTGATATTCAGGTGCTGAGCGGTTTAAAAGTCGGCGAGAAAGTGATCCTTGCTACGCAGACGGCGGGCGCTGACGAGGTGTTGATGTGAATATCATCGAACTGAAAAACATCCAGCGCAGCTATGTTAACGGTTCGCAATCTCTGCATGTGCTGAAAGACATTAACCTGAGTATCGCTAGCGGCGAGCTGGTGGCGATTATCGGGCCGTCCGGTTCGGGTAAATCGACGCTGCTGAATATTCTTGGTTGCCTTGATGCGCCGGATAGCGGCGACTATTTCATTAGTGGCCAAAACACCGCCACGCTGTCGCCGGATGCGCTGGCGAAAGTGCGCCGCGAACATATCGGCTTTATTTTCCAGCGTTATCATCTGATGCCGGATCTCAGCGCCTTGAGCAACGTCGAGATTCCATCGATCTACGCCAATCTGCAGGGCAAAGCACGGCTGCAGCGCGCGGCGGATCTGCTGGCACGTTTAGGTTTACAGGGCCGCGAACATCACAAACCGGGCGAACTATCCGGCGGCCAGCAGCAGCGCGTCAGTATCGCGCGCGCGCTGATTAACGGTGCCGAAATTATTCTTGCCGATGAACCGACCGGCGCGCTGGATTCGCATTCCGGCGAAGAGGTGCTGCGCATCCTACACGATCTCAATCGCGAAGGTCACACGGTGATCATCGTCACGCACGACATGAAAGTGGCGCAGCACGCCGATCGCATTATTGAGATTCAGGACGGCGAGATTTTTGCCGACAGCGGCCGCAAACAGGATGCAACCCGCGCGCAATATGTCCCCGCCGCGCCTAAAAGCCAGAGCAAGCTGCGCGGCTTGCTCGATCGCTTTCGCGAATCATTGCGCATGGCGCTGAATGCCATGAACGCGCATCGGCTGCGCACCGCGCTGACCATGACCGGGATTATTTTTGGCATCGCGGCGGTGGTCACGGTGGTGGCGCTCGGCCAGGGCGCGCGGCAAAAAACGCTGGAGAGTATTTCCGGGCTCGGCACCAATGTGGTGTCGATCTATGCCGGCGGTGATTTTGTCGAGGATGAAGCGCATCCGGTGCTGACGCTGGTGATGGCCGATGCCGACGTGATTGGGCGTCAGCAGTTTGTCGCAGCGGTCAGCCCGGAGATGATCGCCAATCAGCCGATTCGCTATCTCTCCAACGCGTCCAAAACCTCGGTGTACGGCGTCGGCAAAGCGTATTTCCAGATTCAGGGCATTAAATTGCTGGAAGGCAGCAACTTCAGCGATGAACGCCACGCACGTCAGGAGATTATTATCGATACCAACACGCGCAACAAACTGTTTGGCGAACACGGGGAAAGCCCAATTGGCAAGATGATCGTGCTGGGTTCGGTGCCGGTGCGCGTGATTGGCGTGGCGGATAATAACGATGGCATGTCGCCTAATCGCCTCAGCGTGTGGCTGCCGTGGAGCACTGTGATGTATCGCATCAGCGGGCAAACCGCGCTAACCAGCATCAGCATTAAGCTGAAGGACGATGTGGTGAGCGGCCCGGCGGTGGAATCGCTGACGCAACTGCTAACCGCGCGTCACGGCAGCAAAGATTTCCTGGTGTTCAACCGCGACAAATACCGCAAAGCGATTGAAGATGCCGCCGCGACATTAACGCTGTTGATTCTGCTGGTCGCCTCGATTGCGCTGATGATTGGCAGCATCGGCGTGATGAATATCATGCTGGTGTCGGTAACGGAACGTACCCATGAAATCGGCGTGCGCATGGCGGTGGGCGCACGGCGCGGCGACATCATGCAGCAGTTTATGATCGAAGCAGTTTTAGTCTGTCTGGTGGGCGGATCGCTCGGCGTCGCGCTGGCGCTGGTGATTGGTCCGATTATCAGCCTGCTGGCGGGCGGCATGATCAAGGCGATCTTCTCATGGCAATCAGCAGGCGCGGCCTTTGCCTGCTCCACCATCATCGGCATGATTTTTGGTTACCTGCCTGCGCGCAAAGCCGCACGCATGGATCCGGTGGCGGCATTGGCGAGCGAATAACTGAATTACCGCTTTAAGCTATTAGCACTGTTCCGTAGCGGCGCGATTTATCGCGCTCTTTTGACCTTTTTACTAATGTAAAAACGCGCAATAAATCGCGCCGCTATGGATTTGCCGTTTTACATCAACATCGGCAAGGTCGCCGTTGCCGTCTGCTGGCTGGCCGCTTTATATCGGGCATCATGCGTCATCAACTCGTTAATCAACACTTCCACCAACATCATTGCACCCACTTTACCGCTCAGCGCGCCAGCGTTGAACGGGCCTTCCGGCCGCGCAGCCACCAGCAGCATATCGGCTAAACTGCCCATCGGGCTGCGCAGCGTGTTGCTCAGCATCAGCACGCGCGCGTTTTGCTTCTTCGCCAGCTTCACTACGTGCATTACATCTTTAGTCGAGCCGGAAGCGGAGATGGCGATCACCAAATCGCCCTCTCTGAGCGTCGAGGCATTCATCGCCGCACGATGCATATCACCAAACAGCTGCGCCGATTTACCTATGCGCAACAGGCGATAGTGCAAATACTCACCGGTAATCGCGCTGGCCGCCACGCCGTAGATCTGGATGGTATTAGCCTGATGCAGCGCTTCCACCGCGCTCTGAAGTACCTCGCGGTTAATGAATTTCCCGGTATCGCGCAGCGCCTGCACCGTTTCCTCCACCAGCATGTCGATGCTGTCACCGCTAGCAACGGCCGCGGGCTGATTGTGTTGCACATCCAGCGCCAGCGCCATTTTGAATTCGGTATAGCCTTTGCAGCCGAGATGACGACACAGCCGCGTGACGCTCGCTTCGCTGGTGTCGGTCTCGCGCGCCAGTTCAGTGATGGTGAGATACAGCACTTTCTGCGGGTTGGTGAGAATGAAATCGCCCAGCTTTTGCAGCGTCGGACTGTAGCCCGGCAAGCCCTGGCGCAGGTGCAGCAAGATGTTTTCGTTGTCCGTCATGGCGGCCTCTTCTTCACGACATTAATGGCGCACAGTGTGCAGCAGATTCGGGCATAAGTGAAAGCTATCACAATAATGATGGAAATTTTCATCTTATGAATTAGATTGTGATAATAATTTTTACCACAACATCACTTCAGGGATAAAAATTTATGTCATCACTGTTCAGCGGTGCCTCTTCAGGGGGGTGGTTTGAAAAAGCCCAGCGGTTTGGTAAGTCGTTCATGTTACCGATCGCCGTGCTACCGGCGGCCGGTTTGCTGCTGGGCATTGGCGGCGCACTCTCCAATCCCAACACCGTCAAAGCCTATCCATTCCTCGATGTCGCCTGGCTGCAAGGCGTGTTCACCATCATGGCGAGCGCCGGATCGGTGGTGTTCGCCAACCTCGCGGTGCTGTTTGCGGTTGGCGTAGCGGTAGGATTGGCCAAAAGCGACAAAGGCACCGCCGGATTGGCCTCGCTGCTGGCTTATCTGGTAATGAACGCCACCATCAATGCGCTGCTGACGCTGACCGGCGTGCTGGCGCAGGGCAACCTTAGCGCGGTGGGACAAGGCATGGCGCTCGGCATTCAGACGCTGGAAACCGGCGTATTTGGTGGCGTGGTGATCGGGCTGGTGACGGCCATGCTGCATAATCGCTACAACAAAATCGCCCTGCCGCAGTTCCTTGGCTTCTTTGGTGGCTCGCGCTTCGTGCCGATTATCAGCTCCTTCGTCGCCATTCTGGTGGGTGCGGCGATGACCATCGTCTGGCCGCATTTCCAGAAGCTGATTTTTGGTATGGGCGGATTGGTGGATGCCACCGGTTATTTCGGCACCTTTATTTACGGCTTTGTACTGCGCATGCTCGGCCCGTTCGGCCTGCATCACATCTTCTATCTGCCGTTCTGGACCACCGCACTCGGCGGCAGCGAAGTAATCAACGGACATCTGGTGGAAGGCACGCAGCGCATCTTCTTCGCCCAGCTTGCCGATCCCCACACGCAACAATTCTACATTGGCACCGCGCGCTTTATGTCCGGGCGCTTCATCACCATGATGTTTGGCCTGATCGGCGCGTGTCTGGCGATGTACCACACCGCTAAGCCGGAAAACCGCCAACGCGTGGCCGGATTGCTGCTGTCGGCGGCGCTGACTTCTTTCCTTACCGGCATCACCGAACCGATTGAGTTCTCGTTCCTGTTTGTCGCGCCGGTGCTGTATGTCATCCACGCGCTGTTTGATGGGCTGGCGTTTATGATCGCCCACATCCTGCACATCACCATCGGCCAAACCTTCTCGGGCGGCCTGATTGATTTCATTCTGTTCGGCGTATTGCAGGGCGAAGCGAAAACCCATTGGTGGTATGTCCCGCTGGTTGGCGTGCCGTGGTTCCTGCTCTATTACTTTACTTTCCGCTTGCTGATCACCCGCTTCAATTTCAAAACGCCGGGGCGCGAAGACGCCAGCGTTGAAACTGCGCCGATGGTCGCCGGAGAGCGTCCACTGCAGGTGATCGCGGCTTTAGGCGGCAAGCAAAACATCGCCGAACTGGATTGCTGCGCCACCCGTCTGCGCATCACGCTCATCGACAGCAGCAAACTCGATGAAAACGCATTGAAAGCTACCGGCGCACGCGCCGTGATCCAACGTGGCAAAGGCGTGCAGGTGATTTATGGCCCGCACGTCACCATTATCAAAAATGAAGTAGAGGAGTTACTCGCGCTATGAAAGGACCGATGCTGGCCCAGATTCAGGGGAAACTGGTGGTCTCGTGTCAGGCTCTGGAAGATGAGCCGTTACACAGCCCGTTTATTATGTCGCGCATGGCGTTAGCGGCGATGGAAGGCGGAGCGGCGGCGATTCGCGCCAACAGCCTGATCGACGTACAGCAGATTATGCAAACCGTGGATTTGCCGATTATCGCCATTATTAAGCGCGACTATCCCGGCAGCGATGTGTATATCACCGCGACGCTGCGGGAAGTGGATGAGTTGATGGTGGCGAATCCGGCGATGATTGCGCTGGATGCCACGTTACACACACGTCCCGGCGATTTGCAGCTGCCGGCGTTGGTGGCAGCGATTCGCCAACGCTATCCGCAACTGTTGCTGATGGCGGACATCGCCACGGTGGAAGAAGCGCGTCAGGCGGCGCAATTAGCTTTCGATTGTGTCGGCACCACGCTGCACGGCTACACCGCAGAAACGCAAGGCTGCTATTTGGCCGCCGATGATTGCCGCTTCCTGCGTGACGTATTGGCTGCGGTAAAGGTGCCGGTGATTGCCGAGGGGAATGTTGAAACGCCGGAAATGGCAGCGCATTGTCTGGCGCTGGGCGCGCATGCGGTGGTGGTCGGCGGCGCGATTACGCGTCCACAGCAGATAACGCGCCGCTTTGTGAATGCCATCAATTAATTTTTGAGGTGCCCATTAGGCACCTCGCCTAAGGTTATCCACAATCCCCGTGCGTAGAGTCGCCGTTAACCTGTGGATAAAACTCGCCTCGCACCACACCGCGCCCGATGCGCGCAGGCGGTTATTTTTCGCACGATTGTGAATCACAAACACGCTAACACACTTGATGCGTTAGCGTGTTTGGGTGAGTCAGTATCCGGCGTTAAACCGAATCTTCTTTTTCGATCACTAATACGCGCGCTTCGCCTTGCGGGTGCGCAACATGCTCGGTGCCGATGCTGGCGTAAAAAATGTCGCCGCTATTCAGCAGCACTTTCTTCACCTCACCTGCTTCGCGGTAATGCATCTCTACCGCACCATCCAGCACCGCAAACACTTCTTCGCCATCATTGATGTGCCACTTGTAAGGTTGATTGGTCCAGTGCAGACGCACGCTGGTGCCGGCGAAGTTGGCGATGTCTAACGCTTCCCAGGCTATGGCAGGAGAGAAGTTTTTGCTGACGTAGGTTTTCATGCGATATCCGTGTGGGGGAGAACTGCGTTGATGATACACACAGCCCGGGCGTGCGGCGGGACATGCGCAGGCCATTTACGGACATTCAGATACAACAAAGCCGCCCGAAGGCGGCCTTAACACAACTGCTTGTGCAATTAACTTATTTGTATAACTCGGCAGTCATGTGTACGCGGTTGTTAGTGTTGGCTTCAGTAATTTTATACTGAGCGCCCTGCTCTTGCGCCTGCGCTGCGATTTTCGCTTCTGCACCATCCAGAGTAGAAGACTCAACAGATATACTCTGTGCAAAGCTAGCAGCAGACATCATTGAAAGAGCAGCAACAGCGGCGATAGACAGTGTTTTGATAGTTTTCATGGTCATAATCCTTAATGGTTTAACGAGAAGGCTGTGTGCCTTCGATGAGAATAATAATAACCCAGGTTATCGTTTCAATATTAACCATTAGTGCGATCACGATAACTTACGTAACTATACAGTTTCTGCGGTTATATCGACAAAAAAGGCCGCCCGTGGGCGACCTGTTCTGGCACATCCGTATGCAACCATCCGTTATTTGTAAAGTTCTGCGGTCATATGTACGACGTTACCGTTGCTCGCTTCAAGAATTTTGTATTGCTCACCATTCTGTTTTGCCTGTGCAGCGATTTTGGCTTCAGCGCCATCCAGAGTCAGCGAAGTGGCTGAAACGGTTTGTGCGAAGCTGGCAGCAGACATCAGAGAAAGAGCGGCAGCAGCGGCGATAGTCAGAGTTTTGATAGTTTTCATGGTCGTATTCCTTTGGTTGTTTGATTTGAAAGCTGTGCGCCTTCGATGGAAACAATAATAACCATTGAAACTATTATCAGATTAACTATTAGTGCGATCACAGTTAATCAGCTCATTATCACTACGCCAGGTCGAGCTCTGTAATGACCCTTTTGACTTCTACCACATCCGCCGCCGACAGCGAACGTAACGGGCGCGGCAGGCAATCGTTCTCTACAAGGCCCAGCGCGCTGGCCGCTGCAGAGATAACGCGGATACTGCCGCCATGTTGGGTAAACAGCGCCCAAAGCGGTTCCAGCCGCTGCGACTGTTCAGCCACCGATGCAAAATCCCCTGCCATCGCAGCATCCGTTAGCGCTTTAGCGGTGCGCGGGAACAGTCCGCCGCACACGGAATACCACACTTCACAACCGGCGATGAGGCCCACTGCGGCAAAGGCATCACCGCTGACACCAATAGTGACGTTTTGAGGTAATTGCGCGCGCAAAGCGCTGACCCGGTGCGTAGCAGCAGTGATATCGGCAGGCACGCCGGGAATTTTTATCGAGGCGATATGCGGCAGCGTGGCAATACGCGCATGCAGCGCATCGGAGAACACAAAGTGGCTGGTGCCTGGATTGTCATAAATACATACCGGCAGCGAAACGTGGCGCGTGACATCCTGATACAGGCCAAACACCTCGTCATCGTTAAGCTTCTGATAGGAAACCGCAGGCAGCAGCAATGCGCTGGCACCGGCCTGTTGCGCATCCTCGGCAAGTCGTAGCACTTCATCGGTGCTCACCGCGCCAATGCTGACCATAACCGGAATCGCCTCCGCATGCTGCACCGCCAGCGTCGTGATGCGCTTGCGCTGTTCGCGCGTGAAATAGGCGTAGCTACCGGTGGATCCCAGCACGCCAAGCGAATCCACTTTTGCTTCAGTGAGCCTCACGAGGAGAGTGAGAAAAGCGTGCTCGTCGATACCCGAAGCATTAAGCTGGGTCAGGGGAAACGCACTCAAACCTTTAAACATAGCCAGCGCCTTATTCATTATTAACAGAGGAAAACAGCTTCACCTGCACTGTTATAAGCCATCAGAAACAAAAATGCCCTCTTACGAGGGCATGGATTATCGCTACAGGTCGGGGATTATTTCAGCGCGATGCGCGCAATCTGATCCTGGCCTTTGGTTGAGGAGTCTTTGTTGAACTCCGCTTTCAACGTGACATACAGCGTGTTGTTGTCCGGGCCAATCAGGAGGCTGTTTGGATTGTTATCAAACGACCAGCTGTTTTTCACCGCGTAAGTGGTGGCATCCAGCTGCAGTACTTTCTTCGATTCGCGCTGGCTGATGTAGATCTCATTACGCTTAGCGTTGAATTTAATCGCCAGCGCATCACCTTCAATACGCTTTATCACTTTCCCAGTGCGCTCATCAAACACCAGCGTGGCTTTGCCTTTAGAATCATCGGTTACGAACAGGCGGCCGGTAGCCGGATCTTCCGCCATGTTCAGGAACAGATACTCTTTACCGTCGCCGGCGGTCCAGCGCTTCTCAATTTTGTGGGTGCGTGGATTGATCACCAGAATCTCGCCCGCGCCGTTGGTCGCGTAAATGCGCTCAGTCAGCGGGGAATAGATGATGCCGGTTACCCATTTGCCTGCATTCTTGATGGTGGTTTTCAGCTTGAAGGTTTTCTCATCAACCACCGAGATGTAACCCGGATCGGCTACGCGACCGACATACAGCTCGTTGCCGTGCCACAGCACTTCACGCGCGCCCGCAGGATAACCTTCTTTATCTTTCTTACCTGGGAAGACTAAACGTTCCAGCACTTTGCCGCTCTGCGCATCCACTTTAGAGATAGCGCCATCCAGCGAGTTGGTGGTGTAGAACACGTTGCCCGCTTCATCGATCGCCGTACCAAAGTTTTTCAAATCGGTATGCGTAACGCCTTTGGTTTCCAGTGTGGTTGGGTCGAGACGATAAATTACACCACCGTTAACGTCTTTAAAGCTCTGCGCGCTGGCAACGTATAACGCTTTCGCAGCAGGCGAATACGCCATTTCATACAGGCCATCGCCCAGCGTGCGCTGGGTCAAAGAAGTATCAACTGGCTTGGCAGCGGCGGCTGGCGCTTCGGCTTTTTTCGCCGGAGCCTGGCAAGCGGCCAGGCTGAATGCAGCGACGATCGCTGCCGCTACGGCGGCTTTGCGCGGGCTAAATAACGATTTCATGCTCAACTCCATCAATGGATGAACGGCTCCGTTACGCGCGTACGCGTACGGAAAATACAAGAAGAATGAGAATCATACGCATTAGCATAAACTTAGCAACTTTCTCGACGATCTACCTTACGTTGCCGTAGATCGATTCCAGCATGCCGCACACCTTTCTTTACTAAAAACGTCCAAATATCGCCTGAAAAAATAGGAAAACGTGAGCAATTAACAGGTTATTTTCACCCGTAAGCCATTGATTCATAACTTACTTACACATTATTACAATTACAGTTGCAACCTTCCGCAGATTCTTTAAAGCAAATGATTATCATTGGCTTTCTCAATAAATACGCAGTAGCGGTTTGCGTGCCTGCTCTTCTGCCCATTTGGGCGAATGAGTTACGACGTAAACGATAAAAAACGAAGCAAAACAGCTTCCTATAACACGCGTTTCAACAGGAAATTTTATGTCTGGCATCAGGAAAACCTCTAACGTCTCACTGCTGGCGGTGACGATTCATGCCCTGCTTACGCCAAACCTGGCGCAGGCGGCAAGCGATTCGCAGCAGGATTTGGTGGTCGATGCATCTGCAAGCGGCGAGAGCGATAACAATGAAAAGCAGGATTACGCGGTAAAAACCACGCGAGCGGGCACTAAGCTGTTGCTGACGCCACGCGATGTACCGCAGTCGATGAGCGTGGTAACGCAACAGCGCATGCAGGATCAGAACCTGCAATCGGTGAACGATGTGCTGACCAACGCCACCGGCATCTCGACCAATCTGATCGACAGCGAGCGCTCGGAATACTATTCGCGCGGCTTTAAAGTCACCAACTTCTCGTTCGACGGCATCCCAACGTCAGTTAATGACAACTGGAACTACGGTGATGCCGCTTCTGATACCGCCATTTACGATCGTATTGAGATCGTACGCGGCGCCACCGGATTGATGACCGGTGCGGGCAGCCCGTCAGCCTCGATCAACATGGTACGTAAACACGCCGACAGTAAAACCTTCACCGGTACGGTCAGCGCCAGCTACGGTAGCTGGAACAAACAGCGTTATGTTGCGGATCTCTCTGCACCGCTAAACCAGGATGGCAGCCTGCGCGGCCGCGTGGTAACCGGTTACAGCGGTGAAGACAGCTGGCTCGATCGCTACCACAAAACCAAAAAATTCCTCTACGGCGTGATTGATGCCGACATCACTGAGCACACCACGCTGTCGCTGGGCTACGACTACGAAGATGCTAACACCGGCAATCCAACGTGGGGCGGCTTGCCGATGTTCTACAGCAACAACGCCACCACGCATTACGATCGCAGCCTCAACTCCGCCGCCAACTGGGCGCGCTACAACACCAATTCGCGCAAAATATTCGCCGACATCGATCATAACTTCGATAACGGCTGGAACATCCACGTCAACGGCACGCACGCCGAGAACACCTTCAACGATAAGCTGCTGTATGTGATGGGCAGCGCCGATCAGGACAGCGGCGAAGGCACCACCGGCTTCGGCAGCATGGATCGCGGTAAACGTCAGATGGATTCGTTCGACGGCTACGCCAGCGGTCCGTTTGAGCTGTTAGGTCGTCAGCATCAGTTAATGGCGGGCGTGAGCTACAGCCGCCAGCACAACGCCACTTACAGCCAGGATGGCGTTACCGATCTGGAAAACTACAACATCGCCTCAAACGATATGGGCATTTTCAATAACAGCTGGAACGGCAACACTGCCGAGCCGCAGTGGCAAGGTTGGTATCAGAATGCCGACGATACCATTCGCCAGAAATCGGCTTATACCGCCGCGCGCTTCTCGCTGGCCGATCCGCTATCGCTGATTATTGGTGCGCGTTACACGCAGTGGAGCACCAACGGCAGCAGCGGCGATATGACAAACAATAACACCACGCCATATGCCGGTTTGGTGTACGACATCAACGATACCTGGTCGGCATACGGCAGCTATACCTCGATCTTCCTGCCGCAAACCGATCGTGACATCAACGGTAAATACCTGTCGCCGGTAACCGGCAAAAGCTATGAAACCGGTCTGAAGTCCGCCTGGTATGATGGTCGATTAACGGCGACGGTGGCGGTATTCCGTATTGAGCAGGACAACGTGGGTCAGGCGATTAATGGCGTCTACCTGAGCGGCAACGAACAGGCTTATGCGCCCGCCAAAGGTGCGGTCAGTAAAGGTGCGGAGTTTGAGCTGAATGGCGCGCTAACGGATAATCTGCAGCTGACGTTCGGTGCCACACGCTACGTGGCGCGGGATAAAGAGGGACGTTTCAACAGCTATCAGCCGCAAACTTCCTTCAAGCTGTTTAGCCGTTATCAGCTGCCGATGTTGCCGGATCTCACGGTTGGCGGCGGCATCAACTGGCAGAACCGCGTGTTTGAAGATGCCACCAATGCCAGCGGCGATAGCGTGCGTGTTTATCAGGGCAGCATTCCGCTGGCTTCGCTGTTTGCGCGTTATCAGGTGACTAAACAGGTGGCGGTGCAGGCGAACGTCGATAACCTGTTTGATCGCGAATATTACAGCTACATGAACAGCTACGTTTATGGCGCACCGCGCAGTGTTTCGATGAGCGTTTCGTATCAGTTTTAAGTAAAGTCTCAAGGTGCGCATTTATGCGCACCTCTCATCAAACCTTGTTTTTATAATTGAAACTTATCTGCGAATTCTGTTCTTTCGGCAAGCGCCGCGCCTCTAAATAAACCGATTTCCAGTACGGATTATTTAGCGAAGAGCGCATCACGCCCTGACTCACCGACGCGTGCAGGAATTGATGATCGGTGTCATAAAAGCCGACGTGCAGCTCACGTTTAATGCGGAAGAACACTAAATCACCGGGTTGCAAATGCGCCTGATCCACCGGTTTGCCCATGGCAATTAACTCTTTGGTGGTGACGCGATCCATCGGAATATTGAAACGATCTTTCAGCGTGCGCCAGACAAATCCCGAGCAATCGACGCCGGTTAATTGTGTGCCGCCCCACTGATATTTGGTCCCTTCCCACGAATGCATTTGATCGTGCAGCGCGGCAATCACCGGGATTAAATCGGGCTGTTTGCCGTTGTCTGCCGAGGTATCAACGCTTTCCTCAGCAGGCGCATGCGAAGACTTCGAAGAACAACCTGCCAAAGTGAAAACAAACAGGCAGGCGATAACTTTGCTGGCGGCAGAATTGATCATGTGTTGGTGATTTCGCTGAGGGAGACAGTGGTCAGAGATTTATACCGTAAAAAAGTTGCAGAAATAAATAGGCGCGCAGTGAAATCTTTTATTTGTCGGTTGATTTTACCTAAGTTTACGCAACGGTAACATCTTGTATTTGAGTTAAAAATCTATTTCCCGCGCTGCGCTTTTTCTGTGCAGGAGAATATTTGCGCTCCTGCACAGAACGACATCAATTTCGACTTACAGCTGTACGTTTAATACTTGCCGGAGAAATTCGCGCTAATACGCTGCGCCAGATAATCCTTCGCGGAAATAGGCGGGTATTTTTTCTCCGGTCCTTCAATAATCACATCTTCATTCGCCTGGCAGAAAAACGCCAGGCTGTAGCGTGCCAGCACCGATTCACCAGGCAGCGGATTGCTGACGCGATGGAAGTTCGACGGTAACTTGTCATCACTCCAGCGCATCAACATATCGCCGATATTACAGGTAATTAAGCCTTCCAGCGGCGGGATCGGCGTCCAGATTTGCTCTTCCATCTCTTTGCCCGGACACACCTGCAAACCGCCCTGCCCATCACGCTGGAACAGCAAGGTCAGACAATCGAAATCGGTGTGCGCCCCGGCGCGCCATGGACCATCTGGCTCGCCGCTGATGGCAAAGTAGTGCAGCATCCGCAGCGTGCTTTGGTAGGTTTCGCGCGAAGGCTCATGCGCTTTGGCAAAGAAATCGTCGGGGAATCCCAGCTTCAGGGCAAAACAGGAGAGCAAGCGCATGCCGACTTCCCAGCACTGACGCTCGAACTTCAGTACATCATGCTGAAAACCCGGCAAGGTGGCCTCATCCGGCCACAAGCCTGACATGCGCGGACGCGTCACCTGATACGACTCTTTTTGGTCCGGTTTACCGGTAGATGGACGGATTTGCGCGCGGTATTCCCAGCCGGCATTGCGGCTAAGTGGATGACGCGCTTTGTCACTTTGCGACAGCGAGAAAAAGCGCTCTGCGTTGGTAAAAGCCGCATTGATGTCGTCGAGCGGAATACCGTGGCCGGAAACCTGGAAAAACCCAATCTCGGTGGCGGCTTGCCACAGCTGATCGGCTATTTCCGCTTTACGTTGGTCGAAATCGGAGAGATCGATGATACGCACATCACGTGCAGCTTCTACGCCGCGCGCGCCCATACGCGACTCTTTCGCCAGTTCATGCATGTCATAAGTGGTCTTTTCCATTGGTGCACCTCGTTATTGAGCGATAACGGATGACCCGCCCGCAGCGTGGCAGTCATCCCCGCGCCTGCTAAATGCCGCAGGCGATCGAGCAATGACCCACCGGGTGAAACCACGGTTGACAGCTTCTACTCAGTTTCAGCCAAGCAAAGGCTGTGCCAGCACGCTGCGCCGCTTAAAATCAATACGTTAGGGAATCTGCCACATCCGGTCTGCACAATGGCGGTGCAAAACGCGCTGACTTGCCTCATCAATGAGCGGTCAATGAAGCAAAAGCCCGGCACCATCAATATCAACTCGATTGCTTTCAGTGGGTTGCACGAATGGCATGCGCTTTGCTAAATCCCCACTGAGTATAAGCGGTCAGCGTGACAACAGATGCACGCAGGACATTGCTCTACAGCATTAGCTGTACCTCGTCAGGGGACGATGCGCATACGCATCGTGAGCACGCCATGCGCCGCTACGCCCCTGATGACGACAACAAACTCAACGTTTATTGGGGGTTATATGACAATGTCGCGTTTCCGTTTCTCCTTATTCGCTGCTCTGCTGAGCAGCTCTGCACTGTCGCACGCCGCCGACAAACTGGTATTGCAAACCACCTGGGTCGCGCAGGCTGAACAAGGCGGTTATTACCAGGCGCTCGCCACCGGCATTTATAAAAAATATGGGCTGGATGTTGAGGTGCGCTCCGGCGGGCCACAGCTGAATAACATGACGCTGCTGCTGGCGAATCGTGCTGATGTCATCGTCAGCTACGATCTGCAAGTGCTGCAGGGCGTTGAGCGCAACTTCCCACTGAAAGCCATCGCCGCGCCGTTTCAGTTTGACCCGCAAGGCATTGTCACCCACGGCGATGTGAAGTCGCTGGATCAGCTGAAAGGTAAAACCGTGCTGGTTTCTGCCAGCGGACAAGCCAGCTGGTGGCCGTGGCTGAAAGGCAAATATCAGCTGCAGGATGGTCAGGTGCGCCCTTACACCTTCAACATGCAACCGTTTCTCGCCGACAAAAACACCACGCAGCAGGCTTATGCCACCTCCGAAGTGCAGCAAATTAAAGAGGTGCAGCCGGACAGCAAATTCTATCTGTTTGCCGATTATGGCTATCCGGCATACGGCGGCATTCTGGTGACGCGCGACGATTTGCTGCAAAAAGAGCCGGATGTCCTGAAGCGTTTTGTGGCGGCATCAATGGAAGGCTGGAAATCCTACCTTGCCAATCCGGCTGCCGGTAATGCGCTGATCAAAAAGGAGAACCCGCAGATGACTGATGCGGTTCTCGCCTTTGGCGTATCGCAAATGAAAGCCCTGCACCTGATTGACGGCGGCGATGCCGCGCAGCAAGGTTTAGGCGTGATGACGGATAAACGCTGGCAGGCAACGCGTGACTTTATGGTCAACGCCGGTTTACTCAAAGCGTCCACCGACTGGCAGAGCGCGTTTAGCACGCAGTTTGTCGCGGCGAAAGTGGAGTGAGGTGCTCATGAGCCAACTGCTAATTCAACACTGCGCCGCGATCCTGACCGGCGATAAACAGCAACCGCGTAGCAGCGCGCGCGATATTCGACTGCGCGATGGCCTGATTGTGGAGATGGGCGAACTCGATGCTGTCGCCGATGAAACCGTGATCGACGCCCGCGATTGCGTGGTTTATCCCGGCTGGGTTAATACGCATCATCATCTGTTCCAATCGCTGCTGAAAGGCGAACCCCAAGGTCTGAATCTGAGTCTGGGCGGCTGGCTGGCGGCGACGCCGTATCGCTTTCGTGGTGCCTTCGACGAACAGACATTTCGCATCGCCGCGCGGGTGGGTCTGGTCGAGCTGGTGCGTTCCGGCTGCACCACCATCGCAGACCATCACTATCTTTATTGGCCTGATATGCCGTTTGATGGCGCAGAAATCCTGTTCGATGAAGCCGACAAGCTAGGCGTGCGCTTCGTGCTGTGTCGCGGCGGTGCGACGCAAAGCCGTGGCTTAGAGAGCGACTTGCCCACCGCACTGCGCCCGGAAAGCTTTGACAGCATGATGGCCGATGTTGATCGTCTGGTGGCGCGCTATCACCAACCGCAGGATAGCGCGATGCGCCGCATCGTGATGGCGCCGACCACCACGCTGCACTCCACCACGCCGCAGGAGCTGCGCGAGAGCGCGCGCCTGGCACGTCAGCTCGGTATTCGCCTGCACAGCCATCTGTCGGAAACCGTTGATTACCTTGATGCCGCACGCGCGAAGTTCGGTATGACGCCGCTGCAGTTTTGCGCCGAACACGACTGGATTGGCGATGACGTGTGGTTTGCGCATCTGGTGAAACTGCTGCCGGAAGAGATCGCCATGCTGGGCGCGGCGGGCAGCGGTATCGCGCACTGCCCGCAAAGTAACGCGCGCCTCGGCAGCGGCATTGCCGATTTGGTGGCAATGGAACACGCAGGCGTGAAGATCTCGATTGGCGTTGATGGCGCGGCCTCAAATGAAGCAGCGGATATGCAAAGCGAAGCCCACGCCGCCTGGCAGCTCCAGCGCGCACGCAAAGGCATGCTGGCGCAGCCGCGTTATGCCGGTGGAACCTTTGAAGGCGGTGGCGACGCCGCCCGCATTGAAGATGTGGTGCGCTGGGGCACATCCGGTGGCGCGCAGGTTTTGG
Organism: Pantoea sp. AG1095; assembly: GCF_003208415.1. Lineage (NCBI taxonomy): Bacteria > Pseudomonadati > Pseudomonadota > Gammaproteobacteria > Enterobacterales > Erwiniaceae > Pantoea > Pantoea sp. AG1095. The sequence goes on along the minus strand of NZ_QKMJ01000003.1, from coordinate 113,184 downwards.
GCTTAAACACCGGCCGCCTTGCACCTGGCATGGCCGCCGATATCGCCATCTATCGGCTCGACGATCCGCGCTATTTTGGTTTGCACGATCCCGCCATTGGCCCGGTGGCCAGCGGCGGACGCGCCAGTTTAAAGGCGCTGATTTGTGCCGGAAAACTGCTGGTGCAGGATGATGTGATTGCCGGAGTGGATTTGGCGGAACTGGGCCGCGACGCTGCACAAGCGGTAAAAACCTTGCAACAACGCGCGGCGGTTTAACCGCGTTACGCCGCTGCGTCTTTCTTGCGCAGCGGTGATTCTGGCAGAAACAGCAACAGCACAAAGGCCAGCAGCATCACACCCGCCGCCATTTGAAAGGCTGAATGCACCGCATCGCCAAACACCTGCAAATAGGCTTGCTGCACATCATGCGGCAAACGGTGCACCGCATCAGGATCGAGCGTACGCGGCAATGCTTTGCCCTGCTCCACCAGCGTGGTCAAACCCGATTTCAGCACCTGGCTAAACACCGCGCCAAACAGCGCCACGCCAATCGAACCGCCAACCGAGCGGAACAACGTGACCGACGAGGTAGCGACACCGATGCGATCGGGCGTTACGGTGTTCTGTACCGCCAGCACCAGCACCTGCATCACCATGCCCATTCCCATCCCCAACACGCAGGCAAACAGGTAGATATGCCACAGCGGCGCATCAATGGTCAGCGTGGTCAGCAGCGCCATGCCGATAGTCGCCAGCAAGGTACCGCCAATCGGGAACAGGCGATATTTGCCGGTACGGCTAATAATGCGTCCGCTGACGATGGAAGTGATCAGCAATCCGCCCATCAGCGGCAGCAGCTGTAAACCGGCTTCGGTCGGCGTCGAGCCCTTCACCACTTGCAGATAGAGCGGTAAAAACGTCACGCTGCCAAACAGCGACATGCCAACGATAAACGCCATCAAACTGGCGAGCGAGAAGCTGCGATTGCGGAACAGTGACAGCGGAATAATCGGTTCCCAGGCGCGGCGCTCCTCATAAATAAAACCGAGCACACCAATTACACCAAACGCCAGAATGCACCACAGCAGCGGATCGGACCATTCACGTAACGTGCCGCCTTCGCTGGTAAACAGCGTGATACCCACCAGCGCCAGGCTGAGAAACACCGCGCCGGGATAGTCAATCTCATGCGGCTTGCGTTTGTTGTCGGTCTTAAACACCGCGTTGATGATCACCAGCGCAAACAAACCAAGCGGCAAATTGATGTAGAAAATCCAGCGCCATGAAGCGTGCTGCACGATAAAACCGCCCAGTAGCGGCCCAATCACCGTTGCCAGACCGAAAACGCCGCCAAACAGGCCCTGATATTTACCGCGCTCTTGCGGTGGAATCACATCGGCGACCGCCGCCATGCTCACCACCATCAAACCACCGCCGCCTAAGCCTTGCAGCGCACGAGTGAAAATCAGCTGCTCCATATTCTGCGCCAGACCGCACAGCGCCGAGCCGATTAGGAATAGAATCACCGAGATCTGCAGCACCGATTTGCGACCAAACAGGTCGCCGAATTTGCCGTACAGCGGCACCACAATCGTCGAAGCCAGCATATAAGCGGTGACGATCCACGACAGGCGATCGAGCCCACCCAGTTCGCCGACGATAGTCGGCAACGCGGTGGAGACGATGGTTTGATCCAGCGCCGCCAGCAGCATCACCAGTAATAAAGCGCTCATCAGTAAGCGAACAGAAGGAGGATTCTCCTGCCCGCTGCCCGACTGCGGCGCGAGTGTTTGGGGTTTCATAACAGACACCAATTGAAATTAATTAAATACACAATTAATATTGCCTGCAGTCTGACATGAATCAAGTGAGCGAGTAAAGATGACCGCACGAAAAGTCCCTGCTGACGATATGGCCAACGCAGTCAAACCCCGCCGTCCCGGCCGTCCGCGCGGCGGCGCGATCAACGTGCAGCAGCGCGAACATCTGCTCGACATCACCCTAGCGCTGTATGCCGAAAACGGCATCGGCGAAACCTCGCTCAATGCGATAGCGCGCAAAGCGGGCGTGAGTCCAGCGATGCTGAATTACTATTTTCAGTCGCGCGAATCGCTGCTGGATATTGTGGTTGAGGAGCGTTTTTTGCCGTTACGCCAGCGCCTGGTGGCGCACTTTATGGATGACCCGCGCGATCCTGTCACCACGTTCAGCGCCTTTATCCGTGAAGTCGCGGACATCGTCACCACACACAACTGGTTCGCGCCGCTGTGGATGCAGGAAGTAATGCAAGGTGAAGGCGGTTTAGGTCAGCACATCAAAAAGCGCTTTGGTCACGGTGAACGTGATGAAGTGAAAAAACTGATTGAAGGCTGGCAGCAGCAAGGATTACTCAACCCCCATCTGGAGCCACAACTGCTGATGACTTCGATTCTCAGCCTGGTGCTGGTGCCCTTTACCCGCTTTGCCAGCGATCCCGCTTACTCGCGTGAAATCATTGTCCAGCACACGTTGAGTCTGTTTTGTCAGGGGATCCAGCCAACACCCTAAGGTCGCCATTCATGGCGACCTTAATTTAAACCAATTTATCCTCTGTAAAGGATAAAACTATATTTATCCCCCGCAAGGGATAGAGTTGACATTATCCCTTTCAGCGGATAATGTCATTAATATCCTCAATAGAGGATAATCCTGGCTTTCGCATCGACCCTAAATGAGAATAAGCGATGATTTACAGTCCGCGTCAACTTGCTCATCACGTCAGGCTAATTCGCCAAAAAAACCATTGGACGCAAAGTGAGCTGGCGAAAAAAGTCGGCCTTAAGCAAGCCACCATATCTCACTTTGAAAACAATCCCGACCTCACCACGCTCGCGACGCTGTTCAAAATATTACAGTCACTTGATCTAAAAATGGACGTGCAGGAAAAAGATCCATCGGCTGTAAATGGTCAGGAGAATGACTGGTGAAACAGGAATTGATTGCCTGGATGAACGGCGAACGCGTAGGCATTCTCACGCGCAATACCAACGGTGCGCATACTTTCCAATATTACCCGAGCTGGTTGAGCAATCGCCTTGCCAGGCCTTTATCTCTGTCGTTGCCATTACAGTTACCGGTGATCACATCCACCGCAGTGCTCAACTATTTTGATAATCTACTCCCTGACAACCCTTTAGTACGCGATCGCATTGTCGCGCGTTATCACGCGAAATCGCGTCAGCCTTTCGATCTGCTAAGTGAAATCGGCAAAGATAGCGTCGGTGCCGTCATGCTGCTACCACCGGAAAATACGCCCGCCGATTTAGGATTGAACTTCGAAAGGCTGAATGAAGATAAGCTGGAACGTGTGCTATCGGCTTATCGGACCGATATTCCGTTGGGCATGATCAGTGAAGAACAAGACTTTCGCATCTCCGTAGCGGGTGCTCAGGAGAAAACAGCGTTGCTGGCAACGGACGATGGCTGGGCCATTCCGCATGGCGCCACGCCCACATCGCACATTATCAAATTGCCTATCGGTGAAATTAAGCAACCTTTTGCCACTTTGGATATGCGTGAAAGTGTCGAAAATGAGTATCTTTGCTTAGCGCTGGCGAGAGAGCTGGGATTTGCCGTGCCCGATGCCAGCATCATTCGCGCGGGCAAGATGAAGGCGTTGGCCGTGCAACGTTTTGATCGGCGCTGGAACCACCAGCAGACACAATTGCTACGTTTACCTCAGGAAGACATGTGTCAGGCATTCGGCTTACCGTCAGCACGCAAATATGAATCTGATGGTGGACCCGGCATCGCCGATATTATGCAATTCCTGATGGGATCCAGTAATGCATTGGCCGATCGCTATGCCTTTATGAAATTTCAGGTATTCCAGTGGTTGATTGGCGCAACGGATGGTCATGCCAAAAATTTCTCTGTTTTTATCGAACGCGGCGGAAGTTATCGTCTTACGCCTTTCTACGACATCATTTCTGTCTTCACCTCGATGGGCGGAAATGGTCTGAATATCCGCGACCTGAAACTGGCGATGAGTTTGAAAGCCAGCAAAGGCAGAAAAAATCAAATAGATAAAATTTTCCCTCACCATTTTTTAGCCACGGCAAAGCAGGTGAATTTTGATCAAAACCAAATGATTGAGATCCTGGATTTCTTTAGGGATGAAATGGGCACGGCTATTAGACGTGTCGCAATTACATTACCAGTAGATTTTCCGATGAGCGTCGCTGATTCACTGTTTGAAAATAGTTTGTCCCGTATTGACCGACTCAGGCGATAATTTTTTCACCCCCACCGAAACTTTCCTCCCTGCCCCAGCGAACTGAACTAATGAGACATCCAAATCGGAACTCCCATACATCGCAGGAGCAGAAAATGAAACGCATCAAATCCCTCGTTTGTACCCTGACCATGACCGCAGCGCTGGGTCTTTCCGCCTTTAATGCCGGTGCCGCATTGCCGGTGGGCGCGAAAGCGCCGAACTTCGAACTGCAGGGCGCGTTGGCCGGTAAGCCGTTGACCTTCTCGCTGGAAAAGGCGCTGCAAAAAGGTCCGGTCGTGCTCTATTTCTTCCCGGCGGCGTTTAGCGCGGGCTGTACCATTGAAGCGCACGATTTTGCTGAAGCCACAGACAGCTTCAGCAAAATGGGTGCCACGGTAATTGGGGTGACCGCGGGCAATACCGATCAGGTCAGCGATTTCTCTAAACTTGAGTGCCGCGATAAATTCACCGTTGCCGCCGATCCCGGTGCGAAAGTGGCGGCGCAGTATCAAACCACCATGCAGATGAAAGGCAAAACCCTGTCCGATCGCACCTCTTACGTGATCGCGCCCGATGGCGACATTCTGCTGAGTTACACTGACAGAAATCCGGACACACATATCGAGAAAGCGCTTGCCGCCGTTAAGCAGTACGACGCTTCTCACCCGCAAACTCATTAAGTAAAGAGGCCAGCGATGTTAACCGCCATGCTGGCCGCCTTCATCGGCGGCATCATTCTGAACTTAATGCCCTGCGTGTTTCCGGTGATCTCGCTGAAAGCGCTCGGCCTGTTGCGCCATACCGATAACGCCGCCAGCGCGCGTCGCGAAGGCTTGGGCTTTTTACTCGGCGTTGTGGTGACCATGATGGCGCTGGCAGGCATCCTGCTGGCGGCACGCGCCGGTGGTGCGGCGGTTGGCTGGGGTTTCCAGCTGCAATCGCCGCTGGTGATCGCCTTGCTGTCGCTGGTGATCCTCGCCGCCGCGCTCAACTTGCTCGGCGTGTTTGAAGTAGGCTTATCCGTGCAGCGCGTCGGCTCGGTAGATGTTGGTCGCGGTGCCTTTGCGCGTTCGGCGTTAACCGGTGCGCTGGCAATCGTCGTCGCCACGCCGTGCGCCGCACCCTTTATGGCGAGCGCCATTGGTTATGCGTTGGTGCAGCCGCCTGCCGTCGCCTTAGTGATCTTCTTTGCGCTGGCCATCGGCTTCGCCGCACCGTTCACGCTAGTTTCACTGTTCCCGGCGCTGGCGAAATTCCTGCCGCGTCCCGGTGCATGGATGGATGTATTGAAACGCGGTCTGGCGTTCCCGATGTTTGGCGCGTATGCCTGGCTGGTGTGGGTGCTGGCGCAGCAAGCGGGAAGCGCGGCGCTGGCCACCTTGCTGGCCGCTTCCGTGGTGGTCGCCTTCGCCGGCTGGTTGTACGGCATGGCGCAACATCGCCACTTTGCCGGTAAAAGTCACAAGGTGCTGTTTGCCGTTACGGCGCTGCTGATTATCGCGGTGATCGCCCCGTTGCCAACGCTGATCAAACCCGGTGCAGGCCTGGCGGGCGATCAGTTGACGGCGGAAGTGACCAAAGCCAAATGGACGCCGCAGGCGGTTGAAGCGCAGCGCGGTCACGGGAAAGCGATCTTTGTCGATTTCACCGCATCCTGGTGCATCACCTGTCAGGTGAATGAAAAAACCTCGCTCTCAACCCAGGCGGTTAAAGAGGCCATCGCTAAAACCGGCACGCTGTACATGGTGGCAGATTCCACTAAATTTAACCCGGACGTGGATGACACCATGAGTGAATTTGGTCAGGGCGGATTACCGATGTATCTGGTTTACCCTGCCGACGGCGGACCGCCGAAAGTGCTGCCGCAGGTGCTGACACCGAGTATTGTGGTGAACGCATTGAACCAGGCGAGCAAGAAGGCGTAAGAACAACAAGGCGGATTATGCAAACAAGCGATAGCGCGCGCGAAGGTTGGCCCGCGCTAATGGAACAGGCGCAGGCGGGCGATCAGCTCGCCTATACCCGACTGCTGAAAGCGCTGGTGCCGGTGATTCGTTCGCAAACACGCAAACAGATCGCCGATGATGCACTGGTAGAAGATGTGATTCAGGATGTGCTGCTAACGGTGCATCGGGTGCGTCACACCTATGATCCTGCCTACCCTTTTTTACCCTGGCTGATGGCGATTATCTCGGCGCGCGCGATTGATGCGCTGCGGCGAAGTGGCCGCCATCAGCAGTGGGAAGTTAACAACGCTATCGTGCCGGAAGCCGCCAGTGCGCCAGACGCACCGCAGCAGGACTCGCAGGAAGAGCTGGCCGGATATCTGCGTCAGCTCCCTTCGCGTCAGCGCGAAATTGTCGAACATGTGCATCTGCGCGAAATGAGCCTGACGGAAGCGGCCGCGCATAACAATCTGAGTGTGGCCGCGGTGAAATCGCTGCTGCACCGCGCGCTGACCAATCTGCGCCGCTTTGGAGCCAATCATGACCGATCATGACCTGTTAATTGAAAAACTCGGGCGCGAGATGCGACCGGTTAAACCGCTGCGATCCACTAGCTGGCGCGTTATCACCTGGCTACTGCTGGCATTGCCCTGCGGCATTGCCGCCAGCTTCCTGGTGCAGCGCAGTTTCACCGACTGGGCGCAGCCGGGCGCGCTGCAGGCGATCTTGCAGCTGGTGCTGGCCTTTGTGCTCGGCACGCTGGCAATTCGTAGCGCTTTCAACATGAGCATCGCCGGACGCCGCAGTATCAGCTGGAAAGCGCTGCTGCCGATTGGCCTGCTGTGGCTCGGCATGAGCATCAGCCAGATTCCCGGTGAAGTGCCGATCGAACATGACAATGACAGCGCGCGCTGCTTTACCTTTCTGCTGGTGGTCAGCACGCCGATGATGGTGCTGATGATCGCCAGCCTACGCCGCACCCGCGCATTGCATCCGGTGCGCAGCCTGGCGATGGCCGGTTTGGGCGTCTCCTGCATGGCGGTCACGCTGCTGGCATTTTGCCATCCGGTGCATCTGCATCCGCTGGATTTTGTCATGCATCTGGCGGCGATAGCGACGATTGTGGCGATGACGGTGCTGGTGGGGAAACGTTGGGTGACGTTGAAGTGAGTCGAGAGAAAGAGTGCAATGGTTAAGTTAATTCTTTGGTGCGATATTTCCGCGCAAAAGATTAAAAATCGGCTCACCCATATTGTAAATACGCTATTTCTAAACTATAGAATAATAGCAATATAATTACATTCCCATCAATTACCTCATCCAAGGATACGTATGAAAAAGTTAATTTTCGTATTATTAGCAAGCTCGGTATCTTTCAGCTCACTCGCCGCAGACCTGATGAGCAAAGTTGAGTTTGAAAAGGTAAAAGATCAATATGTAGAGGTAGGGAACATTTCCACCTCAGGTGAAACGGATCCCGCCAGCGCCAGAGAGGAACTGTCTAAATTGGCTGAAGAAAAAGGCGGCGATATCTTTGTCGTAACCTCCGCGAATACCAATAACAAAATACATGGTACCGCCATCGTTTATAAGAAAAAGTAAGTTTCCATTTTGCCTCAGTATAAGCTTAAAAACATAACTTATGCTGGGGCATTATTTTTAATAAATCAAATTGCCGATCCGGTTGCCTGACAATAAAGCGGATAGTGAGTCGCTATATTTTATATGATGTAAAAGCGGCCCCTATGAGCCGCCCTTATCAATCAAAATTATTGCGGAATCACTTTCTCCGCTTTCAGTCGATCAAATAACTGCGTAAATGAATCCAGCGTTGAACGATAACCGGTGAAGCCCGCTTTGCGGCTCTTGCTCATGTCGGTGAACGCTTCCATTGGACGTCCCAAATCCGCGTCGGTATGCCACCATGATGCCAGTTTAGTGATGTCCGCTTCACGCAATTGATAACGTACCGCCACCTCGCGCCACGTTTCAGCCGCATCCTGCATGCGTCCTTCCAGTAGCATCATCTGCGCCGGATACTCCGCCGCTTCCACACCAAAGTAAGCCGCCAGACGTGGCCACAACCAGTTCCAGCGGAACACATCGCCGTTCACCGCGTTGAAGTCCTGATTGGCCGCTTCTGCCGCCGTCGCGGCCCACAGCAGCTGTTCCGCCAGCAAACCCGCATCGGTTACGTCGGACACACCGTTCCACTGCTCTGGCGAACCCGGGAAGATAAACGGCAAACCCTGCTCGCGGCACAGCGTGGCATACACCGCCAGCGTCTGGCCCATATTCATCGCGTTACCCAGCGCAAAGCCCACAATCGAGTGCGGACGATGTACGCTCCAGCGATAGCCATATTTCTCCGCACCGGCAAACACTTCGTCTTCCTGGGCGTAATAGAAGTTATCGACCGGCTGGCGGCCCTGCTCTTCGCGGAATGGCGTCACCGGCACTGCGCCTTTACCGTAGGCTTCGAACGGGCCGAGGTAATGCTTCAGGCCGGTCACCAGCGCCACATGCGATCCCTTCAGACGCTCGCCCAGTGCTTCAATGACGTTACGCACCATGCCGCCATTGACGCGGATGTTCTCTTTCTCATTTTCCTGGCGCGACCAGACGCTAAAGAAAAGCGCATCCGGCTGCTCTTCTGCTAACGCAGCACGCACCGCATCACCATCCGTTAGATCGGCGGTCAGGCTGCGGCAACCTTCAGGCACTGCGCCACGTCCGCGCGATAAACCGCTGACCTGCCAACCTTCACGCTGCAATTTTTCCGCCAGCGCACGTCCAATCACACCGCTAATGCCTACAATCAATGCCTGCTTTTGCATTTCAATTCTCCTCGGTTTCAGTAATGATGAGTTTAATAGAGAATTTAATTCCTATCATTGGCATTAATTCACGGTATTCATAACCTGAGTTCACGAATCCATGCACGATCAGCGCCTGAAAGATATCGTTCCTTTTGTAGCCAGCGTCGAGGGCGGCAGCTTTGCCGCCGCCGCTGAGCGCCTGCATCTCACGGGTTCGGCGGTGAGCAAAAGCGTGACGCGGCTGGAAACCCGCCTGGGTTCGCGCCTGCTGGAGCGCACCACCCGCAGCCTGAAACTCACCGACGCCGGAAACGCCTATTACCAAACCTGTTTACGCATTATGGAGGAGCTGGCAGAAGCCGAAGCGGTGCTGGCGGCGCAGCGCACCATTCCTTCCGGCCGCTTACGCCTGGCGGTGCCGAACACCTATGGACGCCTCGGCGTGATGCCGCTGCTGATTCCGTTTTGCCACCAGCATCCGGATGTGGAGCTCAATCTGACTTTTTCCGACCGCTTTATCGATCTGTTTGATGAAGGGATTGATGTTGCGGTGCGCATTGGTGGATCGCCGGATCTGCCCGCCTCGCTGGGCTGTCGCCAGATGGGCCGCGAACGCATGGTGTTTTGCGCATCACCCGATTATCTGGCGCGCGTGGGTCGGCCCACCAGCGAAGCCGAATTGTTGCAGCATCAGGCGATCATGTATGAACGCGTCGATGGCAGCACCAAGCCGTGGCTGTTCACCACGGAAGATGGCTATCCGCACTGGCGTAACCTGCCGCACCGCATGGCGCTGGGTGATGTGGATGCGCAGATGCAGGCGCTGTGTGCCGGATTAGGCGTGGCACAGATGCCATCATGGCTGGTGCGGGAGCCGCTGGCGCGCGGCGAGCTGGAGATCATTCTGCCCGAGCAGCAGCCGGATGGTTTGGCCTTAACCCTGATTTGGCCGCGCCGCAAGCAGCTGTTACCCAAAGTGGATGCGTTGCTGGCGGCGTTAGAGGGATTGCAGATCAGATAGAAACATAAGGTCAAAAGCGCGCGATGAATCGCGCCGCTATCCCTCTGCACACCTGGCGTAGCGGCGCAATTTATTGCGCTTTTTTTGATATCAACGGTGATTCAACCGGCGCGACAACCTGTCGCCAAAGAACTGCAGCACCGTCACCAATGCCACCAGCACCACAATCACCGTCAGCATCACCTGCATATCAAAACGCTGATAACCATAACGATACGCCAAATCGCCCAAGCCGCCCGCACCAATCGCGCCGGCCATCGCCGAGGCGTTAATCATCGTCACCAGCGTAATGGTAAACCCGCTCACAATGCCGGGCCGCGCTTCGGGTAGCAGCACATGCCAGATAATATGCCAGCGATGAAAACCCATCGCCTGCGCCGCTTCGGTCAGCCCTTTATCCACTTCGCGCAGGCTCACTTCGGCGATACGCGCAAAGAACGGCGTCGCCGCCAGCGTCAGCGGCACCACCGCCGCCCACACGCCGTAGGTGGTGCCGACGATCCAGCGGGTAAAGGGAATCAGCGCCACCATCAGAATCAAAAACGGGATCGAGCGGAATAGGTTCACCACCCAGCCCAGCACGCGATTCAGCAGCGGGCTGGGAAACAGATCGCCGCGTCCGGTTACCACCAGAATCACCGCCATCGGCAAACCCAGCGCCAGCGCCAGCAGCGACGACACGCCCACCATCAGCAGCGTGTCCAGCAGCCCAATCCATAAACGATCAATAGCCAGTGACATAGCCCGGTATCTCCAGTTGATCCGCAATCGGGGTTAAAAGCGTCCGCGCGGCATCAGCGTCATGCTGCGCATCAAGCAGCAGCAACATTTGCCCGGTCGGTTTGCTGTCCACCCACTCCACCGCGCTATAAATTAACGTCAGTTCCCCGCCAACCCGTGCGCTTAGCGCCGCCAAATCCGGCAGTGCGCCCTGTCCGGTGTAGCGCAACCGCACCAGCAGACGCGAATCGCCATGCTCGCGCGTCGGCGTCAGCAGCGGTTGAATCGCTTCCGGCAGCGCGCTGAACTGCGGATTGAGCAGCTGTCGCGTAGTCTCTTGCTGCGGATCGCTGTACACCTGCCACACCGGCCCGCGCTCAATGATTTCGCCCTGATCGATCACCGCCACCTGATGGCAAAGATCGTGCACCACGTCCATTTCATGGGTAATCAGCACAATGGTGATGTGACGCTGTTGATTGATCTTCTTCAGCAGCGCCAGAATCGAGCGAGTGGTTTCCGGATCGAGTGCCGAGGTGGCTTCATCACACAGCAGCAATTCCGGATCGTGCACCAGCGCGCGCGCAATGCCTACGCGCTGCTTCTGCCCGCCGGACAATTGCGCAGGCCACGCGTGCTGGCGCTGCTCAAGGCCCACCAGCGCCAGCAGTTCATCCACTTTACGCCGCCGCTGCGCCGCAGGCACGCCCGCCACTTTCATCGGCAGCTCGATGTTTTCGCGCACCGTTTTCGCCGACAGCAAATTGAAGTGCTGGAAAATCATGCCGGTACCGCGTCGCCAATCCACCAGCTGACGATCGCTCAGCGTGCTTAGGTCAATCCCGTCAATCACCACCTGACCGCGAGTAGGCTTTTCCAGCCGATTAAGGCAGCGGATCAGCGTCGATTTACCCGCCCCGCTACGGCCAATGATGCCGAAAATCTCGCCGCGCTTAACCTGCAGATCGACCTCTTTCAGCGCATCCTGAGTTTGGCCGGGATAGCGTTTACTCAAGCCACGAATCTGCACGTGGATTTTCCCTGCCGTCTCGGCCGTCGGTGACAGCAACGCATCGCGCTCGCCGGGTAGCGTCAGGCTCACCATGCTTACTGGCTCCAGCCCGGCTGATACAGCTTGCCGTAAAAGTCATCGAGCTTGGCGCGCACCACCGGCGAATGCTGGTAAATATCAACGAACTTCGCCAGGCGCGGATCGTTCTGATGACCGTCGCGGATCACGAACTGAATTACGTATTCCGGATGTTCCAGGCCATCAAACAGCAGCGCATTGTTTGGATCAATGGTCTTCGACAGGCGCAGATAGTGCGGATAACCCTGCGCTAAATCGACTTCATCCAGCGAACGCGACAGCTGCACCGCTTCCACTTCGATAATCTTCAGATGCTTCGGATTGCTGACAATGTCATCTACGGTAGATTTGAGGCCCGCGCCCGGTTTTAAGCTAATCAGCCTGGCTTTTTGCAGCAGCAGCAGGCCGCGCGCGCCGTTAATCGGATCGTTGGCAATCGCCACCGTGCCGCCATCGGGGATCTGGTCAATCGCGGTATGTTTTTTCGAATAGAGGCCGATGTTGTTAATGATCGCCGGCGCGTACGGCACCAGATGGAATCCGCCCTGCTGATTGGCGTTTTCCAGGAACGGTTTGTGCTGGAACAGGTTTACATCGATATCGCCGTTTTCCACGCTGACGTTCGGCGCGGTCCAGTCGGTGAATTCCACCAGCTCAACGTTCAAACCCTGTTTTTTCGCCTCAGCCACCGCGGTTTCCAGCGGCGGCGCAAAGGCTGCTGTAGTACCGACTTTCAGCGGTCCGCTGTAGTTTTCGGCGGCGACGGCGCTAAACGCCAGCAGTGCGACGCTGGCAGCCAGCGCAAAATGACGTGCAATGTTCATATCAGATCCCTGAGGTTAAATTAACGAAGGTTAACGCCGTCGCGCCAGCGCGCCGCCGGATGGCGATCGGGCAAGCGGTCCTGCTGTTGAAAAATTTTCTGCCGCAATGAACCGGGCTGATACGCGGTCTTGAAGCGGCCGCGCTGCTGTAATTCCGGCACCACCAGATCGATAAAATCGCGGTAGCTCTGCGGATTAAGGATGCGCGTCAGGTTAAAGCCATCGATATCGCCTTCATCGATCCACTTAATCAGCGCATCCGCGACCTGGCTCGGATTGCCAACGATCAGCGGATAGCGGCTGCCCATCGCGTGCTGCTCCAGCAAACGACGCCGCGTCCATCCGCTGAAGGCTTTGCTCACCGATTCTATGGCGCGCGTGTTGCCGGTCTGAATTGGCTCATCGAGTTCGAATGCCGCCAGATCGAGGCCAATCGAACTGGAGAAGTGCGCGATGCCGGCTTCCGGGCTGGCGTAGGCGAGGTAGCTTTGATGCTTCTCCTGCGCTTCACGTTCGGTAGGCGCGACAATCACGCTAACGCCCATAAAAATGCGCAGATCGTCAGGATGGCGTCCGGCCTCCACCGCCGCCTGGCGCAAGCGCGTCGATTGCTCGCGCATCGCTGCCGGTGACGCGGCATTCACAAAGCTGCACTCGGCGTGACGTCCGGCGAACTGCACGCCGCGCGCCGAGGAACCGGCCTGAAACAGCAGCGGCGTGCGCTGCGGCGACGGGCTGCTCAGGTGATAACCCTGCACCTGATAGAACTCGCCCTGATGATTGATTTGGTGGATTTTATTGGCATCGGCGTAGCGACGATTGGCTTTATCCTGCACCAACGCATCATCCTGCCAGCTGCCTTCCCACAGCTTGTAGGTGACATCGAGAAACTCATCGGCCTGATCATAGCGGCGATCGTGCGCCAGCAGCTGTTGCTGGCCCATGGCACGCGCGGCGCTATCAAGATAACCAGTGACGATGTTCCAGCCGATGCGCCCTTTGGTCAGGTGGTCGAGCGTGGAAAGGCGGCGCGCGAACGGATACGGCGCTTCATAACTCAGGTTGGCGGTGACGCCAAAACCCAGATGCTGCGTAACGCTGGCCATGCCGGAAATCAGCATCAGCGGATCGTTCACCGGTAGCTGAATCGACTCTTTGGCGGTCAGGCCAATGCCTTGCTGATAAACGTCATACACGCCGAGAATATCGGCGATAAACAGCCCATCAAACAGCCCGCGCTCCAGCAAACGCGCCAGATCCAGCCAGTGATCCAGCGAGTTGAAATCCACCGAACGATCCTGTGGATGCGTCCACATACCGTGATGAATGTGCCCAACGCAGTTCATATTGAAGGCGTTGAGCAGAATCTGTTTTTGACTCATATTGTTCCCCGACGCGGCGGCAACACGCCATTCAGCAGGTAGTTGCCGATGGCCGGATATTTCCAGCGCACTGGATCGTGCAAGGTGTGGGTACGCGCATTGCGCCAGTGGCGGTCAAAGTTATGCTCGCGCAGGCTGGATCGCGATCCGCCAAGTTCAAACAGCAGGTTGCTGGCCTCCAGCGACACGTCCGTGGTCCAGGCGCGGGCTTTGGCGACTTCTACCGACGCCAGCGCCACGTTTTCGGCGCTGGGATCGCGCTGCGCCACGTCAACCGCATCACCCGCAATCGCCAGCAACGCATCGCCGGCGCTCAAACGTGCGGCCAGACGACCGGTACGATCAAGCGTCAGCGGATCGTCGCTCGCACGGTCGACGCCGCTGTCCGGCCACGGCCGCGCGCGTTGACGTAGGAAATCGAGCATGTCGTCAAACGCCGCCCGCGCGATGCCCTGATCGATAGCCGCATGCATAATCTGCGCAAAGGGCCCAACGGTGCTCGGACGCTCAAACGCCGTCTGGAACGGCACCACATCTTCCGGCGCAATCGCTACGTCGCGGAACTGCACGCTGCCGCTGCCGGTGGTGCGCTGGCCAAAGCCGCTCCAGTCATCAATCACGTTGACGCCGTGCTGATGGCGCGGCACAAACACCAGCTGCTCTTTGCCATCATCGGCAATCGCCAGCGTCGGAATGCGATCGGCATACAGCGCGCCGGTGCAGTAAAACTTATTGCCGTTGAGGCGTAATCCTTCCGCCTGCTGCGAAACGGCCGTCGAACGCTGATGCGCGGCGGGCGAACTGAATTCCGCCAGCGCGTTGCCGTGATGCACGCCTGCCAGCACTTCGGCATAGAGCCGCTGTTTCTGCGCCTCGCTGCCGTTGATGCGCAACACTTCCAGCGCATAAAAATGGTTCTGCGGCACCTGACCAATCGAACCGTCGGCGGCGCTCAAAAGCACGAAAATCGCGGCCAGTTCGGCGGTAGAAATCTCAATGCCGCCAAAGTCACGCGGCACGGTGATGGCGCCGAGTCCGGATTGAAAAAGCTGCTGCAACTCGGTGTGCGGCAGTTCACGTTCGCGGTCGCGCTGGGCAGAACCGGCACGAAAACGCTCCGCCAGCTCCTGCGCGACCTGCAACGCCTGCTGGGCATTCTCAATGCGCGTCGCGCGCTGTTTAGGCGATACCTGCGTCATGGTTACTCCTTAAATCCACGCATGACGCGCAGGCAGCGCATCATTGAGGTAATAGTTGCCGATGGCATGAGTTTTCCAGCGCACCGGATCGTGCAGCGTGTGAGTGCGCGCATTGCGCCAGTGACGATCAAGACCGTGACGCAGCAAGGTGCCGCGACTGCCGCCCCATTCCAGCAGCTTCTCACTGGCACGCAGCGCCACTTCGGTGGTCAGCACTTTGGCTTCCGCTACCGCAATCGATGCGCGTGCGCAGTTTTCGGCGGTCAGCGCCTGTTGATCGATGCTGTCGAGTACGCGGGCAGCACGCGTCAGCAGCGCGTTGGCGGCGCTCAGTTCGGTGCTGATGCGACCCACATCGGCGAGGATGTAGGGATCGTCGGCATTGCGGCTGACATTGGCATCCACCCAGGGTCGCGAGCTGCTGCGCACAAACTCCAGCGCCTCATCCAGCGCACCTTGCGCAATGCCCGCATCAATCGCCGCCTGAATCAGCTGGGAAACTGCGCCGCGCAGCGTCGGCTTTTCAGCGGGAGGCAACGACATCAATAACGCGGGATCAACCACAACCTGATGCAACTTCACCGTACCGCTAGCGGTAGTGCGCTGGCCAATACCGGACCAGTCATCCACAATTTCCACGCCCGGCGTCGGCAGCGGAATAAAGGCCATTTTCGGCTGCTGATCGTGCATCGCCGTGGTGACAAGAATGTCGGCGAACAGCGCGCCGGTAGAGTAAAACTTCTCGCCGGTGAGCTGCACGCCGTGTGACGTTGTCACTAGCTGTGCCTGTACGTCTCGCGTATGTTTGGTGTTTTTCTCCGGTCCGCCGTTGCCCAGACGTTTGCCCTGCACCACCGCGCTCAGCAGCCGCTGCTGTTGCGCGGCAGAACCTTCGCCAAGGATGAACTGGATCAGACCAAAGTGGTTTTGCGGGATTTGCCCCAGCGAGGGATCGCTGGCGGAGATCAGACGAAACACTTCGGCCATGGTCTGGTACGACAAACCCGCACCACCCAATTCGCGCGGCACGCTGATGCTGCCAAGTCCCAACGCGGTGAACTGGTTGAGCAGCGCGATGGGATAGATGCGTTGCTGATCGCGCTCGACTGCGCCACTTTTCGCCTGCCCGCCCAGATGGCGTGCGGCGGCGATGGCTTCTTCATCGCTGTTTAATACCGCTGCGCGGTTAATAATCTCGTCACTGTTTTGCGTCATAGCTGATTTCACTTTTACTGCACAGCGAAGTGTAAGCCTGCACTGAAAAACTCAGCAGGCCGTGGAATGAATAACGGATTGAAAGCGATGATAATCAGCGGGGTTAAAGCAAGTAAATAGCGCGGTTATGCTATATCCGGCAATGCGTTGCCATTATTAATCTATGGATTTATTGAAGCACAACAACAGGCTAGCGGCGGCGCTGCAGGCAATTAGCGAGTATTAAAAAGCAGTGAGTAATTCTTAAGATCAAATAACGCTAAGAAAAGTTTAATTCCGCAAATAATGTAGCGGCGCGATTTATCGCGCGTTGATGTTTAACTTTCAAAAACGCGCGATAAATCGCGCCGCTACGGATGGTGCGGAATTTAAAAGCGGCGCGAAATATTAATTATTTAATTGCGCATCAAACTGCGCGGCAGCGAAACTGCGGGTGGATTCGCTTTTCACACTATGCGGAATCTGCACGCTATCGATCAACTTCGCCAGCTGATAGGTTTTCACCGTCTCATTTTGCGTTAGCTGCTGCGCATAATTCGCGGTCAAATCCCCTTTCTTATTCTGCGTCACCGAGGTCTGGCTGCGCTCTTCATCATCGATCAAATGATACTTATAGTTTTGCGACGACTTCTGTTCGGTCAGCTTCGCCGCTGAGACAGAATCCAGCGCGGTGTGGAAGCTGGCCTTGAGTTTAAACAGCGTTTGCTGGGTCAAATCCTGGGTATCACCATGCGTTTGCGTAGCGGTTTTTTGCGCCACGTTCAGGGAGAAGGTTTCTTGCTCTTCCGGCTTATACGGATTACCGGAAACCGGCGTCTGCTGATAGCTCGCCGAGAAGTCCGCCAGTCCGCTGATTGCGCCGTTCTTCGCCGCATTGGCATCAATCGACTTCACACGCTGCGTATTGATGCTTTCAGCCGCTTTGCCTTCGGTGGTATTGAGCGCGCGGAAGCTGTCTTTAAACAGCGTCAGCATGTCGCTATCGCCGTGACCGCGCGAAGCGGCCTGATCAAATTTGCTGCTCCACTGATCCAGCGCCGCTGCCTGCTGTGCCGCGCTGCTCGCCTGCGTCAGTTTCGAAACATCGGTATCGAGTTTGATGCTGACATCGCCGTTGTGGAAGCCGAGCCAGCGCGCCTGATCGTCGGCATGCAAGTTCAGCGACTGCGTGACGTTATTGCCATTACGCAGATCGGTCTTCAAATCGACGCTTTTCAACACTGAAGTGTCGAACTTCATCAGATCGCTGATATCGAGTTTGGTAGTGCTGCCATCCAGGCCATCCAGCGCCTTCTGCAAACCGGCGGATAGCTGACCCATCGCCGCCGCTTCAACGTTGCTGAGCTGGCCGCCGCTGGTTTTCAGCTCCACCACCATGCCGCCCTGTTGACGCGTCATCTGCAAACTCACCTGCACACCAGATTGGGTAGTGATGGTCAGCGCCAGCGCACTTTGGCTATTGCTCCGCGCGCCGTTCAGCGCTTCCGTCGCTGGCACGCTTAAGGTTACGTCGCCGCGATGGCTGGCCAGATTACTCAATAAGGTGCTGCCGAGACCGTTCATGTCGACGCCGCTGGCGTGCGCGGCACCGTTGAGCTGCGCTTGCAAGCTGCTGGTGACATCGACGGAACTCTTGACCTGCGCGGGCTCGATTTTGTAGATCGCGGCGATGGCATCACTCGCCTCGCTGAAGGTGACTTTGGTCGACGCTTCCGCCGTCAGGGCGTTTTGCGCGGATTTGTTGTTCACCGCCGGCGTCACCACCGCATTCGATGCGATTAAATTTCTCAGTACGCTGCTGCCAATCCCATTTAGCATGAAATAATCCTCGTTGTGTACTATTCCTGAGGGTTATCGGCGAAATGTTCAGCGGCTTTAATGGTTTTTGCCCTCACCCTAACCCTCTCCCATAAACGGGAGAGGGAACCAATTGTGCAACGTCTGCTCCCTCTCCCGCCTGCGGGAGAGGGCTGGGGTGAGGGAAATGCATTGGCAGTTCTGACATAACATCTGTCCGCCTAAACACAGCCGCACTTCACGCAGTGACTTAGGTTATTCATCAACACATCTCTCACTCACGAGGTAAGGTCACGATGAATAATCTGCATTACAAAAGCTTGCTGGAAATTGGCCGCTTGATTCAGTCGGGCGAAATCTCTTCGGTAGACGTCACGCAAACCCTGCTGACGCGCATTGATACGCTCGATCGCGACTTACACAGCTACTTCTACGTGATGCGCGATAGTGCACTGCAACAGGCGGCCGAAGCCGATGCCGAAATAGCCCTGGGCAAAATGCGCGGCCCGCTACACGGTGTGCCGATCGCGCTGAAAGATCTGATCTGGACCAAAGACGCGCCCACCAGCCACGGCATGATCATCCACAAAGATCGTTACCCTACAGAAGACTCCACCGTGGTGGAGCGCTTCCGCGCGGCGGGAGCGGTGATTCTCGGCAAGCTGACGCAAACCGAAAGCGCCTTCGCCGATCACCATCCCGACATTACCCGGCCCAATAATCCGTGGGGCAGCGCGCTGTGGACCGGCGTCTCCTCCAGCGGATCCGGCGTCGCCACCGCCGCAGGGCTATGCTTCGGCTCAATTGGCACCGATACCGGCGGATCGATTCGTTTTCCCTCCAACGCCAACGGCCTGACCGGCATTAAACCGACGTGGGGCCGCGTCACGCGTCACGGTGCCTGTGAACTGGCGGCATCACTGGATCATATCGGCCCGATGGCACGTAACGCCGCCGATGCCGCCGCCATGTTGCAGGCGATTGCCGGTCGCGATGATAAAGATTCCACCTCCAGCAGCGAGCCGGTGCCCGATTATCTGGCGCTGATGACGCGCGGCATCAGCAAGATGCGTATCGGTGTTGATAAAAGCTGGGCGCTGGAGAAAGTCGACGAGGAGACGCGTGCTGCGCTGCAATCGGCGATCGCCACCTTGAGTTCGCTCGGCGCGACGCTGGTAGATATCACCTTGCCCGATACCGAAAAAGCCGCCGCCGAGTGGAGCGCACTCTGCGCCGTGGAAACTGCGCTGGCGCATGAAGAGACCTATCCGGCGCAGAAAGATCACTACGGTCCGGGCCTGGCTGGTCTGCTGGATCTCGGTCACAGCGTCACCGCGCTGGAGTATCAACGTTTGCTACTCAGCCGTGCGGCGCTGCGCGGCGATATCTCCGCGCTCTTTACTCAGGTTGATCTGATTCTGGCACCGGCTACCGCGTATGCCGGATTGACCTGGGACACCATGACCCGTTTTGGTACCGATCAGGCACTGTTTAACGGCGTGCTGCGCTATACCAGTGCATTCGATGCCAGCGGTCATCCCACCATCACCCTGCCGTGCGGCAAAACCGCAGGCGGCGCGCCGATTGGCTTCCAACTGGTGGCAGCACATTTCGCTGAAACCACCATGATTCAGGGCGCGTGGGCCTTCCAGCAGGTCACCGACTGGCATAATCAGCATCCTGCGTTGTAAATCTGCGTCGTTTGCCGCCCCGATAGGTTCGGGGCGGTCATTTCACCCGCTCATGGCCTGAAACTTGCTTCAACTTCCTGACTTCCGCCCTTTTTCGCCATGTTTAGGGGATGCTGATATGAAAGAGCTTTTCACCACCGACGATCTCGATAACCGTCATCGCTTCGATGCCTGGCGTGATGCGGTGTGCTCGCGGCTGATCAACGCCCAAGCGCGACAGATGCATTCAGGCACTTTTTCCGGCAGCTTTGCCTATTCGATGCTCGGTCACATGGATATTGCCAATCACGTATCGCATACCGCGCTGATGTGGCAACGCACAGCAGAATGTATCCGCCGCCATCCTAATCACGATTTCTATCTGGGCTACGTCTGCGCCGGCAGCGGCACGCTGCGGCAGAATGGCCATCAATCACGCGTCAGCGCCGGCGATGTGGTGATTTACGATGCTGCCACGCCGTTTGATTTTACGATGGAGAAGGTGGCGATCAATATCGTGCATCTGCCACGTCACATCATGGAGAAGGAAGCGCCTGCCACCGCCAAACTGGCAGGCAAAACGCTTGATCTCACGCGCCCCGGCATGGCATCGCTCAAACTGCTGCTGCAGGAAGCGTTCGTGTTTAATCCCGACCGCGAGAACCCGTTTCTGGCAGAGCAGTTTGCCAACACGCTGCTGAATATGATTTCGGTGAGTGTCAATTTGCAACACAGCGAAGAGGCGCTGAAGCCGGATCTCTACTCACGCGTAGTGAGTTTTCTGCGCCACAACCTGCAGGAGCCAGAGCTGTCGGTGGCGCAGATCGCCAATGCGCATCATGTCTCGCCGCGCACCATCAGCCGGGTGTTTGCCGCGCACGGCACCACGCCGATGAACTTCCTCTGGCAGGAGCGTTTACAGGCGTGTCATCGCATTCTCGCCGAAGGCAAAGCGCGCAATATCACCCAGGTGGCGTTGGATCACGGCTTTAGCGATATGTCGCACTTCAGCCTGGCGTTCCGCAAAACCTTTGGTTATACGCCCAGCAGCCTGTTACGGCAGCCGGACGCGCCGCTACTTTTGTAGCGTGGTGATCACGCGCTCGGCGGTGTATTCCATGCTGCTGCGCGTGTTCATCGCTTCACTGCGCATCAAGCGATACGCCCCCGATTCATCCAGCCCGAAGGTTTGCATCAGCACGCTTTTGGCCTGCGCCAGTCGCTCACTCCGCGCTTGACACGCCTGCTGTACCGCACGCAATCGCTGCTGATGACGCACGGTTTTTAGCGTGCCAATCATTTGCACAATCAAGGCAAACGGATTGAGTTCACGCGCAGCGATGGCATTCGGCTGGAGTTGCAGCAGTAGCGGAAACAACCGCGCGTTGTGGCTATCCGCCAGCGCAATGATGGGAATATCCCTTTCGCGCGCGCTGATAAACAGCGGGGTTAACAGTGGCTGCTGATGCATATCGATCGCCACCAGCAGCAGCTGCGTATCCGTGGAGAGTGACGCGGCAGGCGGCCAGCTATGCTGCGAGTGACAGCCCAACTGCGTCAGCGAGGCGCAAAACGCGCGCACGCTCTGTGAATCAGGATGGAAAATATGCAGCCGGACACCAGAAAGCGTTGCCAGTAATGATTGTTCAGTCATGGTTCACCCTATGCGCATCCCGAATGAGGAAAGCTCACAGTAAGCGAGCGGATGGGTTAACGCTGTGCTGATGCTGCCGGGTGCTGTGTCAGGGCGGACAATGTCCGCTGCGCGCTGATGCCCTCACCCCGGCCCTCTCCCACAGGGAGAGGGAGACACTGCCATATACAAGCCCGCTCAATCTGTCCCCTCTCCCACAGGGAGAGGGAGACGCTGCCATATACAAGCCCGCTCAATCTGTCCCCTCTCCCACAGGGAGAGGGAGACGCTGCCATATACAAGCCCGCTCAATCTGTCCCCTCTCCCGCTTGCGGGAGAGGGCTAGGGTGAGGGCGATGGCAAAACAACTCAAACATGAAACCCCAAACACTGCTCCGCCACGCTGGCGCTCGACTGGGATTTCGGATCGATCCTCTGCACAATCTGCCCCTTTTCGATCACATGAATCTGGTCAGAGAGCGCGTATAGAAACTCGATATCCTGTTCCACCAGAATGATCGAAATATCCATCTCATGCCGCAGCCGTCGTAACGTCTCGATAATCTCCTCGCAGATATTCGGTTGAATCCCTTCCGTTGGCTCATCCAGCAGCACCAGCTGCGGCTGGCCGCACAGGCAGCGCGCCAACGCCAATAGCTGCTGCTCGCCGCCCGATAGCGCACCGCCCGGCTGCGCCAGCAGGCGTTTCAGGCGCGGAAAATACGCCAGCATCTGCTCGATAATCTCTGCGGCGCGGGAGAAGTGTTTCACGCAGCCCATGCGCAGATTCTCCTCCACCGTCAGTTGCGGGAAAATCTGTCGGCCTTGCGGTACAAAACCGATGCCCGCTACCGCCCGCTGGTGCGCCTGATAACGGGTAATATCGATGCCGTTCAGCGCGATCTGGCCTTGCCAGGCCGGCAGTTCGCCCATAATGGTGCGCAGCAGCGTGGTTTTGCCCATGCCGTTGCGGCCCAGCACGCCGGTAAACGACTTCGCGCCGACAAACAGCTCGGATAAGTTCAGCACCGGAATCTTGTTGTAACCCGAGACCATCTCTTTAATTTCAAGCATGTTTAATCTCCAGATTGCCGAGATACGCCTCTTTCACCCGCGGATTTTGCGTCACCTCGCGGAAGCTGCCTTCCGCCAGCACCGCGCCCTGGTTAAACACCGTCACCTGCTGCGCAATTATGCTGATGAACTCCATGTCATGTTCCACCACCACCACCGTGCTCTGCTGATTAATCGCCTTGATCAGCTGCGCGGTTTTGCGCACTTCCTGATGCGTCATGCCCGCCGCCGGTTCATCCAGCAGCACCAGCTGCGGTTTGGAGATCAGGATCATCCCCAGCTCCACCCACTGCCGCTGACCATGCGCCAGTTCCGAGAGCACCGCATGTTGCAGATCGACCAGACCGATATCCTCCAGCACCTGTTCTATGGCCGCCGGCAGCGCCGCTTTCGCCAGCTTATTCGCCGCCGCCTGCCACAGGTTTTCCCGCACGCTTAAGCCTTCGAACACGCTCGGCACCTGAGTTTTAATGCCAATCCCCAAACGCGCGATTTCCCATGGCCGTTTGCCAGAGATCACCTGTTCGCGATAGCGACACTCGCCGCGCGTCGGCGTGACCTGGCCGCTCAGCATCTTGAAGAAAGTGCTTTTGCCTGCGCCGTTAGGGCCGATCAGGCAGCGCAACTCACCTTCACGTAGGGTGAAATCCACCTCTTTCACCGCATGCACGCCGCCAAAACTGACGCCCATTTTGCGGGTTTCCAGTAACACGTTGGCCGTCATGGTTTCACCTCACTGACCTGCGCGCGGCTGGCAGGCGCGGCGGGACGCTTGCGCCGCCACAGGCGCTGCAACGTTGGCAGAATGCCGCCGGGAATCAGCAACACAAACACCGCCAGAATCACGCCGAGCACTAAATTGACATCCACGGTTTGCTGCGCGCCCAGCCGCGTCACCATCCACTGCAACAGTACGCAGCTGATCACCGGACCCAGCAGCGTGCCGCGGCCACCGACAATCACCCAGATGATGATCTGCGCCGACTGGCTGATGCTAAACACGCCGGGACTGACAAAGGCACCCCAGTTGACGTACAAACAGCCCGCCAGTCCGGCAATGGCCGCGCCGATGGCGAAGGTTGCCAATTTATGCGCCGGCACGTTGTAGCCGAGCAATCCGGCGCGCTGCTCGTTCTCACGAATCGCCACCACGGTTTTGCCAAAACGGCTCAGCAGCACGAACTTCAGCAAGGCGTAGCACAGCGCCAGACATCCGGCGGTGGCCATAAAGATCGCCTCGGGCGATAAAATCGCATCCGGCTGGAACGGCAGGTTAAGCGTCGGCACCGAAGGAATGCCGTTAAAGCCGCCCAGCAGCGCCTCGCCGATGTGGTATTCGCTGCCGGAGGTGGAGTTGACCCAGTTAAACAGCACCAGACTCACCGCCAGCGTGATGGCGCCGAGATAGACATCGCTGACGCCGCCATAAAAAATCACATAGCCGAGCAATAGCGAGAACAACGTTGGCAGCAGCACCGCCATCACCACCGCCCAAGTCGAATCGCCCCAGTTGATAGCGCAAATCGCATAGGTGTAGGCCCCTAAACCGAAAAACGCCGCCTGACCAAAGCACAGGATGCCGCCGTAACCCCAGATGAACGCCAGGCTGAGCGACAACAAACCCATCACCAGAAACACCGTCAGCGACAGCAAGGTGTAGAGCTCAATCGCGCCTGACAGCCACAGCGCCACCAGCACCATCGCCAGTGAGATGACGATAATCTGGATCTTTTCCGAGAACAGTTTCATTACAGCGATCTCCTGAAGAAGCGTCCGGTGATGCCCTGCGGCAGCAAGCGCAGCAGCACAATGGCGCTCAGCAATAGCGCGACGGCACCAAACACCGGCGTGGAGAAGTAGGTCACCAGCTGCGAAATGGTGCCGAATAACGTCGAGGCGGAGAGCGTTCCGGCGATGATGGCGCTACCACCGCCAATCACCGTGATAAAGGCTTTGGCGATAAAGCTGACGCCAATGGTCGGGATCACGCCGGTAATCGGCGCTAACAGCGCGCCGCCTAAACCCGACAGCGCTGCGCCCAGGCCAAACGTCAGGCTGTAGATTTTGCCCGGATTGCTGCCGAGCGCCGCCGCCATGCGCGCATTCTGCATAGTGGCGCGCGCGCACAAACCTAAAGTGGTGAAGCGCAGCAGCAACCACAGCGCGCCGAGCAAGCCGATCGCAAACACAATCATGAACAGCGAATAACCGCTGATGCTGTAGCTGCCGATGCTGACGCTGGGCAGCGGTGAACTGATGCCCAGCGTGGTGTTGCCGAACAGCATGGTGGCGGCACCAATCAGCGCCAGACTCAGCCCCCATGTCGCCAGCATGGTGTCGATCATCCGCCCGTACAGATGACGGATAATCACGCGCTCAATCACCGCGCCAAACACGCCCACAGTGAGCGGCGCAATCACCAGCATCGAGATCCAGATCGGCACGCCCCACTGATTGGTGGCGAGAATGGCGCTGTAGCCGCCCAGCATCATGAATTCGCCGTGCGCCATATTGACGATTTTCATCATGCCGAACACCACCGCCAGCCCGACGCTCATGATCACCAGCACGGCGATGGCATTAAGCACTTCAATGGCGTAGATAATGAACAGATCCATAGCGGCTCCTGTCACAGCTCAATTTGATACTGTTTGGTATCGCGCGGGTTTTTCTTCAGATCGCACACCATCGCGGTATCCACCGGCGCTTGATCGGTGAAGGTTTGCAGAATTTTCATCTGATGGTTTTCCACTTCGGCGATGTGCACATCCAGCGAACAGTGATGCGTGGCCGGATCCACACTCAGCTTGCCGCTCGGCGAGGTCAGCGTAACGCCGGACTCCAGCGCCTCGATCACCTTCATGCGATCGATATCGCCCGCTTTGCGCACCCCTTCCGCCCAGATCAACATGCCCTGATAAGCGCCCATCGCCAGGTCGCTGATGTACGGCGTATTGGCGCCGTAGCGCGCATGGAATCGCTCAACGAAAGCTTTGTTTTCCGGTGAGGGGATTTCCTGCATATAGTTGGCGGCAACCAGAATGCCGTTGCTCTCTTCCGGCGACAGAATGATATGTTCGTTGCCGCCGCCAAACACCGTGGAGGCAATCGGGATCTTGCCGCTCATACCGGCCGCATGCCACTGGCGATAGAAGGAGATGTGCGCGCCACCGACCAGCGCTGACCACACCATGTCGGGTTTGGCGCTCTGGATTTTAGAGATCGCCGCACCAAAATCGGTAACATCCAGCGGGAAGAATTCAACCGTCACCACTTCACCGCCGTTATCGTGTACCGATTTTTTCACCCACGCCGAGACGATTTGGCCGTAGTTATAATCCGCCGCCAGCACGTAGACTTTTTTGCCCCACTTCTTCACCGCATAAGGCACCAGCTTTTCCACGGTTTGTGCCGGCGTAGAACCGGATGAGAAGTAATTGCGATCGCACACGCCGCCTTCATATTGCGCCGGATAAAAATAGAGTGAACGGAAACGATCCAATACCGGACGAATAACCTCACGCGAGGCCGAGGTAATACCACCATGCACCACCGCCACTTTATCTTTCAGCGCCGCCTGCTGCGCATATTGCGCATAAAGCTGCATATTGGATTGCGCATCGTAATTAATCACCTGCAACGGTCGACCTAATAAACCACCCGCCGCGTTGATCTCTTCTGCCGCCAGATTAATGGCGTTCGACATCGGCTTACCGTAAATATCGAGCCCGCCGGATAAGTCGAGAATACTGGCGATTTTGATGGCGTCCTTGCTGTCGGCGGCGAAAGAGAATTGAGGCGCAACGCCTGCAGCCAAGCCTAATGCCGAAACGGCTGAACCCTGGATAAATGAACGACGACTAATAGCCATAGCAACCTCTTGAAAAGAGAAGGATCAAACAGGAGTGTTTCCGGGAGGCCGGAGAGAATAAAAGCGATCTACAGACGGCGCTGTCTGCATTGACAAGAGGGTTGCCACGTCGTTGGGGCGTTGTTTTTAATAAAGCAAGAAGTGGGCCAAATTAATTAGACTCTGCACATTCACCTAGCGGCGCGATTCATTGCGCGATAAATCGCGCCGCTACGGAAGGTGCGGTGATTTGATACGGCACTTAATTGATCGGCATTACGCAATTATTTGCGCCGCTACGACAACGTGCGCACTGTTAAATGGCAATTGGCACCAATTAGGTGCGAGGTCGCCCTTCATGGCGACCTCAATAAAACTCAGTTAAAAAACTTAATATCCGTCGGCGTGGCAATCTTCGCCACTTCACCCGCGGCTTTCAGCACACCGCTCTGTTCATCGAAATGGAACAGGGTGATGTTATTGGTAAACACGTTCGCCACATAAAGGTATTTGCCGCTGGCATCAAAGGCGAAAGCGCGCGGTTCAATGCCATCCGCTTTATAGCGCACCGGCGATCCCAGTGAACCATCCTGCTCAATGCGGAACACCACTAAGCTGTTATCCGATCCACGATTAGCGGCAATCACAAATTTGCCGTTCGGGCTGAGGAAAATGCCGCCGCCGCTGCGGTACTCGGCGCTGCTGTTTTCCGTATTCAGTTTGACGCTGGATTGCTGCTGCAGACGATCGTCCTTAACCGCAAACACCACCACTTCACCGGCCATTTCGGTAATGACATAGGCGCGTTTACCATCCGGTGAAAACACCATGTGGCGCGGGCCAGAACCGGCCGGGAAGGCGACATCGCGTGAGGTATCCGCTTGCAGCGGCTGAGCATTGCCCGCGTGATAGGCATAAGCGTGCAGTTTGTCGCCGCCGAGATCTGCAGCGTAAAGGTATTTGCCATCATGAGTGAAGGTGGTGGAGTGCGCATGCCCGCTATCCTGACGATCTTTCACCGCCCCGCTGCCGCTGGCGAACGGGAAATTCTGTACCTGCTCGCCAAGCGAACCGTCGTGATGAATCGGGAATACAGCCACGCTGGCACCGCCTTTAGCCACCGAGTAGTTGGCGACAAACAGGAATTTCCCGTCCGGGCTAATGGTGGCATGCGTCGGCTGCTGGCCGTGGCTATCCACCGCGTTAATCACGCGCACTTCGCCGCCGTGATCAATCGCCAGCGCAGTCACAGCACCGGCGTTTTCTTCGTTAGTGGTGTAGGCAAAACGTCCATCGTGCGATTTCACAATCCACGATGGGCTTTTCATTTTGATGAAATCGAGCGGCGTCAGCGTGCCGTCGCTATTGACCTTCAAACGGTATAAACCTTCGCTGGGATGACCTGGATTTTGCACTAACGGCGCATCCGGGATGCTGGTCCATGTGCCCACTAAAGCCGTTTGGTTGTGATGTTCCGCTGCAGTTGCCATTGCACTTCCCGCTAATGTGAAAACAGCTAGCGATAATGCCACGCTTAGACGTGACGCCATACCGCCAGACACCGTTTTATTGTGATTTTTCATTGTGGTACCCACCATAATCGGAATGTTCTTTATAAAAATCGTTCGCAGAGTTGGATTTTTTATTGTGATTGCGGCCAATGCTGCAGGCCGCATAACGACTATAGTGGGATTGCTTTGATTCGCGGCGAACAGGCGTGATCGTGTTCACATTATCGGGGATTTATCCGCCGTTAGAGCACGATTACCTCCAAACGTGGCAGCCGGAATAGCACAAATGCGTAATTCTTATTATTACTGCGTTTTCCTGCATGCTTTAATACAGCCCTATTAACATGCCAGGGATGCTGACGTTGCTATGCTGCAGTTTTCAAATGGTTTTCTGCTGAGTTTGTCGTTATGCCTTGATATTGGTCTCGCCAATATCGCCATGATCACGCTGGCGATGCAGCGCGGCTATTTTCACGGTTTCTGGTTGGGGATTGGCACCTGCATTGGTGACTTAATCTATGCGGTGCTGGCGCTGGCGGGCATGGCGATTGTGTTGCAGTTCACCGCCGTGCGCTGGGCATTGTGGATTGGCGGCGGAGTGATGCTGCTGTGGTTTGCCGGGAAAATGCTGTATGCGGCGTTGCAAAAGCAGGCTGCACTGCCGGAAACCGAACAACAGCCCTATCGATCGCTGCTGCGCGAGTTCAGTCGTGGCGTGATGCTGGCGATGTCATCGCCGACCGCGATTTTGTGGTTTGCCAGCGTCGGCGGTGCGTTGATTTCCCGCATGGGACACGGCAGCGCGGCGGCAACCTCATCGTTTCTTGGCGGCTTCTTTATCGCGGGCGTAGTGTGGACCTGCGTGCTGTGCCTGGTGGGGAGCATGGGCGGCAAGCTGCTGGGGCAGCGTTTATTGAAGTATTCCTATCTTGCTTCGGCGTTGATTTTTGTTTATTTCGCCATCTATGTGATTTGGTCGGGTTACCGGGAATTTATTCTGGTTTGATAGAAGGTCGCCATTCAATGGCGACCGCAACCAACATCACAACCCGGCAATCCGCTTCAAATCCGCTTCCGCACCTGGCGCAACCGCCAATACCTGTGCGCCTTTCAACAATCGTTCACCTTCGGTATTGAACGGGTGATACCAGCCGCCCGCTTCCTTCACCAGGCAATAACCGGCCAGGCAATCCCACGCATGCATATACGGTTCGTAATAACCGACCACGCGCCCAGCCGCGACCCACGCCAGCATCAATGCGCCGGACCCAATGCGGATAAAATTCCCCCCTGCCGCCAGCAGCGATGCGAGGATTTTCCCTACTTCATCCGGGCTGACGTGGCTGTTGGCACCAAAACCGGTGACGTGGTTTTGCAGCGTGCGCGACGCATCCACCTGCAAGCGCTTGCCGTTGAGCGTGGCACCCTGACCCATCGCCGCCACGTAACACTCCTGATAAGTGGGCGCGAAAATCACGCCAATCACCGGCACGCCGTCATGCAGCACCGCCACGGACACGCACCAGTTCGGCATGCCGTTAAGGAACGGGCTGGTGCCGTCGATCGGATCGACCACCCACGTATAACCCGATGAACCTTCCTGCAATCCGTACTCTTCGCCGAGGAAACCGTCGTCGGCAAACTGCGCGCGAATTTGCTGGTCGATCATCTGCTCCACTTCGCGGTCAGCGCGCGACACCACATCCTGCAAATCGTATTTGGTCTCGACCACCAAAGTTTCACGCTGATGGAAATACTCCAGCGCCTTCGCGCCGCCGGTGCGTGCCACCTTCTCCGCCAGAATCAGGCGCGATAACAGCGGGTCATTGTCTAATTCACTCATCATCCATCCTTACATTAACCGGCAATCAGGGCCAAACCCTGAGGTTTAAAATCAATCGCGACGTTCGAGGCCAGCGGCAACTGCTGCTCCATCTCGGCATCGACAATAAACAGTGAACCCAATTCGGTGGCGACTTCATATTCGATATGGTCGCCGAGCCACGTGCTGTGCGTCACTTCGCCGCGCAGTGCACCTGCGCCTTCTCCGCGCAGGGTGATGAATTGCGGTCGCACCGACAGCTGTGCTGCGCCGGTTTTCAGGCCGTTGCCGCGCACGCGATAGCGCTGGCTGCCGAGTCGCACCAGCGCTTCGCTGCCATCAAGCTGCTCCACTTCGCATGGCAGGATATTGGCCTCGCCCATAAAGTCGGCGATAAACACCGAGTTCGGCGCGTGATAAAGACTTTCCGGCGCGCCCTGCTGGGCAATATCCCCCTCTTTCATGACAATAATCTTATCGGAGACCGCCAGCGCCTCTTCCTGATCGTGCGTGACGTACACCGCGGTGAAGCCGAGCCGCTGTTGCAGATCGCGGATATCGGTGCGCACCCGGCGACGCAAACGCTCATCGAGATTCGAGAGCGGTTCATCCAGCAGCAGCACCTGCGGCTCCAGCACCAGCGCGCGCGCCACGGCAATGCGCTGCTGCTGCCCACCGGAGAGCTCAGACGGCAATCGCTGGCCCTGATGTTCGAGGCCCACCAGCTTCAACCCTTCGCGCGCGCGGTCCTGCGCTTCACGCTTATTCATGCCCGACGACTGCAAGCCATACATGATGTTGTCGAGCGCGCTCATGTGCGGGAACAGCGCGTAAGACTGAAACACCATCGCCACGTCGCGCTCGTTGGCGGGCAAGTTGGTGACATCTTTGCCGCCAATCAAAATGCGCCCGGCGCTGGGATGCTCGAGCCCGGCCAGCAGGCGCAACGTGGTGGTTTTGCCGCAGCCGGATGGACCCAGCAGCGTTACCAGCGTGCCGGGCTCCACCGTCAGCGAGAGATCGGGAATGGCATCAAATCCGGCAAAGCGTTTCGAGACGTGTTCAAACACCACAGATCCAGCGGTTACGCGTGTCATACGGCTCTCTCCTGGGTTAATGAGGTTGTTGCGGGCGGCACCGCAATATCGACCGGGCGGGCCACGCGGCGCAGACGCCGTTCGCCCACCAGCCACTGGAACATGCCGATGATCAGCAGCATCACCACAATCAAGACGGTTGAGTAAGCAATCGCCACACCGTATTCGCCGTTTTCCACCAGCCCGACGATGTAAGAGGTTGCCATGTTGTATTGCGCGCTCACGAGGAAGATCACCGCACTGATTGAGGTAATGGCACGCACGAAGGCGTAGACCAGCGCGGCGCTGATGGCGGGTTTTAGCAGCGGCAGTACCACTTTGCGCAGCGTGCGGAAGCTGTTGGCCCCGAGCGTTAATGACGCTTCATCCAGACTTTTATCCAGCTGGCTCATCGCCGCGATGCCGCCGCGCACGCCGACCGGCATGTTGCGGAACACAAAGCAGGCTACCAGGATCATCGCGGTACCGGTGATCTCCAGCGGCGGCAGGTTATAGGCCATCACATAACTCACGCCGATCACCGTGCCGGGAATGGCGAAGCTCAGCATCAGCAGGAACTCGAAGGTCTGACGACCGGCAAACTTCTGCCGCACAATCAGCCATGCGGTGAGCAGGCCGACAATCGCCGTCAGCGGCGCGGCAATCAGCGCGATCTCCAGCGTGGTCCAGAACGAGTTCCACGCCACGCCGCTCCACAACAGATGCCCGTCGCTGAAGCTGACGCCGAAGGCGCGCACGTAATGCTCGATGGTCAGCGCATCATTCAATCCCCACGACTGCACAAAGCCGCCGACCACAATCATTCCGTAGATCACCAGCGTGAACAGGCCCCACGGAATCACCATGCCGTATACGCCAAAGCGCAGCACGCGCGGCAGCTGCACATGTTTGCCGCCGTCGCCTTTGCCGGTGACGGTGGCGAAGTTTTTACCGCCGAGCCACCAGCGCTGCAGCACAAAGGCCGTCAGCGTGAAGCACAGCAGAATCATCGCCAGCACCGCCGCACGACTTGGATCGTTCTGCGCGCCAACTACCGAGAAGAAGATCTCCGTGGAGAGCACGCCGTGACTGCCGCCCAGCACCATCGGATTACCGAAATCGGCCATGCTTTCGATAAAGCTAATCAGGAAGGCGTTGGCCAAACCCGGCGCCATCAGCGGCAGCGAGACGCGCGTAAAGGTGCGCCAGCGATTGGCACGCAGCGTTTGTGATGCCTCTTCCAGCGACGGACTAACACCTTCCACCACGCCAATCAGCACCAGAAACGCGATCGGCGTAAACGACAGCACCTGCGCAATCCAGATGCCGGTTAAGCCATATAGCCAGCGGCCCGGCTCGATGCCAAACAGCGCCGCCAGATGTTCCGTCACCACGCCGGAGCGACCAAACAGCAGGATCAGCGCCAGACCAATGACAAACGGTGGCGTGATGATCGGCAGAATGGTCAGCATGCGCAGTGCTTTCTTAAAAGGCAGCGGCGTGCGCGTAGCGGCTAAGGCAAAGGCAAGACCGAGCAACGTTGATCCGGCGGCGGTCATCAGCGCCAGCCACAATGTGCGCCACGCGGTGCCACAGGTGCCGCCCGACAAACAGGACAAGCTCCAGATCGACGGATCCTGAATGTTGCTGATCAAGCCATCCGGTTTGAAGCTGCCGTCTACGTCCTGCACCGACACCACAAACATGCTCAGCACCGGATAGAGCACAAAGATGCTCACCAGCGCGGTGAGCAGCACCAGCGACGCCACCACAAAGGCGTCGCCTTTCATCACGCCGCGTTCGGCCAGCGCGAAGGAGAACAGCAGCAGGAAAGTGGTCAGTAACAGCAGCGCACCTGCGCCCATCGCCGGCTGGCCCGAGGCAAGTGCGCCGAAGCGGTTTTCCACCCACAGCCAGCTCCAGCCGCTGTAACCAATGACATGACCTTCGATGATGAGGAACAGCACGCCAAGTGCGCTGAACAGCAGCAGCAAACGACTGCGCGCCGCGGCTGGCAGGAGGCCGCAGCCAGCGCACAGCACAAACAGCGCGATGGCGATGATGAGCCACGGATGTTCGCCCACTTGCCACAACGCAGGCGCGTTGGCGCTATCGCTCCACAGGCTGGTTAACCAGCCGCGGCTGAAGAAACCGGCTTCCAGGCTGAACCACGGCAGCAGCAGTAACGCCACCGCGCCGATGAGCAGCGCGCCTGTCAGACGACGATTATTTGCATTCATCCAATCCCCCAAAACGTCATTGCGTGCACGTATGCGTAGCGGCGCGATTTCTCGCGCGTTTTTGCTTTTCAACATTCGAACCGCATGCACCGACGAACAACGCGCAATAAATTGCGCCGCTACGGTGTGCGCAAATTCTGTTACTGCGCGCTGGCACCGATCTCTTTATCCCAACGTCCCAGTAACGCTTTACGTTTGGCCGAATCGCCGTAGGTCTTGAAGTCGTAATCGATCAATTTGATGTTCTCAAAGCGCGGCGCGTACTCTGAAATCTCCGCGTTGCGGTTCGACGGCAGCTGGAAGGATTTGGCCTCTTTCATATGCGATTGCGCTTCGGCGCTCAGCGCCCAGTCGTACCAGACTTTGGCGTTCGCGAGATTGCGCGCTCCTTTAACAATCGACATTGAGCCAATTTCATAGCCGGTGCCTTCACAGGGCGCGACGGTCTTGATCGGGAAACCGTCGACTTCCATCGCCACCGCATCATGCATAAACACAATGCCAACGGTGGTTTCGCCACGCGCCGCCGATTTCACCGGCGCCGAGCCGGATTTGGTGTACTGCGAAATATTGGCGTTGAGTTTTTTCAGGTAATCAAAGGCCTGATCTTCACCCATGATCTGCACCAGCGTCGCCAGCGTGTTGTAGGCCGTGCCCGACGAGTTCGGGTTGGCGATCTGAATTTCTCCTTTAAAGCTTGGGTCCAGCAAATCGGCCCAGCATTTCGGCTCTTTCAGCTTTTTCGACGCCAGTAATTTGGTGTTGTAACCCCAACCGAGCGCGCCGGCGTAAATGCCCACCGTGCGGTAATGAGAGTTTTCCGCCTGCTTCTGCGCCCAATCCTGCTGCTGATCGAGCAGCGGCGATTTGTACGGCTGCGTCAGCCCCTCTTCCGCCGCCTGCATATGCGGATCGCCGGTGCCCGCCCACCAGATATCAGTACGCGGATTACGTGCTTCGCTGCGCAGGCGTGCATAAGCTTCGCCCGCCGAGAGGCGCACCATGCTGACTTTGATATCCGGATGCGCCTTGCTGAAGATGTTGGTCATGCGCTCGCACACCACCACATCGGCGGAGCAGACCATGTTCAGATTGCCCGCCGCCGAGGCGGCAAAAGGTATGGCAGTGCAACAGAGGGATAGCGCGATGGCCATTGAGGTGACTCGCATAGTGTTCTCCTGGATTGTAGGGTTGGTGCTTCATTGGCACCTTTTCTTGCACGTGTGTGCAAAGTAGTAATGAACAAGAAATGTCCTGTCAAACACCACGCTGCGCAATTGTTAGGCGATGTCACAAAAATGCAACAAATGAGAGCTAAAGCGGTTTGCACAGCTTTGCAATCTGAGGCAGACTCAGTTGCAGCCAGATTGTGAAGAGGTGTTGAACATGCAGCATGAGAAAGCGGTGGTGAGCGCGCAGGATGTCGCTGAACGCGCGGGCGTATCGCGCTCAGCGGTGTCGCGCGCGTTTACGCCGGGCGCCAGCGTGTCACCGGCAACGCGAGAACGGGTGATGAAGGCGGCGGAAGAGTTGGGGTATCACGTCAATCATCTGGCACGCGGTCTGGTGCGTAATCGCAGCAGCATTGTCTGCCTGATCGTCTCGGAAATCGCCACGCCCTATCGCGCCAGTCTGGTGCGCTGGCTGACGCAGTTTTTGCAGGAAGCGGGCAAAGTGGCGATGCTGATCAACACCGATCGCTCGGATAACAGCGTTTCGGCGGCGCTGCAGCAGGCGATTAATTTCCGCGCCGATGCCTCAATCATTCTCTCCGGCATGCCGGATCGCACCATCACGCGCCAATGCTATAAACACGGCCAGCGCATCATTTTGATCAACCGCGATGAAGCGTTGCCGGGCTCGCTTAGCATCAATCTCGATGCCGAAAGCGCCGCGCAAACGGCGGTAATGGCGTTTCAGCGCGCCGGTTGTCAGCATCTGGCATTTGCCAATTCGCTGGCGGGCACGCCGAGCCTGAAAAAGCGTGAAGACACCTTTGTGCTGGCGGCCGAACGGGCGGGATTAACCGTGACCATCGAACGTTTTGGTACCACCTCTTACGAGAGTGGGCAGATTCTGGCGCACCGCTTGCTAACGCGTCATCAGCGACCGGACGGCGTGTTTTGCGTCACCGATTTGGTGGCCTGCGGCTTTATGGATGAAGCGCGCCACCGCTTTGCGCTGCGCGTGCCGGAAGATCTCTGTTTGATCGGTTACGACAACATCGCGCAGGCCGGCTGGTCATCCTACAATCTCACCACGTTTTCCCAGCCGGTTGAGCAGTTCGCGCAGGACGCGGTGAAATGGTTGATACAAACCGAGCAGGAGGAAACCGGCTTCACGCCGCAAGTTGAACAGCAGCACGACAGCCTGCTGTATCAGGCCGATGTGGTGTGGCGTGGTTCGGTGCGCGGCGGCTGACAAACATTTTTTACCACGCCGCGTAACCAATGATGCGCCGCGTCGTTTTCCAGTCGCGGATGCCACAGTTGTGACACTGTCATTTCTGGCGTGGCGAACGGCAGTTCAAACATCGCTAAGCGGGTGCTGTTTTTGATCAACGGATGATGCAGAAACAGCGAACGCGGCACCAAAGCAATGTGATCCGATTCCTGCGCCAGCGCCACCGCGCTGGAGAATGCCGCTACCACCGCCGCCACCTTGCGGGTTAATCCTGCCTGCTGCAGCGCATCGTGAATCGGCCCGCCAAGCTCACCGCGCCGTGACGCCACGATATGACCAAAAGCGGCGAACTGGGTGATATCCAGCTGCTGCGTGAGCGGATGCCCGGCGCGCACCACGCCAACGAAGCTATCGCGGAACAGCGCCTGCAGGCGAATCTCCGGGCCCATATTGCCCAGGACGCCAATCTCCAGATCGATGTTGCCTTCGCGCAAATCGCGCGCGCTTTTCTCCGGCTTGGGCACAAAACTGAGCCACGCGTGCGGCGCCTGGTGCGCCACGGCAGCGATGAGCGCGCTGCCAAAGGCTTCGACGAACCCTTCATTGGTGCGCAGGGTGAAGCAGCGGTCTAGCTGATGCAGATCCAGCGACTGCGCCGTTGGGCTTAACACCGCACGCGCCTCGCGTACCGTGTGATGCGTGCGCTCGCGGATCGCTTCGGCATAAGGTGTCAGCACCATGTTGCGTCCGGCGCGCACTAACAGCGCATCGCCGGTGGTGGCACGTAAGCGTCCCAGCGTGCGGCTCATCGCCGATTCGCTTAAGCCCAAGCGACGCGCAGCGCCAATCACGCTGCCTTCAATCAGCAGCGCATCCAAAGCAATTAACAGATTCAAATCGGCATCATTCATACGCTTTATCCTCGCCTATTGCGCACTTTGAGACAAGGCGTTTGGCGCAGGTTAATACTGCGAGTGCTGCGCGTTCCGCCTGCCCTCGCCCGGCGCTACACTCTTCTTATCGCAAACACCGAGGAGAACAACATGAAGATATTGCTGATTGGCGCATCGCGTGGCCTGGGTTTGGCACTGGCGGAAACCATGCTGCAGCGCGGTTATCAGGTGGTCGCCACCGGACGTGAAAACTCGACAGGAAATTTACAACAACTGGCCGATCGCTTCCCCGCACAGCTGACGGTGGAGAGCGTGGATATCAATGAACCGGAACAGGTCCAGGCGCTGCATACGCGGCTGGCGGATCGCCAGTTCGATATGCTGTTCGTCAACGCGGGGGTGAAAAATGATGACCGAGAAACCATCGCCGATGTCACAACCAGTGAGTTCACCCGCGTGATGGTGACTAACGCGCTAAGCCCGCTGCGGGTGATTGAAACCTTTAAAGATCGCGTTACGCCCAGCGGCACTATTGCGGTGATGTCATCTGGCCAGGGCAGTTTGACTAACAATACCAACGGTAATTACGAGGTGTATCGCGGCAGCAAAGCGGCGCTGAATATGTTTATGCGCAGCTTCGCCGCACGTAGCGGCGGCGAGCGCACGTTATTGTTGATGGCACCCGGCTGGGTGCGTACCGATATGGGCGGCCCGGAAGCGCGCCTGACCATTGAGGAGAGCATTCCGAACTTGCTGAACACCATGGAAAGCTACGCTGGGCGACGCGGAATTCATTATCTGGATTATTTAGGGCGTGTGGTGCCGTGGTAAACGTGCAGGTCGCCATTTATGGCGACCTCATCAAAGCGGCTTACTCTTTATCAGCCCGCGCAGCCTCTCCCGCAGCCAGCGGCTGGCGGCATCTTCGCTACGCGCGTTATGCCACAGCAGCGACACTTCATAATCCGGCATATTGACCGGCACTGGCGCGGCGCTCAGGTCATACAAATCGCACCAGGATGGTACCAAACCCTGCGGCACCGTAGCGAACAGCGGCAAGCGCTTAAGCAGAATCGGCAACGCGGAGAAATTTGGCGTCACATAGCGCACGCGCCGCGCTACACCTTGTTACTGCAGCTGCCGATCCAGCGCGCACAAATAGCGGATCGTCAAACATCTCGCGCAGCCGTTTTAACGCCCCGCTCACTGCCGGTTGTCCGAGATAGAGCCGATTTGCCGCCTGCGTGACGCTGCGTACCTCGTACATCACCAGCAACACCACCAGCAAATTCAGGTCGATGCGTGAAAAATCATTTTCGTTGATGCTCTGCATGATTCTAATCGATTTAAATAATGATCGTGCCGCCATTATAGTGAGGCTTCTTCGCTGCCACCAAAAAATTTAGGAGCACCTCATGACGATTCGCGTCGGCGATTGCCTGATTACCAAAGTGAGCGAACAAACCGCCGCCTTCCCGCTGGGCGTGCTGTTTACGCCACATCGCGCGGAAATGAGTGACGAATTAGCTGAGCAGCACGCCGAAATGTCGATTCATAGCTGGGTGGTGCGCACCGGTGAACACACCATCATTATCGATACCGCCACCGGCAACGGCCGCAATCGCGACAACAAGCCATTATTTCACCAGCTGAACACGCCGTATGCCACAAACCTCGCGCAGGCGGGCGTTGATCCAGCCGAAGTGACGCTGGTGCTGATGACGCACATTCATACCGATCACGTTGGCTGGAATACGCATCAGCGTGATGGCGAATGGCAGCCGATGTTCCCGAATGCGCGCTATATCTGCTCGGCGCGGGAACTGGCGCACTGTCAACAGAATCCGGCGGCGCATGAGCTCTATCGCGACAGTATTCTGCCGCTGATAGCAAGCGGACAGCTAGAGACTATCAACGTGCAGGATTCACCTTTGTTTGCTGGCGTGCTGCGCTATCTCTCCACGCCCGGTCACAGCGTTGATCATGCATCGATCGTGCTGGAAAGCGCCGGTGAATCGGCCATCTTTGCCGGCGACGTGATGCATAATGCCATCCAGTTTCAGTATCCGCACTGGAACTCACTGTTTTGCGAGAATAAAGCGCTGGCGGTCACTTCACGGCAACGGGTGGTGGACTGGTGCGCACAACATCAGGCAATCTGGTTCAGCACCCACTTTACTGGCAGCGCGTGCGGACGCGTCACGCGCGACGGGCAATGGATTCCGCTGGAGAATTAACCTAATGCAATACGCTGATTATCTCACCGCTTCGATTAACGATTTACAGCAGGCGCTGACCCAGCACAGGGTGAGCGCGCGCCAGTTAGCCACCTTCGCGCTGCAGCGCATTGGCGAGGTGGATCAACCGCGCTACAACGCCATCACCTGGCTGTTTGCCGAACAAGCCCTAGCGGCAGCGGACGCCAGCGATGCGCGTCGTCAGCGCGGCGAGGTGGCGGGACCGCTGGAAGGGATTCCTGTGCTGATTAAAGACAATATCGAAGTGAAGGGCTGGCCAACCAGCGCCGGTTCGGTGCTGCTGCGTGAGGTTATCGCCAGCGACGATGCGCCGCTGGTTACCCGACTGAAAAAGGCAGGTGCGATTCTGATCGGCAAAACCGCCATGCACGAGCTGGCGGCGGGCATTACCGGCGCGTCGTCGTTAAGCGGATTTACCCATAATGCGTGGGTTGAAGGCCGCTCGCCGGGCGGATCGAGCAGCGGTTCCGCCGTGGCGGTCGCAGCCGGTTACGTGCCGCTGGCGATCGGCAGCGATACCGCCGGATCGGTGCGCATTCCGGCGGCGTTTAACCATCTTTTTGGCCTGCGCATGACGCGCGGTGCAATCAGCACCGACGGCATTGTGCCGCTGTCGCCAACTCAGGATATTCCCGGCCCGCTGGCGCGGTCGGCGGCGGATTTACGTTTAGCGTCTGAAATTCTCAGCGGACAACAGTTTGCGGAGAGCGATGAGCCGCTGCGCATCGGCATCTGGCTGGAAGGGTTTGCTGCCGATGAAGGCGAGATTAACCAGGCGGTGCGCGCGGCGCTGGCGGATTTCGCGCCGCGTGAGGTGAGTTATCCGAAGCTGGAGACGTTGGCCGCCGACGCCAATATCATCGGCTACGAATTTGCCGCTGCGCTGGCGGCATATCTGGCGGATAAACCGCAGGCGCAGGTCCGCACGCTGGCGGAAGTGGTGGCGTCCGGGCGCTATCATCCTCAGCTGGAAACGGTGTTTACCACGCGGGCCCAGCATCCGGGCGTTGAGAGTGAAGGTTACCGGCGGGTGCAGCAGCGTCAGCGCGATCTGTATTTGCAGCTGGCTGAATTTTTCGCCGCGCAGCAGATCAATCTGTTGGCTTATCCGGTGGTGCGCCGTGCGCCGGTTAAGCACGGTGAGATGCAGGATGGCAGCAACGCGCTGATTTCAGCGGTGACCGGCGCACCGGCGATCAGCATTCCAGCGGGATTCAGCGCCGCAGGTTTGCCGATTGGGCTGGAGCTGCTGGCGCTGCGTGGGCGGGAAGATTTGTTGCTGAGCGCGGCGGATAAGTTTGTTTAGTATTGCCCTCACCCTGGCCCTCTCCCGCCCGCGTGAGAGGGAATGAGTAGGTGGAGCGAATGATCATCTACTAAGCCGCACAATCGGTTCCCTCTCCCGCCCGCGGGAGAGGGTTAGGGTGAGGGAAAACGTGCTTTACCCGTGCAACGCCAATCCCTTAATCGCCTTATCCACCGCCTTCTTCGGGCCGCGCAGCGCAATGCCGACCAGATTCAAATGATCAGCATCCTCCGCCATAAACACTTCGCGGTTCGCCGCATCGTGACCGGTGGAAAACATCGCTTCCACGTAAGGAATAATGGTTAACTCGCGCTCCAGTCCCTGACGGTGCGCACGCTGTAAACCGGCTAAATCCCCGGCAAACACCAGCATCGGCTGGCCTGCCATGTTGCCGTACTGTCGCGCTTTGGCATCAATATAAGGTTCGCCCATCATCTCGGGGGCGGCGGACGCCACGCCGGTAGCGAGGAACGCCACCACATTCAGGCGCTGCCAGGTGGCTAAATCATCACGTACGATCAGGGCGATTTTGGTATCAAACATCTGCAACAACTCTCCAATGACAACGAAAACCTCATCATCTAAGAGCAGGCGGGGAAGCGTATAGAACGTTTGTGCACTGACGTTGATAAGCGGCGGGCGTCATGCGATAGGCGCGCTGAAACCAACGGCCCAAATGACTTTGATCGGCAAATCCAACCTGCGCCGCCACCTGCACCGGCTCAATGCCCTGCGCCAGCAACGCGCGCGCGCTGCGCAAACGCAAACGCACCAAATAGGCATGCGGCGATTGGCCGAACGCCTGTTTGAACTGGCGCGTCAGGCGGAATCGATCAATGCCGGAAAGGCGCGACAGCTCATCCAGACCAATATCCTGCGCCATAAAATCGTGCAGATAGTCGCGCAGCAGCTGCATCTGACGCATCGCTTCGCTGTGCTGCAGGCTGGGTTTGGTATCCAGATGGCGTGACAGCAGGGTGAGCAAATGATCGAGGCTTTGATCGCGCGCCAACCGCCCTTCGCCCTGATGTACGGCAAACCAGGCTTGCTGAATAGCGCTGGCTAACAGCGCATCGTCAGTCAACGTGTGGCGGAAAGCGCCTTCGATATTCGATACATCGCCCAAGCCGCGACGCTGCATCATCTCCGCCACCCAGCTCTGCGGTAGATAGAGCATCACGTAGGTGAAACCCTCGGCGTCCGGCGCATGGCCATCGTGAACCGCGCCCGGTTCAATCAAAATCGCCCGGCCTGGCGTGCTGGTGTGCAGTGAACGATGGCAGTTAAAACGTTGCAAACCTTGTTGCGTCACGCCCACCAGCAGTTCATCGTGATCGTGCGGATCGTAAGCGTGTCCGCGAAAGTGCGCGTTGACGCTTTCAATTCCGGTCTCATCATCACGACGAAAATCAACCCAATCATTATTGGCTGGCATAGGCAATCTCTGGCAAAGACATCAGGCATAGCCTAGCAGCCGAAACCACAGATAATCCAGCGGTAACAGCAACACCGCGCTAAGCAGAAAAATCAGTGCGCACAGCTGTAAACCGGCCTTCGCCGGAACGTTGCCGAGTCCCATCGCCACCACCACCGGCGATGCCTGATACG
This sequence comes from Pantoea sp. AG1095, assembly GCF_003208415.1. Classification (NCBI taxonomy): domain Bacteria; kingdom Pseudomonadati; phylum Pseudomonadota; class Gammaproteobacteria; order Enterobacterales; family Erwiniaceae; genus Pantoea; species Pantoea sp. AG1095. Next base: position 71,591 of record NZ_QKMJ01000003.1, on the reverse strand, counting down.
GCAGCAGCGGCGTAGCGTAGGCAAACACCTGCAACATGATCACGGTGAGCAGCGGAAAGCCAGACGCGTTCGCCAGTTCTTGCGCCATCGGCGTCACCATCGCCGGTACGCCGTTGGCGGTGAGCACGAAATTCAGTAGCGACACCAGCGCATTGAGCACCGCGAAATTGCTGAAAGATGGGTGTTCGTGCAGCGGCAACACGTTAAGCAGCGCATTGGCGATCATCCGTCCCAGGCCTGAATCCACTACCAGTGTGGCGACGCCAAGAATCCCGGCAATGTAAATGCAGGTGCGGAAATTTACCCCGCTGGCAAAGTCCTCGCTGGAGATAAAACCTACGCGCGGCAATAAACAGATACAGGCTGCCGCCAATCCCACCCACGCAGCCGGTAAGCCGTGCACGCTGTCGGTCATCCACAGCAGCAAGGTGATCGCCAGCAGGCCAATCAAGCGCCATTCGCTGCGGCTAAGCGCGGTTAAGCTGTCGCGCTGGTGGACCGCTTTGGGCTGCGCGTGAAACAGAAACAGCAGGCAACCTATCAACAACAAGCCCTTAACGACGCCCACCACCGGCATATGCAGCAACCACCACGGCAACCATTGCAGATGCAGCTGATACGCGCTCTCCGCCGCGCCGCTCAGCACCAGATTCGGCACGTTGGCGGGCAAAATACTGGCGGAGAGCTGGAAGGTGCCAAATCCCACTGCCAGCGCCAGGCCAATACTGCCGCGGCTGCCCGCTTTGATTCCTGCGCGTTCGCCCATCGCCAGCACCACCGGCATCAGCAGCGCGATGCGTCCCATATTTGAGGGCATAACAAACGCCAGCAGATAAGTCAGCAGCACAGTTCCCGCAATCATACGCGGCCAGCTTTGGCTAAGCGGCACCACCAGCCAGTTCGCCCAGCGCTGCGCCAGACCAACTTTGCGGATCGCCGCGCCCAGCACAAATCCGCTGAGCACCAGCCAAAACGCCGACGAGGCAAAACCGCTGAATATGCTGCTGGCAGGAGCCAACTTTAGCAACATCGCCGCCGTGAAAAACAGCAAAGCGGTAACGTATTCCGGCAAACGCGCGCTGGCCCATAGCAAAATGGTGCTGCCCACCACCAGCGCGGTGAGCCAGAAGTTGAGATCGGCGGTCATTGATGAACTCCCTTTCTTTTCCAGGTCGCCATAAAGGGCGATGCTACGAGTGGATACGTTATCCCGCCAGCTGCGTGAGCCAGTGGATTAGCGCAGCGCTGCCCGGCTGGCTGAGCGAGCGCTGCGGCCAGGCGAGGAAATAGGGTTTGCTAAGCGGCAAGCTAAGCGGATCGACAACCACCAGCTCGCCGCGCGCCAGTTCGTTGGCAATCAAACGCCGCTGACCGAGCAGCAAGCCCGCGCCTGCCACGGCGGCATCAATCGCCAGCGAGGTAAGATTGAAACTGAACGACGGCTGCGGCGGCGCATCGTCAATGCCTTTAGCCTGAAACCAACTGCGCCAGTCAGGTAAGAAACGCCCTTCGTTGCCCCAGTCGAGGTGAATCAGCGGCGCGTGCTGCAACACATCCATACCGGCAAAACGATGCAGTAGCGCTGGGCTCGCCACCGGCAACACCTCATCGAGAAACAGTAGCTGCTTGTCCAGCTGCGGATAGCGATCTTCGCCGAAACAGATGACAAAATCGGCTGGCGTGGCGTTGAAATCCACTTGCGTATGGGTACCGTGCAGCGATAAATCAATTTCAGGACAGTGCGCGCGCCACTGCGCGATGTTCGGCAGCAGCCATTTTGAGGCCAGCGCCGGCAGCGAATAGAGCGTTAATCGCGGTGCCGACGCCGCATGGCGCAGGTTTTGCTGGCCGAGGTGCAGAATGTCGAACGCCTCAGTGACATAACGCAGATACTCTTTGCCCATCTCCGTCAGCATCACGCCGCTTTGTGTGCGCACAAACAGCGTGCTGCCCAACTGCTCTTCCAGCTGGCGAATTTGCTGGCTCACGGCGGCGGGCGTTAACGCCAGCTGCGCAGCCGCTTTCGCCAGGCTGCCCAGTTCCGCCGCCACTTTGAAGGATTGAATGACGCTGATTTTGGGCAAACGCGGTGATGGCGCGGGCATTAAGGTTTCCTTAGCAAGGTGTTAAATTTTTATCGTTACGTATTAACATATCAGCGAGTTACAGTCTTTACACACCTGTAACACATGAGAAGTAAAACTATGTCTGCCTTGATTCGTTTCGATCTGCATCCGCTGGCCGATGCCGACTGGCGTCGCACCTGCCGTGAGCAACTTAATCAGCACGGCGCTTTAGTTTTGCGTCAGTTCCTGCAGCCTGCTGCGCTGCAGGCCATCATTGCCGAAGGCGATGCGCAGCGCCATCTGGCGTATCACACCGCCAGCAAACATAACGTTTATCTGATGAAAAAAGATGAGGCTTTCAGCGCCGATCATCCGCGTAATCGCGATGTCATTAGCACCAAAGGCTGCATCACCGATGATGTGATTGCCGCCGATTCGCCGCTGCGCCAGCTCTACAACGATGAACTGTTCAAAAGCTTCCTGTGCGATGTGCTGGGTGAGGAGGCGCTCTATCCGTATGCCGATCCGCTTTCGTCGATCAATCTGCACTACGCGCCCGACGGCCAGGAACTGGGCTGGCATTTTGATAACTCGTCGTTCGCCATCACGCTGCTGGTGCAGAAACCGCGCGCCGGCGCCGTGTTCCAGTACGTGAAAGATCTGCGTGATGCCGATGCCGGTGAGATGAATTTCGACGGTGTGGCGGCAGTGTTGGATCAGCGCCAGCCGGTGGAAGCGCTGGCGATTGATGCCGGGGATCTGGTGCTGTTCCGTGGCCGCAATTCGCTGCATCGCGTTACGCCAACCGAAGGCGATATCACCCGCATGCTGGCGGTGCTGGCGTATAACACCGAGCCAGGCATTGCCCTGTCGGAAACCGCCCGCATGACCTTTTACGGACGCTTATAAATCGATTAACGCCCGCCAGCCACGCACAAAAATCTGCTGGGTGCGAAAAGCCACCAGCGCGCGCCAGTCAGCGTCGGCGGGCCAGAACCCTTCCACCAGCTCCTGCTTAATCGCCCGCCCGCTTTCACTGGCTGGATCGCCTTGCAGATGCAGCCAGTGATCGTCGCGCACGCGGCGATGCATCTCCTCGCCAGGATAGGTGCCGCACTCCACCACCAGCGGCAAAATCTGCGTCTTAGGTAGCGACGTCAGCAGAAATTGCGACACATAGCCGGTAGCCGTCGCGGTCACGCCGGTTTCGCTGTCGCGCCCTGCGCCGGTGAACAGCAGCGTTAACCATTCTCCATAAATCTCCTTGCCCCAGTCATGTGCGGCAAAACGCTGCTCGGCAATCGACAGCAGCATCGGATGTCCCCACGCGCCCGCGCCGGTGTGCAGATCGAAGCTGATGATGGTTTTGGCCTGCGACAAGTGATCGGCGATGATGGTTTGCAGCGTGCGGTACGACCAGCCTGGCTGTTGGCCGCCGAAGAAGAAACCGTCCGCCGCGCCATATTGCCCCGCTTCCACCACGCGTTTTATCGCCGGCCAACCGGCGCTGTTGAGCGCGTCAGCTAACAGCTTATCGGCGCGGGCGCGATCGCCGTGGTAAATGCCATGCCACGCGGCGTAATCGGGATTGGCGGGTGAAGGCTGTGAAAAATCGATAAAGTTGCGATTGAGGTCGATGTTGTCTTCATTGACGCGGCGTAAATGCGCCGCGCCCCACGGATTGAGCTGATGCAGCATCACGATAGCAGTATCCGCGGGCAGCGCCATGAGGTTGAAGGTATCCAGCCAGGCGATCTGGCAATCGGAGCCGTAATAGCCTTCTACGCCGTGCGTGCCGGAGATCACCAGCATCAGCCGTGATGCGTTGGCATCGCCGATTATCGCTACGTCAGTGAAAAGTTCCTCGCCCTGCGGACCGGGTAACGGATGCGCGTAGGACGTTAATGCGCCGTTTTGCCGTTTGACGGCGGCGAGAAAGCGGGCGCGTTGAGTTGGGTAGTGCGGTAAGTTCGTCATGATTTTTGAGTGAGTGTGGGTGCGGTTGGTGGGCAAGGTCGTCATCAATGGCGACCTTGCGTGCATATGACTTTTACGGATAAACCTTGAATTTGAAGTACTTCTTCGCCAGTTGATCGTAAGTGCCGTTGCTATGCAGTTCGGCCAGCGCGTTGTTGATCAACTTCAGATTGGCCGCATCGTCTTTACGCAATCCAATGCCCACGCCATTGCCCAGCACCTCTTTATCCACCAGCGTGGCACTGATGACATAGTCTTTGCCGGCTGGCGTGTTAAGAAAACCTTGTTCTGCCGAAACCGCATTGGCCAGACTGGCGTCGAGCCGTCCCGCCACCAAATCAGGATAGATCTCCATCTGATTAGGGTAAGAAACCACACTCACGCCCTTGGTTGCCCACTGCGCTTTGGCGTAGGTTTCCTGAATGGTGCCCTGCGCGACGCCGATTCTTTTGCCGCGCAGCGCGTTAATGTCTCCCGTTAGCGGCGCTTTGGCGGGTGTAAGCAATGCGCTCGGCGTGACGTAAAGCATGTCGCTGAAGGCGACCTGCTCGCGGCGTTTCTCCGTCATCGACATCGCCGAAAGAATCGCATCAAACTTTCTCGCCTGCAGCGCCGGAATGCTGCCATCAAAACCAATCTGCACCCATTGGCACGTCACTTTGGCCTGGGCGCAAATCGCGTTGCCGAGATCGATATCAAAGCCCTGCAGCGTACCGTCGCTGGCTTTGGATTCAAACGGCGGGAACGTTGGATCAACGCCGAAGCGCAAGGTTTGCTGGGCAAATGAAGCGTGGCTGAAAGCACTCAGCGAAAGAAGTAAGGCGAAAGAGAGATTCTTCTTCATTATTAACTCCGGCAGGCAGAAATATTCACAAAGGTATGCAGAGTTAATAACATGGTGGACAGGTTGTCACTACAGAAATTACGGATTTTGAGTAGAGCAAATACTTATAATAGTTAATAAGTTAGCTTTTATTTATGCCCCATTAAGTTTTACTTAATGCTCGTCGGTCAAGATATGAAAACCGCTAATACCGAAAGCACACATTGTAGCGGCGCAATTCATTGCGCGATAAATCGCGCCGCTACGGAAGATGCGATGATTTGATACGGCGCAGAACTAATCGGCATTACGTAAGGTGCATGTCATTCTTTTGTCATAACTCGCTCACACTGATGTCAGAGCCGATTGCTTACCCTGATGGCCTACCTTGCCATCTGGAGCATTACGATGAAATTGAACAAACTCACTCTTGCAGCAGGCATGCTGCTGGCTATCGGCGGCGGCGCGGCGCAGGTTCAGGCGCAGCCGGTTAAGAATATTGTGCTGGTGCACGGCGCGTTCGTCGGCGGCGCGGGCTGGCGTCCGGTGTATGACCGTTTGACGCATGACGGCTACAATGTGACGCTGGTTCAGGAGCCGCTCACCGGCTTCCCGGAAGATGTGACGGCGACACGCCGCATTATCGATCAGCAAAATGGGCCGGTGATTCTGGTTGGTCACAGCTACGGCGGCGCGATCATCAGTGAAGCCGGTAACGACACTAAAGTCGCTGGGCTGGTTTACATCGCGGCGCATGCGCTGGATAACGGCGAAACCGAAGCCAGCAACGGCAAGAAATTCCCCAACAGCGCGCATCCGTTTGCTAAATCCAGCGACGGTTATCTGACCATCGCGCCGGAAAATTATCACAGCGATTTCGCCGCTGATTTGCCTGCGGCGCAAGCCGATTTTGAGGCGCACGCGCAGATGCCTACAAACTCCACGGTGTTCAGCGCCAACATTCCTGACCCGGCGTGGAAGACCAAGCCTAGCTGGTACATGGTGGCGAAAGCTGACAAAATCATCAGTCCCGATCTGGAGCGCATGTACGCCAAACGCGCGCGCAGCCACACGGTGGAGATTGCCGGCGCCAGCCATTCGGTGTATCAATCGCATCCTGACGACGTCGCGAAGTTGATCGAGCAAGCCGCGTTACACGCCCAGCCCTGAAACCCCTCCCGCGGAGAAGCGCATGAAAATTTTGGTGATTGAAGATGAAGCCAAAGCGCGCGATTACATGCGCAAAGGATTGACCGAAGCGGGATTTATCGTTGATGTGGCGGAAAACGGACAGGATGGCTTGTTCTACGCGCAGGAGCATCATTACGATTTGATTCTGCTCGACGTAATGATGCCCGGCATGGACGGCTGGCACGTGATGGCGGCGCTGGATAAGCAGATCCACACGCCGGTGATTTTCCTCACCGCTAAAGGCACGCTGGAGGATCGCATCAAAGGGCTGGAATTGGGCGCTGATGATTATCTGGTCAAGCCCTTTTCGTTCGCCGAACTGCTGGCGCGCGTGCGCACCCAACTGCGGCGCGGCGCTCAGCAGAAGTTGCCGGATGTTCTCCAGCTGGCCGATCTGCAACTGGATATCCTGAAACGTCGCGTTGAGCGCGGCGGTCAGCGCATTGATCTCACCAACAAAGAGTTCAACCTGCTGCATCTCTTCCTGCTGCATCCCGGCGAAGTGCTGACGCGCACCGTGATCGCCTCACGCGTGTGGGACATGAATTTCGACAGCGACACCAATGTGGTAGATGTGGCGGTGAAACGCCTGCGGCAGAAAATTGATGGCCCGTTTGCCCAGCCGCTAATTCACACCGTGCACGGCGTAGGTTACCGCTGTGAAGCTGAATTATGAAAACCCGGTCTCTCGCCACGCGCCTGTCGCTGCTGCTGAGCGCCACGGTGATTTTCATTTTCTCCCTCAGCGGCATCGCGCTTTATCACTCGCTGGCGACGCAGATTGGCGTGCGCGACGACGCGGCGCTGCTGACGCGCATCGATCAGATTCGCACGCTACTGCGCGATGAAGATGCGCTTAAGCTGATCCAGCAAAAACCCCGTTTGTTCGCCAATATGCTCGGCAATACCGAATCGTTATTGGTGCTGCGTTTTCCCGGCCAGCCGCCGCTGATTGTGGTCAATCCCGGCCAGCGTCCAGTCCCCGCGATTACGCCGGTTGCCGCCGATCAGCCGCTGGCGCTGTCGTCGGTGCATCATCTCGCCGCCGCCGACGGTACGCCGTTTATTTCGGCAGCCGCGCTGGCGCCCACGCGCGATGGCAATGGCCAGATTGAGATCATCACCGGCCGCCTGATGAGCGACCGCACGCTAACGCTTAACAGTTATCGCAATCAAATTATTCTCGCCACCGCGCTGGCGGCGTTGCTGGTGGCGGCGATCAGCATCTGGCTAGTGCGGCGCGCTTTAACCCCGCTGCGTCGTTTGGCGGCGCAGGCGGATGCGATTGACGCACGTCATTTGTCGCAGCGCATGCCACAACAGGCAGTAGCGGAATTGCAGCCGCTGGTGGCGGCGTTTAATCAGATGTTGAGTCGCCTTGAGCTGGGTTATCAGCAGTTGAGCCAGGTTTCTGCCGATATGGCGCACGATCTGCGCACGCCGATTAGCACGCTGATCGGCCAAACCGAAGTGGCGCTGAGTCAAACGCGCAGCGTTGGCGATTATCAGGCGCTGCTCGGCTCCAATTACGAGGAGCTGGAACGGCTGGCGAAGATGATCGACAACATGCTGTTTCTTGCCAAAGCGGAAGATGCCAGCCAGGCAATGGATTGGCAGAACATCGATCTGGCGCTGCTCGGCGAGAAGTTGCAGGACTACTTTGACGGCATGGCGGAAGAGCAGTCGATGCGGCTGGAGATGGCGCTACACGGTGAACTGCGCGCCGATCCGCAACTGCTGCAACGCGCGCTGGCCAATTTGATCGCCAACGCGCTGCGCTATGGCGACCAAAACTCAACCATTCGCGTGTTTAATCAGGACCATTCGTTGACAGTGGAAAACCACGGCCCGGCATTAAGTGAGGAACAGCAGGCGCGCATTTTTGATCGTTTCTGGCGCGCCGATAGCTCACGACATCAGGGCAGCAGCGGTTTGGGCTTATCGATTGTGCGCAGCATTATGCGTTTGCATCAGGGAAGTTGTGAGATGCATAGCGAGCAGGGTGTGAACCGCTTTACGTTGCGGTTTCCGTATTGATCTTGCGCGATAAATCGCGCCGCTACAGAAACGTGCGTCCATCCGTAGCGGCGCAATTTATTGCGCGAAATATTTAAATAAAGGTAAAAATCTCGTCACGTGGCAAACGTGATTTCGGCAGCGCGGCGTTGAAATCCGCATCGCTGCGATAACCCAGCGACACCAGCACCACGCTGGTAAAGCCCTTCTCACGCAGACCCAGCGCCTGATCCAGCGCGCGCTGATCGAAACCTTCCATCGGTGTGGCATCAATGCCCAACATCGCTGCGCCCAGCAACAATCCGCCCAACGCCAGATAAACCTGCTTTTCCATCCACTGCGGCACATCGCGTGATTCATAGCGATGCATATCGACATAGCTGCGACGCACCATGTCATTGTTCGCTTTGCTTTCCGGCTTGGCGTAACGGCCATCAGCATCTTCCTGATCGAGCACGTTCTGCAAATGCGCTTCATCCAGATCGGTGCGCATGCACAGCGCGATAACATGCGAGGCATTGCGCACTTTCGGGCTGTTATAGGCAAAGGCGCCATCGGTGGATGCGGCGATTTGCTCGCGACCCGCTTCGGTTGACGCCACCACAAAATGCCACGGCTGCGAGTTCACCGAAGACGGGCTGTTGCGCAGCACGTTCAGCAGGGTTTCGATTTCATCCTGCGGCAGGCTTTTACCTTGTTCAAAGGCTTTTACGGTGTGACGACGAGCGACTGCATCATTGAGTGTCATGGCCTATTCCTTTTTCTTTGTAGCGCGATAAATCGCGCCGCTACAGAAGCGTGCGGATATCCGTAGCGGCGCAATTTATTGCGCGTGGTTTGCATCATTTATTGCGTTAATTTGGTTAAAACCCGCTCAATACGATCTTACCGCGTGCGCGACCGCTCTCAATCAGCGCATGCGCCTTGCGCAAATTGGCGGCATTGATCATGCCGTGATGTTCGCCGGCGGTGGTTTGCAGCGTTTGGTCATCAATCAACTGGCTCACGCGCTGCAGAATCTCATGTTGGCGCTGCATATCGGCGGTATGGAACAGCGAACGGGTGAACATCAATTCCCAGTGCAGTGAAATCGCTTTGCGCTTGAGCGGCACCGCATCCAGCGTCTCAGGATCATCGATCAACGCCAGCTTGCCCTGCGGCGCGAGCGCATCAATCAGCTGATCGTAATAGCTGTCGGTATGCGTCAGCGAGGCGACATAGCGCACCTCTTTATGTCCAATCGCCGCCAGCTGTTCGCCCAGCGGTTGAGAATGATCAATCACATGGTGCGCACCGAGTGAACGCACCCAATCCGCCGTTTCCGGGCGGGAAGCGGTGCCGATCACCGTCAATTTGGTTAGCTTGCTGGCGAGTTGCGTCAATATGGAACCGACGCCGCCACCTGCGCCAATAATCAGTAGCGCGGCGTTGTCATCGGCTTGTACCTCAAGACGATCAAACAGCAGTTCCCACGCGGTCAGCGAGGTCAGCGGCAGCGCGGCGGCCTCGGCGTCGTTCAGCGAACGCGGTTTGTGCCCGGCAATACGTTCATCCACCAGCCCATATTCGGCATAGCTGCCGGCGCGCGTGATATCACCAGCATAAAACACCTCGTCGCCCGGCTGGAACAGCGTGACGTCTGCGCCCACTGCTTCCACCACGCCTACCGCATCCCAACCCAGAATGCGCGGCTGATCGGTTGGCGCACCGGCGCGCACTTTGGTGTCCACCGGATTCACCGCAATGGCGTGAATTTTTACCAGCAGATCGCGCGCGCCCGGCGTTGGCTTATCAACCTCAAGCTCATACAGCGCATTTTCATCGGAAATCGGTAAACCGTTTTGGCTATAAACAATGGCTTTCATCAGGCAGATCCTTATTCATCAGCAGGTTTGGTGAAGTAAATTCAGCATAGCGGTCCGCAGCGCAATGAAAAATGCCAGTTGCAGGTGAACACTTTCACTCTTAGAGTGAAAATCCCTGCTGACTACCATGATGAATAAGAAGATGATCCGACTGGAAGATGTCACTCTGTTTGTGCGTTCAGCCGCACTCGGCAGCTTTTCACGCGCGGCGCGCGAGGTGAATTTACTACCCGGACAGGTCAGCGCGGCAATTCAGCGGCTGGAGCGGGAACTGGATCGCCGCTTGTTCGCCCGTTCCACCCGCAGCCTGCGCTTAACCGCCGAAGGGGAAAAGTATCTGCCCTTTGCGCAGGAGATGCTGGCGCTGATGCATGCCGGTGCCGAAAGCTTGCAGAGCGATGAAGATGCGCTGAGCGGCGAGCTAAAAATCGCGCTGCCCTCGGATATTGGCCGCAATATTTTGCTGCCGTTGATCACTGACTTTTGCCGCGCGCATCCGGCGCTGGCGGTGCGGCTCTCCTTTTCCGACCAGATCAGCGATGTGTTCCGCGATCCGGTGGATATCGCCATTCGCTACGGCAAGCTGGAAGACAGCAGCTACGTGGCGTTGCCGCTGGCGGAGGACAATCGCCGCGTGATGGTGGCGTCGTCGGATTACCTTGATCGTCACGGTCGCCCGCAACAGCTGGAGGAGATCGCCCAGCACCATCATGGCCTGCTGTTTATGATGGGCGGCCACGTTTACGACAAATGGACCTTTCCGCAGGATGGCATGCGCCGCCAGATCACGGTGAAAAGCCGCATGCTGTGTGATGATGCCGAAGTCGCGCGGCGCTGGGCCATCGCCGGCATGGGTATCGCCTATAAATCGTGGATTGATGTGTGTGACGATGTGCTGGCCGGCAGGCTGGAACGCGTACTGCCGGAGATGCCGGGTGAAAGCACGCCGCTGCACCTTATCTGCCCTCATCGCAAACAGTTTTCCCCCGCGATCCGCGCGCTGCATGAGGTGCTACGCACGCCGCTGCGTGCGTTAACCGCGAAGCTCACCCAGCATGAGTAGCGTCGCGATTTATCGTGCAGCTTAGTCATTGAACTTTGCGCGCTGCGTTGTAATTACTATCACACAGGGGCCCGCATTTAGGTCGTTATGCTCGTCAGTTAAGACGTGAAAATCCTTAGTTACCGAGAGCTCACATTGTAGCGGCGCAATGCATTGCGCGATAAATCGCGCCGCTACGGAAGAAGCGGTGATTTGATACGGCGCTTAACTGAGCGGCATTACGCCATGAATGGCGACCTCATCACATCAACTTACCCTGGAAAATCGGCACGGATTCGAACAGATAGCCATCAAAGTCTGGCGCATCGGCATCGGATAACTCCAGCAATGTGTTCTTGACGTTTTCCAGGTGCTGCCACATCGCCTGCCAGGAACCCATCACATCCCGGCGTCGCAGCGCGGCCAGAATGGTTTGATGATCGCCCAGCCACTTCAGGCGATAGGCGCGGGTTTCATACTGCGGTCGCAGCTGCTGCCAGAGCGGGCTGGCTTCGTGATGACGCCAGACGCTGGTAACGGTATCGAGCAGCATCTGATTTTGCGTCGCGCCTGCCAGTAGCAGATGAAATAACTTGTCGTTATCCTGGCTGCTGTCGTTGAGCGCGATGGCGCGCTGCTCTTGCTCCAGCGTGCGGCGCAGGTTTTCAATATCGGCTTTGGTGGCCATTTTGGCGGCGAAGGCCGCGATGTTGCTCTCCAGCAGCTGACGCGCCTGCAACATCTCGAACGGGCCGACATCGCTGCGGAAAAAGGCCTCTTCCGCATCCTCGCTTTCCGAAGGAATGCGCATCACGTAAACGCCAGAACTTTGACGAATATCCACCGTGCCTTCCAGCTCCAGCATTAGCAACGCTTCACGCACAATGGTGCGGCTCACGCCCCAGGTTTCGGCCAACTGACGCTCTGGCGGCAGTCGTGAGCCAACCGGATAATGACCATCAAGGATTTGCTGACGCAGATGCTGACCAATTTCCTGATACTGCTTTTTCTCTTGTGGCGCTTCGGCTTTTTCCACGCTCTCACCCTTTTGCATCATGGTGCATTCGGCCCGGCCGCGTCCTGTGCGAGCCGGAGCCTGACTGCTATCTGGGCGCTAGTGTACCAAAGCCAGTGCCTGATCGAGTACCTTTGCACCATTCAACGTGCCGTAAGCCACGGTATCGATCACCGCAATCGGCAGCTGATAGCTGTCGGTCAGCTTTTTATTCTCCTCCAGCTTAAAGCGCACCTGCGGTCCCAGCAGCACCACCACCACGTCCTGACCGTAGTTTTGTAACTCTTCACGCAGGTTTTGTTCCGGAATGGCATAGATCTGGTACTCAAGACCGCGTGCTACCGCCTCTTTCTCAATGCGGGTGACTAACATCGAAGTCGACATGCCTGCCGCGCAGGCCAGAATAATACGTTTCATCGGTTGTCCTTATTTGGCTTCATCGTCAATGTTGAGGGTCAATTGCTGGGTATCGCGCAATTGACGGAACCAGTGCGCGGATTTTTTCATCCGTCGCTGCCGCTGATTGTCGAGGTCGATCTCGATCAGTCCGTAGCGGTTTTTGAAGGCGTTCATTGGCGATACGTTGTCGGTGAACGCCCACAACATGTAGCCCAGACAGTTGCTGCCCGCTTCACGCGCACGTACCGCCTGGTAAAGATGTTCGGCAATAAAGTTGATGCGGTAGTCGTCCTGAATTTCGCCCTGCGCATCCTTAAACTGCGCTTCGTTCTCGATGCCCATGCCGCTCTCGGCCACAAACCACGGCAGATTGCCGTACTCCTCTTTCATACGCTGCGCCATGTCGAAGACAATGCGCGGCTGAATTTCCCAACCGCGCGAGCTGTTCATGCGGCGGCCTGGCAACTCAAATTGTTCGTAGTAAAAAGCGGGATGGAATGGCGTCTCTGGGTGCCAGGCGCGTGAAGGCGCTTTAACACGATGCGGATAGTAAAGATTCAGCCCCACTTCATCGACGGTGTTGGCGGCGATGATGGCCAGCTCTTCCTCGGTCGCATCCCACTGCACCTCATGTTTATCCAGCAGCTGCAGTAATTCCGCTGGATAGACGCCTTTGATTGCCGGATCGAGAAACATCCGGTTGTAGAACAGATCGTAGATTTTTGCGGCTTTAACATCGTGCGCCGCCGAAGAGCGCGGATAGGTCACTTCCGGATTGAGAATGGTGCCCACCGTGCCGGCGTAACCCTGCTGGCGGAACAGCTTGACCACCTTCGCCGTGGCGAGATTTTTATGATGATTCCACTGCATCCACTTATGGGTGTTCTGTTCATACGGCCAGCGCAGCGCATCAAGATAGACGCGCGTCTGCACCACAATCGGCTCATTGAAAACAAACCAGCGCGTCACTTTTCCGGCGTAGCGGGCAAACACCTTCTCGGCATAGCGGGTAAAAAGCTCAACCACATGTTTTGATTGCCAGCCGCCATACTCCTCCAGCAACTGCAGCGGCAGTTCGTAATGTTCGAGACACAACATCAGTTCAATGCCCTGACGCAGCATCTCGTCAATCAACTGGTCGTAATATGCCGCGTACTCCTCATCAACCACCGCGTTTTCATAGTCGGTGAGAAAACGCGACCAGTTGATTGAGGTGCGATAATGCGTCAGTCCCGCCGCTTTCATCAGCGCCACGTCTTCGCGGAAGCGGTTGATAAAATCCGTCGCCACCGCCGGCCCAAAGCCGTTATGCCAGACGTGCCGATCCTGCTGATACCAGGCATCCAGATACGAATCCTGGCCGGCTTTTTTGCCGCTCCAGCCTTCGGTTTGCCAGGCCGATGCCGCCGCGCCGAGAATAAAACCCTGCGGCAGCGCAATGGTGTGCTTACTCATAGATCCTCCTTAATTTTGTGCCAGTTCGGCCTGCAGATTTTTTGCTTCCGCCGCTTCGGCGCGACGCGCGGCCACTTTGACAAAAGGCAGATAAATCAACACCGAAACTACGATGCAGATGATTTGCGTCACCACCGCACCCATCGAACCGGCGGTAGAAAGCCACGCATTGATGATCGGCGGCGTAGTCCAGGGAACCATCACCACCGCTTTACCGGCAAAGCCCATCACCGTGGCGAAATAGCCAATCGAACCGGTTACCAGCGGGGTGATGATGAAGGGAATAGCAAGAATGGGGTTGAGCATGATCGGCATACCAAAAATCACCGGCTCATTGATGTTGAATAAGCCAGGTCCAAACGACAGTTTGGCGATTTCACGCATCTCTTTGCGTTTGGTGGCAATCATCACGGCGGTTAAAAGCCCGATAGTCAGGCCGGAACCGCCGATGCTCATGTACACGTCCCAGAATGGCATGGTGATGATGTTTGGCGCTTCCTTACCCTGCTCGAAGGCGTTCATGTTGACCAGAATCGCCCCCAGCAGCAGCGGCTCACGAATCGGTTTCACCATCTGGTTGCCATGAATACCAATCACCCAGAACAGCTGGGCAACAAACATCAGCAGCAGAATGCCCCACAAGCTCTGCACCACCGATTCTAGCGGCTGCTGCACCACTTTGTACACCGCGTCGTACAGGTACATGCCGGTGATCTGATGGAAGATAAAGCCAAAGGTAGCGACCAGCGTGACGGTGATGATCGACGGAATCAGCGCGGAAAATGACGCGGCAACGTTCGGCGGCACGGTATCCGGCATTTTGATTTTCAGCCGTTCAACCTGCTCCAGCCGGCAGTAAATCTCCACCGATAGAATGGCGATAAACATGCCGAGGAACAGACTTTTGGTATCGGAGAACTGTTTCGCCAGCACATCGGTTACCACCTGCATCTGGCCATCCACCAGCATTTGCAGCGTGGTGGGCGTCACCGAGATGAAGCAGATGATCGCCAGCAGGCCGGGAAACAGCGTTTTAATGCCGTTGATGCGGCCCAGTTCGATACCAATCAGAAACACCGCGCCGATATTCAGAAAGCTCAGCGTGGCGTAGTTAATGCTGCTGGTGATCGGTTTCAGATCGGCGAGAAACGACAGTGCAGAGAAACTGGCGAGGCCATTTTTCGGATCCAGCACCATGTTGGAAATCAGCACCGAAAACGCGCCGACGATGATCACCGGCATCAGCGTAATAAACGAGGCTTTGATCGCCATGATGTAGCGGTAGCTGTTGAATCGGGTGGCAAAGCTACCCAGTGAATCGATAAGACGTTCCTGTAGAGACATTGGTCAACCCTCAGCGGTTTTAGGTGTTATGCAATAGCTTGATGGTTCGTGGCATACCAAAATGGCGATATTTGTCGTTAATTTCTGTGATCATGCTCGCGGAACTCTTTTTTGGTATTCCGGTAGCATCGTTATTACCAATTTGGCATACCAATAAGTGAGGCGGATATGGATTTTGAACAAACGATGATGGAGTTGCTGATTAATGCCGGTGAGGCGCGATCGCAAGCCATGATGGCGATCCAGCAAGCGCGTAAAGCTGACTGGCAAGGGGCGGACGAGGCTTTAGCGGCATCCGACGAGGCCGCGAAAGCCGCGCATAAAATCCAGACCGCGTTGATTGGCGCCGATGAAGGCAGCGGTAAAGTACCGGTCACGCTGATTTTGGTGCATGCGCAGGATCATCTGATGACGGCGATGCTGTGCCGTGATTTGGCAGGCGAATTGGTTCTGTTAAGGAAGGAGTTGCATGGGGAGTAAGGGTGCAGCAAGGTAAATTTAACCGACATCAAATGCTATACGGCTATTAACCGTACGCGTTGACTTATCAAAGCGATAAGGTTTACATTATCCGCATACGGTTATTAGCCGTACCAAGCTAACTGAAATGAAAGACTTCACTCACATTGCAACGCTGCATAAGTTTAAGGACTGACGTCAACAGGAGGCGTTTTTACTCAACGAGGCTCTCGCTATGCCAAAAGTATCCGCACTTTCCACCGATACGCGCGCCGTTAAAGATGCGCGCGTAGAGTTAAAAACCAGTTCGAATCTCAAAGAAGTCTTAAAGGAAGCAGCAACCGCTGCAGGGTTAGATTTGAGTGCCTTTATCTTAAATGCGGCGCTTGAGCGTGCAGAAACCGTTTTGGATAATCAGCGACGTCGCCAGCTTTCGGAAGAGAGTTGGCAGCAAGTGAATCAGCTCATGTCTGAACCTGCAGCTCCGACGCTGGCGTTACAAGCGTTGATGCGAAGGAAAAGAGCAGATGGAAAATTCACGGAATAACAGCGCTGACGTTATGGTGTGCGCTTATCAGGCTGATATCACTTATCCCGGTAATAAGCACTTCGATTGCGGCAACGCAATTATCAACTCCTTCGTGCGCAACTCGCTTAAAAAAAGCGTAAAAGAGGGAAACTGTGCAGCGAAGGCGCTGATTGACGCTAATACCGGCGAACTGCTGGGAATCTGTACCTTCAGCGCCTACTCCCTGTTGAGACAAAAGCTCACAGGCGTGGTGTCCGGTTCAATGCCAGCCGAAGTCGGCGTGGTGCGCCTGGTTATGCTGGGAGTCGCCGTCAAAGAACAAAACAAGGGTTATGGACAGGATTTGTTAGGCGAATTCTTCGAACACGTCAAAATAATCCATGACGCATTACCTGTAAAAGGCGTTTATCTTGACGCTGAACCCAAAGCCGTGAATTTTTACACCCGCCTGGGATTTGTGGCATTGCATGAGCCGCCCAATGTATTTGGCGCAATCCCGATGTTTCTGGCGATTCAGCACATACTCGCGGCGTAATCCATCATGATTAACCGAGGAACCTATGGCGCTGTCACATGAACTGATTCTTATCTACACCACCTATTTCGTCGCGACCGCCAGTCCCGGCCCGAGCAATATGGCGATTATGGGCACGGCGATGAAACAGGGACGCGGCGCGGCGCTGGCATTAGCGAGCGGCGTGATTGGCGGTTCAATGATGTGGGCGCTGCTGGCGGCTTGCGGGGTTCTCACCGTGCTGGCCACCTTTGCGCAACTGCTGGTTGTGCTAAAGATTGGCGGCGGATTGTATCTGCTGTGGCTGGCGTTTAAGGCGGGGAAATCGGCGCTGCGTCGGCCAGATGCCAGTGAATTCGCACCGGTCAGCGAAAAAGCGCGCTTCGGCAGAATGTTTCGTCAGGGCATTTTGATGCACGTCGGCAATCCTAAAGCGATTTTGACGTGGGTGGCGATCATGTCGGTGGCGTTAAAACCGGGTGCGGCGGCATCAACCTTGCCGATGATTGTTGCAGGCTGCGCGGCAATTTGTGTGCTGGTGTTTGGCGGTTATGCGCTGCTGTTTTCCACCGCGGTGATGACGGCTTTCTATCGCCGCATCCGTCGTGGGCTGGATGCGCTGCTGGCTTGCTGCTTCACAGTTGCGGGATTGAAGCTGGTGTTTAGCCGGAGTTGATGTGGGCAGGTCGCCATCAATGGCGACCTGAAAAAAACATACTGGTGCGCATTTATGCGCACCCATACATCAGGAATTATTCGGCGGCGTGGCGTCGGTTTCGCTGAACGCGGGCTTCTGGCGCGTTACAGAATAGACCACGTTTTTCGGGCTGTTCGGATCGGTGGTGACATCCACGGATGCGATCGTCACTTTGCCAAAACCAAACAGCGTCTGCACGTAACCACCAATCTGGTGTTTACCTGGCGCAACACGAATTTCTCGTTTTTCACCCTTCTTCAGCAGCCCCGCATCCTGACCATCTACCGTCACATAGACAGAAGAACCGTCATCGGTACGCGTCACCAGGTGCGAAACGTTAATCACCGTTGGGCCTGTCTCGAATGGAGAAGGCGAATCATTATTGTCGATTGGCGCGCCGGTTGCAGGCTGAGCGGCGGATGCGTCCGCAGTCGCAGTGCTGTCATGAGATGTACCAGTAACGGCGGCAAGGCGGGCGCAGCCGGTGAGCATGATTGTTGCCATCAAAGTGGCTAAAGTGAAGCGCGATAACATCGTGACGAAAAACCCCTGCTAAATGAGAAGCGCGTATTTTAACGTGCCTTGCAGAGTGATGACAGTCACACAAATACAGTATTTTCCGAAAACCGCTTAATAAATACCTGGCTGAAAAGCGCGTCGCACGGAATGCGAAACGAAACGGCGGCCACGCAGGCCGCCGGAGGGAATTACCAGCTGTAGCTGACCGAAGCCACAATGGTGCGACCGCTGCCGTAGAAGCAGGCACTTTCGTTACTGCATGACGCCACGTAGTGCTTATCCGCGATGTTGTTGACGTTGAGCTGCAGCGTGGTGCCACGCAGCGAGTTCGCCGCTTCGCCCAGCTCATATTTCGCCATCGCATCATACAAGGTGTAATGCGGTACTTTGTGGACGCCAATTTCATCCGCTGGCGCGGTGCCGGTATAACGCACGCCGCTGCCCAGCGTAAAGCCGCTCAGCACGCCATCGAGGAAGGTATAGCTGCCCCACGCCGACGCCGCATGACGCGGAATGCTCGACGGTGAATGGCCGATGCGCTGCGTGATGCTGCTCTCTTTGGTCACCGCATCGGTGTAGGTATAGGCCGCTAACAGTTTGATCTCTGGCGTAATCTGCGCATGCGCTTCGGTTTCGATGCCTTTCGAACGCACTTTACCAATCTGCTCGTTATAACCGGTCACGCTGTTATAAGCGGTGATGTTTTTCTGCGTGATATCAAACGCTGACACGGTTAACACCGCATCCCAACCTACCGGCTGATACTTCACGCCCACTTCGGTCTGTTCGCCGGTGGTCGGTTTAAAAGGATCGGTGCCTGGCGCGCCGCTGTTGAGGTTTGGCTCGAACGAGGTGCTGTAGCTGACGTACGGTGAAATGCCGTTATCAAACGCATACAGCAGACCCGCGCGGCCAGTGAACTTGTTGTCATTCTGCTGGGTTTCACTGTCGTCGGTGCGATCCTGCGTGCGCACTTCGCTCCAGTCGTGACGTCCGGAGAGCAGCAGGTTCCACTGATTCCACTCCAGCTGATCCTGCAGATAAACACCCACCTGATCGAGCTTCTTGCGCGTGCTGGTAGTGAGCGTCAAATCGCTCTCGTTGATGCTGATCCGTGTCGGATTCGCCCAGTCGAGGATGTACTGATCGCCGCTGTCACGCCACAGTTTGTTATCCACGTCGCTCCACTTGTAATCCAGCCCGCCGAGAACGGTATGCGCGATGTTGCCGGTTTCAAAGGTGGCTTTCAGCTGGTTATCAAGGCCCAACTCTTTCGACTTGATCTTGTCATGCTGCGGACGACGGTTGATCGAGTGATCGTTATCAGCATCAAAGGTATACACCAGATATTTGTACGATTCGTCCATGTTGCTGTAGCGCAGATTCTGCGTGAAGCTGATGTTATCGCTTAAATTGTGCTCGAAGATATAGCCAATCGACGTCTGTTCGCGCTTGGCTTCGTTGAAGCTCGGATCGCTGACGTTGAAATCGTAAGGGATAAAGCCCGCGCTGCTCTCTTTCAACGTACCACTGGCCGGCAGGAAGTTACGGTATCCCGCTTTCGGCTCGTTTTGATACATCGTCAGCAGCGTGAAACTGGTGTCTGCGTTCGGCAGCCAGGTTATCGCTGGCGCAATCGCCATGCGCTGCTGTTTGTTGTCCTTAACGAACTCATGTTTGGTGCTGGCAATACCGTTCAGGCGGTAAAACAGCGTGTTGTCATCATTCAGCTTGCCGCCAAAATCAAACGCCGCTTCACCCAAATGCTGGTTGCCGGTGCTGAGCTGCACTTTGTGAATGCTCTGCGCGGTCGGGCGCTTGCTGGTCATGGCCACGATACCGCCCGGATTCACCTGGCCGTACAGCACTGAAGCTGGGCCGTGGATCATCTCTACGCGCTCCAGCAACCAGGGATCGATCTGCCCCGCTGCGCCCGCCTGGCCGGATAAACCGTAGCTCAGGCCATCAAGGAATTTTGGCGCATAGCGGAAACCGCGCGCGATGATCTCATCATTACGGTTGGAGTTACCGCGATAGTTGGTCAACACGCCGCTGCTGTAGCTCAGCGCATCCGCAACGGAGGCCGCAGCCTGATCGTCCATCTGCTCGCGGGTAATTACCGAAATGGATTGCGGGGTTTTGCGCAGCGGCGTCGCGGTTTTGGTGCCTGCCGCGCTCTCTTTCGCCACGTAGCCCTGCAGCGGCGAAGTCACGCTTTCACGCGAGTCGGCGTTGACGGTTAGGGTCTCTTCGGCAGCCACGCTGAAGGCGGCTGGTGTCACCAACAAAATTGAGGCCAGAGAAAGGTACAGAGGATTGAATCTGAACTGCCGTGCCACAGCAGGTATTGCTGAATTTTTAGCGTTAACGGACATAGTTGCCATCTCTATTTCAAACTGCCTTGTAAATGAAATAATCCGTTCAGTCGCCCTCGCCCAACGACAAGGGCTGTAACGGATTGAAATATTAATCTCTTGCGTAATTGACGGTCCTAATCTCCCCGCGTGACGTCCTTCACAAAATAATCCACTGAAATTGCGAAGGTTTATCAGGCACGAAAAATCATATTGCAAATGTAAATCGTTATCAATAGCATTTGCATTAGCTTTGATTAAGTAAAGACAGTGAACAAAATGTGGAGATAGGTTGCAGGATGTTTCTAACAAGCGCAGAAAATACGACGCAGACTTGGTTGCCCGCCGGAACAGTTGCGCAATGGTTGCAGCAGGCCGAAATAGGAAGCGAAAGCTGGTGGCAGCGGCTATATGCGGTCGGTACGCCGCTGGTGGAGCGTGACGAAAGCGGTCAAACGACCATGCACTTCTTCTGGCGCGATCCCGAAGGACATTCCGCACGTTCTTCCACTGAACGGGTTTATATCGATATTAACGGCGTCACCGATCACCACAGCGAAGCGCCAGAAAGTCTGGTGCGCGTCGGCGACAGCAACGTCTGGCATTGGTCGACCGCCATTGAATCTGACTGGCGCGGCAGTTACAGCCTGATCCCCGCCACCGCGCAGCAGTTACCGCCGCTGTTTTGTGGCGATGATGCCGACTGCCGCGCGCTGCAGCGTAAGTGGTGGATCTCGCTGATGCCGCTGGCGATCCCCGACAAATTCAATCCCACGCCGCCGTTTCTCAGCAGCCGCCGTTTTGCGCTGAGCAACGCGCACATGCCGGATGCGCCGGATCAATCGGCCTGGCGCGCGCTGGATGCCGGCATGGCGGAAACCTGGCCGGATACGCTGCAAACCCTGCAGTGGCACAGCGCGTTGCTCAACGTCACGCGCAATGTCTGGCTTTATAGCACCGGAACAACCGCTCAGCCCGAACAGCGTCCGCTGGCAATCCTGCTCGATGGACAAAACTGGGTCTACGGTCAACCGATTTTCAGCGCGCTGGATCAGGTCACCGCCGATGGCGCACTGCCGCCCGCCTGCTGGCTGTTTATCGATGTTATCGACAGCCAGCACCGCGAAGCCGAATTGCCGTGCAATGAAACCTTCTGGCAGGCGGTGCAGCAGGAACTGTTGCCGCTGGCACGCCAGCACGCGGCCTTTAGTAGCGACGCTGACCGCACGCTGGTGGCCGGGCAAAGCTATGGCGGACTCGCCGCGCTCTATGCCGGATTGCACTGGCCGCAGCGTTTTGGCCGCATTCTTACGCAATCCGGCTCCTTCTGGTGGCCGCATCTGCAATACATCCGCGACTACGCCAATCGCGAGCAGCACGCACCCGGCTTGCTACTGGAGCAGCTGCAACAGGGCGATTTACCGCCGGGCAAGCTGAAGATTTTCCAGGAAGTGGGCGATCGCGAGGCGGACATGGTTTACGTCAACCAGCAGATCGTCCCGGCGCTGCAAGCCGCAGGCCATGAATTACATTTTCGCCGCTTCGCCGGAGGGCACGATGCGTTGTGCTGGCGTGGCGGTTTGATCGACGGCTGCCGCTGGCTGCTGGCCGATTTTCTCTCCCCTACATCAACCTCTGAAGGTAACCACCATGTCTGAACAACAGAATCCGTTTGATAACGACGCGCTCGATTTTTTTGTGCTGCTTAACGCGCGCCAGCAATACAGCCTGTGGCCCGCTTTTGCCCCGGTTCCGGCAGGTTGGCACAACGTGGCGGGACCGCTGACGCGCAGCGCCGCCATTGAGTTTATCGAAGCAAACTGGCACGACATGCGGCCAGCGACGCAACAGACGTCGTCTACCGCGCATTAAATTTTTTTAACTTTCTCTTTTTTAAATTGTTTTTCTCGACAGGAATTGTCCTTTGGCATCGCTAAACAACTATTCTCCAGCCTATCCACTCGTCGCGGCGCAGCCCGGCATCTGGATCGCTGACAGCATTGCGCAGCAGCGCAATCAATTTACCGTGGCGCACTACAGCGTGCTGCACGGCGACATCAATCGCGCGGCGCTGGACAGCGCCATTCAGCAGGCGATGGCGGAAGCCGATACCGTGCAGGCACGCTTCGGCCTGGACGAACATGGCAATCCGGCGCAGTGGTTTGGTGCACAAGCGCCGGTCGCGCCGGAATGGCATGATTTCAGCCAGCGCGGCGATGCCAGCAGCCATGCTCAGAAACTGATGCAGGCCGATCTCGCTGCCGATCTGCCCGCCGACGGCGACAAACCGCTCTATCGTCATGCGCTGATGCGCATCGGCGACGGCAGCTGGCTGTGGTATCAGCGCTATCACCATTTGCTGGTGGATGGTTTCAGCTTTGAAGCGCTGACTCAACGCGTCGCAGCGATCTACGCCGCCCTTTGCGCCGGCGAAGCGCCCTCGCCCTCGCCGTTTACCCCGTTCACCACGGTGATTGAAGAGATTCAGCAGTGGCAGGATTCGCCGGCTTTTACCCGCTCCGCCAGCCACTGGCAAAGTTACGCGGCGGATTTGCCGGAAACCCTGACGCTTGCCAGTGAAAACGTCAGCGATCCCGGCGATCGCCCGATCAGCTGTCAGGTAACGCTGCCGCAACTGACCACGCTGCGTCAGCAGCATCCACTCGCCGACAGCAGCGAAGGCGATATCGTCAGCGCGCTGTTGGTGGCCTATCTGGCCCGCTTCAGTAACAGCCAACGTTTGTCAATTGGCTTCCCGTTTATGCGCCGCATGGGTTCGGCGGCGATTTCTACCCTCGGCCCGGTGGTCAACGTGTTGCCGCTGATTTTCAGCGTCAGCGATGAGATGACCTTGCCGATGCTGGTGCAGCAGGTGCAAAGCGAAATCCGCAAAGCGCGCCGTCATCAGCGTTATGAAGCGGAACAGCTGCGCCGCGATCTCGGTCTGGTCGGCAGCAGCCAGGCGCTGTATGGCCCGGTGATTAACGTCAAGGTTTACCACGACGATCTGCAATTCGATGGCCATGCAGCCACAACGCACACGCTGGCGATGGGCCCGGTCGACGATCTCGAGTTTGAAGTTGGCTTCCGCGCTGGCGCATTGCAGCTGACGCTGGTGGCGAACCCGCGCCGCTACGAGGCACAAACGCTACAACGTCACGCCGAGCGCATCAGCCACGTGCTCACGCAATTCGCGGCGGATGCCAACACGCAAATCGGCGCGCTGTCACTGCTGGCGCCACAGGAACAGATCGATCTGCAACGCTGGTCGACCGGACCAACCATCGTGCCGCCCGCCGATACCCACACCATCGTCGATATCCTGCTGCAAGCCGCTGAGCACTACGGCGAGCAAACCGCGGTGGTGTGCGGCGATCGCAGCCTGAGCTATCGCCAGTTAGCCGATCGCGCGATGCAACTGGCGCATCTGTTGATCGCGCGCGGCCTGCAGGCTGACGATGTGGTGGCGATTGGCATTCCGCGTTCGGTGGATTCACTGGTAGCGATGTTCGGCGTGCTGGCGAGCGGCGCGGCCTACATGCCACTCGATCTTGACTATCCGCGCGAACGCCTGGCGCTGATGTGCGATGACGCGCAGCCGAAGCTGCTGCTGACGCACTCCAGCACGCTGGCGCAAATGCCGGAGTTAACGCATCTACTGATTGATCAGATCGCGTTGAACACCCTTTCCACCGCACGACCAGATACCAAACTGTGCGGCGACGATCTGGCCTACATGATTTACACCTCAGGATCGACCGGCCGCCCGAAAGGCGTGATGAGCACTCATCAAGGGTTGCTCAATCTGTTCCTGTCGCACCGCGAGCATCTGTTTGGCCCGGCGATTGCGCGCTTCAGCGCCAGCAGCCCGCGCCGCATGCGCGCTGGTCACACCGCTTCCTTCTCGTTCGATTCCTCATGGGAACCGCTGTTCTGCATGCTGATGGGCTGCGAGCTGAATATCTTCGACGAAGAGCTGCGCCGCGATGCCTGGGGCCTGATTCAGCAGATGAACGCGGTGCCGGTCGATTTACTGGATATCACGCCGTCATTCTTCTCGCAGATGATCGACAGCGGCCTGCTGGAAGCCGATAACCATCGTCCCTCTTTCGTCATGATTGGCGGTGAAGCAGCCACGCCAACGCTGTGGAAGCTGATGCAGCAACAGCAGCAGATGGAGATCCACAACTATTACGGCCCATCGGAATACACCATCGATACGCTGGGTGCCAGCGTCATGGCGTCGCCGCAGCCGGTGATTGGTCGTCCGGTGGGGAACAGCGAAGTCTATCTGCTGGATAACCAACTGCGTCAGGTGCCGATTGGCTGCGCTGGCGAGCTGTATATCGCCGGAACCGGCATCGCGCGCGGTTATCTGCGTCGTCCCGATCTCACCTGCGGACGCTTTGTCGCTAATCCCTTCCGCGACGGCGATGTGATGTACCGCAGCGGCGACCTGATGCGCTGGCGTCAGGATGGACAGCTGGCGTTTATTGGCCGTACCGATCACCAGATTAAAGTGCGCGGTTTCCGTGTCGAACTCGGTGAAGTGGAAAATGCGCTGGTGGCGCTGCCGGAAGTCAGCACCGCCGTGGTGATCGCCGAAGTAATGGGCGCCACGCATCGCCTGATTGGTTACTGCTCGGTGCAGGATGATGCGCTGCGCGCCGATGCCGATCTCAACGCCCGTTTGCTGGCGCAGCTCGCCACGCAGCTGCCGGATTACATGGTGCCTGCGGTGCTGATGGTGATGGACGAATTGCCGCTCAACGTTAACGGCAAGATTGATCGTCAGGCGTTGCCGAAGCCGCAACAGGCGCAGCAAAGTCAAAGTCGCGCCGCCAGCACGCCGCAGGAGCAGCTGATTTGCCACGCGATTGCCAGTCTGCTGGGGCTGGAGAGCGTTGGCGCGGAAGATGATTTCTTCGCGCTCGGCGGCGACAGCATCTCAGCGATGGGGCTCAGCACCGCCGCCCGTCGCGCTGGCTATCTGTTGCGTCCACGCGAAATCTTTGCCGAACGTACCGCCGCCCGCATGGCGCGGGGTTTGCAGCCGCTGGCACAACACCACACCGGCGCGCGCGTCGCGCAACAGGGCGCGATTGGCGGCTTGCCGATTCTGCACTGGTTCAACGCCCAGGCGGGCATCAATGCGCGCTTTGCTCACGGCGTGCTGCTGTCGGTGCCGCCGCAGTTGCAGCTCGTTCAGTTGGAACAACTGATCGATCAGCTGGCGCAGGCGCATCCGGCGCTCAACGCCTTTACGCGCGGCGATCAGCTGATTGTCGGCGAAGCGCTGACGACGCGCCCTGCCCGCGTGCGTGCGCTGGAGGTGCAGGACCGCGACCGCGCAGCGGAACGGGCGTTTAGCGAAGATGCTGAGGCGCTCGACCCGGCTAAAGGCGCGCTGCTGCACGCCACGCTGCTGCAGCAAGAAGGCGCCAGCTGTGGGCTGGTGTTAACGCTGCATCACCTGATTGTCGATGGCGTCTCGTGGCGCGTATTGCTGGAAGAACTGCAACAGGCCGGTGACGCGCTGCTCAATAACACGCCGCTGGTGATCCCCGCCGAGGAAACCTCGCTGCACGACTGGTCTGCCGCGCTGCTGGCGAACCTTGCGGCGCGCGCCAGCGAGTTACCGTTCTGGCAACAGATGCTGACGGAACCGCTGCCGCTTGTTGGGCAACGGGCGATTCAGTCCGGCGATCGCCAACAGCATCAACGCACGCTGCTGGATGCCTCAACCACGCACGCGCTGCTCAACACGCTGCCGCAGTACTATCGCGCCACCAGCGAAGAGCTGCTGCTGACCTTGTTGACCCTCGCTCTGCGCCAGCTCAACGGCAGCGCACAGCAGCGCGTCACGCTGGAATCGCATGGCCGTGCCGAACTACATGCGCAGCAGGATCTGGCGCGCACCGTCGGCTGGCTGACGGCAGAATACCCTTTACTGCTGCCGTTGCCAGAAAATCCACATGCGCCGCTCAATGAGTGCGTACGCGCGGTGAAAGCGGTACTGCGTGCGGTGCCGGATCGCGGCATTGGCTACGGGCAGCTGCGCTGGCTCGATGCACATCGCGGCGTGACGCTGGAAAAACTGGCAGCGCAACACGCGCCGCAGGTGCTGTTTAACTACCTCGGGCGCTTTACACCGCGCAGCGGTGACTGGACGCCACAGCGCACCGCGCAACAGTTCCGTGACACTTTCGCGGTAGTGCAGGATGACGCGCTGCCGCTGCAGCACGCGCTGGAACTCAACGTCTTCGTTGAGGAGCAGCCACATGCGGCGCAGCTGGCGCTGAACTGGAGCTGGGCGGACGGCGTGCTCAACGCCGAAGCGATTGCCGATTTACATCAGGCAATGGCGGCTACCGCGCAGGCGCTGATCGCGCTGGCCCAACAGCAACCGCAGCACGCCGCCCACACGCTGGTGGCCGCCGAGGTGGCGCTGGAAGGCGTTGATGACGCGCTGCTGCAACAGCTGCATGCGCGTCACGGTGCGTTTAGCCATGCGCTGCCGTTGTTACCGCTGCAAAAAGGTTTGCTGTTCCACGCGCAAACCACCACGCAGCAAGGCAGCTATAACTCACTAACCCGCATGACGCTGAGCGGCGACATCAGCGCCGCAGCGGTACAAACCGCGCTCGACGCGGTGTTACAGCGTCATCCGCAGCTGGCGGCGCGCTTCGACGCCGAACTCAGCCTGCAACCGCTGCAGCTGATACCGGAAGGCGAATTGCACTGGCCGCTGACGCTGCTTCAGTTGGGCGAGGAAGAGGACATTCAGGCGTTGGAACATCAGGCGCTGGCGCAGGATCTGTTTAGCCAGCCAATCATGCTGCACGCCACGCTGATCGCCCATCGCGATGGCGCGCGCTGGACGCTACTGCTCAACGCGCATCACTTGGTGGTGGATGGTTGGTCAACGCCGGTGATCCTCAACGATCTGCTCAGCGCGCTGCGCCAGCAAATCTTGCCCGCGCACAGCAGCAGCTACGCCGACATCGTGCGTCAGCTCAGCCAGCGCGACAGCCATGAAGCGCGTCAGCAGTGGCAAGCTTGCCTGAAAGACGTGCGTCCGACGCTGCTCTATCCGCAGGCCGCCGACAGCGCGGTCAATGAAAAGCGCATTACGCTGGATGCCACGCTGGAGCGGGAACTCTATGCGCTGTGCCGGGCGCGCGGTTTAACCCTGAACACTGTGATGCAGGGATTGTGGAGCTTGCTGCTGTCGGTCGCCAGCGGCCAGCAAGACGTGGTGTTTGGTGCGCCGGTTTCTGGCCGTTTTGGTCAGATTGACGACATCGATCAGCACGTGGGCCTGTTCAGCAACACGCTGCCGGTGCGCGTGCGCTTCGATCATCAGCGTCCATTACTGGCGCAGCTCGCCGATCATCAGGCGCAGCAAATCCAGCTGATTGAGCAGGATTGCCTCGGCCTCGCCGAGATTCAGCAATGTGTCGGCGCCGGTACGCTGTTCGATACCTTGCTGGTGGTGGAGAACTATCCGGACAACCAAACGCTGCTGGATGCCAACGCCACCGTGCGCTGCGAAGCGATCCATAATCGCGGTTACACGCACTATCCGCTGACGCTGTTGGTGCTGCCGGGCGAACAGCTGACGCTGCTGATGGAGTATCGCGACTGCGTTAGCGAGCCGGAACGTCTGGCCGAGCGGCTGTTATTGCTGTTGCAACAGCTGGTCAGCACGCCGGATCTGCCGCTGACGCAGTGGAAGTTGCAAACGCTGGCCGAGCAATCGCTGCTCGCCTGGGTGAATAACACCGGCGTGCAGCTGGAAAATGAAACCCTGCAACAGGCGATTGCCCAGCAGGCGGCGCGCACGCCCGACGCGCTGGCGCTAATGGATGTGGATCATCGTCTGAGCTACGGCGAAATGCAGCGTCGGGCCGCGCTGCTGGCGGATCGCCTGATTGAAGCGGGCGTGATGCCAGGCGATATCGTCGCCGTGGCGCTGCCGCGCTCGGTGCGTCTCAGCATTGCGCTCACTGCCATCCTGCAGGCGGGCGCGGCGTACTTGCCGCTGGATATCGGTTATCCCGATGAGCGTCTGGCTTACATGGTGGAAGATGCGCGGCCGTGGGTGCTGATCACCGAATCCGCGCTGGAAACCCGCTTTGCCACGTTTGGCACGCTGATGATGTTTGATGGTTTAGCCGGTGAACACATTCAGCCGCGCCATCCTTTGCCGCAGGCGGACGCCAGTCGCCCGGCTTACGTGCTTTACACCTCGGGCTCGACCGGTAAACCAAAAGGCGTGGTGGTGAATCAGCGCGCCATCGTCAACCGCCTGCGCTGGATGCAGGCCAGCTATCCGCTGCGCGCCGACGATGTAGTGTTGCAGAAGACGCCGTGCAGCTTTGATGTATCGGTGTGGGAGTTTTTCTGGCCGCTGATGACCGGTGCGCAGCTGATGATGGCGCCGCCGGAAGCGCATCGCGATCCGCAGGCGCTGTGGCAGCTGATCGACGATTATCGCGTGACCACCCTGCACTTCGTGCCCTCGATGTTAGCGGCCTTTGTCGGCCATCTCGCCGCGCAAACCGAGCAAGCTTGCCCAACGCTGCGCCGCGTATTCTGCAGCGGTGAAGCGCTGGCGTGCGACCTGGCGCGCAGCTATCAGGAGATGATCGCCGCGCCGCTGCACAATCTGTATGGCCCAACTGAAGCCGCCGTCGATGTCACCTGGCAACCGGCCAGCGGCAGCGCGCTGGAAGGCCTTAACGGGCCGGGTGTGCCGATTGGTCGTCCGGTGTGGAACACGCAGCTGCATATTCTCGATAGCCTGCTGCGACCAGTACCGGTTGGCGTGCCGGGCGATCTCTATCTCAGCGGCGTGCAGTTGGCCGATGGCTATTTGCATCGCGCCGACCTTACGTCACAGCGCTTTGTCGCCGCGCCGTTTGCCGAAGGCGAGCGCATGTATCGCACCGGCGATATCGCCAGCTGGCGCGCCGACGGCGCGGTGGAGTATCTCGGCCGCAGCGACGATCAGCTAAAAATGCGTGGACAGCGTATCGAGCCGGGCGAAATCGAACAGGCGCTAGTGGCGCTGCCGGGCGTGGCGCAGGCGGTGGTGGCGGCGCGCGCGCTGACGCAGCACGCCACGCCGGGCGTCGATAACCGTCAGCTGCTCGGCTGGCTGGTGGCCGAAACGGGCGTGGCGCTGGATATCGACGCGGTGAAGCAGCAGCTGGGCGAACGTCTGCCCGCGCATATGCAGCCGGTCAGCTATCTGCTGCTCGACCATCTGCCGCTCAGCGCCAACGGCAAGCTGGATCGTAAAGCGCTGCCGATGCCGCAGCTCAGCGCGCGCAGCGGCCGCCTGCCGCACAGCGCCAACGAGCGTTTGCTGGCGGATCTGTTCCTGCAGCTGCTTGGTTGCGACAGCGTGTTTGCCGATGACGACTTCTTCGCGCTCGGTGGTCATTCGCTGCTGGCGATGCGTCTGGCGGCGGAACTGCGTCGTCGTGAGGTGCCGCCGCTCAGCGTCGGGCAGATCATCGCCGCGCGCAGCGTGGAGAAGCTGGCGGCGCTGCTTGACGGCGGTGCCAACAGTGAAAGCGGTGGCAACGGCGAACTGCTGCCGCTGCGCGCCGGTCACGGCCCGACGCTGTTCTGCATCCATCCGGCATCCGGCTTCGCCTGGCAGTATAGCGCCCTGCTGCACTATCTCGACGGCGACTTCCCGATTGTCGGCCTGCAATCGCCGCGGCCAAACGGCGTGATTGCTGCCTGTCACAGCGTGGAGGCGATGTACGAACGCCATCTGCAGGCGATACGCCAGCAGCAGCCGAGCGGTCCGTATTTCCTGCTCGGCTATTCACTCGGCGGCACGCTGGCGCAAGGCATTGCGTCACGTTTGCAGGCGCAAGGTGAAACGGTGGCATTTCTTGGCCTGCTGGATACCTATCCGGCAGAAGGTCAGGACTGGCGCACGCCGGATGCCGATGAAGCGGAACAGGAAGTGGCGCGTGAGCAGGCCGAGTTTATGGCTGCGACCGAAGATGAGCGCGATCCGCTACTGCGTGAAGAGAAGGCAGCGATGTTTAGCACCATCGTCGCGAACTACAAAGACGCCGTCGCACGCCTGGCTGAAGCGCGAACGCCGCGCTATGCCGGCCACGCCACGCTGTTTATGGCCGAGAAAACGCTGCCGCCTGAGATGGATGTGCGCGCCAGTTGGGCACCGTTCGTTGATGAATTGACGATCTTCCCGCTGGATTGCGAACACGCCGATATTCTTTCAGCAGATTCGTTGCAGGTGCTGGGACCGTTGATAAACCGTTTGTTAGCTCGGCGTTAATTAAGGCACATATCGTAGCGGCGCGATTCATCGTGTTCTGTCAAAAAACGCGAAATAAATTGCGCCGCTACGGGTGATGCAAATGTGATTCACCGTTGGAGATTTATGGCTAAGCCCTCGATATTCTTAGATTTCAGTTTACTCAAAAACAACGCCTCCTTCCGCGCGATATTCTGCGCGCGCATGCTCTCGGTATTCGCCCTTGGCATGCTGGCGGTTGGCGTGCCGGTGCAAATTCAGGCGATGACCGGCTCCACGTTGCAGGTTGGTGTGGCGGTAATGCTCGATGGCATCGGCATGTTTATCGGCCTGCTGCTCGGCGGCGTGCTGGCCGATCGCTACGATCGCCGCAAATTAATCCTGTTCGCGCGCGGCACCTGCGGCATCGGCTTTGTGCTGCTCAGCCTCAACGCCTTCAGCCCAGCGCCTTCATTGCTGGCGCTCTACTTCCTCGCCTTCTGGGATGGCTTCTTTGGCGCGCTCGGCATGACTGCGCTAATGGCAGTGATCCCGCTGATCGTCGGACGTGAACATCTGGCGGAAGCCGGTGCGCTCAGTATGCTAACGGTGCGCCTCGGCGCGATTTTGTCGCCCGCGCTCGGCGGCATGATCATCGTTGCGGCGGGTGTCGGGTGGGCGTTTGCGGTCGCCGCGATTGGTACGCTAGCAACGCTGATTCCGCTGGTGCGTTTACCGTCGATGAAGCCCGAACAACAGGAGCCGGAGCATCCGCTGCGCGCGCTGGCGAGCGGCATGCAGTTTGTCTGCCAGCATAAAGTGGTCGGCGCGGTGGTGCTGGTTGGCTTGCTGCTCAGCATGGTTGGCGCGGTGCGTATTCTGTTCCCGGCGCTGGCGATCACCTATCACGCCGATGCATCCGCATTAGGATTGATGTACTCGGCGGTGCCGCTGGGTGCGATGATCGGTGCCTTTACCAGCGGCTGGGTGCGGCAGTTAACGCGCCCGGGATGGGTGCTGATGGGTTGTGCGCTACTGGCATTTGCCTGTATCGCCTCACTCGGTCTTTACAGTCATCTGCTGCCCGCGCTGCTGGCGCTGGTGTGTTACGGCTACAGCAACGCCATCGCCTCGCTATTGCAGTTTATGCTGACGCAGCACCACACGCCGGATGCGCTGCTGGGACGCGTCAACAGCCTCGGCACCGCGCAGGATGTGACCGGCGATTCGGTCGGTGCATTGGGTTTAGGCGCGCTGGCACGTGTGCTGGCACCGTTGAGCAGCGTGCTGTGGTTTGGCGGATTGGCGGCGGGATTGCTGGTGCTGTTGTCGCTGGCGGCGCGCGGCCTGCGCTCGGCGCGCCTCAGTGAACAACCGGACGCGCCGCAGCCCGCCACCGCAGAGGCTTAACGGGTAAACTGCCGCTCGATGCTGCTGAGCATATTGCTGGCGCTGTAGTAATCGAGACGAAAAGTATCGTTACCTACGGCAAAGATGTCGTGCTGCTGTACCGCCGGCAGATGGGCGAGGAATGGATTCTTCGCCACCTGCGGCACGGTTTTCTCATCAGCGGCGAACAGCAATAGCGTGTTGCCGGTGATGCCATCGGCCATGTTTTCGCCATTCAGCTGAATAATGTCATTGCGCTTACCCATGCTGGTGCTGCCCTGAAAACTGGCAGGCGGCGCGGCCAGCGTAAAGCCCAAATCCTGTAATAGCGCGCCCTGCGCCGATGCTGGCGTCCACAAGTTCATTCCGCGTCCATCTTCGTAATAGACCAGCGCAGAGGTCGGCTGCGGCGGCAGCGTAATCTTGTGACGCACTGCTTCGACTCGTTGGTCGAATGCTGCGATCACCTTATTGGCATCAGCTTCATGGCCGGTAATCTCGCCCAGCTGCAGGGTCAATGCCTGCCAGCTCTTATCGCCATAGTCGATCACTAACACCGGCGCGATGGTTTGCAGCTGATCGTAGAGGCGCAGCGCCGAATCGCCGCCGGTGGCGGCAATCACGATCAAATCCGGCGCTTCGGCGGCAATCGCTTCGGCATTCGGCTGTGAAATATAGAGCGGTTTAACCTGACGCGCTTTGGCCACCGCGCTCCATTGCGTAAAAAAGCCCTGCGCATCCGATACGCTGCTATTGCGACTGGTGGCACCGGAGCCAATCAGCGGCGCGTTAATTGCCAGCAAAGTGCCACTCAGCGTAACGCTGGTAGAAACAATGCGCTGCGGCGGCTGTTGCAGTGTGAAGGGGCCTTTCGGTGTAGCGATAGTGCGCGGCCAGGTTACGTTGGCGTGAACATGGGTGCAGATGAAAAACAGGCTAAGCAGCAGAGAAAGAGCGGGGAAACGCATCAGGTTGTCCATCACTTGATAGTTGAGAATAAATATCATTATCAAAAATAAGTGCGGGTGCAAGGGAAATAGTGCGTGGTTTCCCCTCACCCTAACCCTCTCCCGCAAGCGTGAGAGGGAATAATTAGGTGGGCGCGGCCGGCTCCTTCTCCCGCGCGCGTGAGAAGGCTGGGGTGAGGGGCAAACCTCACCAACTTACAACGAATATCGCCCCATCGGCGCCACAGCCTTAATCACGCCATTAGCTTGCATATATTCACCAAACGCCTGATAGCGCGCCTGATCAAACGCCGCACTGTGCGCGGCGAAATATGGCAGCGTGGCCTGCCACGCCTCGTGATTGAGCGGCGTATTCAGCTCGGGATATTTTTCGATAAACGCCTGCCACGCTTCCTGCGGGTGAGCGCGTAGCCACGCCACGCCGGCATCCAGGCCACGTAAAAACGCCGGAATGCGCTTGTCCTGCGCGGCAGTTTTCTGGTTTGCCAGGATGATCAACTCATCATAAGCAGGCACGCCGTAATCTTCCGGCTTGAACACCGTTGGCTTTGCGCCTTTGTCTTTCAGATCCAGCAGCTCATAGTTGCGAAAGATGGTCATCGCGCCATCAATCTTGTGCGTTAGCAACGCGGAGGTGCCATCCATATTCAGGTTGATAAGCTTCACCGAGTCGGCATCAACGCCCTGCACTTTTAGCATATTGCGGATCGCCACGTCTTCGGTGCCCGGCACCGCGTAGCCGATGGTTTTGCCAGCGAAATCCTTCAGCGAGTGAATATCGTCTGACACCGTGGTCAGCGTATTCAGCGGCTGATTAATCAACGTGCCGACGCGGATTACTGGCACCTCTTTATCCACCAGCGTGTAGAGCTGCGGCTGGTAGCTGACGGCGAGATCGACTTTGCCCGCCGCCAGCAGCAGCGGCACGGACGCCGAATCGGCGGGCGCGATCATCTCCACATCCAGCCCCTCTTTCTTAAACGCGCCGCTGTGCTGGGCAGCAAAAATCGCCGCGTGATTGGGGTTGATAAACCAGTCAAGCAGCAGGCGAACTTTCTCCGCCGCCTGCACGTTAGCGGTCGCCAGCAGCAGCAACGCGGTCAATGCCATTCGTAGGATTTTCACGGTATTTCCTTATGTAGATTGCCAGAGGATTTTCTTGCGCATCAGCGCCACGCTGCCCGAAAGCAGCAGCGCCAGAACCAGTAACAGCAGCAGCGCCGCGAAGCTGGTGGCGGTTTCCAGTCGCGCGTTGGATTGCATCATCAGATAGCCGAGCCCTTCGCTGGCGCCGACCCATTCGCCAATCACCACGCCAATCGGGGCCAACACCACCGCCATCTGCAGGCCGGAGAAAAACTGCGGTAACGCGGCAGGCCAGCGCACGCGCCAGAAGATGCGGAAACGCGACGACGTGGAGGTTTGCGCCAGCTCCAGCCAACCGACCGGCGTACGGCACAGCCCATCAAACAGTGACAAGCACAGCGGGAAGAACAGGATCAAAGCCGCCACCACCACTTTTGAGGCGATGCCAAAGCCGAGCCACAGCACCAGCAGCGGCGCGAGGGCAAACACCGGGATTGCCTGGCTGGCGGTGACCAGCGGAAACAGCACGCGACGCAGCAGCGTACTGGCGGCCATCAGCACCGCCAGCGTCACGCCCGCGCCGACGCCCAGCAGCAGCGCCAGCACAATTTCCGCCAACGTATAGAGCGCGTGATGCCACAGCAGTTGACGATGCAGCCACAGCGCCTCTAGCACCGCCTGTGGCGCGGGCAGCAGGAAACTCGGCACGCCGCTGTGACGCGCCAGTAACCAGCCGCACAGCAGCACCACGATCAGGTAGATCGCGCTAAACACTGTTTTCATGGGTATTCAGTCGGGAGAAGAGTTGCGCCTGCGCCTGCAGGACGTCGGGATGATCAAACGGACGCGGCGCGTCACCGCTAGCAACCGGCCAGCTTTCGATAGCCAGCGGCTGGCCTTGCAGCAGCAGAATGTCATCGGCCATGCGGCACGCTTCCAGCGGATCGTGCGTCACCAGCAGCACAGTTTTGCCCCGCAGTAATCCGGCGGTCAGCGTTTGCAAACTGAGTTTGGTCATCACATCCAGCGTGGCGAAGGGTTCATCCATCAGCACCACGTCGCGCTGCGCATAAAGCGTGCGTGCCAGCGCCACGCGTTGCCGCATGCCGCCGGAGAGTTGATGCGGGGGTGCATGCGCCACGTCGCTGAGTTTTACCTGCTCGAGCAGCGCCAGCGCACGCGGGCGATCCGGCTTGTCGCCGCTGAGCCGCGCCGACAGCATCACGTTGTCGAGCACCGTCAGCCACGGATACAGCAGATCCTGCTGGCCCATCCACGCCACGTTGCCGCTCAAGCCCTGCACCGCACCCTGCTGCGGCTGGAGTAAACCGGCCACCAACCGCAGCAGCGTACTTTTGCCGATGCCGCTGCGTCCCAGCATTACCGTGGTTTTGCCACCGCGCAGGTGCAGATTCAACCGCTGACACAGCGGTTTATCGCCCCAGCTAAAGCTCACATCGTTGAACAGAATGTCCTGATTCATGGACGATTGGCCGCCAGAATCGCCAGCTGGTGAAATCCGCGCTGCGCCAGCGCGTTAGCGGCCTGCGCGGCGCGGATGCCGCTGGCGCACACCAGCACGATGCGCTGCTGGGCGGGCGGCTGCCACGCGGCGATCGCCTGCGGCAAGATGCGCTCAACGCCATCCGCCACGCTGACCGGCGCTTCTTCATAGCTGCGCAGTTCGACAATGCAGTCATCGGCGGCCAACTGTTGCGGATCGATAAACGGCACCGCATGTTCCGGCTCTTCAGCATCATCAAAGCGGAACTGGCGGAAGTGCCAGTTCACAAAATCGCAATTCACCAGACAACCGAGCGGCGATGGCGACAACTGCAGCAGCACGCTGAGCGCCATCTGCGCCTGCATCGCGCCGAGCGCTGCCACCGCCGGGCCCATCACGCCTGCGGTGTTGCAGTTCGCTGCCGAGGACGGCAAGCGTGGGAACAGCGCGCGATAGCTCGGCGCGCCGCCACAGAATCCGCCGACGTAACCTTGCCGCCCCAGCACCGAGGCGCTGATCAGTGGAATGCCCGCCTGCATGCAAGCATCGGAAAGTTGGTAGGTGACGGCAAAGTTATCGGCGGCATCGATCACCAGATCGCATCCCGCCAGCGCCTGCTGCAGATTACTGGCGCTCAGCGACTGTTGCAGCGCCTCGATCTGCACCTGCGGATTGCGCTGCTGCAACGCGTGCTGCGCGCGCAGCACTTTGGGCTGGTCGATATCCTGCTGCGTAAACAGCGTTTGCCGATGCAGGTTATGCAGCGCCACCACATCGTCGTCATACAGCCGAATATAGCCGACCCCCGCGCCCACCAGCTGCGGCAGGAGCGTGGCGCCTAATCCGCCCGCGCCCGCCACCAGCACACGCGCGTTAAGTAACTTTTGCTGCCCGGCTTCGCCGATTTCCGCCAGCATCATCTGGCGTTGATAACGTTGCATAGTTGCCGTCCTTAACTCAGATTTGCCAGGCCGAAGATCGGCGTGGACGCGGCTGCCATATCGCGCTTCTCCATCAGTCCGGCAGCGCGCGCGGCCTGTCCGGCTTCAATCGCCAGCCGGAAGGCGTTGGCCATGCCGACTGGATCGCCGGCTTTGGCGACGGCGGTGTTGAGCAAAATGCCATCGAAGCCCATTTCCATCGCCTGCGCCGCCTGCGACGGCGCGCCAATGCCCGCATCAATGATCAGCGGGATGTCGCTGAACCACGCGCGCATGGCGCGCAGGCCGTCGATATTGCGCAAACCCTGGCCGGAACCAATCGGCGCGCCCCACGGCATCAACAGTTCGCAACCCGCTGCCAGCAGCTTTTCGCCGACGATCAGATCTTCGGTGGTGTACGGAAACACCTGAAAACCCTCTGCGCTGAGGATGCGCGCGGCTTCCACCAGCGCGAAAGGATCGGGCTGCAGCGTGTCGGCATGGCCGATTACTTCCAGTTTGATCCACGCGGTGTTGAACAGTTCGCGCGCCATGTGCGCGGTGGTGACGGCCTCTTTTACCGTGTGACAACCGGCGGTATTCGGTAACACGCGGATGTTAAGGCCGGTTAGCAGTTCGCGGAATGCCGCGCCAGCCGCACCTTCGCGCCGCAAACTGACGGTGATGATGTCGGTGCCGGAGGCGGCAATCGCCTGCTGCAAAATGGCGGGCGAAGGATAACCGGCGGTGCCGAGCAGGAAGCGTGATTGCGGTTCAAAATCGTAAAACATCGCTTAACCTCCCTGCATCGGTGACAGCACTTCGAGCTGGCAACCTTCATCCAGCCGCTGCGTGTCGTACTGGCTTTTCGGCACAAACGCACCGTTGTAGGCGGTGGCGACGCAGGCCACATCAATTTGCTGCTCGATCAGCAATTCGCTCAGGCTTGTTGCCTGGGTGCTGATGGCGCGGCCGTTAAGCTGAATATTCATTATTGAGTTCCCCAGAAATGCGTTGCATCAGCTGCTCTGCCAGCATTGGCGCCAGCAGAAAACCGTGGCGATACATGCCGTTGAGATAAAAGGTGTGATTGTGATAGTCGATTTCCGGCAGATTCGCCGGATAGGCCGGACGCAGCCCGCTGCCGCTCTCAATCACGCGCGCTTCAGCTAAGGCGGGATGGATGGCATAGGCGGCGCTGAGTAACTCCATCATGGCGCGCGCGCTGATGGCGCTGGCATCGTCGCTCTCAATCATGGTGGCGCCGAGCATAAAGTGGCCGCCGCGACGCGGCACCAGATAGCAGGGAAAACGCGGATGCAGCAGACGAATCGGGCGGGAAAACTGCACTTCATCGCTGTGCAAAATCAGCATTTCGCCGCGCACCGCACGCAGGCGCGGCAGTTGCGGCGCGGCGTGGATGCCGCGACAATCGATAATCTGGCCGCTCGGCGCGTGATTGCTGAATGACACGCCGCGCGCGATCAGCGCGTCACGCATCTCCTGCAACGCCAGACGCGGATCGAGATGCGCTTCCCCGGCGAAAAACAGACCGCGCGCAAAGCGCCCTTCCAGCGCCGGTTCAATGTTGGCGGGATCGACCCATTGATGCTGCTCGGTCATGCGGGCGAAACGGTTGAGTTCCTGGCTGTCGCGCGGCGGCGCAACCACCAACGTGCCCTGATGCTCGACGCTGCTGACGCGCTGTTGCCACCACGCGGCGGCGTGTTGCCCAAGAGTGATAACATCGCGCGGCGCGCTTTCGGCTTCACACCAGGGCGCCAGCATGCCGCCAGCAAACCACGATGCCGGGCGGCGCGCGTCATCGCCCATCACCTCAACGTCTTCACCGCGTTCCGCCAGTAAAGTGGCTACGCATAGGCCCGCCACGCCGCAGCCAAGCACGCTCCAGCGGCTCACAGCGCCGGATCCAGGATGTTCAAACAGGGGGAATTCACATCGGCCTCTCAGTGTTAGCTGAGACCCGCAGATACAGGAGAAGGGAAATGGCGCATCCATCGAGCTGGTTTGAGCGCCAGACAGCCCAATGATAAAGACTGTCAGTCTTCCTACGCCAGTATCAACTGGGTCAGGTTCAAAGGGTCGCTAAACCGCGCAGTGCGCTATTAGCCTCTCAGTCTCTTTGGCGAGACTCCCCCGACGCGTCTATTTGTATTGCAGGCGATGGTCGCCGTCAAGCGCGGAATAACCGGATGCTTTACGTGGCATTTAGCATCACGGCATTTATCGCTACTTAGGCTTTGTGGATCACAAACGTAACATATGGTATACAAACACATTATTTTATGCGCAAGAACCAATTACAGGTGATGTCGTAATAACCATGAAGAATATTAAAATTGCATTTATTAAAGCCGGCTGGCACAAAGAAATTGTCCATAATGCCTTAGTGGGTTTTGAAAAAGAATTAGCCGATCACTCCGTAGAAGCGGAATTAAAAGTGCTGGAAGTGCCTGGCGCATTTGAAATGCCGCTGCTGGCTAAGCGTCTAGCCGAAACCGGCAAATACGATGCGATTGTCTGCGCTGCGCTGGTGGTTGACGGCGGTATCTATCGCCATGATTTCGTTGCCGCTGCGGTGGTTGATGGCTTGATGAATGTGCAGCTGACCACCAACGTACCGGTGTTCTCCGTTTCATTAACGCCACATAATTTCCAGCCGGTTGATGTGATTGAAAACTTCTATACCGAGCATTTTATTAAGAAAGGCAAAGAAGCGGCGCGCGCGGTGTTAGCGATTCATAATTTGTCGATTGATTGATGCATTAAAAAGGGAGCACCTCTTCAGGCGCTCCCTTTTTATTTATGATGACCTTCAACGGCTCATTTTCAGAATAGTGCCAGTCATCTCGTAAAATAGTCTAACGAATAAAGTATCAGCTATTCGTCATTAACGCAGTGGATGATTCACTTCCAGCGGACGCAAATCAAACACCAGCACTTCCGCATCATCACCGTTAGCGAACTGCAGCGCGCTTTCGTTGCGAACGCGTGCACCGTCGCCCTCTTTGAACTTCACGCCGTTCACTTCGATGCTGCCGCGAGCCACGTGAATATAGGCGTAACGATCGGCATCCAACGCGAAGGTTTGCTGCTCTACACCGTCGAACAGTCCGGCATAAACGCGAATATCCTGACGCACGCTGAGTGAACCGTTATCCCCTGCCGGCGAAATAATCAGGCGCAGCTGACCGCGTTTGTCACGTTCCGCCACTGAAATCTGCTGATAACCGGGAGGCGAATTACGTTCGCCAGGCACAATCCAGATCTGCAGGAAGTGCACGTTGTCCGTTTTCGAGTGGTTAAACTCGCTGTGCGTGACGCCGCTGCCGGCGCTCATTAGCTGCACATCACCCGGCACAATCACCGAACCGGTGCCCATTGAATCTTTATGCTCCAGCGCGCCTTCCAGCACGTAGGAGATGATCTCCATGTTGTTGTGCGGATGCGCACCAAAACCGCGACCCGGTGCAACGCGGTCATCATTGATCACCAGCAAATCTGAGAAGCCGGTTTGTTTTGGATCCCAGTAACTGGCGAAAGAGAACGTATGATGCGAATTTAACCAACCGTGGTCACCCACTCCGCGTTGTTCTGACAGGCGTTGTTCAATCATGGTCTGCTCCTCAAATTTGCTGTTGGGGGGCGATTGCCCTTCCCGTTGCAAACAAGTATACGTAAACTGATTTGCCTAACAATGCGTCAAAATGACAATAACTGTCACCGATAAGTGGACAATATGCAGATTGAAGATCTCCGTATTTATGTAGCCGTCATCAAAGCCGGCAACTTCACCGCTGCCGCCGAACAGCTGATGCTGTCGAAGCAGTATGTCAGCCGCCGCATCGCCGCGCTGGAGGAATCGCTTGGCGCGCGGCTGCTGAATCGCAACACGCGGAAGTTGTCGGTAACCGATAACGGCCAGCTGTTTGCGCAGCACGCGCAGCGCATTCTGGATGATGTGCAGGAAGCCGAGCTGGCGGTATCGGGGCGTCGTCAGGTGCTGCAGGGCAGCTTCCGCCTGAGCGTGCCGATGTCGTTTGGTATCAGCCATTTGTCGCCGTTTATTGCCGAGTTTCTCAGCCAGCATCCGGGGTTGCAGTTTCAGGTTGAACTGGCGGATCGGCATGTCGATATGGTGGGTGAAGGATTTGATATGGCGATTCGCATCGGTACGCTGCCAGATTCGAGTTTGATCGCCAGGCGACTGGGCGAGTTCCGCCGCGTGATCTGCGGCAGCCCATCCTACCTGCATGGCGCAGGCGCACCGCGAACGCCGGAGGAGCTGAGCGAGCATTTGTGTCTGCGCTACGGGCGCGAAAGCCAGACCGGCTGGGAACTGTTTAACGGCGACCAGCGCAAAGTGATTAGCGTGCATGGGCCGATGGTGAGTAATAACGGGGAAATGCTGCGCGACGCAGCAGTGGCCGGATTGGGTCTGATTATGCTGCCAGAGTTTATTGTGGCACCAGCGCTGGCGAGCGGTGAGCTGGTGAAGGTGCTGGAAGAGTGGCAGCCGACCTCGCTCCATCTCAATGCGCTCTATCCGCAGCACCGTCAGCGCAGTGAGATCAATCGGGTGTTTATGACATTTTTGCAGCAGAAGTTGGCGTAAAAATTAATTACCCGTTGCGGCGCGATCTATTGCGCATATCAAGGGCGGCAATGTGCCCATCCCGGCAATACGTAATATATCGCGCCGCTACGGTAGGTAGGGTGTTAATGACTTTCGTGTGCAAAGGTAATCGATTTACGGCGCGCATCGCGCATCGCCACCGCGTGGATCAGCAGACCCAACACCGCCAGAATCGCGCCCACCCAACCGGTGGATTGCCATCCCAGACCAGCGGAAATGGTCACGCCGCCCAGCCATGCACCGAGCGCGTTAGCGAGGTTAAACGCCGAATGGTTCATTGCC
Organism: Pantoea sp. AG1095; assembly: GCF_003208415.1. Lineage (NCBI taxonomy): Bacteria > Pseudomonadati > Pseudomonadota > Gammaproteobacteria > Enterobacterales > Erwiniaceae > Pantoea > Pantoea sp. AG1095. Next base: position 30,235 of record NZ_QKMJ01000003.1, on the reverse strand, counting down.
GCCGCCATGGTTTGCGCATCACCGGCAACATCCATCAAACGGATCTGCAACACCGCCGCCAGCGCCACCATGGTGCCCACCAGCATGACGTTGATGGCACCAGCCAGCGCATAATGCGCGGCAAACACGAAGGCGCTGAGCACCAGGAATGACCAGATCAATAAAATGCGGATGGTCTTTTCAATGCCGCGATCGGCCAGACGACCGCCAGCGATGTTACCGATGATCATGCCTAAACCAAACAACGCCAGCACCGCCGGGATCCAGCTCACCGGCATCTGCGCCAGTTCGGTCATGGTCGGCTTCACGTAGCTAAACACCGAAAACAAACCGCCGCTGCCCACCGCGCCAATCGCCAGTGTCAGCAGTACCTGTTTGCGCGTCAGCGCCGACAATTCGCGCAGCGGGCTGGCATTTTTGTCGCCCGCTACGTTTGGCACCCACAGCCAGATCAGCAGCAAGGTCACCAGCGCCAGACCGCCGACAATGGCAAAGGCATCGCGCCAACCAAACCATTGGCCGATAGCGGTGACGGCGGGCACGCCGAGTAAGTTGGCGATTGTCAGGCCGAACAGCACCATCGAGACTGCTTGCGCGCGTTTGCGCCGTTCAACCAAACCGGCTGCGACCAGCGCCGCCACGCCGAAGAAGGTGCCATGTGGGAAACCGGCGAGGAAACGCGCCAGCAGCATCGAGTAGTATCCCGGCGCTATGGCGCTCAGCAGGTTGCCGGCGGCAAACAGGCCCATCAGCGTCATCAGGAAATTACGACGTGAAGCGCGCGCGCCCAGCACCGCCAGCAGCGGCGCACCAATTACCACGCCCAGCGCATAGATGCTGATGAGATGCCCGGCCGAGGGGATCGATACGTTGAGACCTTTGGCTGCATCGGGCAGCAGTCCCATGATGACGAATTCGCCGGTACCAATGGCAAAGCCGCCGGTGCCGAGCGCGAACAAAGCTTTTAGCACGCTCTGACGCGGCAGCGATGCCTCATCCGGCAGCTGAGTAAGTTGGGGTTGTACTGATGACATGAGTTTTCCGAACCGCAAGTGAAGAACTCAGTCAGGATCGTGATTGCCTGAAACAATCATCGTCAGGACTGAGCAGAGTGAGCGGCTTATGATAGCGCAAAATCCCGCTTCCGTAGCGGCGCAATTCATTGCGCGATAAATCGCGCCGCTAAGGAGTATGCGTATTCTGCAGCGCCAACAGCGCTGCGCCCATCATGCCGCCGTGATGCGCGAACTCACCTGGCACCACCAGACGATGTGCGGTGCGGCGTAATACGTAACCCTGCACCACCTCATCTAACGCCGCGATCAGCGGAGCCACCGATGCCAATCCGCCGCCCACCGCCACGCGCGACGCGCCGGTGATATTGATGGTGTATGCTAGCGGCTGACCGACAATTTGCAGCCATGCCTGAACGGTTTGCTGCGCCAGCGCATCCTGCTGCTGCCAGCATTCGATGATCTCAATGCTGCTCGCCGTGCGGTCATGCAACGTCTGATGCAGATTTTCCAGCCCGCGCGCACCGCCGTAGCTGTCGAGACAGCCCTTTTGCCCGCATGGACACGCCTTACGCGGCAGTCGCCGCGTGACGCCATCAATCTCCACTTCGGTTAATGTGATCGGCCCATGTCCCCATTCGCCGGTCAATCCGTTTTGCCCGGTAATGATGCGGCCATCTGCCACCAATCCGCCGCCAACGCCCGAACCCAGAATCGCGCCAAACACCACTTTGTGACCTTTTCCCGCGCCCGCCAGCGCTTCCGCCAGCGTGAAGCAGTCGGCATCGTTATGCACAATCACCTGGCGTTGCAGCAGCGCGCCCAGCTCGTTCGCCAAACTGCGCTGGTGAAACGCGGGAATATTGCTGGCAAATATCTCGCCAGAGTCGGGTGACACAATGCCCGCGGTGGAGATCGCTACCGGGCTGCTGGCGTTAAACTGCAGGTGATGCTGGGCTAACATGCGACGCACCAGCGCGGTGAAATCGTCCCAGCTGGTAGCCGGGATTTTATGCTGATCGAGCAGGATTAATTGATCCTGCGCATTCATCACGCCTAGCTTGATAAAAGAGCCGCCCAGATCGAGGCAAATCACCGCAGATTGTCTTCTCATAAACGTTTATCCATCACATCACGCAAACCGTCGCCCAACACATTGAAGCCCAGCACGGTAATCAAAATCGCCAATCCGGGGAAGAGTGACACATAAATATTCAGGCCAAGGAAGTTGCGCCCATCGCTCATCATGGTGCCCCACTCCGGCATCGGCGGCTGCACGCCTAAACCGAGGAAGGACAAACTGGCGGCGGACAGCACCACCGCGCCCGCCGTCAGCGTGGATTGCACAATCAGCGGTCCAATTGAGTTGCGCAGAATGTAGTGCGTAATGATGCGCGGATAGCGCACCCCGAGCATATGCGCCGCTTCGATGTACTCCATGTTCTTCAGACCCAGCGTCAGGTTGCGGCTCAGACGCGCATACACCGGAATCGAAAACAGTGAAATGGCGATCAGCATATTGGTCAGTCCTTCGCCGAGCACGCTAACGATCAAAATCGCCAGCACAATGCCTGGAAAGGCGAAGATGATATCCATCACCCACATGATCAGCGCATCAATTTTTCGTCCGGCTAAGCCGGAAATGATGCCAAGCGGAATACCGATCACCATGGAGATCGCGACGCTAAGGCTCACTTCAAACAGCGTGATACGCGCGCCGTAAATCACGCGTGAAAAAATATCGCGGCCATAATCGTCGGTGCCAAACCAGTGCGTGGCCGACGGCGCTTGCAAGGTGTTGAGCAGATCCTGCTCCACCGGATCCCAATGGGTAATTAGCGGGGCCAGCGCGGCGGCGAGCACCACCAGTAGCACTAACGCACCGCCGATGGCAATGGACGGATTTGCCAGTAAAGTGCTGATCAGGTGTCGGCTGCGCGAACGCGGCGGCAGCACGGAAGTATCAATGCTGTTCATCAGTCGAACCTTATTTTTGGATTGAGCAAGCCAATCAGGATTTCGCCCACCAGATTCATCAGCACCACGCCAGTCACGGCCACCAGCGTCACGCCCTGAATCATTGGATAATCGCGGTAGCGCACCGAATCCACCAGCAAGCGGCCAATGCCCGGCCAATTGAACACCGATTCAGTGACCACCGCGCCGCCAATCAGGCTGCCGAAGTTGAGCGCCACAATGGTGACAATCGGGATCAGTGCATTTCGCAACGCATGCTTCCAGTTAATGCTGGCGGAGGTTAATCCTTTGGCTCTGGCGGTACGGATGTAATCCTGACTCAGCACATCCAGCATGCTGGAACGCGTCATGCGGGCGATCATCGCCATCGGCAGGATTGCCAGCGTAACCGTGGGCATGATGTAGTTTTTCCACGAATCGGCGCCCAGCAGCGGTAACCAGCCCAACTCGACCGCGAAGTAATTCATCGCCAGTAGCGCCAGCCAGAAGTTGGCAATCGACGCACCGGCAATGGTCAACACCATCACGATTTGATCCGGAATCCGCTGGCGATAAATGGCGCCAGTCATGCCCGCCGGAACACCTATCGCAATCGCCAGCAGATACGCCAGCGCCGCCAGCGATAAGGTGTACGGCAAACGCTCGCTGATCTCCGTCATCACCGGACGCTGCGACTGCAACGACAAGCCAAGGTTGCCGTGCAGCGCTTCCGCCGCGAACCTGACGTATTGCAGCGGCAGCGGCTGATCGAGCCCCAGCCGCACGCGCATACTGTCCACCGCTTCCTGCGGTGCTTCCGGTCCCGCCATCAGCCGCGCCGGATCGCCCGGCAGCGCGCGGATGGCGATAAACACGATAATCGACACGCCGAAAATGATTAACGGCAGCGAAAGCACCTTTTTTGCGACGTACGCTTTCATATCACATCAGCCATGAGGTTATTGCTTCACTGCGTCGCGCACGACGATTTGTCCGCCCGGCTGCATAACCACGCCGCTGATATTTTTACGTGCGGCATAGAGATCGTCCTGATAGAACAGCAGCACCTGCGGCGCTAATCCGCTGATCTGTTTTTGCGCCTGGAAGTAGAGATCTTTGCGTTTGGCATCGTCGAGTGTGGATGCGGCGGTATCGATCAGATCATCGGTTTGCTTGTCGCTGAAGAAGCCCAGATTGGCCCCGCCCGGCGCAAAGCTGCTGGTGTGATACAGCGGACGGAGCTGCAGATCCGAGCCATATAAACCGGAAGACCAGGACGCCAGCACCGCATCGGTGCCCTGCGCGGCTTTCTCTTTGCCATCAGCAAATGCCGCTTTAGTCCACACGCCGCTCTCCATCTGGCGCACGTTAAGTTTCACGCCGATTTTGCCCCACATGCCCTGCAGCACTTGTGCGGTACGCGCATCCGGCGCCTGCACCGCAATCGACATTGGGAAACCGTCGGCGTAGCCCGCCGCTTTCAGCAGATCTTTGGCTTTTTGCAGATCGTACGGATAGTCATGCAAGCTTTTGTCGTAGTTGGGATCGACCGGTGCCAACGCGGAGTTTGCCGGTTGCGCATAACCAAACATGATGGCTTTCACCAGCGCCTGCTGGTCGGTGGCGAAATTCAGCGCCTGACGCACGCGCACATCGCTCAGCGCTTTGCTTTGGGTATTGAGATCGACCCAGAACACCGCCGCGCCCGGCGACTGTTTAAGATTTACGTTGGCGTTATTTTTTAACATGCCGGCAAACTGCGGCGGCACCGGGTTAATAATATCAACCTGACCCGATTGCAGCGCCATATTCATCACCGAAGGCTCGCTGCTCCACGTCCATTTAATTTCATCCGGCCCGGAAGATTTTCCCCAATAGTCGGGATTCTTTTGTTCAAGTACATATTCACCGGATTTGTACTGCACCAGTTTATAAGGCCCGGTGCCGTCGGCTTTATTGTTAATACTGCCCGCCTTGTCCGCTTTTGGGCTCACCATTAATCCTGGGCCGGAGGCTAAAACAGTTAAAAAAGCCGGATTAATTTTTTTCAGCTGAAACGTGACGGTAAGATCGTCTTTTTTCTTCACGTCCTGAATAAAGGTGCGAATTTTCCCACTACCCGCTAAACCGCGCTGCGTATTTAAATGACGCTGGAAGTTTTCCACTACCGCATCGGCATTAAAGGGCGTGCCGTCGTGGAATTTCACATTGGGTCGCAGGGTAAAGGTCCAGTTAAGTCCGCTGTCATCGGATGTCCAGGATAATGCCAATGCCGGAATGATTTTGCCGTCATCACCGAGACGCGTCAGGCCTTCGTACATTGGGTCCAGCACCGTGCCGGTAAAGGTCGCGGTTTGGTTGCCAGGATCCATGCTGCGCGGCGGTTCGTTCTGCATGATCACCAGCTGGCTGGCAAAAACGGAGGCGCTCGCCATCGACGCCAGTAAACAGCCGGCCAGCGTCAGTACCTTGAAATGCTTATTTTTGCTTTCCATGAAGGCCCTCAATGAATCATTGAAATGATCGGTGAAATATCCACGCTATATAAGCCACACTCACTAAACAAAAGCCAATAGGTTGGTTCATATAATTTACTTATAATCAGATCTACATTCAGAAATTTAACTAAATAGCGTTGTATTTGTTTTCTGTCCTTATTATTGTCAGCGCATAGTGCTAACGCTGTGAGAACTTCAATGCTCAATGCCCACCAGCAACAAATTCTGCGCTTACTTATTGCGTCGCATGGCATGAGCCGCACCGTGCTTGCGGAAAAAATGAAATTAAGCAAAGCCGCAATTAGCACGCTGGTGAAAGAGATGCTGCAGGCCGGATTGCTGGAAGAGAGTATTCCGGAATCCAGCGGCCAGGGTCGCCCATCGGTGTTATTAAAAATGCGTGCCGACAGCGCCTATTTTCTCGGTGCCTCGCTGCTGGACGAACGCGTGGTATTGGTGCTGATTGATATGCACGGCCGCACGCTGACCGCCACCCAGATGCCGTTGAATCTCGATCCGCCGCAGCTGGCCAAAACCATTGCAGCGGCGATCCCGGACCTGATTGCGCAGAAATCAATTACGCAGGATCAGCTGATTGGCCTGGGCGTGACGCTTTCCGGCTTTGTCGATGAACATCAGGCGATTTGCGTGCAGTCGGCGCTGCTGGGCTGGAAGAACGTGCCGCTGGCGGAACTGCTAAAACAGCAAACCGGGCTGGAAGTGTCTTTAGAGAACGATGCCAAAGCGCTGGCGGTGAGCGAGAAGATTTTCGGCGTGGCAAAAAAGGCGCGCAACTTCACCCTGATTTCGCACGGTGATGGCATTGGGTCGGCGCACTTCTTTCAGGGCCAATTGCATCGGGGGGCGCACGGCGCTGCCGGTGAAATCGCCCACTGCACCATCGAGCCCGGCGGACGTCCCTGCCGCTGCGGCAAACGCGGCTGCCTCGATACGCTGGCCTCGTTAACCGCCATCCGCGAAAGCGTGCGTGATAAAGCGCTGGAGTGTGAATCGATTACCGAACTGGAAGCGCTGGCGGTGAAAGGTAACAGCGCGGCGATTGCCATTTTGCATCAGGCCGGTCATGCGCTGGGCTTATCCATCGCCAATATTATCCAGATGAACGATCCCGAGTTGATTGTGATTGCGCATCAGCCCAATGCGTTTGATGGCTTACTGAAAACCGTGGTGATGCAGGCCATCGACAGCCATGTGCTGCCGTCGATTATCGGCAAAACACCGATCGCCAGCATGGTGATCAACGAAGAGAGCTGGGCCAGAGCCGCAGCCAGTGTGGCGGCGTATCGTTTTATCATTCACCTACCCGACTAGCGGAGGCTGCTATGCGCATTGCTTTTGGTGGCATTCATACTGAGTGCAGTACTTATAATCCGGTGCTGAATTATGCCGACGACTTCCGCATCGTGCGCGGGGATGAACTGACCACCAATCCTTATTTCGCCTTTTTGCAGGATTATGATGCCGAGTTTCTGCCGACCTTCCACGCGCGCGCCATCGCCGGTGGTCCGGTGGCGCGCGTCACCTACGACGATTTTAAGCAGGATTTTCTGACGCGCCTCGCGGCTCATTTGCCGGTGGATGGCGTTTATCTCGCGATGCACGGCGCGGTTTATGTTGAAGGCATGGAAGATGCCGAAGGCGACTGGATCAGCGCCACGCGCGAGCTGGTCGGCGCGGAGTGCCCGATCACCGTCAGCTACGATCTGCATGGCAACGTTACGCAACGCATCATCGATGCCATCGATATGTTCTCGACCTATCGCACTGCGCCGCACATTGATGTGGAAGAGACCATGCGCCGCTCGGTATCGATGCTGGTGAAAAGCCTGCAAACCGGCGTCAAACCCGGCGTGGTGTGGGCGCCGATTCCGGTGGTGTTACCCGGTGAACGCACCAGCACCGAAGATGAACCGGCGAAAAGTTTGTATGCGCGTTTGCCCGCGATAAACCAGCTGGAGCACATCTGGGATGCGTCGCTGATGGTCGGTTACGTCTGGGCCGATGAACCGCGCGCTACCGCCGCCGCGATCATGACCGGCACCGATGCCGATGTGCTGGCGGAACAGGCGGCTAAACTGGCGCTGGCTTACTGGCAGGCGCGCGATGAATTTAGTTTTGGCTGCGTCACCGGCAGCATTGAAGAGTGCGTCAGCATGGCCATCGCCAGCGAAACCGCGCCGGTGATTCTGGCTGATTCTGGGGATAATCCCACCGGCGGCGGCGTCGGCGATCGCGCGGATGTGTTGGCGGAACTGATTCGCCAGGGTGCGCAGCAGGTGATCGTGGCTGGTATCACCGATAAACCGGCCACTGACGCGGCCTTTGCTGCTGGCGTTGGCGCAAGCTTAACGCTGAATGTTGGCGCTTCACTCGATCCGGCCGGCGGCAAAGTGCAGGCCGAATTTGTGGTGAAACATCTCAGCGATGATGCGCGTTCGCTGGCGAAACAGGCGCTGCTGCAAACCGGCGGCATTACGCTGGTGGTCGCCGACCGTCGCCGTCCTTATCACAACCTGGCGGATTTCGCCCTGCTCGGCCTCGATCCCGCAGCGGCCAAAATCGTGGTAGTGAAGTCCGGTTATCTGTCGCCGGAGCTGGCACCCCTGGCCAATCCCAACCTTATGGCGCTGTCGGAAGGCGTGGTTGATCAATATGTGGAACGCTTAACTCGCAAGCGCAAATTGCAGCCCGCCTATCCGTTCGATACCGATTTCACTTATCTGCCGGTTAGCCACTTATCGGCACGCTTTATGGCAGCGAAATGAACGCGCCCGCTTCAGCAGTCGAACCGGTGCTGCGCATCGAAAATCTGACCGTCGCCTTTCGCGTTGAGGATCACTGGCGCGAGGTGGTCAAGAACCTGTCGCTCACCGTTAATGCCGGTGAAACGCTGGCGATTGTCGGTGAATCCGGTTCGGGGAAAAGCGTCACCTCGATGGCGATCATGCGCTTACTCAACATGCGCCACGCGCGCGTCAGCGGCAAAGTGCTGCTGAACGGCGTCGATCTGCTGACGCTGAGCGAATCCGCCATGCGTGACATTCGCGGCAATGCGGTGGCGATGATTTTTCAGGAGCCGATGACCAGCCTGAATCCGTCGTTCACCATCGGCAATCAAATTGCTGAGGCGCTGATCAATCACCGCAAAATCAGTAAACGCGTCGCGCGTGAAGAGACCATTCGGCTGCTGGAGAAAGTGCGTATTCCCAACGCGGCGAAACGCTTCAATGATTATCCGCACCACTTTTCCGGTGGCATGCGCCAGCGCGTGATGATTGCGATGGCGCTGGCGCTGCGGCCAAAACTGCTGATTGCCGATGAACCGACCACCGCGCTGGACGTCACCATTCAGGGGCAGATTCTTGACCTGATTAAGACGTTGCAGGAAGAGGAAGGCACGGCGGTGCTGTTTATCACCCACGATATGGGCGTGGTGGCAGAGGTGTCGGATCGCACGCTGGTGATGTATCAAGGCGATGTGATGGAAACCGGCACCACCGCCGCGATTTTTTCCGCGCCCGCTGCGGATTACACCCGCACGCTGATTGCGACCGTGCCGCAGCTTGGTGCGATGCGCGGCATTACTGGACCGCGTAAGTTTTCCTTTGACCAGCGCGACGCATCTGAGACCAACGCTGTATCGACATCGCAGCAGCCGCTGCTGTCGGTTAAAAATCTCAGCACCCGCTTCAGCATCCACGAAGGCGTATTCAGCCGCAAAACCGGCGCGGTACATGCGGTGGAGAACATCTCGTTTGATCTAATGCCGGGCGAAACCTTGTCGCTGGTTGGTGAATCGGGCTGTGGAAAATCCACCACCGGACGTTCACTGACGCGCCTCGTCACACCCGACGCGGGTGAAGTGGCCTTTGATGGTTACGACGTACTGAATCTTTCTGTTCATGAGCTGCGCACTTTGCGCCGCGCCATGCAGATGATTTTTCAGGATCCGTTTGCCAGCCTCAATCCGCGCATGTCGGTGCTGGAAGCGCTGACCGAGCCTTTTCTGCAACATCGTTTAGGCAGCAAAACCGAGGCGCGCACGAAAGCCGCCTCGCTGATGGAGCGCGTCGGGTTATCCGCTGACATGATGAAACGCTATCCGCACGAATTTTCCGGCGGCCAGCGCCAGCGTATCTGCATCGCTCGCGCGCTGATGCTCGATCCGAAAATGATCATCGCCGATGAATCGGTGTCGGCGCTGGATGTCACGGTGAAAGCGCAAATCATCAATTTGCTGCTCGACCTGCAACAGAGCCTCGGCTTGTCGTATCTGTTTATTTCCCACGATATGGCGGTGGTTGAGCGCATCAGTCATCGCGTGGCGGTGATGCTGCTGGGTGAAATCGTCGAGATCGGCCCGCGCGCGGCAATATTTGAAAATCCGAAGCATGATTACACGCGCAAATTACTGTCGTCGGTGCCGGTGCCCGATCCGGCGCGACGTCATGTGAAGCGCCAGATTGACATCAGCGAGCTGAAAAGCCCGGTGCGTGCATTGGGATTTGTGCCCGAAGCGCGACGTTATCGTGAGGTGAGTGAGGGGCATTGGGTAATGGAATAAGCGCTTTTTACAAAGCGTACACGCTGTAGCGGCGCGATTTATTGCGCATGAAGTTTATGCACCAATGCGCGATATATCGCGCCGCTACGATTTGTGCGGTTTTAAACTATCATCCCAAATCCAACATCTTCCCGCCGCTAAAACTCCAGTCTTCGGGCTGGGTTTGCTGGATGATGATCATTAAATCATTGGGATCGAGATTGAGCCGCTGTTGCAGCCGTTCACTCAACACCCGATAGGTTGCCCGCTTCTGTTCCGCGCTGCGCGGTTTGCCTGCCACGATGTTCAGCAAAACATAGCGATCGCTACGACCACCGCTGAGATAATGGCGATCGTAGATAAAGCGCGGCGCCGCCAGCGATTCAATCACCTGAATGCGTTGCTGCCCGCGGCGGGAGATGTGGGCATCGCACTGTGTCAGCACAATGCAGCAGATGGTGCGCAGCAGATGCTGGCGCAGCTTACGCGGCGTGCGGTGGCAGGCTATATTCATCACAGTGAGGTTGGAACGGCTTAGATGCGTTGTGCTAGCGGGTAAAACATCCATTGCTGGCCAGTTTCTGTCCTGCACGTTAAAGTTTAATACAACCTTCTGCCGCTATTTTTCAGGCAGAAGGTTTTTCACACATTATTCTTTCATGCATAACAAGCAAAATACCGCTCGGCTGTTGGGATAATGCGTGTGGAAATATTGCCAGGCATGGTCAGGAGAATAAAATGATCCCATGAACACACGATTATCATAGGCAGGAGCCAGGCGGCAACTATCGCGGTGTAGATTGCAGCACCCTTCTGTATCTGCCTGACTAAAGACATAAAAATCCGTGATGCTTAAGTTCATCCGCTACTCCTCATGGGCAGAGATAAATACTAATTAATAAAAATCTTTAAAATCGCCCGTTGCGGATACTATTTGTACACTTTTTAGTAATCAGCCCAAAATGAGCCATAAAATAATTATAGTCTTCGTGGAGTCGGCTGTCTTTAATTAAAAATAAACTTATTTAAGCCGAACGTAATAAAAGAGTAATTTAATAACTATTATTTAACCCTTTTTGTCGCTGCGCTTAATAGGGCCAACATTTACTGTTAACGGCGGTCATCACTTATAAATTCGCGCTAAGATTTATCTTAAAAAAATGAAATTCATTTCTGGTCAATTAAACTTAAGTAAACTTAAATTAAGCCACCGGAGATAATATCATGCTCAGTTATACTATCCGTATCGAATTGAAAGAACCCACCGCTGGCGCGCAAATAGAATTGCTCTATGCGATGCTTGAGAATGGTTTCGCGCGTAGCTTGGTGTGCGAGAAAGGCTACACTTATGTGTTACCCACCAATGAATACGTTTATGTAGGCAGCGAGAATATAAGAAGTTTAACCGACCGGGTGGTGACTTTGGTGAGCGAGTTCAGTGAGGATCCTTCGGTGATGATTACTCAATCCGCCGCAAGGTGCTGGTCAGGTTTACGCGGCGTAAACCTCGCTTAATAGCGAAGATAAACGCCCTCTGCCCACTACGAAGGCGTTTATCCTTTGATTTAAATAAACTTAAAATATAATTAATTAGCCCGGATAAATACCGCGATCTTTACGTGCCAGTAAAATACGTTCGCAGGCAACGATATAAGCGGCAGTGCGCAGCGAGCAGCGCTTTTCGGCGGCCTTGTCCCAAACGTGAACCATGGCTTCGGTCATGATGCGGTCCATACGCTGGTTAATCTCATCTTCGCTCCAGAAGAAACTCGCCATATCCTGCACCCATTCGAAGTAACTCACCGTTACCCCGCCAGCGTTACAGATTACGTCTGGCACCACCTGCACGCCGCGACTCGCGAGCATATCATCTGCATCCGGATAAGTTGGGCCGTTTGCCCCTTCCAGTACCAGTTTGGCACTAATAACTTCTGCGCGCTCGCGGGTAATTTGTCCTTCCAGCGCCGCCGGGATCAGAATATCCATGGCAGTGGTCCAGAACTGCTCTCTGTCGATCTCTCGCGCGCCAGGGAAGCCAGCAATCTGTTTATGTTCGATCTGCCATGCAGTCAACGCGGCTAAGTCAATACCGCCTTCGTTGAGTAAGGTTGCGGTGTGATCCTGAATCACCACCACACGCGCACCGGCTTCGGCGAACAGACGCGCGGCTTCGCTACCGACATTACCAAAGCCCTGCAGCGCCACGCGTGCGCCTTCAATGGTGATATTGGAGCGTTGTGCCACTTCCCGACCGGTAATAAATACGCCACGCCCCGTCGCTTTCTCACGCCCTAACGAGCCGCCAAGATGGATCGGTTTACCGGTGACCACACCGGTGATGGTGGTGCCGTGATTCATGGAGTAGGTATCCATCATCCACGCCATCACTTTGCCATTGGTGCCGACATCGGGTGCGGGAATATCTTTCTGCGGGCCAATAATCAAGCCGATTTCACTGGTGTAGCGGCGGGTTAATCGCTCCAGTTCACCTTCAGATAGCGAGTGCGGATCGACACGGATGCCGCCTTTGGCGCCGCCATAAGGCAGGTTAACCGCCGCACACTTGATGGTCATCCAGGCGGATAGCGCCATCACTTCATTCAAATCGACAGCAGGATGGTAACGCACGCCCCCTTTGCCCGGCCCGCGTGAGAGATTGTGCTGTACGCGATAGCCTTCGAAGTGGCGAATCGAGCCGTCATCCATCTGCACCGGGATGTCGACAATCAGTGCTCTTTTGGGGTGACGCAGGGTTTCTATCCAGCGAGACAATTCACCAAGATGAGGCGCAACACGATCAATTTGGCTCAGGTAGGTAGTCCAGGGAGATGTACTGCTTTCAGAAGCGTAAGATAACTTTTCCATGAGAAGCCTGTAGGTTCAGAGTTATTTATATTGAAAAGACGTGGAAAGGTAATGCATTGCACTAGACGGAAAGTAATTTAACACCTTTTCAGACAAGCGGGTCAGGCCAAATAAGAGGGGTTTAACTTTTTCGACACAAAAATGCCTTAATAAATGAATAACTAAGCATTAAAAAAGAGCCACATATGGCGCATACCCATGCATTAATTATGCACTTAATTGCATAAATTTTGATTTTATCCCTATTTTTCAGTTCTTTGATGGTCATCAAAAAGTGAATAAACTGTTATTTTTCCGCATTGACTTTGTTAACACACGCCACCACGATGAGTAAAACCCAGCTGGAAACCTCCATCATGAATTAGCGTTTTATTAATTTCGTTTTTCTTTCATCTATTTAAACGTGCCTCTTTAAGGTTTAACCCATATTTGCCATTGATGCTTGCGGGCAGGCATCGTCATGCGTCTTTTCGCCAGACTGAAGGAATCATTGTGTCTAACAAACCTACACAAGGGCAGATTCAGCCTGCTCGGGCTCACGACGCCCCGCAAAAACTGCAGCGAGGGCTGAGCGAACGCCATATTCAGATGATCGCGCTGGGCGGATCGATCGGTACCGGGCTGTTTATGGGCGCGGGACGCAATATTGCGGTAGCCGGAACCTCGATATTAATCATCTACCTATTGGTGGGTTTTTTTAGCTATATGGTGATGCGGGCAATGGGGGAAGTGCTGCTTAGTCGGCTCGACTATCGCTCGTTTGCCGATTTTGTCAGTGATTATCTCGGCCCCAAAGCCAGCTTCTTTCTCGGTTGGTCGTACTGGCTAAGTTGGGTGGTGACCTGCATCGCCGATGTGGTGGTATGCGGCGCGTATATGCAGTATTGGTTCCCGGAAATGTCGGCGTGGATACCCGCGTTATTTACCCTCGGTATTTTGTGTCTGTTTAACATGTTGTCGGTGAAGGCTTTTGGTGAAGCTGAATTCTGGTTTGCGCTGATCAAGGTGATCACCATCATTGCGCTGATCATCACCGGCGGATGGATGGTATTTACCGGCTGGACCTCGCCGGATGGCGTTAAAGCCTCGGTGCACAACCTCACCGATCCTGCGGTGTTCATGCCGCATGGCATCACCGGTTTTCTGGCTGGTTTCCAGATCGCGATTTTCTCTTACACCGGCATTGAGCTGCTCGGCACCATGACGGCAGAAACGCGCGATCCCGAGAAAATTTTGCCGCGCGCGATCAACTCTCTGCCGCTGCGGATTGTGATTTTCTACTTGCTCTCGATGATGGTGATCATCGCGGTGACGTCCTGGCAAGGGGTATCGCCGGATACCAGCCCGTTCGTGACGCTGTTTGCCAAAGCCGGCTTGCCTGCGGCGGCAGCGATCATTAATTTCGTCGCACTCACCTCGGCGATGTCTTCCGCCAATAGCGGCGTCTACTCCAGCACCCGCATGTTATACGGCTTGTCCGTCGAGAAGCATGCCCACTGGCAGTTTCGTATTCTTTCACGCACCACGCGTATCCCGCTGCGAAGCCTGCTGTTCTCCTGCTTCTGCATGCTGAGCGGCACCTTGCTGCTGTTCCTGGTGCCGAATGTGACAACGCTGTTCACCATCGTTTCGACGCTGGCCGCCATTCTGGTGATCTATTGCTGGGGAATGATTCTGGTCTCTTATCTGGTGTACCGCCGGCAGCGCCCGGATCTGCATCAAAAATCCAAATTTAAGATGCCCGGCGGCAGGATGATGGCGTGGGCAACGCTGATGTTCTTCCTGTTTTCAGTGGTGATCATGATATTTGATCCCGACACGCTCGCCGCGCTAGCCGCTTCGCCGGTGTGGTTCATTGCGCTGTGGCTATGCTGGAAGATGAAGGAGAAGCGGAAAACGACAGTGAAGGTAGCGGCATGATCAGGCCGCTACTTCATCAACACGTTAAACTGTGGATTGAACTCGTCGAAAATCGGCAGCGCGGCGGCACCCAGCGCGGCGGTATCGCTGCCGGTCATACCGATCTTTACGCGTGTTCCGGTGAGGTAGCGACCGCGCACCGACTGATAGAGCGGCGGCAGTCGACGCATGATTTTATCCAGCAGCACCGCAGGCATCATGCCGCCGATTATCACGCTTTCGGCATCGAAGATGCATTCCAGCAGGTTAATCGCCTGACGCAGCGGCGTTAACACGGTATCGATCCATTTATCGAACAGCGCCGGATCGACTTCCAGCAAATCTTCCGGCAAAGCGGTCATCGGATCGAGCCCGCAAAACTCGTACGCCGCCTGCAGTGAAACATAGCGTTCTAAACAGCCGTGATTGCCGCAGTAACATTCGCGTCCGCCCGGCTCCACCACCACATGCCCGACTTCGCCGGCATTATGCGCATGGCCGCTATAGACGTGGCCATCCATGATGATGCCAGCGCCCAAACCGGTGCCGATGTAGAGATAGACAAACGAATTGAGCTGACGCGCGACGCCATGAAAGCGCTCACCAATTGCTGCCACCGTGGCATCGTTTTCCAACGTCACCGGCACGCCGCTCATCGCGGCGAGTTTGGCTTCGATGTCCACCTGTTCCCAGCCGTGCAGCGTGGTCGGCCCCATCGACGAGATGCCCTCAACACCAAACGGACCGGGCATCACCACGCCAATGCCCAGCACTTTCTGCCAGCGATCGCCCAGCTGCGTTTTAATTTCGCTGAGCACATCGGCGATGCGCGCTAATGTGGCATCCGGCTGGGGTTTTTGTACCAGAATCAGGCGGCGAAAATGAATTTCGCCGGTGAGATCCACCAGCACAATCAGCAGCGTTTGGTGATCAAGATGGATGCCGATCGAAAAGGCGCTGGCGGGATTAAGCGTCACCGGAATTGCCGGTTGCCCGCGTCCTTGTTTGCGCGGCGCGCGGCTGGTGAGCAGTTCGGCCTGCTCCAGCTCCGCCACAATATTCGACACGGTTTGCGGCGTCAGCGCGGTGAGACGAGCCAGCTCGGCGCGGGTCAGTTCGCCGTGCAGACGAATGGCTTCAATGATCACGCGGCGATTGTGCGCCCGTGCGTGTTCCAGATTGGTTCCCGACGTTTTCACCTTGCTCCCTTCCCTTTCGTCACCTGCGCTGCGAATAGCCGCATCAATATCCCTGATCGTACACACATTTTACAACCCTTTCAGGCAGGTGAATGATTGAGGTGGGGATGTCGATAATTTTAACCCTTGGTGACCATCCCAACGGTTATTTGATAAAAAGCCAACCTGCCACGGCTACCAGGCCGGTTAACAACGATGCGAATACCGCGCCTGTTACGAATGAATGAGTTGTCGTCTGAAATAATTGATGAACGGGCATGGCGCTGTATTTGTATTTGGTTAATCCCAGCAGTGGATGTTGCTGGTACAGCTATTTTTCCGTTTAATAGCCCACTTCATAATTTAAACATATCCATCCGGGGGCTTGCAGGAGACAGAGTTGAAGCAAAACGCTTCTGCCGCCCCTAAGTCTTGACCGCTCCACCCTTGCAGTTCAGAGCCGTCACGCTAAATTAATGTTTTATCAGCATGTCAGTATGTTTCTATGGATAAAATCGTCGATATCTTCCTTCGCCTGCTCTACTAAGCCTTTAGATGGCAGGGTTAAAATCTGCTCACTATAACCAAACAGCATTGCATCCAACTGGCGCGCTACGCGGTGCACATCAACAATTCGGAACGACTGCTCGTCCATGCCTGTCTGTATAATGTTTGCCAGCACCTCATGCCACTCATCCAGAAAGGTTTGCATCAGACTCGCGTAAGCTTCGTCATGAGTAGAGAGTAACCATAAGGAACCATATAATTTACGGGTCGGGTCGGGGGCATCGGTAATCATCCCGTTAATAAATTCCTGCAATTTTTGCCTGGCGGATAAAGGCTGAATAATGAAACGAAATTCCTTGATTTCTGCATTGATAAAACTTGTTACTGCCGCAAGACTCAGCGACTGCCAGTCTTTAAAATAATGGTAAATATGGCTTCGTGACAGGCCCAGATACTCTGTAACATCTCGCGTTTTAACCTTATCAATACCCTTCTCTGTAAATAACTCAATAACCGCATTAAGAATTTTCTCTTTCATTAGCTCAGATTTAGCGTTCATCTCTTACCTCAGTTGACTTTGAGCAATTGCTCAAATAACATATAACATTATTGAGCACTTGCTCTATTTTAACAGAAGTACCACTCATGAACACTGAAAATATAAAGGCTATCTCCCCGACCACAAGCGCCTCCGGCACGCTGAAATCACTGGCTAACCGCTACCGCAAAAAGCTGTTCTTTACTTTTTTATTGGTCGTTGCCGAAAACGTCACTTATCTGTTGTATCCGATCCTGGCTGGCGTCTCCATTAACGCCATCATGTCCGGGCAGACGATAAATGCGATGCTCTATGGCGTATTGATCTTATTTATCTGGTGTCTGGGTGCAGCGCGCAGAAGCGTTGATACCCGCACTTTTGCCAGGATTTATGCGGCCCTGGCGGTATCCGTGATTAAGACTCAACGTAAAAATAACTTTAATCATTCAACCGTTGCAGCACGGGTTGTGTTGTCGAGAGAGTTTGTTGATTTTTTTGAACTGCACTTTCCTATGCTCATCACTTCGCTGTTTTCGATGATGGGTGCCGCAGTAATGTTGCTGATTATCGAATTCTGGGCGGGTATTGCCTGTTTGGTCATCCTGGCTTTACTGGCCTGTTTCCTGCCTGGTTTTGCCCGTAAAAATGAAGTGCTCTATAACAAACTCAATAATCGGCTGGAAAAAGAGGTTGATTTTGTTAGCAGGGCGACATCGTTATCTTTACAGCGACATTACTCCACGCTCGCCAGATTACGCATACGCCTCTCCGATCGCGAAGCAATGGGATATCTGTCAATCGGCGTGCTTGTCGCCATGCTATTTAGTCTGACCATTATCTGGATGACGCAGACAACGGGGATCAGTGCCGGGCACATTTATTCGGTCATGACCTATATGTGGATGTTCGCTACCAGCCTGGATAATGGCCCTCAACTGCTGGAGAAATACTCCCAGCTGAGTGATATCGGCCGCCGCGTCCATACGGAACAAATCTGATCCTAACGCACACTGCAAATTTTACTGCTTATTCCCGGATATTCCGATGCCGCAATTTTTTATTGAAAGGCCTGTTTTTGCATGGGTTATCGCCCTGTTTATTGTACTGGCAGGCATAATTGCCATTCCGCAGTTGCCCGTGGCGCAGTACCCCGCTGTGGCTCCTCCGAGCGTCAGCATTACGGTGACCTATCCCGGCGCCACGCCAGAAACGATGAATGAGTCGGTCATCTCGTTGATCGAGAGAGAAATCTCCAGCGTTGACGACATCCTCTACTTCGAGTCTTCAAGTGATACGTCAGGCACTGCCAGCATTACAGTGACCTTTAACCCCGGAACGGACATCAAGCTCGCTCAGGTTGATGTGCAGAACAAAATCAAGGTGGTTGAATCCCGGCTGCCTCAGACCGTACGTCAGAACGGTCTGAACGTGGAGGCGGCAAACGCGGGATTTCTGATGATCGTCGGGTTGCGCTCGCCCTCGGGTCGATTCAGCGAACAGGACCTTAGCGACTATTTTGCGCGTAACGTTTCTGAGGAACTACGTCGCGTGCCAGGCGTTGGCAAAGTACAGCTGTTCGGCGCTGAGAAAGCAATGCGCGTATGGCTGGACCCGGTCAAACTATTTAACTATAAGCTCTCGGTCAGCGACGTTACCACCGCGCTAAGCCAGCAGAACGCCCAGGTCTCGCCGGGCAGAATCGGCGATGAACCGGCGCAGCCCGGACAAGCTGTGACCTACCCGCTTAACGTACGCGGGCAGCTCAGTTCTGAGGAAGAGTTCCGCAACATTACGCTTAAGGCGCTAAGTAACGGTTCGCGCGTCCGGCTGGCTGACGTGGCGCGCGTGGAACAGGGTCTGCAGAGCTACGCGTACGCGATTCGTGAAAACGGCCATCCGGCTACTGCCGCAGCGATCCAGCTGATGCCGGGTGCCAATGCCGTCAGCACGGCAGAGGGCGTGCGTTCTCGGCTAAATGAACTCTCAACGGTGCTGCCGCAGGGCATGGCGTTCTCGGTGCCGTTTGATACCGCGCCGTTTGTGAAGCTGTCGATTGAGAAAGTCATCCACACTTTTATTGAAGCCATGGTGCTGGTATTCCTGGTGATGCTGCTATTTCTGCAGAATCTGCGCTACACCTTTATTCCGGCAATTGTCGCGCCGGTGGCGCTGCTCGGCACTTTTACCGTAATGCTGATGAGCGGATTTTCCATTAATGTGCTGACCATGTTTGGCATGGTGCTGGCTATCGGCATCATTGTTGACGATGCGATTGTGGTAGTGGAGAGCGTTGAGCGCCTGATGGTTGAAAAAGGCCTGTCGCCAAAAGAAGCAACACGTGAGTCGATGCGCGAGATTACGCCAGCGATTATCGGTATTACGCTGGTGCTTACCGCCGTGTTTATTCCCATGGGATTCGCCACCGGCTCGGTTGGCGTCATCTATCGGCAATTCACACTTTCGATGGCTGTGTCCATTTTGGTCTCGGCTTTTCTTGCGCTGACGATGGCCCCTGCACTGTGTGCTTCCCTGCTGAAGCCGATTGCGCAGCACGGCGAAGAAAAGAAAGGCTTTGCAGGCGTGTTTAACCGCCGCTTCAGTGCCCTAACGACAAGCTATGAGCGGGCATTGCACGCCACGCTGCGCCGTGGCGGCCGCGTCATGCTGATTTATGCCATGCTGAGTGCGGTGATTTTTGCTGCCTATCTGGCGCTGCCTTCATCTTTTATCCCTGAAGACGATCAGGGCTACTTTATGACATCGATCCAGTTGCCGTCAGATGCCACACAAGAAAGAACCCGTCATGTGGTTGATCGGCTTGAAAAAACGATCATGGAAAGGCCCGGCATTGCCAGTAATATCTCCATCTTTGGCTTTGGTTTTTCCGGATCCGGTCCGAACACCGCGATGGCCTTTACCACCCTGAAAGAATGGGGCGAACGGCAAGGCGCAACCGCTGATGGTGAAGCAAAATTTGTCCAGACGAAGATGAATGACGATCCCGCCGCCACGGTAATGAGCCTGATGCCGCCCGCGATTTCTGATATGGGGACTTCATCGGGTTTTGACCTCTACCTCGAAGATCGTGCCGGCCGTGGTTTTGCAGCATTGTTGCAGACAGCCTCAGAGCTAATGGAGAAAGCCAATAACAGTGGCGTGGTCAGTGATGTCTACATTGAGGGTTTACCTGCGGGTGTAAGTGCCACTCTTGAGGTGGAGAGAGAAAAAGCGCAGGCAATGGGCGTCAGCTTTGACGACATTAATCAGATGCTGTCAGTCGCGATTGGCTCAAACTACGTCAATGACTACGTAGATAACGGGCGAGTACAACAGGTTATTGTGCAGGCGGACTCCCGTTACCGTATGCAGCTGGCAGATTTACTCAAGCTTTACGTCAGGAATGCCTCGGGTGAGATGGTGCCGCTGTCGGCCTTTATCTCGACGGACTGGACCCAGTCGCCGCAGCAGCTCAGTCGTTATCAGGGCTATCCGGCGATTAAAATCACTGGCAGCGCCGCTGCTGGTTACTCCAGCGGGGCAGCGATGGCTGAAATGGACCGACTTGCCGCTTCTCTTCCAGCAGGCTATTACGCCGAGTGGACTGGCACCTCGCTGCAGGAACGTAGCTCAGCGGCTCAAATGCCGCTGTTGATCGCCTTATCCGTTCTTATTGTTTTCCTGGTGCTTGCCGCGCTGTATGAGAGCTGGTCAGTACCGCTTTCAGTAATACTTGTCGTTCCGCTGGGTATGGCTGGCGCTCTACTGGCGGTATTTCTCGCAGGTATGTCTAACGATGTTTTTTTCAAGGTCGGTATGATCACACTAATCGGACTTTCAACCAAAAACGCCATCCTCATTGTAGAGTTTGCGCGACAACTTTATGCGCAGGGTGAGCCGCTGCTTGAGGCAACGAAGCAAGCAGCCCGACTACGCCTGCGGCCAATTATCATGACGTCACTGGCTTTTACTCTTGGTGTGGTTCCCCTGATGATGGCAAACGGTGCCAGTAAGAGCACCCAGAATGCGATTGGCACAGGCGTGTTCGGCGGGATGCTTAGCGGTACGCTGCTGGCCATCTTCTTTGTGCCCGTATTTTTTGTGATTATCACATCGGCTGTGCAAAAGCTTAGCGGCTTGCTGAAAAGGGTAAATAAAGGTTGAATGCTAAGCCCAGGCAATCCTGAGTTGATTGCATTGCCATTCATCGACAATGTTAATAAACCCTGCTTTAAACGCGAAGACCCACTTTTCGCTCATAGTGGACGCTGTCATGCACAGCGTCCACTTTGGCAGGAGCGGACATTGTTGGCATCGTGATTATTGTTCACTGAGCAGTTCATATTTCGGTAATACCCGGCCATCGTCACTGACAAGGTATTTAGCGCCATCTCAGCGACCCATCCTTAACAGGAAGAGCCACAGAGTAAGCTTGCCTGAGGCTGTTTTCACACGGAGTCGAACGAAAAGAAATCAAACAATGCGGGCCCAGATTAAATAAGAGCCCCAATGTGAATGAAAATATTAAACCTGGAACGCTTCAACCATGCCTCGTAAAGCATGTGCCTGAGCAGAAAGCTCTTGCGACGCAGAGGAGGACTCTTCAACCAATGCAGCATTGTTCTGCGTTACGCCATCCATTTGGCTGACGGCAATGCTGACCTGTGAAATTCCCTGCATTTGTTCGGAAGAAGCCAGAGATATCTCGTCCATCGCATCCGCGAGTTCACCTACCATGCTGACGATTTTCATGATGCTCTGCCCGGTTCCAGTCGCCACGTTCACACCACTTTCCACCTGCCCTACGGCCTGCTCAATGAGTTGTTTGATATCCCGTGCAGCAGTCGCACTTCGTTGTGCTAACGTTCTGACTTCACCGGCAACCACGGCAAATCCCCTTCCTTCTTCACCGGCGCGAGCAGCTTCAACGGCGGCATTGAGTGCAAGAATATTGGTCTGGAAGGCAATGCTTTCAATGACGGAAGTAATATCCCTCACTTTTGTCGCGCTGAGAGAAATCTCGTTCATCGTATCCGACATTTTCTGCACATCCGCCTCGCCAGCTCGCGCCAGCTCTGCTGTCCCACGTGCAACTTGTGCCGTCTGCTGTGCACCTGCAGTATTACTTTTCACCGTTGCCGTGAGTTGCTCCATACTCGCGGCCGTTTCCTGAAGCGCAGCGGCCTGCTGTTCAGTACGCGATGAAAGTTCAGTGTTGCCTTTTGATATCTCATCAGCGGCTAAAGCAACGGATCCAGCCGAGTCTTTAATTTGTGATACCAGTCCACGTAGACTCTCCTGCATACGATCTAACGATGCCAGTAGGCTGTGCTTATCGTTACGGCGCAAGGTTATTGAGGTTGTCAGATTCCCCGCGGCGATGGCTGCCGCCAGTGCCTGTGCCTGGGCGGGCTCGCCGCCTAGCTGACGCATCAGTACACGTACGATTAAATAACCGGTCACCACAGAAATAATCACCGAGAGCGCCGCCATTATTAATAAAATAAACGCTGTACGTGTCGTCGATGCACTATTCTCAGCCATCGTATCCTTGCTGAGTGTCATTTCGATGTTCGTTAGCGCATCCAGCGATCCCATTAATGCCTGTTGCGCCGGTCGCGCAGTTTTCATGAGGTAAACCGTTGCTTCTTGCTGACGGTTATCGAGTCCCATTTGACCTGCGATCATTAACGTCTCCATCGCGGCGCTCTCAGAGGCAACGACTTTTTCAAGAGCCTCCTTCCCGTGAGAGGAAACATTGATCCTCATGCTATCCACCAGCTCACGGCGCTTCTCGATATAATTTTTCTGCTGCGAGATTAATCTTTGCCATTCAGGCTGCATTTCTACGGGATCGCTCAGTAAAGCCAGGTTGCGAACGGCAATGGCCATATCTCGAGCAATTCCCCGCATATCCTGAACCAGCGTAAAGCGCTTCATCTTGTTATTGACCGTATCTTCCATCCCATCCCGCGCCTGCCATAATGCGTTCAGAGCAATCCCCGTGCACAATACGAAAAGAATAATGAGCAGACTGAAACCCGCAGCCAGACGTGTAGATATTTTCATTTATAATTCTCTTAAAGTTCAAGATGCTTTGCCGAAGAAGAGGAATTATAGACAGTGAAATTAACCCTGCCTGCGCGACAAATTAATAAGGGCTTCACTCAAATTCATCACGCACGGAAAATATAAGAACTGCTTGAGTTATCACGGATTACTTAAGTTAAATTTGGCATTTTTAAATGCTTTGGATTAATTTAACTCCGTAAATAACTCAATTTAAATTAACCTTTATTTTAGGGAAAATATTTTATATTTTTTTAGTTACATTATTTTAAAAACGAAGCGTGTTTTAAAAACACGCTTACTTCGAGAAAATTTAACTTATGTTACGCTCTTACCATTACTCAGATTGGATTGAAAAGGAAACGACAGCTTCCTGTAATACCAGCAAACGCCATAATCATACTGAAAGTCTGGTCTATTTTGCCCTCACCGTGGTAACGGCGACCGGCATGCCCTCCTCTGGCCAACTTCATCACATACTTGAAGATCATGCTAAATGGAAAAGAAGTTGAGCGCCGAAGAGAGCATGTGAAACGGGCTGGCTTAATCTCACATTGGCAGCGTATCAGGTTGGAAAAATTGATATGACCCATCACGTCGTGCTTTAGCCTGATACATCGCTGTATCGGCATTTTCAAATAAGGTTTTTACCGTTTTTGTCCCAAATCGTGCCAGGCTGATGCCAATCGATGCGCCGATCTTTACTTCTACGCCATTGATAGCAAAAGGATCTTTCAGGCCGTCTATGAGGCGCAGTGCAATAGCGGCTGCAGCATCATGACTACTGCACGTTGCTGCCACGACAAACTCGTCTCCTCCCTGGCGTGCTAACGAGTCGCCCTGGCGCATGCAACTTTGTAGCCGTTCGCTTACCTGCTGCAGCAACATATCCCCTATTGCGTGCCCCATCGAATCGTTAACTGCTTTGAATCCATTCAGATCGATAAACAGGACAGTCGTATACGCAGGATCTTCTACGTGCGTAAGCATGGATTGTACTTTGTCGTTGATCCAGGCTCGGTTTGGCAGTCCGGTTAAGGTGTCGCGGGTCGCGAGCAGCTCAAGCATCAACATCTTTTCTTTATCACGGGTGATGTCACGCGAAACCAGCACTGCTCCGATATTTTTACCTTTAGAGGGATCGCTTACGCCGCAGGCCTTAGTGCCAAGTGTAATGTAGTGACCGTTACGATGCCTTTTACGCACCTCGACGACGTCTGGTAACTCAGCACCGTTGAAGATATTTGCCAGAACTGCCGCAGCAGGCTGCTGATCGTCGATATGCAGGAAGTCCACCACCAGCTGGCCCACCATTTCATCGGCTGACCAGCCTATCATTTCGCTATACGAAGGAGAGATCGAAACGTACCGACCATCCGCATCACAGTGGGCGATCAGATCAGTACTGTTTTCAATCAACAAACGATATTCTGTCGCCGTGCGCAGCGCGTCCTGAAGGGCTTTGCGCTGTCCGGTAACATCTAAAACGAAGCCGCTAAACTGTGTATGAGAATCACTTGGTTGGCATGCCGGCAGACCTGAAACAATCACATGGCGCATCGTTCCATCCAGACACTTGATCGGCACCTCTATATTAAAAGGCGTCTTAAACTCTAATGCCGCTGTCAGCTGCATCGCGATTTTTGCATCTTCCTCTACCAGCGCAAGGCTAAGCCACTCACAAAGCGTTATGCCTTTAAGTAGTGGCAATAAGCCTTCAGGGCTTTCCTGGCTGGCAATGCAAATGCCGCGTGCATCCGTCGACCAAACGGCAGAAAGTGTGGGTTTGATCGCGATATTCATGCTGGTGATTCCGTTGTTTGCCGATGATGCTGAACACATTTATTTCTGCTGCTAAAACCCATCAGGTGCTAAAAAAGTGCCTGATAATGATAACGTCAAGTTTTCCATCGCAGAGCTGCCAGAGCCTGTTATCAGGCATCTTAGGGCCGCAAAAGCTGATCTCTATTTATCGGCTGATGAGTTCAGGATCTTTAGTGACCGGCATTAAACATCGCCGATCTCGACACGGCGTTTCGCTTCGTGCTTTTTATCGAGCAGGTATTATCCAGCGACATCTGATGCTCATGCCATACGCGTGGGCGCGACTGAAAATGCATAGGCAATATTTACCGCTCCGTCTTCAGTCGGGCAAATATGGGTGAGTATAGAGTCATCACACTTTGCTTTCTTCTCATCGCTCTCAGAGCTGTAAACACATGACCTGCTTCGTGGTTAAAGTGGATCGTGCAGTATGCATGTCGGCTTCTCGCCAACAGCGGACATAACAGCATGCCGCTATTAAGTCACTTGAAGGGGCAAAATTTGATTCTGGCCTCGATTTTTACCTATCAAAAAATTAGGTTGCCTATCGATGCACCGCCATCAACATATAAGGTTTGTCCTGTTATAAAGGCCGCATCCTCCGACATCAGAAAGGCAATTGTTGCAGCGATCTCAACCGGTTGCCCAAACCGTTTCATAGGTACACCCGCAAGATAGCGCGCCTCACCCTCACTTCCTGGCGGATTGTTTGCCCTGAAAAGTTCGGTTTCAGTAGGACCTGGCGCCACGGCATTCACGGTAATTCCGGTCTGAGCGAGTTCCAAAGCCCAGTTACGGGTGAAACTAATCAAGGCCGCTTTAGCTGCGGCATACGCGGTCCGCTCAACGCTGCCCAGCACGGTAAGACTGGAAATATTGACGATCCTTCCCCAGCCCCGATCCTTCATTCCAGCCAGAATAGCCTGAGTTCCCTGTATCGCCGGGAAGAGATTGACGCGCATCACATCGTCAAACTGGATTAAATCGATTTCACCAAGGCGCTGTGGCTTTACCAGCCCGACGTTGTTTACTATCCCGTCAAAGACGAATTGCTGACTCAAGGATTCAAAGGTCTGGCGGGTTTGCTCAACGTCTGCCAGATCTGCGTTGATTAAGGTACCGGGAAAGTGTGGGTTAGCGCCTCGCGCCAGTCCAACCACCTGATGCCCCGCACCGGCAAGCCGATGGGACAGTGCCAGCCCGATGCCCTTACTGGCACCGGTAATCAGAAATGTTTTCTTCATCATTTACTCCAGTTATTGATCTCAGGGACAGAGCGCCGGAACAGGGTTAAAAACCATCTCTCAGATATTCTAAAGTGCAGCGCCTCAAACTGAGGCGAGCGCGTTAACGCGTTCAATCGCGCGCTTGACGGCAGGGCGTGCCGCCATCTGTTCAAACCACAGTGTAACATTCGGTGCGTTTTCAAGGCTTACGCCAGCAAACTCGCGACGCCACAACCAGCCAAAGTGCGCGATATCGGCAATCGAAAATGCCTCTCCAGCGACAAACTCATGATCGGCAAGGATGCTATCCAGCACTTTTACTGTACGGTCGGCTTCTGATGAAAAACGTTGCATTGCCAGCGGTTGCGGCCCAGCTGCCTGACATAGAAAGAATCCGGCCTGACCAAAAGCAGGCCCCAGTCCAGAAGCATGAAAAAATAACTGCTCAAATACGCGCGCTCTTTCCAGGCCAGCGGCAGGCAAAAGTTTTCCGTTCTTTTCGGCAAGATAAACCAGAATAGCGGCGGATTCGGTCAGCACCCGCTTCCCGGAACCGGCATCCGTATCGACAAGCACCGGGACTTTGCCGTTAGGATTAAGGGTGATGAATTCAGCCGATTTCTGCTCTCCTTTACGCACATTCACAGCGTGTAAAATATAATCAAGACCGAGTTCTTCCAGCGCAATCGGCACTTTGATGCTGTTAGGCGTAGCAAATGCATAGATATCTATCATGATCCTTTCCTGGTTTAAATTACCGCCGGGCCATTCCCGAGGTGCTGTGCAAGATATTGGCTGGCACGTCACGGGAATGGTAGTTATCCTGCCGGGATAACAACTATTCTTCAGGGGAATGAGATGGATCGCTTTCAGGCTATGACCACGTTTATTCGCGTAGTGGATACAGGGTCTTTTTCAGCTGCGGCCAGACAGCTCAACATCGGTCAACCTGCCGTATCGAAAATTGTGGCTCAGCTAGAAGCCCGCTTACACACCAGTTTGTTGACCCGTTCAACCCATGGCCTGACACCAACCGAGGCAGGCCAGCGATTTTACGAGCGGGCGCGTCTCGCCTTGCAGGAAGCAGACGAGGCTGAACTGGCCGCCAGAGGCGCGGGAAAAGGGCTGTCCGGAAAATTACGCATTTCAGCAGCCACCACGTTCGCGAGGCTGCATGTCATTCCTCAGCTTCCACGTTTTCTTGGGGAACACCCCGAATTGGATGTGGACGTCATTCTTGATGACCGGGTGATTGACCTGATTGCCGAAGGTGTTGACGTGTCGTTAAGGATGGGAAACCTGCCCGACTCTACTGCCGTAGCCCGTAAACTGGCGACAAGTCCACGATCCGTTATCGCCACGCCAGACTATCTTGCCAGCAAAGGGGAGCCCAGCACGCCAGCCGAACTGGCAGAACATGATGCCGTTCTTTATAATCCTCAGCCAAGCCTGTGGTCATTTACCCGTGAGGACGCGGTTATTCCCATTTCTTTGAGAGGGCGCATTCGAGTCAGTGCCGCCGAAGGTCAGCGCGCTGCCGTGCTCAGTCATATGGGATTGTGCATTGCTTCTGACTGGATGTTTGCAGGGGAACTTAAAAGCGGCGCGGTCAGAAAAGTGCTAACGGCATGGCAGCTGCCATCCATCGATTTGTGGGCCGTGTTCCCTAATGGCCGTCTGGCAAGCGCCAAAGCACGACAGTTCGCCGGCTTTGTAGAAACCATCATGGCGGAAAAATAGCTACAGCTATTCCTTATGGGAATAGCTGTTATCTAATCATGAGGCGATCCCATTTTAATGGGAATGGAATAGTGTTGTTTCACGGCCAGCCACTCCGGGCTGGAAACAACAAGGATCGCCTCCATGACAACGTTTGACTCTTATCGTAATGCCTTTGCCAATGCCCGCCTGACGCGCAAACCCAATGGCGTACTGGAAGTCCAGTTCCACACAGCCGGTGAAAAACTGGTTTTTGATGGCCACACCCACGAACAGTTTGTTTCCCTTTTTCACGCCATCGGCGAAGACCGTGAAAACCGCGCGGTGATCCTCACCGGCTCAGGTGATGCCTTTATGGACGCCATCAGCCCGGAAGGGTTCGATTTCTTCAGTCCGCTCGGTTTCGATAAAATCCTGCGTGAAGGCAAAAAGGTGCTCAGCAACATTCTGGATATCGAAGTCCCGATGATCACCGCGTTAAATGGCCCGGTGCTGCTTCATAGCGAATATGCCTTGCTGACCGATATCGTACTGGCAACTCCAGAGACGGTTTTCCAGGATAAACCCCATTTCGAATTCGGTATTGTTCCCGGCGATGGCGTTCACATTTTGTGGCCAGAAGTCATTGGCTCAATCCGCGGTCGTTACTTCCTGCTTACCCGTCAGGTGCTTGATGCACAGACGGCGAAAGAGTGGGGGGTCGTGAACGAAATTGTTCCCGCAGACAACCTCCTTGCTCGTGCACATGAAATTGCTGACGGTATTGCCGCCCTTCCGCCGCTGACCTCGCGTTATACCCGTATTGCACTGACTCAACGCCTGAAACGACTGTTAGAAGAAGGCATTGGTTATGGTCTGGCCCTTGAGGGAATAAGCGCGGCCCAGGTTGTACACACCATGGCTCAGCAACAGGCCTGATGGCTAGCCACCACCGATAAAGTAAACCACTGAACTTGATAATGACCATAACGAGGAACTCCCTGTGAACAGGAGCTCTTCCTCATTGCGAGGGGAATATTATGAAGACGTTACTGTTACCTGTTTCTGCTGGAAAATTACAGCTGAGTCACCGCGTGGTGATGGCGCCCACCACGCGCATGCGAACCGTAAAGGGCGGTATCCCGGGCGAATTAATGATTGAATACTATCGCCAGCGTGCAAGTCAGGGAGGACTACTTATCGCTGAAGCAACCGCTGTGTCTCCCTTTGCTAACGCTTATGAAGATGCTCCGGGTATTTTTACTGATGAACAACTGTCGGGCTGGCAACGATTAGTCGAGGCGGTACATGCTCGTGGCAGTCAAATCGTACTTCAGCTTTGGCATCCGGGCCGCCAGTCGCTGCCTGAATTGTCAGCAGGCCGCCAGCCCATCGCCCCTTCTGCGCTGATCGCCAGAGATACCTATGGCGTGGTTAAAAATCCCCAAGGCGTGTATGAGGGCAAACTTTTTCCTGAGCCCCGTGCTTTAGAAACGAGTGAGATAAAAGGTCTTATGGATGAGCTGCGACAGGCCGCCCTTCGAGCCAAAGCCGCTGGATTTGATGGTGTCGAGTTGCATGCAGCCAATGGCTATTTACCTGAACAGTTTCTGCTGGATGGCAGCAATCAGCGCACTGATAACTACGGTGGCAGCCTTGAAAACCGTGCGCGTTTTTTGCTTGAGTCAATGGAAACACTCAATGCCGTGTGGGGGCCGGGACGCGTTGCCTTACGTATTTCACCGAGCGGTATCTATGGCGATATGCATGACAGTAATCCCACGGCGACTTTCCGCTATCTGGTCGAGCAATTGAACCCGTTAGAGCTGGCCTATTTGCACATTATTGAACCCCGTATCGTCGGTCCAGATGACAGGGAGTCAGGACATTATTCCGAACCGGTCGCAAGCCGAGATTTGCGTGCTTTTTATCAGGGAACCATTATTGCGGCAGGCGGTTTCAAACCGGATGATGCAGAAAGTATGCTGCAACAGGGTGACGCTGATCTCATCGCCTTTGGTCGCCTTTTCACTTCAAACCCCGACCTGCCAGAGCGTATTCGCCATGCATTCCCATTGACCGCATTTAACCGCGACACCTTCTTTGGCGGGGACGCGCGAGGTTATAACGATTTTCCTGCTTATTCCCCTTTACCGCTGTAAAGGGTGGTTTGATTGCATCGACCACATGTGCTTTAGAACCATAGAAAATTTAGTCATTATTGATGATCCGGTGCGCCAAACTAATGCCGGATCATTTGTAATTTAAAATCGACATCAACTTTTTAAAGCTGAGACGTCCGCTTTTCGCTGTGAGTTCAATGGGTCGATGCAACGCTATCCTTAATCAAGGGGGGCGTTGCCATGAAACGAAGAACTCGGATTAACTACACGCCAGAGCAGA
>NZ_QKMJ01000002.1:0-455943 GCF_003208415.1 Pantoea sp. AG1095 | reverse complement strand
CTGAAGAAAAAGTCGATCACCATGGGTAAAGGATGTTAAAAAGTGTTCACCATGTCCCCGAACACCTGTCTACCATGTCCCCGGACTGTACACCCGCAAGCGGGCGAGGGAGCTGATCGAGCGGTTGGTTGGTGAGGTGATCATTGTGGCTAAATATGCGCTGGATCGGTCCCCGCTCCCGCAAGCAGTCGAGGGAGCTGATCGAGCGGTTGGTTGGTGAGGTGATTTATTTGGCTAATATAGGCGGGATCGGTCCCCGCTCCCGCAAGCGGGCGAGGGAGTTGATCGAGCGGTTGGTTGGTGAGGTGATTTATTTGGCTAATATCGGCGGGATCGGTCCCCTCTCCCATTGATGGGAGAGGGTTAGGGTGAGGGAAAAAGTGCGCTTAACTCATCCCACCAGCATCAATTCACGGTCCTCTACCGCTGGCTTATTCAGCAGCGACAGCAAAATATTCTTCACGGCCTGCGCCGATGGCGACAGCGGCAGACGCGCCGAGATGTTCAGCGACAGCGGCAGATTGAGTGACGGACTGTTAATGCGCGCCATCCACGCATGGGTTGAACTCACTAGCGCCCGCGCTGCAGATTCTGGCAGCACCGTCACGCCCATGCCGCTGGACACCGCCGCCGTCAGCGTCGAAATGGATTCAATTTCGCCAATGATGCGCGCGCTCAGACGGCGCAGCGAGAACGCTTCATCGACACGTTTACGCACCGCACTGTAATCGCGCGGCAGGAACAGGCTCATCTGCGCCACATCGGCCAGATCGACCGTCGCACCCGGGCACGCCGTTGCGCCCACCAGATAGAGCTCTTCTTTCATTAAGGGAATGCTGTTGATGCCCGCCGTTGGCGCACGGTCGTACAGCACTGCCATATCCAGCTGGCCGTTCATCACTTTTTCATTGAGCGAGGTGCCGCTGTTTTCATGCAGATACACCAGCACATCCGGGAACTGCTCACGCACCGTGT
Source organism: Pantoea sp. AG1095 (assembly GCF_003208415.1). Taxonomy (NCBI): domain Bacteria; kingdom Pseudomonadati; phylum Pseudomonadota; class Gammaproteobacteria; order Enterobacterales; family Erwiniaceae; genus Pantoea; species Pantoea sp. AG1095. The sequence goes on along the minus strand of NZ_QKMJ01000002.1, from coordinate 454,968 downwards.
GCAGCAGCGGCATGGTGAGCGAAGATGCGGCGGTGCCCGGCGCTAAACCAATCGAAACCTGGCCGTTCAGTGCCTGGCCGGCGTTGATCACCGCCGTTTGCGCCTGTTCACACTGGCGCAGAATGGTGCGAGCGTGGGCATACAAAATTTTTCCGGCTTCAGTGGGCGTTACGCCGCGCTTGGTGCGGATCAGCAATTGCTGATCGAGTTCATTTTCCAGCGTCGCCACCTGCTGGCTAAGCGCAGGCTGCGCGATGTGCAGCACTTCTGCTGCCTGAGTCAGGCTGCCGATATCGACGATTTTTACAAAATATTTGAGTCGTCTTAAATTCATGTTGCCTCCGTCAATCCCCGAATACCCAGTTGGGTGTTTCAGCCTGCTGGCTTGTGGGAATGAAGTTGCAATATGCAGGCCAGGTTTGTTCGCGATGCAAAATTGCGTTGCCAGATTTTTCCTAACGGTACGGAAAATAAGCGTTTGTGATTACCTCGAAGGAGTTAATAAGCGTGGGCGATGACGTGATTTGCGTAAGCGTTGAACAACATGCACCGCCGTGGGGCAGAAAATGCGAGTCAGGCGTGCAAAAAAGTGATGACCGGATGAGCTGGTTTGGTGCAGAAAACACAGAAAGTGAACAGAAACGGCGGGAATGGAACAAAAACGAACAGGGAGTATGGGGCTAGCCAGTTGGAAAACTTATGTGGGGGGCGGTGCAGCGTTGTCCCTCACCCTAACCCTCTCCCGCGCGCGGGAGAGGGAACCGACCGTGCACAATGTCACTACGCAAAATAATTCGCGCTGTAGCAAGGCGGCAAGAAAATTCAGCCCCGGGAGCATAGTTCACTATGTGACCGGGGGGAATTTTCGCAGCCAACGCCGCTACAGCGTGAAGTATGAAGCGTATTAGCGTTTTTTACGGTTGCGATGCATATCAATAGAAACCGCTGCGACGATGATGATGCCTTTGATGATGTCCTGCACGTAGGCATCGACACCGACAAAGGTGAAGCCGCTCTTGATCAGGCCAAGGATCACTGCACCAATCAGCGTACCGGTGATGCGACCGACGCCGCCCATCAGGCTGCTGCCGCCGATAACCGCAGCGGCGATGGCATCCAGTTCGTACGCCATCCCCATGCTGGACTGGCCGCTACTGACGCGCGCCGCCAGCACCACACCCGCCAGGCCAGAGAGCGCACCGGCGATGGTGTAGACAATGATCAGGTACTTATTAACGTTGATACCGGACACTTTGGCGGAGGTCATGTTGCCGCCAATCGCGTAGACATATTTGCCGTAGCGGGTGTGTTTCAGTGCGATATGGAACAGGAACGCCACCACCAGGAAGATGATTACCGGCATCGCGCCCTGGCCGATGGAGGTGAAGCCATCTGACAGGAAGCTAATCGGGTTACCCTGCGTGTAGTACTGCGCCAGACCGCGTGCCGACACCATCATGCCAAGCGTGGCGATGAACGGCGGAATACCGGTTTTGGTGATCAGCACGCCGTTCATTACGCCGCACAGCAGCCCTACGCCAATCCCGGCGACGATGGGAATCACCGCAGGCAGGTTTACCAGCGAGGGATACATCGGCGACAGGCTGTCTGAAGTTTGCGCCAGACTGGCCGCTACCACCGCGGTGAGGGCGATAACCGAACCGGATGACAGGTCAATACCGGTGGTGATGATGACCTGGGTCACGCCCACCGCGATGATGCCGATGATCGCCACCTGCAGAATAATCAGCACCAGGCGGTTGGTGTTCATCAGGAAAGATTGGTCACGTACATACCAACCGGCAATTTCAAAAATCAGGGCAATGCCCACCATCACGACAAAAATCCCGGTGTCTTTTGGCAGCTTGTGACGCAGGTTGCCAAAGAAAGAACTCTGTTCTGCGGCCTGCGGGGCCGTAATTTTTACGTTACTCATAGGTGTCTCACGCCTCACTCGGATGCCAACGACAAAATGGATTCCTGATTGGCCTCTTCTTTATCGAGGATGCCGGTTATACGTCCGCCGTGCATAACCATCACGCGGTCGCTCATGCCGAGAATTTCTGGCAGTTCGGACGACACCATAATGATGGCCACGCCGCGATTCGCCAGTTCACTGATCAAGCGATAAATCTCTGCTTTTGCCCCCACGTCGATACCGCGCGTGGGTTCGTCAAGAATCAGGATCTTCGGTTGCGCCAGCAGCCAGCGGGCAATCAGCACCTTCTGCTGGTTACCGCCGCTGAGGTTATTGATGATCTGATCCATGGTGGGGGTTTTAATGTTCAGCTTGCGAATCTGATCCATGCAGTCCTGCGCCATTTTGATGTGGCTGACAAAACCGCTTTTATGGGTGTAATCCGGCATGTTGACGATGCTCATGTTCTCCATCACCGACAACACCAGAAACAGCCCCGACTTTTTACGGTCTTCGGTCAGGAACGCCATGCCCTTCTCAATCGCCGTTGACGGCGAATCGATCTTGACCGGCACGCCATCAATCAGGATTTCACCGCTGTCGAAACTCTCCATGCCGAACAGGCTTTCCATCACTTCGCTGCGTCCGGCACCCACCAATCCCGCTACGCCGAGGATTTCGCCCTTGCGCACCGTGAAGTTGATGTCGGTGAAGCGATCTTTGCAGGTGAGATTGCGCACCGTCAGCACATCCCCACCGATTTCACCGTTAAATTTCGGGAACAGCTGGGTTAATTCACGGCCCACCATTTGCGTAATCAGTGACTGACGCGTGTATTCGCTGGTGCTGTTGCTGCCGACCCACGATCCGTCACGGAAAATACTGATCTCATCGGTAATGGTGAAAATCTCATCCATCTTATGGCTGATATAGATGATGGCTTTGCCCTGCTCACGCAGGTCGCGGATGATGGTGAACAGGTGCGCCACTTCGGTTTCCGTCAGTGCCGAGGTCGGTTCATCCATAATCACGATGTCCGAATTCCATGACACCGCTTTGGCGATTTCCACCATCTGCTGCGACGCAATACTCAACTCGCCGACCAGACGATCGGCTTTCAAACGGATATTGAGTTTGTTCAGCAGTTCCTGCGTCTGTTTGTTCAGCTTACCGTGGTCAACAAAGCCGTACTTCATCGGTTCGCGGCCGAGCCAGATATTCTCGGCCACGGTCATGTAAGGCACCAGATTGAGTTCCTGGTGAATCATGGAGATGCCGGAACGCAGCGCATCCATGGTGTCCTGAAACTGCACCGGCTCCCCTTTAATGCGAATGGTGCCCTTATCGGGACGATACATCCCGATAAGGCATTTCATTAAAGTGGATTTGCCCGCGCCATTTTCACCCATCAGGGCATGTACCGACCCCGGTTTAATACGCAGTGAGACATTGTCGAGTGCCTTCACTCCGGGGAAGAACTTGCTGATGCCTTCGGCTTCAAGCGCAAAAGCGGTCATACATCACCTCCGTACGGCTAAGTCGGTTACGGTTTATTTCTGATTCTGACTGGCGAATTTTTCGTAGTTATCTTTGGTAATCAGCTGGAACGGGATATCGACCACTTTCTGCACTTTCTCGCCATTAATCAGCTTGACCGCCGTTTGTACCGCGCCTTCGCCCTGACCTTTCGCATCCTGGAAGACCGTGGCGACCATTTTGTCGTTCTTGATCATCTGCAGTGCGTCCGGCGTCCCATCCACACCCGCTACCAGGATGTGATTCGGGTTTTTACCCAGCGCCTGCAGCGCACCGATTGCCATTTCATCGTTGTTAGAGGCAATCGCCTGAATGTCATCGCCCGCGGTCAGCCAGTTACTCACCACGTCCACCGCATCATTACGGGTGAATTTGGCGGTCTGTTTCTGCACAACTTTAATGCCCGGATATTTGGCGACCACCGCTTCCACACCTTTGGTGCGTTCACGGGTGGATTCGTTAGCCAGGTCACCCAGCAGAATCGCCACGTTGCCTTTGCCGTTCATCTTTTTAGCCAGCGCTTCCATCTGCAGACGGCCCGCCAGTTCAGAATCCGAACCGACAAACGCCATTTTGTCTTTCAACTCGCCTGCCGGTTTACGGTTGACGAACACCAGCGGCACGCCGGCTTTCGCTGCGGCATCCACCAGCGGTTTCACCGCGTTGGTATCCACGGGGTTAACGATGATGGCGTCAACGCCCTGACCAATGAAGTTCTGCACCTGCTGCAGCTGCTGTGCCACGTCGCCTTTGGCGTCTTCAACCTGGCCTTTGATGTTGTCTTTTTGCATCTCTTTCTGCATTGCGTTGCGCAGAATAGTGAGGAAGTTGTCATCAAACAGCGCCATAGAAACGCCTACCTGAAGATCTTTTGCCATCACGGCGGCAGGTAACATGCAAACTAACAGGGAAGTTAATAACGCTTTTTTGAATTTCATGGGTAACCCTTCTTATTCGTTAACATGCTCAGGTTGGCTGAGACCGCGAATGAAAAATATCTTTTACATTCACCCAACGTCGCTGGCGTTTTTTTTGTGGTTGTAGAGGTAAGGCTTCTGGTCTAACGCTATCGGTTTACTGCATCTTTTCTGTGTAACTTGCTACTAATCAGCCAGTTATTTTCGAAATGCCGTTTCAGATGACACAACTCATTTCGCCGGTGATGATTAGCAGTTCATTTATTTCATCTAACTTGCATTTGAAACTTTCATCATAAAAGCACTGAAATGATTGTTTTAAAATCGGCAAATAACAAAACTTTGACATGCATCTAACATCTCAAAGGAATTGCGTTTAAAGTGAGATCTTGCTGGCAGTTTAGAATCTGATCATTCAAGGTAGAAAAGCAGCATTCCGCTGCTTTTACGCGCACTTAAACCAAAAGTGTGCAGTCGGGCTTTGACAACGGGGATCGGCATCGCTAATATGCGCCTCGTTCACACGATTCCTCTGTAGTTCAGTCGGTAGAACGGCGGACTGTTAATCCGTATGTCACTGGTTCGAGTCCAGTCAGAGGAGCCAAATTCAAAGAAGCCCGCTTAGGAAACTAAGCGGGCTTCTTGCTTTCCTGTATATATCCAAATCTCCGCTCACTCAATTCCGCAGCTTTATCAAGTGTCATTAATGACACTTTTCAATCTCATCTCTAACGTCACTGCATGGATTTGGCGATAAAATAGTTAATAGGTTCAAAAATGAACCTTAAGGCTTTATAGTTGAGTCATATCGTAAAATGCAGGCTAGCAAAGGCGCAGCAGTGTCAAAAATGAACCTAGATGACATCAAATCTGAACTTAACAAGCTCTCTGAATCAGATCGACAGTGCGTGTTGGAAGAGTGGGCGTTGAACATTCAATCTTCAACTCAATGTGCTCCGAACGACATACGCGCTCTCAACGCTCTGGAATTTTCGCTTTTGCCGCAGATCATGACGCGTGAACTCAAGCAACAAAATATCACTTATGAAGAGATGGCTTTGCAAATTGGCGTTTCAATCTCGACGTTTAAACGAATGATTGCCAAACCATCATCGGCAAAGGCAATTAATCTCCATGCATTGCTTAAAGAGCTCGGAATAAAAGTATGGCTCGAAAAATAGCGGTGTGGCTATACCACCATCCTGTAGGAACATTGAGTGAAGTAGAAAGAGGTTTTGCTTTCTGCTATCAGCCCAATTATCGCGGGCCAGCAATATCTCTTAGCATGCCAGTGAGGTCGGAGCCTTACTTTAGTGAAGAGCTTCATCCATTCTTCAAGGGATTAGCACCAGAAGGATGGTTGCGTAAACGATATTCTGAAATTCAGAAAATTGACGACAAAGATCTGTTCGGTTTACTGATGCAGAATGGTGACGACTTGCTTGGTGCCGTCGTACTTAAAGAGATAACTCAATGAACCCAGAACGCTGCCTGATAAATTTAAACCTGCTGAAAGAATCCGAGTTGAATACGGGCTATTCGACACAAGGCATTAAACATTTACTGGGTAGTTTGCAAGTGTCCCTGAGCTTGCCGTTCACCCGTAGCCAGTTTATTCAGGAACTCCCTGAGCGCCAGAAAGGGATGAGCATTTCAGGCTATCAACCCAAGCTCTCTCTCCGCCTGGAAGCAGGAGAGTTGCATGTGGTCAGCAACGACGGTACCTATATTCTAAAACCCTCACCAGAGGAGTACCCGCACCTGGCAGAAAATGAGCATGCAACGATGTGTCTGATGCAACGCCTGAAATTTGACGTTCCATCCTTTGGACTTATGCAGTTTAAGCATGATGATAACCGGCCAGATGAACTCGCTTTTGTCATCAAGAGATATGACCGGATAGGGACTGATAAAGGCAGATTGCATCAGGAGCAGTTGGATGGCGCGATGGGCCTCGGCGATAAATATGGCTATGTAGACAATAAAAAGGCCACGAGTTACGAGAAAGCCGCTAAATTTCTCAATCATTCGGTAAGTAGCAGCTTAAAGAGTAAGCGAGATCTCTTTTTACGCATCATCTATGCCTATGTATTAGGCAATAATGATTTTCATCTGCGCAATATCGGCATCATCCTTCCTGAAAAAGGAGCGCCTTATTTGGCTCCAGTCTATGACTTTATCAGCGTCGTTCCCTACCCTGCGGCGTTTAAAGAATATTTAGCGTTGCCACTTCTGGAGCGGGAAGAAAATGATGCGGAAAGCGCTCCGGGAATTAACTCCATTTACGGGGAATATCTGGGAGCGGATTTTATTCTGCTCGCGCAAGGTATGGATATTCATCCCGCTTTGGCCAAAAAATGGCTAAGCGAAATTATCAGTAACCATCAGCTGATTATTGATACCTACACTGAAAGTCACATGCCAGAAGCGCAGCGAAAAACTGTCCTCGACTATGTTGCGCGGCGGATAACCTTGCTTGCAGTGACTGAGCTTTAACTTGAATAAGCGCTTCGTATGGTGACCGCCAACCATGTGCGCATAAGCGCGCACCTGGTTTAGGTTAATCGATAGCGTTTGGCAGCGGAGCCAGCTCCAGACTGCTGCGGAAATCGTTGCCGACATAATCGTTATCGATCAGCTGGCGGCGACGCAGTTCTGGCAGCAGGCCGTTGAGCAGCAAATCCTGCTGATCGGGCTGGCCGAGTCCATGCAGCGAAATCACATCCAGCACGCCGGCGCGGTAGCGCTGTTCGATGGCATCGGCCAGGGTTTCTGGCGTACCGGCAACAAACCAGTGGCCGGTCTCTTCGGCTTTGATGATCAGCTCGCGCAGGGTTAATCCTTCCAGCGCATAGCCACGGAAAATGGCGGCGCGCCCCTGACGACGATGCACCTGCGCCAGTTCGGGAATTAACGCGGCGGGCAGCGGTTGGTCGAGCGGCACATCGCGCAGATCCACCTCGCCGCCCAGCATATCGGCCACGCGTAATCTGCCCTGTTCATAGTTGATGCGTTCATGCTTATCGCGCAGACGGCGCGCCACATCGGCGTCGCTGTCGCCAATGATGGCGTGGAACGAATTCATGATTAGCGGCGGATGATGTTCGCGGCCAAAACGACGCGCCCGCTGCTGCACATCAGCCACGAAGGTTTGCGCGGCATCAAACGTGGGCTGCGAGGTGTAAATCACCTCGGCATAACGTGCGCCGAGCGTGACGCCCGCGTCGGATTGGCCCGCCTGGAACTGTACCGGACGGCGCTGTGGCGGCGGCGGCACGTTAAGCGGTCCCGCCACCTGAAAATAGTCGCCGCGATAGTGAATCGGATGCAGTTTGCTGTGGTCGAGACGAATACCGCCGCTGGCGGTGCGCTGCACTGCCGCGCGTTCGTTGGCGTCATACAGCGCGTTCATCACTTCAATAAATTCAGTGGCGCGCGCGTAGCGCTCCTGCGGTGGCGGCAGCTGGCTCTCACCGAAGTTCTCCTCGCCAACCGAGGAAGTTACCGCGTTCCAGCCCGCGCGGCCGCCGCTGATGTGATCGAGCGTGCCGACCTGACGCGCCAGATTATACGGATGCAGCCAGCTAGTGCTGACGGTAGCGATTAAACCGATGTGCGAAGTGACCTGGCTCAATGCCGCAAGCGCAATCAGCGGATCTTGCGTGCCGGTGGTGCCCGCTAATCCGGCCGCATCGGCCTGCAGCAAATCGGCGGTGAACAGGCCGGTGATTTTTTCGCGCTCGGCAATTTTCGCCAGTTCGATGGCGCGCGTGATGCCCACGCCGGTCTGGCTGTCATTGGCGGCGGAAATCACACTGCTGGCGCCGACCAGCGTTTTAAGTTTTCTGCGATAGGTTTGCGACACAACACTCTCCTTTATGGTTGTCGCGCGAAATCCGCTTTGACATGGTTTAAGGCGTCCGCATCGGTCAGCAGACGTAAGCCGGTGCGAGCCAGCACGCGCGCGCCAATCAGCAGCGCCTGATAACCGCGCTCAGAGTTGGCCGCTTCACGGAATGGCACGGTATGGAAAATCAGATCGTCATGGCCGATTTTCAGCCACGGATGCGCCGTCGGCACCGCGTGGCTGATGTCGCCAGCATCGGTGGAGACTTTGTTTTTCTGCGGCGAGAGATCAACCTGTTCGCCTGCCGCGGTGAACTCTTCCAGCAGCAAGGCATCCAGCGCTGAGTTGAGTTTGAAATCGCGCGGGCCAATCTGATGGTCAATCTCGACGCGCGCGCCGGTCGCCAGCGCCACGCCTTCAGCAATGGCACGCAGACGCGGCTCAAGGGATTCCACCACTTCGCGGCTGTCCGCGCGGATGTAGTAATGCGCGGAGGCGTATTCCGGGATCACGTTCGGGGCCTGGCCGCCGTTGGTGATAATGCCGTGCACGCGCACGCCATCCGGCAGTTGCTGACGCAACACGCTGATGCCGTTGTAGAGCAGCACCAGCGCATCCAGTGCGTTGATCCCTTCATGCGGCGCGCTGGCGGCGTGCGACGGCTTGCCGTAGAAGTGGAAATAGAGATGATTATTGGCGAGCGTGGATTCAGTCAGGCGGGTTTTGCCCGAAGGATGCACCATCAGCGCCACGTCGACATCTTTGAGGTAGCCGGCTTCGACAAAGCGCTTTTTCACGTTGCCTTTGGGTCCGCCCGGTCCGGCTAATCCGCCCTCTTCCGCTGGCGTGCCTAACACCACCACGCGTCCACCGGTTTGATCCAGTACCTGCGATAGCGTGATGGCCGCCGCCACGCTGGTGGTGCCAATCAGGTTATGACCGCAGGCGTGACCGATGCCGATCAGCGCGTCATATTCCGCGAGAAAAGCGATGGTGGGGCCCGGTTTGTCGCTGGCCTTTACCGCGTAGAACGCCGTTTCATGTCCGGCGACGTTGCGCGTGACCGCAAAGCCCTCAGCGCTGAGTAGTTGCGTGAGTTGCTCGCTGGCGAAATATTCGTTATTGCCGGTTTCGGGATTTTGGAATATCGCCTGCGATACCTTGAGATAAGCAGCGCTGTGTTGTTCGAGGCTGTTTTCGAGCGTGAGCTGAAGTGGATTCAGCGACATGAGCATTCTCCTTTGGCAAAACAATGCGCAATAGATTGCGCCGCTACCTTAGATGCAGATATTCGTAGCGGCGCGATTTATCGCGCAACAGTGATAATCAATGGCGCTTATCAATACGCTGCACTAACCGGTCGCCGAGCCACTGAATGCCGCACACCAGCACAATCAGCACCGCGATCACCGCGATCATCACTGAGGTTTCAAAGCGCTGATAGCCATAACGGATCGCCAGATCGCCCAGTCCGCCTGCGCCAATCGCGCCGGCCATGGCCGAAGCACCAATTAGCGCCACCAGCGTAACCACAAATCCCGACAAAATGCCGGGCAGCGCTTCCGGGATCAGCACGTCCCAGACAATGCGCAGCTTGCTGGCGCCCATGGCGCGCACCGCATCAATCAGGCCGCGATCGACATCACGCAGCGACACTTCCGCAACGCGCGCGAAGTACGGCGTGGCGGTGATCGACAGCGGTACAATCGCGGCCCAGGTGCCGAGCGGGGTGCCGACCAGAAAACGGGTAAAGGGAATCAACGCCACCAGCAGAATAATGAACGGCAGCGAGCGGAAGCTGTTGATGATCAGGCCCAGCACGCGATTCACGCCGCGATGTTCGGCGATGCCGCCGGGGCTGGTCATCACCAGAATCAGGCCGAGCGGCAAGCCGGCCACCAGCGAAAACAGGCCGGAAATCACCGTCATTAAAACCGTTTCGCCTAACGCATTGAGTAAAAGATCAATCATGACTGGCGACATAACCCACTAACTCCACTTGCGCCTGCTGCGCGTGCAGCCAGCTGAGAATATATTGCTCGTCGGCCGCGTTGGCTGCCGGGAGCGCAATAAAGAAACGCACCACCGCGTAGTGCTGGATGTGATCGATGCCGCCCTGCAGCAGGCGGAACTTGCCCGGCAGCGCGCTGGCAAAGCGGGTGAGCAGATCGCCCTGCGCATCGTCACCGGCAAAATGCACGCTGTAGATGGCGTCGCCTTGCTTGTCATCGCTGAGGCGCGCAGCAATATTTTCCGGCAGCTGCGGTAGCAAACCGCGCAGCAGCGTGCGCGTCAATTGCGAGTTGGGATGCGCAAACACCTGCCAAACCGGACCTTGTTCAATGATTTCACCGGCATCAATCACCGCCACGCGATGCGCCACGGATTTGATCACTTCCATCTCATGGGTAATCAGCAAAATGGTGATGCCGAGTTTTTGATTCAGGGATTTGAGCAGCGCCAGAATTGAGCGCGTGGTTTCCGGATCGAGCGCCGAGGTGGCTTCGTCGCACAGCAGCAGCGCCGGGCTGGCCGCCAGCGCGCGGGCAATGCCAACCCGCTGTTTTTGACCGCCGGATAACGCTGCCGGATAGCTTTGTGCTTTGTCCGCCAATCCCACCAGCGCCAGCAGTTCCGCCACGCGCTGCTGGCGTTGCGCTTTATCCATGCCGGCGATTTTCAGCGGCAGCGCGACGTTCTGCGCCACCGTTTTTGCTGATAACAGATTGAAGTGCTGGAACACCATGCCAACGCGGCTGCGCACCGTTTGCAGCTGTTTTTCCGACAGGCCGGTGATGTTACGGCCTTCGATTTCAATGACGCCTTCATCAGGTTGTTCCAGCCCGTTGAGACAGCGGATCAGCGTGGATTTCCCCGCGCCGCTGCGCCCAATCAGGCCAAGGATTTCGCCTTTCTGCACCGTCAACGAGATATCGCGCAGCGCCTGGGTTTGTCCAAAGCGACGTGACACGCCTTGCAGGCGCACCACGCTGCCGCTATCGCGAAACTTCACCTGCGCCTCGTCATGGGCACTTTCCGCCACGCCGCGTTTCACGGCGGTAAAGGGCGTTTCGGCTGCTGAGAATAACGTCATCTTTATCGTTCCTTACCAGGCCGTTTCGCCCGTGCCTTTGTAGACCTTGTCAAACACGGTCTTCACGGCATCGTTCTGATAAGAAGCCACCAGCGTTTTCACCCACGGCGCGCTGACGTTCTCTTTCTTCACCGCAATAAAGTTGTTGTACGGGTTATCTTTTACCGGCTCTTGCGCAATGCGGTCTGCGGCGGTCAGGCCACTTTTCAACGCCCAATCGGTGTTGACGACGGCGGCATCCAGGTCAGGAACGGAGCGGCCGATGATGCCGGAATCCAGCTCTTTGATTTTCAGGTGATGCGGATTGGCGGTGATATCCGCGGTGGTGGCCGCGATGCCGACGCCCGGCTTCAGTTTGATCAGGCCTTGTTGCTCAAGCAGCACCAGACCGCGCGCTTCGTTAGAGGGATCGTTTGGCACGCCAATGACCGCGCCCTCTTTCAGCGCTTTGGCGCTTTTGACTTTCTTCGAGTAGAGACCAATCGGCCACACGGCGGTATCGCCGACGCGTACGATGTCGTAGTGATTGACCTTGATTTGGTTATTGAGGAACGGCTGATGCTGGAAGGCGTTGGCATCTACTTCGCCGTTTTGCAGCGCTTCGTTCGGCTGGTTGTAATCGTTGAATATCACGGTTTTCACCGTTAAGCCTTTCGCCGCCGCCTGCTTGATCACTTCGCGCCAGACGTCTTCATCTTCGCCGCTCATAATACCGACTTTTACCGAGGTTTTATCCGCCGCGTGCGCAATGGACAGCGGCGACAACGCCGCGCTGGCCAGCAGCAAGGCGCCAGCTGTTAACAGGAATTTATTTTTTACTGATGACAGACGTGTGTGCATAAAGTGCTTCCTAATCGTTATAATTGCGCGAGTCAAAATTAGCTGTCGTAACGACAGATGACCGCAGTATACGCAGTTGCTTATTCCTGCATTATGATTTATTCAGGAATGCTATTCCTGAAAAGCATAAAGCCGCGGCGCCGCTCGCATCGCCACACGCGAGAAATGGCTGTGCTATCCTCCCCCTTTTGATGGACTTGTTACTGAGCGCTATGTCGGACACCACACCTAAACGAAAAAATGACCCTGAAGGGCTCAAGAAACGCATCCTTGCTGGTGCGCTGAAAATGTTCGCCGAGTTCGGTATGCAGGGCGCGCGGCTGGAGCAGATCGCTGAGCACGCGCAAACCACTAAACGCATGGTGGTGTATCACTTTGGCAATAAAGAGCAGCTCTATATTGAGGTGCTGGAGCAGGTGTATCAGGCGATTCGCCAGCATGAAACCGGCCTTAATCTCGCCGAGATGGCACCGGAACTGGCGATGACAAAACTGGTGGAAGCCAGCTTTGATTACCACGTCTCGCATCCGGATTTTATGCGGCTGGTGTGTACCGAAAACCTGCTGCGCGGGCGCTACATCATGCAATCCGAACGCATCAAGGCGCTGAACAAAAGTGCACTCGATGTGCTGGATGACATTCTGACGCGCGGCCAGCAGCAAGGGCTGTTTATTGCTGGGCTGGATACCGTGGATGTGCACCGCTTGCTGAGCAGCATTTGTGTGCATCACGTCTCCAATCGCTACACCTTTCACACGCTGTTCACGCCGAACGATAGCGAGGAAGACAGCATCCGTCGCAACCGCCAGTTAGCCGTCACCGCCACGCTGCGTTATGTGCGCAAAGCCCCGTAGGCTGCGGCTGCGCGCTGATGGTCTACGCTTTTAAATTTGGGACCGTCACAGACCACAGACTAAGGAACGCCGTAGTGAACAAAGATCCCCACCTTTATCCCTTACGCCATACGCAGAATACCGATCGGGACAGCGCACTGTGGAACTGGGCGCAAAACTCGGTGGTTGGTCAGCGTAGTCAGCTACATCAGCCGCAAACTGAAGCGGAGTTGCAACAACTGCTGCGCACCGCCAGCGGTAAAGTGCGCGTGCTGGGCAACCGCTTGTCGCCGGGCCGCATGCTGGGCGTTGATGAGCAGGATTTGCTGCTGGATCTCAGCGCGTTCAACGGCGTGATCGCCCAAGACGAAGAGAGCGTCACCTTTGCCGCCGGTACGCCGCTGGAGCAGGTTTACAGCACCCTAACCGAGATGGATCGCATGCTGGCCTCGTCGCCGGGCGTGATTGCGGTGCAGACGCTGGCGGGCGCAATGGCCACCGGCACGCACGGCCAGGGTTTAGCACAAAGCTCCATCGCCGATGAAGCGCTGCGCATCCGCATAGTGTTGGCTGACGGCAGCGTGCGTGAATTTGTGCGCGGTGAGCCCGATTTCGCTGCCGCACAGGTTTCGCTCGGCACCCTGGGCATTGTGACGGCCGTGACGCTGCGCACCCGCCCTTTCCGCCTGTTTACCTGCCACAAATTCGCCGTCTCCGCCGATACGCTGGAGAACGATCTGATCGAATGGAACCAGCAGTATGAGATGAGCAAAGCCTGGTGGTTTGTCGATGACAACCTGATGCACGTGTGGAACGCGCACGAAGCCAGCGCTGAAGATTCGCAGGCATGGCACGCCAATCAGCGCGAGGTGATTGAGCATGGCGATGACACCGACAGCAGCCTGAATGACACCATCGACCAGACGCTGGCGCAGATGCATCGCGATACGCAGATTCACGGCAAAGGCGGCAAACAGTTCCGCACCGTGACGCGCTTCCGCGATTTCACCGACATCAGCGGCGATATCTATCAGCTATTTTGTCGCGGCATTGCCGTGCCGCAGATCAACGTCGAGATCGGCGTGCCGCTGGAGAAAACGCCGCAGATTATCAGCAAGATCAAAGCGTGGTATGCCGAGAATCATCCGCACATGCACTATCCGATCATTCTGCGCTGTACCGGCGCGTCTGAAGGCTGGCTCAGCCCGGCGTATCAGCACGCCACCTGCTTCTTTGGCTTTGTGGTCTATTACGCTGATGACGGTTCGCTGTCGCAGGATGGCCTGCATTTTCTCACTGAAGTCGAGAAGCTGCTGGCGGCCGAAGGCGGACGTCCGCACTGGGGCAAATATTACGATCCGCAGCGCTATCAGTGGCGCGATATCTATCCGCAGTGGGACGCTTTCCGCGCGGTGCGCGACCAGCTCGATCCACAACGCCGTTTTAGCAATGACTATGTCACTGCTTTGTTTGATTAAGTTTGAAGGGGAGAAACCATGTTTGCATGGGTAACGCTGTTAACGCAGCCGGACTATTTCATTGGCGTGAAGGCGCTGCACCGCTCGCTGAAGCGCAGCGAAACCCGCTGGCCGCTGATTGTCATGGTCACCGACGCCATCGATCTGGAGACGCGTGAGGCGTTGCAGGCGCTGGGCTGTGTGATCCATCCGGTGGATCCGCTGACGCCAAAAGCCGAACTGGAGCAGCATTACGCCTCGGCGCAGTTCGGTGAAGTGTGGAGCAAGCTGCGCGCGTGGGAGCTGGTTGATTGTGAGCGCGTGGTATTTCTCGATGCCGATATGTTGGTGCTGCGCAACATGGATGAGCTGTTTACGCTCGATCTGGGCAAGCATGCGCTGGCAGCGTGCCACGCCTGTCGCTGCAACCCCAATAAGATCGCCAGTTATCCCGCCAGCTGGCAGCCAGAGAATTGTCACTATACCTGGCAGGATCGCGGCGAACCGGCACCGTCCACGCTCGATTGCTATCTGAACGGCGGTTTTTTGGTGCTGAAGCCGGATTTGGCGGTGTTTGCGTGGCTGCAGGAAAAAGTGGCGGGCATTACCGATTTGCGCCGCTATCCCTTCTCCGAGCAGGATTTGCTTAATGAAGTGTTCGAGGATCGCTGGCTGCCGCTTTCGTACAAATACAATGCGCTGAAAACGTTGCCGTTCCAGCACAGTAAGATGTGGCGTGAAGATGAAGTGAAGAACCTGCACTTTATTCTGGCGAAGCCGTGGAAACGCGACTTGAATCAGCCTGAATCGGAACGCGACCGCTACTACGCGCTGGATAAGCTATGGTGGGAGTTAGCGGCGGAATAAAAAAAACAGCGCGATTCGTCGCGCTATTTCATATGAATTGCCCATTAGTGCGGGCCAAATCGCCATAAATGGCGACCAGACGATTTATTGCGCTTTTGGCTCGCCCATCGCTTTCAACTTCTTCGACAGCTCGCGACGCTCTTTGGAGAGGTCAGCGTTTTTGATGATGTACTCATCAACGCGGTCTTCATAGTCCACACGCATGCTGGCGATAATTTCCTGCACCGCCTCGATGCTCATGCCGGGTTTGATGTATTCACTCAGGTTGTCCAGCAGCAGCACACGTTTCTGGTTATCACGGACTTTCTTCTCGTTATCCACGATTTCGCGCTGCAGTTTGTTTTTACGACGGAACATACGCACAAACTCCAGTACGTCCTGAAATGATTGCTTGGCATTTTCCATGTTGGCACCTTTCTTGAGGCCTGCGTCGGCAGGCGGAATAGTCATAACGTTTAGCTTAGCGGCTTGGCCGCCAGGGTTGCAATTCTCACCGCTAAATTCGGACTGGCGCTTATCTTAGCGCAAAGAAAGGGTGATTCACATTAAGTCCTTGCCTGAGAAAACTATTTACGCAGCGCCAGACGCACTAAATCAGTCATACGCTCCAGCTGACGCGCCTGTTCGAGGCTCAGCCAGACGTAGCCGTAAATCGCCGTGGTTTCGGAACGTCCGCTGCGATTAGCAATCAGCTGCTCCAGTTCCTGGGTGATCTCCTCGAGCGCGTGGCTGTTGGCGGTGATCTGCTCGGTTTCGCCTTTCACCATCAGCGTGGCCAGCGCATTTAGCGTGTCTTCGGTCATCTGCTGGGTGCGGCGCAGCGCAGGCGCGTTGAGCATAATCAAGTGGCTTTCACGCGACGACCACCATGCATCAATCTGCATCTGCATGGTGTTGACCAGATTGCGATTGATGGTCTGGATCGCCTCAAACACCGATTTCGGAATGCGCGTCTCTTTACTCGCCGGCTCCAGCAGCGCGCGCATTTTGATCACGCTGCTCAGCAATTTCTGAAAAGGTTTATTCAGCCGCGGCTTCTCCAGCAGATTGGCCGAGAAGCCGGTGTGATGCAGTTTGGCCATGGCGATAAACGCATCCGACAACTGGATGCGCCAATGGGTGTAGGCGCGCTGCGCCCAGATGGCGCTAAACAGCAGCGCCATCAGTGAACCGAGAATCACATCGCCCCCGCGCCACATGGCGATGGTGAAATCCCCGGCCGGTGCGCCAACCACCACGCCGAGCGTAATGCCGATCAGCAGCGCCATGTAGGGATGTTTTCCCAGCGTCAGATAGCCGCAGACCACCATCACAACGGCGCACCACACCAGCATCACCGGCAATGAAAACAGCTCAAGCTTGAGCGCGATCAGGCCAGAAATCAGTCCGGCAAAGGTGCCGCTGATACGCTGCACCACGCGCGGCAGCACATTGCCCCAGGTGGAAATCGGCCCCATCACGACCACCAGCGTAATCAGCGGCCAGGTGCCTTCGGGAATGTCGGTGAGCCGCACAAATAGGAAACACAGCACAAAGGCGATAGCGATACGCACGCCGTGTACGGTGCGATAGTGGCGGTAGAACCAGAACTCAATCTGCGAGATGGGCTTGTCAGCGCGTAACATGGTTGTCCGGGAACGCTAAAAATTTGCGCGCTATGTTACCCTGGCGACGGCTGCATCATCAGGGTCGAACGCAATTATTTTTCAGGTTTTGCTGAAATACAACATGGACGTTACATCAGGTTTTCTCAATAGAAACATTGATGTAACGCAGTGGGTTTAATGCGCGCATTAAAACGGTTGTCATGAATGGCGATCAGAAAATCACGTCATCGCGCACCAGCACACCTTTCTGGTCTGCAACGCCAACAACGATTGTGTCATCATCGCCGCATCACGGCGACGACGATGACGCGGAAATACGCGACAGATTACAGTTTCTGTTTCACGTAATCGCTGATACGCGTAATGATGCCTGCCTCTTCCACCGCTTGCAGCGCGTAGAGCGGATAGCTGGCCAGCTGCTTATCTTTGTCCATCACCTGAATTTCGCCAATCTGCTCGCCCGCTTTCAGCGGCGCTTCCAGATCTTTGCGATCGATAACGTATTTCGCCATCACGTTGGCCACTTCGGTGCGCGGCAGCGACAGATAGATATCCTGCGTGGTGCCGACATCGACCTTATGCGGATTGCCGTACCAGACGTTTTCGCTACCGATTTTTTTGCCTGCGTGGAACAGTTGCACGGTATCAAAGCTGTTTTGGCCCCACACCAGCAGCTTGCGCGCCTGATCTTCACGCCCTTTCGGGCTCTTGCCGCCCATGATCACCGCAATCAGGCGATGACGTCCGACGACGTTGGAGGCGATGATGTTAAAACCGGCGCTTTCGGTGTGGCCGGTTTTAAGACCATCGACGTGCAGATTTTGATCCCACAGCAAGCCGTTGCGGTTGTTTTGGGTGATGCCGTTCCACGTCAGGGTTTTCTCCCCGTACATGGCGTAGAAATCGGGCTCGCCGCTGATGATGGCGCGCGACAGCACCGCCAGATCGCGTGCGGTGGTGTGCTGGCCCGGCGCATCGAGGCCGTGCACGGTTTCGAAATGGGTGTGCGACAGGCCGAGTTTCTGCACGTAGCTGTTCATCATGGTGACGAAGCTGCTTTCGCTGCCGGCCACGTGATCCGCCAGCGCTACGCAGGCATCGTTGCCGGAATCGATGATCACGCCGCGCATCAGATCGCGCACAGTGACCTGATCGCCCGGCTTGAGGAACATCAGCGAGGAGCCTTTGAACACCGGATTGCCTGCGCCCCACGCATCTTTGCCGATAGTGACTTTGTCATCGCGGCTGATTTTATTCTGATCGATAGCGCGATCCACGACATAGCCGGTCATCAGTTTGGTCAGGCTGGCCGGGTTACGCTCTTCATCCGGATTGCCAGCGGTGAGAATTTGTCCGGTGGTGGCGTCCATCAACACCCATGAAGCCGCATCAATCGGCGGTGGTGTCAGGAGAAATGGCATGCTGTCGTCAGCCTGCGCCCACGATGCCCAAATAATTATTCCAGATACAGTTACCAGCAGACGCCTTTTCAACACTTCTTCCTCAAAATCAAAAAATGAATTTACCGCCGCACGTTTTACGGCAAATAGCGCTTACAGATCTGAATAAATTGAAAAAAAGTATGAACTGCGCATAAATGCTGCGCGCCTGCTCGCAGCGAGGATGATCGAGGTTGTACTGCTACCCATGGACGACTATCCTGTGCGTTGATTCTCCATTGCCAGGATAACGCCGTGCCCGCCTCTGAGTTCACCTTCTTATTCCACGATTATGAAACCTTCGGTAAAAGCCCGTCGCTGGACCGTCCGGCGCAGTTCGCGGGCCTGCGTACCGATAAAGAATTCAATGCAGTAGGTGAACCGCAGGTATTTTATTGCCAGCCAGCCGACGATTATCTGCCGCAGCCGGAAGCGGTGATGATCACCGGCATTACGCCGCAAACCGCCAAAGCGCGCGGCGTGACCGAGGCGGCGTTTGCCGAACGCATTCACGGCCTGTTTAGCGAGCCGCAAACCTGTGTGATTGGTTACAACAATGTGCGTTTTGATGACGAAGTGACGCGCAATATCTTCTATCGCAACTTCTTTGATCCCTATGGCTGGAGCTGGCAGAACGGCAATTCGCGCTGGGATCTGCTGGATGTGATGCGCGCCTGCTACGCGCTGCGTCCGGAAGGCATTGAGTGGCCGGAGAATGACGATGGCTTCCCCAGCTTCAAGCTGGAGCATCTCACTAAAGCCAACGGCGTGGCGCACGAACAGGCGCACGATGCGATGTCCGACGTTTATGCCACGCTGGCGATGGCAAAACTGGTGCAAGAGAAGCAGCCGAAGCTGTTTGAGTTTCTGTTTACCCATCGCAACAAACAGAAACTGATGACGCTGATTGATATCCCGCAGATGAAACCGCTGGTGCACGTCTCCGGCATGTTCGGTGCGGCGCGCGGTAACACCAGCTGGATTGTGCCGCTGGCGTGGCATCCGGATAACCGTAACGCGCTGATTGTCGCCGATTTGGCCGGTGATATGTCGCCGCTGCTGACGCTGGAATCTGACGAACTGCGCGAGCGTTTATATACCCGCCACAGCGATTTGGGCGATCTGCCTGCGGTGCCGATCAAGCTGGTGCACATTAATAAGTGTCCGGTGCTGGCGCCCGCCAGCACGCTGCGTCCGGAAGATGCCGCGCGGCTCAACATCGATCGTCAGCAGTGCCTCGCTAATCTCAAGCTGCTGCGTGACCACGCGGAAGTGCGTGAGAAAGTGGTGGCGCTGTTTGCCGACGCCGAGCCGTTTACCCCGTCAGATGATGTTGACGCGCAGTTGTATGACGGTTTCTTTAGCGATGCCGATCGCGCTGGCATGAATATCATCCGCCAGACGCCGCCGCAGAACTTACCGGCGCTGGATTTGACCTTCGACGATAAGCGCATTGCTAAATTGTTGTTCCGCTACCGTGCGCGCAACTTCCCCGGTACCCTGGATGACGCCGAACAGCAGCGCTGGTTGCAGCATCGCCGTGAAGCGCTGAATGCCGAGCGCGTACAGGCGTTCCTGTTGGAGCTGGAGTCGCTGGCGAGTTTGCATGAGGGAAATACGGAGAAGATGGCGCAGCTGAAGGCGCTGTATTTGTATGCGCAGGAGCTGGTGTCGTAGTCCTCTGCGATTTGATGCCCTCACCCCGGCCCTCTCCCACAGGGAGAGGGAGACGCTGCCAGATGCTGGCGTGAGCGCTCGATCGGTTCCCCCTTCCACAGAATAGGGAGACGCTGCCAAATGCTGGCGTGAGCGCTCGATCGGTTCCCTCTCCCTGTGGGAGAGGGTTAGGGTGAGGGAAAACCCTTAAATCATCCCCCACACCAGCCACGTCAATGCGAAACCGCTCAGCCCCATCACCGTCGTCAATACCGTCCAGGTCTTCAGGCCATCGGCCACTGACAAGCCCAGATAGCGCGTCACCACCCAAAAACCCGCATCATTGACGTGCGACAAACCTAACCCACCGAAACAGGCCGCCAACGTCACCAACACGCGCTGCATATCCGTCACATCGCCCACCGCCTGGCTTAACAAGCCGCTGGTGGTCAGAATCGCCACCGTTGCCGACCCCTGCGAAGCACGCAGCGCCAGCGACAGAATAAAGGCCGCCGGAACTAATGGCAGATGCAAGGTTTCCAGCGTCAACGCCAGCGCTTTGCCCACGCCCGATTCCACCAGCACCTTACCAAACGCGCCGCCCGCGCCCGCAACCAGAATCACGCTGGCGGAGCTGGGAATCGCACGTCCGGTGAGATCTTCCAGTTTCTCTTTGCTCCAGCCACGACGCACGCCGAGCAGCCATGCCGCCAGTCCCAGCGCAATCAGCAACGCAATGGCTGGCGTACCGATCACCGTCATCACTGCACGCAGCGTGCTCCCTTCAGCCAGTGTGGTATGCGCGACGGTGCCCATGACGATCAACAGAATCGGCACAACAATCAGACCGGTAATGGTCAGTGCACCCGGCGCTGGCGCGTCGTTCTTCGGCTTGCCTTCCGGCTTCGCTAGCTGCAGCTGTTCTAATACATCAACGGAAAGATGATATTGACGCAGGTTCATCGCTTTCGCGACGTAATAACCGACGATACCCACCGGAATCGAGGTCAGGATACCGAGCATCATCAGCCAGCCCATATCAGTGTGCAGAATGCCCGCCGCCGCCGCCGCGCCGGGATGGGTTGGCAGCGCCACATGCACCGTCAGCATCACGCCCGCCATCGGCAAGCCAAACTTCAGCGGTGACACGCGCGCCACTTTGGTGAAGCCATAAATCAGCGGAATCACGATGATGAAGCCGACTTCGAAGAACACCGGAATGCCGAGGATAAACGCCGCCATGGTCAGCGCCGCCACGGTCCGCTTGATACCCAGCGATTTACTGAAGCGTTGCGCCAGCGACTCGGCACCGCCCGAGGCCTCAATCACTGCGCCGAGCATCGCCCCCAGCACGATAATAATGGTGATATGCCCCAGCAAGTTACCCATCCCGCTAAAGATGGTTTCCATAATTTTGTCGGCTGGAATGCCGGTCGCAATCGCCACCAGCAAGCTGACAATCAGCAGCGCCACAAAGGGGTGAACTTTGGTTTTAATCACCAGCAGCAGCAAGATCACAATGCTGGCGGTAGCAATGGCTAACAACAACGCGGTAGACATGATAATCCTCTGATTTAATTAGTATAGTTTGGGTACAGCTCTATCTGGTATTGACGAATTCAGGTATGACTTACCCAGCACAGTGCTGAAAATCCCTGTGCTGGGTGGTTAAACAAAATTTATTTAGCGTAAGGCGCGAACCAGCCGAGGCCAGCTTCAGTGCGGCCGCGCGGGATGTATTCACATCCCACCCAACCGTCGTAACCCACTTCATCCAGCAGGTCGAACAGATAGGAATAGTTGATCTCGCCTTCATCCGGCTCGTGACGATGCGGCGCCGAGGCGATCTGGATATGGCGATAACGCCCGGCGTATTCACGAATCAGATGCGTCAGATTGCCGTCCACCAACTGCGCATGGAACAGATCGAGCTGGGTAAAGACGTTGGCACGATCGATACGCGCCATCATCGCCAGCGTCTGATACTGGCTGGCGTAGAGATAATTCGGCTTAGTGACTGGATTAAGCGCTTCCAGCAGCAGGCGAATGCCGTGCGGCGCAAAACGCTCGGCGGCATAATGCATGTTACGCACGAAAGTCTCTTCATAGGCTGCACGATCGGCACCGTTTGGCACCGTTGCCGCCATCACATGCACCTGCTGGCAGTTGAGCGCCAGCGCATACTCCAGCGCCCGATCGATATCGGCACGCGCTTCCTGTTCACGGCCCGGAATGGCGGAAACGCCCCACTCGCCCGCCTGCACGTTGCCTGCGGCGGTGTTAAACAGCACCAGTTCCAGCTGATGTTTTTCCAGCTCGGCTTTAATCACCTCGGCCGGAAAGTCATACGGGAACAGGAATTCAACGGCGCGAAAACCGGCATTGGCCGCGGCGGCAAAGCGTTCGATAAACGGCAGCTCACCGAACTGCGTTGATAAATTGGCTGCAAACTTAGGCATTAAACATTCCTCAATTCCGCGACTTCGCTATCGGTCAGATAACGAATCGAGCGGTCACCGAGCGTAAACATCAGGCGCGCGGTCTCTTCCAGTTCTTCGGTGTTATTGGCGGCTTCGCGCAGGGATTTTCCCACCACCACCGGACCGTGATTGGCCAGCAGGAAGGCGTTATAGCGCGAGGCCAGATTCGCCAGATCGTCTGCCAGGCGCTGATCGCCCGGCTTGTAATACGGCACCACCGGCACATCGCCGACGCGCATCACCACATACGGCGTGAACGGACGAATACAGTTTTCGCTGTCGAGATCGTTGAGGCAGGAGAGCGCCGTCAAATAGTGGCTGTGCAGATGCACTACCGCTTTGCACGCGGGATTATTCAGGTAGAGCGCGCGGTGAAAAGCCACCTCTTTCGACGGCTTGTCGCCGGAGATCCATTCGCCCTGAATCGTCACTTTCGACAGGCAATCGGCCTGCAGTTCGCCGAGGCAGGAGCCGGTTGGCGTCGCCAGCAAGTTGCCATCCTCCAGCAGCAGCGACAAATTGCCCGCTGAACCGGTGGCGTAACCGCGCTGAAAGAAGGACGCGCCGAGCTGCACCATTTCTTCGCGTGCTTGTTGTTCCGTCATGCTGAAAACTCCTGTTGTGCGCGGGCAAAGAACTGTTCATCGCCAAAATTGCCTGATTTCAGCGCCAGCGACAGCGGCTGATGGATATCGCGTACCCACGGCACGCCCGGCGAAATCATTGGGCCAATGTGGAATGCGGTGACGCCAAGGCTTTGTGCCACCACGCCCGAGGTTTCTCCGCCAGCAACGATGAAGCGCTGCCAGCCACGGGTTTTTAGTTCACGAGTTACCGCAGCAAACAGCTGTTCAACCGCTTCACTGCTGCGCGCCGCGCCGTATTGCTGCTGAATGGCCTGCAGCTGCTGGGCATCGGCGGTAGCAAACAGCAAAGGTGCCAGATCGGACTGATGATGCGCTTCCACCCAATCACAGAGTTCCTGCGCATAGCTTTCGGTGTTATCGAGGCAGCGCTCCACCAGCACTTCATGCGAGGGCGCTTGCTGACGATACGCCTGCACCTGACGGTTGGTCATTTGCGAGCAGGAGCCTGAGATCACCACCGCGCGATCGCCTTGTGGGCGCCCGGCGTGTTCAGCATCGCTGTTCTGCTGCTGCGTTGCCCAGGCGCGGGCGATACCGATCGCCAGGCCTGAACCGCCGGTCACCAGGCGCGTCTCTTTCAGCGCTTCGCCCTGCGTCAGCAGATGCTGCTCGTGCAGCGCATCCAGCACCACATAGTTGATGCCCTGTGCTTTCAGGGTATCCAGCTGCGCACGCACCGCATCAGCACCTTGATCGAGCTGCGCGGCGTTGATCACCGCGGCCTGGCCTTTGGCCTGGCGCGTCATCAAACGCACCAGATTGCTGTCGGTCATTGGCGTCACCGGATGATGGCGCATGCCCGATTCGGACAGCAGCTGATCGGCGACAAACAGATAACCCTGATACACCGTGCGACCGTTAACCGGCAGCGACGGCGAGATCACCGTTTGCGTTTCGCCCAACGCCGCCAACAGCGCATCAGTCACCGGGCCGATATTGCCCTGCTCGGTGCTGTCAAAGGTGGAGCAATATTTGAAATAGAAACGATCGCAGCCCTGCTGTTGCAGCCACTGCAGCGCGGCCAGCGACTGATCGATCGCCTGCTGCGCCGGGCATGAGCGTGACTTCAGGCTGATAACAATCGCCTGCGCGCTCAGCGCGTCATGACTTTCCGGCACGCCGTTGAACTGGATGGTCGGCAAACCGTTTTGCACCAGAAAACTGGCGATGTCGGTTGCGCCGGTAAAATCGTCTGCAATAACGCCTAAACGCATGATTATTGCTCCTTCGCCTGCGGCAGCGTGATGCCGCTGAAGATCTTGATCACCGCGCTGTCATCTTCACGACCGTGGCCGGCGTTGCTGGCTTCGGTAAACATATTGAGCGCAGTAGAAGCCAGCGGCAGCGGGAAGTGCAGCGACTTGGCGGTATCCGCCACCAGATTGAGATCTTTAACGAAGATATCGACCGCTGATTTCGGCGAGTAATCGCCATCCACCACGTGACGCATGCGGTTCTCGAACATCCATGAGTTACCGGCGGCGTTGGTCACCACGTCATACATGGTGTCGAGCGGGATTCCAGCGCGCGCGGCCAGCGCCATCGCTTCAGCGCCCACAGCAATGTGCACGCCCGCCAGCAACTGGTGAATGATTTTTACGGTTGAGCCGAGACCGATTTCGCTGCCCACGCGATAGACTTTCGCCGCCACCGCATCCAGTACAGGCTTGAGCAGGGCAAAAGCTTCATCGCTGCCGGACGCCATTACCGTCATTTCGCCAACTGCAGCTTTGGCTGCGCCGCCGGAAACCGGTGCATCCAGCATCAGCAACTGATGCTGCGCCAGCTGTTGTTCAATCGCCTGCGCATCCTGTGAAGAGATGGTAGAAGAGACCATGACCACGGTGCCGGGCTTGAGCTGAGCCGCCACGCCGTTTTCACCGAACAGGATTGCTTTAACCTGCGCGGCGTTCACCACCAGCAACAGCACCGCATCGAGTTCAGCGGCAAAGCGGGCAGCGGAGGTTTGCGCATCACGTGCACCGGCCTGACGCAGGGTTTCCAGCGCCTGCGGATTGAGATCAACACCCCAGGTATTTAATCCTGCACGGATGCAAGACTGCGCTGCACCCATGCCCATGGAACCTAAACCAATCACGCCGATGTTATTCACGGTTGCTGACATAGCAAACCCTCATTGTTAATTTAAGTGATAATTTGTTCATTGGTGTTAAGTCTGCCGCAGTCGGTGGCGAATAAACGTGCGTAATATCACAAAAATTAACTTAGGTGCTCAATGATTAACATGGATTCACAGCCGGACGTCAGCGCTTCGAAGTCAGTTCAGATGGGATTTCTGCTTAGATTCCGCCAAGATAAATTGTGCTGCGGGCTGTGAATCGATGATCTACAATGTGAAAAAATGATAATTCAGGGAGAGCAAGGTGATTCCGGTTGAACGTCATCAACAAATTTTAGCGCTGGTTGGCGAACGCGGCGTGGTTAGCATTGCCGAGCTCACTGAGCGCTTGGGTGTGTCGCATATGACGATACGTCGCGATGTGCAGAAGCTGGAAGAGCAAGGCGCGGTATTGTCTGTTTCGGGCGGCGTGCGCTCGGCGGATCGTCTGGCGGCGGAGCCGTCGCATCTGGCGAAGACCAATATGTACAGCGGCGAGAAGATGGCGATTGGGCAGTATGCCGCGCGTCATATTCCGCGTAATAGCTGCATCTATCTCGATGCCGGCACTACCACACTGGCGCTGGCGCGCGAGTTGCTTGAGCGTGATGACTTGCTGGTGGTGACCAACGATTTCGTGATTGCGCGCCTGCTGATGGAGAGCAGCGGCTGCAAGTTGATTCACACCGGCGGCACGGTATGTCGTGAGAACCGTTCCAGCGTCGGTGAAGCGGCCGCCAGAAGTTTGCGCCAGCTGGCGATCGATATCGCGTTTATCTCCGCGTCCTGCTGGGGCCCGCGCGGACTGTTTACGCCGGATGAGGATAAGGTGCCGGTGAAGCTGGCGGCGAGCGATGTGAGTAGTAAGCGCGTGTTGTTAAGCGACAGTTCGAAGTACAACAAGATTGCGACGCATCTGGCGTTACCGCTGGAGCGGTTTGATACCTTGATTACCGATGCGGGGTTGAGTAAAGCGGGACGCGAGGCGTTGAGTGCGGGGAGTTGGGAGTTGGTATTGGCGGGATAGTGCGTGCTGTCCCCTACTCGATCCGTGCTTGCTGTCCCCTATCCATGGTCCGTGCTTGCTGTCCCCCTCCTCGGTCCTCCCCCATAAATGGGGGAGGAAGATGGTGCTCTATGCGAGTGAGGAGGTGCATGTGGCAGCGTCTCCTTCCCCCGCTTGCGGGGGAAGGCCGGGATGGGGGACAGCGACGTCGATTAAATCACACTTCTTCGCTGAACTGCGGAACCGGGTTGCGGAAGGTGCGGGTCACAAAGGCGAGGTAAATAATACCAATCGCTGCCCACACCAGGCCGAGCACCATGGAGGTCTCTTCCAGGTTAATCCACAACGCACCGACTGTCAGGGCACCCATCACCGGCAGCACCAGATAGTTGATGTGATCTTTCAGCGTCTTGTTACGCTTCTCACGGATCCAGAACTGCGCAATCACCGACAGGTTTACAAAGGTGAACGCCACCAGCGCACCGAAGTTAATCAGCGCAGTTGCGGTTACCAGGTCGAAGTTGATCGCCATCAGCGCGACCGCGCCCACCAGCAGCACGTTCAGTGACGGCGTGCGGTATTTCGGGTGCACGAAGCCAAAGAAACGCTGCGGGAACACGCCATCGCGGCCCATCACGTACATCAGACGTGAAACGCCTGCGTGCGCGGCCATACCGGATGCCAGCACCGTCACCACCGAGAAGATCAGGATGCCAATTTGCAGCGCTTTACCCGCCACGAACAGCATGATCTCTGGCTGTGAAGAGTCCGGATTCTGGAAACGCGAGATGTCCGGGAAGTACAGCTGCAGGAAGTAAGAAACCCCAATAAAGATCACACCACCAATCAGCGCGGTGAGGAAAATCGCGCGCGGGATGGTGCGTTCAGCATCTTTGGTCTCTTCTGACAGCGAACTGATACCGTCAAAGCCAAGGAACGAGAAACAGAGAATGGTCGCACCGGTAATCATCGGGACTACGTGCGCATTCTCAGACCAGAACGGTCTGCTGCTGGTCAATGTCCCCTCGCCAACACCGTGTGCCACACCGTAAACCACCATACCGGTAATCACTACCATCACTACCACCTGCAGCACCACGATCACGCTGTTGAAGTTGGCAACGGTTTTGATTCCACGCAGGTTGGAGATGGTCATAAAGGCCACCAGCAGCACCACGAAAATCCACGACGGAATGCCCGGCACCAGCGTCTCAAAGTAGCTTTTCGCCAGCAGGATGTTGATCATCGGCATGAACAAGTAGTCCAGCAGTGATGACCAGCCAACCATAAAGCCGACGTGCGGACTGATTGCCTTCTGAGCATAGGTGTAAGCGGAGCCCGCAGATGGGAAGCGGCGTACCAGCTTGCCGTAGCTCACGGCAGTAAACAGAATCGCGATCAGGGCGAAAGCATAAGCGGTGGCGACGTGGCCGTCGGTCAATCCAGACACGATACCGAAAGTATCAAACAGGGTCATTGGCTGCATATACGCCAGGCCCATCATGACAACCGGGATCAGGGTCAGAGATTTTTTCAGGTGTGCACGCTGAGGTGCGGCAGAGGTGTTAAGCGACATTGTTCAGGCCCCCGCAGACGACAACCGCGATCGGTTGGGCTACAGGGCTACTGCGCAATTTGCTGCAGTGAGAAGTGATATTAGTGTTTACGATTGTCGCGGCGCCGTAGTCATCACGGAAGCGAGAACCAGCCTGCGCTGGTGCAATGTTAAACAGTCCCATCTTTGTTTTCCTCAAATCTCACGCACAAGCGTGTTTGTCAGTATCTATCTATCCGGATGCGTGTCCGGCCTCGTGTGAATGTCAGTGAGTACATCATGCAAAAAAATAACCGACGCGATTAACGTCGGTTAGTTCTCATTTTGCAGGGCGCGTATTTTGCCCCAACTTATGCCATCGGCACAAGACGTTAGATCAATTCTTCCGGCACTCAGGCGTTCTTGAGCATCCAGTCGATTTCCGTCGAGGTGATTAAGCGCTCAAACTGCATCAGTTCGTACTGTTTGCAGCTGTGCCACACCCCACTAAAACGCTCGCCCAGCAGCTTTTGCAGCGGATAGCTATTCTCGAATTCATACAGCGCATCACTCTGCCGAATCGGTAATGCCAGCCCTTCGGCTTCATGTCCATTGCCCTGCACCGCATGCGGTAAAGGTAGCTGATTATCCAGACCGTGCAAGATACCGGCAAGAATTGTTGACACCACCAGATAGGGATTTGCATCCGCACCGGCCACGCGATACTCGATGCGATGGTTATCCGCATCGCCACAAGGCACACGCAGCGCAACCGTGCGGTTGTTGTGTCCCCATGACGCCTGCAGCGGTACATAGGCTTCCGGCAGGAAGCGGCGATAAGCGTTCACGTTCGGCGCCAGCAGCGCCATCGAAGCCGGCATTAAATCGATCATGCCTGCAAGCGCGCGTTTCATCAGCGGTGAATCGCTGCCGTCATCAAGCGCGAAAGCGTTGTGGTCGGCGGCATCCAGCATGCTGATGTGCACATGCATGCCGCTGCCCGCGTACTCTTCGTAAGGCTTGGCCATGAAAGTGGCGGTCATGCCGTGATTTTCCGCCACCTGACGCACCAGCCGTTTCAGCTGGATAGCGTGATCGCAGGCTTTCAACACGTCACGTGTGTGATGCAGGTTGATTTCGAACTGGCCGGGCGAGGCTTCCGCCAGCGCGCCATCGGCGGGAATGCCTTGCAGCTTGGCCAGATGGTCGATGTCACGCAGTACGTCGGCGAAGTGATCGAGGTTATCGACCGAATACACCTGGCTCTGCATATTGCGTTCGTCGCTGCCCGGCGAACACGGCGGCTGAATGAAGCCCTCCGCATCACGCTTTTTATCCACCAGATAGAACTCCAGCTCTACCGCTACCACCGGGAACAATCCTCGATTACGCAGCTGTTGCCACAGCCGATTGAGAACATTACGGGGTTCAACGTCAAAGGGAGTGCCATCTTGGTTACACATGGTCAGCAACAGCTGAGCGATGTGCGTGGGATCGGCGGCAGAAGGAATCAAGGTGCCGGGCACCGGCATGCAGAGGTGGTCGGGTTCGCCCAGTGACTGGCCCAGTCCGGCGTCTTCGACGGTGTTACCGAGGATATCCATAGCGAAAACCGAGGCCGGGAAGTAACACCCTTTTTCCAGTTTTGCCAATGCGGAGATGGGAATGCGTTTACCGCGAAATACCCCATTTAAATCATTAAGAAGAATATCGACATACTGCGTTTCAGGATGGCGTTCCAGCCAGGTTTTGACCTCCAGCTGGAACGCGCTTGTTCGTTTCTCTTCACTGTGTCGCGTGAAGTCTTCTACTTCTACGAGGTTCGTCATGATCCCACCCGCCCTTTACCGTTTAATATTGGTGCGCGCAATGCTCAAAATAACAGCCACTCCACTAACATAGCGCTAACGCAAAAAGTGTGCAAATGTAACAATTCTGTTTGAGGAATGAACGATCGGTTGCTAGATTGACAAAATATTGCACACTTTTAAGGCCAGCCGCGCATTTTCGGCGAAAATATTGAACAGCAACGCGGAGACGTTATGGGCATTATTTTTGACAAGCCCTTGATTGGCGTAGTGATGTGCCAGAATTTTATTGGCAGCCACGCAGGGCAAACCGTTCACAACAAATATCTCGACGCTATCGTGCTTGCCGGTGGCGTGCCGCTGCCCTTGCCGCATCAACTGATGCAGGCACCTCATCTATTAGAAAACAGTATGACCGTGCTGGATGGCATTTTGCTGACCGGCAGCCCCAGCAACATCGAGCCCTGGCATTATGGCGCAGACGGTAAAGAGACGCATGCCGATCCGGCGCGCGATCGCCTCGCCTTTGGGCTCATCACCCATGCGATGGGTAAAAAGATGCCGATGTTCGGTATCTGTCGCGGTTTGCAGGAGCTGGTGGTCGCTAATGGCGGTGCGCTGCATCGCCAGCTGCATATGACACATCTGTTTCAGGAGCACCGCGAAAACGACGCGCTGCCGCTGGATGAGCAATACGCGCCGGCACATATCGTGCAGCCAGAAGTGGATGGCATGCTGAGCCAACTGCTCGGCAGCGCCGAACCCTTTGCGGTGAATTCGCTGCACGGGCAAGGCATCCGCGAAACCGGTCCACAGCTGCGTATCGAAGCGCGCGCGCCCGACGGGCTGGTTGAAGCCGTAAGCCTGCCAAAGCACCCTTTCGCCCTTGCGGTGCAATGGCATCCGGAATGGCACTCCGAACGTGATCCGGTCTCGCGCCGTCTGTTTGAGGCTTTTATCCACGCCGCTGTCTGTTATCACAAGGAAAAACAGCCATGAATGATGCCACTCTGGCACCCGGACGTCGCTTATCGCAGATCCGGCAGGAGTTGGGATTGTCTCAGCGTCGCGTCGCTGAGTTATCAGGTTTAACGCACAGCGCCATTAGCACTATCGAACAGGACAAAGTGAGCCCGGCCGTCAGCACCTTACAGAAGCTGCTGAAAGTTTATGGGCTTTCGCTCTCAGAGTTTTTCTCCGAACCCAAAATCAATGCCACGCCGCGGGTGATTGTGCGCCCGGAAGAGTGCGTGGAGATCGGCAGCCTTGGCGTATCGCTGATGCTGATCGATAACGGTGCTGCACGGCGCGCGCTGGCGATGCTGCTGGAGCGCTATGAACCCGGCGCCAGCACCGGCGAGAAGTTACGCCATCCCGGCGAGGAAACCGGCACCGTGCTGGAAGGGGAAATCACGCTGGTGGTCAACGGCCAGAGTTACCATCTCTATCGCGGTGAAAGCTATGTGATTGATACCGGCTTGCCGCACAGTTTTACCAATACCTCAGATCAGCCGTGTCGCATTGTTAGCGCGCATACGCCCGCCAATTTCTAAGATTTCGCGCTTAAGGAGGATGTCATGCAACATGTGGGAAGTTATTACGCCGCTACCGCCAACGCCCATGAGCCGTGGCCGGAGCTGCAAGAGTCAGTGCAATGCGATGTCTGCATCATTGGCGGCGGCTTTACCGGACTCTCATCCGCGCTGTTTCTCACCGAAGCCGGTTACGACGTGGTGCTGCTTGAAGCGGCGAAAATCGGCTTTGGCGCCAGCGGCCGCAATGGCGGCCAGGTCGTCAACTCCTACAGCCGCGACGTGGATGTGATTGAGCAGCGCTACGGCAAACAGACCGCACAAATGCTTGGCAGCATGATGTTTGAAGGAGCGGAGATCATTCGCGACCGCATCGACCGTTACGCTATCGCCTGCGACTATCGCCCCGGCGGCATTTTCGCCGCACTGAATCAGCGGCAAATGGGCCATCTGCGCAACCAAAAAGCCCTTTGGGCACGCTACGGCAATCACGATTTGGAGCTGCTCGACGAACGCGGTATTCGGCGCGAAGTGGCGACCGATCGCTATGTCGGTGGCTTACTTGATAAGCGCGGCGGACATCTGCATCCGCTTAATCTCGCATTGGGCGAAGCCGAAGCGATTCGCCGTCACGGCGGGCGCATTTATGAGCAGTCAGCGGCGATTGAAGTGAAATATGGTGCACCGCATCGAATAAAAACCGCTAAGGGCGAAGTCAGCGCCACCTTCGTGATTTTTGCAGGTAACGCTTATTTGCCGTCACAGCTTGAACCGCGCCTGACGGGCAAAAGCATGCCGTGCGGTTCGCAGATCGTCACCACCGAACCTTTAACGCGCGATCAGGCGCTGGGTTTGCTGCCGAACAATTACTGCGTTGAAGATTGTAACTATCTGCTCGACTACTTCCGCCTCACCGCCGATAACCGCCTGCTCTACGGCGGCGGCGTAGTGTATGGCGCACGCGAGCCGGATGACATCGAAGCGCTGATTCGCCCTAAGCTGCTGCGCACCTTTCCGCAGTTGCGGGATATCAAAATCAGCCACCGCTGGAGCGGCAATTTCCTGCTCACGCTATCGCGCATGCCGCAGTTTGGGCAGGTGGAGAAGAATGCGTTCTTTATGCAGGGCGACAGCGGACACGGCGTGACCTGTACCCATCTTTCAGGAAAGTTGATTGCTGAAGTGCTGCGTGGACATGCGGAGAGATTTGATGCGTTCGCGAAATTGCCGCATCTGCCGTTTCCAGGTGGGAGACGGTTTAAGGTGCCGCTTACCGCGATGGGAGCGGCGTGGTATGCGTTAAGGGATCGGTTTGGGGTGTGAACCACTGATTACAATTTCTCGACATTCCTTTACCAAAACTTGCTATAAAACAGCAGTAATGTCAGGATCAGGCTCTTTAATTTTTGGGCTGTAAAATGTTGAGGTTGTTCGCCAGATACACTTCTGTAGGTGTAATTAATACGCTCATTCATTGGGGCGTATTTGCCGCACTTTATGCCATCGTTGGTAGCCAATCCCTGTCTAACCTCGTGGCGTTTTGTGTTGCGGTAACCTTTTCCTTCTTTGCTAACGCAAAATGGACGTTTAACGCAGAAGCGACCACCACCCGATATCTTCTCTATATCTGCTTTATGGGCGCAATGGCAACAGCCGTGGGCTGGACAGCTGACTATCTGCACATTAATCCAATTATTACATTGGTTTTCTTCTCTGCACTCAGCTTGGTTTGCGGCTTCGCCTACTCTAAGTTTTTCGTGTTTAGGACGAGTAAATGAAATTATCTCTTATTGTTCCAGTACTGAATGAAGAGGAGGCCATTCCCCTTTTCTATAAAGCAGTACGCGAATTTGAACCTTTTAAAAAATATAATGTTGAAATAGTTTTCATAAACGATGGCAGCACAGACAGCACAGAAGCGGTTCTCAATGAAATTGAGGCTAATGATGATTTAGTCAAACATATTTCGTTCACACGCAATTTTGGTAAAGAACCGGCCCTTTTCGCTGGCCTTGAAGCGGCAACTGGCGATGCCATCATTCCAATCGATGTGGATTTACAAGATCCTATAGATGTCATCCCATTAATGATCGAAAAATGGCATTCAGGTGCAGATATTGTACTCGCGAAACGTGTTGATCGTAGCACCGACTCACATTTGAAACGGAAAACTGCTGAGTGGTTTTATAAACTGCATAATAAGATTAGCTCTCCAAAAATCGAGGAGAACGTTGGCGATTTTCGTTTAATGTCACGTGATGTGGTTGAAAATATTAAAATGCTTCAAGAACGTAACCTGTTTATGAAAGGTATTCTCAGTTGGGTTGGTGGTAAAACAGAAATTGTTGAATATGTTCGGGCAGATCGGGTTGCTGGAACCACCAAATTCAATGGCTGGAAGTTGTGGAATTTAGCCCTTGAAGGCATCACTTCGTTTTCAACCTTCCCGCTTCGTATCTGGACTTATATTGGTCTCATTGTTGCCGTACTTTCGTTTGTTTATGGCGCATGGATGCTGATAGATACAATTTTCTGGGGTAACCCTGTTAAAGGCTATCCTTCAATTATGGTCTCAATGCTGTTTTTAGGTGGCGTTCAGTTAATAGGGATTGGTGTGCTTGGGGAGTATATTGGTAGAATTTATATTGAGGCCAAAAGTAGACCACGTTTTGTAATATCTAAAAAAAATAATAACGATGACCTTGCAGCAGACAAAACATCAATAATAAAAACACAGTAATTAATCAAAAATCAAATTGTAAAAGTGAATATGATGATTTCAGAATCCAGAATCGATAGTTATTTTAAAAAAAACACAAATATTTTATATGGTTTCATAGGTGCTTTTATATCATGTTTGATTGTTTATGGTTATGAGTTAAGTCACTTTACTTTATCAATTGATGAAGACACAACCCACAACTTTATTCACATGATAGACTTAGGACGATGGTCTCATGCTTGGCTCAAGGAGTTTATATTCCCCGAACCTTGGTCTCCATTTTCCTCTATGATTGTTGCATTAATTTGTATATCCGCAGCGGCAGGCATATGCTGTTATGCATTAGGTTTAAATAAAACGAATTCTGCATATTTTTCAGTGCTATTTATTGCTTTGCCTCAATTTGCGTATCAGCTTCAGTTCTCTAACCAGGATGAAACTTTTGGCGTAGCTATATTTTTGGCGGCTTCTAGTGCAGTTTTGGCTCTTAAAGACCGAGTTATTTTCTTTATAGCTTTCATACTGCTCAACGTTATCGTGCTATCAATATATCAATCACTCATTTTTTTCAGTGCTACACTGATAACCATTAAGCTTTTGATTGATACATGTAATGATAACTGTTCTCTTAAAAAATGGTTTAACTTATCGTTTAAAGTTGCTATCTGTCTGGCTATATCTGTGGCGATTTATATTATTTTAACGTCGAAGATAAAATCACATTACGGAGTTACTTCTGCCTCATATTTCTCTGGGCTGATCACTTGGGGGACATTAGGTTTTAGTGGCGGAATAAAAAATGCTTTTTCTTTCATTTATGAAAGATCGGGGCCATATCCTTTATATGGACTTGCTACGTATACTTTTACATATTTAGCCGCAGTTTTGATAATTTGCATTAATGCATGGAAAAGAAACACCAACCTAGCATTAATCGTATTATTAGTTCTAATAATATTGATAATGCCTTACGCTCTGAATATCGCAATAGGTGGCGGCACTCCGGGAAGAACGCTGAGTCAATTATCGTTAGTTTTTTCCGCTCTAATTGTTATCTTTTTTTCATATTTAAAAAGTGACGTTATAAAGAGCGTTATTACATTATCCTTTTTGATTACCGCATGCACGACAGTTAGCCAACTATTTTATTCTGATTATATTTCAGACAAGCAGAATGAAATGATAGCAAGACGTATAATGCATGATATCTATAATGTTCAACCTGAATTCGGTCGTGATAAAAGCAATATTTATTTTATTGGAAGTTTGAAAGATCTGAATGGCTGGAAAAAATTCAACTCAGATGATTTTGGCGTCTCTTTCTTTGAACGAGGTGATAGCGGACGAATTGTTAATTATATTAATATGTCAGGCATTGATAAGATCAATTACCCTCAGGTCAATGAAATTAAAGAAAAATACAAAGGCTATTTATCTTCAATGCAATCATGGCCTAATTCAGGAAGTATTAAACTGATCGATGATAATATAATCGTCAAACTCTCAGATTAAATCAGTGTTGAACAATTTTTTAATGTTAGTACGGAGAAGTGGTATGAAGGTATCTACTTATGAATAGCAAAATCAGACATATGAACGCAGCAACAATTATTGGATTTATGGCATTAGCGTTTGTACTGCTCGTATTGCGACGTCCTGATATAATTACTAATGCCCAACCTTGGGCTGAGGATGGACGGGTTTGGATGGCAGGAATTTATAATGATGGTTTCTGGGCTTCTCTTTTCCTGCCACAGAATGGTTATTATCAAACTATATCCCGAATAACATATGGCTTTTCTCTTCTATTTGGAATTGAAAACGCTTCGTTATTAGCTAACATAATTGCAATTTTGATTAGATGCATGTTTGTTGGATTCATCATTTCACATCGAATGAATTTTATAGACCTAAAATATCGTTTCATTGCATGTTTTTATTTTATCATTATGCCAAATGTCGATGAGGCATTTGTTAATATAACTAACGCTCATTGGTATTTATCAATATATCTCATAGCCGTCTTAATAGCGCCACCCCCTAGTTCTATAAAAGAATCTATTCATGATTATATCATATTAATAATAAGTGGTCTAAGCGGCCCATTTGTCGTATTCATCGCGCCCTGCCTGATAATAAAGCGCATAGCTGAACGCGGTGGATTTGTTAATGCCATTAAAGGCATTAATAAGTTCGATTTGACTATGGCGGTATGTTGTATTATTCAAATCACTGCAATACTAACCTCACCTGAGAATTCAAGATCTACTGCGCCACTCGGTGATTCATTTTCAAACCTAGTGAAAATAATATCTTATCGAATTGTAGCTGGCACATTTTTGAATAATTCAATTGTGGCAAACATTCCGAAGCACGAACTGCTCAGATCATTACTCTTCATCGTGCTTGTACTCCCTATATTATATTTTACGTTCAAAGGAAGTTGGCGCTTCAGAACTGCAGCATTATTTCCTATTCTTATGTTTGGTTTTGCTCTTGCTAAACCAATGATGAGCACTACTGATCCTCAGTGGCCCGTATTTTTAGGACCAGATAATGGGAAACGATATTTTATAGTGACAAATTTCGCTTTCTTCTGCTTAGTTCTTTATATGGCGGACAAGGTTAAAATTTTAAAAAATCAACTTCTCTTTTTTATTATCGCATTTACCATAATTTGCACCACAACTGATTTCCGAATGAAACCATTTCCTGATGTCGGTTATAATGAAGACTTGAAAAAATTTGCAACACTTCCTCATGGTGAAAAGATGATAATTAGAATTAACCCACCAGGGTGGACAATGGAATTATTAAAAAAATAATCATCAATTTAGTTATAAAAATGTCATCAATTTTAATTAAAAAAAGGCCAATCATGACAATGTCTATATATAATCTTCATTTAAAAAGACACTTTAGTAAAAATGACTTATACATTTTCATTGCTGCTTTTTTATCCTATACTCTTATATTCGGCTTTGAACTAACTCACTTTACTTTATCAATTGATGAAGAATCATTCGATAACTTCTCACAAACTATTTCGCTTGGTCGTTGGGGACATGCTTTATTAAGGCATTATATTTTACCTGAACCATTTGTACCTTTTTTTACATTATCTCTAGCTCTTATTATTCTATCAATATCATCAACATTAGCAACTAACTACCTTAGCCTTTCATTTGAAAAATCTGTCGCATTTGTGATTGTACTTGCAGCTCTACCACAAATGGCTTATCAATTTGAATTTAGCAATCAGGCAGACACGGTGGCACTTTCTACGCTTGCATCCGTCTTGTCGTTGCAATTTTTAAAAAAAATAAACATTATTAAGTCTCTAATTTTCATAATTCTCACCGTCTTTTCATTATCTATTTATCAATCTATGTTTTTATATGCAGCATCATTATTGTGCATATGGCTTTCTCTTTCGGCAATTAATAAAGAAATCGACTTTAAAAAATCATTACAAGTCACGACCACATATTCCATACTAACGCTAATTTCATTAATAATTAATGCCTCACTGGCGAATTTTTTTTCTCGATACTATAACATACCTATTTCCGATTATCTTTCAGAGCGCATTGGTTGGAAGATTGCAAGTACGGAACAAATTTTAAGGAACTTAAGCTCATTTATCTGGGATTACTTCAGCTTCAATGCTGATTATGGAATGAATTTATTTTCACTATCAATCCCGCTTGTCATTGCATGCGCAATAAAAATATTAACTAAACCCTCCAATAAAATATTGTCACTACTTTCCATCATTGCTTTATTGATGTCTACATTCCTTTTATATATCGGAATTGGAATGCGACTTCCACCTAGAACGATGACTCAAGCACCAGTTGTCCTTGCTGGACTTTTTATCTTGGCTTCAATTCTATGGAGGCTAAATATTACCGCAATACTGGCATCAGTAATTATTCTTTTTATTGGATCCTCATCTTCAAATAAACTCTTCTATAGTGATTATATGGCTCGCGAGGCAGATAAAAATCTCTCCTCACAAATAATAAATACAATTTATTCAAAATACCCTCAATTTAAATCTGAATCCACACCAATATTCTTTTATGGTAGCTATACTCCCTTCAATTCATGGCGAATGAAAAGAACTGATATTTTTGGGAGATCTTTTTTTGAACAAGATGGCGGGAATAATGGAAGAATGTACAGATATCTAGCCATGAGTAACATGTTTAACGCGAAAATACCAACTCGTGAACAGGTTGCAAACTCAAGAATAAATGGTTCTACCTTGCCGTCATGGCCAAACCGGGATTCCATATCAATTATGGACGGCGTTTTAATTGTAAAACTTTCTGATAAACTTAGTCAATACAATAAATAAATTCCGCCCACCATAGTGGTGGGCTTTTTAATATTCACATTTAATAACGAAGGAATTTAATCCGTCTAAAAACCCCAACACATAAAAGAGTAACCGCGAATGTTACAAGCGTATTTACGAGCGGGTCCACGATAGCTCTGTCGTGATTCAGCCAACCTAATTTATCCAATGAAAGGTATACTAGCCGTTGAGCCAAATATATTCCAAACGAACACTCACCAACCTCATATGTAATCCACTTCATAAAATTCGGAAGAAACGAGAGGTCCGCAGTCATAACTACATTAAAGAAAATATATGATGACAGGAAAACAGTTAATGTTGTAAACCCATAAAATATCTCAACAGGCCTCCCAATTTTCTCAGATGAGAAAACATTCAAAAGCACATTAAATGCAATTGTAATTAAGTATACAAACATCCCTAATTTTATATTTATTTTTTTATGTAAGTACGGAAATGCCATTGCATATAGAATGTACCCCGGCAAGGTTAGGTTAAACTGGTTGAGTTTAACAAGATACTCTTGCTCTTTTATAAACAGCCCTATAATACTAATAATTGACGGTATACAAATTGAAAAGACAAACACACAACAAATAATAAACCTAAACTTATCCTTGCCATCCTCATTAAAAATATACTTTATCATTGGCAATAAAATCGCATAACCAATAAATGGGGGCATAAACCATAAATGAAATGATGTTTTGGATGTAAACACCTTCATAATAAAAACACTTACATCAGTCCCACAACTATAAGCATAGTAAATAAAAGACCATGTGATATAAGGAATGAATAATCACATGCCCCTTGAAAAAATAGAGCTTTTGGAATAAAAATTAAATTTTAAGTACGCAGAAATAATAAAAAACAGGGGCGCAAAAAAATTGTTAGATTATAATAAACCTGGCTAAATAACCGTGCAGGTTGATTCTCAGCCATTAACTTAGAATCATAATAATGCCGCATAGTCATATGTATAAAGATTACCGAAAGGACAGCCGAGCTCTAAGAAATTCTATATTGATATTTTTATCTTTCAAGACGGACCCCATCATTTTATTTGTTATTTAGATTATTAGAGTAGAATTATCATACCTATTAAATTTCAGCAACCATTTCCTTCAGGAAACCCTAAGGAAATAGTTTTACAATAGCATTTGCTAATTAGTATTAGACTTAGATGTCACTCCAGCGGCATTTTCATCGGGTCATCGTACGTATATTCGAAGCCCAACTCGTTAGCGATCTTCGAGCCATCAATCACCTTCCCCGCTGAACGCTCCGGCTCAACGGCAAATGTCGGCGGCGCCAGCCCCAGTTGCTTCGATACGCTGGGATAGAAACTATCGCGCGATGGATGTTTAGATGCACACAAATTGTATATATGCCCGCCTTTCGGGGTTTGCAGCAACAGCACAATCGCATCAACAACATCATCGAGATGCACCAGATTGACCGCATGACCGCCGTTTTCCAGCCCGGTTTTACCGGCAAGGAAACGCCCCGGATGACGATTCGGCCCCACTAATCCTGCGAGGCGCACAATGTCCACGCTGGTGCCGGGCAAATCGTGCAGCCAGTTCTCCAGCTCTACCAACGTCTTGCCGGCGACGGTTTCCGGCTGCAGCGGACTGCTCTCTTTCATTACACCCTCACCGCTGCCGTACACTGAGGTTGAGCTGGTGAAAATAATGCGCGGCACTTTCTTCGCCAGCGCGGTATCCACCACGTTCTGCACCGCCTGCATGTAATCTTCACCGCCTTTCACCGTGCGGCTGGCAGGCAAAGTCACCACCAGCGCATCGACTGCCATCAGCGTATCTAACTCTTCGGCTTCACACTCCAGTTCGGGGGTTAGCACCAGCTGGAAGGCTTCAATGCCACAGCGGCGTGCGGCGTCCACGCCATCCGGCGAGGTTTTACTGCCGGTGACCTGCCAGCCGCGTGCCGTTAGCGCCATCGCCAGCGGCATACCCAGCCATCCCAGACCTACGATCGCGACCTTTTTCATATCGACTCCTGCTATGGGCTCACACTTCATCTTAGTGCGGGTAGATGTGCCAAACCAGCGTAAACTGTTTCGGGAGATTCCGGAAATTGACGGTTAAAAAAGGGTTGCCAATTGTCACCATCTTCGTTAGGTTATTCAGCACGCAAATGAATACTCATTCAGCAACGGAATTTACTATGACACGCGTTCAGTTCAACCACCATCATCACCATCACCCTGACTAGTCTTTCAGGCGATGTGTGCTGGGAGACGATTAGGATCTTCCAGTGGTGCGAACGCAAAGAGAGCCCCCGGAAGATCATCTTCCGGGGGTTTTTTTATGGGCGAACGCCAACCAACACGTTCAGACAGGATTGAATAAGAGGACAGGAACCATGTTAGATAACACCCGTATTCGCATAGCTATGCAGAAATCTGGCCGTTTAAGTGATGAATCACGCGAACTGCTGGCACGCTGCGGTATCAAAATTAACCTTCAGCAACAGCGTCTGATTGCGTTTGCGGAGAACATGCCGATCGACATCCTGCGTGTGCGCGATGACGATATCCCTGGCCTGGTAATGGATGGCGTGGTCGATCTCGGTATCGTCGGTGAAAACGTGCTGGAAGAGGAGCTGCTGAATCGCCGTGCTCAGGGCGAAGATCCGCGTTACTTCACGCTGCGTCGTCTGGATTTCGGCGGTTGTCGCCTGTCGCTAGCGATGCCGGTTGATGAAGAGTACACCGGCCCGCAATGCCTGAATAACGCCCGCATCGCCACCTCTTATCCACACCTGCTGAAGAAATACCTCGATAAACAAGGCGTCGCCTTTAAATCCTGCCTGCTGAACGGTTCTGTCGAAGTTGCTCCTCGCGCTGGCCTGGCCGATGCGATTTGTGACCTGGTTTCAACCGGTGCCACGCTGGAAGCCAACGGCCTGCGCGAAGTGGAAGTGATCTACCGCTCTAAAGCGGTGCTGATTCAGCGCGATGGCGAACTGCCGGCCGCCAAGCAAGAGCTGGTCGACAAAATGATGACGCGTATTCAGGGCGTAATTAAAGCGCGTGAATCCAAGTACATCATGCTGCACGCGCCGAGCGAGCGCCTGGATGAAGTGATTGCGCTGCTGCCGGGTGCTGAGCGTCCAACCGTGCTGCCGCTGGCCGGTGATGTGAGCCGCGTGGCGATGCACATGGTGAGCAGCGAAACGCTGTTCTGGGAAACCATGGAAAAGCTGAAGTCGCTGGGTGCCAGCTCGATCCTCGTGCTGCCAATTGAAAAAATGTTGGAGTAATACCATGAGCACGCTGATGACACCCATTGATTGGCAGCAGTGCAGCGCAGAGCAGCAGCATGCGCTGCTGATGCGTCCGGCGATTTCGGCTTCAGAAACTATCAGCCAGATCGTGCGCGACGTGTTAGTGCAAGTGAAAGAGAGCGGCGATGCGGCGCTGCGTGAATTTAGCGCGCGCTTCGATAAAGCGCAGGTGGATAACCTGCGCGTCAGCGCTGAAGAGATGCAAGCGGCCAGCGATCGTTTGAGCGACACGTTGAAGCAGGCGATGGCCGTGGCTGTGGGCAATATCGAGACATTCCACAACGCGCAGATTCTGGCGGAAGTGGATGTGGAAACTCAGCCTGGCGTGCGCTGCCAGCAGATTACCCGTCCGGTCAAATCGGTGGGTTTGTACATTCCTGGCGGTTCCGCCCCGCTGTTCTCAACCGTATTGATGCTGGCGACACCGGCACGCATCGCCGATTGCGGTCGCGTGGTGCTGTGCTCGCCGCCGCCGATTGCCGATGAAATTCTTTACGCGGCACAGCTGTGTGGCGTGAAAGAGGTGTTTCAGGTGGGCGGCTCACAAGCCATCGCCGCCCTCGCCTTCGGCACCGAAACCGTGCCGAAAGTGGACAAGATTTTTGGCCCAGGCAACGCGTATGTGACCGAAGCCAAACGTCAGGTTAGCCAGCGTTTAGATGGCGCGGCAATTGATATGCCAGCCGGTCCATCGGAAGTGCTGGTGATTGCCGATGAAGGCGCCACGCCCGCGTTCGTGGCATCTGATTTGCTGTCGCAGGCGGAACACGGCCCGGATTCGCAGGTAATTCTGCTGACGCCATCGCTGCAACTGGCCGAAGGCGTGGCGCAAGCGGTTGAAGAGCAACTGGCGCAGCTGCCGCGTGCGGCTACCGCGCGTCAGGCGTTAGCGAGCAGCCGCCTGATTGTGCTGCGCGATTTGGAGCAGTGCATCGAGATCTCCAACCTGTACGGCCCGGAGCACCTGATCATTCAGACGCGCCAGCCGCGCGATCTGGTCGAAAGCATCACCAGCGCCGGTTCGGTATTCCTTGGCGACTGGTCCCCGGAATCGGCCGGCGATTACGCGTCCGGCACTAACCACGTGCTGCCGACCTACGGTTACACCGCGACCTGTTCCAGCCTTGGCCTGGCCGATTTCCAGAAACGTATGACGGTGCAAGAGCTGACGCCGCAAGGCTTCCTCAATCTTGCCGCGACGATTGAAACGCTGGCCGCCGCCGAGCAGCTGGAAGCCCACAAAAATGCCGTTACCCTGCGTGTTGCCGCGCTAAAGGAGCAAGCATGAGCCTGAATATTGAAGAGTTAGCGCGCGCCAACGTGCGAGCGTTGACGCCGTATCAATCGGCGCGTCGTCTGGGTGGTAACGGTGATGTGTGGCTGAATGCCAACGAATTCCCGCTGCCGGTGCCGTTTGAGCTGTCGCAGCAGACGCTGAACCGCTATCCGGAATGCCAGCCAAAGATTGTCATTGAGCGCTATGCCGCTTACGCCGGTTTGACGCCGGAGCAGGTTCTGGTCAGCCGCGGTGCGGATGAAGGTATCGAACTGCTGATGCGCGCGTTTTGCGAGCCGGGCAAAGATGCGATTCTGTTCTGCCCGCCAACCTACGGCATGTACAGCGTCAGCGCCGAAACCATCGGTATCGAATACCGCACCGTGGCGGCACTCGATGACTGGCAGCTGAATCTGCCGGCAATTGCTGACCAGCTCGACGGCGTGAAAGTCGTCTATATGTGCAGCCCGAATAATCCGACCGGCAACCTGATCAATCAGGATGATATCCGCGAACTGCTGGCGATGACCGCCGGTAAAGCGCTGGTAGTGGCCGATGAAGCCTATATCGAGTTCTGCCCGGACGCGACGCTGGCGGGCTGGCTGCAGGAATATCCGCACTTAGTGATTCTGCGCACGCTGTCTAAAGCCTTTGCGCTGGCCGGTTTGCGCTGCGGCTTCACCCTCGCGAACAAGCCGGTGATCGATCTGCTGATGAAGGTGATTGCGCCCTATCCGCTGGCGACGCCGGTGGCGGATGTGGCTGGACAAGCGCTGAGCGAGCAAGGCATTACGCTGATGCGTCAACACGTTGCCGAGCTGAACGCCAATCGTGCCTGGCTGTTTGAGCAGTTGCCGCAGATTAGCGTAGTGCAGCAGGTGTTCCCGAGTGAAACCAACTATATTCTGGCGCGCTTCACTGATTCGCCAAAAGTGTTTAAAACGCTGTGGGATCAAGGCATTATTCTGCGCGACCAAAATAAAAACCCCGGCCTTGCGGGATGCCTGCGCATCTCCATCGGC
The DNA here is from genome assembly GCF_003208415.1 of Pantoea sp. AG1095. Lineage (NCBI taxonomy): Bacteria > Pseudomonadati > Pseudomonadota > Gammaproteobacteria > Enterobacterales > Erwiniaceae > Pantoea > Pantoea sp. AG1095. The sequence continues at coordinate 411,130 of NZ_QKMJ01000002.1, read as the reverse complement.
ACCCGTGAAGAGTGCGAGCGCCTGATCGCCGCGCTGCAAGCCTTATCAGTGGAGCAAGCATGAGTCAGAAGATCCTTTTTATCGACCGCGACGGCACCATCATTTCTGAGCCACCCACTGATTATCAGGTGGATCGCATGGAGAAACTGGCGTTTGAGAAGAACGCCATTCCGGCGCTGCTGGCGTTGCAGGCAGCGGGTTATCAGCTGGTGATGATCACCAATCAGGATGGCCTCGGCACCGACAGCTTCCCCCAGGCCGATTTTGACGGCCCGCACAACCTGATGATGCAGATTCTCCGCTCACAAGGCGTGAATTTCAGCGACATCCTGATCTGCCCGCATATGCCGGAAGATAACTGCGATTGCCGCAAGCCAAAGACCAAAATGGTGGAAGCCTGGCTGGCCGCCGGTGCGCTCGATACCGCCAACAGCTACGTGATTGGCGATCGTCTCACCGATATCCAGCTGGCGCAGAACATGGGCATTCAGGGCCTGCGTTACGGCGCGGAAGGCGAAGATTGGGATGCGATTCAGGCGCGCCTGACCCAGCGCGATCGTTACGCGCTGGTGCAACGCAACACCAAAGAGACGCAGATCAAAGTCGAAGTGTGGCTGGATCGTGAAGGCGGCAGCAAAATTAACACCGGCGTCGGCTTCTTCGATCACATGCTGGACCAGATTGCGGTGCACGGCGGTTTCCGCATGAACATTGATGTGAAAGGCGATCTCTACATCGACGATCACCACACAGTGGAAGATACCGGTCTGGCGCTCGGCGAAGCGCTGCTGAAAGCGCTCGGCGACAAACGTGGCATCGGCCGTTTCGGCTTTGTGCTGCCCATGGATGAGTGCCTGGCACGCTGCGCGCTGGATATCTCCGGCCGTCCGCACATCGAATTCAAAGCCGAGTTCAGCTACCAGCGTGTCGGCGATCTCAGCACCGAGATGGTCGAGCACTTCTTCAGCTCCCTCTCCTACGCAATGATGAGCACGCTGCACCTGAAAACCAAAGGCCGTAACGATCACCATCGTGTGGAAAGCCTGTTCAAAGCCTTTGGCCGCACGCTGCGCCAGGCGATTCGCGTGGAAGGCAACAGCTTGCCGAGCTCGAAAGGAGTGCTGTGATGAACGTGGTGATCCTCGATACCGGCTGCGCCAACCTGTCTTCGGTGAAGTGGGCCATTGAGCGCCTCGGCTACACGCCGCAGGTGAGCCGCGACCCGGATGTGGTGCTGCATGCCGACAAGCTGCTGCTGCCCGGCGTGGGCACCGCGCAGGCGGCGATGAATCAGCTGCAGGAGCGCGATCTCATCGACTTAATCAAAGCCTGTACTCAGCCGGTGCTCGGTATTTGCCTCGGCATGCAGCTGCTCGGTCGCGGTAGCGATGAGAATGGCGGCGTCACCACGCTCGGCCTGGTTGATGAGCCCGTCACGCTGATGGACACGCAGGATTTACCGCTGCCGCACATGGGCTGGAACCAGATCACCGCTAAAGCCGGCCACCATCTGTTCCGCGACATTCCCGATGGCAGCTACTTCTACTTCGTGCACAGCTACGCCATGCCAGTGAATGCCGCCACCATCGCCCAGTGCGATTACGGTTATCCGTTCACTGCTGCCCTGCAGAAAGATAACTTCTTCGGCGTGCAGTTCCACCCGGAGCGTTCGGGCAAAGCCGGCGCGCAGCTGCTGAAAAATTTCCTGGAGATGTGATGATTATCCCCGCATTAGATTTAATCGACGGCAAAGTGGTGCGCCTGCATCAGGGCGATTACGGCCAGCAGCGCGATTATGGCAGCGATCCGCTGCCGCGCTTACAGGATTACCAACGCCAGGGTGCTGAAGTGCTGCATCTGGTGGATTTGACCGGCGCGAAAGATCCGGCCAAACGTCAGATTCCTCTGCTCACCACCTTACTGCGCGGCGTGACCGTGCCGGTGCAGGTTGGTGGCGGCATCCGCCATCGCGATGACGTGGCGGCGCTGCTGGCAGCGGGTGCCACGCGCGTGGTGGTGGGTTCCACCGCGGTGAAGCAACCGGAAGAAGTCAAAAGTTGGTTTGACGAGTTTGGCGCCGACGCCATCGTGCTGGCATTAGATGTGCGCATTGATGCCAACAACCGCAAAGAGGTGGCGATCAGCGGCTGGCAGGAAGCGGCGGGCGTGACGCTGGAAGAGGTGATTGGCTGGTATCAGCCGGTTGGCCTCAGGCATGTGTTGTGCACTGACATTTCGCGCGACGGCACGCTGAGCGGCTCCAACGTCGCGCTGTATAAAGAAGTGTCCGCGGCCTTCCCGGACATCGCTTTTCAGTCTTCAGGCGGCATCGGTTCGCTGGATGACATCGCGGCGTTACGCGGCAGCGGCGCACAGGGCGTGATCGTTGGTCGCGCGTTACTGGAAGATAAATTCACGGTGGCGGAGGCAATCGCATGCTGGCAAAACGGATAATTCCTTGTCTCGATGTGCGTGACGGGCAAGTGGTGAAAGGCGTTCAGTTCCGCAACCACGAAATCATCGGTGACATTGTGCCGCTGGCGCAGCGTTATGCGCAGGAAGGTGCGGACGAGCTGGTGTTCTACGATATCACCGCCTCATCAGATGGCCGCGTCGTGGACAAAAGCTGGGTGTCGCGCGTGGCGGAAGTGATCGATATTCCTTTCTGCGTGGCGGGCGGCATTAAGAGCGAAGAAGACGCGGCGCGCATTCTGCAGTTTGGTGCCGACAAGATTTCCATCAACTCGCCGGCCTTAGCCGATCCGACGCTGATTACGCGCCTGGCCGATCGCTTTGGCGTGCAGTGCATCGTGGTGGGCATCGATACCTGGTTTGACGAAGTGAGCGGCAAATATCACGTCAATCAGTACACCGGCGACGAAGCGCGCACCAAAGTGACCACGTGGGAAACTCTGGATTGGGTACAGGAAGTGCAGAAGCTGGGCGCAGGCGAAATCGTGCTCAACATGATGAATCAGGATGGCGTGCGTAACGGCTACGATCTGGTGCAGCTGAAGAAAGTGCGCGATGTCTGCAAAGTGCCGCTGATCGCCTCCGGCGGCGCAGGCACTATGCCGCACTTCCTCGACGCCTTTGAGCAGGCGAACGTCGATGGTGCGCTGGCAGCTTCGGTGTTTCACAAACAAATTATCAATATCGGCGAGTTGAAAAACTTCCTGATCGACAACGGTGTGGAGATTCGCGCGTGTTAACTGCAGAACAACTGGCCAGGCTGGATTGGGTCAAAACCGCGGGCATGATGCCCGTTATCGTCCAGCACAACGTTTCCGGCGAAGTGCTGATGCACGGTTATATGAACGAAGAAGCGCTGCAAAAAACCCTCAGCGAGGGTAACGTCACCTTCTTCTCACGTACTAAAAACCGTTTATGGACCAAAGGCGAAACCTCGGGCCACTTCCTGCAAGTGGCGAGCATTACGCCGGACTGCGACAACGACACGCTGCTGGTGCTGGCCAATCCGATTGGCCCAACCTGCCATCTCGGCACCTCCAGCTGCTTCTCACCGGCTGCGCCAGACTGGACGTTCCTCTATCAGCTGGAGCAGCTGCTGGCTTCGCGCAAAAACGCCGATCCAGAGAGTTCGTACACCGCGAAGCTGTACGCCAGCGGCACCAAGCGTATCGCGCAGAAGGTGGGTGAAGAAGGCGTGGAAACGGCGTTGGCGGCAACGGTTAACGATCGTCACGAGCTGACCAATGAAGCTTCGGATCTGCTTTATCACCTGATGGTGCTGCTGCAAGATCAGGAGCTGGATTTGAGCACCATCATCAATAATCTGCGCGCGCGTCATAAATAACGTTTCGTAGGGTCGCCATTCATGGCGACCAATGTCCCAGGCGCGCATAAATGCGCACCCTACGCTATTCATCAGCATGGAAAACACCATGACCACACATGAAAAATTGCTCGCCCTGCTCGACCAACATCAGGCGCGCTATCGCGTGATGGAGCATGAAGCGACCGGCAAGTGCGAAGCGGTGGCGGCGATTCGCGGCACGGAAGTTGGGCAAGGCGCGAAGGCGCTGGTGTGTCATGTGAAAGGCAACGGCATCAAGCAACATGTGCTGGCGGTGCTGCCTGCCGATCAGCAAGCGGATCTCAGCAAGGTTGCTGCAGCGGTTGGCGGTCGACGCGCTTCGCTGGCCTCGCCTGCGGAAGTGGATACGCTGACAGGCTGCGTATTCGGGGCTATTCCACCGTTAAGCTTCCATCCTGATTTACAGCTGGTGGTCGATCCGCTGCTGTTTGAACGCTATGACGAAATCGCCTTCAATGCCGGATTGCTGGAGCAATCGGTGGTGCTGAATGTTGCGGATTATCAGGCGCTGCATAATGGTAACGTTATGAAAATAATACTCTAATTGCCTTGCCAGGCCCTGAGCGGTACTCTTTCTGACTCAACATCACATCAAAAGAAGACCGATATTATGGCAAGTTCTCGTTTAAACGCCCGCCTGCGTCACACGCTGGTGCTGGCTGTGCTGGCAAGTTGCGCGTTTGGCGCGCAGGCAAAAATCGATCAGGTGCGTTTCGCAGTGGATCCCACCTACCCTCCTTTCGAATCCAAAACGCCGCAGGGCAAACTGGTCGGTTTTGATATCGATCTCGGCAATGCGCTGTGTGAGCAGATGAAGGCCAAATGCGTGTGGGTGGAGAGCCAGTTCGATGGCATGATCCCGGCGCTGAAAGCGCGTAAGTTCGACGCCATCTTGTCGGATATGGGCATCACCGAAGAACGTCTGAAGCAGATTGATTTCACCGTGCCGCTCTACGACACCCATACGCAGCTGATTGCGCGTAAAGGTTCTGGCCTGCTGCCAACCGCTGAATCGCTGAAAGGCAAAACCGTGGGCGTTGAGCAAGGCACCGTGCAGGAGCGTTATGCGCTGGCAAAATGGCAGCCGCATGGCGTGCAGGTTGTACCTTATGGCGATCAGGCGCAGGTAGAAAGCGACCTGATTTCGGGTCGACTTGACGTGGTGTTTACTGATGCCGCTCAAGCCGCCAATGGCTTCCTGAAACATCCGCAGGGCAAAGATTTCGAGCTGGCTGGCCCGATTGTGCAGGACCCAATTATCGGTCCGGGCACCGCGATTGGTCTGCGTAAAGGCGACACCGAACTGAAAACCGCACTGGATAACGCGTTTGCCGAACTGAAGAAGAACGGCACTTTCGATAAAATTCAGAAAAAGTACTTCGCAACGGACATCTCCATCCAGCAGTAATCTTTTGGGCGGCTTTTTTGCCGCCCTTTTTGCACTCAGCACTATAATTCCATCAGAAAATGCATCTGGCGTCGCTGAAAGCGTGCCATGAATAAAGGACATCGATAGCGTTATGCAACAACAACATCATCCTCTATTAAGCGCCTCGCTGGGCACGCAACGCGAAATTGTCAGCTTCCACTTCGGTACGGATTCACAGCAACGCGTCTACATTCAGGCTGCATTGCACGGCGATGAGCTGCCGGGCATGGCGGTGGCATGGTACTTGAAACAGAAACTGCTGGCGCTGGAATCTGCCGGACAACTCAAATCCAAAATCACATTGGTGCCGGTGGCGAATCCTTTAGCCATGGGACAGCATTGGCATGGTAGCCATTTGGGGCGTTTCCATACGTTATCAGGACAAGACTTTAACCGCCGCTTCCCGGCATTGGGTGAAGCGCTGGTTGAAGAGCTCGCTGGCTCACTGACGCAAAGTGAATACGAAAACAAGCGCCTGATCAGAGAAGCGATTGATCGCCATTATCGTGACCGCATTGCCCGCACCGAACTGGATGCCCAGCGCTTTACGCTGATGCGTATGGCGAGCCAGGCCGATTTGATGATTGATCTGCATTGTGACTGGGATGCGCTGCCGCACCTCTACACCACGCCGCACGCGTGGCCGGACATTGAACCTTTGGCGCGTTGGTTAGGCAGTGAAGTGCAGTTGCTGGCGCAGATATCTGGCGGTGAACCGTTTGATGAGGCTTGCTGTGAGCCGTGGCTAACATTGGCAGAGCGTTTTGGTGATGAGTATCCGATGCCGCGCGGCTTGCTGCCGGTGACGCTGGAACTACGCGGTGTGGCGGATGTATCGCCTGAGATGGCGGAGAAAGATGCTGACGCGATTATCAATGCACTGATTGAGGGCGGATATATTGCCGGTGAAGTGGGTGAATCCCCTGCCCTGATTCATCCGGCGACGGCGCTGGCGGGATGTGAGTATATTCATGCGGCGCAATCTGGATTGGTGTTTTACCGACGTAATTTGGGTGAGTGGATTAAGGCTGGGGAAGTAGTGGCGGAGGTTGTTGATCCGATTACTGACCAGGTGATGCCGCTGGTGGCGGAGTTTGGTGGCGTTTTGTATGCGAGGAATTTGACCAAGTTTGTGACGGCGGGGATGTTGGTGGTGCGGTTAGCTGGGGAGAATGCGGGGAGACGGGGGGAGTTGCTGGTGGGGTAGATTTTTAAAAATTATAGAAAAGCCTGATGTAAATCATCAGGCTTCTAATTCAGAAAATAAAAAAAGCAAACTGCTAAACTTCAATCTAATTCAGTTTTTTTTGCATACTCATCATAGAGTTTTTGTGCATCTATACGCGCTTTCTCTAATTTAGGTTGAATTTGCATAGTAGATACTGAACGTTCAATCCGTTTCACAGAATATTTACGAACCAACGCCTTCATACCTGCATCCATTAAGCGCACACGTTCATCGCTAGCATAACTTTTTGATTTAGCATGGTAAATATAAGTATTGGTGAGTACAGCCAAATCAAAACCTGCATCCGCTGCGCGGAAGCAAAAATCATTCTCTTCGCCATAACCATGCGGGAAATTCTCTTCATCAAAGAGACCGATCTTCGCAAAAACTTCTCGTTTTACCATAAAGCAGAAACCATGAACCAATGGAACTCTTACAAGCTCATGATCCCATATTTTATTAAAATGATGATCGATCACAGCAGGACTTAAATTTCCAGGAAGTGCATTAATTGCTGTCTGACCTGCAGAACCCTTAATTGAGGGAACAGATTGAGTACTTGCGGCATTGGATAGGGGACCAACTATACCAAGATTTTCATGCGTGTTTAATGCGTGGCAAAGTTTATCTAAGGCCCCTTCAGGAACAATAGTATCACTATTTAAAAGTAAGACGTTTTTGCTAATGCCTGAGCGAATACCGTTATTCGATGTTTTGGTGTAACCAACTCTCTCATTTTGACGCAACAACATCACACCATTTTCTTTGGAATATTCCTCTAAGAAATTCTTTGTATCTAAATCGGATGCATCATCAACTAATATAATATTGGCTCTTTCTTTTACCTTATTCAAAGAAGCTAAACACGCACGAACGTCATCCAATGCATTATGAATACAAACAACAATATCTAAGTCAAGCTTATCCAAGAATTCGATTTCAGTATGCTTGGAATGTTTAAAAGTGTCTTCGTTTGTATCTAAAGTGGGCTTGTACCAGCTTGCATAAATATGCGGCTTTGGCCCCCACTCATTTAAACCGTGTCTATATAAGGCGAATTTATCAGAATCACGCACAGATTGTGATTCATCTAATAATGGAAGCCAGGTAACTCCAGCCTGATTTAAGGCGTAACCAATGCTAAGTTGATCGCGTCTGCTATGGTTATTAATTTCATTCCACCATAAACGCATAAAGTTATTAATGCTTTCGTCACGAGCATTGATAACCAAAACGTTGCTTTCAATTAGTGGGTCCGTCTGAAGAATATCAATGGATTTATAGCGTTTTATCTGCTCTTTAACTGTAATCGGATCATCAAGTTGCCACTCGAGAATCTCATCAGCTTCATCAAAAAGATTTTCTCTTAATGGATGTTTAATAGCTCCTAATTTATGATTCGAAGAACTCACTTGCTGAACGAGTTCTGAAACTCGTATTTTAAGTTCAACGTTGGCATCAATCCAAAGCACATAATCGTAACCGGTAATGTATTTCAATAAATTAGTTTTTATGTATCGTGCAGTACGACGGGGATCTGAATCAATATAAGGAGGTTGTTTTATTTGATAAATACCATATCCATCCGTGACATTGTCAGAAAAACAATAATAATCCACATCCTTTTCAATATATTCTGGAAGAAGTAATGTATCAAATGGACCAATAATAGCCGTCACCAATGCAATACGTGCTTGACGAGTCTTTTCTTGCTTTAAAGCTAACTGATAAGAATGGATATCTAAAGAGCGGTCATGTTGAAAATGCGGCAATGTTCCATATGGTAATTGTGCAAACCTCTCACGATCATAGTAGTTTACAAGACGATAATCTCTATCTACAAAGCTCATATTGGTAGTGTAATTTAGCAGAAGAGGAATTACTCCAAATAATCTTTCGAAACCATGAGCTAGTGTTCCATCATACTGTCCTGCTTCAGTATCAAAATCCGCTATCTTATACTGGCCATCGAGTAATGGTCTTAATGCCTCTGAACGTGCCCAGAAAAAAGATCCTGCCGGATAATCAGGACAGTAAGTCATATCATAGGTGAACCCCAGCCTATTCAATTGTTCCTCAACTATCGAGCTGTTTCCACCCCAGAGCGGTTGACGTGTTGTGCCATAAAAATAAGCAGGAAAAAAAGCACCTAGTTTTGAATCTTCATCAAATGCATTCAATATCTGCGTAGTTATTGAACGGCTACCCAGAGTATAGTGCAAAAGGAATCTTCTCCATCCCTTGGTTTTTGTTTGAGGTGATTTTTTAGAGTGGATGTGAAGAATTATGTCGTAGGATAAAAGTTCCTTGCCGAACTCAACTATAAATGGGAAGACGTCTCTTCCAATATTTTCAGTCTCCCTTATCTCTAATTCATTTAATAACTTCAATTCATTTGAAAAATGAGAGCTAATCTCCCCTATAGAGTACTTTCCTTTAGGAATAGAAATAAACAAATCAAACTTAACCGGAATAGAACTTAAACGCTTAATAAATTCATCAGACAAGTCAACATAATAAAGATGTAAATGCACACCTATAGTTTTAGAAAACCCTACATTTAAATTCACATCCGCATCAAAAATTAATGGTTTGCCTCTAGCCCCATATTCAGAGGGCCCATAACGAAAATATGGTGCCTCTAACATCCTTGGCATCGCGCATGGTTTACGACCTTCAGAATATCCATAAAGAAGGAAATGTTTCAAAGGATCAATTTCAATTGCAGCTACATCTGGATACTGTTTTAGATACCACTCAGTATCTAAGTCTTGTGCATGTAAACGTGCTAATGAAGAGAATCTTCCTTCTTTTCTTCCATGTGAGAGATAATGATGAATAGCTGATAAACCTGCGTCTCTTACATCCGAATAAGTTTCAAGATACCATTCTTCATCCATGTCAGGAGCTTCAGACATCTGCATAGCTTTTTCAGAAGGATAACGTCCTTCATCTTTACCATGCACAACATAATGCTCGAATGGTTCTATGCCTGAGGAAGCTACATCAGGGTAAGTAGCTAAGTACCATGCTACATCAAATTCATTGAATTCAGTATTTTCAACCTGTGTAATCTCATCTACAACTGAGTGTGAAATAGTGGTTTTAAAAATATTACGTTTGATATAACGTAGTACACGTTTTGTAAATCTTATAGGTAAAGATATTTTCCATGACGTAGAGTTAAGGATTTTGTGTATTTCAAATTCTTTAACAACTAGTTCTGATGAGAGTGCATTAAGAGTTTCATTTATTTTTTGAACGTCATTTTTTAAACATACAATTTCATCATTTGCAGTAGCGTTTTGCTGTACTTCATTGAGCAAATCCGATTTTTTTTGCGTTAATTCCGTTTTAGTTTCTTGCAAAATCGTTTGTAACTTCTTGATTTCCTGATTCAGTTTTTCATTAAGCTTAATTGCGTTATCCCTATCAGATTTGATAAAATTTAATGAATTTTTTATTGATTTCAATTCATATTCATCAAAACATGCTTTTCCAAGGCGAGAAAAAACCTCTTGGACATTACGAACTTCTTTGTCATTTTTATCAGCATCAAAAAGCTGACGCATTGAAATAGATTGCTCCTCACCGACACCTATAACAGTAAGTCCATGACCATGAGAAAATTCAAAACAAGGATAAACTTTGCGTAATTCTTCTACATACCGATAAACACCAAAGTCTTTTTTTCTTTCGTTGCTATCATGGATAATAACTACACCACGTTTCGACATTCTTGGTAGCCATGTTTCGAAGTCATTTTTTACTGCTTCGTATGTATGAAAACCATCAATATGTAATAGATCAATTTCTCCATTTTTGAAATATTTAACTGCCTCATCGAATTTCATACGCATTAGGCTTGAAAAGCGAGAGTAAAGCTTATTGTTATGTGCAAGAACTGAACTATAAACATCTTCCTCATAAAAACCTGCATGCTCGTCGCCTTTCCATGCATCAACGGCATAACTACGTGTTGAAATCCTCAATTGTTCAATAGCTTGGCAAAATGCAAAATACGATGAACCATAATGTGTACCAAGTTCAACAAAAACGCTTGGTCGATGAGCATTTGTTAACCAGAATGCAAAAGGAATATGTTCAAGCCATGCTGACAAAGTGAGCTCAATTGGCTTCATCAATGCAATTGCATTTATAGAAATGTTCGAATATCCGGAATCTTCGTCCGATAATATTCTTAAAGTGTTTGAGGAAAAAATGAAATTATCTTTTCCATTTTTAGAGGTGGATTCATTTAATATTGGATCATATTTTTTATTAAAAGACATACATGTTCCTTTCCAGAAAAAAGTACAATTCTACACACTGAAGTAAACATTAAGGCCTGAAATAGACACACTTAATAGAGCATTTTATTAAACATATCTATCAAATTTTAAAAAAAAGACATTAGAATCATGTAATAAAAAGGGGATTTAAAATCTATAATGGATTTTTAATTTGCTTATGTGATTATAAGTTAATTGATTCATGAGGATCATACAACAACCCATTGATTTTTATAGTTTAAAATGTCGAAGCTTATAATTGATAAATAAAAAAGGCTCCCTTGAGGAAGCCTAATCAATTTATTAACTGAGCCACTCGGTGTGGAACACGCCATCTTTATCAATGCGCTTATAAGTATGCGCACCGAAATAATCACGCTGAGCCTGAATCAGATTTGCCGGCAGAACTTCTGAACGATAGCTATCGTAGTAAGCAATAGCAGCTGAGAAGGTCGGCGTTGGGATACCGTTCTGAATAGCGTAAGACACTACGTCACGCAGCGCCTGCTGGTACTCATCAGCAATATTCTTGAAGTAAGGATCCAGCAGCAGGTTAGCAATGTTAGCGTCCTGTGCGTATGCATCAGTAATCTTCTGCAGGAATTGCGCACGAATAATGCATCCGGCACGGAAGATCTTCGCAATTTCACCGTACTGCAGATCCCAGTTATTCTCTTCCGACGCAGCGCGCAACTGTGAGAAGCCCTGAGCATAGGAAACGATCTTGCCCAGATAAAGAGCGCGACGTACTTTCTCGATGAACTCAGCCTTATCGCCAGTAAATTCTTTAACTTGAGGGCCGCTCAGCACTTTAGAAGCTGCAACACGTTGGGTCTTCAGAGAAGAAAGATAGCGTGCAAATACTGACTCAGTGATCAGTGAGAGCGGCTCGCCGAGATCCAGCGAGCTCTGGCTAGTCCACTTACCGGTGCCTTTGTTAGCGGCTTCATCCAGAATCACATCAACCAGGTATTTACCGTCTTCATCTTTCTTAGTGAAGATATCTTTGGTGATGTCGATTAAGTAGCTGCTTAACTCACCGTTGTTCCAGTCAGTAAAGGTTTTTGCCAGCTCTTCATTATCGAGGCCTAACGCGCCTTTCAACAGTGCGTAAGCTTCAGCAATCAGTTGCATATCACCGTATTCGATGCCGTTATGCACCATTTTTACATAGTGACCAGCACCGTTTGGACCGATGTAAGCAACACAAGCTTCGCCATCTTCCGCACGAGCAGCAATCTTATCTAAAATTGGTGCAACCAATTCATATGCTTCTTTCTGGCCGCCAGGCATGATGGAAGGCCCTTTCAGTGCGCCCTCTTCACCACCGGAAACACCGGTACCAATGAAATTGAAGCCCTGATCAGAAAGTTCTTTGTTACGGCGGACAGTATCTTTATAGAAGGTGTTACCACCATCAATCAAGATGTCGCCCTTGTCCAAATGCGGGGTCAAAGAAGCAATCGTTTTATCTGTAGCTTCACCAGCCTGTACCATCAAAAGGATACGACGTGGTTTTTCCAGCGATTCAACAAACTCTTCAACGGTGTAAAAAGGTGCCAGTTTCTTGCCTTGGTTCTCAGCGATGACTTCATCCGTCTTTTCGCGTGAACGGTTGAAAATAGAGACTGTGTAGCCGCGGCTCTCAATGTTAAGAGCCAAGTTACGGCCCATAACTGCCATACCGACAACACCGATTTGTTGCTTGGACATTATCTACTCCTGTCTGAAGTTACCGTCACAAACACAAGTTTGTGATTGAAGTGGCAAATATGTTAACTCATCTATCACCAATAAAGGTAGTGAATGGTGCGATGATAAAACACACAAGAAATGTGGATGATTATGTATTGGTTAACAAATCACCTTTTTTGATATTTGACTTGAAATATAACGGCAACACTTCCTCTGGAGTACCGTCCATTTTTACCGTGCCGTGCTCGAGCCAAAGAATTCTTGTACAGGTTTTTCTTAACAATTCGTTACTATGGCTTGCAAGAATCAATATCTTCGTTGCATTAATAATATTGGTTAATCGAGTTTCAGCTTTTTCTTTAAAGCCTTCGTCGCCTACAGATAGCCATTCATCCATAAGGAGGATTTCGGGAGTAAAAATAGTACTAACACTAAACCCTAAACGCATCTGCATACCAGACGAGTAAGTACGAACAGGCATGTCAATGAAGTCACCCAGATCGGTGAATTCAATGATCTCTTCAATTCGCGTATCGATTTCTTTTTTCCGCAATCCTAATAAGGCACCGCGAATATAGATATTTTCTCTTCCCGTAAATTCCTGATTGATCCCTAATGAAATAGAAATTAACGAACCAATGTCGCCTTCAATCTTAGCGCTGCCGCTGGTTGGATGATAGACTTTACTAAACATCCTTAGCAGCGTTGTTTTACCCGCACCATTATGGCCAATTAGCCCGACTCGCTCGCCATCTTTGATTTCGAAGTTAAGATTATTAAGGGCCGAAACCACAACTTTACCATCGTGCTGACCAACCTTTCCACCGGTAGCAAAATTGATAAAGTTCTTTTTAATCGATCTTGCCTGGGCGTTGAATATTGGGAAATCAATACCCACGTTTTCAAATTTAATAATAGCCATTACATTACACCCAATAAGGAACGCGGTATTTATATTTGCTCGTCATCGCAATCGATAGAGCCAAACCGACTACTGCCATAACGCCAGCAATGATGTAACTGCTCATCATTGGGATCTCACCTAATAATGGACCTCTTACCAAGTCAATCAAATGATAAAGAGGGTTAAAGGTGAGTAATGCTGCGGCAGCACTGTGTGAGAGAAGTTTCGGCATCCAAATTACTGGGGTCAGATAGAAAATAACCTGCATAATACTTAACACAATTTGTGTCATATCACGGAAGCGCGCACAAATCATCGAAAGAATCATTAATGCCCAGGTTAAATTCAAAATCAGCAGGATAAAACCAGGTATCACCAGGAAAACAGTCCAGTCTACACTTTTCTGCACTGCAATCAGAACCAGAGGGAATATAACGATATTGTGCAGGAAGATGATGAAGTTTTTCCAAATTACACGCATCACGTGAACGTGTAATGGAACAGGTAACTGCTTAATAATCCCTTCTGAAGATATCAGGGCATCACAACCTTCTGAGATGGAGCTTTGGATAAAACTCCATGTTATCAAACCAAGAGTTAGATAGGGCAAAAACTCTTTGACATTGGTTTTGAAAAGATTACCAAAAACTAATCCCATGGTCGTGATCATAACTGCCATACTAATTGTGATCCAAAACGGCCCCATCTTGGACCGTTTGTATCGCATCTTAATGTCCTGACCACCCATCACTTTTACAACGTGAAAGTTTCTTAACGCAGAGGTGAAGTCATCCCACCCTACTGATTTTTGCTTATTCGACATTACAAAATTCCAAATTGGTACGCCAGACGATTTAATCCGACAAGGAACTTATCACCGCACAGACGAGCCAAGATAAGTGTCATAAACTCTTCCCTTTGAGATTCATCAAGCTGATCTCTTAACTTGATAATATCATTCATGCTACAAACGCAGCGGAACATCAAATCAAGCTTAATTATAGGTAAACCACAATTATGCAATGCGAGGCAATTAACGTGGATTTGCGACCCCATCGTAAATTCATCCAGATACAAAGATATCAATCTTTGTTTGAACTGGCTGTTTAGCAATGCTTCTTTGTGCGAGTAATTTCTGAAGAAATTCACTGCTTCTAAGTAATCAACCTTGCTTGAGCTTAGTGTTGAATATTCTTTATCAACAGAGTTGTATTCCACAACATTGTCACTTGCAAATACCAACTTTTCAGTTCTCTTATTAGAGAGAATGTATTTATTATAATAAGATGATAAGACTTCATCACTTGCGATTAAGCCGGTAATGGATTTATTTGTCCAGGCACTGACACCTTCACGACGATAGTAATAGTAATTCTCATAGAAAACCTCATCACTGCTAAGCTTTTTCTCCATGAACGAGACATTGAAAAGAGACTTGAAATTTTGCTCTGAATTAACCAGTGATTTAAGAAGCTTACTTAAACCGAACTCACCTCTTTTTATTACTAAAGGTCTAACGTTCGATGACTTATAGTTTAACCAAAAACTTTTGAATTTTTCATTCTTAGTTATTTTTCCTGCTACTGAAATACAGAATGAGCCAAGGTGATGAGAGTGCTGACTGTTTTCTGTAGCACCGATTACTTCAACGTTAGTATCAAATAAATTTTTAACAAATTCAGGCAAGCCTTTCTTTGAGAAAAACACACTGTCATTGATGATAAGTAACCGTTCACATTTTTCTTCAAAACCTGCATCGTAGAAATATTTCATCCCTGCTTTATAGCTGCCGAAATCACGCCCGTAATTATCACGCTCTATATAAACATCGGTTAACTCAGAAGGGTAATTTTGTTCTTCTAACCTTAAGGTATTAACGGCAATAACAAATACATTATTGCGCTTCGCTTCTTTTAACAGCTCAAGTGTATCATTTCTAAGCGATGATTTCTCATAGAGCGCAAGCAGCATAACCTTGCCACCCGTGAAGTCATTCTTGACTTTAATATTCGTATATTTTTTTGTCTTAATATCATCGCGAATTGATAGTACGCCATAATATAGATAAATTACAATTTTCAGGAAAAACCTGATAATCATAAAAATAATTCTTTTCATATTAACACCGTCGATGGTTAAACTAATTTCCTAAAGAGATTCATGATAAAGAAAGCACATGTTTCAATGAAGCTTTGTCTATAAAATCCACCCTTAATAAAGTTAGTAATTCGTTTCAAAAGACTTCCATTCAAAGCACTAAATCTTTCGTAATCACGTCTGTTGTCAGCCGGCATTCTGTCTTTCAAACACTCAAGCGCCATACAATTTTTTTCGCTCCAGCATTTAAATTCACCTGCAAACAAACGATTAAATCTTGTGAGCTTAGACAAAATACCCGTGTTGCTGCCCACTAAATTCTGCCCATGCTGGCGGTAGAGAATCTTTGGTTCCCGATCGTAGATTACTGTTCCATTCATTGCACTGCATATGATATACAAAATCCAGTCATGAGAAACAATCGGAAGGTTGGCAGGGAATGTCTCAAACACCGTTTTTAGTCCACGACTAAAAACCATCGTGTTGCCGCCCGCATAACTTTGCAAAAGTGCATTACTAAAAGTAAATTCTTTGAGAAAACAGGGTGAATAACCAATATTAACTTCGTCAGAATCAATTAGCTTTGTGCGGGAGCCATATAAAGCATAGTTGTCAGTAGAGAAATCATTTGTTGTTAACTGATTAATAGCCTCTTCCAGCTTATTGTTACACCAAATGTCATCCTGATCACAGAAGGCATAGAACGGCGAATCAATATCTTTTCTATTAAGCAGGTTGTAGAAATTCGCAGCAAATCCTTTACCTGGCCCCTGAAACAGGATAACTCTGCCTTCAGAAAATTCTTTGGCAAAGCGGGTAATGATTTCACAGGTGCTATCTGTTGAACCATCATCAGAAACAATGAGCGTCCAATTAGTATAAGTTTGAGAAGCAATGGAACGCAGTTGCTTTTCTAAATATTTTTCACCATTATAAGTACCCATCAGGATACTTATTTTTCCTTTATCGCTCATCATCATCAGCTATATAAAAAAAGGATGAGCTAATCCTCATCCTTAGTTTCGGGAATCAATCAAATGTCACTGCTTGTGCAAATGGCGTTCCGTCTTTATCTTTAGCAGAAAGCGCGGGGGTTTCATTTGCATCGATTGGCCAGGTGATATTGAGAACTGAATCGTTCCAAAGTAATGAATGTTCATTTTTAGGATTATAATAATCAGTACATTTATAAACAAATTCAGCACTTTCAGATGTAACATAAAAACCATGAGCAAAGCCTTCTGGAACCCACAGCTGACGCTTATTATCAGCTGACAGGTATACACCAACCCATTTTCCAAAAGTTGGTGAGGACTTTCTCATATCAACTGCGACATCATACACTTCACCAGAGACAACTCTGACGAGTTTACCTTGTGTATTTGTGGTTTGATAATGTAAACCACGCAAAATACCCTTTGAAGATTTTGAATGGTTATCCTGTACAAAGGTCCGTGGACACACCAGCTCTTCAAATTTCTTCTGTTGCCAGGTTTCCATAAAGAAACCTCTTTCATCACCAAAAACGGCTGGCTCAATGATTTTCACATCAGAAATATCAGTATCAATAATCTTCATTAGAGCTTTCCGTTATAGAGCGCCATCAGGTATTTGCCGTAATCATTTTTCAGCAGCGGTTGCGCCAGCTCTTTCAATTTTTCAGCATCAATAAAGCCCATACGGAACGCAATTTCTTCCGGGCATGCAACTTTAAGGCCCTGACGGGTTTCGATGGTTTGTATAAAGTTATTCGCTTCAATCAGGCTCTGGTGAGTCCCTGTATCTAACCAGGCGTGACCGCGCCCCATAATGGACACTGACAATTCACCCTTTTCTAAATACAAGTTATTAATATCAGTAATTTCTAACTCACCACGTGGTGAAGGCTTAAGATTTTTAGCCAATTCAACAACGCTATTGTCATAGAAATATAAGCCCGTTACCGCATAGCTACTTTTAGGTTCAGTAGGCTTCTCTACTAGTGAAACAGCTTTCCCAGTTTCATCAAACTCAACAACACCATAACGTTCTGGATCGTGAACATGATAAGCGAATACTGTCGCACCACTTTTTTTACTTGAGGCTTCTTCGAGCTGCTTGTGTAAATCGTGACCATAAAAAATGTTATCGCCTAGAATTAACGCGCAGTTATCGTTACCGATGAACTCTTCACCCAAAATGAAAGCTTGCGCCAAACCGTCTGGACTTTCCTGCACTTTGTACTGAATGTTTAAGCCCCATTGGGAACCGTCGCCAAGCAGGCTTTCAAAACGCGGCGTATCCTGCGGCGTGCTGATAATTAAAATGTCACGAATGCCCGCTAACATCAGAGTGCTGAGCGGATAGTAAATCATTGGCTTATCGTAAATTGGCAATAGCTGCTTACTGACGGCCATCGTCACTGGATAAAGGCGTGTTCCTGAACCGCCAGCAAGGATGATTCCTTTTTTACTATTCACAACGTTATCCTTTAATTTAGTAATCTGTCTCAATACTGCTTAATTATAAAGTTCATCCAGCATACGTTTTACACCAACCTTCCATTCCGGAAGCGTTAATTCAAAAGCGCTGGTGAACTTGCTGGTATTGAGCCTTGAATTAGATGGGCGTTTTGCTGGCGTAGGGAAAGCTGCAGTTTCGACGGTGTTCACCGCTTTTACTTTCAGCTCTAGACCTTTTTCACGGACACAATTAATCACGAACTCGGCATAGGCGTGCCAGGTTGTCACGCCTGAAGCGATAAGATTATAAATGCCCGATTTTTCAGGATTAGCCAGAGTCGCTTTGATTGCATGCGCGGTACTGTCCGCAATCAATTCTGCGCCGGTTGGCGCACCGAATTGATCGTTGATGACAGATAGGGCTTCTCGTTCCTGCGCCAAACGAATCATCGTTTTAGCGAAGTTATTGCCTTTGGCGGCATAGACCCAACTGGTGCGCAAAATTAAATAGTGTGGTGCATTGGCGATGATCGCTTCTTCACCCTGACGCTTAGTCTTGCCATAAGCATTCAGTGGTGCAGTCGCATCGTCTTCGTTCCAGGGACGCTCGCCGCTGCCATCAAAAACATAATCCGTTGAGTAGTGAACCAGTAACGCCCCGACATCACGCGCCGCGCAGGCCAATGCTTTTACGCTGGTTGCGTTGATCAACTCAGCATTGTGCAAATCGCTTTCAGCTTTATCGACAGCCGTATAAGCCGCGGCATTCACAATCACGTTAGGCTTAATATCCCGTACCGTTTTTTCGATGCCGGTAGGATCAGTTAAATCGCCGCAGTAATCTGTTGAATGACGATCTAAAGCAATGATCTCACCCAACGGTGCCAAAGCACGCTGCAGTTCCCAACCAACCTGCCCATTTTTACCTAATAGCAAAATTTTCATTAGCTACGCTTCTCGTAGTTTTGCTCAATCCAGTTTTGATACGCCCCGCTTTTAACATGCTCAACCCACTGTTGGTTGTCGAGATACCACTGCACGGTTTTACGTAAGCCGGACTCAAAGCTTTCCTGCGGTTTCCATCCGAGATCGCGTTCAATTTTCGAAGCGTCAATCGCGTAGCGACGATCGTGGCCCGGACGATCTGCAACATAGGTAATTTGCTGAGCGTATGAAGTCTCTTTCGGACGCAGCTCATCCAGCAGTTCACATACCTTGTGCACCACTTCGAGATTTTGCTTCTCGTTATGGCCGCCGATGTTGTAAGTGGTGCCAGTTTTCGCCTGCGTCACTACGGTATAAAGCGCACGAGCATGATCTTCTACATACAGCCAATCGCGAATTTGGTCACCTTTACCATAAATTGGCAGCGGTTTTCCTTCCAGCGCATTGCTGATGATAAGCGGGATGAGTTTTTCCGGGAAATGGTAAGGGCCGTAGTTGTTGGAACAGTTGGTCACAACGATCGGCAAGCCGTAGGTGCGGCCCCATGCGCGAACCAGATGGTCGCTTGCGGCTTTGGTAGAAGAGTATGGGCTGCTTGGTGCGTACGGGGTTTCTTCAGTGAACAATGGAAGCTCACCTGATGTTTCATCAGGATGAGGTAAGTCGCCATACACTTCATCTGTAGAGATATGGTGGAAACGAAAAGCCTGTTTTTTATCAGCGTCCAATGCAGCCCAATATTGGCGGCTTGCTTCCAGTAACGCATAGGTTCCGACGACATTCGTCTGAACGAATTCTGATGGTCCAGTAATAGAGCGATCAACATGGCTCTCTGCTGCCAGATGCATTACCGCATCAGGCTGAAATTCGTTGAATACGTTCAGTAAAGCTACACCATCACAAATATCAACTTTTCTGAAGTTATAACGCGCGTTTTGGCTTTCAGCTTTCAGTGATTCAAGGTTGCCAGCATAGGTCAATTTATCGACGTTAATCACTTCATCATTGGTATGGTTGATAATATGACGAACTACTGCCGAACCGATAAATCCTGCACCACCTGTAATTAAGATTTTCATAACGTCCCGTTTTTCCTGACTCGCTCAGTGAGGCTTATACCAATTGGAATTATTCTACTGTTTCATTCAGCCACGCTACCGCCCTTGGGTTGCAGCTCCCACATAGCTGATGTTTAAGGCAAAATTTAATTAAAAGCGCACCGGCTTTAATGCTGCTATCTTGCTGTTAACTCTATTCTTTATTACCGAAACCGATAAATAGGGTTTAACGGTAAGCAGCTAAGAATTCTACCACTCGTAAAGTTCAATGACGAACAAATTACAGATTTTACCGGGGTGTTAGTTTAAGTATTGACCGCTTTGGGTCGGAGGTGATGTTTGCTGAGTCAATAATTCAACTCAATCAGATTTTGATGAAAGCTTAGAAGTGATTTTCAGACGAGGTGTTAAAAATGCGGGCGCTGGGCCCGCTGTAATGTTACTCAAATCCATTCGGATTCTTCGACTGCCAGTTCCACGTATCACGCATCATGGCATCAATCCCGCGCGTCACGCGCCAGTCCAGTTCGTTGTTCGCTAGTGTCGCATCTGCCCAGAACGCCGGCAAATCGCCGTCACGGCGTGGCTTAAACTCGAACGGAATCGGTTTACCAGACGCTTTCTCAAACGCCTTGATCATCTCCAGCACGGAGAAGCCCACGCCGCCACCGAGGTTGTAAGCTTTGTAGCCTTCAACTTTGGCTAAGTGGTCCAGCGCTTTCAGGTGCCCTTCTGCCAGGTCGACAACGTGAATGTAGTCGCGCTGTGCGGTGCCATCCGGCGTGTCGTAATCATCGCCAAACACGCCCAGCTTCTCAAGACGGCCAATCGCTACCTGCGCGATGTACGGCAGCAGGTTATTAGGAATGCCGGTGGGATCTTCACCGATTTCGCCAGACTCATGCGCGCCAACCGGGTTGAAGTAGCGCAGCGCGATGGCTTTGAAGTTTGGATCGGCTTTAGCGAAATCGCGCATCACGAATTCGATCATCAGCTTCGAGGTACCGTACGGGCTGGTGGTGCCGCCGATTGGCGTGGTTTCCACGTAAGGAACCGGTGCATCGGCGCCATAAACGGTCGCAGATGAGCTGAAGATGAAGTTCCACACGCCAGCTGCGCGCATCTCTTCCAGCAGCACCACGGTGCCAGCTACGTTGTTTTCGTAATATTCCAGCGGCATGCGCGTGGATTCACCAACGGCTTTCAGTGCGGCGAAGTGAATCACAGCGCTGATATCGTTAGTGGCAAACAGGTCACGCAGGCAGGCGCGATCGCGGATATCGCCTTCAACGAACACCGCTTTTTTGCCTGAGAGCTTTTCCACGCGGTTGATGGCTTCGCGGGAAGCATTGCAAAGGTTATCCAGGACCACAACGTTGTCGCCGCGCTCTAACAGCGCCAGCACCGTATGGGAGCCGATGTAACCCGCTCCGCCCGTTACCAAAATAGCCATGTGTACTCCTTTAAACCGCGCTAACGGCGCGGTAGAGAATGAGAAAGCTTATTTCGCCAGGATTTTCTGAATAGATTCGCGGAAATCGCGGCCCTGATCGTTGTTACGCAAGCCGTAAGAGACGAATGCCTGCATATAACCGAGTTTACGGCCACAGTCGTAGCTGGTACCGGTCAGCAGCTGCACATCAACTGGCTTCTTCTTGCTCAGAGAGGCGATAGCATCGGTCAGCTGAATGCGGCCCCATGCGCCAGGCTCAGTGCGCTCCAGCTCTTCCCAGATATCCGCAGAGAGCACATAACGGCCAACTGCCGTCAGGTCAGAGTCGGTAGAACCCGCTTCTGGCTTCTCAACAAAGCTGGTGATGGTGCTGATATCGCCTGGGTTATCAATCGGCTCTTCGGTAGTCAGCACGCCGTATTCAGTGAGATCTTCGCCCGGCATGTGTTTCGCCAGCACCTGGCTGTGGCCGGTATCTTCGAAGCGAGCAACCATCGATGCGAGGTTATAACGCAGGTGGTCAGCGGTGGAGTCATCCAGCAGCACGTCTGGCAGCACCACCACAAATGGGTTGTCGCCAATCATTGGACGCGCGCACAGCACAGAGTGGCCCAGGCCTAACGGGTTGGCCTGACGCACGTTCATGATGGTCACGCCCGGCGGACAGATTGACTGCACTTCGCTCAGCAGCTGACGTTTAACACGCGCTTCTAGCAGCGCTTCCAGCTCGTAAGTGGTATCGAAGTGGTTTTCCACTGCATTTTTGGAAGCATGGGTGACCAGCACAATCTCCTTGATGCCAGCCGCGACGCATTCGTCAACAATGTATTGAATCATTGGTTTGTCGACAATTGGCAGCATCTCTTTCGGAATGGCTTTCGTCGCAGGAAGCATATGCATACCGAGACCCGCAACGGGGATTACTGCTTTAAGCTTGGTCATATTTATTCCATTTCATGAAGTGAATACGTGGGGTCGATTATGCAGGATCGGCCGGTCGAGCAAGTATAATCTTTATCTGAAAAACCGGCACTAACTCTCTGTCACACCATCAAAAATCGCCAATTTGGCCGGTAAAAACGCCGAAATGCCAATGAGGAACCGATGCGCTAAACCGCTGAAAAATCGTGAAAGGATTTGAGATGACGAGACCAGAGATTGACTGAAAGCTGTGTCGATAATGCGCCATAAATGGCGCCGCTACGGACCGTGTAAACATTGAGTCATCTGTAGCGGCGCGATTCATCACGCGGGTTGGATGTTGATGACTACAGCCAGCCCTCAAACCATTCCGGCATCACGAACAGGTTGAAGTGGTTTACCAGCATCATCAGCGCAACAAACACCACCGACACCGAAACCCACTGACGCGCATACGGCATAAAGCGGATGCCAATCACCGGCTTGATGAAGAACGGATGGGCAAAGGCAGAAATCAGCACCTGCGAGATCGACAGCGTCAGCGCCACATACAGCACGTTCGGCCAGATGTAGGTTGTCGCCAGCACCGCAACCACCACCAGGCTCGCCACAATGTTCCAGTAGAACTCAACATTGGTGCGGCCGTTGGCCTGCGAAATCGCGCCGGTTAAGCCGCCCATCGGACGCAGCATGCCAAACAGCAGCATCAGCGGAATCAGATGGTAAACCTGCTCATGTGAAGCGCCGTACAGCACGCGCACAATGACCGGGGAAAGGATGCCAATCGCCAGATACATCGCACTACTGAACAGCATGATGACGAAAGTGCCTTTCAGGAACAGCTTTTTCAGCTGCTCTGGATCGTGCTGCTTCTCAGCGAAGCGCGGCAATGCCAGGCGGTTAATCACCGGCGAAACCAGCTTCAGCGGTTGCAGAATGAGCTCTTTTGCCAGCGAGTAAATCCCCAGCATCTCCGCACCCATCACTTTACCGACGATCAGCGCATCGGCCTGGGTACGCAGCTGATTGATGGTCTGCGAACCAAGCTGATACACGCCATAACGTACGGCGCTGACGAAGGTTTTGCCGTCGAATTCCCAGGTCGGACGCCACGATTTCTCGCCGAAGTAGATCATGCAGAGAATGCGCGTGAAGGCGTTGATGAACAGACCAAGAATCGCCGCGGCCACGGTAAGCGAGGTGTAATACAGCATCGCGACGGTACACAGAAACGCAAACAGCTTGGTGGCCATCTCAATCTTCGCCAGCGTTACCATGCGTTTGGTTTTCACATAGTGCGCCTGATACTGCGACAGATGTCCCAGCACCAGGAAGTTGAGGCTGGTGAGCATGATCAGGCCCACCAGCTCCGGCAAGTGATAGAACCACGCCACCGGATAGGCAATCGCCAGCATAATCAAGCCGGTGCAGAAACTGAGCGACACGTTCACCCAATAAATGGTGCTCTGCTCACGGCGATTAATATCCTGGCGATGCACGATATAGCTGCTCATGCCCATATCCTGCAGCACGGTCGCCACCGCCAGAATCGCATTGATGATCGCCAGTAAACCCAGCTCGTGCGTTTCCAGTTTGCGCGCCAGCACGGCGAGCTGTAACACCTGAAGCAATGCGGCAAAACAGGTACTACCAAACAGCCAAACGGCCTGTTTTTTTAATCCGCTCACACCATGCGCTCCAGAATTTTCGCCAGCTCACCGTAAGCGATGTGCTGATTGAACTCAGTTTCGACTTTCTGCCGCGCAGCGGCGACCACCGGTGCCACATCCACATCGCCACGCGACAGGCGCAGCAACGTCGCTGCCAGCTCGTCAGGATCGTTTTCGGCCACCAGCCACCCGCTGACGTCGTTCTCAATCAATTCAGGAATGCCGCTGTGATAGGTCGACACCACCGGCAAGCCAACCGCCATCGCTTCCATCAGCGCCACCGGAATGCCTTCCATATCGCCATCTGCGGCGGTTTTAGACGGCAGCAGGAAGATATCCGCCTCGTTCAGCGCCTGACGAATTTCATCCTGCGGCTTGAAGCCCGGCATGGTGACGTAATCCTGCAATCCAGCGCGCGCGATGTGCTCGCGCATCATGCCATCCTGCTCGCCGTTACCGATGATGGTGAACTGGAACTGGCCGCCGTTATTGCGCAGGATTTCGCTGGCTTTCACCGCCACATCCAACCCTTTCTTCTCGGTCAGACGCGCCACTGAGACGATGCGCAGCGGTTGATGGAAGGCCTCGCGCGGACGGAAGTTAAACTTCTCCGGCTCGATGCCCATACGCGTGACATGCACCTTGGCGCGCGGACAACCCATCTCAATCAGCTTGTTCTCCCACAAGTGGCTGATAGGCAGCATCAGTTCGCTCTGTTTGAACAGGTTGACGTAGTCGAGCTTGTGCTCTTCCAGGATGTGACGACGCGAAATGTCCGCACCGTGGAACACCGTCGCCTGCTTGCCTTTCAGCACGCCGAGTTCGCGCAGCTTGTTAGCCAGCGCGCCGGCATAGCCAAAGTGCACCAGAAACACATCGGCGGTGTAAGGCTGCCTGGTGTTGGCGACAATCGCCGGCAGCAGCAGTTTGCTGGCCTGTGCGCCGTAGCGACGCACATTCAGCGACTTCAGCAGTGCACCTTTGGTGATTTTCGGCAGTATCAACCCGATACGCTGCGTCAGCTTATCAAGATTGGATACTTTCTCTTCCGGCAGTAAATAGTGGGTTTTCGCTGCCAAATTGTAGTCATCGAACGCGGCGTGGCGATTAATCATATCGCCCGGAAACACGGAGATAATCTCCACGTCGTAGCCTGCATCGATGAAATGCGTCACCTGATTGAGCACAAAGGTCTCAGAGGCAACAGGAAAACGCATGGTGAAAAAGGTCAGCTTCATCACTTCACCCCAGGACGTTGAGAATTTCTGCTGTAATGCGGTTACCAATCTCACGCTCCTGCGCCACCGCGGTATCAACTTTGTGTTTCACGTTGTCGTAGTCGGCCAGCACCGTCTGCACTTTATCAATGAGCGAACCGTCCATCAGGCTCTGCACATCGGTGGCCATCTGCGGCAGGCCAAGCTGTTTCATCACGCCGAGCGACTTGTGCTCGTAGTTGATGGCCACGGCTGGCGTACCAAAGTTCATGGAGATGATGGCGGAGTGCAGGCGGGTACCAATGGTCAGATGACAATGGCTGAGGAGGATGCCGAGTTCGAGGTCGTTGAACTCGTCCATGATGACATGGTAATGCTCGGGATGCTCGACATGATCGCGCAACGTCAGCGCCACCATGCGGTCATCTTTGGCGTAGCTATCAATACCGGTACAGGTAGAGAAGGCAACCACCTGATAACCTTCGGCAATCATCGCGTTAATCACGCGGCCAAAGGCAGCTTCATACTCTTTCTGCGTGACGCCGAGACGTTTGTCGAACGGCGCCAGTTCACGCACGGTAATCGCAATGGTTTTGCGTGCGCTGATAATCGCCTGCCAGTGCAGCAGGTTATGGCTAGGATTAGCCACTTCACGCGCTTCAACCAGGAACGCGGTATCAACGCCCTTCTTCACTTTGCTGGTGGTCACGCCATCCTGCTTCAGGCGGTCGTAGCTCACCTCTTCGCGCAGCACCAGGCTGTCAACGCGATCAAAGACAAAGTTCGCCAGCGCATTAACGCGCGGGTTCTCGAACGGACCGACCGAGTGACCGACCATATGCAGCGGCTTTTTCGCCATCAGCGCACAAAGCGCGTGGTCGAATTGGGTCACGCCGTAGAGATCGACGAAGAACGAGCCGCCAACCTGAATAATCGCGTCGTACTGCGCAAGGCTTTGGGTGAACGCCGCCAGATGCGGTGGCACCGAGAAGGATTTGTATACGCCGCCTTTGCCAAGGTGCGCCATCATGATGTCCGGCATCAAGCGGTTCGCCACTTTGCGTTTCAGGCTGCCCACTAACCCTTTGCCCGATTTGCTGTTGTGCAGGAACAGGGAATCCTGCTGGATATCCTGCTGCAGTAAATAGCCAGAGCTTGTTGGATAACGGCTGATCACATCGATATCCAAATCCGCGCGCGCGGATTTCAGTGAATCAATCAGCCCACGTAAAATCGCGCCATCCCCACGATTTCCACAGGTATGGTTTCCTACCAATAAAATCTTCATAAAAAAACTCCGGAAAAATTTTTGTAATTTTTACAAGCCGCCAATAGCTGCACTGGCAAAGTGAACTCTGATTCAAAGGACTGCAATGGGAGTAAACCCCAAAAAAGTGGTGCTAATTGCATTTCTATTCAGTACTGCTTACAAACTATGCACATTCCGTAGCGGCGCGATGCATCGCGCGTACCTGAAATTGGCATTGCGCAATGAATTGCGCCGCTACAATTAGTGTGCGTTACGATTTAACGGCGAAATAAGGCATAGCCACCTGCTCGCCATTGATCACCACCGAGATGAAACCTTTAGGTTCGCGCGTATCCACCTGTTCCGGCTTCAGCGCGCGCGAGGCCAGCAGCAGATCGCCCTGCTCGTTACCGCCGACGCCGGCTTTGCCGTTGTGCAGGCTAAAACGCTGCGGAGCCTGTTGCGCTGCGCTGCCCGGCGCGCCTTTGTCCATTACGGCGTCAACGCGCGCGCAGCGACCGGTCAGGAAGCGATCCTTGGCGGTGCTTTTGATCAGCACAGCGGTGGTCGGCGTCCAGCCCGCTAACTTCACGAACACTTTGGTGTCGGTATCGGTGCGCGGTTCGAAACGTACCTCCACCACCGGCGAGCTACCTTCCGCTGACCAGCTGGCTTCCGCTTTGTTTTTCTTGCGCTGCAGATGAATCACCGCGCGTCCGCCGGTGCCTTTACCGTCGATGACATCCATCAGCGGCTGATTGGCGGTGCCGTTATTGAACTGCGACTGACCAAATACCTCGATCTCCCAGCTATCGCCCACCGTTGGCGAGTAGAAGTTGCCGAGTTCAAACCAGGTTTGCTGATCGCTGTTGTTGGTCAGGCGGAAGCGCGAGGTGATGTAGTTGTATTTCAGACTGCCATCAATGGCGACGCCGTAAGATTCAACGCGCGTTGAGCCCATTTCCCAGATGTTCAGCCAGCGTTCGCCTTCCAGTGAGTTATCAATCCAGCTGCCCGACTGCAGATTGGTCTGGCGCATATTAAGGCGCGAGTTACGCGCATTGAGCGGGTTCTTACAGTCCTCAATGCTCAGCGCATCGACAATCCACTGGCCGTTCGAGATGTCGCCAGGGAAATCGCTGTGCTCAATCCAGCCGTTATGAATGATGGATTGGCTGCAGCGCGGCAGATTCAACACCATGCCGCCTTTACAGTGCTGGGCGTTGAAGTTGGAGAGCTCAATCGCGGTGCTGTGATCCCAGGCACCGGCCTTTTGCCCCGACCAGCTGGCTTTAATCACATCGCCGGTACAGGCGTTGGCGTACCACTGATCGATTTTGCAATCCAGCGTATCCAGCAGGCTGAGCGAGACGCCGCCCACCTGATTGAAGCGCAAGCAGGCACCACGGAAGAACTGGCCGCCCGGACAGGTATTGCGGAACAAACCCTGTTTGTTCGGACGCTTGTCGGTATTGCCGTTGAAATTCAGGTTGGAGATTTCCGTCCAGCGCGCATTTACCTGGAACAGGAATTCGGAGCGACCGTCGGAAACCAGCGTGGTCGCCGGGAAATAACCGAAGTTGACCATCGCGCCGGAAATGCGGAAGAAGCGACGTCCTTCGTCACCGAAATCACATTCAGAGACAAAGAAGGTGCCAGCCGGGAATTGCACGCAAATCTGCTGGCTGGCATCAATCGACCATTGATACATGGCTTTGATCGCCGGTGCCGTGTCGGTTTTGCCGTCGGCGATCGCGCCGAAATCAAACAGCGTCAGGCGATTAAAATCTTCCACCACGCGACGCCAGGTAAAACCGTTGCCGCTGAAGTTCACGCCGCCGTCATCTTTGCCATCACCGAAGGTGCCGACGAACTCGCCGCCGCCCACTTCCAGCCCTTCGTGCCAGCTTTTCAGCTTGATTTTGGCACCGGCAAACAGCGGACGGGTTTTGCGCAGCTCTTCAACCGATGGGATTTCACCAATCAGCTGGTAGCCGTTCGGCTGCGCCAGACGCTGGCTGAAGTTGCTTTGATTGGGGCGCGAAACATCGCTGATGGAGAACAGCGTGTGGCCCTGATCGTCCTCCACCACCATTGAGTGCGCGGGATTAGCGATCAACGCCGCATTGTCGTGAATGAACTGGGCGAAGTTGCCTTTGTTCAGCGCAATCGGCTGGCTGATTTGTGACACTTTGCCATTGGCATCGCGCAGAAACACCGGGATCTGATTGCCGGCCTGGCTGGCATCGCTGCCCGCTTTACCGATCCACAGTTTGCCCTCGAAGTTCTGCCAGAATTGCGGCGGCATGGTATAGACGTTTTCTGGCGTCAGAATCGGCACATCGCCTGCCGGTACGCTGGCAGGATCGACGGATTTTAACGTTGGCTGACCACTTTTTGCGGCGTAGCTGGAAAACGCACTCACTGAGAGCGCAGTAACAATCGAGGAGGCTGCGGCCTGCAAGACTTCTCTTCTTTTCATGCTTCAATTCCCGTGGTTGTGCGGCCAAAAAGGATTCCCGAGGCACGATAATTGTCGCTAAACAAGGGCGAGCCAGCTCTGCTTGATCTGATTACCGTCAAACTTGAGCGCGGTTTCTTTGGTTTTTTCACTCATGGCATAGAACAGGCCATCATCACTGGCGAGCTGCTCCATCCGCTTGATAAAGGTGGTTTTGTCATTCATCGGCACCAGGAAGCCATCTTCACCGTGGTTGATGATCTCCTGCGGCCCGGTTGGGCAATCGTATGCCACCACCGGCAGCGACCAGGATTTGGCTTCCAGCAGCACCAGCGGCAAGCCTTCATAGCGCGAAGTCATCAGCGCCATGTCGCTTTCGCGGTAGTAATCGTTGATGTTGCTGACTTTGCCGACGAAGTTAACGCTATTGGTGATACCTAACGCCGCAGCCTGATCGTGCAGCTGCTGACGCAGTTCGCCGTCACCGGCAATCACCAGTTTCCACTCGGGATGTTTTTTGCTGAAGTCGGCCCAGATATCCAGCAGCAGGTCGAAGCCTTTCTGGTTATCAAGACGTCCCACCGCCAGCGCCTGACGGCTGCGCGTTTGACGTTGAAACGCTTTGTACACCACCGGATTGGGGATTTGCTGGCTGGCAATATTCCAGCGGTTAAACACCTGATGATCTTTGTCGGTCAGGACGATCACCTGGTCGTAATAGCGCAGCATCAGCCACTTCAGCAGTTTAATCGGCTTGCTGAACGAGTTAATCGCGATGTGTTCGCAGGCATACGCCTTGAAGCGCTTCTTCTTCAGCGCCATCAGATTCCAGAAGGCGAACATCACACTCAGGCGACCCATGCTGATCAGGAATACGCTGTCGAAGCCTTCCTGATGAATGCTGCTAACGGCGCTTTTAATTGGGTTGCTGTGGCCTTCAAAGCTGACAATTTTTTTCACCCGTTCGAACGGATAAAAGGTTTTGCCATGGCCTTCCAGCGAGTAAATGGTGACTTCATGCTGCTCGCCGAGGCATTCAGACATAAAGTTGCAGATGTTTTCCGTGCCCGCATACGAGTAGGCATCTTTAATCACCAAAACGATCTTCTTCATACAATCCTTTCCACCTCAAAAATATAAAAGCAGCTAAATCACCGTTGCGCTTAGCGGTGTTTTAAGGCAAAAAGAACCCCATTCACCATATACCAGACATAATAGTAATATACTTTTAACGGATTGTTTTTATAGATAATTCTTAATAATTCGAGGTGCCACTTCGCCGCTTTATTTTTATTGCGCGACAGTGAATCGCCCAACTCGTAATAGTTGACCAGGGTTTTCTGGATCACGCGGGCTTGTTTGTAGCGGAGGAACAACTCATAGAGGAACAGGAAGTCTTCGTGGCCTTTGCGCTGGAAGAAGATGCCCTGTGGAGGACGGCGGAAACACACCGAGGAGAAGCAAACGCGATATTGCTTCTTCACGAAGTTTTCCTGCTGCAGGTAGGGTTTGCTGTAGTTGATATCGTGGTCAGCGGTTTTGGTTTTGTAGTGATAATGCGTGATCACGAAATCGTCGCCGGCGGCGATCGCGGCCGTCTGTTCGGCCAGTTTTTCGCGGTGCCATTCGTCATCGCTGTCGAGAAACGCGATGATCGCTTCTTTCGCCGCGCGCAGCCCCACGTTACGGGTTTCGGCTGCGCCCTGATTGACCTCGTTGTCGAGAATGGTGATACGCGCGTCCTGACAATGTTCACGCACCAAGGCGAGTGAATCATCGGTGGATTTGTCGTTGATCAGGTAAAGATGCCAGTCGCTGTAGGTCTGGTTGATGATCGACTCAACCGCGCGCAGAACGGTATTTCGCGCGTTATACATCGGCATCACAATACCGACGGTGCCAACATGATTTGTCATTTGTCTACCCGGAGTTTCAGGAACCAAAAAATTGCCCCCGTGTAGGGAGCAAGTGAAAGTGTTTAAAAGTGAATCAGGAGACGGCTCTTCTGCCCGAGAAGCGCGACTTCACCTTATCGAGCAGGCGATTCATGAAGTAGGCGCGATTGTCACGGTTGGTGAGGAAGAAGTAGCGTGCAAAGCTGAGGCTGGCCTGCAGCGATTTACCATCCATCTTGTAGCGCAGCGGCAGCTTGAACGCCTTGTAAGTATGGATGTCACGCGTGGTCAGATGCGGCTTCATGGTATCGAGCCAGAAGAACGAGTATTTGACCGATTCGCCTTTGTGCTTGGAACCAAATTTGGTCACCAGATGGTAGGTTGCCAGCGGTTTGTCGATCATCACGAAGGCGTAACCCATGCGGTCAGCGCGGATGCAGAAGTCATAATCCTGATGGCGAATATAGCGCGCGTCAAACTGGATTTGCGCCGCATCTTCGCGCTTCAGCACAATGGTGCTGGTTTGAATAAAGCCGTAACAGCCAAACAGATACTCGGCCACGGTTTCGTTTTTGCCGGGCGGTTGCATCGGCATCACCTTGAGGAAGCTGCCATCCTGATGGATGTTCACCTGACTAAAGATGACGTAGCGCGATTTGCCCTGCGCTTCCAGTTTGGCGATGGTTTCACTCGCCACCAATAACTTGTCCGGATGCCACTCATCGTCGGCATCGAGGAAGCTGATAAAGTCGCCGGTTGCCAGCTCAATACCTTTGTTACGGGCGCCAGCGCCGTTGAGTTTGACCTCAGACAGCTCCAGTTTGATAGCCAAATCCTGATAACGTTCGCTGCGTACCACCTGCGCCAGTTCAGCCGCATCGGCCGATTTGTCATCAACAATAATGACTTCAAAATTGCGATAGGTTTGCGCTTTGACGCAATCTAGCGTCGTGACAATCGATTTCGACGCGTTATACGCGGGAATAACAATTGAGAAGCGAATCTCCTGCATTGCCAGCACCTCATTAAAAAAGTTACAAAATCAATGATATAACTTGTGGGCTCAAAAGAATAATGGGTGATGTCCTAATTTGTCGGCGAGGTCTTCATCGCCACTTTCTTCTTGTTGCTACTGCCGATAAACGGTTTCTCGACAAACAGATACGTCAATTTCGCCACATAGAAGGAGGCGACAAAGAACAACGTTGAAAGCAAGGTGTAGAACAGGAACGAATGCGGATAGAGCGTTTCCGGGATCTGCTTGATGAAATAGAGCACCACACCGTGAATCAGATACAGGCTGTAACTCACCTCACCAATCGACATCAGGGTTTTGTTTTCCAGAATGCCAAACACCGCGTTGCCGCTGCTGACAATAAAGAAGATTACCGTCAGGCAGCAGAGGAAAATCAGATACCAGAAGGTGTTGCTGGTGAACGACAGCGAGAACAGCGACAGCACAATCACCGCAAAGCCGGCCAGGCTGGAGGTTTTGTAGTGCGCAAACATGTCGCGATACTTATACGCCAGATAACCCATGGCGAAGCCCAGCACCGGACGCGGATCGGTATAGGTTTTGCCCCACAGACGCAGGCCAACCGCCACGCAGAAAATCACGCCGATCGAGCCGAGAATCAGCAGCGTTTTGTATTTGCCTTTGGTGGCGCGGTTGAGCACGTAAATCAGCGGAATCGACAGGTACAGCAACCATTCGAGGCGCAGCGTCCATTCCACACCGGCGTTGACATCCGCCGTCAGGAAATCACCCATGCGATAGCTGCCAATAAACAGCAACCACAGCACGGCATCTTTCACTGCCGTGAGGCTATAAGTGAGATCGCCCTGCACCACGCCTACCGCGATGATGACAAAACCGGAGAACCAGAACATCGGGACGATACGGCGGATACGCGACTTCAGCAGCTTGTGTGTCAGCTGCCCTGGCGTCAGGGTTTCATTATCCAGCCAGCGATAGAACAGGAAGGCGGAGATCATGAAGAACAGCAGTACACCGAATTTACCGGAGTTAACGAAGAAGTTGCCTTCGGAGAACCAGGCAAAATAGTCTTTATCGAACACCCACTGACCATCCAGCGAATAGATGTAGTGCGCGAAGTGTGAGAACGCCACGATGCTGGCCAGCAGCGCGCGCATACCAGAGATACTTTTAATACCGCTACTGTTGTACACGCCTTTGTGGAAGGAGAATACTCGCAGAATGATTAGCGCCAGACAAAATGACAGCACCATGATTAATACATACATGTCAGCTCCTGAATCTGAGTTGGGTTAGCTGCTGTGCCGCGACAAAACGCTATCGAAAGTGCTGCTTAAGACGTTGAAGGTTCTTTCTGCTTTCTGCTTATAAAGCATCTCGTTCGGGTGAATGCAATCAGGCGACATTTCAGATTGCCAGTCACGGTTCTGCTTGATGACGCTGTACTGCTTCACAATTGGCACCTGCTGCTCTTTAGCCACTTCATTTAACTGATAAACATACGGCCAGACGTTCCAGCGCTCGGCTTTGCCACAAATGGGATTCGGTTCCTGTAGAACCACCAGCTTGTTATTCGCTTTGGCGCCTTTGACCAGCTCGGTGATGATGCGCTTATACTCTTGCGGCGTTTCAATGCGCTCGCCTTTGTCTTTGAAGAAGTTGATGCGCGCATCGTTGATGGCATAGTTAATCAGAATCATGTTGGCATCGGATTTCGCCATGCGTTCTGACCAATCCATCGGCGTATTGTCTTTGTCGTAAACCAGCACCGAAACCTGTGCACCCGGCATGCCGTGGTTCTTCACCTCAATGTTGTTGCCGTATTTCTCACGCAACATCTGCTGCAAAAAACTCACTTCATTATTTTTACTGAGGATATTGCGATTGCCCGACGCGGTAACGCCGGCGGTGGTGGAGTCACCGTAGGCGGCGATGATAAAGGTGCCGGGATGATCCTCTGCCTGCGCCAGAAACGGCGCAGAGGTGATCAGAACTGCCAGTAAAGTCTTCCGCATATTTCCTCTCATCGGTTAATGAAACAATTTGAATTCACGAGCAACTTCATAGCCCACAACGGCCTGCTTCAGTGAGATCGTGTTGTAGTAGAGGTAATAAACAAGGAAGAAAGCGAACATCGCAAACATCGCGGGTTTCAGTACGCGTTTTGACTGGAAGATTAGCGATGTCAAAATAATCGGTTCGACCTGCAGCAGGTAGTTCGACAGGCGCGCACCCGATGAGTAGTTGTATAAGAAGATCCTGATACCGCCGCCGATGGCAAAAGTGAGAATCAACAGATAGTTCAGCTTCCACACGTCGTACTGTTCACGCTTGAGCTGGTTGCTCAGCATGAAGTAGACAAAGATAAACACCAGCATGATGTTTTTCAGGTTGGAGACTGACACCACGCTGCCGTCACCGGCATTCGAGGCTTCGTTACTGTAGCCTGCGGCCCTCTCGCCCATCGATCCCAGATGTCCGGCGATCAAGGCAATAAAGCCGGTCCCGCCCACCACCGAAAGTGGCACACTGAATATAATGATGGCCACCGGCCACCAGCGCGATTCCCGAATGAACAGGAACGGAATGATGGTCACCACCATTACTGCGGTGTTGTGGCTGAGGAAGGACAGAATAAAGAAGGCAAACGCCCACCAGTATTGCTTGAGGTAGATAGTCCAGATCACGCCAAGGAACAGCGCCGAGCTCAGGCCAAAACGAATCTGGTTTACATCTTTGTTGATAAAGATATGCGCCGAATAAAGCGCCAATGCCAACACCGGATACGGTGACATCTTTTTGAAAAAGATGGCGTTGGTTGAAACTGCCAGAATACTGAACACAAACAGGAACACGCTGGCATTGTGTGAAAACAGGCTGGTGATCCACGCGATAGCAAAAATCAGCGGTTCATAACGGAAGAAGGCGACGGTGTTGGCAAAACCGTTGACCTCAATACGGCGGACGAAGTCGGCAAAGAAGCTGCGATATTGATAGTCGTCCATCCCGGTACCGAGACCGCGAATACCGGCGAAAATAATCAGCGTGACCGTGGCGATGCACAGCAGGTAAGTCAGAATATGGGTGGTGCGTTCGTCTTTCTTCAACAGGATTTCGACCAGCGCAAGCAACAGCAAAAACCCTGATAAATACCAATATGGAGCCATGGTGTGATTCCTTAATTCCACAAGTTCTCGTGCCAGCGGTGGCTTTTAATGGCGTTATAGAGAGAATCACCTGTGTAAATCGTTGCGTGTCGTCATTCAAACGGTGCGATCAAAAGGGGCGGTCAACCCGCCCCTTTCTTCACCGGATTACCCTCATCATTAACTGTGAATGACGGGCAAATTAACTTTTGGTCGGTTTGCCATACTCGTAGTCGTAATAGTCGTAACCGTAACCATAAGAGTTGGCGGCTTTACGCACCACGGCGTTAAGGATCACACCTTTAATCTCAATACCGTTCTGGGCAAAGCGCTTGAAGCTGACATCCAGTTCTTTCGGCGTGTTGGTTTCGAAACGCGCCACCATCAGCGACGTACCGGCCAGCTTACCGATGATAGACGCATCGGTGACCGCCAGAATCGGAGGCGTATCAATCAACACCAGGTCGTAGTTCTTGCTCGCCCAATCCAGCAGCTCACCCATGCGACGATGCATCAGCAGCTCAGATGGGTTTGGTGGCACCTGACCGCGTGGCAGGAAGTCAAAACCGTACGGGCCTTTTTGAATCAGCGCCGGGCTGAACTCGGTTTTGCCTGACAACACGTTAGACAGACCGGATTTGTTATCGGCTGACAGCAGTTCGTGGGTGTAACCGCGACGCATATCACCATCGATGAACAGCACACGTTGGCCCGCTTTGGCGACCAGCGTTGCCAGGTTGGCACAGATAAAGGTTTTACCAATACCTGGGCTGGCGCCGGTGATCATCAGGATGTTGTTTTTCGCTTCCATCATCGCGAAGTGCAGGCTGGTACGCAGGCTACGAATCGCTTCAATTGACAGATCAGTTGGATTGCCCAGCGCCAGCAGCGTTTCGTGGGGATCGGTTTTCACCTTGTTGCCACGACGCGCCAGTGCTTCGGTATCTTTCTTACGTTGCCATTCTGACAGCGGTACGCTGGCATAGACGTTCATGCCCAGCTCTTCCAGCTGCTCTGGATTTTCGATGCCGTGATGCAGCAGCGCTTTCAACAGCACCAGACCAACAGAAACCATTAGACCCAGAATCACGCTCGCCGCGATGATCAGCAGTTTCTTCGGTGCCACCGGGCTATTGCCGGTTGCTGCGCCATCGATGATGCGTACATCACCCACGGTGCTGGCTTTACTAATACCCAGCTCTTGCTGACGGTTCAGCAACTGCATGTAGATTTCC
This sequence comes from Pantoea sp. AG1095, assembly GCF_003208415.1. Lineage (NCBI taxonomy): Bacteria > Pseudomonadati > Pseudomonadota > Gammaproteobacteria > Enterobacterales > Erwiniaceae > Pantoea > Pantoea sp. AG1095. The sequence continues at coordinate 374,959 of NZ_QKMJ01000002.1, read as the reverse complement.
TGACCAGACTGCACATCACGCGTCAGACGCAAGATCTCTTGCTGCGTTTGTGGCATCTGAGAAATCTTTTTATTCAGCTGCGCCTGCTCACCTTCCAGCGTTTTGCGTTTTTCCAGCAACGCGCGGTAGGTTGGGTGATCTTTAGTAAACAGCTGAGACACTTCGGCTTCACGGAAGGTCAGTTCGTTCAACTGGCTCTGCACGCTGACAGAAGAATCCAGCGCCGATTTCGCTTCCAGCGACAGGTCAACCGACTCGTTCTGGCGACGGAAGGTATTCAGCTTGTCTTCGGCATCATCCAGTTTGCCACGCACTTGCGGCAGCTGGTTGCGCAGGAATTCCAGGCTCTTTTCCGCTTGCTCAGATTTACGTTCAACGTTCTGCAGCAGGTAGTTATTGACGATTTGGTTCAGCACTTTGCTGATCTGCTCTGGATCTTCACCCAGATACTCCAGACCCAGCACGCCCGTATCTTTGCCTTTATCCGCAACGGTCAGGTTGGCCAGCACGGAGTTAATCGCCTGCAGCTCGTTCAGTTTGGTAACGCTGAAGCTGGTGCCTTCATCGGCATTGATGCCGCTTACCAGCATGGTCACTTCACCGTGCGTTTCCAGCTGACCGACTTTACCTTTGAACAGTTCATCACCGTCCGCTGATACGGTATACGAGTCAGGACCGGTCACTTCCAGTTCAACGGTACGTTTATCGATGGTGCGTGGAATTTCCAGGCGGGAGATGGCGACAGTTGATGGCTTGTTACCCATCAAACGCGACAGACCTTTACCAATTACCGGGAAATAGTTCTGGGTGACAACGGTGTCCAGACCCAGATCGCCAACGGTTTTACCGATAACCATGCGCGATTCCAGAATCTGAATCTCGGTATCGGACGCCGGCGTTGGCGGCAGAATGCTGTCTAATTCATTCAGTACTGAGCTGGCATTCTTCTGTTCAACCTGGACTAACGCATCCGCGCTGTAGATTGGTGTAGCAAACAGTGTGTAGAGCGTGGCTACCAGCATGAAGAAGGCGGTAACGGCAACAATGATCCAGCGATGATCAATCAGCTGTCCCACAAGATGCGCCAGATCCCATCCATTCGAATCTTCCTTTGGCGCGGTCATAACCTTGTTTTTGATATTCATGGATATTCCCAACTATCGGCTTAATACGTTGACCCATTTCTGGGTAGCGTTTTCCAGTAACCCGTAGACCTCTTCAAAGGCCTCGCGACTTTTTTTGTACGGATCCGCAATTTCCTGCTGATTGAGCCAGTGGCCAAGCAGCATGGTCTTTCCGCGTGCGGCTGGATCGATGCGATTCACCTGTTCAATGTGACGCTTTTCCATTACCAGAATCAGGTCATAGTCACGGCACATGCTGGCCGTTAACTGCTGAGCCTGATGCCCTTCCAGCGACACGCCGTGTTCGGCGGCCACAGCCAGGGCTTTCTGGTCCGCCGGATAGCCTTGCAGCGCGCTGAGCCCTGCGGAGGCAATCCGGATGTTTGGTAGCGCGCGTTTGAACAGACGCTCCCCGGTGGGGGAGCGGCAGATATTGCCGACGCAGACGACTAACACGGACTTAATCATGGCGAACCCTTAGTTCGACCAGTTGCGGAAACGAAGGGCCGAGGAGCTGGCATCGTCAATACCTACGATGGTCGGCAGCAGGCCCGAAATCACACGGTTCCAACGGGTGATTGGTGTCGCGGTGACATAGACGATGTCGTACGGCTCCAGTTGGAATTCGGTGCCCATCACCATCGATGCCGCATCTTTGGTATTCAATTGATAGATGTTGGCGATCTTGGTGCGGTTGGCGCCGCGAATCGGACGAATCACGAACACGCCGGTGGCATCAGAGGTGGTCTGATCCATACCCTGCGAGTTGCCCAGTGCTTCGGCCAGCGTCATGCCGCTGCGGTCCATCTTCAGCGTTGACTGCTGCTTCACTTCACCCATCACGAAGACTTTGAGATCGTCGTTACGTGGTACGTAAAGGATGTCGCCCGGATAGAGCAGATGGTTTTGGCTCAGGTCGCCGTTTTGCATTAGCGCCTGCAACGAAAGGCGTTGTTCTTTGCCGTTGTGCGTCAGCACCACGTTGCGCCAGTCAGCGTCAGCCGCTAAACCGCCGGCGGCGTTGACGGCATCCAGCACGGTCAGCGGCACGTTAGTGATCGCCTGTTGTCCGGAGGTGGTGACCGAACCGGTCACGTACGCTTTCTGCGAACGGAACGAGGCGACGTTAACGTCAACCTGCGGACTTTCGATGTATTGCGCCAGGCGACGCGCCACTTCGCTGCGGATCTCGGTAACCGTTCGGCCTGCTACGCGCACTTTACCGATGTACGGGTAGAAAATGGTGCCATCTGCCTGTACCCAGTTACCGGTGTCGCTGGCGCTACGGTACTGACCGGCAGGTGTGGTCAACTCTGGGTGATCCCAGACGGTGACGTTCAGCACGTCGCCGACACCGATACGGTATTCGTAGCTCTGAATTTCATTTTGCAGCATCGGGTTAGCCTGCGCGACTAACGGCTTCGGACGCATCTGTTCAACCAGACGCGGCGTCAGCGGGAAGACGTTGACATATTTGTCGATGTCATAGTTGCTATCCTGTTGCTCTATGACATCTTTTCCACTGGTGGAAAGGTGAGAACCCGGCTCAATGGTGCATCCGGAGAGAAAAGTCGCGGATACCAGTAAAGGTATCAATTTAATTTTCATTATCATCTGATTCTTCGCTATCAGTTATTGATTGATAGAGGCGAAATCGCCCGCTGTGTAGCGTCTTACAAAAATGGAATGTGACGGGTTAAACACTGAAACTGTGGGTCATTATTATGCGCTCCCTTGGTTTTATGTTGTCACCGAGTCTAAAGACGACATCAATTAAAATGGTTATACAGACTCAATCAGTGCAGCTGTCTAATAACGACACACCCAGCACCCGCAGTTTTCAACCGGGGAGCTTGCTGCCCTCCCCGGCTTCGCTGTCTATCAATAGGCGCCGTCGCGTTTCAGCACTACGCCAACCGTCTTAAACAGAATCGCGATGTCATTCCATAGCGACCAGTTCTTGACATACCACGAGTCGAAATAGACGCGTGTTTCATAGTCAACGTCGTTACGACCGCTAACCTGCCACAATCCCGTCATGCCTGGTTTCGCCATCAGGTAATAATCGACATCACCGGCATAACGGCAGAGCTCATCTTCAATCACCGGGCGCGGCCCCACCAGGCTCATATCGCCACGTACCACGTTCCACAGCTGCGGCAGCTCATCCAGACTGGTTTTACGGATGAAATGGCCGACTTTGGTAATGCGCGGATCGTTCTTCAGTTTGAAATCTTTATCCCACTCGGCGCGGGCAACAGGATCGGTACGCAGTACCTCTTCCAGCACCTCTTTCGAGTTGATCACCATTGAGCGGAATTTCAGGCATTTGAACTTACGGCCGCCTAAGCCCACACGTTCATGACCGTAAATCGGTGGTCCGCCATCGCGGCCAACCATAAATCCAAGGACCAGCAACGCCGGGGACAGCGCGAGGATAATGCTCAGCGCACCGACGATATCGAATGCACGCTTAAGGAAACGTGACGTGCGCTTCGCCAGATTGTTATTCACACGCAGAATCATCACTTCATGGCTAAAGATGTAAGCCATGTCGGTGCCATACAGCGGTACACCGCGCAGTGTTGGAATAACAGAAACCGAGCGGCAATTGTGCATCGCCAGGGTTTTCAGCCAGTGGTCGCGGTGCTGGCTCTGTTCGAACTCCACCGCCACGATGAATTGGGTTTCGCTGTTGGTCAGCTGCCACAACTCTTGTTCATTGTGCAGCACAGGCACGCCTGAGATGCTGGCCTGTGGGCTGCTCTTATCGACATCGAAGAAGGCGATAACATCGAAGCCCATTACTTCTTCGCTCTGCAGCGCCTGCCAGGCTTCCTGGGCATTGCGGCTGCTGCCGATGATGATGGTTTGCTTCTTCCACATGCCGTAATGATTCAGCACACGCTTAGAGATGGCGCGCGCTAAAGGAATCATAATCAACGCCAGAACCCAGGTCGCTACCCAGACAAAGCGCGACATTTGCCACTGTGAAAGGGCTGAAATTGACAAATCGATGACAGAGAAAATAAGAATGGTACGAAAGATCTCTTTGAGCTCGAACCAGAATGGCTTGCGATAGGTATAATGACGCAGGCGAACCCAGAACCAGCCCACGCAAATAACGGAAAGCGCAATGTGCGTAGCAATTTTTAAATGCAGGTATTTTTCAGATATATCTGCCAGTGGAGAATGGGTAAACGAATTAATCAATGCCATCGCAATAAATAATGCTGCGTTGAAACAAATTAAATCCGAGCACGCCAGTAAAATTTTTGTCAGAAGACTTTTATATGTAATTTCGTTATCGCGCATAGTTAACTCTTTTATATTATTTCTTTAATCCCTAATGCCTCAACGCTGTTTGATAAATGAGCGAAATATTCACTGCATTTGTTGAGGCAATCTGCGGTAAATTCTCTGAGGCCAAATCAATTCTCACAATAGTAAGCAAGAGAATTGTGATTAATACCAACAGATTAGTCCGACTTCCCTTACCACAGTGGCAGACCATTAAACCAAGAGAAAGGCGCTTCAGGCACGCTACCGCCCTTGGCTGTCGCTGCCAATACCGCTTTCATCCTAATTACAACTTGTTTTATGCGGCATTTTTGCGCTAATTACTGGCCGTGGTCCGCGTGCGATCACAGTTCGCAACATTAAGAGGCTAAGGAGCACGCTATAAACAACTTTGGCGCAGACATTTACTAACACGTTGCTATACTAGTTATTACTGGCTTGTTTACAAGTAGGCCCCGTGTTCCCTGCACTATTTTAGGAAAAAGACTACCAGCGATAAGTATTGATGCCAGCCCTTTCAGGCCATCCCCCTGCAAAATTCAGATTAATTCGATACTCAACCACGCAATAGACTGCATTAAAAATGCACGTGGTTATCTGCTGAAAAAAAATAATTGTCTCTTTCATTCAGGTGCAATCTTTATCCATACTTTCATCTTATCGGTGCAAATCGGCAATCAGCGATATTCTTCTCTCGTGGCTGACCCGCCAATTGACCGAGTCAGCGGCTATTTACAGTCTTAACGCCGTTTCACTATCATCAGATTAAGCGCATAACACAGACATTAAGGTGATTAACACATGTTGGAGTGGATCATTGATCCGTCGCTGTGGGCAGGATTAGTAACGCTAATCGTTCTGGAGCTGGTGTTGGGCATTGATAACCTGGTTTTCATTGCCATCCTCGTCGAAAAGCTGCCGCCGAAGGAACGCGACCGTGCGCGCATTATCGGCCTGCTTCTCGCGCTGGTGTCGCGTTTAGCGCTGCTCGCCTCACTTTCCTGGCTGGTAACCCTGACACAACCGCTGTTTACTCTGTTGCACCACGACTTCAGCGCCCGCGATCTGCTGCTGCTGTGCGGCGGCTTCTTTCTTCTTTATAAAGCCACCACCGAGTTAAACAGTCGCCTGGAAGGCGCTGACGAGGAAACCGGTCAAAATAAAAACGGTGCTAAATTCTGGCCGGTGGTGGCGCAAATAGTGGTGCTGGACGCCATCTTCTCGCTGGACTCGGTGATTACCGCCGTTGGCATGGTCAACGATCTGCCGGTGATGATGGCGGCAGTAACGATAGCGATTCTGCTGATGCTGCTGGCGAGTAAGCCGCTGACGCGTTTCGTTAACGGCCATCCGACCATCGTGATTCTCTGTCTGAGCTTCCTGCTCATGATCGGCTTCAGCCTGGTGGCCGAGGGGTTAGGCTTCATTATTCCAAAAGGGTATCTCTACGCGGCGATTGGTTTCTCTATCGTCATTGAGATACTCAATCAGTTGGCGATGTTCAATCGCCGCCGCTTTCTCACTGCCGGCCGTCCACTGCGTCAGCGCACGTCAGAAGCCGTTTTGCGCATTCTGCGCGGCGAGGCGCAGCGTGCGGAACTGGACGCCGATACCGCGTCACTGGTCAGCGATAGCGAAGAAGGCGCACTATTTAACCGTCAGGAACGGCGCATGATTGCGCGCGTGCTGGGGCTGGGTCAGCGCCAGATTAATAGCATCATGACGTCGCGCCACGACGTCGAGCATATCGACCTCACCGAAGATCCGGCGGAGATTATGGCGAAGCTCGATCGCAATCAACACACGCGTATTCTGGTGACCGAACAGGGCCGCGACCCGCTCGGTGTGGTGCACGTGATTGATCTCCTGCATCAATCGTTGCACAGCAAATCACTGGATTTACGCTCGCTGATTCGCCAGCCGTTGATCTTTCCTGAGCGCGTCACCTTATTACAGGCGCTGGAACAGTTCCGCAACGCGCGCACCCACTTCGCCTTTGTGGTGGATGAGTTTGGTTCGGTGGAAGGCGTGGTCACGCTGAGCGATCTGATGGAAACCATCGCCGGCAATCTGCCGAATGAAGGGGAAAAAATCGATGCGCGCTATGATATTCAAGTGCTGCCCGACGGCGGTTGGGTGGCGAATGGTCATATGCCGTTAGAGGATTTAGCCGTCTACGTGCAGCTGCCACTCGATGAAAAGCGCAATTACCACACGCTGGCAGGATTACTGATGGACAGCCTGCAACATGTGCCGCAGGAAGGCGAAGAGTTACAGATCGGTGATTATCTGCTGCGAACGTTGCAGGTAGAAAATCACCGCGTGCAGAAAGTGGAAATAGTGCCGATAGCACCGTAATTAACCTGGTCGCCGCACGAACATGCTGCAACTGCCTGAGTGCAAGGCGAACGAAAGTCGCTCTTGCGCTTAACTGTTCGGCATTGCGCCCTGAATGGCGCCCCTACGGCTGCTTCGCCGGTTGTTGGCGATCCAGCCACTGATTGAGCCGCGACTTCGCTTCGCTTTGCAGTTGCTGACGCACCACGTCATCCACCGGCAACGAGTACTGCAGATTATTCCAGCCACCGTACATGCGCAGCGGAATAGTTTGCTGGTTCAGCAGCGCAGCTAATTTATCGTCGCCCTGCCAGCCGCGCAGCATCATATTAATGGTGACGTCGAGCTGCTGTTTAACCATATCGACATTGCCTTTGGTCTGCACCGCCAGACGACTGTTGCCGCCCTGCAGATCCGGCAGGCTGAAGATGCCTTGCTTGAGACTCACGCGCCCACTCAACTGCTGAATGCCCTGGTCGTCGGGTTGATCGTTGGTGACACGATTACTGACGCGCGCCACCGCACGGCGCACCATCTGCTGCAGATTCAGCTGCGAAAGCTGCAAATTAGTGGCTTCCAGATCCGCACTGCCCTGCCAGTTACGTTTTGCCTCTTCAATGCTCAATCCAGCGCCGCTCACATCGCCTTGCAGTGAAATCGTGCCTTGCAGCGTTTCTGGCAGTTCTAATGCTTTCAGCAGCGGCGCAATGGCGATGTTATCCAGCTCAGGCTGGAATGCCACTTGCGCCACCGGTTTGCGGATATCCACTGAACCGGGAACGGAGAAATGGCCTTCGCCAAATTTGCCTTGCAGCTTACTTAGCGTCATCAAACCTTGCTGATTGCTGGCATCGATCTGCAAGTTGGTCAGCGTCAGGCCGCGCCACACGCTGCTATCGGCGGTGAGATTGAGCGTCAAATCCAGCTGATTCAGCGGCGAGTTGCTGTTATCACGCATTCGCGGTTCAGCAATCACTGGCGTGCTCACCACATTGGCTCGCTGCGGCGCGCTGCTATCCGTCACCGGTGCATTCGCCATCAACGCGTCGATGTCTAAACGGGTGGCGTGTAGCGCCAGATTAAGCTGCTGCGGCAGACGCCCCTCGGCGCTGCCATCCAGTGCGCTGTCATTGGCGGTGAGCTGCATCTTCTGTAGGGAAAAACGCTGATTGTCACCGTTCCATTCGCCCTGCCCGCTCAAGGTGCCTTTGATGCCCTGCGTCGGCAGATTGGCGCCGTCGATGGCGTAATTCAACTCATCCAGCTGTCCGACCAGACGATGTGGATATTGCGCCACATTCATCTGCCCTTTGAGATTGACGCTAACATTGCGCTGATTACGCGAAATCCGGGTAGCCAGATTGATGCTGGCCTGCTTGCTGGCATCCTGATCGAGGTTGAGATTGAGGTCGCGGAAATTATATTCGTCGCCGCCGGGCTGCTGCCAAATCAGCAGGCTGTCGGCAAGACGCAGTTTGCTAATCGTGAATGACCAGCCGTTATCGCTGCTGCTCACTGGCTCGGCATCACCCGGGCCTACTGGCGCGCCGCTCGGCTTTTGTGCGGCGCTGTCTGGCGTGACGCGGATGATGGCGTTTTTCAGCATCACCTGGCTGACGCTCAGCTGATGCGACAACAGCGGCCAGAGATGGACATCCAGGCGCATGTTATCGGCGGTGACCATCGGCTGCGTCGCGCCAGGCGCGGTCAGACTCATGCGTCCGGCGAGAATGCTAAGCTGCGGCCAGACGTGCCAGCGCAGATCGCCGCCTACCTGAAGCTGATAACCACTGCGCTGTTCTACCTGCTTTACCATGTAGGTGCGAAAGTCGTTGGGATTGACCAGCAACACCAATGCCGTCATGCCCGCTACCACCACCACTAACAGGATGGCCAGCGTTGTTATCACTCTTCTCATCACATCCTCATTGCCTTCATACTTCACGTTGCAGCAGCGTTGGCTGCGCTCGCTCACCCCGGCCACTTACTGATAGTCAGTCTTTGTCGATGCGGCTGGCATCCGCGCCCTGCTGACCACGATATTTGGCATCTTCGCGACGGTTATACGGTCGCGCAGCGGGGCCCGACAGCGGCTCAAAGCTCAATGCACCAATCAACATGCCTGGACGCAGCGCCAGCGGCAGTTTGCCTGAATTATAGAACTCCAGCACGATGCGGCCTTGCCAGCCCGGATCGATACGGTGCGCCGTGACGTGCACCATTAAACCCAGGCGTGCCAGCGAAGAGCGGCCATCCAGCCAGCCGACCAGATCGTCAGGAATGGTGACCGATTCCAGCGTTACCGCCAGCGCCAGCTCGCCAGGATGCAGGAAAAAGGCTTCGCCTTCCGGCAGCACAATCTCGTCGCTCATCACACGGTCCAGCGCGGCACTGACTTCATGCTTTGGACCACTCAAATCAATAAACGCCGCCGTATGACCGCTAAAAGTGCGGAACTGATTGCCGAGGCGCACATCCACTGTGGCGCCGTTAATGCGTTCCACTGGCGGGCGCGGCTCAATCGCCAACTTTCCGTTGTCCAGCCAGGCTTCAATATCGCGATCGCATAATCTCATCGCAGGTACTCCATGAATTAAGTGTAGCGAATGGCTACGACAGCGCGTCACGCCGGGGCGGACGCTATGTCGTCAAAGATACTGATTAATCTTGGCCTTGAGGATATCAATGGCGATACGGTTTTTTCCGCCGCGCGGCACAATGATGTCAGCGTACTGCTTGGAAGGTTCAATAAATTGCAGGAACATCGGACGCACGGTCTTCTGATACTGGCTCATCACCGAATCCATGGAGCGACCGCGCTCATTCACATCGCGCTTCATGCGGCGCATCAAACAGATATCCAGCGGCGTATCGACGAAGATAGAGAAATTCATCTCCTGACGCAGGCGGGCATCGGTTAACAGCAAGATGCCTTCGAGAATAATGACTTTCTTCGATTTGAGATGAATACAGTCGCTGGTGCGGGTGTGCTCAACATAGCTGTAAACCGGCAACTCAATTTCCTGACCAGCTTTAAGCGCGCGCAGATGCTGCAACAACAGATCATGATCCATCGCACTCGGATGGTCATAGTTGGTTTTCACCCTCTCTTCCATGGTGAGGTGGCTCTGATCTTTATAGTAGGCATCTTCGGGGATCACACCGATATGCTCGTCACCGACCTGGTCACGGATTTCACGATAGAGCGTGCTGGCGATAAGACTTTTTCCGGATGCGGATGCACCTGCGATGCCAACGATCACGCACTGATGAGACTTGTCAGTCATACTTTTTTAAGACCTGATAACTGGAGCCTGCCTAAGCCGAAGCTGCAACGGGCCGAATGAGAGGGTTAGTTGGCGGCAATTATAGGTATTTCACCGGGTTGATGCCAGAGAAATGGGCCAACGGCTTTTCAGAATATCCTCTTTTGCAGCCAGACGCTTAATCGATACACTGTTCATCTGCCAACACTGCAGCTGGCGTTGGCACTCCGAATATAGCCGCAAGGAAAAGTATGAGCTGGAAAACCCTGACCTATTTTGGCGACAGCATGTTGCTGATCCCGACCGCGGTGATCATCGCGCTGGTCTTGCCATGGAAAAGCGACAACCGCCAAACCGTCTGGTATTGGGTGCTGGCGTTTGGTCTGGCTGGCCTGGTGGTGAGCGTCTCGAAAATCCTGTTTCTCGGCTTTGGCATTGGTAGCGCCCGATTCAACTTTACCGGCTTCAGCGGCCACAGCGCGATGTCGGCCACGCTCTGGCCGGTGATGATGTGGCTGATCTCCGGCCGCTGGTCGCCGCGCTGGCGCCTGTTTACCATTGGCATCGGCTATCTGATCCCGTTGATGGTTGGCCTGTCGCGCCTGGTCATCCACGCGCACTCCAAAAGCGAAGTGCTGGCGGGCCTGATGCTTGGCTTTACGCTTAGCACCGCATTCCTGCTGACGCAGCGCCGCACTTCACTAAAGGGCTTTAGCCTGCCGCAGATTGGCGTCGCGCTGCTGGTGCCGCTGTTGCTGCTGAGCCACGGCCGCGTCGCCACCACGCAACAGTTCCTCGAACGCTTCTCTGCCAACCTTGCCGGCTTAGAAAAGCCGTTTACCCGCGCCGATCTTTTTCGCTAATCCCGTTTGGCCCTTTGCGCGCAAAGGGCCAATCAATTCAGTGAATAACGACTAAAGTCGAATTCCCCGCAGACATCTCAAACAGATGTGCTAGCATGCAAAATAGTGATTGATTGGCGCATTTTCCATCGTGAATCAGGTGCGCGCTGCTGGATTCTTGCATGACCCTCGAGATACTAACTTCACAGGAAAGGCCACAGCGAACCTGGCTCAATGCCTTGCTCATTGGCGGGCTCACTTTTCTACTGACGCTATTTTGCCTGGAACTGATTGTTGTCAGTGGCCGTATTTCGCCGCTTTGGTACTCCACCGCGCTGATGACGGTGATCGTGTTTCGCGCCCACTCCAAACACGTTCCCTTACTGCTGCTTGCCTGCGTACTGGGTACCGCGTTGGCCAATCTGATCATTATTGGTCCCGCACTCAGTAACATTAAGTTCGCCATCTTAAATATGGTACAGGCGATTCTGGGCGGCGTGATGCTGCGCGCGCTGCTCGATCGCCGCGCCCCGCTCAATTCGTTACTCGACTGGGTGCGCTTTGCCCTGTGCGCCGGCCTGATTGCGCCGCTGTTAGGTGGCGTCGTGGCATTGTGGATGCTGCATGTGGGCAGCAATGCGTCACTGCCCTTCTTCTCGACGTGGGTGATTTCTGAGGTGATCGGCGTGCTGGCGTTTGGCCCGGTGTTATTGCTGTGGCCAAATAAACCGCTGCGCCAGATTTTGACGCCAGGCCGTCAGTTGGAAACCGGCCTGACGCTGCTTGTCACGCTGCTCGCCAGCTATTTGTCGCTGCGTTTTCTGCCGTGGCCCTTCACTTTTATTGTGGTGATTCTTTTTTGGTGCTCGGTGCGGCTACCCAAGTTCGAAGCGTTTCTGCTGTTCTTCCTCAACGCCAGTTTCATCTCGATTCTGCTGGCCTTTAACTGGGTCAACCTGGCGCAAAACGGCATGCTGCTCGGCCAGGTCAGCACATGGCTGCCATTTCTGTTGGTGCTGCTGCCGAGCCACGTGATGGCGCTGGTGATGGATGCCTTCCAGCGCGAGAAGCATCATATCAGCGAGAGTGAAACCCGCTTCCGTAACGCCATGGAATACTCCGCGATTGGCATGGCGCTGGTTTCGCCGAATGGCGGTTGGCAGCAGGTCAATCATTCGCTGTGCCAGACGCTGGGTTTCCCGGCCGATGAGCTGAAAAAGCTCACCTTCCAGCAAATCACCCATCCCGACGATCTCAACAACGATTTACAGCAGCTGGAGCGATTGGTGGCGGGTGAAATCATGACCTACACCATGGAGAAGCGCTATTTCCGCAAGGATGGCGAAATCGTCTGGGCGCGCCTGACGGTATCGATGGTGCGCGACGCCGCGCAACAGCCGCACTACTTCATCGCGCAGATTATCGATATCTCCGAATTGAAGCAGAGTGAGCAGATTAATCGACGCTTGATGGAGCGCATCACGCTGGCCAATGAAGCTGGCGGCATTGGCGTGTGGGAGTGGAATCTGCTGACCGGCGAGATGTTGTGGGACAAGCGCATGTATGAGCTGTTTGGCTTAAGTCCGCACCAGACGCCCACCTACGATCTGTGGGTGCATCTGCTTGATCCGGCCGAGCGGGAAACCGCCACGCTTGCGGTGCAGCAGGCCATCGAACGCCGCAGCGCTTTCCAGCTGGAATACCGGATTAATTTACCGGAAGGCCCGCGCTACGTGCGCTCTGAGGCCAACCGCATTCTGAGTCAGGATGGGCAGATTGAACGTATGCTCGGCATCTGTCAGGACATCACGCCGCTGCGCGCGCTGAATGAAGCGCTGTTCCAGGAAAAAGAGCGCATGGCGATCACCCTCGATTCCATCGGTGAAGCGGTGATCAGTACCGATGATGAAATGCGCGTCACCTTTATGAATCCGGTGGCCGAAACGCTGAGCGGCTGGCCACAGGAAAAAGCCGCAGGCGTACCCATTACCGAACTGCTTAACATCACGCGCGGCGCGAGCGGCCCGCGCGTCGATAATTTGCTGTTGTGCCAGCTGCCGGACGAAAAAATCTCTCCCGAACTCGATGAAGAGCTGGTGCTGCATACACCAGACGGCACGCGCGTGGAGATCCACTACAGCATCACGCCGCTGAAAACCCTGACTGGCGCCAGCATCGGCGCGGTGATGGTTATTCAGGACGTCAGTGAATCGCGCAAGGTGATGAAGCGCCTGAGCTACAGCGCTTCACACGATATGCTGACGCGCCTGCCAAATCGTCACAGCTTCGAGCAGCGTTTGAAGCAGTTGGTGAATGATGCGGCGGCCAACAATACCCATCACGTCTTGGTATTTATCGATCTGGATAAATTCAAGGCGGTGAACGATACCGCCGGGCATGCCGCCGGGGATGCGCTGCTGCGCGAACTGGCAGAGCTGATGCTGCATCATCTGCGCAGCAGCGATATGCTGGCGCGTTTGGGCGGCGACGAATTTGGCGTGCTAATGCCGAATTGCGAAGTGGATCAGGTGCGCGACGTGGTGCAGCGTATCGTCACCGCCGTGAGCGAATATCGCTTTATGTGGCAGGAGCAGACTTATCATGTCGGCGCAAGTGCCGGCATCACGCAAATTGATCAACGCAACTGCATCAGCAATGTGGTGATGTCACAGGCCGATGTCGCCTGTTACAGCGCAAAACACGCGGGCCGTGGTCAGTATCACGTTTATCAGGAAGTGCAGATGTAATCTGCCACGTCTGCCCATTGCCAGCCCGCGCTGGCTGCGCTAAAGTCGCCCCCTTTTTTCCGGCATGGGGGATAAATATGTTTATCGGATTCGATTACGGCACAGCAAACTGCTCAATTGCGGTCAGCGATAATGGCACGCCGCGCCTGCTGACACTGGAGAATGGTCAGCGCCTGCTTCCCTCCATGATTTGCGCGCCAACGCGTGAAGCGATCAGCGAATGGCTGCATCGCCATCATCAAGTCCCAACGCCGGACAGCGAAGGCACCGCCTTATTGCAGCGTGCGCTGCGCTATAACCGCGAAGAAGATATCGACGTCACGCCAGGCAGCGTGCAGTTCGGTTTGACCGCGCTGCAGCAATATATGGTCGATCCCGAAGAAGTGTGGTTCGTGAAGTCACCGAAATCCTTCCTCGGCGCTAACGGCCTGAAACCGCAGCAGATCGCCTTCTTCGAAGATTTGGTGTGCGCGATGATGCTGCACATTCGTCAGCAAGGCGAAACCCAGCTCGATCGCCCGATTGAGCAAGCGGTGATTGGCCGCCCGATTAACTTCCAGGGTTTAGGCGGCGAAGAGGCTAACCAGCAGGCGCAGGGCATTCTGCTGCGTGCGGCACAGCGCGCCGGTTTTCGTGATGTGGAGTTCCAGTTTGAGCCGGTGGCGGCGGGCCTCGATTTCGAAGCCACGCTGCAGAAAGAGACGCGCGTATTAGTCGTCGATATCGGCGGTGGTACCACCGACTGCTCGATGCTGCTGATGGGGCCGGAATGGCGTCATAAAACCGATCGCCGTGAAAGTTTACTTGGCCACAGCGGATGCCGCGTGGGCGGAAACGATCTCGACATTATGCTGGCGTTTAAAACCCTGATGCCGCTGCTGGGGCTCGGTGGCAATACGCAGAAAGGCACCGCGCTGCCCGCGCTGCCGTGGTGGAATGCGGTGGCGATCAACGACGTTCCGGCACAAAGCGACTTCTATTCCGCGGCCAGCGGCAAACTGCTGCGCGATTTGATTCGCGATGCTGAACACAGCGACAAAGTGGCGCACCTGCTGAAAGTGTGGCAGCAGAAGCTGAGCTATCGTCTGGTGCGTGCAGCGGAAGAGAGCAAGATTGCGCTGTCGGAGGTGAAAGAGACCGATGCCTCGCTGGCGTTTATCGCCGCGCAATTGCAGGCGCAAATTAGCGCTGCGCAGCTGGAAGAAGCGATTAATCAACCGCTGGAGCGCATTCTGGAGCAAGTGCATCTGGCGCTCGCCACCTGCGAAACCAAGCCGGAAGTGATTTATCTCACCGGCGGTAGCGCACGTTCTCCGGTGTTGCGTGCGGCGTTACAGCAGGCGCTGCCCGATACGCCTATCGCCAGCGGCGATGACTTCGCCTCGGTGACCGCCGGCCTCGCCCGCTGGGCTGAAGTGATGTTCAGATAATCCCCTCTCCCGCTTGCGGGAGAGGGTTAGGGTGAGGGTCAGACCGCTCCGTACGATTATCCCCTTCACCCTGCCCTCTCCCAAAGGGAGAGGGCAAAGCCACAGATTCTGCCAGATTAGAAATTCACGTTCGCACTGATCCCACCCACAAACGCATCTTTCACTTCACTTACCGCCCCCGGCGCCACCACATATTGCAGGTTCGGACGCAATTGCAGCCATTTGGTCAGCTGCGCGTTGTAGTAGATCTCATAGTTGTACTCTGAGCCATCCTGAATCGGCAGGTAGGTTGGGCTATTGAAGTCGGTCTCACCGTTCGCGTTGTTCTGCTCACGCTGCGAACGCGTGTAAGCGCTGTTAACGTGAATACGTGCCGCACCCACACCAATCTCATCCTGCGGACGCGCATCAAATGGCCCTTTCCAGGTGAAGCTAACCGACTGATAATTATCCGTTTTAGAGGTTTTATGGTCGTTCATCACCGCTTGAACGGTGACGCCCAAACCACGGCTGGCATCGCCGCCCTGCGCGGTCAGTTGCTGTTGCAACAGCACGTAGCCGCCGTAAGCGTGATCCTGGCTTTGATAAGCCCCATCGCGCCAGCTGCCGTAGTTGTCGCCTTTAGCCGAAGAGTAGTAATAGCCGATACGGTAATTACCCGGCAGCTTGTCGGCGCCTAACGTCGGTTTCCAGCCCAACTCTACCGGCACCAGATTGCCTTCTGAGTTGCTGGTATCAAGACGGAATCCGTCGCCGCGATCGTAGTTGGCGCGGTTCTGGTTATAGAAGCCCACCTGGAAGAACACTTCAGGTGTGATATTCACCTTCACGCGGCCGCCCCATTGGGACACCGGCCAGTTGAACCAGCGATCGCCACGCCAGTTACCGGCCTGGCCGCTACCGAACGCCAGGTTCTGGAACTTACTGTCAAAGTTATCGAAATCTTCACCAACGGTGACGCGACCGGCTTTCAGGTTCACGGTGTTATCGAACAGACCTTTGCTTAACCAGAACTGGGTTAAACGCCAGGTTTGGCCGCGTCCGTACACTTCCTGAGTGGAGGACAACATGCCAGTGCGACGATCGGCGACCTGGTCGGAAATGTTCTGACCATTACGATCGGTAATCGTCATCTGGAATTGCGCATCCTGCCAGTTGAGCAGTTTTTCCAGGTCGAAGTTAGCGCCAAACGCCCACTGATCGCTGTAGCGCATTGAGGTGTTGGTATCGGCGCCGCCCGCCAGATTGGAGCCGCTTTCCATGGTGTAGTTAACGTCGAATTTTATGCCGTCATTTTCCAGCTGCGTTCGGTAACCGCCCCAATCACCAAACATATAGGGAGAGTCGTAACTGAAAGCATCAGCGGCCAGCGCAGATGCACTCAGCATCGCAAACATCAGAGTTCCCGCTGCCAGGCGGGGTAAATGCTGCACTGCTTCTTTTCTGTTCATGATGGTTATTCTTATATGAAGTTACTGGAAAGGATCGAACAGAGGATAGTGCTGAGGATTTGTCAGTTTTTGCAAATATGTGCGCAGTTTACTGCAGGATGATAGTGCGTTAGCGCAATTGTGACGTCTGTCGATGATTGAAAATCTTTTGTGGGAAATGGCATTTTTTGTGAGGCAGAGCTGGAAAATAGCGGGACGCCGTAGCGTCCCTGAAAACCTTACAGTTTGCTGGCGCTCGCCAGCTCTTCGATCTCTTGCTTGCTGAGCTCGAGCTGGGTGGCTTTCACCAACTCATCCAACTGCTCCAGCGATGTGGCGCTGACAATCGGGGCGGTAATGCTCGGACGGGCAATCTGCCACGCCAGCGCCACCTGCGTTGCCGACACATCGTGCGAGGCGGCAACATCTTCCAGCGCTTCAACAATGCGCTTGCCGCGTTCATTCAGATACTTGTCGACGATGCCCTGCCCGCGCTGACTTTTGCTGGCATCTTCTGGCTTTTTGTACTTACCGCTGAGGAAGCCGCTGGCCAGCGAATAGTAGTTAATCACGCCGAGGCCATTTTTCACCGCAACCTGCTCCAAACCGCTTTCATACTCCTGACGATCGTAGAGATTGTATTCCGGCTGCAGGGTTTCATAGCGCGCCAGGCCATGTTGCTTGCTCACGTCCAGCGCTTCCTGCAGACGTTTAGCGTTATAGTTAGACGCGCCAATGGCACGCACTTTGCCCTCTTTGATCAGCGAATCGAAGGCTTTCAGCGTGTCCAGCAGCGGCGTCGCGTCATCATCGCGGTGCGCCTGATAAAGATCGATGACGTCGGTTTGCAGGCGGCGCAGCGAATCTTCTACCGCCTGACGAATGTAAGCCGGCTTGAGGCCGGTTTTCTCCGGCGACAGCTCCATGCCGACTTTGGTGGCCAGCACGATGCTGTCGCGCTTGCCGCTTTTCTTCAGCCATTTACCGATGATGGTTTCCGATTCGCCACCTTCATTACCCGGCGCCCAGCGCGAATAAACGTCGGCGGTATCGATGAAGAACAAGCCCTTCTCCACCAGCGCATCAAGCAGGGAAAATGAGGTTTTCTCATCCACCGTCCAGCCAAACACATTGCCGCCAAAGGTGAGACGGGGAACTTCAATACCGCTGTCGCCGAGCTGGCGGAGTTTCTGTTGACTCATTTTGTTCTCCTTATTCAAACGAGACAGGTCTGTATTGAGCTTAGCAAAGGAAATTGCCGCGCTTATGCCTATTGCTGGCAGAATATTTACAGAATATGAATACTTACCTTCAATGGGGCGATATTCTTATTTCCTTCAATTTTTGCCCGGTCCGGGCGACTACAATCATTCGTTTGCGAAATGGCTATTTTTATATTTCGCATTGGGGAAAACGAGAAATGCTGGAGAGCACACGCCTTGATGAACCGTCGAATTAAAACAAGCTTACTGGCCGTAGCCGTGATTGCCGTGCTGGCGGGCGGCTATTATTGGTGGCAGCATCCAGCGGAACCGAATAAACAGCCGCAGGCCGAAGGTCAGCAGCAGCGTGGTCGCGGCGCAGGTGGCAAACGCCCCTTAGCGCCAGTGCAAGCCGCCGCTGCCACCACCCAAAGCGTGCCGTATTTCCTCAGTGGCCTTGGCACCGTGACCGCCGCCAACACCGTTACGGTGCGCAGCCGCGTTGACGGCCAATTGATGGCGCTGCACTTCCAGGAAGGAGAGCAAGTGGCCGCTGGCGCGCTGCTGGCGGAAATCGATCCGCGCCCTTATCAGGTGGCGTTAACTCAGGCGCAGGGCCAACTGGCAAAAGACCAGGCTACGCTTGCCAACGCGCGCCGCGATCTCAGTCGCTATGAAAAACTGGCGAAAACCTCGCTGGTATCGCAGCAGGAACTCGATACGCAACGTTCGCTGGTGAGCGAAACGCTCGGCACCCTTAAAGCTGATGAAGGCAACGTCGCCAGCGCCCAGCTCAATCTCACCTACAGCCGCATCACTGCGCCGATTGGTGGACGCGTCGGCTTGAAGCAGGTGGATGTCGGCAACTACATCACCTCCGGCGATACCACCGGATTGGTGGTGATCACCGAAACGCACCCCATTGACGTGGTGTTCAGCGTCGCCGAGAACAACATCAGCCAAATCCTCAAAGCGCAGAAAAGCGGACAGCCGCTGATCGTCGAAGCCTGGGATCGCAGCAACAAAACGCTGCTGACCAGCGGCACGCTGTTGAGCCTCGATAACCAGATTGATGCCACCACCGGCACCATCAAACTCAAAGCACGCTTCAGCAACGAAGATGATACGCTGTTCCCTAATCAGTTTGTCAATGCGCGTCTGAAAGTGGACACCTTGCAGGATGCGGTGGTGATCCCCACCGCCGCGTTGCAGATGAGCAACGACGGTCACTTTGTCTGGGTGGTCAACAGCGACAACAAAGTGAGCAAAAAACGCGTCACCGCTGGGTTACAGGATAGCCAGAAAGTGGTGATCAGTGCGGGCCTCGAAGCAGGCGAACGCGTGGTGACCGACGGGCTCGATCGCCTGACGGAAGGTGCCACCGTTGAAGTGGTGGCACCGCAAAGCGCCGCGACCCACAGCACGCGCGCTGCGCAGCCCGCACGCGGAGAGCGTCAATAATGCAGGTGATGCCTCCTGACAGCAGCGGTGGACCTTCGCGCCTGTTTATTCTGCGCCCGGTCGCCACCACGCTGCTGATGATCGCCATTCTGTTAGCCGGCGTGCTCGGCTACCGTTTTCTGCCGGTCTCCGCGTTACCTGAAGTCGATTATCCGACCATTCAGGTGGTTACGCTCTATCCCGGCGCTTCTCCCGATGTGGTGACCTCTTCCATTACCGCGCCGCTGGAACGCCAGTTTGGCCAGATGTCCGGCCTGAAGCAGATGGCGTCGCAGAGTTCGGGCGGCGCGTCGGTTGTCACATTGCAGTTTCAGCTGACGCTGCCACTGGATGTTGCCGAGCAGGAAGTACAGGCAGCGATCAACTCCGCCACCAATCTTCTGCCGAGCGATCTGCCAAATCCACCGGTCTACAGTAAAGTAAATCCGGCCGACCCGCCGATCATGACGCTCGCCGTCACCACCACCAGCATGCCGCTCACGCAGGTGCAGGACATGGTGGAAACGCGCGTGGCGCAGAAGATTTCTCAGGTGTCGGGCGTGGGTTTAGTCACGCTGTCGGGCGGGCAACGTCCTGCGGTGCGTGTGAAAATGAACACTCAGGCGCTGGCTGCGCTCGGCCTGACCAGCGAATCGGTGCGCACCGCCATTACTAACGCTAACGTCAATTCGGCGAAAGGCAGCCTCGACGGCCCAACGCGCTCAATTACCCTGTCGGCTAACGATCAGATGACCTCGGCGGAAGACTATCGCAAGCTGATCATCAGCTATAACAACGGCGCGCCGGTGCGACTGGGCGATGTGGCGACCATCGAACAAGGTGCCGAAAACAGCTGGCTGGGCGCCTGGGCGAACCGTCAGCAGGCGATTGTGCTCAACGTGCAGCGCCAGCCCGGCGCTAACATCATCGCCACCGCCGATAATATTCGCGCCATGCTGCCCGGATTAACCGCCACGCTGCCTAAATCGGTGGAGGTGAAACTGCTTACCGACCGCACCACCAACATCCGCGCTTCGGTTAGCGATACCCAGCACGAACTGATGCTGGCGATGGGTTTGGTGGTGATGATCATCTACCTGTTCCTGCGTAACGTTCCGGCGACCCTCATTCCCGCCGTCGCCGTGCCGTTGTCGCTGGTCGGCACCTTTGCCGCGATGTATTTCCTGGGCTTCTCGATCAACAACCTGACGCTGATGGCGCTGACCATCGCCACCGGTTTTGTGGTTGATGACGCCATCGTGGTGATCGAGAACATCTCGCGCTATATCGAAAAGGGCGAAAAGCCGCTGACGGCGGCGCTGAAAGGCGCGGGCGAGATTGGCTTTACCATTATCTCCCTCACCTTCTCGCTGATTGCGGTGCTCATTCCGCTGCTGTTTATGGGCGATGTGATTGGCCGCCTGTTCCGCGAATTCGCCGTGACGCTGGCGGTGGCGATTTTGATCTCCGCCGTGGTGTCGCTGACGCTGACGCCGATGATGTGCGCCCGCATGTTAAGCGCTGAATCGCTGCGCAAGCAGAACCGCTTCTCGCGGGCCAGCGAAGCGATGTTTGACCGCATTATTGCCCGTTACGGACGCGGCTTAACGCGCGTGCTGCTGCATCCGTGGATCACCTTATCGGTAGCGCTCGGCACCTTGCTGATCACCGTGTTGCTGTGGATCGTGATCCCCAAAGGCTTCTTCCCGCAGCAGGATAACAGCATTATTCAGGGCACCTTGCAGGCGCCACAGTCGGTCTCTTACGCCAACATGGCAGAGCGCACGCGCGATGTCGCCTCGATCATCATGAAAGATCCGGCGGTGCAGAGCATGACCTCGTTTGTCGGCGTCGATGGCACCAACGCCGCGCTCAACAGCGCGCGCCTGCAAATCAACCTTAAGCCGCTGGATGAGCGTGACGATCGCATTCCGGCTGTGCAGCAGCGTCTGCAACAGGCGTTAGCCAAAGTGCCGGGCATTTCGCTGTGGCTGCAGCCGGTGCAGGATTTGACCATTGATACCCAGGCGAGCCGTACGCCGTACCAGTTCACTCTGCAATCGGGTTCGCTGGAGTCGCTGAGTTTGTGGGTGCCGAAACTGCTGGCGCAACTTAACACGCTGCCACAACTGCGCGACGTCAGCAGCGACTGGCAGGATCAAGGTCTGGAAGCTTTTGTAAGAGTCGATCGTGACAGCGCCAGCCGCCTCGGCATCAGCATGGCCGACGTGGATAACGCGCTGTATAACGCCTTTGGCCAGCGCCTGATCTCCACCATTTACACCCAGGCTAATCAGTATCGCGTGGTGCTGGAGCAGAACAGCGATGCCACGCCAGGACTGGCGAGCCTCGACGGCATTCGCCTGACCAGCAGCGACGGCGGCAGCGTGCCGCTTAGCGCCATCGCGCAGATTGAGCAGCGCCACGCCGCGCTCAGCATTAACCATCTCGACCAGTTCCCGTCGGCGACCTTCTCGTTTGATGTCGCGGAAGGGTATTCGTTGGGCGATGCGGTGAAAGCGGTGAGCGCAGCGGAAGATCAGGTGGGCATGCCCGCCGAAATGATGACGCAGTTCCAGGGCAGCACGCTGGCCTTTGAAGCGGCGCTGTCCAGCACCGTGTGGCTGATTGTGGCGGCGGTGGTGGCGATGTATATCGTGCTCGGCGTGTTGTATGAGAGCTTTATCCATCCCATCACCATTCTCTCGACGCTCCCCACCGCCGGTGTCGGCGCGCTGCTGGCGCTGATGCTGAGCGGTAATGAGCTGGATATCATCGCCATTATCGGCATTATTTTGCTGATCGGTATCGTGAAGAAAAACGCCATCATGATGATCGACTTCGCGCTGGCAGCGGAACGTGAGCAAGGCATGCCGCCGCGCGAGGCGATTTATCAGGCGTGCTTGCTGCGTTTCCGCCCAATTCTGATGACCACATTGGCGGCACTGCTCGGTGCACTGCCGCTGATGCTGAGCACCGGCGTTGGCGCGGAGTTGCGTCGTCAGCTGGGCATCGCCATGGTGGGCGGTTTGGTGGTGAGCCAGGTGCTGACGCTGTTCACCACGCCGGTGATCTATCTGCTGTTTGATCGCCTGTCGCACGCAACGCGCCGTCGCTTTAAGCGCCCGGAGGCGCAGTCGTGAAGTTTTTCGCGCTGTTTATCCATCGTCCGGTCGCCACCACTTTGCTGACGCTGGCGATTGCGCTGGCCGGTATTCTCGGCTTCCGTCTGCTGCCGGTGGCGCCGCTGCCACAGCTGGATTTCCCGGTGATTTTGATTTCGGCTTCGCTGCCCGGTGCGTCGCCAGAAACCATGGCGGCATCGGTGGCAACGCCGCTGGAGCGCTCTCTGGGACGCATCGCGGGCGTCAGCGAAATGACCTCCACCAGCTCGCTAGGCAGCACGCGCATCATTCTGGTGTTCGATTTTGATCGCGACATCAACGGTGCGGCGCGCGATGTGCAGGCGGCGATCAACGCCGCGCAAAGCCTGCTGCCAACCGGCATGCCGAGCCGTCCCAGCTATCGCAAAGCCAACCCTTCCGATGCGCCGATCATGATCCTGACGCTGACCTCGGACATTTATAATCCCGGTCAGCTGTATGATTACGCCTCAACGCAACTGGCGCAGAAACTGTCGCAGATTGAGGGCGTGGGCGATGTGACGGTCGGCGGCAGTTCGCTGCCGGCGGTGCGCGTTGAACTCAATCCGCAGGCGCTGTTCAACCAGGGCGTATCACTGGATGCGGTGCGCACCGCCATCAGCAACGCCAACCAGCGCCGTCCGCAGGGCGCGATTGATGACGTGCAGCAGCGCTGGCAGTTACGTACTAATGGAGAATTGCAAACCGCCAGCGAATATCAGCCGCTGGTGGTGCACTACAACAACGGTGCGGCGGTGCGCCTCAGCGATGTCGCTAACGTGCAGGATTCGGTGCAGGATGTACGCAACGCCGGGATGACCAACGGTAAAGCGGCGGTGCTGTTGGTGGTGCGTAAATCGCCGGAAGCCAACATCATCGATACCGTCGACCGCATTCGTGGCGAATTACCGGAACTGCATGACGTGATCCCCGCCGCCATCGATCTGCAAATTGCGCAGGACCGTTCGCCAACGATTCGCGCCTCGCTGCATGAAGTGGAGCAGTCGCTGATCATCGCCGTCGCGCTGGTGATTCTGGTGGTGTTTGCCTTCCTGCGTGACTGGCGCGCCACGCTGATCCCCGCCGCTGCGGTGCCGGTTTCATTGATTGGCACCTTCGCCGCCATGTATCTGTGTGGCTTCAGCCTGAATAACCTGTCGCTGATGGCGTTGACCATCGCCACCGGTTTTGTCGTCGATGACGCCATTGTGGTGCTGGAGAACATTGCGCGCCACGTCGAAGCGGGCATGAAACCGCTGCAGGCGGCGCTGACCGGCGTGCGCGAGGTTGGTTTTACCGTGCTGTCGATGAGCCTGTCGCTGATTGCCGTGTTTCTGCCGCTGCTGATGATTGGCGGCATTATTGGTCGCTTCTTCTCGGAGTTCGCCATTACGCTGTCGGTGGCGATTCTGATCTCGCTGTTTATCTCGGTCACGCTGACGCCGATGATGTGCGCCTATCTGCTGAAACCGCAGGTCAAACGCAGCCAGCCGCGCATCCGCGGTTTCGGCAAGCTGCTGATGAAGGTGCAAAACGGCTACGCGCGCTCATTGGGTTGGGTGCTGAATCACGCCATTTGGGTGCTTATGTTGCTGCTCGGCACCGTGGCGCTCACCGTTTGGCTGTTCATCTCGATCCCGAAAACCTTTATGCCGGAACAGGATACCGGCCGCTTACAAGGATTTATCTCGGCGGATCAGAGCATTTCGTTCCAGGCGATGCGCGGCAAGCTGCAGGATTTCATGAACATCATCAAAGCCGATCCGGCAGTGGATAACGTCACCGGCTTTACTGGCGGTTCACGTACCAACAGCGGTTCGATGTTCGTCTCGCTCAAGCCGCTCTCCGAGCGCAGCGAAAGCGCGCAGGAAGTGATTGCCCGGCTGCGTATCAAGCTGGCGAAAGAGCCCGGTGCCAATCTCTATCTCAACGCGGTGCAGGACATTCGTATTGGCGGACGTGAGTCCAACGCCAGCTATCAGTACAGTTTGCTGTCGGATAACCTGAATGATTTGCGCGAATGGGAGCCGAAGATCCGTCAGGCGTTCGCCGCCCTGCCCGAGCTGGCGGACGTCAACTCGGATCAGCAGGACAACGGCAGTGAAATGAACCTGACTTACGACCGTGAAAGCATGGCGCGGCTCGGCATTGATGTCTCTGCCGCTAATGCCCTGCTGAATAACGCCTTTGGTCAGCGCCAGATCTCCACCATTTATCAGCCGCTTAATCAGTACAAAGTGGTGATGGAAGTTGATCCGCGCTACACCCAGGACATCAGTTCACTCGATCAGATGTTTGTGATTAACAGCGACGGCAAAGCGATTCCGCTGAGCTGGTTTGCCAAGTGGCAACCGGCCAACGCGCCGCTATCGGTGAACCACGAAGGCTTGTCGGCGGCGTCCACCGTTTCCTTCAACCTGCCGGAAGGCGTATCGCTGTCGCAGGCGTCTGAAGCTATTGACCGTACCATCACCGCGCTTGGCGTGCCTTCCAGCGTGCGCGGCAGCTTTGCCGGCACCGCGCAGGTGTTCCAGCAGTCGCAATCCAATCAGCTCTACCTGATGCTGGCGGCGATTGCGGCGGTTTATATCGTGCTGGGCATTCTGTATGAGAGCTACGTGCATCCGCTGACCATTCTCTCCACGCTGCCGTCGGCGGGCGTCGGCGCGCTGCTGGCGCTGGAGCTGTTCAACACGCCGTTCAGCCTGATTGCGCTGATCGGCATTCTGCTGCTGATCGGTATCGTGAAGAAGAACGCCATCATGATGGTCGACTTTGCGCTGGATGCCGAGCGCAACGGCAATCTGTCGCCGCGCGACGCGATTTTCCAGGCGTGCCAGCTGCGTTTCCGCCCGATTCTGATGACCACGCTCGCCGCACTGTTTGGCGCACTGCCGCTGGTGCTGACCAGCGGTGACGGCGCGGAGCTGCGTCAGCCGCTCGGCATCACCATCGCCGGGGGTTTAGTGATGAGCCAGCTGCTGACGCTCTACACCACGCCGGTGGTCTATTTGATGATGGATAAGTTGCGGCGGCGTAAGAAAAAGGTTCAGTTAGCCGCTGAATGACCTGCTACATACGCTTGCTATGTAGCATGAAGAGCGTAAACTTTAACCCGTTCATTACTGTGGAGGTTTATATGTCACAAGGTACCGTGTTCACCAGCAACAGGACACAAAACGTTCGCATTCCAGCAGACGTTCGTTTTCCTGATGATGTAAAAAACGTCACCGTCAGAGCGATTGGCAAGGAGCGCATCCTCACGCCCATAGAGAACGCCTGGGACAGTTTTTTCCTCGACGGTCCGACGGTGAGCGATGATTTTATGGATGAGCGTGCTTCGCAGGAACAATCTGAGCGGGAAGCGTTTTAATGCATCGCTACATGCTGGATACCTATATTGTTATCTACGTCATCAAGCGGCGGCCGATTGAAGTGCTCGAACGTTTTAACGCCAATGTCGGCCGGATGGTTATCTCGACGATCACCCTGGCGGAGCTGTTTCACGGCTCAGAAAAGAGCGCCTTTCCTGAGCGGAACCTACGTACCGTTGAAGATTTTGTCTCACGCCTTGATGTGCTGAATTACGATGCCAAAGCCGCTTTCCACTATGGCGCTATCCGCGCAGAGCTTGAGAAAAATGGCACGCCGATCGGCCTGAACGATCTTCACATCGCCGCTCATGCACGCAGTGCCGCCCTGACGTTGGTATCGAACAATTTGCGTGAATTTTCACGCGTGAATGGGCTGATCTGCGAAAACTGGATCTGACATAACGGGTACCTGCATGTCACCTCAAAACGCCACCGTGCGCTGGCAGCTGTGGATCGTCGCGTTTGGCTTCTTTATGCAGGCGCTGGATACCACCATCGTCAATACCGCGATCCCGTCGATGGCGCGCGATCTCAACGTCAGTCCGCTGAATATGCACTCGGTGATCGTCTCTTATGTGCTGACCGTGGCGATTACGTTGCCGATCAGCGGCTGGCTGGCGGACCGTTTTGGCGTGCGCAATATCTTCTTCTGCGCGATTGTGCTGTTCAGCATCGGCTCGCTGCTGTGCGCCTTCTCCGCCACGCTCGATGAGCTGATTATGGCGCGCGTGGTGCAAGGCATTGGTGGCGCGATGATGGTGCCGGTTGGCCGCTTAACGGTGATGAAAATTGTGCCGCGCGAGCAATATATGTCGGCGATGACCTTCGTCACCACGCCGGGACAAATTGGTCCGCTGCTCGGCCCGGCGCTGGGCGGGATTCTGGTGCAGTACGCCAGCTGGCACTGGATTTTCCTGATCAACATTCCGGTTGGCATCATTGGTGCGATTGCCACGCTGACGCTGATGCCGAATTACACCATGCAGACGCGGCGCTTCGATTTCCTCGGTTTTGTGCTGCTGGCCGTCGGCATGGCGACCTTAACGCTGGCGCTGGATGGTCAGCGCAGCGCCGGCGGATCGCCGCTGTTGCTCGGCTTACTGATTCTGGTTGGGGTGTTTTCGCTGCTGTTCTACCTGATGCACGGCCGCAACAACGATAACGCACTGTTCAGCCTGAAACTGTTTGATAACCGCATCTATTCAATTGGCCTGATCGGCAGTTTTACCGGCCGCATCGGTAGCGGCATGCTGCCGTTTATGACGCCCATTTTCCTGCAGGTCGGCCTCGGCTACAGCCCATTCCACGCCGGATTGATGATGATTCCAATGGTGCTCGGCAATATGGGGACTAAGCGCGTGGTGGTGCGCATCGTCAACCTGTTCGGCTATCGCAATGCGCTGGTCGGCGCGACCCTGGCGCTGGCGTTGGTGGTGCTGCTGTTCCCGCTGGTGGCGCTGCTGGGATGGATTTGGCTGCTGCCGGTGGTGTTACTGCTGCAGGGCATGGTCAACGCCATCCGCTTCTCTTCGATGAATACCCTGACGCTAAAGGAACTGCCGGACGATCTGGCTTCCAGCGGCAACTCGTTGTTGTCGATGATCATGCAGCTGTCGATGAGTATTGGCGTCACCGTGGCCGGTTTGCTGTTGGGCGCATTTGGCCACGGCGTGGTAGCCGACAGCCCGGCGGCGCATCAAACCTTCATTTACACCTATCTGTGCATGGCGCTGGTGATTGCGCTGCCGGCGCTGGTGTTCTGGCGCGTACCGAAGGATGTCAGTAAAAACGTTGACCTTAGAGGCAGGAGCAAAGGATGAAGCGGCCGGTAAAATGGGGCATTGGTGCCAAGCTGTTTGCGGCGATTTTTTCCACCTGCATGCTGGTGATCATCACCATGCATTGGGGCGTGCGGCTCAGCTTTGAGCACGGCTTTGTGGATTACATCAAAAAAGGCAACGAGCAGCGCTTAACCCTGCTGAGCGATGCGCTGGCCGATCAGTATGAACAGCACGGTAGCTGGGATTTTCTGCGCAGCAATGACAAGCTGATTTTTTCTATTTTGCGCTCGCTGGAGCAGAATCCGGGCAGCGTGAATCAGTTACCGCCGCACGGCTGGCGCACGCAGTTCTGGATTATCGATCAGCAATACAAAGTGCTGTCAGGGCCGCGCCAGCCGGTGCCGCCGGAAGGTACCCGGCGCAATATCACCACCAGCAACGGCAAAATTGTTGGCTGGGTGATTGCCTCACCGGCTGAACGTCTGACGCGCAGCACCGACATCAACTTTGATCAGCAGCAGCGACGCACCAGCTGGATGATTGTGGCGCTGACTGGGTTACTCGCCGCGCTGGTCACCTGGCTGCTGGCGCGCGGTTTACTGGCACCGGTAAAACGGCTGGTGGATGGCACGCACCATTTGGCGGCGGGCAATTTCGCTACCCGCGTGGAAGTCGGCAGCAGCGATGAACTCGGCCAACTGGGCCGCGACTTCAACCAGCTTGCCAGTTCGCTGGAAAAGAACGAAAGCAACCGCCGCGCCTTTATGGCCGACATCTCCCATGAACTGCGCACGCCGCTGGCGATTCTGCGCGGTGAGCTGGAAGCGATGCAGGATGGCGTGCGCAAGCTGACGCCGGAAGCCATCAGTTCATTGCAAAGCGAAGTGGTGGTGCTGACGAAACTGGTGGAGGATCTGCATCAGCTGTCATTGTCCGACGCGGGTGCCCTCGCCTATCGCAAGCAGCCGGTTGATCTGGTCACTCTGCTGGAAGTGGTGGCCGGCAGCTTCGGCGAACGTTATCGCAGCCGCGGATTGGCACTCAATCTGGCGTTACCCGCGCAGGCGGAGAGCTTTGGCGATCCCGATCGCCTGATGCAGCTGTTCACCAATTTGCTGGAAAACAGCCTGCGTTACACCGACAGCAGCGGCGCGGTGCAGCTCTCGATGCAGCTGGCGGGCGAAAACTGGCAGCTGCGCTTTGCGGACAGCGCGCCGGGCGTTGATCCGGCCCATCAGGCACAATTATTTGAACGATTTTTCCGCGCGGAAAGTTCACGCAATCGCGCCAGCGGCGGCTCTGGGCTTGGCCTGGCGATCTGTAAAAACATCGTGGAAGCACATGACGGCAGCATCAGTGCGGATCACTCTGATTTAGGTGGACTGCAAATCACGCTAAACTTGCCGTATGTTCCTCACTAGACGCCACTTATGAGCCCGGAAAATAGCGACCCTCTGATCCTTGTTGTAGAAGATGAACCCAAACTGGCGCAGCTGATGATTGATTATCTGCAGGCGTCCAACTATCGCACGCACCACATTGCCGACGGTAACGCGGTGTTGAGCTATGTTCAGCACACGCCGCCGGACCTGATGCTGCTGGATTTGATGCTGCCCGGCCGCGACGGCTTAACGCTGTGCCGCGAAATTCGCCGTTTCTCGGAGCTGCCGATCATCATGGTGACCGCGCGCACCGAGGAGATTGATCGCCTGCTGGGGCTGGAAATCGGCGCGGATGACTATATCTGCAAGCCGTTCAGCCCGCGTGAAGTGGTGGCGCGCGTCAAAACCATTTTGCGCCGCGTCAAACGTTCGCCGGAAGAGGCGCAGCAGGAATCGCCTCTGCATATTGATGAGAGCCGCTTTCAGGCCAGCTGGCGTGAACAACAGCTGGAGCTGACGCCCGCCGAATTTCGTCTGCTGAAAACGCTGGCGCTGGAGCCGGGAAAAGTGTTCTCGCGCGAGCAGTTGCTCAATCATCTCTACGACGATTACCGCGTAGTCACCGATCGCACTATCGACAGTCACATCAAAAACCTGCGCCGCAAGCTGGAAAGCCTCGATGCGGAACAGCCGTTTATCCGCGCGGTGTACGGCATGGGGTATCGCTGGGAAGCCGACGTCTGCCGCTTGCTGTAGCCTGCAACGGCTTACATTGATCCAGGTCAATTTACATCGGGTACGGGCCTGCCTACAATTCCCCACCTTTTGCAGGGCCGTATAATGCGGCCGCTGCACCTGCCATCCACGATGGCATGCTGACCTGACATCAGTGAGAAAATCCATGTTAAAACCTGAACTGCTTTCTCCAGCGGGATCGCTGAAGAATATGCGCTATGCCTTTGCCTACGGCGCTGATGCCGTCTACGCTGGCCAACCGCGCTACAGCCTGCGCGTGCGCAACAACGAATTCACCCACGAGATTCTGGCGCAGGGCATCAATGAAGCCCATGCGCTCGGTAAGAAATTCTACGTGGTGGTCAACATCGCCCCGCACAACGCCAAACTGAAAACCTTTATCCGCGATCTGACGCCGGTCATTGCCATGCAGCCGGACGCGCTGATCATGTCCGATCCCGGCTTGATTATGCTGGTGCGTGAAGCCTTTCCGCAGATGCCGATTCATCTGTCGGTGCAGGCCAACGCGGTCAACTGGGCCACGGTGAAATTCTGGCAGCAGATGGGGCTGACGCGCGTGATTCTTTCACGCGAGCTATCGCTGGATGAGATTGCAGAAATCCGTCAGCAGGTGCCGGAAATGGAGATTGAGATCTTCGTGCACGGCGCGCTGTGCATGGCTTACTCCGGCCGCTGCCTGCTCTCGGGCTACCTCAACAAACGCGATCCTAATCAAGGGACCTGCACCAATGCCTGCCGCTGGGAATACAAAGTGGAAGAAGGCAAGCAGGATGAGATGGGCAATATCGTCGGTTTCCATGAGTCGGTTAAGGTGCAGGAGCCGACTTTGGGCGTCGGCGCCACCACCGACCGCGTGTTCCTGCTGGAAGAGAAGATGAAGCCGGGTGAGGTGATGAGCGCCTTCGAAGATGAACACGGCACCTACATCATGAACTCAAAAGATTTGCGTGCGGTGGCGCACGTTGAACGTCTTAGCCAAATGGGTGTGCACTCGCTGAAAATCGAAGGCCGCACCAAATCCTTCTACTACTGCGCGCGCACCGCGCAGGTTTATCGCCGTGCCATTGACGATGCCGCTGCGGGTAAACCCTTCGATCCAGCGCTGCTGGAGACGCTGGAAGGTTTGGCGCACCGCGGTTACACCGAAGGCTTTCTGCGTCGTCATACCCATGACAGCTATCAGAACTACCAGCAAGGTTTCTCCATCTCCGAGCGCCAGCAGTTTGTCGGCGAATTCACCGGCGAACGTCGCGGTGACTGGGCGCAGATTGCGGTGAAGAATAAGTTTATGCTCGGGGATTCTGTCGAGATCATGACGCCCGAAGGCAACCTCAATTGCACGCTGGAAACCATGCAGAACGATAAAGGATCGGCAGTGGACGTGGCGCCAGGCGATGGACACCGCGTGTGGATCCCGGTCCCGGAATCGGTCAACCTCGCCTTCGCCCTGCTGTTGCGTAATTTCACCGATGGCCACAGCACCTACGATCCACACGGGAAAAATCGCACATAAAGAAAAGAAAATAGCGAAGTTAGAGTAGGATCACAGACCCTTTCTTCGCCTCGCTTTAGAATCTCGCCTGCTGCTAACGAGTAAGAATAAAAGCAGGTAGTACCAGGAACCACCTCATTCACCCGCCCGGCTCCCCCGTGCGGGTTTTCTTTTTTGATCGCCCACCGATTTTTTCGTCGCCCGCCGATAAAGTTCTCTCCCCAGCTATGCTATAACCAGTGCTCTGTCTCTCGCATCAAGGAACTGATAATGCAAAACAAACCGCTGACGCTGCTGATCCTCAACGGGAAAGGCGCAGGTAATGAAGATTTGCGCGCTGCGGTGAATACGCTGCGTGATGAAGGCTTTAATCTGGCGGTGCGCGTCACCTGGGAAAAAGGTGATGGCGATCGTTATGTGCAAGAAGCGGTCGCTTTGCAAGCAGAAACCGTGGTGGCTGGCGGCGGTGATGGCACCATCAATGAGATCGCCACCGCGCTGGCGGGATTGCCCGAGCAGCAGCGTCCGGCGCTGGGCATTTTACCGCTCGGCACCGCCAATGATTTCGCCACCAGCGTCGGTATTCCCGAAGGGATGGAACCGGCTTTACGTCTCGCGCTGGTGGGAAAAGCCACGGCTATCGATTTGGCGCGCGTGAACGGCGATCGCTACTTTATCAATATGGCGACCGGCGGATTTGGTACACGCATCACCACCGAAACGCCTGAAAAGCTGAAATCGGCGCTCGGCGGCGTGTCGTACTTTATTCATGGTTTGATGCGCGTCGATGCGCTGAAACCGGATCGCTGCGAAATCAGCGGCCCCGGCTTTAACTGGCAAGGCGATGCGCTGGTGATTGGCATCGGCAATGGACGTCAGGCTGGCGGCGGACAAAAGCTCTGCCCGGATGCCTTAATCAATGACGGACAGCTCAATCTCAGCATCGTCACCGCGCAAGAGCTGCTGCCAACGTTGCTGCATTCGCTAACGCGTGATGATGAAAATCCGAATATCGTCACGGCGCAGCTGCAGTCGCTCACCATCCGTTCACCCCATGAGATGACGTTTAATCTGGATGGCGAACCGCTGACGGGAAGTGAGTTTGAGATTGAAGTGATGGCGGGCGCACTGAGCTGCCGTTTACCGCCGCAATGCCCGTTACTTGCTTAACGTACATTACCGTAGCGGCGCGCTTTCAATGGCGCGCAATACATTGCGCCGCTACGATGTTGTTCAGTTAGCTGTGATTACACTTTCATCCAGCGACGTTCCAGTGCGGAAACCGCAACCGCTTCCAGCACCTTTTGCACCTGCAATCCTTCCGCGAAATCAGGCCACATGCGATCGCCAGCGGCAATGCCATTGATTAAATCGCGAATCTCGACGGTTTTCTGATCGTTGAAACCGATGCCGTGCCCGGCAGAGACGCAGAAGTTGGCGTAATCCGGATGCGACGGACCGGTCAAAATGGTTTTGAAACCCTGGCGGCCTGCCGGTTCATCGTGAATATACAGCTCCAGCTCGGCCATACGTTCCTGAGTATAACGCAGCGTGCCTTTGGTGCCGGTGACCACATACGTCAGGCCCATTTTGCTGCCGCAGGCGATACGCGAGGTTTCAAACACGCCGTGCGCACCGTTTTTAAAGCGCAGCAAGGCGCTGGCCTGATCTTCGTTTTCCACCGGCAGCAGGCGCGAAGCATTCTTCGGATCCGGACGCTCTTTAATCACCGTCATCATATCGCCGCTGACTTCTTCAATATCTCCGACCAGATAGTGTGCCATATTCACAATATGCGCAGCGAGGTCGCCAAGCGCGCCTAATCCGGCCAACGCTTTCTGGCAGTGCCAATCGAGCGGCGTTTCCGGCCGTGCCAGATAATCTTCATTGTGCGTGCCGTAGAAGTGCACCACATCGCCGATTTCACCACGCGCGATAATTTCGCGCGCCAGTTGGCTGGTGGGGTTTTTCATGTAGTTAAAGCCGACCAGCGTTTTAACGCCGGCCTGCTGCGCCGCTTGCACCATCTCTTCCGCATCGGCCACCGATAGCGACAACGGTTTCTCCGAGTAAACGTGTTTGCCGTTGCGAATCGCTTCCAGCGCCATCTCTTTATGCAGGAAGTTCGGTGCGCAGATATCAACCACATCAATGTTCGGATCGCGCACCAGCTCGTGCCAGTCGCCAGTAGAACGGGCAAAGCCAAAAGTTGCCGCCTGTTTTGCTGCCAGCTCTGGGTTCACTTCCGCCAGCATTTCACGCACGATCTCGCCTTTCAGGGCAAAAACCGTAGGTGCCTGAGCGTAAGCAATCGCGTGACAACGACCGATGTAACCACTGCCAATCATTCCAATTCTGACTTTGTTCATGACTATTCCCGCATTCGCTTAAGAGTTATTCTGGAATATATGTTTCGCTTTTGGCCCCGACAACGGCGAAATGAAATATCTGTGATCATGCATGCGAGGTATCCGACAAAATCGACAAATCAGAATGTAATTTTGCATAGAGATGGTGATCATCGTCACAAAAGAGGTTGTATCAGTTGTGATTTTGCCGCGCTGAGTCCGCTCATAGCGCGCAATTGACGCTTTATTCAGCAGTCAGAACGAATTGTGAAAAAGAGTTTTGACAAGGCGAGGGCCGCTCGATAATATGCGCCCCGTTCAAACGATTCCTCTGTAGTTCAGTCGGTAGAACGGCGGACTGTTAATCCGTATGTCACTGGTTCGAGTCCAGTCAGAGGAGCCAAATTTAAAAAACCCGCTCAGGGAAACCTGAGCGGGTTTTTGTCATTTCAGCATCGCGATTTAGGGTGGCCGTGATTCCCTGGTCGCCATGAATGGCGCCCCTACGTAACTGTTCCTCTGTGATTCTCTTCACAACTCTTTAACGCCGACTTGTATGGTAGTATTAGTGCGCGTATTTTTTCATCATTGCATTCCCGTTGGAGTAGATGATGAAAAGTGTAGTGATTGAGCAACCGGGTGAACTGGTATTGGCAGAACGTCCGCTGCCGCAACCCGCTGCAGGTGAAGTACGCGTGAAGGTGCAATTTGCCAGCATCTGCGGTTCCGACGTGCATATCTGGCACGGTCACAATCCTTTCGCTAAATATCCGCGCGTGATTGGTCACGAATTCTTCGGCCTGATTGATGCGGTCGGCGATGACGTTGCCGCCAGCCGCATTGGCGAACGTGTGGCGGTCGATCCGGTCGTCAGCTGCGGTCACTGCTATCCCTGCTCGATTGGTCGCCCGAACGTCTGCACAGCGTTGCAGGTGATTGGCGTGCACCGCGACGGTGGCTTTAGCGAATATGCCGTGGCGCCAGCAAAAAACGCCTTCCGCCTGCCGGATAGCATTCCCGACAAACTCGCCAGCATGGTCGAACCTTTCACCATCGCGGCCAATATCACCGCCTTCCTCAAACCACAGCCAAACGATGTGGCGCTGATTTACGGTGCCGGACCAATGGGCCTTACCGCCATTCAGGTGCTGAAAGGCGTGTATGGCGTTGAACAGGTATTGGTGGTTGATCGTCTGCCAGAACGGCTGGCGCTGGCGCAGGAAAACGGTGCCGATCAGGTGTTCAACAACAGCGAAATTCCGCTCGCCGCGCAGCTGGAAGGCGTGCAACCAACGCTGATTATCGACGCCGCCTGTCACCCTTCGATCCTGGCAGAAGCCGCCGCCCTCGCTTCACCAGCGGCGCGTATCGGCCTGCTGGGTTTTTCTGGCGAGCCGTGCAGCATCACGCAGCAAAGTCTCACCAGCAAAGAGCTGTCGCTGTTCACCTCGCGTCTCAACAGCAATCGCTTCCCGCAGGTGATTGAGTGGATTGAGCAAGGCCAGATCCAGCCGGAGAAACTGGTGACGCACTATTTCCCGCTGGCAGACGTTGAGCAAGCCATGACGCTGTTCGAAAAAGATCCCCGCACCTGCTGCAAAGTGATCCTACAAATGGGTTAAGTTAACCCGCACACCAGGTGTCCCCATGCCGGTCCCTTACCTGCCGGCATTATTACTATAAAAAATGACGATGACGGAGTTTCTATGTTTAAGAACCTGCGCTGGACCCTCGTACTGCTGTTGTTCCTGGTGTTTATGATCAACTACCTTGATCGTATCGCCCTCTCTCTGACGGTACCGCTGGTGGAAAAAGACCTGATGATCAACGCCGAGCAGTTCGGCATGATTTTCGGCAGCTTCTTCTTCGGTTATGCCCTGTTTAACTTCATCGGTGGCCTGGCGACGGATAAATTTGGCCCGACCATCGTGCTCGGCACCGCCGTTGGTATGTGGTCGCTGTTCTGCGGCCTGACCGCAATGGCGACTGGCTTCTGGTCGATGATGATTCTGCGCGTGCTGTTTGGCATGGCGGAAGGCCCCATCTCTGCCTCAGCGAACAAAGCCATTAACGGCTGGTTCCCGAAAAAACAGGCCGCCACCGCAATGGGCTTACTCAGCTCGGGTTCACCGCTGGGTGGCGCGGTTGCCGGTCCGATTGTTGGCTATCTGGCGCTGTCGTTCGGCTGGCGTCCGGCATTTGTGGTGATCGCCGCGATTGGCTTCGTCTGGCTGGCGCTGTGGTTCTTCTTCGCATCCGACAATCCGGCGAAAAGTAAGCGCGTCTCGGCAGAAGAGCGTGCCTTAGTAGAAAAACTGAAAGCCGAAGAACCGGCCGACGTGATCGACTCAAGCGGCGCCGCGCACGGGTTAGGCTTTTATCTGCGCCAGCCGATCATTCTGGTCACCGCCTTTGCCTTCTTCTGCTACAACTACATTCTGTTCTTCTTCCTGAGCTGGTTCCCGGCGTATCTGGTGCAGGCGCACGGCCTCGATATCAAAGCGATGAGCATCACCACCATGATCCCGTGGATTGTTGGCTTCGTGGGCCTGGCGCTGGGTGGCTGGATCTCCGATAAGATTTTCAACATCACCGGCAAGCTGCTGCTTTCACGAAAAATTGTGCTGGTGGTTTCACTTACCGCCGCGGCGATTTGCGTGGCGCTGGCAGGTACGATAAAAGAGGTCAACTCGGCGGTGATCATGATGTCGATCTCGATCTTCTTCCTCTACATCACCGGCGCAATTTACTGGGCGATTGTGCAGGACGTGGTGCACAAAAGCCGTGTCGGCAGCATCAGTGGCTTTATCCATCTGATTGGTAGCTTGTCCGGTGTGATCGGCCCGGTGGTGACTGGCTTCATCGTGCAGCACTCCGGTAAGTTTGACAGCGCCTTTATCCTCGCGGGTGCGGTAGCCGGCGTCGGTGCGCTGCTGGTACTGCTGGTGATTCGTGAACCAAAAGCCACCAATAAACCGGTTTCAGTGTAAATCTCATGGGGCGCTGAGCGCCCCATTTGCTAAAAGGAATGACTATGTTAGAGCTTGAACGCCTCCCCGCTGATGTCCAACGCCCCGCTTACGATCGTAGCCAACTCAAGACCCGCATGGTGCACATCGGCTTTGGCGCCTTCCACCGCGCGCATCAGGCGCTGGCGACCGATAAGCTGGCCGCTCAGGGCAGCGACTGGGGCTATTGCGAAGTGAATCTCAACAGCGGCACGCTGATTCAGGCGCTGCGTCAGCAGGATCTGCTCTACACGCTAACCGAAATGGCGGATGAGAGTTTACACACGCGGGTGATTGGCGTGGTGACGCAAGCGCTGCATGGCAAAGGCGACGGCATTGAGGCGGTGATCGAGGCGATGAGCCAGCCGGACGTGGCGATTGTCTCGATGACCGTAACCGAGAAAGGTTATTGCTACATGCCGTCGAGCGGCAAGCTCAATCCCGATCATCCCGATATTGTGCACGACCTCGCTCATCCTGGTGAGCCACGTTCGCTGCCCGGCTTGATTCTGGCGGCCATTATCCGCCGCCGCGAACGCAATTTGCCGCCGTTTAGCGTGATGTCCTGCGACAATATGCCAGAGAACGGTCATGTCACGCGCAACGTGATCACCCAGTTGGCCGCGCGCCACAACCCTGCGCTGGCGGAGTATATCCAGGCGCACATTACTTTCCCTTCGACCATGGTTGATCGCATCGTCCCGGCCATGACCGATGCAGCGTTCGACACGCTGACGGAACGTTTGGGCAGCCGCGATCCGGTGGCGGTTGAAGCCGAACCGTTTTTCCAGTGGGTCATCGAAGATAACTTCGTTAACGGACGTCCGGCGTGGGAAAACGCGGGTGCGGAGCTGGTCAGCGATGTGCTGCCGTTCGAAGAGATGAAGCTGCGGATGCTCAACGGCAGCCACTCGTTCCTCGCGTATCTCGGTTTTCTCGCCGGTTATGAACACATCAGCGATTGCATGGCGGATGCCAGCTATCGTGCGGCGGCGCGCGCGTTGATGTTGCAGGATCAGGCGCCGACGCTGCGCACGCAAGGCGTCGATCTCGAAGCCTACGCTGATTCCCTGATTGCGCGTTACGAGAATCGCGCCATCAAACATCGTACCTATCAAATCGCCACCGATGGCACGCAAAAACTGCCGCAGCGCCTGCTGGATAGCGCGCGCTGGCATCTGCGCAATGGCACCTCGTGCGATTTCGTGTTGCTGGGCGTGGCGGGCTGGATGCGCTACGTCAGCGGCGTGGATGAGCAAGGTCAGGCCATTGAGATTCGCGATCCGCTGAAAGATCAGCTGGCGGACATTGTGGCAAACAGTGAGGACGGTGCGACACGCGTTAAGGCGTTGCTCAGCCTCAACGCCGTGTTCGGTGACGATCTGCAGCAGCAGCCCGCCTTTGTCTCACGCGTGACTGAACTCTATCAGCAACTGGTTAAACAGGGCGCGCGCGCCACCGTTCAAAGCCTCGTCACACAAGGCTAAGCGCCTGCACAAATGTGTAGCGCAGACGCAGCGTGCTGATTAGACTGAACCTTTCTTAACGGGCTGGCAGATGCCAGCCGTAATACGGATATTGCTGCATGTCGACTGCCTATACCATAACCACCAGCGAACCGGTAAATCAGCAGATCTATCGTTATCTGCGCAAAGATATTGTGACCTGCGTTATTCATCCGGGCTCGCTGCTGTCGGAGAAGGAAGTGTCGGCGCGTTTTAACGTGTCACGTCAGCCGGTACGTGAAGCCTTTATCAAGCTGGCGGAAGCCGGACTGGTGCAGGTGTTACCGCAGCGCGGCACCTTCGTGCGCAAAATCTCCGCTCAGCGCGTGGCCGACGGTCGCTTTATCCGGGAAGCGGTAGAGATCGCCGTGGTTCGCCGCGCCGCGCAGGAGATGGGTGCGACCGGATTGATGGCGCTGGAGCATAACCTGCAGCTGCAGCGTCTCGCCGCTGAACGTCATGACAGCCAGGCTTTCCTGGGGCTGGACGATGAGTTTCACCGCTTAATTGCTGAAGGGATTAATTGCCTGCTGGCGTGGGAAACGGTGGAGAACATCAAAGCTACCATGGACCGCGTGCGCTTTCTGACCCTGAGCGAAGTGTCACCGCCGGAGCGTTTGATTCAGCAGCATGAAGATATCTATAACGCCTTGAAAGCGCATGATGTTGACGCAGCTGAAAGCGCAATGCGCCGTCATCTGCAGGAGATGATTTTGACCATTACGCCGATTGCCGAGCGTAATAGTGAGTGGTTTGAGGCGCCTTGATTTAGTGCTCGCTGTCCCCCTCCTCGGTCCTCCCCCATTAATGGGGGAGGAAGATGCTGCAAAATGTAAGTGTTGAAGCAGCATGTGGCAGCATCTCCTTCCCCCGCTCGCGGGGGAAGGCCGGGATGGGGGACAGCGAGCACAACCCCACTCAATTAAGCAATCGTCACATCCTTCGACAAATACACATCCTGCACCGCATTAATCAGCTGCACGCCCTCTTTCAACGTCTTCTTAAACGCCTTGCGCCCCAGAATCAGCCCCATGCCGCCGGCACGCTTATTGATCACCGCCGTACGCACTGACTCCGCGGTATCCGTTTCACCCGCAGAAGCGCCGCCGGAGTTGATCAAACCTGCGCGTCCCATATAGCAGTTCGCCAGCTGGTAACGCACCAAATCTATCGGGTTTTCCGAAGTCAGCTTGCTATAGACGCGCTCATCGGTATGACCAAACTTCACCGCGTTATAGCCGCCGTTATTCTCCGCCATCTTCTGCTTGACGATATCCGCACCGATGGTCGCCGCCAGATGGTTGGCCTGGCCGGTTAAATCGGCGCTGGCGTGATAATCGACGCCCTCTTTCTTGAACGCATCATTACGCAGATAGGCCCACAGCACCGTCACCATGCCCAGCTCGTGCGCACGTTCAAAGGCCGCCGAGATCTCTTCAATCTGGCGACGTGATTGTTCAGAACCGAAGTAGATGGTGGCGCCAACCGCCACCGCGCCCAGATTAAAGGCCTGTTCCACGCTGGCGTACAACGTCTGATCGTATTGCGTCGGATAGCTCAGCGTTTCGTTGTGGTTTAGCTTCACCATAAACGGAATGCGGTGCGCGTAGCGACGAGAAACCGAAGCCAGCACGCCGTAGGTAGAGGCGACGCAGTTACAGCCGGCTTCAATCGCCAGCTCAACAATGTTTTTTGGATCAAAATAAGCTGGATTGGCCGCAAAGGATGCGCCCGCCGAGTGCTCAACGCCCTGATCGACCGGCAAAATCGACAAATAGCCGGTGCCGGCTAAACGTCCGGTGTTGTACAGCGTTTGCATGTTGCGCAGTACGGCAGGAGAACGATTGTTGTCGATCATCACGCGATCAACATAATCCGCGCCGGGTAAATAGAGGCTATCCGCTGGAATGGTCATGCAGCGATGTTGAAGAAGGCTATCCGCCTCTTTGCCCAATAACTGTACGATGTCCGTCATGTTCGCTCCTGATAAATGGCTGGATTGGAACCGGCCGTTGCCGATTCGCCCCCAACAGCCTGGACCGGAAAGCGCCAGGCTGGCAAATTGCTGACTCCATTTTTCAGACGGATGCGCAGTGAAAAAGCGGCAATCTGACGTTACGCCCTACCACCATTGATGGAAATGGTGCACCGGCCCAATGCCTTTGCCGACCTCCAGCGAATCGGCATGCAGCAGCGCCTGTTGCAGCCACGCCTTGGCTTCAGCGACCGTCGCTGCCCAGCTATCATGGCGCGGACGCAACGCCGCCAGCGCGGCTGAAAGCGAGCATCCGGTGCCGTGCGTGTGGCGCGTATTGACGCGCGGCGCGGTAAAGCGCTGACGTCCGTCGCGGGTAATCAGCCAGTCCGGGCTTTCGGCATCGCTAAGGTGTCCGCCCTTCATCAGCACCGCTTCGCAGCCAAGATCGAGCAGCGCACCGCCCTGCTGCAACATGGTTTTCTCATCCTGCGCCATCGCGCGTCCCAGCAGCGCGGCGGCTTCCGGCAGGTTTGGTGTGATCAGCGATACCTGCGGCAGCAGCAATTCGCGCACGCTCGCCACCGCATCCGGCGACAGCAGCGCATCGCCGCTTTTGGCAATCATCACCGTATCCAGCACCACAAACGGCAGGCTGGCCCGTTTCAGCCGCTCGGCGACCACCTCGACAATAGCGGTTTCGGACAGCATGCCAATCTTCGCAGCATCAATGCGCACATCATTCAGCACCGAATCGAGCTGTGCGCCAACAAAATCAGGTTCGATGCGATACACCGACTGCACGCCGCAGGTGTTCTGCGCCACCAGCGCGGTGATGACGCTGGCGCCATACGCGCCCAGCGCGGAGAAAGCTTTGAGGTCGGCCTGAATACCTGCGCCGCCGCTCGGATCGGTGCCAGCAATGGTCAATGCATTGATGCGTTTCATGCCTCGACCTCCAGCGTCCACAGCGTATCGAGGAAAGCAGCGGCAAAGCTGCCTGGCCCGGCGACCTGGCGCGCTGTCTGCTCACCCGCCAGCGACATCACGCGGCAGGCCGCAGCGACATGCTGCAGGCGATCGCCCGGCAAGCTGGTGCAGGCGGCAACCACCGCCGACAACGCGCAGCCGGTGCCAACCACGCGCGTCATCAGCGGGCTGCCGCCGGGGATGGCGAATGTCTGCACGCCGTCAGTGACGTAATCCACTTCACCGGTCACCGCCACAACGGTGTGGTAATCGCGCGCCAGCTGCTGGGCAGCGTTTAGCGCGACATCGGCCTGATGCAGACTGTCGACACCGCGTCCGCCGCTAGCCTGTTGCGCCAGTGCGAGAATTTCTGAAGCGTTACCGCGAATCGCCGCCGGTTGCAGGCTCAGTAAATGTTGGCAGAATGCGGTGCGCAGCGTTAGTGCGCCGACCGCCACCGGATCCAGCGTCCACGGCGTGCCTGCGGTTTGCGCCGCTTGCACCGCCGCCCACATCGCATCACGACGGTGGCGCGTCAGCGTACCTACGTTTATCAACAACGCATCGGCAAAACCGGCAAACTGCGCCGCTTCTTCAGGATCGATCACCATCGCGGGCGAAGCTTGCAGTGCCAGCAGCACGTTGGCAGTAAAGGTTTGCACCACGTCATTGGTCATGCAGTGCACCAGCGGCGCTTGCTGACGCAGCAGTTGCAGAGAGTGCGCGAGTTGCGCGGGGGAAAGAAGGTCAGGCTGTTTCATAAGGCTCCCAACCGGCGATCAAGAAGGCGAATGCGGTCAGGCATCTGACTTCCCTACGCTGGCATTATCCAGATCAGGTCGGCGGGTGTATCTCAGCCCTGTATTAAAGGGGCACCCCGAGTCAAAACTACGTTGGCGAGCATAGGGAACAAGTTGGGGTAAAGCAAGTAAACGCCGCTTTCCTGGAATCTGGCTCACAAAGCAACAAATTACACATTCATGTAACTTATTGATAAAACGCCTTAAAACGACGCTTTTTTGCGTGCTGCGTCATACTTTGTAATAAATCCCATTGATAATTCGCGTCGCGAAAAATAGCATCCCCGGCAACTTGTTTCATGACGAAACAATACGGATTTGTTAATTGTTTATGGAAGCATCACGGAGGATTTGCTATGCGTCGGATTCCACGCGCGCCGCTCTCTGCGGCCATTGTCTCTGCCCTGTTTGCCGGCACTTTTATGCCGGTTCCCTCCGCCCACGCCGTGGGTTTTGTCGAAGACGCCACTCTCTCTGGCAATCTGTTTTACTGGCAACGCCAGCGCGATCGCAAAGAGATGGATCCGCAAAAAGGCTCGTACGGTCAGTATGATGCCAATCTGCATCACGCCTCTGCGAATGCCAATCTCGACTTCTCATCCGGTTACGCCGGTGAGGTGATCGGCCTCGATCTGGCAGCGTTTGGCGCGCTGGAGTTAAGCAACGGCGGCCCGGCGGCACCGAATGAAATTGGTTTCAGCAATGCCCGTACGCGCTGGGATGAGGACTGGAGCGGAGATAAGAGCGGCTTAAGTCTCTATAAAGCCGCCATCAAGGCAAAATGGCAGGATAACTGGCTGCGCGCAGGCTATCTGCAGCCCACCGGGCAGACGCTGCTGGCACCGCACTGGAGCTTCCTGCCCGGCACCTATCGCGGCGTTGAGGCCGGCACCACCTTTGATTTTAGCGACGCCGGCGCCCTTTCCGTCTCCTGGATGTGGACTGACGAATACAAAGCGCCGTGGTATCGCGACATGTACAACTTCCGTAAAGCCGATGGCGTGACGGAGATTCCGTGGCTGCAATCCTTTGGTGCCAAATACGATTTTAAAAACGCGCTGGTGCTGGAAGGCGCCTACGGCCAGGCGGCAAATTACATGGATCAGTATTTTGCCAAAGCCTCTTATCAGCTGCCGCTGGCCGATGCACCGCTGCGCACCAGTTATCAATTTTATGGCGCGAAGGATCGTGACAACAGAGGCGTTGGCCAGGTGAACGATGTTTACGATGGCCTCGCGTGGCTGCAGGCGCTGACGTTCGGCTACACGCTCGGCGCGTTCGATTTCCGCCTCGAAGGCACATGGGTAAAAGCCGAGGGTAATCAGGGCTTCTTCCTGCAACGTATGACGCCGTCTTACGCCAGCTCGAATGGCCGCATGGACGTGTGGTGGGATTCTCGCTCAGACTGGAACGCCAATGGTGAGAAAGCGCTCTTCGCCGGTGTGATGGTGGATCTGGGACACTGGCAATTACCTGGCTGGCAAGTCGGTACATCGTACGCCTACGGTTGGGACGCGAAGCCTTCCACCAATCCCCTCTACGACCAAAATCAGCGCCTGAAAGAATCAGCGTGGAGCCTCGACCTGGTTTACACCATCCAGCAAGGCCGCGCCAAAGACACCCAATTCAAACTGCACTACACCCGCTACGACAATCACAGCGATCTTCCCAGCTATAGCGGCGGCTACGGCAACATCTTCCAGGACGAGAAAGACATCAAATTTATGGTCGTCGCGCCATTCACCCTGTTTTGACCCCGATCTGGCAGGAGCCAGAGACTTACCTCCGTGGAGAAGGATAACAACATGAAAAAGTTAAAAATCAGTTTACTGGCGCTGAGCGTGATGAGCCTTGCCGCCTGCAGTTCATCCCCGCGCAGTAATCAGCAGGTCGTCGATCAAATCAGTCAGTTCGGCGTGCAGTATCAGGTCACTGACAACCAGGCGGCCGATCACGGCGTGAACTGCGCGAAACTCGGTGCCGATTGGGCATCCTGCAACACCGCTACCATCACGCTGACCAACAACGGTCCGGCGCTCACCAGTAAAAACTGGGCAATCTACATGAGCAACGTGCACGAAACGCTGCGGGTGGATAACGATCAGTTCAAAATGACCCATATCGTCGGCGATTTAACCCGTCTGGAACCGACGGAGAAATTCAAAGGTATCGCGGCGGGTGAGTCGATTGAGATCCCTATCGTCAATGAATACTGGCAGCTGTTTATCACCGACGTGATGCCGCGCTGGTATGTCACCGCCGCCAATGCCGCGCCAAAAATTATCACCAGCACCGATACCGAAAACCTCAGCGACTTTGTTAAGCCGTTTGGCGGCCAATGGAAGCGCATTGCCGACGATAAAAACGTGCTAATGCTGCCGCAAAGTCGTTTCACAAAGAATGCCGATGTGGCGCAACTGCCTGCCAGCGCGCTGCGCGGACAAATCACCCCAACGCCGCGTTCGGTGAAAGTTCATGCGGCGGATGTCGACCTGAGCCGTGGCGTTGCCTTGCATCTTGAGGTATTGGCGGACAACCAGGCTGATGCGGTTAAACAGCGTTTCGATTTGATGGGGCTCAAACCGCAGTCAGCGGGTTATGACATTCATACCCGTATCGCCGTCAATCATTTCCACGGCGCAGAGGCGGTTTCCGGTGCTTATGAACTGCGCATCACACCGCGCGGCACCGATATCATTGGTTACGATCAGGCTGGCGTTTACTACGGCTTAATGTCGTTACTGTCGCTGGTGCCGGCTGAAGGTAAACCGATTATCGCCACGCTTGAAGCGAAAGATGCACCGCGCTTTGCCTATCGCGGTGCCTTCCTCGATGTGGCGCGTAATTTCCACAGCAAGCAAGCGGTGCTGCGCATGCTCGATCAAATGGCGGCGTGGAAGATGAATAAATTCCACTTCCACCT
Organism: Pantoea sp. AG1095; assembly: GCF_003208415.1. Lineage (NCBI taxonomy): Bacteria > Pseudomonadati > Pseudomonadota > Gammaproteobacteria > Enterobacterales > Erwiniaceae > Pantoea > Pantoea sp. AG1095. The sequence continues at coordinate 330,385 of NZ_QKMJ01000002.1, read as the reverse complement.
GACCGATGACGAAGCCTGGCGTATCGAAATCCCCGGTCTGCCAGAGTTGACCGACGTCGGCAGTAAGCGTTGTCACGATCTGACTGAGCAGCAATGTCTTCTGCCGCAATTGGGCTCCGGCCCGCTCACGAATAACAACGGAACCGGACATTTCAGCCGCGCCGATTATATCGAGATCGTCAAATATGCGCAGGCGCGCAACATCGAAGTGATCCCGGAAATCGATATGCCCGCGCATGCACGCGCGGCGGTGATCTCTATGGAGGCGCGATATCAGCAACTGATGAAAGCGGGTAAACCGCAGCAGGCCAGTGAATATCGATTGGTGGATCCCACGGATACCTCGAATACCCGTTCCGTGCAGCTGTACGACCGCACCAGCTATCTCAATCCTTGCCTCGATTCCTCGAAGCGATTTGTCGATAAAGTGATGGGTGAAGTGCAGGCGATGCACCGCGAAGCCGGCCAACCGTTGACCACCTGGCACTTTGGCGGTGATGAAGCGAAAAACATTCGCCTCGGTAGCGGCTACAGCGATGTTAAGAACCCGAAAGCGGGAACGGGCATTTTAGACCAAAGCAAAGAGGACAAACCCTGGGCAAAATCTCAGGTCTGCCAGGCGGTGGTGAAATCCGGCAAGGTGGAAGATCTGGAGCACTTGCCAAGTCACTTCGCGCTGGAAGTGAGCAAGATGGTGAAAGCGCACGGCATTCCGGTGATGCAGGCCTGGCAGGATGGATTGAAAGATGCCACTGACGCGCACGCCTTCGCCACTTCGCGCGTACGCGTTAACTTCTGGGACACGCTCTATTGGGGCGGCTTTGACACCGCCAACGACTGGACGCAGAAAGATTATGAAGTGGTGATCTCCAATCCGGATTACGTCTACATGGACTTCCCGTATGAGGTGAATCCTAACGAGCGCGGCTATTACTGGGGCACACGCTTCAGCGATGAGCGCAAGATGTTTGGCTTCGCGCCGGATAACCTGCCGCAGAACGCTGAAACCTCGGTGGATCGCGACGGGAAGACCTTTGATGCCGCCTCGAATAAGCCGTGGTCAGGCGCATACGGCATTTCAGTACAGCTGTGGAGTGAAACCACGCGTACCGATCAGCAGATGGATTACATGGTATTCCCGCGCCTGCTGTCGGTGGCCGAACGCGGTTGGCATCGCGCGGAGTGGGAGCTGGATTATCAGCAAGGCCGCACCTTTAAAGGCGGTGAAACCCACTTCGTTAACCAGCAGCAGCGCAATCAGGACTGGCAGCGTTTCGCCAATCTGTTAGGCCAGCGTGAGTTGGGCAAGATGGATAAAGCCGGTATTCACTACCGTTTACCGGTGCCGGGGGCGCGCGTCGAGAATGGCACACTGACCATGAACATTGCGCTGCCGGGTCTGCCGCTGGAGTACAGCCTGGATAAGGGTAAGCGCTGGCAGCGTTATCAACCACATGCTAAACCGGCAATTACTGCTAGCGATAAAGTCTGGGTGCGTAGCGTGAGTCCGGATGGCAAACGCTTCAGCCGCGCTGAAGCACTTTAAAAACTTTCTGCCCCTCGCTGGAGTGCCTGGGGCGAACACTGACAAGGATGTCGATGAAACACTCAACTTTCTCTTTTTATGTTGTTGCGCTGGGTGCCGGTTTAAGCGGCGCCCTGTTCATTCCGACGCTCAGCTTATTTCTAGCCAGTGAACTTAACGTGGCAGCCTGGAAAATCGGCGCCTTCTACAGTGTTAATGCGCTCAGCAGTATTGCGATGAGCTTACTGATTGCCCGTTATTCAGATCGTGTCACGCAGCGTCGCCCGCTACTGCTCTTGTGCTTATTCGCACAGGCGCTCAATGCGCTGCTGTTTATCTTCTGCCGCGATTATCTGCTGTTAATTTCGCTCGGCTCGCTGCTCAATGCTTGCGGCAGTGCGGCGATACCGCAACTGTTCGCGCTGGCACGGCAAACCCGCAGTGACAATGCTTTCAGCGCCATTTTACGCGCGCAATTTTCGCTGGCGTGGGTATTCGGCCCACCGCTGGCATTCTGGATTGTTCAGTTGGCCGGCTTCACCTGGCTGTATGCCGTCATGTTCGTGCTGTTACAGAGCGTGGCGCTGCTGGCTGTCACCTTGCCGCCTGGCGAGCGGCTGGCAAGCGCTACTCCTGCAAAGCAACCGGACCGGCAGCCGCTGGGGCAAAACCTTTGCTTCCTGATGTTTGCCACCTTGCTGGTATGGAGCTGCAGCGCACTCTATCTGATTGCGTTTCCTTTGCATCTGGCAGAGCAGCCAACCTTGTCTGCCGACTGGAGTGGCGTGCTTTTTGGCCTCGCCGCGGCGCTGGAAATACCGATCATGCTGCTCAGCGCCAGCATGCTCAAACGCTGGGGTAAGAAAACGCAAATGCAGGCAGCCATGCTGTGCGGCATGATGTTTTATGTGGGAATTTACTTCAGTCAAAGTTTTATCCCACTGATGTTACTGCAAATTTTCAATGCCATTTTCATCGCTATCATCGCTACCGTTGGCATGTTCTGGTTTCAGGATTTACTGCAACATCGTCAGGGAATGGCGGCCACGCTGTATACCAATTCGATGTCCATCGGCGTGCTGCTGGCTGGCGTTTTACAGGGAATTATCACCACCGTCTCACCGCTGGCCATCTGGCCGGCAGCCTGTGTGCTGTTGGTGATGTCATTACTACTGATAACAAAGGTCGACAATGTTTAAACACCCTCATTCGTCGCGCACCGCTGCGCGCAACAAAACACATGGAGTGTACGTAAATGAATGTCTTAATTACTGGCGGTGCGGGCTATATTGGCTCACACATTGCCCTTAGCCTGCTGCAGAAAAACCATCGTGTGATCGTGCTGGATAATTTGTGTAATAGCTCACCGCTGGCCTTAACGCGTGTCGAAGCGTTAAGCGGAAAGAAAATGACGTTTCATCAGGGCGATATTCGCCGCCGCGCCGATCTAAATCTGGTATTTAGCCATCAGCCGATTGATGCGGTTATTCATATGGCTGGGCTGAAATCGGTAAATGAATCGCTGCAGAAACCGGTGAAGTATTATCAAAACAATATTGCCGGAACGCTAATGCTGCTGGAAACCATGAAGCAGCATCAGGTGAAAAAACTCATTTTCAGCTCATCCGCCACGGTTTATGGCATTCCGGTAAAGATTCCGCTGTGTGAGAACTGTGATACCGGCAATACCACCAATCCTTATGGCGCCTCCAAATATATGGTGGAGAAGATCATGGGTGAAGTGGTTGATGCACAACCAGAGTTAGCCATTACCGCACTGCGCTATTTCAATCCCGCCGGCGCACATCCCTCCGGCCAGCTTGGTGAGCATCCTGAAGGTATTCCCAACAATTTGCTGCCCTATCTGTTTCAGGTTGCCAATGGACTAAGAAGCCATCTGCCAGTATTTGGTGATGACTATGCAACGCCCGACGGCACCGGCGTGCGCGACTACATCCACGTGATGGATTTAGCCGAAGGTCATATTCAGGCGCTAAATCATCTCAAACCAGGCTATCGCCATTACAACCTGGGTACCGGACAAGGCTACTCGGTGCTGGAAATCGTGCAGATTTTTGAACAGGTGAGCGGACGACGCGTGCCGCTCGATATGCGCCCGCGTCGTCCCGGCGATGTCGCGATCTGCTTATCCGATCCCGGTCAGGCGAAAAAAGAACTGGGCTGGCAAGCAACTCGCGGCCTCGAAGACATGCTGCGCGACGCATGGCGCTGGCATACGCAGAATCCGCAAGGCTATGTTGCTCAACCAGCCGGGAGCGAAATCTGATGATGACGCGCGAAACGTTTTTACCTCACTACGAACGCCAACTCGCCGCGCTTAAAAAGCGCTTTACCTATCCCGCGACAGCAGACTGGCAACAAGCGTTACGGCAGTTTAAACAGTGGCAAGTGGAACATCAGCCGCACGAGGTGTGCGTTGCGGAACTCTCTTCGATGTTCGCGGTGCCCACCAGCCGACTGACAGGTAATGAATGCACGCTCCATCGCGTCTGGCTCGGCGGACCATCACCACTCAACGTCAACCGCACCATTGCCCAATGGCAACGGGCGATAGAAGCCAGTCGCAGTGATTTCCGGCAAACGCTATGGGTGTGGAATGCACAGCAGCTGGCGGCAGAGGATCGCTTCGTCGCTCAGCAGGGAAACAGCCCCTTTCATGCTGGCACGCTGTTTCTGCCTGATGCGCTGGTGCAGGTCAACAGCCTGAGCGCACTGATGCAGTCATTTGATGGCGCCCTGATCGATGTGCTGCAGCAACTGCATGATAAGCGCTATTACGCTACGCTCTCTGACTTCTTCCGCCTGGCGATTCTCAATCGGTGCGGCGGCGTTTATATGGATGCCGATACACTTCCCGCTCAGCCTGCGACGCTGTTTCTCTGTCAGCCAGAACTGCCGGATTTTGCGGGAGAACAGCAGCAAATAAATTGGCTGAATCTCTTCACCGATGAAACCGGCATGATCATCAGTCATCAAAACAATCCGGTGTTGCAGAATTTACAACGGCGGCTCAGTGCGGTGTATCGCGGCTGGCCTCAGCCAATTCCAGCAAAAACGCCGGAAAGCGAACGCGCCATCTTCGAACCTTTTTACCAGTTATGGTGCGAGCAATTGCAGGTCACGCAGCTCAGCCATCAGGATTTCAGCCGGTTTGCCGTATGGGGTTTTGATGTTCAGCAGCATCGCGTGAGCGGGATTAAAGGCATGCGCCTGACGGAGGATATTCTCAGCGGTGAACGTCGCCCGCTGAGTGGTGAAGAGCAGCAGCATTATCAGCATACGATTACTCAGCTAGCACAACGCGACTGGCAATTAAGCGATCCTCTGCAGTTAGGTGAACTGGTACCTTTGCTTTCTGAATGCGATATCCTGCAAATTGCTTATGCGCCGCAGCTGCGTGCTGAAATTCCCTATTATCACTATTACGGCGTGCTCTCTCAGGATCCGCAACTGGATAAAGTGAATGCATTATTCAGCGATTTTTTAATTGCGCTTACCGCAAAGAATATTAAAGCAGGTGATTTCTGGCAGCCGATTGATGGTCAGAAAGCGTCGCCACTGATCTTCAAACCGGGAAGTATTGCAGACAAGCAAGAACAACTCGCGATGGCGAAATTAATTTTCACCACCAGCTATCTGGAATACTGCTCGGTCGATAATATTTATGCCACTGATATAACCACCCTACAGCTGCAGCAAAATATCCAGCCTTTCCTGCAACAGATTGCCGTGATTTATAATCCGCAGGGAAAAATGGTGGGTTTCGTTAACGCTGCGCCGATTCAGGATTACGATCACATCAAGGTGCAATATGGCTATCGTCAGGAGGTTTTTCCACTGGATGTGGCTTACGACAGTTTCGTGAATCAGCATCGCCAGCCGGACGATTTCTTCATTTGCAGCGTGGCGCTGCAGCCCGAGGAACAGGGAAAAGGCTATTTCAATCAAATTTTGTCAAAGCTTAAGGATCAAGCCAAACAGCAAAAAATGCGCCGCATCACCTTATGCGTCTGGCAATCGAACCCGGCAGCTATGATCTATCGCAAGAAAGGTTTTAAGGTGGTGAGCAGTATGAAACAGGAGGTTGCACGGTTTAGTGATGAAATCGTGTTTATGGCGCTAACGCTGTAATCCTTCCGCGATCAAATAATCCGGTGCGAATCTATTTTTATTCGCACCGGAAGCAACAGAAGCGCGGTGAAATAAGCAAAGTTTTAATCACCTTGATACTTATCAAATTTATTAGGCCAGAAAACGGGCCTAATTGCGCTCCGGATTTGAAGATAAACACCGCCCACTCCATTCCGGTAGCGATAATGAAATTAAAATTCTTCAGCTTTATTCCGCATGCACACAAATGGCATAACATCCGTATTTCCCGCAAAGGCGCTATTTCTCCCACCGGGCGAGCCTACTTCTCAACTCATGTTGAAGCACAATGTAAAGGCTGTGGCGAACGGCTGCATAAAATCTATTACCGCGATATTAGCGATGCGCAAGCCATACGCTGGTTAGGCTAATCATTGTTTCTATATAAAAAAGCCCCGCAACATGCGTTGCAGGGCTATTGCGTGGCTATCGCAAAACTTATTCAGCCGGTTTGGTGCGAATCAGATAATCAAAGGCGCTGAGTGAGGCTTTCGCGCCTTCACCGCTGGCGATGATGATCTGCTTGTACGGCACCGTGGTGCAGTCGCCTGCGGCAAACACGCCTTTCAGGCTGGTTTCGCACTTGGCATCAATGATGATTTCGCCCATCTTGTTGCGCTCAACCGCACCTTCCAGGAAGGTGGTGTTCGGCAGCAAACCAATCTGCACGAAGATGCCGCTCAGCGCGATTTCGTGGCTGCTCTGGTTGTTACGGTCGATGTAGGTCAGGCTGGTGACTTTGCTGCCGTCGCCTTTCACTTCGGTGGTCTGTGCGTTCAGAATCACATCGACGTTTTTCAGGCTGCGCAGTTTGTCCTGCAGCACTTTGTCGGCGCGCATTTCGCTGGCAAATTCCAGCAGCGTCACGTGCTCAACAATACCGGCCAAATCGATTGCCGCTTCCACGCCTGAGTTACCGCCGCCGATCACCGCGGTGCGTTTGCCTTTAAACAGCGGGCCGTCGCAGTGCGGGCAATAAGTTACGCCCTTGGTGCGATACTGCTCTTCGCCCGGTACGCCCATGTTGCGCCAGCGTGCGCCGGTAGCAATGATGATGCTGCGGGATTTTAGTACTGCGCCAGATGCGGTTTCAATTGCGTGCAGACCGCCCTCTTTCGCCGCCGGAATCAGCTTGATGGCGCTCTGGGTATCAATCACATCAACATCGTAATCATCAACGTGGGCACGCAAAGAACCGGCCAGCTTCGCGCCTTCGGTTTTCTGTACGGAGATGTAGTTTTCAATGTCTACGGTGTCCAGCACCTGACCACCGAAACGCTCGCCCATCAGGCCAGTACGGATGCCTTTACGTGCAGAGTAGATGGCCGCTGCTGCGCCCGCCGGGCCGCTGCCGACGATCAATACTTCGTAGGCATCACGTTTGTTCAGCTCTTCCGCCGCGCGCTTGTCGGCGTTGGTGTCCACTTTACCGACGATTTCCGCCAGGCTCAGACGGCCCTGACCGAACTCTTTGCCGTTGAGGAATACCGCCGGCACGCCCATCACGTTGCGCTCGGTGATTTCGTTCTGGAACATACCGCCGTCAATCGCGGTATGGCTGATACGCGGGTTCAGTACCGCCATCAGATTCAGCGCCTGTACCACGTCAGGACAGTTGTGGCACGACAGGGAATAATAAGTTTCGAAGTGGAAGTCGCCTTCCAAAGCCACAACCTGATCCAGCAGGCTCTGCGATTCTTTCGAAGGGTGTCCACCGGTTTGCAGCAGGGCTAAAACCAGTGAAGTAAATTCGTGACCCATTGGCGAACCGGCAAAGCGCGGACCGCTCTGGCTGCCTGGGTTAGTGATCAGGAAAGAGGGTTTACGCACCGGACGATCGTTCTCTTCGCGGAAGCTGACTTTGTCTGACAAGCCCGCGATATCGGCCAACAGAGAGCGAATCTCCGCAGATTTGGCGCCATCATCCAATGTGGCAATCAACTCAACCGGTTTCGTTAGTTTCTCAAGGTAAGCCTTGAGTTGGGATTTTAAATTGGTGTCGAGCATAGTGAGTTCCTGTCATGAAAATCGGGTGCCGTAGCACCCGATAGAGAAAGATCGAATGGCAGCTAACTTAGATTTTGCCAACCAGGTCCAGTGATGGAGCCAGAGTTGCTTCGCCTTCTTTCCATTTTGCCGGGCAAACTTCACCTGGGTGAGAAGCAACGTACTGAGCGGCTTTCACTTTGCGGATCAGGTCAGATGCGTCACGGCCAATGCCTTCTGCAGTGATTTCGATCGCCTGGATGATGCCTTGCGGGTCAACGATGAAGGTACCGCGGTCTGCCAGACCTTCGTCTTCGCGCATGATTTCGAAGTTACGGGTCAGCGCGCCAGTTGGGTCACCGATCATTGCGTATTTGATTTTCGCGATGGTGTCTGAAGAACCGTGCCAGGCTTTGTGGGTAAAGTGCGTGTCAGTGGAAACAGAGTAGATATCTACACCCAGTTTCTGGAACTCTTCGTGATGGTCTGCAACGTCACCCAGTTCGGTTGGGCATACGAAGGTGAAGTCAGCCGGGTAGAAGAAGAAAACACTCCATTTACCTTCAACGTCTTTCTCGGTGACTTCGATGAATTCGCCGTTTTTGAACGCTGCGTTTTTAAATGGTTTGATCTTGGTATTAATGATGGACATGGTGACCTCCGTTAAAAGATGTGATGCAGGCTACAGAATTTTCGGGCCAACTTCTAATATGCAGACGTTATCAATCAGATAACCAAAAGCTATCAAAGCGCCGACACCTGATTTCATGCGGCTCGCGGAGGCATTCTACACAAAAAGGGCGCGGTTCTGTCAGGCTTTATCTTTTTACGGTGAAACTGCTACTTTTATTCAAATACCTAACTGACGGAGCAAATGGGTGCATATACGTTTTTTTGACGAAGCCGATCGGCCTTTTCTGCGCACGCTCTATCTTGCCGCGCGACGCCATAACTGGACGTGGCTGGATGGCGATGATTGGCAGTTAGAAGATTTCGATGCGGTGATTTTGGGCGAAACCGTGCTGGTCGCTGAACTGAATGGGCATCGCGTAGGGTTTGCGGCGGTGCTGGATAATGACAACTTCCTGCATAGTCTGTATGTCGACCCCGATGCGCAGGGACAAGGCGTGGGCAGCGCGCTGTTAGAAAAAGTGCAATCGCGATTTAGCTCGACGGGCGCCTTAAAATGCCTGCAACAGAATCAGGCGGCGATGGATTTTTATCTCAAACACGGCTGGCGGCGCGAAGCGGTTGGCGAGAGCGAGCAGGGAAAATATGTGCTGATGCATTTTCCGCTGGCGACGCGCACCAGCGGAACTGGAAGGCGTTAAACGGCGCGGAACGCGATATCGCCAGGGATAATCTCTCCCTGCCAATAGAGCTGCGCTGCAACGCGACCCGCCAGTTGGCGGTAGAGCGCGGTGAAATCACTGTCCGGACGGCGCACCACGGTCGGTTCGCCATCATCCAGATCTTCACGCAGCGTAATGTGCAGCGGCAACTGGGCCAGCAAACGGGTGCTGTAATCTTCCACCAGCTTCTGCGCACCGCCGGTGCCGAAAATCGGCTCGTGATGTCCGCATTGGCTACAAATGTGCATGCTCATATTCTCGATCACGCCCAGCACCGGCACGCTGACTTTCTCGAACATCACCATCCCTTTACGCGCGTCAATCAAGGCGATGTCCTGCGGCGTGGTGACCACCAGCGCGCCGGTCACCGGCACGTTCTGCGCCAGCGTCAGCTGAATGTCGCCGGTGCCGGGCGGCATATCCAGGATCAGGTAATCGAGATCCGGCCACAGAGTTTCGTTGAGCAGCTGCATCAGGGCTTTACTGGCCATTGGACCGCGCCACACCATGGCGTTGTCGTCGGTGACCAGATAACCAATCGAATTGGTTGCCAGGCCGTGCGCCATTATCGGTGCCATGTGCGTGCCATCCGGCGAGGTGGGACGCTGATTTTCGGTGCCGAGCATGTTAGGGATCGACGGACCGTAAATATCCGCATCGAGAATCCCCACGCGCGCGCCTTCGGCGATCAGCGCCAGCGCCATGTTCACAGCGGTGCTGGATTTGCCCACGCCACCTTTGCCGGAACTGACGGCGATAATGTTCTTCACACCGGTCGCGCCCGGATGGTTTTTCACCCGCTTCAGCGTGGCGATGTCGTGGCGCAGTCGCCAGTCAATGGCGCTGGCGTCCGTCAGGCGCAGCAGTTCGGCGCTGGTTTGCGCTTTCAGCTCTTCAAAAGCGCTGGCCCACGCGAACGGCATCACCAGTTCGATATGCAGCTTGTCATCCAGCAGCGCGACATGGCGCAGGGCTTTCAGCGTGGTCAGGTTATGTTGCAGCGTCGGATGTTCAAAGTCACTCAACACGCCAATAACCAATGCTCGCAGCGCCTCAGGTGAATGATGTTGCTGGGATTGTGAAGTCATCCCCTCTCCTTGTTTATTCATCACGCCAGATTGCGGCGGTGTCTGTTCAATAATATCAGATAGGCGCTAAAAGTGACGTGGATGTCCAGCTGTGTTTACGCCAGAGGGTGCTTCGGTTAACATCTAACACCGATTTTTCTTCAACGGAACGCTACGCAAACATGACTCAAGTCGCTAAAAAAATTCTGGTAACGTGCGCACTGCCGTACGCAAACGGTTCAATCCATCTCGGTCACATGCTTGAACACATTCAGGCTGACATTTGGGTCCGTTACCAGCGAATGCGTGGCAACCAGGTTCACTTCATCTGTGCAGACGACGCTCACGGCACGCCGATCATGCTGAAAGCTCAGCAGCTTGGCATCGCGCCGGAGCAGATGATCGCGGAGATGAAGCAGGAGCACGAAACGGATTTTGCTGGCTTCAATATCAGCTACGACAACTATCACTCGACGCACGGTGACGAAAACCGTCAACTGTCCGAGTTGATTTATGGTCGTCTGAAAGAGAACGGCTTCATTAAGAACCGCACCATTTCGCAGCTGTACGATCCTGAGAAAGGCATGTTCCTGCCGGACCGTTTCGTCAAAGGCACCTGCCCGAAATGTAAGTCACCGGATCAATATGGCGATAACTGCGAAGTGTGCAGCGCGACCTACAGCCCAACCGAGCTGATCGACCCGAAATCAGTGGTCTCAGGCGCGACGCCGGTGCTGCGCGATTCCGAGCACTTCTTCTTTGATCTGCCCTCTTTCAGCGCGATGCTGCAAGCGTGGACGCGTTCAGGCGCACTGCAAGAGCAGGTGGCTAACAAGATGCAAGAGTGGTTCGAGTCTGGCTTGCAGCAGTGGGATATCTCCCGCGACGCACCTTACTTCGGCTTCGAAATCCCTGGCGCGCCGGGCAAATACTTCTACGTCTGGCTGGATGCGCCAATCGGTTACATGGGTTCATTCAAAAACCTGTGCGACAAACGCGGCGATATCGATTTCGACGAGTTCTGGAAGAAAGATTCCACTACTGAGCTGTATCACTTCATCGGTAAAGACATCGTCTATTTCCACAGCCTGTTCTGGCCAGCGATGCTGGAAGGCAGCAACTTCCGCAAGCCAACCAATCTGTTCGTACACGGTTATGTGACGGTTAACGGCGCGAAGATGTCTAAATCGCGCGGCACCTTTATTAAAGCCAGCACCTGGTTGCAGCATCTGGATGCCGATAGCCTGCGCTATTACTACGCAGCCAAGCTCTCTTCACGCATCGACGACATCGACCTGAATCTGGAAGATTTCGTGCAGCGCGTGAACGCAGACGTGGTGAACAAAGTGGTGAACCTGGCGTCACGTAATGCCGGCTTCTTGACCAAACGCTTTGGCGGCAAGCTGGCGAGTGAACTGGCCGATCCCGCGTTATATCAGACCTTTGTGGCGGCCTCAGAGAAGATTGGCGAAGCCTGGGCCAGCCGCGAATATAACCGCGCGATCCGTGAAATCATGGCGCTGGCCGATCTGGCAAACCGCTATGTCGATGAGCAGGCACCTTGGGTGGTAGCAAAGCAAGAAGGCCGCGATGCCGACCTGCAGGCGATTTGCTCCATGGGCATTAACCTGTTCCGCGTCTTGATGACCTGGCTGAAGCCAGTGCTGCCATCTTTGAGCGAGCGTGCCGAAGCCTTCCTGCAGAGCGAACTGAGCTGGGATGCAATTACCCAACCGCTGCTGGATCATGAAGTAGCGCCGTTCAAAGCGCTGTATGGCCGTATCGAAATGACCAAAGTTGACGCGCTGATTGAGGCCTCGAAAGAAGATGCGGCGGCGGCGAATAAGCCTGCAGCAACCGGTCCGCTGGCTGATGCGCCGATTGGCGACACCATCACCATTGATGATTTTGCCAAGGTCGATATGCGCGTGGCGCTGATAGAGAAAGCTGAGCTGGTTGAGGGTTCTGACAAGCTGCTGCGTCTGGAGCTGGATTTGGGTGGCGAGAAGCGTCAGATTTTCTCTGGCATTCGCGCTGCCTATCCGGATCCGTCGGTGCTGGTTGGCAAGATGACCATCATCGTCGCCAACCTCGCGCCGCGTAAAATGCGCTTCGGTATTTCCGAAGGTATGGTGCTGTCAGCGGGTCCAGGCGGCAAAGACCTGTTTGTGCTGTCGGTCGATAGCGGCGCAGTACCGGGCATGCCGGTTAAGTAAGGGATTTCGTTGCCCTCACCCTAACCCTCTCCCGCGCGCGGGAGAGGGAACCGTTCAAAGCAGCCATTTAATTTTTCACTCCACTTTATGCTAGCCTGCTCCACCTAACCATTCCCTCGCCCGCTGGCGGGAGAGGGAATGGTTCAAAGCAGCCATTTAATTTTTCACTCTACTTTTGCTAGCCTGCTCCACCTAACCATTCCCTCGCCCGCTGGCGGGAGAGGGCTAGGGTGAGGGCCCAAGCAACATCAACTGCCGATATATCTCCTCCATCACCGCATCAAACTCTTCGAAAACCTGATGATTCCAGAATCTAATCACTCTCCAGCCACCTCGCTCTAAAAAAGCCGTTCGTTGTTGATCATAAATCTTCGCTTCATCTTCGTTATGCTGCCCGCCGTCTAGCTCAACTATCACCCTCCTTTCATTACAGGCGAAATCCACGATATAACCGCCAATCGGATGCTGACGCCGAAACTTCACTCCGCATAAATTCCGATTACGTAAAAAAAGCCACAAAAGATGCTCCGCTTCAGGCATCGCCTGGCGCAGTTGTCGCCGCCGCGTAATCGCTTTCATCATCGCCTCCCTTTCGCGATATCGGCTTACCCTACGCCATGTTTGCAGGAGGAAAATAACGCGATGAAAAAGCTGGAATCTGCATTCCAATGTGAACGCTAGCACGCTAATCGCTTAATGCGTATGATAAAGCGCTACGAAAACAGGAGCCTGACATGCCTGCCGTTCTCACTGCTTGTTGGCGCTATGTGCGCGCCTTCGTCATCATCTATGCGGCGCTTTACGCTGGAATGGGGATTTCTGCCCTGCTCCCAATAACCATTCCCGGCAGTATCATCGGCATGCTGCTGCTATTCCTGCTGCTGGGTCTGCAAATCATGCCGGTTGAGTGGGTGAAACCCGGATGCCATTTACTGATTCGCTATATGGCACTGCTGTTTGTGCCGATTAGCGTTGGTGTAATGGGCTATACCGATATCCTCACCGCGCAGTTTGGGCCGATTGTGGTGTCATGCATTGTCAGTACTTTTATGGTGCTGCTGATTGTCGGGCTCAGCGCAGAGCGCCTGCAGCGCCCGCAGGAGAAGCCGAATGAGTGATGCATGGTGGTCGCTGCCGCTGACGGTGATCGCCTATTTCCTGGCGCGTAGACTGGCCGCGAAAATTAATATCTCCATCGTTAATCCATTGTTAGTGGCGATGGCGATTGTCATTCCGATTCTGCTGCTGACTCACCTACCATACACGCGCTATTTTGCCGGCAGCAGCCTGCTCAATCAGTTGCTGCAACCGGCGGTTGTGGCACTGGCGTTGCCGCTGTATGAGCAGATGCATCAGATTCGCGCGCGCTGGAAAACCATCATCAGCGTCTGCTTCATCGGCAGCATCACGGCAATGGTATCGGGCACCGCGATTGCGCTGTGGATGGGCGCAACGCCGGAAATCGCCGCCACCATCATGCCGAAATCCGTCACCACGCCAATTGCGATGGCGGTCTCCGCATCGCTGCACGGTATTCCTGCCATCAGCGCCATCTGCGTGCTTATCGCCGGCGTGCTGGGTGCGGTGTTTGGCCATATGCTGCTCAATCTGTTTAAGGTGAAAAACAAATCCTCGCGCGGGTTAGCAATTGGTAACGCATCGCACGCGTTAGGTACCGCGCGCGCAGCCGAGATCGATTATCAGGAAGGCGCGTTCAGCTCCCTTGCGCTGGTGATTTGCGGCATCATCACCTCGTTACTGGCGCCGCTGCTTTTTCCGCTATTAATGCATTGGTGGGGCTAAAACTTGCGAGAGATCTCGCAAAGTTGAAACAACCCAATCAGCTTGCATTGTCAGAGCGACTTGGATCACATATAAAACGTCAGGCGGCGCATCGCCGCTAACGCGTAACTGAGGTCATCCCATCATGCATTCACGATTCCTAACTGCTTTTTCTGCCCTGCCCGCTGCGCTGCAAGCTGCGATTCAGCCGCTGCTGGATGCGCCGGATTTCCATGGCGTATTGCGTCCGCAGGATGTCGCGCAACTGAAACAGCTTACCGGACTGGATGAAGATGCGCTGGCACTGGAACTGCTGCCGCTGGCGGCGAGCTGCGCCGTGGCAACGGTGTCTCACTTTAATGTCGGCGCGATTTCCCGCGGCGTCAGCGGCCATTGGTACTTCGGCGCCAACATGGAGTTCCTGCATACCCCGCTGCAGCAGACGGTGCACGCCGAGCAGAGCGCGATTACGCACGCCTGGCTGCGCGGTGAAGAGAAGCTGGCGGCGATTACCGTCAACTACACGCCGTGCGGACATTGCCGTCAGTTTATGAACGAGCTGAACAGCGGCACGGCGATTCGCATCAGCCTGCCGGGACGCGCGGTTAGCACGCTGGGCGACTATCTGCCGGATGCGTTTGGCCCTGCCGATCTGAATATCAACGAACGTCTTCTAACGCCGGTCGATCATGGTTTTGCGGTTGCAGGCGATGCATTGCAACAGGCCGCCATTACCGCCGCCAATCACAGTCACGCGCCTTACAGCCAGAGTTACAGCGGCGTGGCGCTGCGCAGCCAGAGCGGCAAGGTCTTTACCGGTCGCTATGCGGAAAACGCCGCCTTCAACCCCAGCTTGCCGCCGCTGCAGGCTGCACTGATTTTGATGAACATGAGCAACGAAGCGCTGGAGACAATTCAGCAAGCGGTTTTGGTGGAATGTCAGGACAGCACGCTGAGTCAGCTTGACGCGACCCGCGCGACGCTTAAGGCGTTAGGATGTGAGGATTTCTCACTTACTTTAGTTTCGAAAACATCAGTTTAGTGATCCTTTTACCGCTTTTGTGACCTCCTGTTAACAAAAGCTGTACATCTGCAGGAATTTTCATAGGATCGGGCGCCAGAACCTCTTCACTTCAAGATGGACTGGCGTTACCTTTTCCCGGCGATACGTCAGAAAACACTGCAACCGGAGCAAGCACTGCATGGAACTCGACTACGAAAGTAAACGCCCGCTGTATATTCCTTATGCGGGTCCGATCCTGCTGGAATTTCCGCTATTGAATAAAGGCAGCGCCTTCACCCTCGAAGAACGTAACGAATTTAACCTCAACGGCCTGCTACCCGAAGCGGTAGAAACCATCGAAGAGCAGGCAGAACGTGCCTGGCGCCAGTTCCTGGATTTTAAAAACAACAACGACAAGCATGTCTATCTGCGCAACATCCAGGACACCAACGAAACCCTGTTCTACCGCCTGCTCGACAATCATCTGGAAGAGATGATGCCGATCATCTACACCCCAACGGTCGGCGCCGCCTGTGAACACTTCTCTGAAATCTACCGTCGCGCGCGTGGCGTATTCATCTCTTATAACAATCGCGACCGCATTGAAGACATGCTGCAGAACGCCACCAAGCAGAATGTCAAAGTGATCGTGGTGACTGATGGCGAACGTATTCTCGGCCTCGGCGATTTGGGTATCGGCGGCATGGGCATCCCAATCGGTAAGCTGTCGCTGTATACCGCGTGTGGCGGCATCAGCCCGGCTTACACCTTGCCGGTGGTGCTGGATGTTGGTACCAACAACCAGCAGCTGCTGAACGATCCGCTCTATATGGGCTGGCGTCATCCGCGTATCACTGGCGAAGAGTACGAAGAGTTCGTCAATGAATTCATTCAGGCGGTGAATCGTCGCTGGCCGAACGTGCTGTTGCAGTTCGAAGACTTCGCGCAGAAAAACGCCATGCCGCTGCTGGAGCGCTATCGCGATGAGATCTGCTGCTTCAACGACGATATTCAGGGCACCGCCGCAGTGACCGTCGGCACCCTCATCGCCGCCAGCCGCGCTGCGGGCAGCCGCCTGTGCGAGCAGAAAGTGGTGTTCCTCGGTGCCGGTTCTGCCGGTTGCGGTATTGCCGAGCAGATCATCGCGCAGATGAAGTCGGAAGGATTGAGCGATGATGAAGCGCGTGGCCGCGTGATGATGGTCGATCGCTTCGGTTTGCTCACCGACAAGCTGCCGAACCTGCTCAATTTCCAGAGCAAGCTGGTGCAGAAGAGTGACAGCCTGAAAGATTGGGACACCAGCAGCGACTCCATTTCTCTGCTCGACGTGGTACGCAACGCCAAGCCGGATATTCTGATCGGCGTGTCTGGCCAACCAGGCCTGTTCACCGAAGAGATCATTCGCGAGATGCACAAGCACACCAAGCGTCCGATTGTTATGCCGCTGTCGAACCCGACTTCACGCGTTGAAGCGACGCCAGCCGACATCATCGCCTGGACTGACGGCGCCGCGCTGGTTGCCACCGGCAGCCCGTTCTCGCCGGTCACCTGGAAGGGGAAAACCTATCCCATCGCCCAGTGCAATAACTCCTATATCTTCCCTGGCATCGGTTTGGGGGTTATCGCCGCAGGCGCCAGTCGCGTGACGGATTCGATGCTGATGACCGCCAGTCGCGCATTGGCCGACTGCTCGCCGCTGGTTAACGATGGCGAAGGTCCGGTTCTGCCGGAGATCAAAGACATTCAGGGCGTTTCCAAGCTGATTGCCATTGAGGTGGGTAAAGCCGCGCAGCTGGCGGGCGTGGCGGTGGTGACGTCGGAAGATGTGTTGTCGAAAGCCGTCAGCAACAACTTCTGGCTGCCGCAGTATCGTAATTATCGCCGTACTTCGATCTGATAAATCCGTTGCCGGATCATTTAGATCCGGCAACGTTTAAAAAAACGTCAGCCAACGGGCGTTTACTTGCTTCCCCCGCCCGCCTCAAGTAGCCTTTATCCATTCTGAATTCTGCCAACCGAGTGCCCGCGCGCATGATTAAACGCGTTTTCTTTGGTCTGTTTTTCATCATCTTACTGATGGTGGCGACCGCGCTCGGCCTGGATCGCTGGATCAGCTGGAAAACCGCGCCCTTTATATATGAAGATGTCACCTCGTTGCCACATCGTCAGGTCGGCGTGGTCTTGGGCACGGCGAAGTACTACCGCACGGGCGTGATCAATCAGTATTACCTCTATCGCATCCAGGGCGCGTTGAACGCCTATAACAGCGGCAAGGTCAATTACCTGCTGCTGAGCGGTGATAATGCGCAGCAAAGCTATAACGAACCGATGACTATGCGCCGCGATTTGATCAAAGCGGGCGTCGCGCCGTCGGACATCGTGCTGGATTACGCTGGCTTCCGCACGCTGGATTCGATTGTGCGCACGCGTAAAGTGTTCGATACCAACGATTTCATCATCATTACTCAGCGCTTCCACTGCGAGCGAGCGCTGTATATCGCGCAGCATTTGGGCATTCAGGCGCAGTGCTATGCGGTGCCGTCGCCGAAGAATATGTTGTCGGTGCGTTTCCGCGAAGTGGGTGCGCGTTTGGGTGCGCTGGCGGATTTGTATTTGATGAAGCGCGAGCCGCGCTTCCTTGGCCCGTTAGTGCCAATTCCTGCGGTGCATGAAGTGCCGGAAGATGCGCAGAGTTATCCGGCGGTGACGCCGGAGCAGCTTTTGGAGTTAGAAGAGAAACTGCAGAAGTGACGTTTGCTCCCTGACCCTGGCCCTCTCCCGCGAGCGGGAGAGGGAACCGTGTAGTGCAGGTTTAAGCCAGAATTCGGTCTGCTCCCTCTCCCGCCTGCGGGAGAGGGTTGGGGTGAGGGGAAATCCACTACTTCTTACGTGCGTACTTCAATGAATCCAGCGCCACGGCGAAGATGATAATGCCGCCCTTGATGATGTACTGCCAGTAAGGGTTAACGCCGATGTAGGTCAAACCGTAGTTGATCACGGTGAAGATGATGACACCGGTCACCACGCCGGCCACCGAACCCACGCCCCCGGCAAACGACACGCCGCCGACCACACAAGCCGCAATCGCATCCAGCTCATACATAAAGCCGAGGTTATTGGTGGCGCTGCCGATACGGCCTGCTTCCAGCATCCCGCCGAACGCGTAGAACACGCCAGACAAGGCGTACACCAGAATCAGGTTGAACGGCACGTTCACGCCAGACACTTTCGCCGCTTCCGGGTTACCACCGATAGCAAAAATGTTGCGACCGAAGCGAGTTTTATTCCACAGCACCCAAACAAAGACGATGGCAATCACAGCGTAGAAGGTGATAAACGACAGTTTGAAATCACCAAAACGCAGGAAGCCTTGGGCAAATTTGGAGAAGCCAGGATCGAAACCGGCAATTGGCGATGCACCCACAAAGTCGTAATAGAGCGAGTTGATACCGTAAACGATAATCATGGTGCCCAACGTGGTGATAAATGGCGTTACCTTGAGGTAAGCGATGATCACCCCGTTCACCAGACCAATCACACCGCCGATGATGCACACGGTCAGGATAACCACTGGAATAGGTACGGTATCCAGATGCGGGAACACCTTGTTCGCGTTATCCATCGCCTGCAGCAGCGTGGCTGCCACCACCGCCGCTAAGCCAACCTGACGACCCGCTGAAAGGTCGGTACCCTGGGTGACAATCAAACCGGCCACGCCGAGTGCGATAATAATACGCACCGAGGATTGGGTCAGAATGTTACTCAGGTTCATTAAACTTAAGAAGGTTGGATCCTGGAAAATAATAATTGCCAGCAGTACAAACAGGACAACGTAAATGCCGCCCTCTTTTAACCAGGTTAGCGCATTCTTTTTAGTAGTCGCTTTCATGTTAAAGCCCTTGCTTCATTAAAGGTGTAATGACGCTAAACGCAGGATTTCATTCTGCGAGGTCGTTTTGGTATCAACAATGCCTGCTACCTGGCCATTACTCATCACTAAAATACGATCGGTAATACCCAACAGCTCTGGCATTTCAGAAGAGATAATAATGATGCCCTTCTCTTTCTTCGCCAACTCGGCAATAAGTTGGTAGATTTCGAATTTCGCGCCCACATCAATCCCGCGCGTCGGTTCATCAAGCATCAATATTTCCGGCTGCGTTAATAACCAGCGACCAATAATCACTTTCTGTTGGTTACCACCGGAAAGCGAACCAATTTGCGTATGATGACCCGGCGTTTTCACGCGCATCGAATCAATGACCCATTGGGTATCGCTTTTCATACGTTTATTATCGAGCAGCCCCATGCTGGATTTATACTTTTTAATATTGGAGATAAGCGAGTTAAAGCCAATATCCAGATACGCATAAATACCGGTGGAGCGACGCTCTTCCGTCACTAGCGCAAAGCCGTGGTTAATGGCTTCGTTGGCGCTGTGGTTATTAATACTCTTGCCGTGCAGCTTAATCGTACCGCCTGACTTCTCGCGAATGCCAAACAGGGTTTCGACGATGTCGGTACGTTTAGCGCCCACCAAACCGGCAATACCAAGAATTTCACCTTTACGCAGATCGAACGAGATATCACGAATCGACGGCTGACGCAGTGAGGTTAAATGGCGCACCTCAAGAATGGTTTCCCCCGGCACGTTAGTTTTATCCGGGAAGCGCTGGTTCAATGAACGGCCAACCATCATCGAGATGATTTTGTCCATGTCCAGGCCTTCCAGCGGCTGGGTGGCGATCCACTGTCCGTCACGCAAAATGGTAATCTCATCACACAGCTGGAATATCTCTTCCATCTTGTGCGAGATATACACAATGCCGCAGCCACGATCTTTCAGCTTACGAATAATCGTGAACAAGTGGTTCACTTCTTTTTCGGTCAGCGATGATGTCGGCTCATCCATAATGACGATTTTGGCATCATAGGAGAAGGCTTTGGCGATTTCGATCATCTGCATCTGCGACACCGATAAGGTGGCAACTTTATCGCGCGGATCGATATCAATATCTAATTCATCAAAGATCGCTTTGGTATCGCGATACATTTTATCCTGATCGACAAACACGCCTTTACGTGGATAACGGCCAAGCCACATGTTATCCATGACGTTGCGTTGCAGAACCAGGTTTAATTCCTGATGCACCATGGAAACGCCATTTTCCAGCGCTTCTTTGGAGCTCTTATAATCAATTTCCTCACCCTGAAACAGGATGCTCCCCGTATCCTTTTTATAAATCCCAAACAGACATTTTAATAATGTAGATTTCCCGGCGCCGTTTTCGCCCATTAATGCATGAACAGAGTGCGGCCGCACTTTTAAATTCACATTATCTAAGGCTTTAACTCCTGGAAATGATTTCGAGACATTCGTCATCTCCAGCAGATATTCACGCTGTGTGGTCGGATTCTCACTGGCCATAATTTACCTGGCTAAATAAAGCGTTGGTCAGATGCAATAAGGCGCGGCGAAATGCCGCGCCCAGGATGAATTACTTCACAAACTGCGACAGATTTTCTTTATCTACTGGTACGTAAGGAACACGTACGATTTTGTTGTCCATTTTGAAGTTAGTGCCTGCAGTTGGCTCTTTGCCATTGGCCAGATTGTTAGCAATATCCAGCGTCGCTTTCGCCTGGTTTTCCGCATCGTTCAACACGGTACCGGCCAGCGCGCCTGATTTCACCAGCGCCAGCGCTTCTGGCAGTGCATCGACACCAAACACCGGAATGCTGGTTTTGTTGTGCGCTTTCAGCGCTTCAACCGCACCCATCGCCATCGCATCGTTATTAGCGATGATCACTTCAATCTTGTTGGCGTTCGGGCCAGAGAGCCAGGCGTCAACTTTGTCTTTTGCCTGTGCGGTATCCCACATCGCGGTATCCATCGCCAGCTGCTGCGTTTTCAGGCCGTCTTTGTTCAGGGTATCGATCACGTATTTAGTACGCGCTTCGGCATCCGGATGGCCCGGCTCGCCTTTCAGCAGTACGAACTGGATGGTACCGTCTTTGTTTAGATCCCAGGCTGGCGTGGCTTTCCAGTGCTTCTCAATCAGCTGACCCTGGATGATGCCTGACTCTTTAGAGTCGGTACCGACGTAATACGCTTTAGGGTAGCTGGCCAGCACTTTGGCGTTAGGTTCTTTGTTGAAGAACACCACCGGCACATCGTTGCCACGCGCTTTATCAATCACCACTGCCGCAGCAGCCGGATCCACCAGGTTGATGGCCAGCGCTTTCACGCCTTTCGCCATCAGCACGTCAATCTGGTCGTTCTGTTTAGACTGGTCGTTTTGGGAGTCATTCATCAACAGCTGAATGCCGCCCAATGATTTTGCTTCTTTCTCAATGTCCTTACGCACCATCGACATGAAGTTGTCGTCGTATTTGTAGATGGTCACGCCAATGCGGGTATCGGCGGCGTGCGCAGTTGCACCAAACATCATGCTGGCAACCAGTGCTGTGAGCGTGAAAACCTTCTTATTCATGGTATCTCCGGTTTTTTATGTAGGGCATTTCATTGCGCTATTTGCCTGCGGGCAAACAGCGCCGTCGGTTGTAAACCTGATAATGGGCGGACGCGTAACGCAAAGCCGGGCCACCATCGCAATCCTGACTTCCCTGTAGGTAAACGCTTCCTGAAGAGTGTTGTGAACTATTTCAATCGGCTACTGAAACCGGCTGGGAGAAGGAATTCCCAGCGTTACATGATGTTTCAGTCCGGTAAGACGCTGCCATCATAGTGAGCGGCATGTTAATTAACTGTGAATGCAATCACAGATTGGAAACGGTTACACTGAGCTATCGCCTGAATTAGTGACCGACTCCACAATTTGCCGCTGGGCGACAGAATGGCGACGCACCAGCGTTGGCATAAAGCAGTGTACAGCCAGCTGATCCAGCTCACCTGCGGCACCTTTGAGCGCTAATTCCGTGGCGAGTTTCGCCATAGAAACAATAGGATAACGGACCGTGGTTAACTGCGGATCGGTGTAGCGGGAGATGGGAATATCATCAAAGCCAATGACAGAGAAATGCTGCGGAACCTGGATGCCGTTGTCCTTTAAAGCGGTCAATGCACCCGCCGCCATGCCGTCATTGTAGGAAAACACCGCGGTTAAATGTAAGTTACGACCCAGCAACTCCACCATCGCTGCTTCGCCGCCTTGCATATCAGGTTCAGCATGCGCAATCCATGACTCCTGCGGGCGGATTCCCTGTTCTGACAAGGCCTGCAGCCAGCCTTCACGTCGTTGCGTTACATCCTCAATCGGGTGGCTGGAACTAAGAAAGCCGATGCGTTGATGTCCCTGTTGTAACAACATGCGCGTGGCTACCTGAGCGCCGGTAACGTTATCCAGGCAGACGCAGCGGTGTTCATAACCGGGAATTGTACGGTTAATCAATACCATACCGGGAACCTGATCCATAAACTGCGTCAGTTCGGCGTCTGAAAGCGTTTTCGCGTGCACCACCAATGCGTTACATCGTTGACGTATCAGCACCTCAATTGCGTGACGTTCTTTCTCTTCCTGATGCCAGGAGTTGCTGATTAACACGTGTTTATGCACGCGCTGCGCCACGGTATCCACCGCTTTGACCAGCGCGCCAAAGAAGGGATCGGAAACATCCATCACAACCACGCCAATGGTGTCACTGATTTGCGTAGCCAGCGCCTGCGCGTTGGCGTTCGGGCGATAGCCTAACGCATCAACGGCAGCCAGCACGGCTTCCCGGGTATCGGCGGTGACTGCACTGCTGTTGTTGAGCACACGCGACACGGTGGCTACTGACACACCGGCCTGACGGGCGACATCACGAATCGTTATCATGCAGCTGTTCCACAGAGGCTGAAAATGCGCGACAAGCGCGTAACGGCGCTATTCTGTCAGGACATGTGAAACGACTACGTGAATCACATCACAGCAATGAAAACGGTTACATACAATTCTGCAACCTTTGTGATGAACATCATTATCTGAGCGAGGAGGAAGGATCAGCTTTTCCCGCGGCAAGACGTGTCAGTTTGCGCCAGATCCACTCCATTGGGCCTTGCGGGAAGACGCGCAGCCACAGCACGGAAAACAGGATATTAACCAGCCAGATAGCCGGTACAAAGGCCAGCAGCTGCAGTCGATCGAACCTGAGGAACAGATCAAAGCGGTAGAACAGCGTGGTGCAAATCAGCGTCTGTAACAGGTAATTGCTCAAGGCCATGCGGCCAACGCATTGAATGGCGTAGCTGACGCGCATTGACGCAATTTGCGGCCAGAATCCCAGGCAAAGCGCGGCATAACCGAGGCTGATAAACGGACTGGCGAGATCGCGCGGTACCTGCAGGAAAAAGCCGGTCCAGCGGAATTCCCAGCCAATCATCCACTGCGCGGCGATGCCGGGAATGGCGATCAGCCAGCCGATAGTCAGCAGCAGCGCCGCCGAACGGCGATAGTGCTGCACGCTAAATTGCCCGCTGAGCCAGCCGCTGCGCATCAATGCCGCACCAATCAGCATCAAACCCGCCAGTTGCCATCCATATTGTGATGCCAGCGCCATCAGGCCTGATGACAGATGATCCAGCCGGTTCTGCACCGCTTCCCAACCGCCGAGCAGTTTCCAGTAGCTTTCATACTGCAGGTCCGCCGCACCCGGCAGCCAGGATCGCGTGGGATTGGGGCTGGAGACCGCGCCGAAAATCAGCAGCACGCCGCAGCCGACCAGATAGAGTAATGCGCCGGTTTGTAACAACGCGCGGTCGGAAGGCACATCACGCAGCATGCGCCAGATAATCAGCCCAATCAGGCCATAATCCAGCAGGATGTCGCCTTCCCAGAAAAAGATGCCGTGAATAAATCCGAGCAGCACTAGCAGCGTCAGACGCGCCGACATCCAGCGGCTACCGCGCGGCGCCTGCATATAAAGGCCGGCACCAAACAGCAAGGCAAACAGCGTGAGGAATTTCAGCTGCGCCAGGCCATCCATGATCGCCCACGTCCAGGCATCAGACGTAGCAGCCTCGCCGCGCCATGCCGGATTGAGATAGGCGGCCGATGGCAACGCAAAGCCGACAATGTTCAGCAGCAAGATGCCGAGAATGGCGCAACCACGAATGAAATCCAGCGCGAGATAGCGTTGCATCGAGTGCCCTGACGGAGAGAGGAAATCGGGCAACAGGCTGTTGCCCAAACAGATTAGCTGTGACGAACCGCGCGCAAAAACTCCTGACGCGTGTTCTGGCTGGATTTGAACAAGCCACCCAGTGAAGTGGTGGTGGTGGCGCTGGTAGCATCTTTTACGCCACGCGCTTTCACGCAGTAATGCACCGCATCAATCGACACCGCAACGTTATTGGTGCCAAGCAGCGTTTGCAGCGCCACCAGCACTTGCTGCGTCAGGCGCTCTTGCACCTGCGGACGCTGGGCAAAGAACTGCACAATACGGTTGATTTTCGACAGGCCAATCACTTTTTCTTTCGGGATATAGGCCACGGTGGCTTTGCCATCGATAATCACAAAGTGGTGTTCGCAAGTGCTGGTCAACGTGATATCACGCACCGTTACCATCTCATCCACTTTCATCTTGTTTTCAATAACGGTGATTTTCGGGAAGTTGGCGTAATCCAGACCTGAGAAAATCTCATCCACATACATCTTAGCGATGCGGTGCGGCGTTTCCATCAGGCTGTCATCTTCCAGATCCAGGTTCAGCAGCTGCATGATTTGCGTCATGTGACCGGCAATTTCGCGTTTGCGCGCGGCGTCATCCATTTCACGCACCGGGGCACGTAACGGTGTTTCCAGACCACGCGCCAACAGCGCTTCGTGAACCAGGGCGGCTTCCTGACTTAAGGTGCTCATTTACTCTTCTCCGACAGGTGATGCGCCCGCGGGTTTTCGCCCACGGGGGAAATTCTGAGCGCGTATTGTGAAATACTCCGCGCCCTTAATCCAGTAATCATTCTGATAAGCTTTTCATCACGTACGGCGACGTAAAACCAGCATTCCCGCAAGGATTAAGCTGGCGCCCGCTACCCACAGCGCGGGTTCCAGCTGATGCCATAGCATGCTGGAGATCCACGACAGCAGCGGACCGCCCAACTGCCCGACCGCATAACCGGTGGTGAGCAAACCGGCAAGATAGCGCGCATGCTGCGGTGCCAGCTCGCGCCCATATTGCAGCGTCAGCTGCACCACACACAGGAAGCCGCCGCCGATCAGCGCTGCGCCCAGCATCAGGCCATTCAAGCCGGGCAGCACAATCGCGGCGATAACGCCCAGCGCCTGCGCCCACAACACTATGGCCAGCCGCAGATGGCTGCTGCCCCAGTGACGCGTCAGGATGCCTAACACGATGCCGATCACCGCCGCGCCACCAAACACCGGCCAGACAAACTGGGCAAACGCGCTGTCAGGAAAACGCGCCGCCGCCATTTGCGACAGAAAAGTGGCGGGCAGAATGTAGCCAAAGCCGGCGAGGCTGTAACTCAGCACCAGGCGCTTGAGATTGCCATTCAGCACCAGCGGCGATGCAGCGTGATCGGGGCGATGTAACTGGCCGGTGCGCGGCAGGAATCGCGCAATCGCGGCAATCAACAACAGCGCCAGCAAACCGTAAGCCGCCCACGCAAAGGCCGCGCTGACACCGCTGGCGTGCAGCGCCACCGCCAGCATGCCGCTGATAAAGATGCCGGTGCCGGGTCCGGCAAACACCGCCGCCAGCAAGCCGGGACGTCCGTGATGATGTAGCTGGTCGCTGGCCCATGCCGCCAGCAACACCATCGCCCAGCCGCTGGCCCAGCCAATCAGGAAACGAATCAGGCCATGTAACCACGGACCGCTGACGCAGGCCGAGAGCAGCGTTAAAATCACTGCGCCCCACACGCCCGCCTGTAAACGCCACTCGACGCGGGTGCGCGCACGCATCGCATCAAACGAGCCAAATAGATAGCCGAGATAGTTGAGTGCCGCCACCAGACTGGCGCTGGTGAGCGTCAGTTGATGGTCCTGAATCATCAGCGGAACCTGCGGCGTGAAAGCAAATCGCCCAATCCCCATCGCAACCACTAAACTTAAGAACGCGCTAAGCGCGACACGAAACGCCATACCGACCTCAGAATGTTTTATCACTTGTCACTAGCATGCATGACGTTTAAACTCACGGAAAGTGAATAATACTAACCAAGTTGTTTACGAGAAGAGAATATGGATTTAGTACAGCTCCGCATGTTTTGCTCCGTGGCCGAATCCGGTTCGCTGGCGCGTGCCGCCGAGCAACTCCATCGCGTACCTTCCAATCTCACCACGCGTCTGCGCCAGCTGGAAGATGAAATTGGCGTTGATCTGTTTATTCGTGAGAAGCAACGCATTCGCCTGTCGCCAATGGGCCACAATTTTCTTAACTATGCGCAGCGCATCCTGGCATTGAGCGATGAAGCGCTGAACATGGCGCGCGCCGGTGAGCCGGGCGGTAATTTCGCGCTCGGTTCGATGGAGAGCACCGCCGCGACGCGCCTCCCTGCCCTCCTGGCGGCCTATCACCAGCGTTTTCCCGCCGTGGAACTGTCGCTGATCACCAATACTTCCGGTGAAATCATCGACAAAGTGCGGGAAGGCACGCTGGCCGCCGCGCTGGTGGATGGTCCGGTGGCGCACGACGATCTCAATGGCTGCATTGCCTTTAATGAGCAGATGGTGCTGATCACCAGCCCGGAACATGCGCCGATTGCCAGCGCGCGCGATGTGCAAGGCGACACGCTGTTTGCTTTTCGCAACAGCTGTTCCTACCGCACCAAGCTGGAAGCGTGGTATCGCGAAAGCCAGACCGCGCCGAGCAGCGTGATGGAGATACAGTCTTACCACGCGATGGTGGCGTGTGTGGCCGGCGGCGCGGGCGTGGCGATGATTCCCGCCTCGGTGCTGGCGCAAATGCCAGCCCGCGCCCGCGTGCAGGAGCATGCGTTACCGCCAGCTTACCGCGATACCGCCACCTGGCTGATGTGGCGGCGCGATGCGTTTACACCCAATGTGGAAGCACTGAAATATTTGATTATTGAACTGTTTGACGATCGCCCGGTTAACGACGAGTTACGGCATCCGCTGCACGTTGCCGAGTGAGTTTCTGTTTTATCGACATCACGACCATCGGGGCCACTTACCCCGCATCTACAGGAAGAGGGATTGTATGAACATGATTAAAACCCGCGCCGCCGTTGCCTGGGCAGCTGGCGAACCGCTGAAAATCGAAGAAGTGGATCTGATGCCACCGCAAAAAGGTGAAGTGCTGGTGCGCATCGTGGCTACTGGCGTGTGCCACACCGATGCTTACACCTTGTCGGGACAAGATCCGGAAGGCGTATTCCCGGCGATCCTCGGCCACGAAGGCGGCGGCGTGGTGGAAGCGGTGGGTGAAGGCGTGACCAGCGTGGCCGTCGGCGACCACGTGATCCCGCTTTACACCCCAGAGTGCGGCAAGTGTAAGTTCTGTCTCTCGGGCAAAACCAACCTGTGTCAGGCGATTCGCGCCACCCAGGGCAAAGGTTTGATGCCAGACGGCACCACCCGCTTCTTCAAAGACGGCAAGCCGATTTTCCACTACATGGGCACCTCAACCTTCTCTGAATACACCGTGGTACCGGAAATCTCGCTGGCGGTGATCAGCAAAGAAGCGCCTCTGGAAGAAGTGTGCCTGCTGGGCTGCGGCGTCACCACCGGCATGGGCGCGGTGATGAACACGGCCAAAGTGAAAGAAGGCGATACCGTGGCGATCTTCGGCCTCGGCGGCATTGGTTTGTCGGCGATTATCGGCGCGAAGATGGCGAAAGCCGGTCGCATCATCGGTATCGATCTCAACACCAGTAAATTCGATCTGGCGCGCAAACTGGGTGCCACCGATCTGATCAACCCAAAAGATCACGATAAGCCGATTCAGGATGTGATCGTTGAACTGACCGACGGCGGCGTCGATTTCTCCTTCGAGTGCATCGGTAACGTTAACGTGATGCGTTCGGCGCTGGAGTGCTGCCACAAAGGTTGGGGCGAATCAGTGATTATCGGCGTGGCTGGCGCGGGCCAGGAGATTTCTACCCGTCCATTCCAGCTGGTGACCGGTCGCGTATGGCGTGGTTCCGCTTTTGGTGGCGTTAAAGGCCGTTCACAGTTGCCGGGCATCGTGCAGGATTACCTCGACGGTAAATTCGCCCTGAACGATTTCATCACCCATAACCTGCCGCTGGAAGAGATTAACGACGCCTTTGATCTGATGCATGAAGGGAAATCCATCCGTACGGTGGTGCATTTTACTAAGTAATCAGGAGACGTTATGGCTTCCACTTTGGAGCTGTTAGAAGAGCATCGCATTTTTGGTGGCTGGCAGCAGCGCTGGCGTCATCAGTCGGCCGTGCTGAACTGTCCGATGACCTTCAGCATTTTTCTGCCGCCGCCGCAAAGTGACGCACCGCCGCCGGTAGTGTGGTTTCTCGCCGGATTGACCTGCAGCGATGAGAACTTCACCACCAAAGCCGGCGCCCAGCGCGTGGCTGCGCAGCTGGGTTTGGTGCTGCTTATGCCAGACACCAGCCCGCGCGGTGACGATGTGGCAAACGACAGCGGTTACGATCTCGGCCAGGGCGCAGGTTTCTA
This sequence comes from Pantoea sp. AG1095, assembly GCF_003208415.1. Taxonomy (NCBI): domain Bacteria; kingdom Pseudomonadati; phylum Pseudomonadota; class Gammaproteobacteria; order Enterobacterales; family Erwiniaceae; genus Pantoea; species Pantoea sp. AG1095. The sequence goes on along the minus strand of NZ_QKMJ01000002.1, from coordinate 301,644 downwards.
CCTCAACGCCACGCAGCAGCCGTGGGCGGCGAACTTCCGCATGTTCGATTACCTCAGCGCGGAGCTGCCGGAGTTGGTGGCGGATAACTTTAAGCTGAGCGATCGTCAGTCGGTGATGGGTCATTCAATGGGCGGTCACGGTGCGCTGGTGTTGGCATTGCGTCTTGGCGGACGTTTTGCGTCTGCTTCTGCCTTCGCGCCAATCGTCAATCCTACCGAAGTGCCGTGGGGGCAGAAGGCCTTTGCCGCATACCTGGGTGAAGATCGTCAGACGTGGCGTGAATGGGATAGTTGCCTGTTGATGCGTGACGTGGAACAGCGCTTGCCGATTCTGATTGATCAAGGGGATAGCGATCAGTTCCTCGCCGATCAGCTGCGTCCAGAGCGACTGGAAGCGGTGGCGCGTGAGCAAGGTTTCCCGCTGGAGCTACGCATTCAGCCGGGTTATGACCATAGCTACTTCTTTATCGCCAGCTTCGTGGAAGATCATCTGCGTTTCCACGCGAAGCATTTGTTGGTGTGATGGTGCTGGCTGGCCTCTCGGTATGTGCTGGCTGTCCCCCTCCTCGGTCCTCCCCCATAAATGGGGGAGGAAGATGCTGCCACATGTCAGTGAGGAAGCTGCATGTGGCAGCGTCTCCTTCCCCCGCTTGCGGGGGAAGGCCGGGATGGGGGACAGCGTGCACCTGCTTAACTACACCAACGTCTCCGCCAACCCGTCGATCATCACCTGCGGCATGCCGCGTGAGCAGTGCTCGATACGGCCGCGCACGCCATACACCTGCGCCAGGGTCTCAGGCGTAATCACCTGCGACGGCTCGCCGTCCGCCAGCAGATTGCCATCCTTCAGCATCAGCGCGTGATCCGCATGACGCAGCGCGATGTTGATATCGTGCACCACCACCACCGTCACAATATTGCGCAACCGGGTTTCACGACGCACCAGATCCATCACGTGGAACTGGTAGTTAAGATCCAGCGCGCTAAGCGGTTCATCCAGCAGCAACAGTTCCGGACGGCGAATCAGCGATTGCGCCAGACCCACCAACTGCTTCTGCCCGCCCGAAAGCTGATCGAGATAACGCATGGCTAAATGCGCGATGCCGAGCTGCTCGAGTAGATGCATGATCTCCGCTTCGCTCGAGGCGCTGTGCAAGCCACCCGACGCACGCTGCGCCACGATAATCGACTCCAGCACGTGCAGATGCACGCCCGCCGGCAAACTTTGCGGCAGATAAACCACACGCTGCGCCCGGCGCGCAAACGGCTGGCTCATCAGCTCTTCACCGTTCAGCCACAGCTCGCCCTGCCCTTTGCCCAATCCAGCCAGCGCGCGCAACAGCGTCGATTTGCCGCAGCCGTTGGGGCCAAGCAACACGGTGATTTTGCCCTGCGGCAGTTCCGGCACGTTGAGATCGTCAATCACCTTGCGTTTCGGATAACCGGCGGAGAAATGCTTGAGACGTAATCCCTGCTCCATTACACCGTCCCCCGATGACGCAGAATAATGCTGAGGAAGAACGGCACGCCGACCAGCGACGTCACAATTCCCACCGGAATGATCACGCCGGGAATCAGGTTTTTCGACGCCACCGAAGCCAGCGACAGCACCAGCGCACCGACCAGCGCGCTGGCTGGCAGGTAATAGCGGTGATCTTCACCAAACATCATGCGCGCAATGTGTGGCGCGACCAGACCGATGAAACCAATTGGGCCGACAAACGCCACCGCCAGCGCAGAGAGAATACTGATGCGCAGCAGCGTTGCCAGGCGCAGACGGCGCACGTCGATACCAAAACTCACCGCGCGATCTTCGCCGAGGCGCAGCGCGGTCAGCTTCCAGCTGCTGAGCATCGAGAACGGAATCAGGATGGCAAAGGCGGCGGTTAATACGCCGAGCTTTTCCCACGAGGCGCGCGCGAGGCTGCCCATGGTCCAGAACACCAGGCCCTGCAAAGTATCTTCGCTGGCGATGAACTGCATCATTGAGACTAATGCGTTGAAGGTGAACACCAGCGCGATACCAAACAGCACCACGCCAGAGGTCGAAACTTTGGTCCAGCGCGTCACGCCATCCAGCATCAAGGCGGCAAATAGCGCAAACACAAACGCGTTGGCGGAGATAAACCACTGATCCGGCACGCCAGGAATGCCGATACCAAGAACGATGGCCAGCGCCGCACCAAAGGCCGCCGCCGACGAAACGCCGAGCGTAAACGGGCTGGCAAGCGGGTTATTCAGGATGGTTTGCATCTCTGCACCGGCAAGGCCGAGCGAGAAGCCCACCACCACCGCCATCAAGGCGTACGGTAAACGAATATCCCAGACAATCACGCGGGTGCCCGCATCGACCGCATCGGGATGCGTCAGCGTTTGCCATAAGGTGTCGAGGGAGAGCCCAGCCGGGCCGAGGGTGAAATCAAGAATCACTGACGCTAATATCGCCAGCGCCAGCACGCCAATTAACATCAGTCGCTGGCGCAGTACCTGACGATAACGCGTCATGGTGTCGGTTTCGAGGCCGTTTTCCGCCAGCAGCGTGGCGTCGGTGGTACGCATTGTTCTACCCGTTTCTTGTCGAAATCATAACGGCAGCCACAATAGTGCAGGTGATAATAATTATCAATTCAATCTGAGTAACAAAATCCAAAACAATGCGCAATAAATTGCGCCGCTACTACACGTGCACCTTATTCGTAGCGGCGCGATTTATCGCGCAAGAGTATGACTACTCTTTAAACGTCGGGAATTCCATCTCGCTGTATTTCACGAACCGCGAACCGCGTGTCAGCTTGTAGCCCAACCAAATAATCAGGAACAGCGGCAGACCAATATAGGTTGCGGCCACACCATACCAATCAATGCGGTCAGCAAGGAACGCCTGATAGTTCTGACCCAGTGTGATGATCAAACACAGAATAAAGGCGAAAATCGGTCCCAGCGGGAAGAAGCCCGAATGGTACGGCAAATCGGCCAGGTTGTGACCCTGAGCGATATAACCGCGACGGAAACGGTAATGGCTAATGGCGATACCCAACCAGGCAATAAAACCGGTCATGCCTGAGGTGTTCAGTAGCCACAGGTAAACTTCCTGGTTACCAAATTTCGAGCTCAGGAAGCACAATCCCGCCACCACGGTGGTAGCAATCAGCGCGTTACGCGGCACGCCACCTTTCGACAGCTTGCCGAAAATGCGTGGCGCTTTACCTTCGCGTGCCAGGTTGAACAGCATACGCGTTGAGGCGTACATGCCGGAGTTACCCGCCGACAGTACCGCCGTCAGAATCACTGCGTTCATTACCGCTGCCGCCGAAAGCAGACCGGCATTCTGGAACACCAGCGTGAACGGGCTGATGGCGATATCGGTGACATCGTTATGCAGCAGCTTCGGATCGGTGTACGGCAGAATCAGGCTAATGATCAGAATAGCGAAGATATAGAACAGCAGAATTCGCCAGAATACCTGACGCACCGCGCGCGGAATGTTCTTCGCCGGATCCTCAGATTCACCGGCCGCGATACCGATCAGCTCGGTGCCCTGGAAGGAGAAGCCAACGATCATCGCCACGCCTATCATCGCGGCAAAACCACCGGCGAACGGCGCTTCGCCCACGGTCCAGTTATGCCAGCCGGCGTTTTCTGCGCCGCGCAGGATGCCGGTGATCATCAACACGCCAACCACAATAAAGATGATGACGGTGGTCACTTTGATCAGCGAGAACCAATATTCCGCTTCGCCGAAGCCTTTGACTGAGATGTAGTTGAGCAGGAACATCAGGCCAAGGAACAGTGCGCTCCAGATCCAGCCGGGCGTGTCCGGGAACCAGTAGTTCATGACGAGCTGCGAGGCGACGAGGTCAACGGCGATGGTCACCGCCCAGTTGTACCAATAGTTCCAGCCCAGCGCGAAGCCGAAGCCTTCTTCAACATATTTTGAACCGTAGGTGGAGAAGGAGCCAGAAACCGGCATAAAGGCCGCGAGTTCGCCGAGGCTGGTCATCAGGAAGTAAACCATCAGGCCGATGAGCGCATAGGAGAGCAGCGCGCCGCCGGGTCCGGCCTGAGAAATGGTGGCACCCGAGGCGACAAACAGGCCGGTACCGATGGAACCACCAATGGCGATCATGGTGAGATGACGCGCTTTTAATTCACGGCGCAATCCAGGTTGTTGTGTTGTTTTTGAGTCATTATGCATGTGTAAACGCTATGCTGGATAAAAATGAGGCGAGATTGTAGCAGCTAGCCCCAAGCTGTATAGCATTCACGTCGGGTTATTAGTTACCTTCATGATCGGCCGGGAATTATTAGCCGCAGCGTGATCAGCGCTGTGATTATTCACGGCAATACGACAGGAAACGGCTTAAAGCTTTGGACACATGCTTCTGTCGATGATGGATGCGATACAGCGTGCGCGTCAGGCGCGGCAATGGGATCGCGACTTCCACCAACGTGCCGGCTTCCAGCAGATCCTCAATCACCCGCCGCGACAAACAGCTGATGCCCATGCCGTGACGCACCGCGTGTTTAATCGCCTCTGAATTGCCTAACTCCATGCCGAGCTGAAACTGTGGCAGATGCGACAGCAGCAGATAATCAACGATCTCGCGCGTGCCTGAACCGCGCTCGCGTAGAATCCACGGCGCGGCGGCGAGCGCTTCCAGCGTAATCGGCTGCTGCAGGATGGCGGCATTCGGCGCGGCAAACACCACCAGCTCATCTTCCAGCCACGGCTCGCTGATAATATCCAGCTCGTGGCACGGACCTTCGATCAAACCGATATCGACGCGGAAATCCGCCACCGCATTAATCGCATCCTGACTGTTACCGACGCTCAGCTCCAGCGGCAACGCCGGGAAATCGCGGCGATAGGCGGCGATCATGCCCGGCAGCAGGTAATTACCAATGGTGCTGCTGGCGAACAGGCGAATCGCCCCGTTATCTTCCTTAAACAGCTGTTCGATTTCGCCCGCCTGCTCCATCAAACCCACGGCGCGCGGATAGAGTAAACGGCCATGCTCATTCACCACCAGCCGCTTACCAACGCGGTCAAACAGCTGCACACCGAGTTGGTTTTCCAAATCTGCTAACGCGGCGCTCACCGCCGACTGCGACAGCGCCAGCACCTGCGAGGCCTGCGTCGTCGAGCCGCTCTTCAGCACTTCGGTAAACACTTCAATCTGGCGCAACGTGATGTGCATGCGGTTCCCTTATATTACTTATTCTGGTTAATTATAAATATATTATCAATTTTACTTTTATACCAGCACAGCGCAGGCTTGAGGCAGAGATTGAATGTTAGAAGGTCGCCAGGAATGGTGCCCCTACAGGAGAAAAGTATGGCTGAGTTAAGCGTGAATAAAACCCCGTTTCATCTACATCACTGGCTGCCGGGTTTGCTGTTGACCGTGGCGATTGCCGGTACCACGGCGTGGTTAAGCAATCAGTCTTGGTTGGCCGGGGCCGGATTCGGTGCGCTGACGTTAGCGATTATTTTGGGCATCGTGCTCGGTAACACCCTTTATCCGCAGATGGCCGGCGCCTGTGACAGCGGCGTAATGCTGGCGAAACAGCGCTTGCTGCGCCTCGGCATCATCCTGTATGGCTTTCGTATTACCGTGCAGCAGATTGCTGATGTCGGTCTTAGCGGCGTATTGATTGATGTGATGGTTCTCAGCTCCACTTTCCTGCTGACCTGTTTTATCGGCATTCGTCTGCTGAAGATGGATCGCGAAACCGTGTGGCTGATTGGGGCGGGCAGCAGCATTTGCGGTGCGGCGGCGGTGCTGGCGAGTGAACCTATCGTCAAGGCTGCGCCGTCAAAAGTGGCGGTAGCTGTTGCGACTGTGGTGCTGTTTGGTACCGTTGGCATCGTGCTGTATCCGATGTTGTGGTCGCTGCTTCCAACGGTCAGCGCGGAACATTTCGGAATCTTCACGGGTTCGACGTTGCATGAAGTGGCGCAGGTTGTCGCGGCAGGACACGCGATGGGTGCCGAGGCCGAAAACACCGCCGTGATTGCCAAAATGCTACGCGTGATGATGTTAGCGCCCTTCTTGCTGATGCTGGGAAGCTGGCTGAAACGTCAGCCTAGCCACAACGCACAGCAACAAGCGATTAGTTTTCCCTGGTTCGCGCTGCTGTTTATTGTGGTGGCGCTGTTTAACTCGCTGCATCTGCTGCCTGCCAATATTGTTGGCACGTTGAATCAGCTGGCCAATCTGCTGCTGGCGATGGCGATGGCCGCGCTGGGTTTGACTACGCGCTTCAGCGCCCTGAAACAGGCCGGTTGTAAACCGTTGCTGCTGGGATTGGTGATGTTTGGCTGGTTAATTCTCGGCGGCGGAGCACTCAATGTGCTGGTGCAACATTTCATGGCGTAACCGCATCCGCTATGATGGGCAGCTTTGCAGCAGCAATCGCCCAATCAGGAGAGCGGCATGAAATATATCGGCGCACACGTCAGTGCATCAGGCGGCGTGGACCAGGCAGTTATCCGTGCCCACGAACTCGAAGCCACAGCCTTTGCGCTGTTCACCAAAAATCAGCGCCAGTGGAAAGCCGCACCGCTGTCAGGAGAAGTGATCGATGCGTTTAAAACCGCCTGCGATCGTTACAACTTCACCTCCGCGCAGATTCTGCCGCATGATAGCTATTTAATTAACCTCGGCCATCCGGTGATGGAAGCGCTGGAGAAATCGCGCGAGGCTTTCCTCGATGAGATGCAGCGTGCCGAGCAGTTGGGTTTAACCCTGCTGAACTTCCATCCGGGCAGCCATCTGAAGCAGATTGAAGAAGAAGCCTGCCTGAAGCGTATCGCCGAATCGATCAACATCGCGCTGGATAAAACCAGCAGCGTGGTGGCGGTGATCGAAAACACCGCCGGTCAGGGCAGCAATCTCGGTTTCCGCTTCGAGCACCTCGCCACCATTATTGAGCACGTGGAAGATAAGTCGCGCGTTGGCGTGTGCATTGATACCTGCCACGCCTTTGCGGGCGGTTACGACCTGCGTACCGAAGAAGCCTGCGCCGAGACCTTCAGCGACTTTGAGCGCATCGTTGGTTTCCAGTATCTGCGCGGTATGCACCTGAATGATGCCAAGAGCACGCTGGGCAGTCGCGTCGACCGCCATCACAGTCTGGGTGAAGGCAATATCGGTAAAACCGCGTTTAGCTGGCTGATGAAAGATAAACGTTTTGACGGCATTCCCATGATTCTGGAAACCATTAATCCGGATATCTGGAAGGATGAGATTGCGTGGTTGAAGTCGGAGCAGCAGGGTTAATTATCTGATTAAACAAAAGGGAGCCGCAGCTCCCTTTTTTATGTCTGACGAAGATTACGCGGCTTTAACCAGCTCTTCTTCCGGACGTTTCAGGATGGCGTAGCCAAGTCCCGCTACCGCAGTACCAATCACAATCGCCAGCAGATAACCCAATACTGGGGTAATCGCGCCTGGGATCAGCAGGACGAACAGACCACCGTGCGGTGCCATCAGTTTCGCGCCAATCGCCATGGAAATCGCACCGGTTACCGCGCCGCCAATGATACAGCACGGCAGCACACGCATTGGATCACGCGCCGCAAACGGAATCGCACCTTCAGAGATGAAGCACAGCCCGAGCACCAGCGCCGCTTTACCCCCTTCCTGCTGACCTTTGTTGAACTTACGACGCGCAACCAGCGTCGCCAGGCCCATTGCCAGCGGTGGCACCATACCGGCTGCCATAATGGCCGCCATCGGTGCGTAGGTTTGTGAACTCAGCAGACCAACACCAAACGCATAGGCCACTTTGTTCACCGGACCGCCCATGTCGGTACACATCATGCCACCGAGAATTGCGCCCAACAGCACTGCGTTCGCGGTACCCATATTGGCCAGCCAGGTTGTCAGGCCAGTCATGATGCCCGCCACCGGCTTACCTACCACGTAAATCATCAGCAAACCGGTAATTAAACTCGCCACCAGCGGAATAATCAGAATCGGCTTCAGCGCTTCCATACTCTGCGGCAGTTTCACTTTGCTGCTCAGCATTTTCGCAGCGTAACCGGCAATGAAACCGGCGATGATACCGCCCAGGAAACCGGCGTTAATGCTGGTGGCGATCATACCGCCAATCAAACCAGGCGTCAGACCCGGACGATCCGCAATCGAGAAGGCAATGAAACCGGCTAACACCGGCACCATCAGCGCGAAGGCGCTGCCACCACCAATCTGCATCAGTGCAGCCGCTAAGGTGCCCGGCTCTTTAAATGCGGTGATACCAAAGGCAAATGACAGCGCGATGCTTAAACCACCGGCAACCACCATCGGCAGCATGTACGAAACGCCAGTCAGCAGGTGACGATAGGCACCGGCTTTCTCTTTGCTGTCGCCCTGTGCGCTGGCAGCCTGATTGCCGCTCGGCTGATAGGTTTTCGCTTCGGCCTGCGCTTTATCCAGCTCCTGCGCAGTTTTCTTCAGCGCCAGACTGGTTGAGGTGCGGTACATCGGCTTACCGGCAAATTTCGCCAGATCCACATCGATATCAGCCGCGACGATCACCAGATCGGCCGCCGCCACTTCTTCTGGGGTAATCGCGTTGCCTGCGCCCACTGAACCACGGGTTTCAACTTTCACCCACCAGCCACGCTTGGTCGCTTCGGCCTGAATAGCTTCAGCAGCCATAAAGGTATGCGCCACGCCGGTTGGGCAGGCGGTCACCGCCACGATGCGTTTCTGAGCAGCGCTCTGCGCAGCTACTGGCGCGGCAGCGGTTGCAGCAGCAGGCTGCCAGGTTTTGGCACTCGCTTTGGCTTGATTGATTGCCGCCAGCGGATCGCGCAGCGCTTGCTGCACATCAACCAGCGCCAGCGATTTACCGGCCAGCTCTGCGTCGTGCGGCACATTGTGGCCAGCAACCAGCACCAGTTCAGCTTCGGCGGCATTGTCGGTCAGCGTCAGGCCAGCTTGTGCCGCCGTCGCGCGTAAACGTTCCAGCGCCAGATGTCCTGACGCCAGTCCCAGTGAAGAATCTTTTATCAGCAGCGTTTTCATTATCGCTCTCCTGCTGTTAGTTAACGGGTTGTAAGTCGACGCGCGCCATCATCGCGGCCAACTGGGTACGATCTTTCACGCCAACGTTGCTTTGGCTGACGGCCATCGCCGCCACTGCCGTCGCCAGACGCAGCGTGTGCTCGCTGGATTCACGCATCAGCAAGCCGTAAATCAGGCCGCCGACCATCGAATCGCCGGCACCGACGGTGCTGACCACTTCGCAGGCAGGCGGTTTGGCGATCCATTCGCCGGAGGCATTCACCCACAGCGCACCTTCCGCACCGAGAGAAATCACTACGTGCGCAATACCTTGCTCACGCAGTTCATGTGCAGCACCGATCACGTCCTGCAGCGCAGGCAGTTTGCGACCAGCCCAAATCTCCAGCTCGCGGCGGTTCGGTTTCACCAGCCACGGCGCGGCTTTCAGACCGGCGACCAGCGCTTCGCGGCTGCTGTCGAAGATGATGCACGGGCACAGCGTGCGCAGATCGCTCATCCATTTGGTGAAGGCTTCTGGCGCCACGCCGGCTGGCAGGCTGCCGCTGACGCACACCATGTCGAACTGGCCGAGCCAGGTGAGAGAATCGGCGGTGAAGCGCTCCCAATCCTGCGCGGTGACCTCAAAGCCAGAGAAATTCAGGTCGGTCACATCGCCGTCTTTTTCGGTCAGCTTAACGTTAATACGCGTACGGCCCTGCACCACCTGAAAACGGTTGGCGATGCCGAGTTCGCTGAACAGCTGCTGAAAGCCGTCCTGATTCTCTTTGCCGAGGAAACCGCCGACGGTGACATCGATACCGAGATCCTTCAGCACTTTGGCAACGTTGATGCCTTTACCCGCCGCGTGCAGGCCGGTGGTTTTCACCAGGTTAACTTCGCCGCGCTCAATTTCTGGCGTGTATCCGACCAGATCGTAAGCCGGATTTAAGGTAATTGTTGCGACACGACGGCTCATGCAACCCCCTCGCCTAAACCAGAATTGATCGCTTCTTCAATTGCGTTCAGCGCCTGCTGTGCATCTTCGCCGCTGGCGGTGAAGCGCAGGCGATGGCCTTTTTTCACACCGAGCGCAACGACTTTCATCAGGCTGCGGCCGTTAGCAGGCTTACCGCTGCCATCGAGATTAGTTACGGTGATGTCGCTGTTGAACTGTTTGATGACGGTCACCAGCGCCGTGCCCGGACGCGCGTGCAGACCGTGTTCGTTGCGGATGGTGAATTCAGCGGTCAGCAGCTCGGCAGCTTCATCGACTTCGCTGGTCAGCAGCGCCAGGATACCGGCGGCATCGGCTTTCAGCAGACGTTCAGCTTTGTTGCTGAGCAGCAGGTTGCTGAGATAGCCCAGCACTTCCAGCGGACGCTGATCGTTAGCCGCCACGGTCAGCAGCAGCGCGACGTTTTCGCCCTGATGCTGGAATGGCGCAGCCGCGCGGCTTACGGCCACTGCGCTGCCGAGATTGCCGTTGGCGCTGTCGCTCAGCCAGATGCCCTGACCGAGGCTCAGCGGGGCGCGGGAAATCACGTCAGCAATAAAGGATGCGTCCACCGCGCCTGCAGCCTGCAGACGTCCGGCGTTCAGTGCCTGTAACGTGATTAAATCGCTGGCCGCCACATCAACGGCAATCAGCGAGGTATCGAATTTGAATTCTGCGGCCTGGTTTTCGCCCATCAGTAGCGCACGCAGATCTTCCGCCGAGGCGGTTTTCAGCTGTTCAGCAATGCTGTCATCACTTAATACGTGAGTGAGCTGGCGCAGCAACGCGAGGTGTTCATCCGATTTAGCGGCAATACCGATCGCCACATACGCCGTTTGCCCTTCGCCCCAATCCACGCCCTGCGGGAACTGATAAACCTGGACACCGGTTTTCAGCACCAGGTCGCGGGTGTCGGTGGTGCCGTGCGGAATGGCGATGCCGTTACCCAGGAAAGTGGTGGTTTGCTGTTCGCGCGCCAGCATGCCGTTAACGTAGCCTTCGGCCACATTGCCTGCAGCGGTTAACGCAGCGGCAACCTGACGAATGGCCTCTTCTTTATTCTGTGCGCTAGCACCGGTATGAATGGCCTGAACTTCGAGCTGGAACATATCTCTCCTCGCTTGCTGTATTGAATCGTTTCAGCTAGATGGCGAAAAAAGCTGCTGTGCATCGCGGACTTAGCCGGAGTGACAACGCTGAAACGTTTCAGGGAATATGGTACAGCCACGTACAGCAGGCAAGAAAATGCGCGATCTGAGTAGCAGATTTTTGACGTTCCGCACACTTCATGTTGGATTTAAGATTTTTACCGGCAGGCAGGCTGATGCTTTTGCTGTACAGACCAACGGCACTAAGCCCAATTCTTCAGCTATGCGTCAGCAGTGCTTCAGGGCGCCGTCTCGGCTTCCAGTTTAAGCAGAAATGTCATGGCGCTATCACGGCTGCTGCCACACATTTCGGCGCTGGGCTGTAAGCCGGCACAGACCGCCGGACGCAGCGGTGAACCAAAGATTTTGCAACGCTGTTGCTCATCAAGCTGCACGCAACGCGTGTTGGCCGGCTTGCCGTGCGGCATGCCAGGAATCGGGGACGAGATTGAGGGGGCTGTGCAACAGGCACCGCACTGGTCACGACAAAACATCATGCGCTCCTGCAGACAATTCGCCGCGACAATAACAGTCCCAGACCGCGAATGCCATGCACCGGCAACAATTTTACATTGGCTGACTTGCCAGTTTTTCGCCGCGCGAGTAACGTGACGCGCATTAACCTCCTGTCAGCGAGAAAACCACCATGCCAAAGGCAAATGAGATCAAAAAAGGGATGGCTGTCACCTGGAACGGCAAACTGTTGCTGGTGAAAGACATTGATGTACAGAGCCCAAGTGCTCGCGGTGCCGCGACGCTCTATAAGATGCGTTTCACCGATGTCCGCACCGGCCTGAAAGTGGAAGAACGCTTCAAAGGCGACGATATTATTGACGCCATTTCGCTCAGCCGCCGCGCCGTCACCTTCTCTTATATAGATGGTGATGAGTATGTGTTTATGGATGACGAAGACTACACGCCGTACAACTTCAAAAAAGAGCAAATTGAAGAAGAGCTGCTGTTTATTCCTGAAGGTGGCATTCCAGGCATACAGGTGCTGACGATGGATGGCCAGGTCTTGGCGCTTGAGCTGCCACAAACCGTCGATATGGAAATTGTTGATACCTCGCCGGGCATTAAAGGCGCCTCCGCCAGCGCTCGCTCCAAACCCGCAGGCATGAGCACCGGCTTATCCATTCAGGTGCCGGAATACCTGAGCAATGGCGATCGCATCCGCATTCATATTGCGGAACGTCGTTATATGGGACGCGCTGATTCATAACGTGCTTCCGTCCGGCGGCCGGTGATTGTTATAGTATAACAAGGCCGTGCGCGCCGGATGCCTCTCATCCACGCGCGATTTATTCTCTTTTTTTGGGAGCCCTTTTGTGACGCGCGTAAACCTCATCACCGGATTTCTCGGCAGCGGAAAAACCACCACTCTGCTGCATCTGTTAGCCAATAAACCCGCCGATGAAAACTGGGCGATTCTGGTCAACGAATTTGGCGAAATTGGCATCGACGGCGCACTGCTCGCCGATCGCGGTGCCACGCTGAAAGAGATTCCCGGCGGCTGCATGTGCTGCGTTAACGGCTTGCCGCTGCAGGTTGGGCTGAACATGCTGCTAAAACAGGCTAAACCCGATCGTCTGATTATCGAACCCACCGGCCTTGGCCATCCCAAACAGCTGCTGAATATGCTGCGTGCTGCCGTCTATCAACCCTGGATTCAGGTGGATGCCACCTTAACGCTGCTCGATCCGCGCCAGCTTGCCGACGCACGCGTAGTGGAGAATGAGAATTTCCGCGATCAGCTGGTGGCGGCCGATATCATCGTGGCGAACAAAAGCGATCGCTGGAGCGATAATGATCGTCAGCGTTTGCAGGATTGGCAGCAGCAATTTTTGGGCGAACGTCAGATGGTGGAAGCGGCGTGGGGACACATCGATCCCGCGCTGTTGACTCAACCCGCCTTGGCGGATCGTGCGGTTCCCGATGCAGCACATCACCACCAGAATTCACGTCCACAAGGCTTGGCCGCACTGAAACTGGATGGCCAGGCGCGCTGGCGTCGTGCGCTAAATGAAGGCCAAGGCTATGCTTCCTGTGGCTGGATTTTCGATGGTGAAACCGTGTTTGATACGATCAAAGCGCTAGAGTGGGCAAGGCATGCGCCGGTTGATCGCGTTAAAGGTGTGTTGCGTACTGCCGATGGTTTAGTGAATATCAATCGCCAGGGCGACGATCTGTTTATAGAAACCCGCCCTACTACACCGCCTGATAGCCGCATCGAATTGATTCATCATCAGCCTGCTGACTGGAACCTTTTGCAGACCGCTTTGTTGAAGATTCGTTTAAATTAGATGCGTTAGGTTGCCCCGTTGTTTTCACTTTGAGTCTATTTTCTATGCGCGCTTCTCGATTAGTCACCATCCTGCTGCTGAATGCACTGGGTGTGATGCTTTTCCTTTCATGGTACCTGCCGCCGGATCACGGGTTCTGGTTTGGTATCGATAAAGCCATCTTTTATGGCTTCAATGACCAGATGGTCGATCATCACGGTTTCGCACTGTTAGTGGCCATCACTAACTTCCGCGGTTTCGATGTGGTTTCGCTGCTGGCTATGGGTTTGCTCTATTTAAGCTACTGGCGTCGCGAGACACCGCAAGGTCGTCGCCGTTTGCTGGCCATTGGCATCACGATGCTGCTAAGCGCGGTAGTACTGAACCAACTCGGTCATCTGCTGCCGGTACAGCACTCCAGCCCAACGCTGTTCTTTGAGAATGTGCATCGCGTAAGCGAACTGACCGGCATCCCGGCCAAAGATGCCTCGAAAGATAGCTTCCCTGGCGACCACGGCATGATGCTGATGATCTTCACCTGCTTTATGTGGCGCTATTTCGGCTTCCGCGCGTTTCTGGTGGGGTTGATGATTACCGTGGTGTTTGCTCTGCCACGTGTGATGGCGGGTGCGCACTGGTTTACTGATATCGCTGTGGGTTCGTTGTCAGTGGTGCTGGTTGGCATGAGCTGGTGCCTGTTAACGCCCTTCAGCGACAAGCTGGTGAATTGGCTGAACCGTTCGTTGCCGGGCAAATATAAGCCGCGCACGTAATTGTTAAGCGCGAGTGATCATAGAACAAAAAGTCAGTCGCTCGCGCTTATTTAAAACTTGAATAAACTATTAGCAAACTAACATTATTCAGGTAAAAGAAAAGATTATGATGAAAAACGCGGAACAATAGCCTTAATCCTAAGTTGTCCAGCCCGACCCCTCTTAAAATCGGCCTTAGCGCCAGAATTACCCCCTTATTGCACCGCTGTTTGGCTATTAAATCGCTGCCAATTGTTGATAAAGTCGCCATTGTGTTACAGATTGATTTCACATCGAAAAAACCTTTGAATATTTATATAAAAGCACTCGCCACGCGGTCTGTAATCGGTTAACCTCGAATCCGATTAGTAAGCAACAGCATAAAATGCGGTGCTGAAAGCGACAAAAATGTGTGCATTAACACATTTTAGTAATTAAGGATTTGTCTTAGACGGTCGTACTTATTAATCTCAACCCGTTTTGTCATCTGGCTGACGACATTCTGTCGTAAGGAAATCGAAGGAAAACACGTACAATGGTCAAGTCTCAACCAATTCTGAGATACCTCAGGCGGATCATTCCCGCGGTAGCACTCGCAACACTTTTATCAGCATGCAGCAGTACCCATAACGGTCAGAACGCGAATAACGAGAATCATGAAGTTAACAACCAGAATGGTTTTTTACTTCAAGCGTCTCAGGACGAATTTGAACAGATGGTGCAGAACGTGGACGTTAAGTCCCGCATCATGGAACAGTACAGTGACTGGAAAGGTGTACGTTATCGCTTAGGCGGCGACACCAAACGCGGCATTGATTGTTCTGCTTTTGTTCAGCGCACCTTTCGCGAGCAGTTCGGTTTAGATTTGCCACGCTCAACGTCTGAACAGCAAGACACCGGCAAAGAGATTTCACGCAATAAATTGCGCGCAGGTGACTTAGTGCTGTTCCGCGCCGGTTCTACCGGTCGCCACGTGGGCATCTATCTTGGCAACGATAACTTTGTTCACGCGTCCACCAGCAGTGGCGTAATGATTTCCAACCTGAATGACAGTTATTGGAAAAATCGTTACCGCGAAGCGCGTCGGGTTCTTGCTAAAAACCCAAGCTAACGTATTTCTTTGATGATCCTCTCAGCCAGAGAATCAGAAACGCTGCCCCGGCAGCGTTTTTTTTCGCCCGTAGTTTTTAACTCAAATCCAACCGATAAAAAGTAATTGAGAATCAAAAATATAACGAGACATTCTTCGCGCTCTCGTTATATTCTCGTTGACTTCCTGATACCCAGATATTGCGCTGCAGACACCGTTATCACCGTGGCTGCGGTCTGAAGTGGGTAGTGACCAAACGATAAACATAATAAAAAATGGCAAGACAAGGGGAATGCACTCCATGCCACTGTCAGGGACATTAAAACACCACCGCAGTTATTCACGCCGTATCGCCTGGCATAGCGCGATTATCGGCGCGGCATTCTTTCTGCTTTTTGTCACCGTGCTATTAACACTCACCTGGCAAAAACGCGTACAACAACACGAACAGCTTCTGGCACACAGCCGCGACGATTTACAACAGGTGATAGCAAGCCTGGTCGATACACTTTATCCCTTACAGCAATACACCCAGTTAGCCTGCAACAACGTCAGTCGTGAGCTCACTTCTCGCGCCGCCTTTGCCGGTAATATCCGCGCCATCCTGCTGGTGCGTGATGGCAACGCTTACTGCTCTTCTGCCACCGGCGCTTTTCTGATGCCGGCCAACGATATTTCTCCTGAGTCTGAACTGGAACGCGATCGCGATATGCGCTTGCTTGAAGGCACGCCATTGCTACCGAAGAAACCGGCGCTGGTGCTATGGGTGAAAAATCCAGGTTCAGCCGAGACCGGCCTTTTCGCCACCATGAACATCAGCCTGACGCCTTATCAGCTGCTGGCCTCTTATCATCCCGAAATCACTGGCATGGCGCTGGTGGTCGGCAACAAAGCGCTGTTGAGCGGCAGCAACAACGTGGTACGCGCGAGTGATTTACCGGCATCGCTACATGAAATAGCCTTTAATAACAGCGATCTACGCTTCGTGCTGTTTGGCACCACCTTAGCGCCACGCGATTACTCACTGACGTTGCTGACCGGCATACTCTTCTCACTGCTGATTTCCGCGCTAAGCGGGTTGTTGCTGACGCGACATCAGCGGCCGGGCAAAGAGATCATGCAGGGCATTAAACGTGGCCAGTTTCATGTTGAATACCAGCCGCTGGTCACTGCGCACGATGGACAACCCTACGGCGTGGAAGCGCTGCTGCGCTGGACGCATCCCACTGAAGGCATGATTCCGCCGGATGCCTTTATCAGCTACGCCGAAGCGCAAAACCTGATTATTCCGCTCACTCAGCATCTGTTCACGCTGGTGGCGCGCGATGCTCAGTTTCTCTGTAAACAGCTGCCGCGCGGCACGCGCCTGAGCCTCAATCTCTCGCCGCTGCATCTCGCTTCAGAGAGCTTCCGGCGCGATGTCCAGGCATGGATTAACATCATGCCCACCGATCACTTCAACTATGTGTTTGAAATTACCGAACGCAGCATGGTCGGTGAAAAAAGCGCGGGAGAAATCTTCGCCTGGCTACATGAGAACAATTTTAAAATAGCGATTGATGATTTCGGCACCGGGCATAGCGCGCTGATCTATCTGGAAAAATATCCGTTCGATTACCTGAAAATCGATCGCGGTTTTGTGCAAAGCATTGGTACAGAAACTGTCACCTCACCGGTGCTTGATGCAGTGCTGCTGCTGGCGAAAAAACTCAATCTCAAAACCGTCGCTGAAGGGGTCGAAACGGGCGATCAGGCGGCGTGGCTGGTGAATCGCGGCGTGACGCATTTGCAGGGCTATCTGTTTAGTCGTCCGTTACGCCCCGAAAACCTCGTCAGCTATTATCAACGCCAGCGCGCACTGAGTTAACATCACGCGAACCCCATGAAACTGCTACCATAAAGTGCGGAATACCACAGGAGATCGCCCCACTTATGCTGCTGCGTCTTGTCACAGCGTTGTTCATTTGTAGCGCCATTGCGCCGCTGCATGCCGCCACCATCAATGAAAGCTATGCCTTCGCTAAACTGGGCGAGCCGAAATATGCGGTGAATTTCACCCACTACGATTACGCCAATCCCGCCGCGCCCAAAGGCGGCAAAATCACGCTGGCGGTGGTGGGCACCTACGACAACTTCAACCGTTTCGCCTCGCGCGGCAATCCCGGCATCGGTACCGATACGCTGTATGACGGCTTGTTCACCACCTCCGATGATGAACCTGGCAGCTACTATCCGCTGATCGCGGAATCAGCGCGCTATCCCGACGACTATCGCTGGATGGAAGTGTCGATCAATCCTCATGCACAGTTTCAGGACGGAACACCGATTACCGCGCAGGATGTGGCTTTCACCTTCCAGAAATTCATGACGGAAGGTGTGCCGCAGTTCCGCGTGGCGTTTCGTGACGTGCAAGTGAAAGCGCTAAACCGTCTCACCGTGCGTATCGACATGCCGAAACCGGACAAAGATCGGATTCTCAGCTGGCTAACGCTGCCGGTCATCCCGGAAAAATTCTGGCAAAACAAAAAGTTTAACGAGCCGATTGGTTATCCGCCGCTGGCCAGCGGGCCTTATCGCGTCACCTCCTATAAATCGGGTCAGTTTATCCAGTACAGCCGGGTGAAAGATTACTGGGCCGCCAATCTGCCGGTGAATCGCGGGCGTTTTAACTTCGATACTTTGCGTTATGACTATTATCTTGATGACAACGTGGCGTTTGAGGCCTTTAAAGCCGGCGCTTACGATTTGCGCGAAGAGAGTTCAGCGAAGAAATGGGCGACACAATATCGCGGTCGCAACTTTGACAGTCACGCCATCGTCAAATCGACCATTCCCAACACCGTTTCCACCGACACGCAATGGCTGGCATTTAACAACGAAAAACCGCTGTTCGCCGATCGTCGCGTACGTGAAGCCATCACGCTGGCGTTCGATTTCGAGTGGATGAACAAAGCCTTGTTCTATGGCGCTTATAAACGCACGCGCAGCTATTTCCAGAACACTGAATATGCAGCGCTTGGCTATCCCAAAGCCGAGCAGTTGATCCTGCTGGCGCCCTACAAAGCGCAGCTGCCGCCCGAAGTGTTCAACAATGAGTATGCCCCGCCACGTTCTGACGGCAGCGGTTTCGATCGCGGCAACCTGTTAAAAGCCATGAACTTGCTGAAAGCGGCGGGTTGGGAAATCAGAAATCAGCAATTGGTGAACGTGAAATCCGGCCAGCCGTTCCGTTTCGAATTACTGATGCGCAGCGGTACGCAAAACGACTGGGCGTTGCCGTTCCAGCACAGCTTGCAACGGCTTGGCATCCAGGTCTCGCTGCGCCAGATTGACAGCTCGCAATATCTCCGCCGTATGCGCGAAGGCGACTACGACATGATCCCATCGCTCTATTACGCCATGCCATGGCCCTCGACCAGCTTGCAAACGATTTGGCAATCTCAATTTATTGACTCTTCCTGGAACAGGCCGCGCGTGAAAGATCCCATCGTCGACCATTTTGTGCAGCAGATCGTTGAGCATCAGGGCGATGAGAAAGCGCTGCTGCCGCTCGGCCAGGCGCTGGATCGCATCCTGCTGTGGAATGCCTACATGATTCCGATGTGGTACAGCGCGGAAGATCGCATGGCGTATTGGGACAAGTTTTCCCATCCCGAGATTAAACCCGCGTTTGCTACCGGTCTGGAAAACTGGTGGTACGATGTGAACAAAGCCGGGCGATTGCCGGCCAATCGACGCTGAGGAGCACGGTTTGGCAGCCTATTTTCTTCGCAGGTTACTGCTGATCATCCCGACACTTTGGGCGATCATCACCCTGAACTTCTTTATTGTGCAGATTGCGCCGGGTGGACCGGTGGATCAGGCGTTAGCCAACGTGCAGTTTGGTCACAGCACCGGCATTCCTGGCTCAGGCGGCGGCGACAGCGGCGCGCGCGGTGCGCTGATGCGTGACAATCCCGGCGACAGCCAATATCGCGGCGCACGCGGACTCGATCCGGAAGTGATCGCGGAAATTAAGCATCGCTATGGTTTCGATAAACCGCTGCTGCAGCGTTACGGTGAAATGCTGTGGAACTATATCCGTTTTGATTTCGGCGACAGCCTGTTCCGCAGCGCATCGGTGCTGCAGCTGATCAAAGAGAGTTTGCCGGTCTCCATCAGCCTGGGATTGTGGAGCACCTTGATCATTTACCTGGTATCAATTCCGCTGGGCATCAAAAAAGCGGTGCGTAACGGCAGCGCTTTCGATATCTGGAGCAGCACTTTTATCATCATTGGCTATTCGATCCCGGCATTTCTGTTCGGCATCATGCTGATAGTGCTGTTCGCCGGCGGCAGCTATTTCGACTGGTTCCCGCTGCGCGGCCTGACGTCACCGCATTTTGATGCGCTGCCGTGGTACAGCAAAATCAGCGATTATCTGTGGCACATCACGCTGCCGGTGCTGGCTACGGTGATTGGCGGTTTCGCCACGCTGACCATGCTGACTAAAAACTCGTTCCTTGATGAGATCCGCAAACAATATGTGGTCACCGCACGCGCCAAAGGGCTGGATGAGAAGCGCGTGCTGTACGGCCACGTGTTCCGCAACGCCATGCTGCTGGTGATCGCCGGTTTCCCCGCCACCTTTATCAGCATGTTTTTCACCAGCTCGGTGTTGATAGAGGTGATGTTCTCACTCAATGGTTTGGGCCTGCTCGGCTATGACGCCACTATTCAGCGCGACTATCCGGTGATGTTCGGCACGCTCTATATCTTCACCTTGATTGGCCTGCTGATGAACATTCTTAGCGATCTGACCTACACGCTGGTCGATCCGCGCATTGATTTTGAGGGACGCTGATGCGCTTATCTCCGGTTAACCAGCAGCGCTGGCAGCGTTTTCGCCATAACCGACGCGGTTACTGGTCGCTGTGGATTTTCCTGATCATTTTTGTTCTGTCACTGGGCGCTGAGCTGCTGGCTAACGACAAACCGCTGCTGGTGCATTATCAGCAGCGCTGGTATGTGCCGCTGCTGTTCAACTACAGCGAAAGTGATTACGGCGGTGATTTCTCTACGCCTGCCGATTATCAGGATCCCTGGCTGAAGCAGCGCATCGATCAACAAGGTTGGGCGATCTGGGCACCGATTCGCTTCAGCGACAGCACCATCAACTTCGCCACCGATGTGCCCTTCCCTTCGCCACCTTCCACACAAAACTGGCTCGGCACCGATGCTAACGGTGGCGATGTGCTGGCACGCTTGCTGTATGGCACGCGCATCTCATTGCTGTTCGGCATCATGCTGACGCTGTTCTCCAGCGTGATTGGCATCGTGGTTGGCGCGGTGCAAGGCTACTTTGGCGGCCGCATCGATTTGGTGGGTCAACGCCTGATTGAGGTGTGGTCCGGCATGCCATCGCTGTTCCTGCTGATTCTGCTCTCCAGCGTGATTCAGCCCGGCTTCTGGTGGCTGCTGCTGGTGACAGTGGTGTTTGGCTGGATGAGCCTGGTAAGCGTGGTGCGCGCCGAATTCCTGCGCGCACGTAACTACGATTATATCCGTGCGGCGCGCGCGCTCGGCGTCAGCGATAGCCGCATTATGCTGCGCCACATGCTGCCCAACGCCATGGTCGCCACGCTGACGTTTTTGCCATTTATCCTGTGCGGCTCAATCACCACGCTAACTTCGCTGGACTTCCTGGGTTTTGGTTTGCCGGTGGGATCGCCCTCGCTTGGCGAGCTGCTGTTACAGGGCAAAAACAATTTACAGGCGCCGTGGCTGGGATTGGCGGGCTTCTTTGCCCTCGCCCTGCTGCTGTCGTTACTGATATTTATCGGCGAAGCGGTACGCGATGCCTTTGACCCGAGCCGAGGACGCTAAATGAGCCTGTTAACGGTGAATCATCTGGCGGTGGCCTTTCAGGATCGCCGCGTGGTAGAAGACATTTCGCTGCAGATTGACGCCGGCGAAACGCTGGCGCTGGTGGGCGAATCCGGTTCCGGTAAAAGCGTGACTGCGCTGTCGATCATGCGCTTATTGCCGCAGCCGCCGGTCAACTATCCGCAAGGCGAAATCTTGTTTAACGGCCAGGATATTTTGCAGGCCAGCGAACGCACCTTGCGCGGGCTGCGTGGCAACCAGATGGCAATGATTTTTCAGGAACCGATGGTGTCGCTCAATCCACTGCATAACGTGGAGAAGCAGCTGTATGAAGTGCTGTCGGTGCATCGCGGCATGCGGCGCGAAGCCGCACGTGGCGAAATGCTGAGCTGCCTGGATCGCGTCGGCATTCGCCATGCGGCATCGCGCTTGCAGGATTTTCCGCACCAGCTTTCTGGTGGTGAGCGACAGCGCGTGATGATCGCCATGGCGCTGCTAACCCAGCCGAAGCTGCTGATCGCCGATGAACCGACCACCGCGCTGGATGTGACGGTTCAGGCGCAGATTCTGCAGCTGCTGCGCGAACTGCAGCGTGAACTCAATATGGGCATGCTGTTCATCACCCATAACCTCAATATCGTGCGTCAGCTGGCGCACAGCGTCACGGTGATGCGCAATGGCCGCGCTGTGGAACACAATCGCTGCGATATGCTGTTCAGCCAGCCGCAGCAGCCCTATACGCGCGAACTGATCGCCGCCGAGCCGGATGGCGAACCGGTGCCGCTGCTGGATGCGCAACCGCTGTTACAGGTGAAGAATTTACAGGTTGGTTTCCCGATCCGGCGGGGATTGCTGCGTCGCACTGTGGCAGAGAAGATGGCGCTGAAGGATCTTAGCTTTACCCTGCGGCGTGGCGAAAGCCTCGGACTGGTGGGCGAATCGGGCTCGGGCAAGAGTACAACGGGCTTGGCGCTGCTGCGTTTAATTAGCGCGCGCGGTGAGATCTGGTTTGACGATCAGCCGCTGCATCAGCTGTCGCCAAAGCAATTATTGCCGCTGCGCCAGCGCATTCAGGTGGTGTTTCAGGATCCCAATTCTTCGCTCAATCCGCGCATGACGGTGCAACAGGTGATTGCGGAAGGTTTAGCGGTGCATCGCCCGGAACTGAGCAGTGCGGAGCAGGAAGCCAAAGTGATTGCGGTGATGCAGGAAGTGGGGCTCGATGCCGACAGCCGCTCGCGCTATCCGGCGGAGTTTTCAGGCGGTCAGCGCCAGCGCGTCGCCATCGCCCGCGCGTTGATCCTTGAGCCGCAGCTGATTGTGCTGGATGAACCCACCTCGTCGCTGGACCGCTCGGTGCAGAAGCAAATTCTCACCTTACTGCGCCGTTTGCAGCAGCAGCATCAGCTCGCCTATCTGTTTATCAGCCATGATTTGCAGGTGGTGCGCGCGCTCTGTCATCAGCTGATTGTGCTGCGTCAGGGTGAAGTGGTGGAGCAAGGTGATTGCGAAACGCTGTTTAACGCACCAGCAGCCGATTACACGCGGCAGCTACTGGCGTCTGCGCAGGGAAAAGATCTAAGTCAGTGACCATCAAAGGTTTCGGCGATAGCGACACCCTGATTTTTCAGGCAGCAGTTGGTCGCGCTTTCGTCATCACGTTGAATCAGCAGGCAAGGCTGCCCTTCACACTCGGCGATTTTGCACTCGACCTGAATCTGCGCCAGCGTCTCCTTCAGCTGGTGCAGAATTTCCAGCGCCGGATGACCATCATGACTCAGCAGGCGCAGCACCACTAAATCTTCGGCATGCACGCCATTCGCTGCTTCCTGACGCACAATTTCACCCGCATGTTCCAGCGACCAGCGATAATGTTGTGGCAAGCGATGCACAACGGAAAGTTGCAGCATAGTTATACGGCCCCCAGAGACGTTAACTTTATTCACGACGACGGCAAAACGTGGTGAATCCCAACCTGATTAGCTCTGAATACCAATTCAGTCTGCCTTCTCGTATTAAGCACAAAGCGTGTAGCCAATTTATAATTTGCGAGGCTTCTCACATTTATGCCTATGTTTACCGTGTTCGGCTGCGGTTAACAATCATTTTAGACGCATTATCGTTACTTTTTTATCTCTAAATTTTCACATAATGGAAACATTAAGCATAACGAATGAATGGGGATTAGCGAGTGAGGGAGAAGAATTAAGAGAGGCCAGGTCGCCATTTATGACGACCCTGGGGATGTCACGCTGGCTATTGAGGCCGCGAAGCATAGGTGAACAGCACAATCGAAATTGTGGCGCACAGCGCAATGGTGGCAACCATCGGCCACGCGCTGTTAATGCTGACTAATGAGAGCAGCGCGCCGACTAAAGCACCGACACCAAAACGCAGCGTTCCCGCCAGCGAGGAAGCGGTGCCCGCCATATGCGGAAACTCATCCAGAATCACCGCCATCGCATTCGACGACACCGTCGAGACGCAGCCAATAAACATCGCCACGCCAAACACCAGCGACAAGAAGCCTAAATCCAGCGCGCTGGAAATCAGCAGCCAAACGCCCATCGCGAACTGAATCAACAATCCCATGCGGAACATTTTCACCGGACCAAAACGGCGCACGGCGCGGCTGTTGATCAACGTCATCACGAACAGGAACACCACGTTCAGGCCAAAGTAATAGCCAAAGTTCTGCGGGGAAACGTGGTTTACTTCGATGTAGACAAACGGACCGGCGTTGAGGAAGGTGAATAATCCGGCAAAGGAGAAACCGCTCGCCAGCATGTAACTGAAGGCGCGTTTGTGGCGCACCAGCGCCACGAAGTTGCCCAACGTGGTCCGCAGATGAAAGCGCTGGCGCTGTTCGGGCTTGAGCGTTTCACGAATTTGCGTCACGACCAGCATGGTGGTGAACAGCGCGGCACCTGCCAGCGTCCAGAAAATAGCGTGCCAGTTCCACAGCAACAGCAGCCAGCCACCGATAATCGGTGCCAGCAGCGGCGCGATGGTGGTCACCAGCATCACGAATGACATCATGCGCGAGAAGTCCTCTTTCGAGTAGGTGTCGCGCATCAAGGCGTTGATCACCACGCTGGCAGCGGCGGCCGATAAGCCGTGCAGGAAGCGCATAAAGATCAGCTGATCGATGGTTTGTGACAGCGCGCAAGCCGCGGCGGCGCAGGCAAAAATTAGCGTTCCCAGCACAATCACCGGTTTACGTCCGTAGCTGTCTGCCAGTGGACCATAAACTAACTGGCCAATGGCGAAACCGAGGATGTAAAGGTTGAGCGTCATCTGCACACTGCCCGCTGAAACCGCAAACTCATGGGCGATTTGCGGCATGGCCGGCAGATACATATCGATAGAGAGCGGCATCAGCATTGCCAGCAATCCGAGGATGACCACTAAACCGACCGGTGAATTCTTTTCCTTGCGCACCGCGTTCTCCCGCTATTTACGTTGTTTGAGTTCTTCTGGCAGGCCGATGCTGTCGACCTCTTGCTGGGTCAGTTCACGATATTCACCTTCGCCGAGATCTTCATCCAGCTCGATGTCACCAATACGTTCGCGATGCAGCGCTGAGACATGGTTACCCATCGCCGCAAACATGCGTTTGACCTGATGGTAACGCCCTTCGCTGATAGTCAAACGGGCGGCTTTCTCATCGAGAATCTCTAGCACGGCCGGCTTGGTGAGCTCTTTTTCATTGTGCAGCTGTACACCCGCAGCGAACTTCTCAACCAGGACAGGATCGATTGGCTCCTCCACTTCCACCAAATAGGTTTTTTCCAGGTGATGCTTCGGGGAGGTAATGCGGTGTGACCATTGGCCATCGTCGGTCAGCAGCACCAAACCGGTGGTGTCGATATCCAGACGGCCCGCCGCATGCAGCTTGAACGCCGCGGGTTCTTCGATAAAGAACAGCACGGTGGGATGATCGGGATCGTCGGTTGAGCAGACGTAACCCTGCGGCTTATTCAGCATGAAATAGCGCGGTCCTTGCTGCACCACCAGCGGATTGCCGTCGTATTCGACTTCATCGTCTGGCTGTACTTTGTATGCCGCATCGCGCACAACTTCGCCGTTAATGGTGACTTTTTTGGCGCGGATTTCGCGTCCGGCGATAGCACGGCTAACTTCCAGTTGCTGAGATATGAATTTTTCGAGTCGCATGAATTCGTTTTGCCTGTTACTGCGGGGGAAACTGAAACGGTGTTTTTGTCCGTTAAGAAAGTGTGGGCAGTATAGCTTGATCCTTAGAGTGCTAACAGTAGTGAACCTGCGTTTAACTGGCTTTCATGGCATAATGCGCGTCCGTTCCAGAAAAAAGTTTGCCCCAATGTCATTCTCCCTGCGCCCATACCAACAAGAGGCGGTTGACGCCACCCTCAACCACTTTCGTCGCCATACCACGCCTGCGGTGATTGTGCTGCCGACCGGTGCGGGTAAGAGTCTGGTGATTGCTGAACTGGCGCGGCTAGCGCGTGGACGGGTATTGGTGCTGGCTCACGTCAAAGAGCTGGTGGAGCAGAATCACAGCAAATATCAGGCTTATGGACTTGAAGCAGACATCTTCGCCGCGGGTTTGCAACGCAAGCAGAGCGAAAGCAAAGTGGTGTTTGGCAGCGTGCAGTCGGTAGCGCGCAATCTCAACCGCTTCGATAGCGCCTTTTCACTGGTGATCGTTGATGAGTGTCACCGCATCAGTGATAACGAAGAGAGCCAGTATCAGCTGCTGTTCGCCCACCTGCGGCAGCACAATCCGCAGTTGCGCCTGTTGGGTTTGACCGCCACGCCCTTCCGTCTCGGCAAAGGCTGGATCTACCAATTCCACTATCACGGCATGGTGCGCGGCGATGAGAAAGCACTGTTCCGCGATTGCATTTATGAGCTGCCGCTGCGCTATATGATCAAACATGGCTTTCTGGTGCCGCCGGAGCGCTTAGATATGCCGGTGGTACAGTACGATTTCAGCCGCCTGATCCCGCAAAATAATGGCCTGTTTAGCGAAGCCGATCTCAACCGCGAGCTGAAACAACAGCATCGCGTAACGCCGCATATTATTCGCCAGATTATTGAGTTTGCTGAAGATCGCCGTGGCGTGATGGTGTTTGCCTCCACCGTGGAACATGCCCGTGAAATCCTCACGCTGCTGCCTGAAAACAGCGCGCTGGTCTCGGCGGAAACGGCAGTAAAGGATCGTGACCGCTTGATTGGTGCATTTAAAGCGCAGCAGCTGAAGTTTCTGGTCAACGTTGCCGTTCTGACCACTGGCTTTGACGCGCCCCACGTGGATTTGATCGCCATTTTGCGCCCTACCGAATCCGTTAGCCTCTACCAGCAGATCGTCGGTCGCGGTTTACGCTTGTCACCCGGCAAAACCGATTGTCTGGTGCTGGATTACGCCGGTAATCCACACGATCTTTTCACCCCCGAAGTCGGCGCGCCGAAAGGGGCCAGCGACAATCAGCCGGTGCAGGTTTTTTGTCCCGCCTGCGGTTTCGCCAATACCTTCTGGGGCAAAACCACCGAAGATGGACACATCATCGAGCATTTTGGCCGCCGCTGTCAGGGCGTACTGGAAGATGATGAAGGCGAGCGCGAACAGTGTGATTATCGCTTTCGCTTCAAAAGCTGCCCGGATTGCGGCGCCGAGAATGACATCGCCGCGCGACGCTGCCATCAATGCGACAAAATTCTGGTCGATCCGGATGACATGCTGAAAGCGGCGCTGAAACTGAAAGATGCGCGCGTGTTGCGCTGCGCCGGCATGACGCTGGAGCAAGGACGCGATGATAAAGGCGAATGGCTGAAAGCCACCTATTTCGATGAAGATGGCACCAGCGTCAGCGAGCGTTTTCGCCTGCAAACGCCAGCACAACGCAAAGCCTTTGAGCAGCTGTTTATGCGCCCGCATCAGCGCGCGCCGGGCGTGGAACTTGGCTGGCAAACCGCAGCGGATGTCATCGCCTTACAGCCTTTATTGCGTCATCCGGACTTTGTGGTGGCACGCGCAAAAGGCCATTTCTGGCAGATTCGCGAAAAAATGTTTGATTATCAGGGCCGTTATCGCCGTGCCAATGAGCTGCGTTAAGCGGCGGAATCATTTGCCCCTGCAGCATCATTGGGGCTATAATGCCGCCCGCTTTTGCATCCGTAAAAGCAGTTTGAATAACCGTCCTGTTGCTGGGTCGCCTGTAGCAGGAACTATTGAAGAGACATCAAATGTTCACTATTAACGCTGAAGTACGTAAAGACCAGGGTAAGGGTGCGAGCCGCCGCCTGCGTGTAGCAAACAAATTCCCAGCCATCATCTATGGCGGAAATGAAGCACCAATTGCTATCGAACTCGACCACGATGCAGTGATGAACGTACAGGTTAAACCTGAGTTCTACAGCGAAGTGCTGACCATCGCGGTTGATGGCAAAGAAGTTAAAGTTAAAGCTCAGGCGGTACAGCGTCATCCGTTCAAGCCAAAACTGTTCCACATCGACTTCGTTCGCGCTTAATCGCTGAATAAGTTGAAGGTAGAAGGGCCGGTTGCGAAACCGGCCCTTTTATTTTAGGCATAAAAAATAACCCGATATCTTCCCTTCCTAAAAACCCCTGTCTTTCATTTCTCTCTGCTTTCGTTTATTTGAGACTGTTCTTTACCGTGAAGCTTTCACAAACCATGGAGAATGCCGTTTTAACATTTCTCCAGAATTTGTCTGCAAGGACTTCAAGTGAAAAAAATACCTGCCTTGGGCTATGGCATCATACTCATCTCATTTTCTGGCTATGCGGGCGTAATGCGTCATGACATTAACGTGCAAGAATACCGTGATTTTGCCGAAAATATGGGTAAATATCATGTCGGCTTAAGCAATATTCCCATTTTTAAAAAAGATGGCGAGCTGAGTGGTTATCTTGATTTTGCCATGCCCGACCTTAGCAGTGTATCTCGTCGCGGGTTTGCCACATTAATTAATCCATCCTATGTAACCACCACACGGCACGTAACCGCTTTGGGTAGCGTTTCTTTTGGCGGTCCTTCTGCTTATTCCTCCCGTTATCTTTTTATTAACCGCAATCAATCCGCCGTTCAGGATAATATTCTGCCACGGTTAAACAAAGTTGTAACCGAAGTAGCGCCAATAGATTATGTGGAACGTAATGAGCTTCAGAAAGGACATGGCTCTCGGTATATTGCTTATGTGCGCGCGGGTGCTGGTGAAATGACACAGGTCACAAATGACCTCACTGAGAAAGAGTTCCTGGCCAGTGCCTATAAATGGTTAGCGGGTGGAACAATTAATATTGACACCATTACCTTCAACAAAGAAAAAAATGACGATTTCTATTGGATTCAATATGAACCTGGCCATCAATATTCATCCGCTTTATCAATATCAACCGGCGGCGGTGACAGTGGCAGCCCTATTTACGTCTACGACAATGTTGATAAAAAATGGAAACTCGCTGGTGTACATTATGGTGGTTATGGTAGCGCAACGCCTTATGGTCGCAAAGTTATCTCAACACGTTTTAATGAAGAATATTTCAATGGGATTATTGCCAACAATATCTCTCCCGATGTCACTGATTTTGCGAATAATGGCCCAATTTACTGGAATGCAGATAAGCTGGTTCAGGGTAGTAAAAACTGGGGTTGGCAAGGTTTAGACAACACATATCGTCATTTGGCGCCAGGCAAAGCCAGCCTTATTGAACTTGATGCAACCAAAGATATTCGCTTTAACGGCGCGGGCGGAGACATTATTCTTAATGAGGCTGTCAATCTGGGAGCAGGAAAACTACAGTTTTCTAATAACTACACACTGAAATCTGCAGAGAATGTGGGCGCAACCTGGGTGGGCGGCGGCGTTGAAATCGATGAAGGGAAAAAAGTCATCTGGCAAGTGAATGGACTCAAAGATGATGATTTACACAAAATTGGCGGTGGCGTCTTACATATTAATGCTACAGGTGTGAATGAAGGCGGACTGAATATCGGCGATGGCACCGTTATTCTGGATCAACAAAAAGATGCGCAAGGAAATCGCCAGGCATTTTCTCGACTGTATTTAGCGAGCGGTCGGCCTACCGTTATTTTAGCGAGCGAAGACCAGGTTAATCCTGATAACATTTATTTTGGTTATCGTGGGGGGACATTGGATCTTAGTGGTAATAATCTCATAATGCGAAAGATTAATCACACGGATAGCGGTGCGGCAGTGATCAATCAGAGTGAGTTAACCTCGGCCAGTCTAACGCTTACAGGGTACTCACGTAGCGATATCAACATTAACACCTGGAGCAGTGTCGACATTGGTAATATTGGTGATATTTATGAATATTATAATTCGAGAACGCAACGTAAAGAGTATTTTCAATTAAAAAAAGAGAAGTATTGGTACTTCCCCACAAATCAGCAGGACAATGAAGACTGGAAGTATCTGGGATATGATCTGGTTCAAGCCGTCGATTATCGACTATCGCAGTTAAATGATTTAGTTTTCCGCGGAGACATTGGCACGCGCTCGTCGGATAAAAATAATGGTGCATTAGATGTGAATTTATCTCCGGAGAGTGGAAATACACATTTCGCACTGACCGGTAATATCCATTTAAATGGAAATATCAGCGTCAATAAGGGGACTCTTCTGCTGTCCGGGCAACCCGTTCCTCATGCCGGCGGCCTGATCATTGACAACGATTGGTACACTTCCTCTTTCACCGCCAATAACATTGTAGTCAATGACAATGCACGTTTACAGGTCGGTGAATACGCGCAGGTTAAAGCCGATATCCAGGCGGGCGACAACAGCCAGGTTATCCTTGGCTACCATCCCGACGCTGCTGATGAGCAGCAAATTTTACGCTGCACCTCGCCGGTGCAAAGCACTAAGGGCAGCTGCAAAGTTGCACAGCGAAACGCGGAAGAGTTGCGTTTCCTTCCCGCCAGCTCGGTTGAGGGCAATATCACGCTGGGCGATAACGCAATGCTTCATCTTGGCAAAGTCGATTACCACGGCCACATCAACGACAGTCACTCAGCGAGAGTCACCCTGAGCAGTGAAACATTCTGGAATATGAATGGTAACAGCCGCGTGCATCGGATGGATGCAGGTAAAGGCGGTATCATCTCGCTTCTTTCTGCAGATGAAATGGCCTGGACGCCGAAGCTGCTCTCTGTGGAACATCTGACGGCAAATCATCTGCAGCTTGGTTTCGGCATCGCGCCACAGTCCGCCATCAGCGACAGTTTATACATTGGGTCCAGCGTGCAGGGCGGCAGCAACACCCTCGATCTTGGCTTTATGCTGGGTGAAACCTTCCCCAACCGCATCGCGAAAGAGATCGTGCTGGTGAACGCGCCCGCCGGAACCGCGCACGACTATTTCACGCTACCTCCGGTCAAACGCGGGTTCTCGCTCTATACCGCTGATTATCAGGTTGTGGAAGAGAATGGTCGCGTGAAATGGATCATTGCCAAAACGCCTGATCCGGTGTTACCACCCGATCCGATAAATGACCCCGATCCGGAGACTCATCCCGAACCCGACATTACGCCTGAACCGGAAGTTAAGCCTGAGCCTGAAGTGAAACCTGAGCCCGAGATCACGCCAAATCCGGGTACTGCAGAAGACTGGTTTGAGATCATTGATAATCAGCCGCTGGTGCAGAGTACGCGCGCCCTGCTCGCTTCGCGCCACTACCTGTTCAGTGAAATCAGCAATATGCTGAACGATCGCGCTCAGCTCCTGCGCGGTAACCATGAAAATAGCGGCGCATGGGCCAGCCTCAGCCAAAATCGCGGCAGAATGGATAGCGTAACGTTAAAAGACAGCAGGCTAGAGATCGGCGCCGATGCGCAAGCGGATGCCTGGCTTTATGGCGTGACCGCCAGTTACAGCCAGGGAAATGCCGGGGACGAAGCCAGCATTAGCCATAAACTGAGCACTCTGGGCCTGTATGCAAGCGGAATGAGCGATGAAGGATGGTTTATGGATCTTGCTGCCAGCTACCTGCATCTGCGTCAGGACATTCACCTTGACCCGGTATTGGGAGTAAAAAGCACCTCAAAAACCAGCCATATGCTGGCAGGCAGTGCAAAATGGGGTAAATCCTACCCTCTGCTGGATGCGTCTTTCACGCTATCGCCTTACCTGAAAGCCAGCGCAGGCTATTTACCGGGATACACGCTGGAAAGCAGAGAGGCCAGCATTGCCCTGAGTTCAGCCATGCCGTGGGGGCTCGCGCCGGGTATTGAAGTCAGCAAGCAGGGGCTCGGTACGCTGCTGCCACGCGTGCGATTCAGCGCCACCGTTGAAAAACAATTTTCACCGGGCCGTTCTGGCTCTTCACTAACCCTTGAGGATCGCCACAGCCGACGCATTTATGGCGCGCTGGACGACAATCGTTATCGGGTTCATCTGGGTTTAGAAGGGAAAATCAGCGACAACTGGTCAGCGAATATTGGCGCGAAGCATAGCTTTGGTGGCAAGTTCCGCACCAATTCTCTCATCAGCAGTGGCATAAACTATTCGTTCTAATAGAAAAGCCGGGCACTTTGGTGACCCGGCTTTTTTCATTTACTGCTGGTGCGGCGTTGCAGCTGATCGCGCAAATTCGGTGGTGTGCCTTTAATGGTCAGCGTGTCGGTGGTGGGATCCCAGAAGATGCGTTCGCCGAGCAGCATGGCATCAAAGTTCAGGGTTAATCCGCCGCCGCTACCCGCAAACTTGGTCAACTGGCGCAAGGTGCTACGATCCGCTGGGAAGGTCTCTTCCAGCTCGTAACCTTGCTCCTGGGTGAAGGCCTGAAACGTTTTTTCTCCCAGCGGCGGTAATTCACTGGAGAGATCGTGCAGCGCAATCTCTTCGCCGGCCTGAAGCTGATCGTTACAGTAGCTGTAAACCTGCTGACGATAGTTCTGACGCTCGTTTTTATCGAGATCCGATTCGGCGCAGTAATCATCAACCGCTTGCAGCAGCCCACGGTTTTGCGCTTTGGTGTCCAGACCGACGCTAGCACCAAGGAAATCCATGAAGAAATCCGCTACTTTACGCCCCACGCGACCGCGCAGGAAGGTCAGATAACGGGTGGATTCCGGGTTAGTTTCCCACTCGGTGAGATCGATACGCGCCACAATATCCGCATGATTGATATCAAGATAATGGGTGCTGCTGATATCCAGCTGCTCGTTAACGCGCATGCTCGACTGGCTGTTGAGAACCGCAATCAGCAAATATTCCACGGCCAGATAGCGATAGTGCAAAAACAGCACCACGCCGCCTTCCGCAAACGGATATTTGCTCAGTTCATCACGCAGACGTCCGGTCGCCGCACGGCTAAACGCCAGAAAGTCATCTTCCCCTTTGCGGCAGTTACGCAACGCATCGGCCAGTTCGCTATCTTCGTTAAACAGTCCGTAAGCTTTGCTTTTGGCGCTATATACCCGGTGCAGCTCTTCTGCCATCTCTTCAACCGCGCGGGTTGCAGGCAGCAAGGTGTCGCGCAGTACCAGTTCAAGCTGGTTTTCATCACGTTTAACTAACTGATGCAGGGCAATCTGGTCGATATCCAGACTCATGGTAGACTCTCCTTTTAGCTCAGGCGCGTATTCAAACACCGCCCGCAGCCGCTTTCAACTGCCAGCACAAACTGATCGCTCTGCTTGCGATAAAATTGCGGAAAAAAATGCGTTGTTACGGTAATATACCGCCTTTTCACCCTTGATTAGACGACGATATGCCACAATCATCCCGTTACAGTGACGAACGCGTGGAAAAGCTCCTCGCAGAGATGGCGCAGATTCTTGAAAAAGACAAAGCGCCAACCGACCTTTCCCTGATGGTATTGGGTAACATGGTAACTAACTTGATCAATACCAGCGTTTCACCGGCTCAACGCCGCACACTGGCTCGATCTTTCGCGGATGCGTTGCAGTCATCCGTACGCGATGATAACGCTCATTAATATGCAGATTTGACCTCATAATATGGTAACCAACCGGCAGCGCTACCGTGAAAAAGTCTCCCAGATGATCAGCTGGGGGCATTGGTTTGCCCTGTTTAATATTATCTTCGCGTTAATTTTAGGCAGCCGCTACCTGTTGGTCGCCGACTGGCCCGCGTCACTCGCGGGACGTATCTATGCCTATACCAGCTGGATCGGTCATTTCAGTTTCATCGTCTTCGCCGGTTATCTGCTCATCATCTTCCCGCTCACTTTCGTGGTGATGTCACAGCGATTGCTTAGGGTGTTGTCGGCGATTGTCGCCACCGCCGGGCTGACGTTGATTATGGTCGACAGCGCGGTGTTCAGCCGCTTCCACTTGCACCTCAATCCGGTGGTGTGGGAGCTGGTGATAAACCCTGATCAAAGCGAGATGGCGCGCGACTGGCAGCTGATGTTTATCAGCGTGCCGCTGATTTTCCTCGTCGAAATGCTGTTCGCGACCTGGAGCTGGCAAAAGCTGCGCAGCCTTAATCGGCGCTCGTTCGGCAAACCGCTGGCTGCGCTGTTTATCAGCGCCTTCTTCGCCAGTCATCTGCTCTATATCTGGGCCGATGCCAATTTCTATCGCCCAATTACCATGCAGCGCGCTAACCTGCCACTCTCCTATCCAATGACCGCGCGTCGCTTCCTTGAGCGTCACGGTTTGCTGGATGCGCAAGAGTATCAGCGCCGTCTGGTGCAACAGGGTGATCCGGAAGCGTTGTCAGTACAGTATCCACTGAGTGACATTACCTTCCGCGATGGCGGTACGCGCCACAATCTGCTGGTGCTAACTGTTGATGGTCTGAACAACGCCACGGTGGAAAAAGCGCTGCCGTCGCTTCATCAATTCGCCAGTGAGAACGTGCGCTTCACCCAGCATTTCAGCGCGGGGCTACAGCCGGAAAAAGGGTTATTTGGCCTGTTTTACGGCATCTCTTCCAGCTATATGGATGGCGTGTTAGCGTCGCGTACGCCTTCCGTGCTGCTGAATGCGCTTAACGCGCAAGGCTATCAGTTTGGCTTGTTCTCATCGGACGGCTTCAGCCAACCGCTGTATCGTCAGGCTTTGTTAGCCGATTACTCGCTGCCGCAGGCCGATACCCAACCGAATAGCACCACGGTGACGCAGTGGCAGAACTGGCTCAATGGCCACAAATCAAACAATGCGCCGTGGTTCTCGTGGATTGCCCTTAACGGTGTGACGGTCAATGGCGACAACCTAAAAGCGCGCCAGCGTAGCTATACGCGTCAGGCAAGCGGTGTCGACGAGCAGATTAAGGCGGTGCTGCAAACCTTGCAGGATCGCGATTTGCTGAAAAATACCGTGGTGGTGATCACGGCGCAGCGTGCGGTCAATCTGGATAGCAACGATGACAATCCAGGTAACCGTGCGACGTTACAGGTGCCGCTGGTGGTGCATTGGCCGAATACGCCAGCGCAAACCATCGATCGCCTGACCGATCAGCAGGATGTGATGACCACGCTGATGCAGCGTTTACTGCACGTGCGCACTAATCCCGCTAACTTCTCGCAGGGTGAAGATCTGTTTGCCGCACAACGCAGCCACGATTGGGTGGCGAGCAGCGAAGATGGCAAGCTGGTAGTGACCACGCCAACCGTGACGCTGGAGCTGAATAATAATGGCAGCTACAGCGCTTACGATGCACAGGGTAACAAACTGAAAGATCATAAACCGCAGCTGGCGTTGTTGCTGCAGGTGCTGACAGAAGAGAAGCGTTTCGTCGCAAACTGATTAATTATGAGGCAGTTAAATGCTGCTCATATTGCAATCGTGCGTAGAAACAGTAATATTCTTCCACGTTCGGCACGTAGCGCAGCCTGGTAGCGCACGGTCATGGGGTGTCCGGGGTCGGAGGTTCAAATCCTCTCGTGCCGACCAAAATCCTTTCGAAAAAAGGGATTATCTTTCGAGATAATCCCTTTTTCATATCTGAATTTTCTCGCTTACCAGCTACCGTGGAATCCACCGCCCATCGCTGAACCGCCACCAATATGCGGCCCACCGCCTAAGCCGTGAGCGCTATTAGTGTTAGCAGCATTATTAGCACCATTACCGCTACCGCCAAAAGAATGTGATGAAGCCTTATCATTTTTGGAACCTTTGCCCGTATTAACCTGAAACGCGGGAACGTGCGGGACTGATACTTGTACGTTAGGATTTACTTTTGCCACCTCACCCGCTGTAGTGGTTTTAGTTATCCCATTAGTTGTAATGCTGATCGCTGCAGAAGGTTTGAGGCTTGAGACTGCTACATTGATTGAGCCATATCCAGCCGTTTTCATTTGTTTTGAGGTAATGCTTAAGCGGTATGATGTGCCGCTAATACCTGGATTGGATACCGTTGCATCCTTCATAGGACTTACACTTACTGAATCCCCTGAAACCTGAGAAGTAAGATTAGGGCTACCTTTAACGCCGTAATCATTCACCTGTTGCGAAGCGTTTAAAGCATCTGTCTGTTGTTGTGTGCGGGTCTGGTTCATTTGAGCTAATGCAACACCTTTGGTACCTGCATCAATTGCACTTTGCGCATTATCAGCAGCGTTAACCGCGTTATTAATTGCCGTCTGGCGCTGTGCATTCATTTCAGCACTGTTTAGATCGGCGTGGGCTTGTGCTTGTTCAGCACCGATAGCCGTACTGATAGCACTGTTGCTATCTCCTGCATAGCCATAGCCGTTAGTGTGAGAGGCATTAACTGATTCGCTCATGCGGTCTGTGTGGCTTACTGCTTCCTGTGCCTGAGATAAGTCAGCAGCCACGGTAGAAAATGAACTCATTACCAGTAAAGCAAGCATAGTATTTTTCATTAGTTAATTTCCGAATTGAAAATCTCGTCAGAGCTCGGTTTATTCGTAGCGAATAATAAGTTGACGTATTTATACACTTCTCAATTGTCGGAAATTTGATCTTAATCACACTAATATCTCTACTATAGAAACATTCTCATCACCCTTACTCACTTTGCCATCTTGGCTATATGATGGAAACGCCCAAAGCATATGAGGTGTCCGAGGTCGGAGGTTCAAGTCCTCTCGTGCCAACCAAAATCCAAAAAAAACAGCCTTATGGCTGCTTTTTTATTGTTTCTAATTCGGTCTAAACGATTCGATTTCCCTGCTGATCTATCACCTTCTCACCATCCTCCTTGCTGAATTCGCCCTGCTGCGCATCGGGAAGAATATCGAGCACGGCTTCTGAAGACCGGCACAAACGCGTTCCCAGCGGGGAGACAACAATCGGACGGTTAATCAGGATGGGATAATTCAACATCGCCTCGATGAGTTGCTCGTCACTAAAACGCTCTTCAGCCAAACCCAATTTTTCGTAGGGTTCGACATTTTTGCGTAA
The DNA here is from genome assembly GCF_003208415.1 of Pantoea sp. AG1095. NCBI lineage: Bacteria > Pseudomonadati > Pseudomonadota > Gammaproteobacteria > Enterobacterales > Erwiniaceae > Pantoea > Pantoea sp. AG1095. The sequence continues at coordinate 265,134 of NZ_QKMJ01000002.1, read as the reverse complement.
TAAAGCGCGCGCATCGATCCCCATCGCGCTAATCAACGCCTTAAGTTGCTCACGATTTGGCGGCGTCTCAAGATAAAGAATAACGGTAGGTTCAACGCCGCTATTGCGTATTAACGCCAGCGTGTTGCGCGAAGTGCCGCAAGCGGGATTGTGATAAATGGTGATGTCAGTCATGGTGCTCTCTTCCTAATGGGACAACGTTAGGCGCAGGGCCAGCGCGCTAAGGGTGACGAGCAGCACGGGCAATGTCATCACGACACCCACGCGGAAGTAATAACCCCAGCTAATGTTGATGTTCTTCTGGTCGAGTACGTGCAGCCATAGCAACGTGGCGAGACTGCCAATCGGCGTAATTTTTGGCCCCAGGTCGCAACCAATAACATTGGCATAAATCATCGCTTCCTTTATCACGCCCTGCGCACTGCTGGCATCAATCGACAGCGCACCAATCAGCACCGTTGGCATATTATTCATTACTGAAGAAAGCAGCGCCGTCACCAAACCGGTACCCAAGGTGGCGGCCCATAAGCCGTGGCTGGCAATGAGGTTGAGTAAGTCAGAGAGATGTTGCGTCAGCCCAGCATTTTTGAGGCCATAAACTACCAGGTACATGCCGAGCGAAAAAATCACGATCTGCCAGGGCGCGCCGCGTAACACTTTACCGGTGTTAATCGCCTGACCTCTTTTGGCAACGATAAACAGAATTAACGCGCCCAGTGCGGCGATAGCACTGACTGGAATGCCCAGCGGCTCCAGCAGGAAAAATCCCACCAATAGCAACAACAGCACCAGCCAACCGGCTTTAAAGGTAGCGGGATCTTTTATGGCTTCAGCTGGTAGTTTGAGGCGTGAAACCTCATAGCTGACGGGAATGTCTTTGCGAAAGAAAAGGTGCAGCACTATCAGCGTGGTGATAATAGCGGCAATATCAACCGGAACCATCACCGCCGCGTAAGCGTTGAATCCCAATTTGAAGAAATCTGCGGAAACGATGTTAACCAGATTGGATACGATCAGCGGCAAACTCGCGGTATCGGCGATAAATCCTGCTGCCATGACGAAAGCCAGCGTTGCACCTTTACTAAAGCCCAGTGCCAGCAGCATTGCGATGACGATCGGCGTCAATATCAGAGCCGCACCATCATTGGCGAAAAGCGCGGCAACGCATGCACCGAGCAACACGATATAGGTGAAAAGCAGCCGCCCTCGCCCACTTCCCCAGCGCGCTACGTGCAAAGCGCACCACTCAAAAAAACCGGATTCGTCCAGCAACAGGCTGATGATAATGACGGCGATAAAAGCCGCTGTCGCATTCCAGACGATATGCCACACCGCGGGAATATCGTTTAACTGGATAACGCCGGTCACCAGCGCCAGTAAAGCCCCTATCGTTGCTGTCCAGCCAATGCTCAGGCCGCGCGGCTGCCAGATGACAAACACGATGGTCAAAACAAATATTGCGCCTGCCAGAAACATCACGCCTCCAATGCATTCGAATAATCGAATGTGTTTAATGATTATTCACAACCCGTAGCAGCGGCGTTCTTCAGCGACTCACGCACTTCCTCACGCTGGCTATTCCAGGCCGTATCGATAATCGATGCAGCCCAGGCCGGCATATGCGGAGAAAGGCGATAGTGTATCCACTTGCCTTCACGTCGATCCAGAATCAGCTCAGCATCGCGCAGCAAGGCAATGTGGCGTGAAATCTTTGGCTGTGATTGTTGGGTAACGGTGCAGAGATCGCAGACACACAGCTCTCCGGCTTCTCGTAATAATAAAACGATGGTCGTACGCGTTTCGTCGGCAAGCAGTTTGAAAAGTTGAACAGGGAGCATTGGGCCAGGTTCCAGTAAAAATCTATTACATATGGTAATTCATATGTGTTGGAAGTAAAGGCAGAATATAAAGTCTGGCGATTTCATATGTTTTCCATGCAATAAAGCATTCTCAGATTATCGCCAAAGAAATGCTGATTATTGGCTTTTAATCAGTAACTTACCGAAAGCAACTCAACCCGAGCCAGATCACATTTCTGGATAAATGTTACAGCGCTTCATCAAATTGAAACAAAACTGTCACAGACTTCTCTTACTCTTAGGGCTCTTGTTTTTTCGATGGAAACCATTATGGTCATCAAAGCAAAAAACCTGCAGGATGCGGAAGAACTCCTGCACTCGGGTATCAATAAAGTTGAACTGGCTTACGATATCGGCAGCGACGATTTCTTCCGTCTCGCCTCGCGCTGGTGCGATCGCGGTGCGCGCATCACCAAAGGCCATCAGCACTTCGTGGTGCAGATTAAAGGCATGGCTATTCCGCCAAATAACTAAAAGTAGGCGAGCCCCTTTGGCTTGCTCTCCATCCGGCTGGCTGGTAAAACTACGTTTTCCGTCAGCCGTGATTTTTTATGTTCGCCTCTGAAACGCCGCTTGCCCTGCCCTCTTCCCCGTTTATCCGCGCTGCTGGCATGTCGCTGGATACATTGCCGATCGCCTGGTGCGAATTCGATCAACATCACTGGCATGCTGAATTGCACCAGGCGTGGCAACTGCCGCTGCCCGCGTCGCTACAGAGCGCGGTGACGAAACGCAAAGCCGAGCATCTGGCGAGTCGCTGGCTGGTGCAGCAAAACTTTGCGCACTTCGGTTTACCGCACTTTGTGTTGTGTAATGCGCCCGATCGTTCACCGTTGTGGCCCGCCGGCATTCAGGCGTCGCTGTCGCATACGCACAGCGTTGCGGTGATGGCTGCGACGCGCGAGCCACTGTGCGTGGGTGTGGATGTTGAGCAGATTATGGCGGAGGAAACCGCCGATGAAACCGCTGGGATGTTGATGAGCCCGGCGGAAAAACAGCGCCTGCTGGCGCGGCCTATGCCCTTTGCCCAGGCCGCTACACTGCTGTTTTCATTGAAAGAGAGTGTGTACAAAGCGCTGTGGCCGCAATTGCATCAGCCAATGGATTTTCTTCAGGCGGAAGTGCTGGAACTGGACGTGCAGCAAGGCCTTGCAACGCTGCGGTTGTGTCAGGATTTTGATGAGTATTTCACCACCAAAGCGCTGCTGCAGGCGCGTTTTTGGCTGGCTGGAGATCGCGTGATTACGCTGCTGACGCATCCGCTCCCGACAAAATAAAAAACCGGCTCAGAAATAAACCTGAGCCGGTGACAACATAAGACGACAGAAAAGTGTTCCAGGGACGCAGAAACGAGGATTTCTGCTGGGAGTGACTTTACTCACTCCGCAACTTCTTGCCCAATAAGGGTTTTTGCTAAGCTTTCCCGGCTGGCGTTAATGGCCGGTATCGGTACGTTGCACCGCATCCAGCGTTGCCATCTCGCGTTCGTTACCGGTTAACTCACTTAGTTGACCTTCGCGCATCTCCAGCAAGCGATCGGCGTGAATAAAGTAGTGATCGTCATGACTAATAGCGAACACCGTTTTACCCGATTCCTGTAACCATGGCAGCAGCTCACGATAGAAGATGCGACGGAAATGCGGATCCTGATCCGCCGCCCATTCGTCGAGCAACAGAATATCGCGCTCTTCGGCGGCTGCCAGCAGCAGCGCCAGACGTTTGCTCTGCCCTTTCGACAGTTGCAGATTAAGCACTCTATTGCCTTCCAGCTTGAGCTTGTCCTGCATCTTCAGACGCTCCAGCCACTGCTGCACCAGCGCAGGATTGGCTGGCTGCCCTTGATCGCCGATGAGGCGATCAAACAGATGCACGTCAGTAAACACCGCCGAGAAATGTTTGCGATAAGCATCGAGGTTTTGCCAATCCACCACCTTGCCATCCAGCAGCAAACTGCCCGATTGCGGCTGATAGAGGCCGGTGAGCAGCATCGCCAGCGTCGATTTTCCGCTGCCGTTGCCGCCAATCAGGAACACTAGCTCGCCGCGGCGCAGCGTCAAATTGATCGGCCCAACCTGGAATCCGTGCTCACCGTAGTGGAAGCAGACGTCGCGCAGCTCCAGCGTTTGCCAGTCGCTGACTTTTGGCAGCGCCTTGAACGTTTCTTCATAGGGCGCCAGTTCAAACCTGTTGAGCTTGCGAAACGCCACCTGCGCGCTGAGCAGCGTTGGCAAGGCGCCGACCGCCGCCAGCAGCGGTGTGCGCAGGAACAGCAGCGTCAGCGAATAAGTTGCCGCCACCGCCGTATTTGCCCAGCCCAGCCCGTTCGCCATAAAGAACACGATGCCAATCGCGCCGAGCATCATGATATTCGACCAGTTCACCGCGCTGAGGTGGAAGGTATCGGCGCGCACGATGTGGTGGCGATAGCTTTTGGCATTCTCCTGATAAACGCTGTCGTAAATAAGCTGCGCACGTTCGCGGTTAAGCTGCAGCTCTTTACGCCCTTCGATAATGGTCTGGAAATCGCGATACAGGTCATCTTCGATTTCACGCAGCTTAGCCATGTGCTGATAAACGCGTGATACCAGCAACCAGCCGCCAACCAGCGTCACCACCAGCCACAGGCAGGTGATCAGCAGCATTTTTGGCGAGAGCCAGGCGAGATAAAGCGCCGAACCGAGCGTAATAATGATGCCCTGAATCAGCTCGGGTAAACGCACGAAGGCGATGGTGATGGCGCGCACATCGCTGGTGAGGCCGGCCAGCAGTTGGGCATTGCCAATCTGTTCGATGCGCTCCACGCGCGTATCAAGAATCCGTTTGATGAATTCGCCGCGCAGCCGCCAGACAAAGTGATGGCCGAGCATAGTCAGCGCCAGCTGGGAGCCGAGCGTCACCGCCATTAGCAGGAACAGCTGGCCAAGGAAACTCGGCAGCACCGAAATCGAGGTATTCACCGCGACGATCAGCTCATTATTGATATAGGCAATCAAACCAATACCAAGCACGGCGCTTAACAGTGTAAGAAGAATGACGCCAATGAAAGGCCAGCGGTACTGGCGAAAAACGACTTGCAGCAATGCCATCAAAGGGTTCCAGCGGTCAATAAAGCAGCCTGCAGTTTAATGTCGCCTTGGCTGATAGCAAGAATAATTCTCATCTCAAATTTGCCTGAGTAAAATGTTTCTCGCCGCTCGTTTGGTAGCGGCGCGATTTATTGCGAAATGCTTGTCAGATAAGAAGGTATTTTGTTTTGAAAATGCATTATCTGTGCGGGCTCTGACACGTCTGCGCCTCTGGCAAATGAGCCCTTTTCAATAATAAGCACTGAAGTTGATGAGCAGGCCGGGGCCGCTTTTGGGCCGGCAATCCGCAGCGCTGAACGAAGCGAGGAAGCCAGGAGAGCCCGCAGGACGCGGGCGAAAGGCGGAGCCGGGACATGGAAGTCCCGTCTCCGCCGGTCCGTCAGGCAGACGAGCGAAGTGAAGGTACCGCGTAAGCGGCGCGAGGACCGCCGAACCAAAAGTGGCACCGGCCAGCGCCTTCATCAATGGCTTAACAACATGCATTCCAAATTAATTGCGCCGAGACGAAAATGCGCTAAAAAGCACGGCGGAAGGTCAGGTTGTAGCGGAACGCGCCTGCCTGCGGATGAATACCAGGTTTGAGCGGCAGAATGCCGTGATAACGCAGGCGCGATGGCCCGCCCCACACCACGATATCGCCATGTTCCAGCAGCACGCGCTGGGTGGCGTCGCCGCGTTCGAAACCGCCGAACTGGAATACCGCAGGCAATCCCAGTGAAACCGACACAATCGGCTGGCGCAGATCCTTCTCATCTTTATCCTGATGCAGCGTCAGTTTTGCGCCGGGTTCATAGCGGTTAATCAGGCAGGCATCAGGATTGAAACTGGCAAAGCCCGCTTCGCGCGCAGTTTGCTGCGCCAGCTCGCGGAACAGCGCGGGCATCGGCGGCCAATGGTGTCCGCTGTTGCTGTCTTGCTCGGTATATTGATAGCCGCGCGAATCGGTGGACCAGCCAAAATCACCACAGTTGGTCATCGCCACCGACATGCGATGGCCACCGGGCGTGATGCGATGGGCAAAGGGATTTTTCGCGGCGATATCGTGAATCGCCGCCAGCAGCGCGTCGGCCTGTTCGCGGGCACGACGTCGCAGAATCACCGCGCCATCCGCTAGCGGTTCCTGCCACGGCGCTTCGTCACTAAATAAATCCAGCATGTGCGCCTCCTTTATTGAGATGCCTGATCGATGAGGAAGGTTTTAAACTGCGGCGACATCCAGTGAGTAAAACCGTCGCCCTGCTTGCTGATCAAATAGACCGCCAGATGCTCTTTCACCGCTAACGCTTTAGCGTGTTCGCTGCCGAGCACCATCAAACCGGTATCCCAGCCATCCGCTTCCAGCGCGGTGGTGGCAATCACCGTTGCCGACACCAGCTTGTGCTCAATCGGTCTTCCGGTAGTCGGATCGATGACGTGCGAAATGCGTTTGCCATCCAGTTCATAATAGTTGCGATAGCTGCCGGAGGTGCTAATGCCGTGTCCTTGCAGATCGACGCGCGCTTCCACCGCGTTTTCGCGATCGGTGGGTTTCTGGATCGCCACGCGCCACGGCTGCTGATTAGCATTGACGCCACGGCTCAATACTGCGCCGCCCACTGAAACCAGATAATCAGTGATGCCTTGCTGCTCCATCAGACGCGCCAGATGATCGGTGGCATAGCCTTCTCCCATGGTGGAGAGATCGACATACAGGCCGGGCAGATCTTTCTGCAGCCATTGACCGTCCACGCCCTGAATCACGCGCAGATGCTGCAAGCCAGTCCGCGCTTTAGCGGCGGCGATTTCTGCCTCGCTGGGGGTATGCGCCGGTTGCTTCGTCGGGCCAAAACCCCACAGATTGACCAGCGGGCCCACGGTGATATCCATCGCACCCGACGTTTTATGCCCGATTCGCAGCGCTTCAGTAACGATGTCCGCCATATCAGCGCTTACCGGCTGCGGTGCGTTGCCTTGATACTGATTAAAGTGCGACAGCACCGAATCGCTTTTCCACGTCGAGAGTTCGCCGTCATCGCGATCCAGCTGTTGCTGGATCAGCTGTTGCAACGCCGCTTTACGCTGCGGATCAACGCCGGCGACGCTGACGCGCCACACGGTGCCCATGGTTTTGCCTTCCAGCACCATCGCGGGTTGGCTGCTGTTTTTTTCGCAACCGCTGAGTCCTAATGCCAGCAGGCTAATTAGCAGAATGTTCTGAAAACGCATCAATTCCTCATCTGTAACCCATTACTACAGCCAATTACAAAGCATAACTCGCTTGTAAAGCAGTCTAAAGCTGCTTGATGTTCGATAAACGCTGACACAGGATAACCGGTTCCTGCAACGTTATGCCTACAGGAGCATCAGATGATTTATATGATTATTGCCGTAACCGCCGGGTTGTTTATTTATGGCAGTTTCAAATGTTGGCAGACGTACCGCCATCGCCAGATTCAGCACTATCCTGCACGCCGACGTTAAATTATTGCACCAGAAAATCACCCTTCTGCACCGCTTCAGCGCTGGCGCAGTGTAGCAAAGTCGCTACAAGCCGCGTGGCGCTGAGAGCGGTGCGCTGGCATGAATGCTGCATTGTTGAAGATGAGTTGAACTTCAGCGAGGTGCAGAATGGAAAATAGCAAAATACAAAACAGTAAATGGCAGCACTGGCTGAGCTTCTCGGCCTTTACGCTGGCGGGTGTCGCGATGGAAGGCAGCCTGAGCACCATCACCAACCCGCCGCCGCAGCCGGCACCCAAAGCTAAAAAATGGCGCGGTATGCAGTAACCTTTATAGTCCCAACTCACTCAGGCCCGGATGATCGTCCGGGCGCGTGCCGGCTGGCCAGTGGAACAGACGCTGAGCTGCGCTGATCGGCAGATCGTTGATGCAGGCGAATCGCTGAATCATCAAACCATCGGCACCAAAGTGCCAGTTCTCATTGCCATAGCTGCGAAACCAGTTACCGCTGTCATCATGCCATTCATAGGCAAAGCGCACCGCCAGCTTATCTTCATGCCACGCCCATAACTCCTTGATCAGTCGATAATCCAACTCTTTGATCCACTTACGCTGCAGGAAGGTCACGACTTCTGCGCGTCCATTGACGAATTCACTGCGATTGCGCCAGCGCGTATCTTCGCTGTACACCCGCGAAACACGCTGCGCATCGCAGCTGTTCCAGGCATCTTCCGCCATGCGGACTTTCTGTAATGCGGTTTGTTGATTGAACGGTGGCACCAGCATGTTATTTCTCCCTATTATGTAGACAGGTCTGTCTACTTGATTCATCCTGCCGTATGTAGACAATTCTGTCTACATGCAAACACAGGAATTTTTATGCTTGAGCCTCTGATCTTTGATGCCACCGCCTCCGCGCGCGATCGTATCTTGCTATGCGCGCAACAGCTGTTTTACCAACAAGGCATTCGCGCCACCGGTGTGGATAAGGTGATTGCGCAAGCGGGGGTGACCAAAGTGACTTTCTATCGTCACTTTCCGGCGAAGAATGCGCTGGTGCTGGCGTTTTTACAGCAGCGCCATCAGCGCTGGATGCTGGCGTTTCGCCATGCGCTGAATCAGCATGCGGCATTGATCGAAGCGCTGCCCGCGGCGTTACTGAGCTGGTTCAGGGATGACGATTATCGCGGCTGTGCGTTTATCAATACCGCCGCGGAGCTGGGCGACACGTTAGCGGAAGCCAGCGAACTGATTCGTCAACATAAGCGTGAGATGGCGCAGGCGATCAGCGACAAGTTGATGCCCGATCAGCAGGTCAAAACGGCGCAGATTGTGTTGCTGGTTGAGGGCGCGATTGTGCAGGTACAGATTGGCGAGGAGTCGGAACGGGTGGTCGACGTGCTGCGTGCCGCGCTGGATGCGCTGCTGAAAACGGGAGCGTGACCGGCAAGTCACGCTCCATCACCCTTAGAACTGGTAAACCAAGCCCAGTGCTACGACGTCATCGGTATTGATACCGGCTGCGTCGGTGAAGTTGTTGTCGTCCAGCAGGTTGATCTGGTAATCAACGTAGGTCGACATGTTTTTGTTGAAGTAGTAAGTTGCGCCTACATCAATGTATTTCTTCAGGTTCTGGCTGCCGTAACCTTCGATGTCAGAGCCGCGAGAAGAGACAAACGCCAGAGATGGACGCAGGCCGAAGTCGAACTGGTACTGTGCCACCAATTCCCAGTTATCCGCTTTGTTGGCGTAACCGTAAACGGTGCCGCTATCGCTGGCGCCGAAACGCGTTGCGTTGTATGAACGGCTGTACATTGCGGCCAGGTAAACGTTGTTAGCGTCATACTTCAGCGCGCCGCTGTAAGCTTCGGCTTTATCACCGCGACCCAGGATGTTGGCGGTACGTGGATTGTTACCGTTCTGGTTATTGGTACGGTCAGACTGGAACATCGCTGCACCAATACCGAAACCTGAACCCAGATCGTAAGTGGTGCTCAGGCCGTAGCCGTCACCGTTCTCGCCCAACACATCACGACCAGAGCCAGTAGATTCGGTTGGGTTATCGTTTTTGCCTTGATACTGAACCGCGAAGTTCCAGCCATCCACTAAACCGAAGAAGTTGGTATTACGATAGGTAGCGAGGCCGTTGCTGCGCTGGAACAGGAAGTTGTCCGCGCCGTAGGTATCGCCACCGAACTCTGGCAGAACGTCAGTCCATGCGCCGAGATCGTACATCACGCCGTAGTTACGGCCGTAATCGAATGAACCTGCATCACCAAATTTCAGACCGGCAAAACCAACACGCGTATAGCTGTTCGCGGTGCCTTCGCTTTCTGCGGTGTTCAGTGCAGCCTGGTATTCCCACTGGCCGTAACCGGTCAGCTGATCGGTCACCTGAGTTTCACCTTTGAAGCCAAAACGCAGGTAAGACTGGTCACCGTCTGAGCCAGAGTTGTCAGAAAAATAATGCAGACCGTCCACTTTGCCGTAAAGGTCTAATTTGTTGCCATCTTTATTGTAAATTTCAGCTGCGCTTACTGATCCTGCCACCAGCAATGCAGGAATCATCAGGGAGAGAACGCGACGTTTCATTTTTATTACCCTCTATAATGTGCCTTTATTTTTGCCACTGCGAACTGAATGATTAAAAATTCAGCCGGCACGCCATTGTTATTTTATGTTGGGCAATAATCTATCACGAAAATGCTACTAAATTTCCAAAACTGTTTCAGTGTATTTAATAGTTATTTCAGAATGTAAATTACGGGGAACTAATAACCAGCACAGATAGGTAAAAAATATAGCACTTTTTGACAACATATATTTTAATTGTTTAAAAACATAAAATTACATGAGTTACATTTCCGCACTGAATGACAAAACTCAAACCCATCCAGAGCATACAATTATCCCCGCTATCATCATTTATTTCATTATTACCTTCATTCACCCCGAATGTTTTGATTTACCCTAATTTCCCGCCGGACCAGATGGTCCGGCATTTTTTTGCCCGCAATTCAGACATCGCCTTATATTGCGTAAAGTTAATTACGCGGGTTAAATTAACCACAATAACTGCCGCGCATTATTTGTCTCTTTTCGCACATTTTGTTCAATTAATAGCCTTAAATCGGCAATGTTAATTTCGGCACGTAACAAAGATCGCTGCAATAATTGCCGGCGCATATTGTTAACGCTCACGCAGTGATTCCCTGGCTTTATTCAGTGGCTTAAGCAAATAATCCATCACGGTTTTCTGACCGGTTTTAATCTCAACATTCGCTACCATGCCGGGCATGATGGCGAACCTGCGGCCGCTTTTATTGGTCAGTTCGGCTTTTTGCGTGCGCACATAGACGCGATAGTAAAACTCGTCGTGCCGCACTTCGTCCTGCAGCGTATCAGGCGAGACGGTTTCGACTTCCCCGTGCAGATCGCCATAAATCGACGCGTCGTAGGCGGTGATCTTCGCCACCGCGGGTAAACCCGGCCGGATATAGCCGATATCGCGTGGATTGATGCGCGTCTCAATCAGCAATTGATCCTCCAGCGGTACAATCTCCATCAGCTTGCCACCCGGCTCCAGCACGCCGCCCACGGTGGTGACGCGCACATCCTTCACAATGCCGCGCACCGGCGAAATCAGCGTAGTGCGCGTCAGCAGATCCTGTTTCCCTGCCGCCACCTGCAGCTGCGCATCCAGCTCACCGTTGTTCTTCACCTGCTCTTCATGGGCTCGCACGTAATAATCGTTGCGCGCTTCGTCGATTTTGCCGCGCAGATCGCTAACCTGGCGACGCAGGCGAATCACATCCACCTTACCCGCCGCGCCGCGCAGCATCAGCGGCTCCGTCACGTTGAGTTCTGCCTGCACCAGCGCAAGGGATTGCTGCAAATTGCCGATGGTCTCGACGAAATTCTGCCGCCGCGCCTGATAGAGCTGGGTTTCGCGCGCCACCAGTTCGGGAAGTTGCAGGATATCGGCGCTGAACTTCAGCGGCGTGTCGCTGAGCTCGGCCTGTAAACGTTCAGAGGAGGCACGCAGCGTACGCACCCGCGCAATCGCCTCACCAAAGTTGGTTTGAAAGCGCGTAGGATCGAGTGTTGCCAGCACCTCGCCGCGCTGCACGATATTGCCTTCGTGCACATTGAGCTGTTTGACGATGCCGCCATCAAGGCTATCAATGATCTGCGCGCGGCTGGAAGGCGTGACTTTGCCGATGCCGACCGTGACTTCGTCCAGCACCGCAAAGTACGCCCACAGCAGAAACAGCAGCAGCGCCACCACGCACAGCCAGATGATCGCCGAGGTGCGACGCTCACGCCGCGTCAGATCTTTATCCAACAGCACCACGCTCATGCCGCATCTCCTTTTTTACTGGCGGCGTGGCGCAGAATCTCGTCGCGCGCGCCATCGGCCACGATGCGGCCGTTATCCATCACAATGATGCGATCAACCATGCGCAGCAGCGCGGGACGATGCGTGACCAGTACCAGCGTGCGCCCGGTGACCCATTGCGCCAGCTGACGAATCACCTGCGCTTCCAGCTGTTCATCCATCGCCGCGGTCGGTTCGTCCAGCAAAACCACCTGCGGTTGGCGCAGAATCAACCGGCTGAGCAGCACCATTTGCCGCTGGCCGCCGGACAAGCCGCGTCCGCCTTCGTGAATAATGCGATCGAGGCTGGCGGCATCCTGCTGCACCAAAGCTAACGCGCCGCTAATGCGCAGCGCCTGCAGCATCTCCTGCTCGCTGGCGTGCGGATTACCGAGCAGCAGGTTCTGGCGCAGCGTGCCGAAAAACAGCCGCGCATCCTGCGACAGCCAGCCAAGCTGACGCCGCAGATCGACCGGATCGATGCAGGTGAGATCGACGCCGTCCACCAGCACTTTGCCCTGGCTGGCGCGCGCCTGACCGGCCAGCATCTTCAGCAGCGTCGATTTGCCCGCGCCGACTTTACCGAGAATCGCCACGCGTTCGCCGGGCGTGATCTGCAATTGCGGAATGTTGAGCACGCTATTACCGCTCTCCTCTTCGTAGCGGTAATGCACGTTTTGCAGCAGATAGTGGCCGCTGAGCACCGGACAGTGCGCCAGCGTGGCGTGATCGGGTTGGTCGAGCGGCTTCTTTAACAGTTCATCCAGCCCTTTCATCGCCGATTTCGCATGCTGCCAGCGCGAAAACACCATGGTGAGCTGCATCAGCGGCGCGATGGTGCGTGATGAGAGCAAGCTGCACGCCACCAGCGTGCCGGTGGTGATCTGATTGTCGAGCACCAGATAGACGCCGAACACCAACATGCCGGCATAGGTGAGCTGCTGCACGCTAGCCGACCAACCGGTGAGGCGCGCGCCCCATAAACGTTGCTGATTACTGATGGCCGCGCTAACTTCGTGCGTTTGCTCCCACTGGCGCTGAAAATAGGGTTCCGCTTGCAGCGCTTTGATATCCTCTACACCTTCTAAGGTTTCCACCAGCACCGCCTGACGCAGCGCGCTTTCCCGCAACCCTTCCTGCGCCAGCCGCGCCATCGGGATTTGCACCAGTAAGCCTGGAATGACGATCAGCGGGATTGCCAGTAACGGAATCAGCACCAGCCAGCCGCCAATCGACGCCATAATCAGCAGAAACAGCAGCACAAACGGCAAGTCGGCGGCGGCATTCACCGTGGTGGACGTCAGCAGTTCGCGTACCTGGTCAATTTCACGCAATTGGGCAATAAAGGAGCCGGTGGAACGTGGGCGCGCTTCGTTGCGGATGTTCATCGCCCGCGCGAATAGCATGGCGGATATTTTCAGGTCGATGCGTTTGCCCATCAGGTCAGAAACCTGGGTGCGCATCAGACGAATCAGATACTCAATGGCGGCCGCCAGCACCACGCCGGCGAACAACACCCACAACGTTGGCAGCGACTGCGCCGGAATCACCCGATCGTACACCTGCATAGAAAACAGAATGCCCGCCAGCGCCAGCACGTTGCCGACCAGCGAGGCCAGGCTGATTTCCGCAATGCGCCGCTTCATGCCACGAAAGTGATGCCAGAACCAGTGCGGCTGATAAGGCTGCACAAACTCATCGATGCGCGCATCACGCGCCCGCGCCGCCACACCAACGACGCCGACCTGCATGTCGGCCTGCATGAGCAAATCCTGCAGCTGACCTGCGCGCACCACATCGCCACTTTCACTCAGCCAGTAACGTACGCCACCGTTGCTATCCACCTCTTCTATCAACGCTACGCTGCCATTTTCCAGCAGCAGCAATACCGGCACAATTTCCTGCCGCCAGCGCAGTTTGCTGTGCGGCACCAACATCAAATGCAGGCCTAACAGCCGGGCTAAACGTTCTAACTGTTGCGTCGGGGCCAGATGTTGAAACCAGCGCATCTGCTGGCGCAGCGTGCTGCCGTCCGCCGGTTTACCGAAGCGTGCCGCCACGCGCAGCATCGCCGCGATGCCGTTGTCGCTGTTGAAGGGTTGTGCTGTCATCCCTGTTGTCCCGTGAGCAATGAGAGTGGGCTGGCAACCGCTAGCCGATGTTGCTAGCGGTTGATGGCGGATTACGCCAGGTTCTGAACCTGATGTTGCTGCAGATGGTCGCCGAGGGTGTAACTGCTATCGCTGGCGTTGTAGTGACTCTCCGTGGCGCGCGCATCGCTGGGTTGAGCGGCGGCGCTGTCGCCTGCGTCGACCAGTTGCGTATTCAGTGGCTCGCTGCTGACGCTGGCGGCCGCCTCATGGCTATCGATGGTCACCGGCTGCGTCGCCATCGCCACATTGCCTGCTTTGTCCTGCGCGCTGACCTTCATTTGGTAACTGCCATCATCCAGCGGTGCCAGCTGACCCGCCAAAATGGTCAGCGCCCAGTTGCCGTCGGCTTTAACCGTGGCGGTGTAACTCTGATCGCCCAGCGTCAACGTCACAAGGCTGCCCTGATCGAGATGGCTACTGCTGCCCTGAATCAGATGCCAGCTATTGAGCTCCGCCGCATCCAGCACCCCGTCGCCAAACGGTTGATTCAGCGTAATGGTCGGCACCTGATGCGTGGCAACGTTGAACAGGTTCTCAATAATCTGCGTGTCGTGGTTGCCGTACTCATCCCAGCGCGTGGCCAGCGCCGACACTTCGCCATCCGGCAGCGCCTGCAGATCTTCGGCGCTGATGGTGACCATGCCGTTGACCGGCGTGTAGTTTTTGCCGTTGAGCGTCAGCTCCTTCACGCCTTCGAGATAGAAACTGAGATCGTGCTGCGCTTCCTGCTGATTCAGCGTGGTATCGCCGCCAATATTGATTTCGTAATAGATGTCTGGCAGTTGGGTGACCACGTTCAGTTCCAGCATTGCGTCAGTGCTGTTGCCAGCGCCATCCTGCGCATAAACCCGGATTTCGCCCAGTGCAATAAAGCTCGCCACTTCACTGGCCGGAATCGTTACCTGCCAGTGACCGTCGCTGCCAATCTGCGCGTGATAAACCGCATCACCGCTGCACAACAACAGCTGCTGGCCCGGCACCACCACCGAAAGATCGCCGCTAAAGGTGAGATCGTTTTGGCTCTCTTCTTTATTGATCACGTTGTCTGCCGTGACCTTATCGAAACTGATGTGCGGCAGGCTGCTAACGTGGGTAATTAAGGTGACATCCTGCAGATAAGCGGTGGTTTTGCCGTTGGGATCGGTAGCGCTGACTTTCAGGCTGTAGACGCCATCCTGTAACGCCTGAAGATCCTGTGAAGGAATAGCGGCGGTCCATTCGCCTTTATCGTTAACGCCGCCAGAGTATTTTTTCCCGGCTAAAATCACCGTGATATGGCTGTTCGCCGGCATGTGCGTAACACTGCCGTGCACCTCCACGCCGTAAATGCCTTCTGCCACGCTGACCGCGTTATCACCGCTGATCGGATCCACCGTCAGCGTAGGCTTGATGGTTTTATCCACGTAAACCCCAAAGCCCACCTGCGTATCGGTGCTATTACCGGCTTTGTCGGTGAGGGTTAGCGTCAGCGAATAAGCACCGTCGGACAATCCGTTGAGCACCGACGGCGGCATCGAAGCATTCCAGTAACCCCATTTATTTACCGTGCTGTGCCAGACTTCGCCATTAAAGGCCAGCGTTACGGTGGCGCCTGGCTCAGATTCGGCGCGACCGCGCAGGTGAATATTCCTGCCGGATTCCCATGCGGCAATCACGCCATCTTGTGCAATAGGTTCATAAGGACGTAACGGCGCGGGCGGCGTGGTATCCACACTGCGCGTTTGCAAAGATGATGTGTCGTCTGCCAGCGGATAAAGAGTGGCCGCAGAGTGCAGAATCGCCGCTAATTGTTGTTCGGATTGACGTGAAGACATAGGTAACCTCGTTACAGGGAAGGTATTGCAACGGTCATTAAGCTTATTAATGTTTTAAACGTACCGGTGCGCCATACAGGCCATTAATCAATGGCCCGCTTCGCCTGATGAAAACGGGTTACCCGCAGGTAACAAGGACTAAAATAAGGCACAGCAAAATTCTCCCAAAGGGGGAGAAATAATCTCGATCTCGCTATATTCCGCATCGGGAGCTGATGGGATGACTAACATATCGGTTTTACGTGGTCGCTGCCTATTGGCGAAAATCCGGAAATGCATGCTTTGCGACAGCGCCAAAAAATTGACGTCCAGGCCGCATGTGGCGCGGAATCTTTCTTCAGTATACTGCATCATTCGGCAGAAAAAATTTTACTTAAGTCACTCCAGTAATGATTGGCACATGCCAGGAAAGTTCTGGAAAAGCGCAGCGATGCGTAAAAAATCGGTAATATGCCTGTTTATGGCGTTTAATCGCTGCCATCTGATAGGGTCTGATGCGCGGTGTGACATGCGCTTTGATGCTAAACTTCGTCGCTTCACCCGCTAATGAAAACTACTCTTTATGACAGCACTGGACGCCGCGCCGCAAAATAAATTGCATCATCGTGTCAATCTTGGGACACGTATCGTTTTCCTCATCGCTGGATTGGGCATGTCCGCATGGGCACCGCTGGTGCCGTTCGCCAGCCAGCGTCTGGCATTGAGCGGCGCATCATTGGGCGGTTTGCTGCTGTGTCTGGGAATTGGCTCGCTGGCGGCGATGCCGATTACCGGCGGTTTGATTGCGCGCTTCGGTGGTCGTCGGGTGATGTTGTGCTCCACGCTGGTGGTGCTGGCGATGTTACCGCTGCTGGCGACGCTTGATGTGATGTGGCTGATGGCCGCCACTTTAATGGTGTTTGGTGCCGGACTCGGCATGCTGGATGTCGCGATGAACGTGCAGGCTGTCGAAGTGGAAAAAGCCGCACGCAAGCCGATGATGTCCGGTTTCCACGGTTTCTTTAGCCTCGGCGGGATTATCGGCGCCGGTTCCGTCAGCCTGTTACTCGGCAGCGGCCTGACGCCGTTGCAAGCCGTTGGCGCGGTGATGGTGCTGATTGTGCTGCTGCTGGTGTGGAGCCTGCCGACGCTGATGACCGAACGCCTGCATCAGCCCGATCAGCCGTGGCTGGTTATTCCGCGCGGTTGGGTGGCATTCCTCGGTTTACTCTGCTTTATTCTGTTTCTTGCCGAAGGTGCGGTGCTGGATTGGGGCGCGCTGTTGCTGCTGCAAAGCCCGGAGATGAGCCCGGCGCACGCTGGTTTAGGTTATGCGGTGTTCTCGGTGGCAATGACCATTGGTCGTCTGACCGGCGATAAAGTGATTCAGCGCTTCGGCCGTTATCCGGTGATGTTGACCGGTGCGTTAGCCGCTGCCGCAGGCATGACGTTGGCGGTGTTGCTGCCGTGGCCGCAAATTGCGCTGCTGGCTTTCCTGCTGGTGGGTTTTGGCCTCGCCAATACGGTGCCGATGTTGTTCAATGCTGCCGGGAATCAACACGATATGCCGTCGAATCTGGCGATTTCGGCCATGACAACGTTAGGCTATGCAGGTATTCTTTCAGGTCCGGCTTTAATCGGATTAATTTCCCAGTGGATCAGCCTGAGTGGTGCATTTTTGCTTATCGCTCTGCTGCTGCTGGCCGTCGCTGCCAGTGCCCGACGGGTTGCGCGCTAATTCCATGATCCTGAGACACTATGCTGCCTTATAAATTTCCTCTGACATCCGGCAATGTAACGCGCTTTTTCGTGGTGTTTAACCTGGTGCTTTTTCTGGCGCTGGGCGCGATGGTGCACAACAGCGTGAATGCCTGGATGACAGAGAAGCGCTATGCGATGACCGATTTGGCGCGTGCGATGCAGAAACGCATCGATGCGTCGCGCTTCGCTACGTGGCAGATCTATGAGAACCTGGCCACCAGCGCCGCCGGTTCGTCGCCGAACAGTAATCTTCAGGAAACCCGCCTGCGCCCGGATGTCTATTATCTGGAAAAAACCCGCCGCAAAACCGAAGCACTGATTTTCGGTTCGCACGATAGCAGCACGCTGGATATGACCATGCGCATGTCCAACTATCTCGATACGCTGTGGGGCGCGGAAAATCCGACCTGGTCGATGTACTTCCTCAATGGTCAGGATAACAGCCTGATTATGATCTCCACGCTGCCGCTGAAAGACATGGCGACACGTTATAAAGAGAGTGCGATCAATTCGCTGGTTGATAGCCGCCGCGCCGAGATGCTACAGCAGGCCAATGCGCTGGATGAGCGCGAAAGCTTCTCGCCGCTGCGTCACTTCGCCTGGCAGAACGATCACTACTTTACCCTGCGCACCACTTTCAATCAGCCGGGCCATTTAGCCACCGTGGTGGCATTTGATTTGCCGGTTAACGATCTGATTCCGCGTAATATGCCGCTGGAGAACTTCCAACTGCGTCAGGACGCGACGCAAACGTCGACCACCAACACCACCACCAGCGACGACACCAGCAGCGAAAGCACGCACGTGGCGCTGGTAAACCCGAATCTGGAGATCGCCGCCTCGCTGCCTAGCACTTCGCTGCAGCTGGTGTATCGCGTGCCGCTCACCAGCCTGGCGCTGGATACGCTGCATAATCTGATGTGGCCGCTGCTGATCAACCTTGTGCTGTTTTTACTGTCGATTGCGGGCATTACGCTGCTGCGTCAGCAATCGCTGCGCCCGAACGAGAATCAGAGCGCCGAGCTGGATTCGCTGCGCATGCTTAACGAAGAGATCGTCGCCAGTTTGCCGGTCGGCTTGCTGGTGTACGACTTCGCCACTAACCGCACGCTGCTCAGCAATAAAATCGCTGAACATCTGTTGCCGCACCTGAATCTGCAGAAAATCATCAATATGTCCGATCAACATCAGGGCGTATTGCAGGCGACCATCAATAACGAAGTGTATGAAATTCGCCACGCGCGCAGCGTGCTGTCGCCGCATACTCAGCTATTTATGATGCGCGATCAGGACCGCGAATTACTGGTGAATAAGAAGTTGCAGAAGGCGCAACAGGTGCTGGATCGTAATCACCAGATGCGTCAGCAGTTAATGCATAACCTCGGTCACGCCCTCAATGGTCCACTGCAAAGCATGGTTAAGCAACTAGTACAACTTAGCCAGCGTGACGATGACGAAAGCGTGCTCGATCTGCTCGACGAGAGCCAGGGTTTGGCGCGCCTGGTGGATGACATCGTGCTGCTTAATCGCCTGGAAGCGCATGACTGGTCGCCTGATGCCAGCGTGTTCAACCTGCAGGATATGCTGGACGAAATCGCGCTGGAAAGCCTGCCGCTGCTGCGTCGTAAAGGTTTAGCGCTGGTGGTGAATAACCATTTAGCCAATGACGAGATGCGTTTTGGCGATCGTCGTGCGCTGCGTAAAGTGCTGACCACGCTGATGCACTATTCGCTGACCACCACGCGCTGGGGCAAGATTTCGCTGGAGATCAAAACCAGTGAAGACAAGCCCAACCAGGTCTTGCTGCAGCTGGTGGATACCGGCTCCGGCTTGAGCGTCGATGAACTGGCGAATGTCGATTTCCCCTATCTCGGCGACACCACGCAAGATCGTTTTGGCCAGGCGTCCGGCATGGCATTTTTCCTCTGTAAGCAGCTGTGCAAACAGATGGGCGGCCAGCTGGAGATCATCGCTAAACCCGATATCGGCACACGCTACAATATTCAGCTGCCGCTGGCGTTAGAGCAGCAAGGCGAGCAGGAAGAGAAACTGCTGGAAGGCGTGACCGCGTTGGTGGATATCGCCGTAGAAGACGTACACAAGATCGTTTGTCGCCACCTCGAAAACTGGGGAGCGAAATGCCTGACCTCGGATGAGCGTTTAACTGGTCAGGATCATGATGTGCTGGTGACAGACGATCCGGCGCGCCTGAACGGCTGGGCGCTGCTGCTGGCCGGTGACGAAATGGGTCATCACGCGTTGAACGATCAGCAATTCCGGGTCAACTTCAATCTCAGTAATGCACTGCTTGATGCGCTGCTGGCCCTGATTGAAAAGCAACTTTCTCATGATTTGTTAGAGGAGAGTCGCGAAGATGAAGAAGCCACGCCGCTAATGAGCGGAGGCTATTTCCAGCTGTTTACCGAGACAGTACCGCCAGATGTGAAGAGACTGTATACTGAAGCGGCGGAAAAGGATTATCCCTCGCTTGCTCAGACAGCACATCGCCTGAAAGGCGTGTTTGCCATGCTCAATCTGGGTTCAGGTAAACAGCTTTGTGAAGCGTTAGAACAACACATTAAAGTATGTGACGATTTAACCATTAAAAATACCACCAGTGAAATTGACGCTTACGTCAGCCAACTGCTGCAGCAAGGTAACCAATAAGATGAATAACTTGAACGTAATTATTGCCGATGACCATCCGATCGTTCTGTTCGGTATCCGTAAGTCACTGGAACAGATTGAATGGGTTAACGTTGTAGGTGAGTTTGAAGACTCAACAGCACTGGTAAACAGCTTGCCCAAACTGGACGCTAATGTCCTGATTACCGACCTTTCCATGCCAGGCGAGAAGTACGGTGACGGTATCACCCTGATTAAATACATCAAACGTCACTATCCGGACCTCTCGATTATCGTTCTGACCATGAACAATAACCCGGCGATCCTGAGCGCGGTGTTGGATCTGGATATCGAAGGGATCGTACTGAAGCAAGGCGCACCAACCGATCTGCCAAAAGCACTCGCGGCTCTGCAGAAAGGCAAAAAATATACGCCGGAAAGCGTGGCAAAACTGCTGGAGCGCATCAGCGCCGGTGGTTACGGTGACAAACGTCTGTCGCCGAAAGAGAGTGAAGTACTGCGTCTGTTCGCAGAAGGTTTCCTGGTGACTGAGATCGCTAAGAAACTTAACCGCAGTATCAAAACCATCAGTAGCCAGAAGAAATCAGCCATGATGAAACTGGGCGTGGAAAACGATATCGCGCTGCTGAACTATCTCTCTTCTGTCAGCGCCACTCAGGTCGACAAAGAGTAATACAAATGGGCGGCGTCTTCTGACACCGCCCATTTTTTAGCATCCGCTTTACGCCTCTACCCTGCCCTTTCTGACGCGTTCCGCATACACCGCCAGCGTACTTTTCAGCACATCCAGCGTGACAGGCTTCGACAAACAGTTATCCATGCCCGCATCCATACAGCGCTGCTTCTCTTCCGCTAGCGCATTTGCCGTGACGCCAATCACCGGGAAAGTGTGTCCCAGCTGACGCAGACGTTGCGTCAGGCGATAACCATCCATGTTCGGCATGTTCACGTCGCTCAGCACGATATCGATATGGTTGCGACTCAGCACGTTCAGCGCATCAACGCCATCCTGCGCGGTTTTGGTTTGATAGCCGACGGTGCCGAGCTGTTCTGATAGCAGCATGCGGTTGATCGGATGGTCATCAACAATCAGCACGATAATATCTTCGAAAGTCGCGGCGGCTTTTGGCGCGGTTAACGGCAGCGGCGTGGCGGTTTGGCTATTAATGTTGATGCGGTAGATGCGGCCCAGCAGCTGCGGCAGATCGTGGAGCATCGCGCTGCTCTGAATCCATTGCCCCGGCGCGGTTTCGTGCGGCATATCGATGTGCTCACCACAGATACGAATATGTGCGCGTCCAGTTTGCGCGGCAGGCTCATCGTGATCGCTGATGATCACATCATCAGCCGCCGCCTGGCCGTGGTAATACGCTGCCTGAATACCCTGCTGTTGCAGCAGACGCAGCAGGAAGCTGGCGAGATACTCATTACGCATATCCAGCCAGATGGCTTTTTCCTGCAAGCCGTCGAGCAGCGGTGGCGCCGCCAGCTGACCGGAATAGATCGGAATACGCACGATAAACTGGCTGCCCATACCCGGTTCGGAATCGACTTCGATGTCGCCGTCCATCATGTTGATCAGCTTTTCGCAGATCGCCAACCCTAAGCCGGTGCCCTGGAAGTTACGCTGCACGCCAGAACCCACCTGGAAGAACGGATCGAACAGGCGCGTTACCTCTTTGGCCGGAATACCGACGCCGGTATCGCGTACGCGGAATGCCAGATAACCCTCTTTGACGTAAGCATGCAGGATGATGCAGCCGGTATGCGTGAATTTAATGGCGTTGTTCAGCAGGTTGGATATCACCTGCTGCAGACGCATGGCGTCGCCATCCATAATCAGGGGCACATCGTTTTCAATAAACACATACAGCGCCAGGCGCTTACGCACCACCAGCGAGAGATAGTTGCTGGCAATATGGTTGACCACTTCACGCGGCGAGAACGGATGCGGTTCAATTTTCAGCTGTTCGGATTCAATCTTCGAGAAGTCGAGGATGTCGCTGATGATCTTCAGCAGCAGGCTCGACGAGTTGTTCATCGCCGTCACCAGTGAATCGACGCCTTTCGGCAGCACTTTGGTTTGCAGCAGATCGAGGTTACCGATAATGCCGTACAGCGGCGTGCGCAGTTCATGGCTGACGGTGGCGAGGAACATTGATTTCGACTGGCTGGCTTGCTCGGCCGAGTGCGCCATCTCCTGCAGCGACTGCTCCATACGCACGCGCGCCGAAACATCCACCAGCACGCAAATCGCCACGTTTTCATTACGATAACGCGAATGTACAAAGCTGATTTGCAGGTTGGTGTTGCTGCCGGTCAGCACATCGACAAAGTTGACCTGCTGACCGCCAATGATTTCATTCAGACGCTGGCGATCTTCCTGCGTCAGCAGCGTCAGATAGTTATGCGCCAGTTCGTTACTCAGAATGTTGGTGCCGTCGCTGGTGCGCAGGATACAGATGCCGACCGGCGCCGAGGCGACAATCTTGCGGTTGAACTGCTCGTGCTCCTCC
This sequence comes from Pantoea sp. AG1095, assembly GCF_003208415.1. Taxonomy (NCBI): domain Bacteria; kingdom Pseudomonadati; phylum Pseudomonadota; class Gammaproteobacteria; order Enterobacterales; family Erwiniaceae; genus Pantoea; species Pantoea sp. AG1095. The sequence continues at coordinate 242,503 of NZ_QKMJ01000002.1, read as the reverse complement.
AGCCGATGCGCATTCTCCTCGGCCGGCAGGAACATGCGGCGCTCAAAAATCCACGCCAGCGTGAACAAAATCACCGCGGTTAAGATATTGAGTAGCAGCGCGTTGATCAGCATCAGCTTGAGCTGATCGGTTAACACGTCGGTGGAAAGCGACCACACCACATTGAGATTCGACGGCGGCAGCGGCTTTTTCAGCACCAGCTGGCGATAGCTGTCGAGATAGCCGAACCAGGTGCTGTTATCCGGCAGATCGTCGAGCGAGTAGCCCGGCCCGCCACGACGCGAACTGATCAGCGGACGGTAGTTTTCATCGGTGATGGTGGCCACCAGCGGCAAACCGCCCGGCTGAATAAACTCATCAAGGCGAATATTCTGCTCCACGCCCAGCAACGCCTGCAGCTTGTTCGCCACATATACCGGCATCACCATATAGAAGTTGCCGACGCCCGGCTGCGCGCTGCTGGTGATCCAATACATCGGCTGGCGGCGCTCTTCTTCATTGCCGTTGCGATAATGCAGCACGCGTTCGCGCAGCGCTTTCAGGCTACGTTCACGATCGACCGAATTGTTGCTGCCGATGGTGAAATCAGCCAGACACTGATTCTCTCCGCCGATGAAGAACACGCGGTTCAATTCATACGCCGAGGCAAAATTGCTTTTCCAGTAATTGATGTAGTAGCTGAGCGAGTCCAGCGAGTTACGCCAGGTATTGCTCATTGACGTGCAGTCGCCATCGGAAAATAGCGGCGTGAACTGCGGCAGCGCACCTTTGCCCGGCGGCAAACCGTTGAGCACATCCAGACCATTAGCGCTGCTGCTCAGGCGATTTTCGGTGATGTATTTCAGCTCGCGCATCACGTCCGCCGAATGGCGCACGTACCACTCAGCCTGACCATAATTGGCGGCAAACTCCTGACGCACCGCGTTCTCTTTCTCGTGCAGCACGTTGATGATGTAGAAAGTGGTCAGCAGCGCACCCAGCGCCCAGAGCAGCAACGCCAGCGCACGAAACAGATAGCGCGAAATTCGAAGCGTAGTGCGAAAGGAGACAAGATATTTCAAAAGAGGCTCACTGGCGGTAAGAGGTTATCAGGATGTTGAAAAGCTTCCATACACTAGCTTTATCGGCCCTAAAAAGCCAGCTAGCCCGCGCCTTTAGGGGAAAACTCAGATAAAAAAACGGCAGGCCAGTTTCCTGACCTGCCGCTTATTAAAGCCGTTACGAATTACTCTTCGTCGTCAGCTTCTGGTGCTTCGTCGTCGCTGTCCACTTCCGGCGCGATATCCTCCTCGCCTTCCGCTACGCTACCGTCGATGGCGTCGAGTTCTTCCTCTTCCACCGGCTCCGCAACGCGTTGCAGACCCACCACGTTTTCATCTTCCGCAGTACGGATCAGAATCACGCCCTGAGTATTACGGCCTACCACGCTGACTTCCGATACGCGAGTACGCACCAGCGTACCGGCATCGGTGATCATCATGATCTGATCGCCATCCACCACCTGTACCGCGCCGATAACCGGTCCGTTACGTTCGGTGACTTTAATCGAGATCACGCCCTGGGTCGCACGCGACTTGGTTGGATACTCGCTGTTGGCGGTACGTTTACCGTAACCGTTCTGCGTCACGGTGAGGATCGCGCCCTCTTCGCGTGGCACAATCAGCGACACCACTTTGTCGCTTTCAGCCAGCTTGATACCGCGAACGCCCGAAGCCGAACGGCCCATCGCACGTACCGCCGTTTCAGCAAAGCGCACCACTTTACCGGCGGCAGAGAACAGCATCGCTTCGTCGCTACCGTTGGTCAGCGCCACGCCAATCAGCTCGTCATCCTCACGCAGGTTGATGGCGATGATGCCCGCGCTACGCGGACGGCTGAACTCCTGCAGCGCGGTTTTCTTCACGGTACCGCTCGCAGTAGCCATGAAGATGTTGAAGCCTTCGGTGTATTCACGCACCGGCAGAATGGCGGTGATACGTTCGTTGGCTTCCAGCGGCAACAGGTTGACGATTGGACGACCGCGCGCACCACGGCTGGCTTCCGGCAGCTGATAGACCTTCATCCAGTAGAGACGGCCGCGGCTGGAGAAGCACAGAATGGTGTCGTGGGTGTTGGCCACCAGCAGACGATCGATAAAGTCTTCTTCTTTAATACGTGCGGCGGATTTGCCTTTACCACCGCGGCGCTGGGCTTCATAGTCGGTCAGCGGTTGGTATTTGACATAACCCTGATGCGACAGCGTCACCACAACGTCTTCCTGATTGATCAGGTCTTCGATGTTGATGTCTGCACTGTTCGCGGTAATTTCAGTACGACGTGCGTCGCCGAACTGATCGCGCATCAGCTCCAGCTCTTCACGGATTACTTCCATCAGGCGCTCAGCGCTTTGCAGGATGTGCAGCAGCTCAGCAATCTGATCCAGCAGCTCTTTGTATTCGTCGAGCAGTTTTTCATGCTCGAGGCCGGTCAGTTTCTGCAGACGCAGATCCAGAATCGCCTGCGCTTGCTGTTCAGTCAGATAATATTGACCATCGCGAATACCGAACTCGGCTTCCAGCCATTCCGGACGTGCAGCGTCATTACCGGCACGTTCCAGCATCGCGGCAACGTTACCCAGATCCCACGACTGCGCCAGCAGGCCCAGTTTCGCTTCGGCTGGCGTTGGTGCACGACGAATCAGTTCGATGATCGGGTCGATGTTAGCCAACGCAATCGCCAGGCCTTCAAGGATGTGGGCACGATCGCGCGCTTTACGCAGTTCGAAAATGGTACGACGCGTAACCACTTCACGACGGTGACGCACGAAGGCTTCGATGATGCCTTTCAGCGTCATGATCTTCGGCTGGCCCTGATGCAGCGCCACCATGTTGATGCCGAAAGAGACCTGCAGCTGTGTCAGCGAGTAGAGGTTGTTGAGAACCACTTCACCCACCGCATCGCGTTTGATCTCAATGACAACACGCATGCCGTCTTTATCAGATTCGTCACGTAGTGCGCTGATGCCTTCCACGCGCTTCTCTTTCACCAGCTCGGCGATCTTCTCGATCAGACGCGCTTTGTTCACCTGATACGGCAGTTCGTGCACGATGATGGTTTCACGGCCGGTCTTGGCATCGGTTTCCACTTCGCCACGTGCGCGAATGTAAATCTTACCGCGCCCGGTGCGATAGGCTTCTTCAATACCACGACGACCATTGATGAAGGCCGCCGTCGGGAAGTCTGGCCCGGTGATGTGTTCCATCAGGCCTTCAACGGTGATGTCTTCATCTTCGATAAACGCCAGACAGCCGTTGATCACTTCCGTCAGGTTGTGCGGTGGAATGTTGGTTGCCATACCAACGGCGATACCGGAAGAACCGTTTACCAGCAGGTTAGGAATTTTAGTTGGCAGGACTTCAGGGATCTGCTCGGTGCCGTCATAGTTCGGCACGAAATCGACGGTTTCCTTTTCCAGGTCAGCCAGCAGCTCCGAAGAGATCTTTGCCATGCGGACTTCGGTATAACGCATCGCTGCGGCGGAGTCGCCGTCGACCGAACCAAAGTTACCCTGACCGTCAACCAGCATGTAGCGCAGGGAGAATGGCTGGGCCATACGCACGATACTTTCGTATACCGCGGAATCGCCGTGCGGGTGATATTTACCGATGACGTCACCGACCACACGGGCGGATTTTTTATAGGGTTTATTCCAGTCGTTGCCCAGTTCGCTCATGGCAAAAAGCACACGGCGGTGTACCGGCTTCAGACCATCACGCACATCGGGTAAGGCTCGGCCAACAATGACCGACATGGCGTAATCGAGGTAGGAGTTTTTCAACTCTTCTTCGATATTGACCGGTGTAATTTCTCTCGCAAGGTCGCTCATGGAGCCGCTATCCCTCTACATAATCCCGGATTTAAAGGTGCGAAAGTATATCACATTGCTTCCCTTCGGTGAACGTTAACCAGGCCTTAATCCCGCTTTTCCTTGAGCGTGAGAGATGCGTTCGCGTGAGTTAAGCGTTTATACTGAGGGAATATTTTGTCTGGAGTGATGATTCAATGAGTGAACAACCGCAGGAAAGCCGCCAGAACGTCGACCACGCCGAGATCGCCAAGTTTGAGGCCGTGGCATCCCGCTGGTGGGATTTAGAGGGTGAATTTAAGCCGTTGCACCGTATTAACCCCCTGCGACTTGGCTGGATAGCGCAGCATAGTAATGGCCTGTTCGGCAAGAAAGTGCTCGATGTCGGCTGCGGCGGCGGCATTCTGGCGGAGAGCATGGCGCGTGAAGGCGCTGAGGTTACCGGCCTGGATATGGGCGCTGAGCCGCTGGAAGTGGCGCGTCTGCATGCGCTTGAGAGCGGCGTTAGCGTTAACTACGTGCAGCAAACCGTGGAAGATCACGCCGCAAGTCACCCCGGGCATTATGATGTGGTGACCTGCATGGAGATGCTGGAGCATGTGCCGGATCCGCGCTCGGTAGTCTTAGCCTGCGCGCAGCTGGTGAAGCCCGGCGGCGAAGTGTTTTTCTCCACCATCAACCGCAATCCAAAAGCCTGGCTGCTGGCGGTATTTGGTGCCGAGTATGTGCTGCGCATGGTGCCGCGCGGGACGCACGACGTGAAGAAATTCATCCGTCCCGCCGAGTTGCTGAACTGGGTGGATGAAACGCCGCTGCGTGAAAGAAATATGATTGGCCTGCACTACAATCCGCTGACCAACCAGTTCCGTCTGGGTCGCGGTGTCGATGTGAACTATATGATTCATACGCATCGTCAGGAGTGATGTCATCCTTTGCCAGAGGCGCTGGCGCGTCTGCTGCGACAAAAGGGCTCTTCGCAGCGCTGAGGCTTTTACGTTGGGTCAGGAGCCTCACGCAGGGATGCGTGAGGCAGTTCGGGGCCGGCCAGGATGGCCGATCCGCGAACGGTCCGTTGGCACGACGTGGAGGCCGAAGGCACCGCGCTAGCGGCGCGAGGACGGCCCGTGACGCAGCAGAGGTGTCAGAGCCCGCACCAGATTTCAAGCAAAATGCTTTCTTAACTAACAAGCATTACCTCTTTCATGGCGACCTCTTATCCCCTAATTTTGGCCCTATCCAGATCAATTTCCTTTTAGACGCGTACCAGCCTTTTTTATAGGCTAAGCAAGTCACAAAAAATTCATAAGCACTTTTAGATAAGTTCGCTGCTGGCGGCCTTGTCGGGGCTTTTTTTGTCTAAGAAAATTCCTGAAGCGCGGTGGTTGAGCAAGAAACACGCGTCCGATCATAAAGTGAAAAAAAAGTGCTGAGCGGTTGACACTAAGTGCAGGCCTTGCGGCATGCGGATCCAGGATTTTAGCCAGCCGGTAATGACGATTTTTTAGTGAAAATCAACTCTTGTTAAGAAGAGATTGCTGACTAGAATACTCACCATATTGTTGTTCAAACTTCCCGCACCCCCTATATATAGTGTTTATCCACAGGCTTACTCACAACGAGCGGCTTGTGCATAAACCTTGTGCATACATGGGGGATAAATACGTCATTCATGCATGGACAGGTAAAAACGCGACATGAACCAAAGTCTGCTCGTTACTAAACGCGATGGCCGCCAGGAGCGCATTGATCTCGACAAAATTCATCGTGTACTGGATTGGGCAGCCGAAGGGCTGAACAATGTTTCAGTTTCACAGGTTGAACTGCGCTCACACATTCAGTTTTACGATGGCATCAGAACCTCTGATATTCATGAGACCATCATCAAGGCTGCCGCAGACCTGATCTCTCGTGATGCGCCAGATTACCAATACCTGGCTGCGCGTCTGGCTATCTTCCACCTGCGTAAAAAAGCCTACGGCCAGTTTGAGCCGCCGAAGCTGTACGATCAGGTAGTGAAAATGGTTGAGATGGGCAAATACGACCGCCATCTGCTGGAAGATTACAGCACCGAAGAGTTCGAGCAGATGGACGCGTTTATCGACCATTGGCGCGACATGAATTTCTCCTACGCAGCGGTTAAGCAGCTGGAAGGGAAATATCTGGTGCAGAACCGCGTCAGCGGCGAAATCTACGAAAGCGCCCAGTTCCTCTACATTCTGGTGGCGGCATGCCTGTTCTCTGGCTATCCGCGCGAAACCCGTATGGATTACGTGAAGCGTTTCTACGATGCGATCTCAACCTTCAAAATCTCGCTGCCAACGCCAATCATGTCCGGCGTGCGTACCCCAACGCGTCAGTTCAGCTCTTGCGTACTGATTGAGTGCGGCGACAGCCTCGACTCTATCAACGCCACCTCTAGCGCCATTGTGAAATACGTTTCGCAGCGCGCCGGTATCGGCATCAACGCCGGCCGCATTCGTGCGCTGGGTAGCCCGATTCGCGGTGGCGAAGCGTTCCACACCGGTTGTATTCCGTTCTATAAACATTTCCAGACTGCCGTGAAGTCCTGCTCACAAGGCGGCGTACGTGGCGGCGCAGCGACGCTGTTCTACCCAATGTGGCATCTGGAAGTTGAAAGCCTGCTGGTGCTGAAAAACAACCGCGGTGTTGAAGGCAACCGCGTGCGTCACATGGATTACGGCGTACAGATCAACAAACTGATGTACACCCGCCTGCTGAAAGGTGAAGACATCACGCTGTTCAGCCCGTCTGACGTGCCTGGCCTGTACGATGCGTTCTTCGCCGATCAGGACGAGTTCGAGCGTCTGTACACCAAATACGAGAAAGACGACAGCATCCGCAAACAGCGCGTGAAAGCCGTTGAGCTGTTCTCACTGATGATGCAGGAGCGTGCGTCAACTGGCCGTATCTACATTCAGAACGTCGATCACTGCAACACGCACAGCCCGTTCGATCCAAGCATCGCGCCAGTTCGTCAGTCGAATCTGTGCCTCGAGATCGCACTGCCGACCAAACCGCTGAACGACGTCAATGACGAAAGCGGCGAAATCGCCCTGTGTACGCTGTCTGCCTTTAACCTGGGCGCGATTAACAGCCTTGACGATCTGGAAGAGCTGGCCACCCTTGCGGTGCGTGCGCTTGATGCACTGCTGGATTATCAGGATTACCCTATTCCGGCAGCACAACGCGGCGCCATGGGCCGTCGTACGCTGGGTATTGGCGTGATCAACTACGCGTATTACCTGGCGAAAAACGGCGTGCGTTACTCTGATGGCAGCGCCAACAATCTGACGCACAAAACTTTCGAAGCCATTCAGTACTACTTGCTGAAAGCCTCGAACGAATTGGCGAAAGAGCAAGGTGCGTGCCCGTGGTTTAAAGAGACCACTTACTCGCAGGGCATTCTGCCGATCGATACCTATAAAAAGGATCTCGACGCAGTGTGCAACGAGCCGCTGCATTTGGATTGGGAAGGCCTGCGTGAGTCCATCACCACGCACGGTCTGCGCAACTCAACGCTCTCTGCGCTGATGCCGTCTGAAACCTCTTCGCAGATTTCGAACGCCACCAACGGTATTGAGCCGCCGCGCGGACACATCAGCATCAAAGCATCGAAAGACGGCATTCTGCGTCAGGTGGTGCCAGAGTATGAGCGTCTGAAAGATCAGTATGAACTGCTGTGGGAAATGCCGTCCAACGACGGTTATCTGCAGCTGGTTGGCGTGATGCAGAAGTTCATCGATCAGGCGATTTCGTCGAACACCAACTACGATCCGAGCCGCTTTGCGAATGGCAAAGTGCCGATGAAACAGCTGCTGAAAGACCTGCTGACCGCGTACAAGTTCGGCGTGAAAACCCTGTACTATCAAAACACCCGCGACGGTGCGGAAGATGCACAGGACGATCTGGCACCTTCCATTCAGGATGATGGCTGCGAAAGCGGCGCATGTAAGATCTAATCTCATCTTGTCAGGGCCGACATTGGTCGGCCCTCTTCACATTTGGACTCAAAATGGCTTACACCACATTCTCGCAGAACAAAAATGATCAGCTAAAAGAGCCGATGTTCTTTGGCCAGTCCGTCAACGTTGCCCGTTTCGATCAGCAGAAATATGACATCTTTGAAAAGCTGATTGAGAAGCAGCTCTCCTTCTTCTGGCGTCCGGAAGAAGTGGACGTCTCGCGCGATCGCATCGATTACCAGGCGCTGCCGGAGCATGAAAAGCACATCTTCATCAGCAACCTGAAGTATCAAACGCTGCTGGACTCGATTCAGGGTCGTAGCCCGAACGTGGCGCTGCTGCCGCTGATTTCCATCCCTGAGCTGGAAACCTGGATTGAAACCTGGGCGTTCTCCGAGACCATTCACTCGCGCTCCTACACGCACATCATCCGTAACATCGTTAACGATCCGGCGGTGGTGTTTGACGATATCGTCACCAACGAGCAGATTCTGGCGCGCGCCGAAGATATCTCGAAGTACTACGATGACCTGATCGAGATGACCAGTTACTGGCATCTGCTGGGTGAAGGTACGCATCAGGTCAACGGTAAAACCGTTACCGTTAACCTGCGCGATCTTAAAAAGCAGCTCTATATCTGCCTGATGAGCGTCAACGCGCTGGAAGCCATTCGCTTCTACGTTAGCTTCGCCTGTTCATTTGCTTTCGCCGAGCGCGAGCTGATGGAAGGCAACGCCAAAATCATCAAGCTGATTGCACGCGATGAAGCGCTGCATCTGACCGGCACCCAGCATATGCTGAACCTGCTGCGCACCGGTGAAGACGATCCAGAGATGAAAGCCATCGCCGCGGAGTGTCGTGATGAATGCTTCGATCTGTTCAAGAAAGCAGCCGAGCAGGAAAAAGAGTGGGCAGAATACCTGTTCAGCGGCGGTTCGATGATTGGCCTGAACAAAGACATTTTGTGCCAGTATATCGAGTACATCACCAACATCCGTATGCAGGCGGTGGGTCTTGATCTGCCGTTCCAGACGCGTTCCAACCCCATTCCATGGATCAACTCGTGGCTGGTGTCGGACAATGTGCAGGTTGCACCGCAGGAAGTTGAAGTGAGCTCGTATTTGGTCGGTCAGATTGATTCTGAAGTGGGCGAAGACGATTTCGACGGCTTCCAGCTGTAAGCATGAGCCGCTCTGTTGTTATTCTGCGTAGCTCCGGCTCCCGGCTGGAGTGCGCAGAAGATCACCCTAATCTGCTGGCGACGCTGGAAGCCAATAATCTGTGCGTTGAGTTTCAGTGTCGCGAAGGCTACTGCGGCTCTTGCCGCATGCGTTTGCTGAAAGGCGAAGTGGATTATGCCGAAACCCCGTTGGCGTTTGTGCAGCAAGGCGAGATTTTGCCGTGCTGCTGTCGCGCCAAAGGGGAGATTGAGATCGAGCTGTGATTGACCAGGCCGCCATTTATGGCGACCTGGTGATCAATCAGCTTTTCACCGTTTCCAGCACATCAATCCAACCGTGACCGGTGCTGACTTCACTGCCGTGTAGCCAGCGACGCAACATGTTCATCGCCATCATCGCCACCACTTTCTGCCGCGTTTCCACGTTATGACGTCCATGAGTGAACTTTACGCGTTGGCCCCAGCTGGCTTCCGGCGTATGCAATGCAATCGATACTTCGCCTTCTACTAAATTTCCCACCGACAACGCCAGCGCCACGCCCTGCTGTTTCGCCCAGTCACGCGTGCGCGCAACCTGCGCTTCCAGATCTTCATCCTGCGGCGGCAGAATCTCTGCTTTGCTGAGCGCCACGTCCGCTGCGGCCAGCTGCCAGTTAAGTAAGCCGGCGGTGAACTGCTCGCTCAGCGCCAAATGGAAGCCACGCTGCTGCAACTCGCGCGCCAGCAGCGCCGGTAAACCTTCGGTGCCCTCAAAGATGGTGCATTCAGCCAGCAACAGTTTTACCTGCTGCCACACTTGCTCCATTGCCACGCGCTGGCTGGCGGGCCCGGTGAGTTTGATTTCAATAATCGGCATCGATGAGCGATAGCCCATCACCACGCCTTCCGGCAGCGGGAGCGGCTCCAGCTCGGCGGCAATGTCACTTTCCCCACGTCCAAAGGTGGTGAGGCGCAAACACAATGGTGGCTCAGGCAGTTCAAAGCGTGCTTTGAGGCGCGGGATAATCTCCTGCTCAACCATCACTTTAAATTCCGACGGCACGCCAGGGGTGAAGAAAATCCAGCAGCGATTGAGCTGCAGCGCGAAGCCGCATGCGGTGCCGACCGGATTATCCAGCATCTCAGCAATGGCAGGGATTTCTGCCTGCTTGCGGTTGCTCGGCGCCATCACACGTCCGCGGCTGGTGAACCAGGCTTCCATTTTTTCCAGCCAGGTTTGCTGGATAACTAACTCGCTGCCGCTGGCAATGGCTGCGGCCTGCGCGCTGAGATCGTCACTGGTCGGTCCTAAACCGCCATTCACGATTAGCACGTCAGCAATCTGGCTGCGGCTCTGCAGCGCCTCCACCAGCGAGGTCATTGCATCACCAACGGTGCTACGGCTGGTCATCGGCAAACCGTGCTGGAACAGCACATTGGCCAGCCACGCGGCGTTGGTATCGACAATCTGCCCATGTAACACTTCATCGCCCGTTGAGAGCATTTCTACACGTATCACGTTGCGTTCTCCTTTTCCCTGTCGCTTTACTGTAGGAAGCGCGCAGGCGAAACACAATCGCGGATGATGCGAAACAGGGATTTAACGGGAAAAGCGGCGAGGAAATCAGGAAGCGGGCGCGAAGCGTGTCGCGCCCGTTGGAACTTAACGTCGAGCCAGCAGTAAACCGACAAACAGGCCAGCGGCGGCACCAATGCCAATCCCCTGCCACGGTTTTTCATGCACATAATCATCGGCGCGATAGGCCGCATTCTTGGCACGATAGTAATAGCTGTCTGACGCCTGGCTAACGCGCGATTTCACGTCTTCCAACGCTTGTTCAGCTTTGAGTTTCAGCTCGATATATTTCTGATCGGCCGGATCGCCTGATGCGCGTAACACTTCTTCCAGCGTTTCCGTTAGCAGCGCCAGGTCGTCGTCAAGGTGCGTTTCAAATTGATCTGAAGATGACACTATGTAGTTCCTCCATGTTCCTTGCTCGTTGTGGTTTAACTATAGTCATAAATTGCAGATTTGCTGGGTGGCGATTGCAAGGTTTTCACCGAGTTTCATCCACCGCAGTGCAAAGTTGTGTCATGTACGCTGCCGCTACGCGAATTCTGCTTCGCTTATTTGATTAATCTGATAAATTTTCCGCAGACTGAATTATTTATTTTCACGACTGTCGTAACCCCCTGTAGTCAGACGCTTCTCGTCTTACGAGAGTCAAAATACACCCGAGCAGCTAAGGATTAGATTTCCGGCATGAATCGTAGAAAATTTATGAAAGCGTCCATGGCCCTCTCCGCTGTTAGCGGCATGACGGGTCTCTCCACGCTGTTTGCACAATCCGCTTGGGCCGATGATGGTATCGCCGACGGTACCGCGGTTCGCTTCGATTTCGACTCACTGAAAAAGAAAGCCTCCGCGCTGGCAAAACAGCCCTGGGGCGGCGCCCCCGGCCCCTTGCCCGACACCCTGGCCAATCTCACTCCGCAGGCCTATAACGAAATTCAGTACGACGCCAACCACTCGCTGTGGAATAACATCCCCGACCGTCAGCTGGACGTGCAATTCTTCCACGTCGGCATGGGCTTCAAGCGCCGCATCCGCATGTTCTCGGTCGATGCCCAGAGCCGTGAAGCGCGTGAGATCCACTTCCGTCCGGAGCTGTTCAATTATCACAACGCCAACGTTGATACCAGGCAGCTGGTCGGTAAAACCGATCTCGGCTTTGCCGGTTTCCGTGCGTTTAAGAAGCCTGAACTGGCGCGCCGCGATATCGTCTCTTTCCTTGGCGCCAGCTATTTCCGAGCGGTTGATGAAACCTTCCAGTATGGCCTCTCCGCGCGCGGCGTGGCAGTCAACACCTTCAGCAACGGCAAAGAAGAGTTCCCGGACTTCACCGCGTTCTGGTTCGAAACACCAAAAGCGGATGACACTACTTTCGTGGTCTACGCCCTGCTGGATGGCGCGAGCGTCACCGGTGCCTACAAGTTCACCATTCACTGCGAGGAGAAACGCGTCGTGATGGAGGTGGAAAACCACCTGTTTGCGCGTAACGACATTCGCCAGCTTGGCATTGCGCCAATGACCAGCATGTTCAGTTGTGGCACCAACGAGCGTCGCATGTGTAACACTTACCATCCACAAATCCATGACTCCGATCGTCTGGCGATGTGGACCGGTGAAGGCGAATGGATTGCACGTCCGCTGAACAACCCTCAGCGTTTGCAGTTCAACGCCTATCAGGACGAAAACCCGCGTGGTTTTGGCCTGTTGCAGCTCGATCATGACTTCAAAAATTATCAGGATGTGATTGGCTGGTACGACAAACGTCCAAGCCTGTGGGTAGAACCGATTGGTAAATGGGGCAAAGGCGCCATTAACGTGATGGAGATTCCTACCACCGGGGAAACGCTGGATAACGTGGTGTGCTTCTGGCAGCCGTCAGAACCGGTAAAAGCCGGTAGCGAGTTCAGCTTCCAGTACAAACTCTACTGGAGCCAGTTGCCACCAGTGCGCAGTGGTTTGGCGCGTGTCGATGCCACGCGCACCGGTATCGGCGGCTTCCCGGAAGGTTGGGCGCCAGGCGAACACTTCCCGGATACCTGGTCACGTCGCTTTGCCATTGATTTTGTTGGTGGCGATCTGAAAGCCGCAGCGCCGAAAGGTATTGAGCCGGTGATTACCGTTTCAGAAGGCACATTCAAGCAGGTTGAGATTCTCTACGTCGAGCCACTCAACGGTTACCGCATTCTGTTTGACTGGTATCCAAACAGCGACTCGACCAAACCGGTTGATATGCGCCTGTTCCTGCGTACCAAAGATGAAACGCTGAGTGAAACCTGGCTCTATCAGTACCTCCCGCCGCCGCCAGATCAACGTAAATACGTTGATGACCGGCAGATGACGCCAGGCTGATGATTAACCGCGAGGAGCAATCCTCGCCGTTATGCTTTCTGCATGCCGATGTGGGGAATCTCATCTTCCATATACACTTCGGTCACCGGTTCAAAGCCCAGACGACCGTAGAAACCTTCCAGATGTGCCTGCGCAGAGAGATAAATAGCGCGCTGCGACCAATACTTTTCACAGCTCTCCAGCGCCTTCTCCATCAAGCGATAGCCCAGCTTCAAGCCGCGTGCTTCTTCAGAAACAATCACACGACCAATCATTACCGGCGCAGAGTCTAGCGCTGGCGTTAACACGCGCGCATAGGCCAGCAGCTTACCGTCGAGAAATCCGAGAATGTGGCGGTTTTCGGCAGCTAAATCCTGGCCATCAATATCCTGATATGGACAGTTTTGTTCCACGATGAAGACATGATTGCGCAGTGCCAGCAAAGTGTAGAGTTGTTGCGTTGTCAGTTCACTGTGGTGGCAATCAAGCCAAAGCATTTCCATGGTGCTTCCTTGTCTGAGCGAAAAAAGGGATCCGATGAGAATATCACACCGGCTACGCCAAACGCAGTGAGCAGCAGCGGCAGCTGAAAACCTCGTGGTGACTCTGTGCTCAACCTCTCACTACGCCGTGAACTGCAGGCAAAAAAAATCAGGCCCGCAGGCCTGATTCAGTGGTTTCGTGAATCTGAATTACATGAGCGGCTGAGCCATCTGCACCAGTGTAATCAGCGGCTGCGGATAAACACCGAGCAGCAGCACCAGAATCGCAGAGATCAGCACCACAACGCCGCCCGCCGTAAATGCCCAATTGGCTTGCGTATCGCGGTTGTGCAGTTCCGGCGGACTGAGATACAGACTCACCGTCACACGCAGATAGTAATAAAGCCCAATCGCACTACCCGCTACCACCGCACCACTCAACCACCACAGATGTGCGTTCACACTCGAGGCGATAACGTAGAACTTACCGATGAAGCCGAGCGTCATTGGGATACCCGCCAGTGACAACATCATCACCGTCATTACCGCAGACAGAATCGGACGATGCCAGAACAGACCACGATAGGAATAGAGCGTATCGGCATCCGGACCGCGATATGGGCTCGACATCAGGCTCACTACGCCGAACGCGCCAAGGCTGCTGAATAGGTAACCGGCCAGATAAACGCCTGCGGTTTCCAGCGACAGCTGATGGGTTTTCACCGCAATCAGCGCCACCAACAGATAACCAAGGTGCGCGATAGAGGAGTAACCGAGCAGACGCTTGATGTTGCTCTGGGAAATCGCCATCAGGTTGCCGAACAGTATCGACGCAAAGGCAATGATACCCAGCACGGTACGCACCGCTTCACTGTCAGTGACGGGCGCGTACATGAACAGGCGCATAATCACACCAAAGATGGCGATCTTGCTGGCGGTAGCGAGGAAGGTTGAAACCGGCGCTGGCGCACCCTGATAAACATCTGGCGTCCACAGGTGGAAAGGAACCAGCGACAGTTTAAAGCCCAGTCCGATAATCATCATGCCCAGACCGAGCAGCAACAGCGGCTCCTGAATCATGCTATCGCTCAGACTTTTGCCCAGCTGCACAAAGCTCAGGCTGCCGGAATCAGCATAAATCAGCGCGATACCGAACAGCAGGAACGATGAGGCCGCCGCCGACAGAATGGTATATTTCAGCGACGCTTCCAGCGAACGTTTCTGGCGGAAAGCATAACCAATCAAACCAAACAGCGGCAGTGACAGCAGTTCGATACCGATGAACAGCGCTGCCAGATGATTGGCGCTCGCCAGCACGATCCCGCCGAGTGCTGCAATCAGCACCAGCAGATAGAACTCATCTTTGTTGTCCGGGAAACCGGCCAGCCACGGATAAGCGAAGGTGCAGGTGGCTAAACTCGCCAGCACCACCAGCGCGGTGTAGAACATCGAATAGCCATCAACGCGCAGCAGCGGCGTGACGTCCATCGCTCCCGCCTGGCCTACAAACCACAGAGAAAACAGCGCAATGTTAAGTCCGATCACCGTCAGCGTGGCATTAACAAAGTGATTGCGTCGCCACGCAATGGACAGCATCACCACCACCACCGTCAATCCGACGATTAACAGCGGCAGTAACGCGATCAGATGTTGAGGAGTTATTGTCATGGCGAATTACGGCCTTGTAGTTGAAATTGAAGCGGTAAACCACTGCTGAATATTGCTCATCGCAGCATGGGATGTGTCGAGGATCGGCTGAGGATAAATCCCCAGCAGCACCAGCAACACCACCAATACGCCGATAGTCATGAACTCACGCGGTGACATGCCTGGCAGCGGATCTTTCGACTTTGCTTCGCCGAAGTAAGCGCGCTGCATCATGATCAGGGAGTAAACCGAAGCAAACACCAGACCAAAGGTTGCAATGACGATAATCACCGGTACCACCTGGAAGCTGCCGGTCAGAATCATAAATTCGCCAACAAAGTTACCAGTGCCCGGCATACCAAGGTTTGCAACCGCGAAGAACAGTGACAGACCCGGAATCCATTTGATACGTGACCACAAACCGCCCATCTGACGCAGGTCGCGGGTATGCAGACGCTCATACAGCTGACCACACAAGATGAACAGTGCCGCAGCAGAGAGACCGTGCGCAATCATCTGAATCACCGCGCCCTGGAAGGCCAGCTGGCTGCCAGTGTAGATGGCGATGAGCACGAAGCCCATGTGCGAAATAGAGGTGTAAGCGATCAGTCGCTTGATATCAGTTTGTGAGAATGCCATCCACGCACCGTAGAAGATGCCGATGATACCCAGCCACATGGCAACCGGTGCGAACTCTGCTGACGCATTCGGGAACAGCGGCAGGCTAAAGCGCAGCAAACCGTAAGCCGCAGTTTTCAGCAAGATACCTGCGAGGTCAACTGAACCGGCAGTTGGTGCCTGGCTATGCGCATCGGGTAACCAACCGTGTAATGGCACCACCGGCATTTTCACCGCAAAGGCAATAAAGAAGCCAAGCATCAGCAGATATTCAACGGTGTGCGACATCGGAGTTTTCAGCAGCTCTTCGTAGCTGAAAGTCCATACGCCGGTGGCGTTGTAATGGACAAAGACCAGCGCCAGAATCGCCACCAACATGATCAGACCCGATGCCTGGGTGTAGATGAAGAACTTGGTCGCCGCGCTGATACGCGTTTTACCGTCGGATGCTTTATGGCCCCACAGTGCGATGAGGAAATACATCGGCACCAGCATCATTTCCCAGAAGAAGAAGAACAGGAACATATCGATGGAGAGGAACACGCCAATCACACCACCGAGAATCCACATCAGGTTGAGGTGGAAAAAGCCCTGATATTTCTCAATTTCGTTCCAGGAACACAGCACCGCCATCAAACCGAGCAGTCCGGTCAGCACCACCATCAGCAGCGACAGACCATCAATTGCCAGATGGAAGTTGATGCCAAAGCGCGGAATCCACGGTACGGAGAAAGTCGATTGCCATTGCGGAATGCCCGCAGCCTGCGTCAGTGAATAGCCTCCCTGCAACCACAGCTGCAGACCAAGCGCTAGCGTCAGGCCCATGGTGATCATGGCAATCCAGCGCGGAACTTTTGCGCCAAGACGCTCCGCAAGCCAGCAGAGCAAGCCACCGACAAAAGGTATGATAATTAGCCAAGGTAATAACACGGCAAACTTCCCTTTTTATTGCCTTACTTCAGGCAATTTTTGACATTCTAATTGGGCGAGCGAACCCGCCCCGCTCATCAATCTTTAAATCACCAGCAGCAGCGCCAGCACCACAACGGCACCCACACTCATCGAGGCCACGTACCAGCGCAGATAACCGTTTTCGCTCACCACCAAACCTTTGTTACCAACACGCGACAGCAGCGCAGGCAGGTTCATCAGTGAGTTAAGCGGATCGCGCTTCAGCAACCAGGCAATGCCGAGATAAGGTTTTACAAACACCTTGTCATACAGCCAATCGAAGCCCCAGGCCGCGAACCACCAGGTGCCGAAGAAACGACCCGGTGCGCTGTTAGCGATGCTGGTCACCAGTTGACGTTTACCCAGCCACAGTGCTGCCGCGATCAGGATACCGACAATGGCCACCACGCCTGAGGTGATTTCCAGCATCACTTTGCCGCCTTCACCAAACTCGTTCTGCGGCAGAACACCCGCCAGAGGAGGCGTGATCAGCGCACCAATAAAGGTGGAGAGCACCATCAGAACAATCAGCGGCAGGTGATGCGTAATGCCTTTACCGGCGTGAGCATGAATTTTCTCTTCACCGTGGAACACGATAAAGATCATGCGGAAGGTGTAGATCGAAGTGAGGAATGCACCCACCAGACCCGCCACCATCAGATTGATGTGACCATTCGCCATCGCACCAAATAGGATTTCATCTTTACTGTAGAAACCTGCGGTGATCAGCGGCAGCGCGGCCAACGCGGCACCGCCCACCAGGAAGCAGACATACACCAGCGGGATGCTCTTACGCAGACCGCCCATTTTGAAAATATTCTGCTCGTGATGGCAGGCCAGAATGACCGAGCCTGAAGATAGGAACAGCAAGGCTTTAAAGAAGGCATGTGTCATCAGGTGGAAAATCGCCGCGTCCCATGCCTGTACGCCAAGCGCGAGGAACATGTAGCCGATCTGACTCATGGTGGAGTAAGCCAGCACGCGTTTGATGTCGGTTTGCACCAGCGCAGCAAAACCTGCCAGCACCAATGTAATCGCACCAATGATACCCACCAGATGCAGCACTTCCGGCGTCAACAGGAACAGACCGTGGGTACGTGCAATCAGGTAAACACCGGCGGTTACCATGGTCGCGGCGTGAATCAGAGCCGAAACCGGGGTTGGACCGGCCATCGCATCCGCCAGCCAGGTTTGTAATGGCAGCTGTGCAGATTTACCGACCGCGCCCCCCAACAGCATCAGGGTTGCCCACTGCAGCATGTGGTTGTCTGCAGCGAAGTGCGCGGGTGCCAGTTCCACCAGTTCGCGGAAGTTCAGCGTGCCCAGCTCGTTGTAGAGGATGAACAAGGCGAAAGCGAGGAACACATCACCGGCACGGGTGATGATAAAGGCTTTCATCGCCGCTTTGCCGTTCTCTGGATTGCTGTAATAGAAGCCAATCAGCAGATAGGAGCACAGGCCCACGCCTTCCCAGCCGAGATACATCAGCATCAGGTTATCGGCCAGCACCAACACCACCATGCTCGCGATGAACAGGTTGGTGTAAGCGAAGAAGCGCGAATAACCCTCTTCACCACGCATGTACCATGAAGCGAACATGTGGATGAAGAAGCCAACGCCGGTGACGACGGACAGCATGGTCAGAGAAAGACCATCCAGCACCAGATTCACTTTAATGTCAAAGTTGCCGACGTGAATCCAGGTCCACAGCGCCTGAGTGAACGGCTGCTGACCCTGATTGAAGAAGTCGAAACCGGCATAAATAGTGGTTAATGCGGCAAGACCAACAGAACCCATACCGATTGCTGCCGACAGGTTCTCCGACCAGCGACCGCGTGAAAACGCCAATAGCAGGAAGCCAATCAGCGGAAATAATACGGTTAAATAGAGAAGATTCATCCGCGCATCTCGCTCACTGTGTCAATGTTCAGCGTCTGACGACGACGATAGAGCTGGAGCAACAGCGCCAGACCAATACTCGCTTCCGCCGCCGCAAGGCTGATCGCCAGGATGTACATCACCTGACCATCAGCTTGTCCCCAATAGCTGCCTGCTACCACCAGCGCTAACGCGGAGGCATTGATCATGATTTCCAGACCAATCAGCATAAACAGGATGTTACGACGCAGCACCACGGAGGTCAGGCCGAGAACAAACAGCACAGCGGCCAGCATCAGGCCGTGTTGTAACGGGATCATGCGTGATCCTCCTTATTTGCTTGCGCATCAGCTTGACGATTGCTCAACACTTCGCCGTGACGCTCTTCACGTCCAATATGGAAGGCCACGACCAGACCCGCGAGCAGCAGCATCGATGCCAACTCAACCGCCAGAACATAGGGACCAAATAAGCTGATACCGACTGCTTTCGCGTCGATAACGGTGCCATCAATGCCCTGATCGGTTGCCGTGCTAATCGCGTAAATCATCACTGCCAGCAGCAGTAAAGAGACGATGCCCGGACCAATCCACAGCGAAGGTTTGAGCCACTCGCGCTCTTGATCCTGCTGAGTTTTGCCGAGGTTCAGCATCATCACCACAAAGACGAACAGCACCATGATGGCACCCGCGTAGACGATGATTTCCAGTGCACCGGCAAAGTAGGCGCCCATTGAGAAGAACACGCCGGCAATCGACAGCAGCGAAACAATCAGGTACAGCAGCGCATGTACCGGATTGGTGTGGGTGATGACGCGCAGCGTCGTCAGCACCGCTACCAGTCCGCAAAGATAAAACGCAAATTCCATACCTGGCTCCTTAAGGTAACAACCCTTTGACGTCGATCGGCTTGGCTTCGTTTTCCGCTTCGCCCTTCTCTTTTCCGTCGATCGCCATACCAGCCATACGATAGAAGTTGTACTCCGGATATTTACCCGGACCGGAAATCAGCAAGTCTTCTTTCTCATACACCAGATCCTGACGCTTAAACTCACCCAGTTCGAAATCGGGTGTCAGCTGAATCGCGGTGGTTGGGCAAGCCTCTTCACACAGGCCGCAGAAGATGCAGCGTGAGAAGTTGATGCGGAAGAACTCCGGATACCAACGTCCATCCTGCGTCTCGGCTTTCTGCAGTGAGATACAGCCGACAGGACAAGCTACCGCACATAAGTTACAGGCAACGCAACGCTCTGCGCCGTCCGGATCGCGCGTCAGCACGATACGGCCACGGTAACGCGGCGGCAGATAAACCGGCTCTTCCGGATACATTTGGGTTTCGCGCTTGGCGAAGGCATGCATGCCTATCATCCAGATACTGCGCACTGTCGTGCCGAAGCCAACGACAATATCTTTTAAAGTCATCTCAATGTCCCTTACTGCGCGGTGTACAGAATCACTGCGGCGGTCGCCAGCAGGTTCAACAGCGTCAACGGCAGACACACTTTCCAGCCGAACGACAGCACCTGGTCATAGCGTGGACGCGGCAGCGCAGCACGAATCAGGATAAACATCACCATAAAGAACGCTGTTTTGATAGCGAACCAGATGAATGGCGGCAGGAACGGGCCGTGCCAGCCACCGAAGAACAGCGTCACGATCAGCGCTGAAACGGTGGTGATCGCCACGTATTCACCGACGAAGAACAGGCCGAACTTCATACCGGCGTATTCGATGTGGTAACCGTCCGCCAGTTCCTGCTCTGCTTCTGGTTGGTCAAACGGATGACGGTGACATACCGCTACGCCCGCGATGCAGAAGGTAAGGAAGCCGAAGAACTGAGGAATGATGTTCCACAGATGCGCCTGGCTTTCGACAATGGCATTCATGTTGAACGAGCCGGCTTGCGCCACTACGCCCATTAATGACAGACCAAGGAACACTTCGTAGCTCAGCGTCTGCGCCGATGCACGCATCGCACCCAACAGTGAGTATTTGTTGTTACTCGACCAGCCAGCGAACAGCACCGCATACACCGCCAGACCCGCCATCATCAGGAAGAACAACAGACCGATATTCAGGTCGGTGACCATCCAGGTCGGCGAAACCGGCACAATGGCGAAAGCCAGCAGCAGCGATACGAAGGCGATAACCGGTGCCAGCGTAAAGATGAAGCGGTCGGTAAACGGCGGAACCCAGTCCTCTTTAAAAAACATTTTGATCATGTCAGCAGCCAGCTGCAGCGAGCCGCCCCAGCCAACACGGTTTGGTCCATAACGGTTCTGCCACAGGCCGAGCAGACGACGCTCGGCGAAACTCATGAAAGCGCCGCAACCGACAACCACCAATAAGATGACCAGCGCTTTGCCGATGTTGATCAGGATTTCAATAACGTCCGGTGTCAGCCAACTCATTGCGCGGCCTCCTGCAGTTTGTCAATTTGCGCACCTGAGAGGAACGGTGGCACGCCCGGCATACCGAGCGGTAAACCAACCTGCCCTGCTTGCAGCGACGCAGAGAAACGTACCGGCAAGCGCAGTGTTTCACCTGCACATACCAGCTCAACGGAAGCACCGCTATTAACACCCAGTTTCTCAGCATCAGCCGGGTTAATCACCAGCGTGGCCGGGGACATGCGTTTCTGGAAGGTGGTTGAACGCTGTGTCATCTCCTCGCTACCAAACAGCTGGTAGTAAGGTGCGACGCGCCACTGGCTGCCTTCAACGAAGCTTTCAGGAATCGCGGTAAACCACGGCAATGAACGATCGCTGGCTTCAAACAGACGCACGCCCGGATCGCCATGACGCAGTTTGCCGCCCACTTCAGCTTGGAACTTGTTCCATGCCTGCGGTGAGTTCCAGCCCGGCGCCCAGGCAAATGGAATCTGCGAACGCGGCGCGCTGGGCTGGTTGTTCCCTTCCATCGAGAAGGCAAACATGGTGTCTTTATCTTGCGGCTGACGCGGTTCATGCACGCTGATATTGGCGCGCATCGCTGTACGGCCACTGTTGCGGTGCGGTGAACGTGCCAATTTTTGACCGCGGATACGGAAGCTGGCGTCTGGCGCAGCATCCTTAATGCCTTTCAGCTGTGGCAGCGCCGCAACGGTGGCATCAATCACGTGATCCAGTTGAGTCCAGTCGATGTGACGGCTCTCAACCGCGCTGTGCAGAGAACGCAACCAGCGCCAGCTCTCCAGCATCACTACGCTGTCATCGTAATAAGCGGGATCGTAAACCTGGAAGAAGCGCTGCGCGCGGCCTTCGTGGTTGATTGAGGTGCCATCGCTCTCCGCAAAGCTGGCGGTTGAAAGTACCAAACCGGCTTTTTCCAGCGTGGCGGTACGTTGATGATCGACCACAATCACGTTAGCGGTGGTATCGAGCGCCGCATCCACGTTGGCTTTCGGCGCATGACGATAGAGATCGTTTTCCAGCACCACCAGCGCATCGGCTTCGCCTTTACTCAGCTGTTCCAGTGCGCTATCCAGCGATTGACCGCCCATCAGGCCGAGGCCAAAGCTGTTCGCCGCACCCGCGAGGAAGGTAATACCGACATCGGCACCGCGTGCTTTCAGGGCTTTTGCCACGTTAGCAGCAGCTTCAATCATCGCGATGCTACCGGAATGGGTACCGGAGATAATCAGCGGTTTTTTTGCACCTGCCAGCGCCTGAACCACCACGTCAACTTTGCCGTTGAGTTTGCTGTCGAAGCCGCTGACTGCCGGCGCGCTTTCATCCAGCGCATTGGCAATGGCGAAGCCGAGACGCGCCTGATCTTCCACCGGTGCGCGATAGCTCCACGCAGCGATATCATCCAGGCGGGTTTCGTCGACATTGGTTACGAACAGCGGATGTTTGGCATGCTGACCGATGTTAAGGATTGCCGCGATCTGCCAGTCAGCCACTTTCTGTGCCGCAGCCATCTCACGCGCTTTACCTTTTACTGCCTGACGTACAGACAACGCCACGCGCGCGCCAACCTGAGTCAAATCTTCACCCAGCACCAGCACCGCATCGTAGCTCTCAATTTCGCGCAGTGATGGCGTGTAGATGCCGCCGTCCTGCAGGACTTTCAGCATCAGCTCAACGCGAGCCTGCTCACCGGCTGGCATACCGGTTGAGAAGTTTTCTGCGCCAACCAGCTCACGCAACGCGAAGTTGCTTTCAATGCTGGCGCGCGGAGAACCGATACCAATGACTTTTTTCGCCCGACGCAACACATCCGCCGCCGCATTTACCGCTTGTTCAGCATTCAGGCTGACCCAATCGTTGCCGCGTTGCTGTATCGGATGACGTGGGCGATCTTTGCGGTTGACGTAGCCGTAACCGAAACGACCGCGATCGCACAGGAAATAGTGGTTTACGGTGCCGTTATAGCGGTTTTCGATACGACGCAATTCGCCATAGCGTTCGCCCGGGCTGGTGTTACAACCCACGCTGCATTGCTGACAGATGCTTGGTGCGAACTGCATATCCCATTTACGGTTATAGCGTTCGGAGTGCGTTTTATCGGTGAAAACACCGGTCGGACAGATTTCCACCAGGTTACCGGAGAATTCGCTTTCCAGCGTGCCATCTTCCGGACGACCAAAGTAGACGTTGTCGTGAGCGCCATAAACGCCAAGATCTTTGCCGTCGGCATAATCTTTGTAGTAACGCACGCAGCGATAGCAGGCGATACAGCGGTTCATTTCATGCGAAATGAACGGGCCGAGATCCTGATTCTGGTGGGTACGTTTAGTGAAGCGATAACGACGGAAACTGTGTCCGGTCATTACCGTCATATCCTGCAGATGGCAGTTACCGCCCTCTTCGCACACCGGGCAGTCGTGCGGATGGTTGGTCATCAGCCATTCCACCACGCTTTCACGAAACTCTTTCGCTTCGCCATCGTCGATGGAGATAAAGGTGCCGTCCGACGCTGGTGTCATGCAGGACATGACAAGGCGACCGCGGGTATCTTCGGCATTCTGGAATTGCTTCACCGCGCACTGGCGGCAGGCCCCTACGCTTCCCAGCGCCGGATGCCAGCAAAAATAAGGAATATCAAGGCCCAGAGAGAGACACGCCTGTAGCAGGTTGTCCGCTCCGTTCACATCATATTCTTTACCGTCTACATGGATTGTAGCCATAGTGAACATGCTTCCGTAAGGCTCGCCCTAAGACGAGCGTTAAACATCTAATTCTTTCCCCACGCCATGTCGGCATGAGGTGAATTCCGTGTACGGCGGCTGATTACCAGCGCGCTTTCAGCAGGTTGGGCTGAATACCGCCGATAGCTCGGGTATTGCCAAACACCTGCGGCGCAATGCCAGCTTCAAACTCTTCACGGAAATATTTAATCGCGCTCTGCAATGGTTCGACGGCGCCCGGTGCGTGGGCACAGAAGGTTTTACCTGGGCCAAGCTGGCGGCAGAGTTGCTGCAGGGTCTCAATATCACCCGGCTGACCTTTCTTCTGCTCCAGCGCACGCAGGATCTTCACGCTCCATGGCAATCCATCACGGCACGGCGTACACCAGCCACAGGATTCGCGCGCAAAGAATTCTTCCAGGTTACGCACCAGTGAAACCATGTTGATTTCGTGATCGACCGCCATCGCCAGCGCAGTACCTAAACGGCTGCCAGCTTTACCAATACTGGCAAATTCCATCGGCAGATCGAGATGCTGATCGGTGAGGAAGTCAGTTCCTGCACCGCCTGGCTGCCAGGCTTTGAATTTCAGGCCATCACGCATGCCACCGGCGTAATCCTCAAGGATTTCACGTGCGGTGGTGCCGAACGGCAATTCCCAGACACCAGGATTTTTCACGCGGCCGGAAAAGCCCATCATTTTGGTGCCGGTGTCTTCACTGGTAGAGATGTTTTTGTACCAGTCAACGCCGTTAAGGAAGATGGCAGGCACGTTCGACAACGTTTCCACGTTGTTCACGCAGGTCGGCTTGCCCCACACGCCGGCACTGGCCGGGAATGGCGGCTTAGAACGCGGGTTCGCACGACGTCCTTCCAGAGAGTTAATCAGTGCTGTTTCTTCACCGCAGATATAACGACCTGCGCCGGTGTGGACGATCAGCTCGAAATCAAAACCGGTACCAAGAATATTTTTGCCGAGATAGCCCGCTTCGGTGGCCTCAGCAATCGCGCGACGCAGATTAACGGCCGCTTCGATGTACTCACCACGTAAGAAGATGTAGCCACGATAGGCTTTCAGCGCGAACGCACTGATCAGCATGCCTTCCACCAGCTGGTGCGGCAGTTGCTCCATCAGCAAGCGGTCTTTGTAAGTGCCCGGCTCCATTTCATCGGCATTACACAGCAGGTAACGGATGTTCATGGATTCGTCTTTCGGCATCAGGCTCCACTTCAGGCCGGTGTTAAAGCCTGCACCACCGCGGCCTTTCAGGCCGGAGTCTTTTACCGCCGCGACGATTTCGTCCTGGCTGAAATCTTTCAACGCTCTTTCTGCGCCGACATAACCGTTTTTACTGCGATATTCATCGATCCAGATCGGCTGCTTGTCGTCACGGAGACGCCAGGTCAGTGGATGCGTTTCGGCAGTACGAATGATCTGTTTAATGGTCATTGATACTGCTCCAGCAAGTTGGCGATGCCTTCAGGCGTCAGATGAACGTGGGTATCTTCATCCACCATCATGGTTGGCCCTTTATCGCAGTTACCCAGGCAGCAAGTTGGCAGCAGCGTAAAGCGTCCGTCCGCCGTAGTCTGGCCCGGCTTGATGTTCAGCTTCTGCTCCAGCGCATCCTGAATCCCCTGATAACCCGTGATATGGCACACCACGCTGTCACAGTAGCGAATAACGTGACGGCCAACCGGCGTACGGTAGATTTGGCTATAGAAAGTCGCCACGCCTTCAACATCACTGGCTGGAATCCCCAGAACATCTGCGATGGCGTTAATCGCGCCGTCCGGCACCCAGCCACGCTGTTTCTGCACGATCTTCAACGCTTCGATCGAAGCGGCGCGTGCATCTTCGTAATGGTGTTTCTCGTGCTCGATAGCGTGGTGCTCGGCCTCGCTCAGCACGAAGACCTCAGTAGGGTCGATGGTGTGAATAGCAATTTTTTGATCGTGCATAATTAGCGGTCCACGTCTGACATAACAAAATCGATACTACCGAGGTAAACGATCAAGTCGGATACCAGGCTGCCGCGGATCACCGATGGGATCTGCTGCAGATGCGGGAAGCTCGGCGTACGCACGCGGGTGCGATAGCTCATGGTGCTGCCATCGCTGGTCAGGTAGTAACTGTTGATCCCTTTGGTCGCCTCAATCATCTGGAAGGATTCGTTGGCCGGCATGATTGGGCCCCACGAAACCTGCAGGAAGTGAGTGATCAGGGTTTCAATGTGCTGCAGCGTGCGCTCTTTCGGCGGCGGCGTTGTCAGCGGATGGTCCGCTTTGAACGGGCCTTCAGGCATGTTGTTCAGGCACTGTTCCAGGATGCGCAGTGACTGCCACATCTCTTCCATTTTCAGCTGCACGCGGGTGTACGCATCACTGATGCCAGCGCCAACCGGAATTTCGAAATCGAAGTTTTCGTAACCTGAATATGGACGCCATTTGCGCACGTCAAAATCTAAACCAGTGGCGCGCAGACCTGCGCCGGTGGTGCCCCACGCCAGTGCTTCATCCATGTTGTACGCCGCAACGCCTTGCGAACGGCCCATCAACACGGTATTGCGCAGTGCGGCTTTGTCGTACTCTTTCAGACGCTTCGGCATCCAGTCGAGGAAGTCGCGCAGCAGACGTTCCCAGCCTTTCGGCAGGTCATGCGCTACGCCGCCGATGCGGAACCACGCCGGGTGCATACGGAAACCGGTAATCGCTTCCACCACATCATAAATTTTCTGACGATCGGTAAAGGCGAAGAACACCGGCGTCATCGCGCCGACGTCCTGAATAAAGGTGGAGATATAGAGCAGATGGCTGTTGATGCGGAACAGTTCAGACAGCATCACGCGGATCACATTGACGCGATCCGGCACGGTAATGCCCGCCAGTTTTTCCACCGCCAGCACGTACGGCATTTCGTTCACGCAGCCGCCGAGGTACTCGATACGGTCGGTGTACGGAATGTAGCTGTGCCAGGATTGGCGCTCGCCCATCTTCTCCGCGCCACGATGGTGGTAGCCGACATCGGGAACGCAATCGACGATTTCTTCACCATCTAACTGCAGAATGATGCGGAAAGCACCGTGCGCAGAGGGGTGGTTCGGACCGAGGTTGAGGAACATGAAGTCCTCATTGGTGGTGCTGCGCTTCATGCCCCAATCTTCAGGCTTGAAGGTCAGCGCCTCCATCTCCAGATCTTCTTTCTGCTTGGTCAGCTCGAAGGGATCGAACTCGGTAGCGCGCGCCGGATAATCTTTACGCAGTGGATGGCCTTCCCACGTCTGCGGCATCATGATGCGCGTCAGGTGCGGGTGACCATTGAAAGTGATGCCAAACATCTCCCAGGTTTCGCGCTCATACCAGTTGGCGTTAGCGAAAATTTTGGTGATGGTTGGCACATTCAGATCGTTTTCAGATAAAGCTACCTTGAGCATGATGTCGCGGTTGCGTTCAATTGAAAGCAGGTGATAGAAAACGGAAAAATCCGCGGCGGGCAAACCGGCGCGGTTAGTGCGTAAACGCTCATCAAAACCGTGTAAGTCATA
Organism: Pantoea sp. AG1095; assembly: GCF_003208415.1. Classification (NCBI taxonomy): domain Bacteria; kingdom Pseudomonadati; phylum Pseudomonadota; class Gammaproteobacteria; order Enterobacterales; family Erwiniaceae; genus Pantoea; species Pantoea sp. AG1095. The sequence goes on along the minus strand of NZ_QKMJ01000002.1, from coordinate 215,365 downwards.
CAGCATGACATAGGGCTTTGGCAGCTTGCGCAGGAATTCAACGATTTCTAATAGCTGTTCACGCTTCACCCAGACAACTGGAATCCCGGTGCGGGTAGCCTGAACGGTAAAGGCATCCGGCCCAAAACGGTTACGCAGCTCGCCGACCACTGGGTCATCCAGGTGATCGCGGGTTTGCCATGAAGGCTGAGCGAGATCTTGCGTGGTTAAATCAGTCATACGTTACTCACCATTCCGGCCTGTAATCAGGCGCTCAAAAGAAGGCGTCAGGATGGCGGCGCACATTAAATTGTGGTGTTTTGCTGTGGCCGTGGCTCCATCCGTGTACGGGAAGCTTAAACTTCGTCTGGCGATCTCAGGTTGGTGACGGCAATACGCTCGCCACGCTTTCTTTCACGCTCTGGCTGCATATTGGCGCGATAAACACCCTGATCACCGACCACCCAAGACAGTGGACGACGCTCTTTGCCAATAGACTCGCGCAGCAGCAGCAATGCCTGCATATACGCTTCTGGACGCGGCGGGCAGCCAGGAATGTACACGTCAACCGGCAGGAATTTATCCACCCCCTGCACCACCGAGTAGATGTCATACATGCCACCCGAGTTAGCGCATGCGCCCATGGAAATCACCCATTTCGGCTCTAGCATTTGGTCATATAAACGCTGAATAACCGGCGCCATTTTGGTAAATGGCGTACCGGCGATCACCATGAAGTCAGCCTGACGTGGCGAGGCGCGCATAACTTCGGCGCCAAAACGTGCCACGTCATGCACTGCGGTGAAGGATGTGGTCATTTCCACGTAGCAACAGGAAAGGCCGAAGTTATACGGCCAGAGTGAGTTTTTACGACCCCAGTTCACCATGTCATGCAGGGCGTGCTCGAGCTTGCCCATGTAGACGCTACGGTGAACGTGTTGCTCCAGCGGATCGGTAACCGTTTCCTGTTTCTGTAGAGGATAACGATCGTTATCGCCGCCCCCGTTCGGGTCTACGCGTGTCAGCGTGTAGTCCATCTTATTGCCTCGCTTTTACTGCTTATGAGGGTTGGTGTGGCTGTGACTGACCGGGACAGATTTGACCACTACGCGACGACGCGCAGGAGCCCAATCCAGCGCACCGATGCGCACCAGATAAACCAGGCCTGCCAAGAGCACCAAAATGAAAATTGCGGCTTCGACAAAGCCGACCCAACCGCTTTCGCGAATGGAAGTCGACCATGCGTATAAATAGAGGGCTTCGACGTCGAATATGACGAAAAACATCGCAACCAGATAGAATTTTGCAGAGAGGCGAATATGAGTGTCACCGACCGACTCAATACCCGATTCGAACGGGGTGTCCTTGTGTCGCGCACGCGCACGACCACCTAACAACCAGCCACCGGTCAACATAAAGGCACACAGGCCGAATGCGATAACGATAAAAACAATAAATGCCCAGTGATGAGCGATCACTTCTGTAGTTGTCGACATACTCTTTGCTTACTCATCAAAAGTGGTGATGGCATCCTGCGCTGTTGCAGCAAACACACCACATCGATTCAAGGGAAGGATAAAAAACCTTATAAATTTTGCTGTCATTAGCAATAAAGCAGCAATTTTATAGGGGTTTTTACTCCTTTCTATAACCTTTTGTCAACTTTGACAAAAGTATCCAAACATTATTTTACAGCTGCATCATATTATTAACATTCAACCCTCTGAGCGCCAGCTAAATCGCTTCAGTTTGTGAGGTTAATTTTAGTGTAGCGGGTATTCACATGCGTGGATCGTGCATTTAACAATCATATTTTGACAGGTCTCGCCCGAGATTCCCCCCCCTTATCAGGGGTATTTTTTTGATCTAAAGCACATAATTGGGTTTTATGCTGCAAAAAACAGCGGAGTGGACGGGCAAATGCCCTGGGAAAGTTGGCACGAATTGATAAAATCATTCCATGTGGAGCAAAAATGGAACACATTTCATTTTTAAGTTGTCGAGTGAAATCTTTTTCAGGAAATCGCTCTAAAAACGAGGTATTAAAAGGCATAAAAAAAGCCTTAGCGGATAATTACCCAGCTAAGGCTCATTTTTATCGGTTTTAACAATTAACCGGTATTCCAATTGAGAGGAATTACCAGCAACTGCAACCCTTACTCTTCATCATCCAGTAACAAGGTACCGTCTGGATTAGCACTCAGATTATAAGGATCGTTGGTGGACTGCATGGCATTGAAGATCGCCAGCGCCAGTTCGTTATCGCTGTCTGGATTACGGCACAGCAGATACTGGGTGTCAGGCAATACTGGCAAACCTTCTGCCGCGCCCATCACGCGCAGTTCTGGACTCATCATCTCAACAGGACGCGCTGTCACACCCAAACCGGCTTTAACCGCTGCACGGACGGCAGCCAGCGTTGAAGCAACATACGAGATGCGCCACGGAATGCCAGCCTCGTTAAGGTGATCAATGGCCATATCACGATACGGGCTTGGCTCATCCAACAGAACCAAAGGAATGGCCTCTCCACGCTGGAAGATATAATCTGCCGCGCAGTACCACAACGTTGGTGAAGTACGCAGTACCTGATAAGTAAAGTTTCCTGGGCTGGACGTGGTCACAACCAGATCGACTTCACCTTGATTAAGCATTTCCATCATGAACGGGTTGCGCTTAACACGCACATCAATGGCCAGCTTCGGATAGACCGACGTTACGCGGTTAAGCAGGAACGGCAGAATGGTATCTGAGGTATCATCTGAAGCGCCGATGGTCAGAACGCCCTGGATGTTGCTGTACATTAAAGAGGTGCAAGCTTCGTCATTAAAACGAAGGATTTTCCTGGCGTAACCCAGCAGTTGAATGCCATGCTCCGTCAGCAATTTATTACGTCCATGTCTGGCAAACAGCTCTTTACCTACCAATTGTTCCAGACGTTGCATCTGCTGGCTCACTGCGGACTGCGTTCTGCACACGGCGGCAGCGGCGGCTGCGAAAGTGTTCAGATCGGCAACGGCAACAAATGTACGCAGCAGATCGAGGTCGAGATTCAGTATCGGACGATTTGCATTAGTCATGTTTTTTCTTCACTTATAAGATTTTTTAAAACTACTACCCTGGTGTATTACCCGACTTATCAAAGAGATAAGAGGCAATGGTGCTTAATGACAGCCCTGTGTGGAGTTGCCATGAAAAAAAATTTGTCAGGCGGATGCCGACGATCGCACCACTCTGAGATCAGAGCAGCGTCGTCATTATAGACAGCAGAACTTCTGGGCCGAAAACGTAAGTCGTACAGGTGCTGGAAGCTGCGTAGTTGTCTATGTCTCCCGCACAAAGTCCCTGCGGGTTAAAAGAAATAACATCATGTTATGTAGATGCGAAGCGATAAAGTGCATCAAATAATAAATTATACTTAATCATTTTTACGCTATAAATGGAAATGTTTTTGTTCAAAACATCGCAATTTTTGACCAAAAGTCTTTTCGCACACATCCTGCCATAATGCTGCTCTTTTTTTAACCCCTCCAGGTTCTGAATATTAAAGACTTACGTTAAAGATACAGCGCAAATGCTATTTTACGCGTGTTTTACACTGAGTTGCAGCTGATGATGGTGCTTAATCCTGCCAATAGAAAGTGTATGAGAATGAACTCTATTTTGTGACGCCAAACAGTGCTTAATCATTACCAGACAATTTTCCGCCATCCAACAAGATTCATTTAACTATTTCGTTTGGTCGCTAATGTTTTTTTAAGCCAGTTTTGACTAAAAAATTTCTGAATAGTCTCGGATGTCGATGGAAGAAGGCATTTACACGTCAGGCACACCTTACCAGCGTTTAATATTAACATTCTTCACATTTGTGGACTAATGAACCAGATTAATCGATTTCCAATGACTTTTACGCCACGTGAAGGGGGAAAAAATGGCAAACACGCCAAAACCAAGCGCTGCCCTTCTTTTGTTAAGGTGAGAAGAGTAAATTGGGCGAGTTTGATTTTTGGTGGCAGGTTAAAGGATTCTGCCCATAAAGGCGGTAACAATGAATTTTCAAATTGATAAATCCGGCAAGCTGGAAAATGTCTGTTATGACATCCGTGGCCCGGTACTGAAAGAAGCTAAACGTCTCGAAGAAGAAGGCAACAAAGTTCTCAAGCTGAACATCGGCAACCCTGCCCCGTTTGGTTTCGAAGCGCCTGATGAAATTCTGGTCGATGTCATTCGCAATCTGCCGAGCTCACAGGGTTATTGCGATTCAAAGGGGCTGTATTCGGCGCGTAAAGCGATCATGCAGCATTACCAGGCGCGTGACATGCGCGATGTCACTGTCGAAGACATCTATATTGGTAACGGCGTATCCGAACTGATTGTGCAAGCGATGCAGGCATTGCTCAACAGCGGTGATGAAATGCTGGTGCCTGCGCCGGATTATCCGCTGTGGACCGCTGCCGTTTCATTGTCGAGCGGTAAAGCGGTGCATTATTTGTGCGATGAATCAGCAGGTTGGTTCCCTGACCTGGATGATATTCGCAGCAAGATCACCCCGCGCACGCGTGGCATTGTCATCATTAACCCGAATAACCCGACCGGCGCGGTTTACAGCAAAGAGTTGTTGCTTGAGATTGTTGAAATTGCGCGCCAGCACAATCTGATTATTTTCGCCGATGAAATCTACGACAAGATTCTCTACGACGAAGCACAACATCATTCGATTGCTGCGCTGGCACCCGATCTGCTGACGGTGACCTTCAACGGCTTGTCCAAAACCTATCGCGTGGCGGGTTTCCGTCAGGGCTGGATGGTTTTGAATGGTCCGAAGAAACACGCCAAAGGATACATTGAAGGGCTGGAGATGCTGGCGTCGATGCGCCTGTGTGCCAACGTTCCTGCACAACACGCGATTCAGACCGCATTGGGTGGTTATCAAAGCATTAGTGAATTTATCGCGCCCGGCGGACGTCTGTATGAACAGCGCCAGCGTGCGTGGGAATTGATTAATGATATTCCTGGCGTCAGCTGTGTGAAGCCGCAAGGTGCGCTCTATATGTTCCCGCGTATTGACGCCAAGAAATTCAACATCTTCGACGATCAGAAGATGGTGCTGGATTTCCTGTTGCAGGAAAAAGTGCTGCTGGTACAGGGCACCGCGTTCAACTGGCCGTGGCCGGATCACGTACGCATCGTTACGCTGCCGCGCGTGGACGATTTGGAAATGGCCGTCAGCAAGTTTGGTCGTTTCTTACAAGGGTATCGCCAGTAAATTGTGACGCGTATACTGTTCGCATTTCGGGGAAAAGATATCTTCCCCGCCGTGCGAACAGGAACCTTCCATGACTCGTAGCCATTTTTTCGCCCACCTCTCCCGTCTCAAACTGATTAACCGCTGGCCATTAATGCGCAATGTGCGCACTGAAAACGTTTCCGAGCATAGTCTGCAGGTGGCGATGGTTGCTCACGCGCTCGCCATCATCAAAAACAAAAAGTTTAACGGCAACCTCAACGCCGAGCGCATTGCCATGCTAGCGCTGTATCACGATGCCAGCGAAGTACTGACCGGGGATTTACCGACGCCGGTGAAATACTACAACGCGCAAATTGCGCACGAATATAAAAAGATCGAGAAAATTGCCCAACAGAAACTCATCGATATGCTGCCGCCCGAACTGCAGGACGCTTATCGGCCGCTGATAGATGAACACATGCATAGCGAAAGTGAACAATCCGTGGTAAAGCAAGCGGATGCACTTTGCGCCTATGTGAAGTGTCTGGAAGAGTTGTCGGCGGGTAATAACGAGTTTTTGCTGGCCAAAGCGCGTCTGGAGAAAACCCTGACGCAGCGGCGCTCGCCGGAAATGGATTATTTTGTTGAGGTGTTTATTCCCAGCTTTAGCCTGTCGCTGGATGAAATCTCACAGGATACGCCGCTGTAAAAAAACGGGCCGCAGCGGCCCGTTTTTTTATGCGGTGATAGAAAGGGTAAATTCACCGCTATCTTCTTTAGTGACATTTAACGGTTCAAGCGAAGCGACGCGGAAGGTGACTTCATCAATGCGCGGCGCATCGGCTGGCGCATTTATAGCGATCACCGCACTGCCCGCATCCAATCCTGAAATGATGCCCGCTGGCGCATCCTCAACCACCACGCATTGCGTCGCTGAAAGCCCCAAACGCTCGGCGCCCAGCAAATAAGGCTCGGGATTCGGCTTACCGTGCTTGATGTTCTCCGCGGTGATGAAAACCTCTGGCATGGGTAGATTGGCGGCTTTATGGCGCGCGTGGGCAACAGGAATCGAACCCGATGTGACAATCGCCCATGGGATCTGCAACTCGTTCAACGTTGACAGTAACGCTAATGCGCCCGGAATTGCCTGTACGCCTTGCGTGTCTTCAGCTTCGAGACGTTCAAGCCAGAGGAACTCCGCCTGAATCGCCTCTTCAGATTGTCCCGCCATGAAATGGCGCAGCGAATTGATGGCAGGCTTCCCGTGGATATAGCTCAGGACCTCTTCCGCAGACAAACCATGGCGCTCGCCCCACAATGACCATGCGCGAATCACAGCAGGCAGTGAATCCACCAGCGTGCCGTCTAAATCAAACAGAAAACCCCTGTACTTCACGCGTCGCTCCTTATTCAGGCATTGATAATCTGCGCGATCTCATTCGCGCTGAGATGATATTGACGCGGACAAGTGTGCCACACCGTAAGCATGCGTTGGTATTTTTCCCACATCGGCGTTTGGGCATTGAAGCCGTGTGTGCCGGAATCAAAATGGGTATAGCGCCCTTCTACGTTCACCATAAAACGCACGTAGCCGAGATAACGCGCTTCGGTGGCCGCATCAAAGCCGAGAAACGCCAGGCGACGCTCATCAATCGCGCTGCCATCTTTGAGGTTCGACCACGAAACATGCAGCGCATGATGCATTTCCATAATATCGATCAGTAAGCGACAGGTCGCTTCGGTTAGCTCGCCGAATTCCTTATCGAGCTCGCGTAACTGCAAGCCATAGCCGCGTTCAATAATGGTTTGATAACGACGATAGCGCTCGGAGTTATCGGGTTCCAGCATGGCCATCATTTTGTATTGATTGGAGAGGATCAATCGTTGTGCGTGGGTCATTTCCATGGTTTGCTCCCGGGCCAGGCGGCCGCTTAAGATTTAAACAATGAAGAAATGATTACACAAGGAGAGTGATGCGTGTATGTCCGCACCACTTTTCTTTGATTTGAACCGGGATTTGGCTCAAATTCTCTGGCAGGTAAAAGCGTCCGCGGATCAAAGATCGTCGAGGAAAGTGCGATCAAGCTGTTTAAACGCGCGCTTCAACACATCGGCGAGCGACTGATATGTCGGCTTACCGTCAACGGGTGCAATCGCCTGCCCCGCTTCTTGCAGTTTGGTACGCACTTCATGGAACCACTGCAGCAGCGTAGGCGGCAACGGCGTTACCGAACGTTTACCTAACCACCATAATCCTTGCATCGGCAGGCTGCAGGCAAACAGCGCGGTGGCAATTGCTGGACCAAGTTGTCCCCCCATCGCGATTTGCCATGTCAAGGTGAAAATCGCCAGCGGCGGCATAAAGCGAATGGCAAAACGCGTTGCATTCACCACGCGATTTTCAGGAAATACCGGCGCCAGGCGCTTGTCTGCAGGCCAGGTCTTCATGTATCGCTGTCCGCGCTGGAACAAGCCGAACCAGCCGGGTTTGTCTGTCTCATTCGCCATGATAGACCTCAACTAAATCTGCAATATTTAAAATAAACCGATAACTACACAACTTTACGTGACATCCTTCAAAAGTTTTTGTCTTTGCGGGTGACAGTGAGTATTCTGACGCCGTTTGAGTAACATTACCGGAAGCTTTAGCTCAATAAAAGAGCGGCCAGAGCCATGTTTCGCTAAGTGCTTATCAAAAATAAGCGTAAAATCACCAAAATTTTTTGCATGTCACTGAATTTTTGACTAGCACATGATGTTTATCATTAACCTACCAGCTTTCATGGGCTACGCTGTTAGTCTGATTGCGTTTTTTTTAGCCACTATTTAACAAAAATAGGTACTTCCATGTCGACGAAGTTAGTTCTGGTTCTGAACTGCGGCAGTTCTTCACTAAAGTTTGCCATCCTTAACCCTGTTACCGGCGACGAATACCTCTCCGGTTTGGCTGAATGTTTCCATTTACCGGAAGCACGTATTAAGTGGAAACTGGACGGCAGCAAACAAGAAGCTCAGCTTGGCGCGGGTGCGGCACACAGCGAAGCACTGAATTTCATGGTCAAAACTATTCTGGCACAAAAACCAGAGCTTTCGGCACAAATCGCTGCAATCGGCCATCGTATTGTTCACGGCGGTGAGCAGCTGACCAAATCAGTCATCATCGACGAATCTGTTATTCAGGGCATCAAAGACGCCTCTTCTTTTGCGCCGCTGCACAATCCTGCGCATCTGATCGGTATAGATGAAGCGCTGAAAAACTTCCCACATCTTTCTGATAAAAATGTCGCGGTTTTTGACACCGCATTCCATCAGACAATGCCGGAAGAGTCCTATCTCTATGCTCTGCCGTACAAATTGTATAAAGAGCACGGCGTTCGTCGCTACGGCGCACACGGCACCAGCCACTACTATGTGACGCAGGAAGCCGCGAAAATGCTGAACAAACCCGTTAGCGAACTGAACGTCATCACCTGCCACTTGGGTAATGGCGGTTCCGTTTCTGCTATTCGCAATGGTCAATGTGTTGATACATCAATGGGCCTGACGCCATTGGAAGGGTTGGTGATGGGCACGCGCAGTGGCGACATCGATCCTGCGATTATCTTCTTCCTGCATGATGCCCTGGGCATGAGCGTTGATGCCATCAACAAGCTGCTGACCAAAGAGTCTGGCCTGTTAGGTCTGACCGAAGTCACCAGCGACTGCCGCTATGTGGAAGACAACTACAGCACCAAAGAAGATGCTAAGCGTGCGATGGATGTGTTCTGCCACCGTCTGGCGAAATACATCGGCAGCTACACTGCGCTGATGGAAGGCCGTCTGGACGCCGTGGTCTTCACCGGTGGTATCGGTGAAAACGCGGCGATGGTGCGCGAGCTGGCGCTGCAGAAACTGGGTCTGCTCGGCTTCGAAGTCGATCACGAGCGCAACCTGGCAGCACGCTTCGGCAAATCGGGTTTCATCAACAAAGAAGGCACGCGCCCAGCCGTGGTGATCCCAACCAACGAAGAGTTGGTGATTGCTCAAGACGCCGCGCGTCTCACCGCTTAAAAACACTTCTCTCCGTCAGCTTAGGCTGACGGAGTTGTTTTAGACAGTCTGCAACACCTGAGAGGTTTCTATCGTGTCACGTACAATTATGCTCATTCCTACCGGCACCAGCGTCGGTCTGACCAGTGTCAGCCTCGGCGTGATCCGTGCCATGGAGCGCAAAGGCGTGCGCCTGAGCGTATTCAAGCCAATTGCCCAGCCACGTGCGGGTGGCGATGCGCCAGACCAAACCACCAGCATTATCCGTAAAAGCTCCGCGATTCCTGCCGCAGAACCGCTGCAGATGTCACGCGTTGAGTCGCTGCTTGGATCTAACCAGCAAGACGTGTTGATGGAAGAGATCATTGCCAACTATCACGCAAACGCTAAAGACGCGGAAGTGGTGCTGGTTGAAGGTCTGGTCCCCACGCGTAAACATCAGTTCGCATCTGCTCTGAACTATGAGATCGCTAAAACCCTGAACGCCGAAATCGTCTTCGTCATGGCGCTGGGCAACGATTCTCCGGCGCAGCTTAAAGAGCGTATCGAACTGACGCAAAGCAGCTTTGGCGGCAGCAAAAACAAAAACATCACTGGCGTGATCATCAACAAACTGAATGCGCCGGTGGATGAGCAAGGTCGTACGCGCCCGGATCTGTCAGAAATTTTTGATGACTCCTCTAAAGCCAGCATCGCCAACATCGATCCAAAGCAGCTGTTTGCCAACAGTCCGCTGCCGGTGCTGGGTTGTGTACCGTGGAGCTTTGATCTGATCGCCACTCGCGCCATCGATATGTGCCGTCACCTGAACGCCGATATCATCAACGAAGGTGAAATCCAGACGCGCCGTGTGAAATCTGTCACCTTCTGTGCGCGTAGCATTCCACACATGCTAGAGCACTTCCGTCCGGGTTCACTGCTGGTAACCTCCGCCGATCGTCCTGATGTACTGGTTGCCGCCTGTTTGGCCGCGATGAACGGCGTAGAAATCGGTGCAGTGCTGTTGACCGGTGGCTATCAGATTGAAGCGCCCATCGCACGCCTGTGCGAACGCGCGTTTCAGACCGGCCTGCCGGTGTTTATGGTGAAAACCAACACCTGGCAGACGTCGCTTAGCCTGCAAAGCTTCAACCTTGAAGTCCCGACTGACGATACGCAGCGCATCGAGAAAGTGCAGGAGTACGTAGCTAGCTTCATTAATGAAGATTGGGTGGAATCGCTGACCGCAACGTCCGAGCGCAGCCGTCGCCTGTCTCCACCGGCATTCCGCTACCAGCTCACCGAGCTGGCGCGCAAAGCCGGCAAACGCATCGTGCTGCCAGAAGGCGACGAGCCGCGTACCGTCAAAGCGGCAGCGATTTGCGCCGAACGCGGCATCGCTACCTGTGTGCTGCTCGGCAATCCGGAAGAGATTCAGCGTGTTGCGGCGGCGCAGGGTGTTGAACTTGGCACAGGCATCGTGATCGTGGATCCAGAAGTGGTACGTGAAAACTACGTGCCACGTTTGGTTGAGCTGCGTAAGAGCAAAGGCATGACCGAAGTGGTGGCGCAGGAGCAGCTGGAAGACAACGTGGTGCTCGGCACCATGATGCTGGAGAGCGGCGAAGTTGACGGTCTGGTCTCCGGCGCGGTTCACACCACTGCGAATACCATTCGTCCACCTCTGCAGCTGATCAAAACCGCGCCAAACAGCTCGCTGGTGTCGTCGGTGTTCTTCATGCTGCTGCCGGAGCAGGTTCTGGTGTATGGCGACTGCGCCATCAACCCGGATCCCAATCCAGAACAGCTGGCAGAGATCGCGATTCAGTCTGCCGACTCAGCCAAAGCCTTCGGTATCGATCCACGCGTCGCGATGATCTCCTATTCAACCGGTAACTCCGGTGCCGGTAGCGACGTTGAGAAAGTACGTGAAGCCACGCGCATCGCGCAGGAAAAACGCCCGGATCTGGTGATCGATGGTCCGCTGCAGTACGACGCCGCGATTATGGAAGACGTCGCCAAATCCAAAGCGCCAAACTCTGCGGTTGCCGGCCGCGCTACCGTGTTCATCTTCCCGGATCTGAACACTGGTAACACCACTTACAAAGCGGTACAGCGTTCTGCCGATCTGATCTCCATCGGACCGATGCTGCAAGGCATGCGTAAGCCTGTGAACGACCTCTCGCGCGGCGCACTGGTGGATGATATCGTCTACACCATCGCATTGACGGCGATTCAATCGCAGCAGGCCGAAGGCTAATCCCCTTTCCCGCCCACCAAAAAAGCATGCACTTCGGTGCGTGCTTTTTTTTTGCCCCGTACTTCACTGGCATAAACCTCACGCTGCGTTAACACTGATTGAAGTCTGCCGCTAATTGCGAGGTGAATAATGAGCAACAGTGATGTGCACCGCCGTCGTTTACAAGCCACGCCGCGCGGCGTGGGTGTGATGTGTGATTTCTATGCGGTAAAAGCCGAGAATGCCACGGTTTGGGATCAACATGGCCGCGAATACACCGATTTTGCCGCAGGCATCGCAGTGCTTAATACCGGGCATCGTCACCCGAAAGTAATGGCTGCGGTGCAACAGCAGCTAGAATGCTTTACCCATACCGCATTTCAAATCATCCCTTATGAGAACTACATTCATCTCGCTGAGCGACTAAATGCGCTGGTGCCGATTAGCGGGCCGGTGAAAACCACCTTTTTCTCAACCGGTGCTGAAGCGGTCGAAAACGCGGTCAAAATAGCGCGTGCGGCCACCGGTCGTCCCGGCATCATCGCCTTCACCGGCGCGTTTCATGGCCGCACCAATATGACAATGTCGCTGACCGGGAAAGTGGTGCCGTATAAAACCGGCTTCGGCCCCTTCGCCAGCCCGGTGTTTCACGCGCGCTATCCCAACGCGCTGCACAAGGTCAGCGTGAGCGATGCGCTCGACAGCCTGGAAGCGATTTTCCGCAGCGATATCAGCCCGCAGCAGGTGGCAGCCATTATCTTTGAACCGGTTCAGGGCGAAGGCGGTTTCTACGATGCGCCGCCAGAGTTTGTCGTTGCGCTGCGGGAGTTGTGCGATCGCCACGGCATACTGCTGATCGCCGATGAGATCCAGAGCGGTTTTGCGCGCACCGGCAAGCTGTTCGCCAGCGACTATTACGCCGTGCAGCCCGATATCATCACCATGGCGAAAAGTCTGGCCGGTGGTTTCCCGCTCTCGGCGGTATCGGGACGCGCAGAAGTCATGGATGCGCCAGAACCCGGCGGCCTGGGCGGAACCTATGCTGGCAGTCCACCGGCGATTGCGGCGGCGCTGGCGGTGTTAGACATTATCGAAGAAGAGGCGCTGTGCAGCCGCGCCAACCAGCTTGGCAGCCGATTAAAACAGACGTTGCAGCGAGCAGATTGTAAAGCGCTGGCGGAAATTCGTGGTTATGGCTCAATGATGGCGGCGGAATTCAATGATGCGGCGGGCAAGCCGTCGGCGGAGATTGCCAAAGCTATTCAGCAGCAGGCGCTGGAAAAAGGTTTGATTCTGCTAACCTGTGGCGTGTACGGCAACGTGATCCGCTTCCTCTATCCGCTGACTATTCCCGATGCGCAGTTCGAGGATGCGTTGGCACTGTTGGCGGGGATTCTGCGGGAACATTAACAATGTTGTGTATAAGGTCGCCAAAAATGGCGACCTTACGGCAAGATTACGCTTCGCTGCTCTGTTTACGACGTGCAGCATCACTGTTTCGGCTCAGCCACAGCGACAGCGCCTTAAGCGAATCATCGGTGAACTCGTCACAGCGCGCGGTGATCTCTTCCGGCGTCATCCAGAAGATCTCATCCACTTCCTCTTCCTGCATGGCAAACGGGCCATGGGAAACGCAGCTGAACAGCCCGCCCCATACGCGGCAATGCTGATCTTCAAAATAGAACTGGCCGTGTTCGGCGAATGGAACGGCCGCGATACCCAATTCCTCTTCCGCTTCACGACGCGCCGATTCCAGCAGGTCTTCCCCACTCTGCACCACGCCACCGGCAGTGGCGTCCAGCATACCCGGCATGAAGTCTTTGATTTCAGTACGACGCTGCACCAGAATTTTGCCCATGCCATCATGCACCACAATATAGGTAGCGCGATGACGCAGACACTGCGCACGCATCTGCGCACGGCTGGCCTGCGCAATGACTTCGTTCTCTTCGTTAACGATATCAACCCACTCGATACCGTCACCTGCCGTTTGATCCACCATCCGTAACCCTTTTCTGTTTTCGGCGTGCCCAGCACGCGCCTGTTTGCCATGCTTTATTAGAATGAGCGGTAAGGTAAAGCGTTCTTTTCGCCATCGCAAGGCGCATCGTGCTCAGCGTGTTTTACCCGATTCCGCTAACCAGAGTTGCACCGAAGCACGCTGCCACTGGAACTCCGCATAGTGTTGCAGCTTCACCGGCAGCGCATCGCCGTGCAGCGCCAGGCGATTAATCATCACGGCTAAATCGGTATCCGCAATCGACCATTCGCCAAACAGATTTTGCTGTCCATCAGGCAAAAGGCGCTGCACCGCAGCAATGAGTTTGTTGGCAGCTTGCTCACCCGCCGGCGTAAGCGGCGCAAAGCGTTCGCCGGCGAACAGCACTTCGGTTGGACGCTCAGAGCGCAGCGCCATTAAGTCGCTGCGCAGCCATGCCTGCACTTCGCGCGCATGCGCCCGTTTCTCACGATCGCGCGGATAGAGCCGCTCGAACTCTGGCGCCGGAAAACGCTCTTCCAGGTACTCAGCAATCGCTGAAGATTCCGTCAGCAGCACATCATCGATTTGCAGCGTCGGCACGCGGCAGGTCAGCGACAGCGCGCGGTATTCCTCATCCCACTGCGCATTCTGCGATAAATCGACGCGCTTAAGGGTGAAGGGAATGCCCTTCTCGGTGAGCGCAACATAAACCGACATGGCGTAAGGGCTGAAAAAGCAAGAATCTGACCACAAAGTAATGGTTGGATAATTCATTGGCTGCCTCAGAAAAGCGTCAGGTGTGCATCATGTTTACCGATTTTTATTTATTAAGGCAATGGTGCGCTGGTCGGATCTTTAGCGGCTAAGACCAGCGCTGACTTTTCCTTTTTCTTCATAAGCGTAAGCCGAGTCACGCCGCGCGCACGCTTCTCTTCTATGCTCAATCTGAGCAGATAAAAAATGACAAGGAGGCTCAACATGCATTTACTGATCACCGGCGGCACCGGCCTGATTGGCCGCCATCTGATTCCGCGTCTGTTGCAGCTTGGCCATCAGGTGAGCGTCGTCACGCGCGATGTCGCCGCCGCACGCGAGAAACTCGACGCCAGCGTGGCGCTGTGGTCCGGCATCAATCAGCAAACCGATTTAAACGGTATTGATGGTGTGATTAATCTTGCGGGCGAACCGATCGCCGATAAACGCTGGACCGAACAGCAGAAGCAGCGGCTGTGCGAAAGCCGCTGGCAGATCACCGAGCAGCTGGTCTCGCTGATTCACGCCAGCAGCAATCCCCCGCAATTTTTGATTTCCGGCTCGGCTACCGGCTTTTATGGCGATACCGGCGACTTAGTGCTGACCGAAGAGGATCCGGGCCAGAATGAATTTACCCATACGCTGTGCGCACGTTGGGAACAATTGGCGTTAACTGCACAGAGCGATCGCACGCGCGTCTGTTTGCTGCGCACCGGCGTGGTGCTGGCGAAAGAAGGCGGCGCGTTATCGAAGATGAAACTGCCGTTTAAGCTTGGCGTAGGCGGTCCGATTGGTAGCGGCAAACAGTATTTACCGTGGATTCACATCGACGATTTGGTTAACGCGCTGCTGTGGCTAATCGATCACTCTGAACTGCGCGGCCCGTTCAACATGGTTGCGCCCTATGCGGTGCGCAATGAGCAGTTCGCCGCCACGCTCGGCCATGTGATGCATCGCCCAGCCTTTATGCGCACGCCCGCCAGCGCCATCAAGCTGATGATGGGCGAATCAGCGGTACTGGTGCTCGGCGGCCAACATGTGTTGCCGAAGCGCCTGGAAGAGTCAGGCTTTGGTTTTCGCTGGTACGATTTGGAGGAAGCGTTGCGGGATGTCGTGTAGGGGCGCCATTAATGGCGCCCGCCTATCACAGATTAACTCCTTTGCTGCGCCACGCGTGATTTCACTGCCGCCGGTTCATGCGTATGTCCCGGCTGCGGCACGCGGATGATAAAGGTCAGCACGCCAGCAAACACGTACAGCGCGGTATACGCCCACACCACACCGACGATATCGAAAAACGGCAGCAACACCGACGCAATCGCGGGCGCGACAAAATTACTCAGTCCGGCCGACAGGTTATAAATCGACACGGCGGCGCCTTTGTGATGCGGCTCCAGTGTCGGAAACACAGCGGTCATCGGCACGAAGGCGGCGACAAAAATTCCTAACATCACCGCCGGAATCAGCGCCACCCAGAAGTTATGTCCGGCATACAGCGGCAGGTAGTAAAACGCCAGACTGGAGATGGCCATACCGAGACAGCCAAACCAGCGCACCTGACGGATCCAACCCAGCTTCTCGCCGGTAATGCCCCAGAAGATGTTGGTAAAAATGGTAACGAAGAAGAACACCGCCCAGATTTGCAGCCATTCGGAAATGGTAAAACCAAGACGATCAACGAACAGCAGCGGCATGATAATGGCGAAACCAAACAGCGACAGCGTATTAATGATGCGAATCAGGCAGGCATAAAGCACGTGCTGGTTGGTAAACAGAATAGTTACCGCCCGCGACATTTCGGTCATTTTATCGCGCATCGGCAAATTGACGCGCGAACGATCAACCGGCACATGGCGCAAGCTGAAATAGGCCAGCACGCCACCACAGGCAACCCAAATAATCGCCAGCCACAGCGTACCGGTTTCGCCGAGCATCGGGATGGTCAGACTCGGTAAATAGCTGCCGACCACACCGATACCGACGGAATACATTGCCCAGAACCAACCGGTGGCGGCCGCCAGTTTTTCACGCGGCAGCACCTGCACCAGCATCATCATGAATGAGTAAATGAATAGCGGATACGCCAGGCCGCGAATGCCGTAGAACAGCACCATCAGCGGATAGTTGCGCATGCCAAGACCCAACGACATAAACAGCGTGTGCATGACAATCCACAGCACGAAGCCAATCATCATGGCACGCTGGGGCGTAATCAGTTCCGCTACCACGCCCGATGCCCACGCCGCTAGCGCTGCCGCCAGTCCGTAAAAAGTAAATACTACCGCCGACTGCGCTGGAGTGAAACCCATATCGGTGATGTGACGCGACAGAAATGCCATTTCAAAGCCGTCACCCGCCATAAAAATAGCGATGGCGAGGAAGCCCCAGAACATCTTTTTCGGTAAGCCAAACCAGTAATCATTCGATTGCATCTCATTCATCCTCTGTCTGGAATTATTCAGGCAACAACACTCGCGCCTGCTGCTGTTGTGCATAGAGCGTGCGGAACAGCTGCAATCGCTGCTGCAGCACCTTGCCGCGCGCAGCATCTGGTTGATATCGCGCCTGCACCGGCGGTTTTAGGCAAACTTCGCTCTCCACACCACCCGCGGCCAGCCATGCCAGACGCGCAGCCCCCAATGCGCCGGACGCGCTGGCGGGATGCGTGACGATCGGCAGTTGCAGCACATCGGCGATCAACTGCGCCCACAACGTGCTGCGCGCCCCACCGCCGGTCAGGCTGCACTGCTGAATCTGGCGCTGCGCATCACCAAGCACCGCAAACCCGTCGGCCAGACCAAAAGCTACGCCTTCAATTACTGCGTAGCCGAGCAGCGCACGCGGTGTTTCGTGGCGCAGATTGAAGAAAGAGCCGGAGGCGTCAGGATCGTTGTGTGGCGTGCGTTCACCGGAAAGATAGGGCAGGAAAACCGGGGCATGACGCCGCTGCTCTTCACTGAGCTGTGCCATCTCTTCCATCAGTTGGCTTTCGGTAACGGAGAGCAGATTACACAGCCAGCGCAGGCAGCTGGCGGCGCTGAGCATCACGCTCATCTGGTGCCAGCGTCCGGGCAAGGCGTGACAAAAGGCGTGCACGCCCGATTGCGGATCGGCCAGCAAACGATCGTTGACGACAAAAATCACGCCGGAGGTACCCAGCGAGATAAAGGCATCGCCCGGATTGACCGCGCCCACACCAACCGCCGATGCGGCATTGTCGCCACCGCCGCCCGCCACGCAGACCGCGGCCGACAAGCCCCATTCACTTGCCAGATCGGCTTTCAATGGGGCGCTCACCGCGCTGCCTTCCACCAGCGCCGGCATATTGGCGCGCGTGAGGCCGGTGATGGCTAACAGTTCGTCGCACCAGTCGCGCTGAGCCACATCGAGCCACAACGTGCCTGCCGCGTCTGAAGGTTCACTGATAAATTGTCCGGTTAAACGCCAGCGTAGGTAATCTTTCGGCAATAGCACTTTATCGATGCGGCGGAAAATCTCAGGCTCATGTTCCGCCACCCAACGCAGTTTAGGTGCGGTGAAGCCCGGCATAATCATATTGCCGCTGAGCTGCATCATTTCCGGATGTTGGGCACTGAGCGCGGCACATTGCGGCGCGCTGCGTGTGTCATTCCACAGAATGCACGGGCGCAGCACCTTACCCTGCGCATCCAGCAGCACCGCGCCGTGCATCTGCCCGGACAAACCCATCGCGCGAACCTCGCTCCAGGCCAGCGCGTCCTGCTGGCGCAATCCAGCAAGGACATCACCGCACGCTTGCCACCAGCGCTCGGGATCCTGTTCTGCCCAGTGCGCATGCGGGCGCTGCACGTTGAGCGTGGCGTGATTCGAGGCAATGATCTCACCCTGCGCATTGATGATCAGCGCTTTGAGCTCGGAGGTGCCAATATCAATCCCAAGATACATAACGCGCTCCTTACACCGCAGCCAGCATGCGTTCTGGCTGTTTCAGCCACAGTTGCAGATCCGCCACGCTGCGCGTCACCAGCGCATGAAACGCCTTGTCCTGTGCCAGTTCGCCAAATAGCGCGCTATCGCTGAGGAAAGCGTTCAGTGCATCGGAGCGGCTAAACTGCTGGCGCAGCGCATCGGCTTGCAGCACGCCATCCTGATAGGTGTAAGGCAAATCATCACAGGCCCAGCGTTGCAGGAACAGGAAGAACAGTGCAGGCAGCACGGCCGTGGCCGCCGGTTCTGCGCCACGCTGATAGCATTCGCGCAGTGTTGGCGTCACCATGCCGGGGATTTTCGACAAACCGTCCGCGCCAACACGTTGATTGGTGTCTTTAATGTAGGGATTGCTAAAACGCGCCAGTACCACATCGCGATAATCGGCTAAATCCAGCGGGCTCGGCGACAGCGATGGCATCACATCCTGGGTCACGTAGTCATAGGCCAGTTGGTAAATCGCTGGCTGACGCGTGCTTTTATCAATGTAATTGCGGCCAATCAGCGTGCCTGCCCAGGCAATCGCCGCATGCGTGGCGTTAAGGATGCGGATTTTCGCCTCTTCCCACGGCAATACCGATTCCACCAGCTCAACGCCAACCTTCTCCAGCGCCGGCCGACCGGCAATGAAGTCATCTTCAATCACCCATTGAATAAAGGATTCGGCCATCACCGATGCACCATCCTCTTTACCCGTAGCGGCTTTAACGCGCTCAGCCACATCCGGCGTTGGACGCGGCGTAATGCGATCCACCATGGTGTTGGGCGAGGTGGTATTTTCGCGCACCCAATTCGCTAAGGCGTTGTCACCTTTGGCGGTAAGAAACGCGAGGAAGCCGTGACGGAAACGTTCGCCGTTGTGGCGCAGGTTATCGCAGTTGAGCAGCGTAACGGGCGCGCCACCGTTGGCCACGCGCTGCGTGAGGATGCGTGCCAGCGCGCCATAAATCGTGCGGATGTCGCCTTTCACATCGGCCTGCACATCCGGTTGCGTCAGGTCCAGTTCGAATTCCGGTGTCAAATAGTAACCGGCTTCGGTGACGGTAAAACCTATCACGCGGGTTTCACTTTTCGCTCCCTGCTCCACCAGCGCGCTGATGTCGCTATCCCACGGCAGGATTTTGCGCAATGACGTGATGGTTTCATAGGCGCGTTCGCCATCGGGTGTAACGGTTTCCAGCACATATTCGCCCTCTTGCGCAGCGAGTTGCTCTAGCAACGGCGCGGCATCATTGCGGATATTGCCGAGGGCAATGCTCCAGCTGTCATCGCCCTGCTCGCGTAGTTTATGCAGATACCACGCCTGATGCGCGCGGTGAAAAGATCCTGCGCCGATATGCATCCACACTGATTGATTGGTCATAGTCGCCTCAAAATAAACATTTGCCACGATTAAGGGCATTTGCCCGATGAGGCGTAGCATAATGCGAGCGAGCAGCCTTGTTCTGCGAGCTCAATCACAATTAATACTTTTGCTCTTTTTTAGGGCTTTTGCTCAGTTAACACTTCATCGGCATCTCGCGTTAACATGGCGCACCGGTTTTGACGGAACAGCGCGATGAGCAGAGAAGAGAAAAAACAAGAACTGGCAGCACGTGCGGCCTGGATGTATTACGTGGCGGGCGTGACGCAGCAAGAGATTGCACGCGCGTTAGGATTGTCACGTCAGGTGGCGCAGCGATTGGTCTCCAGCGCGCGTGAAATGGGCATGGTGAGCGTAAAGATTGATCATCCGGTTACCCATTGCTTGCATCTGGCGCGCGACGTTCAGGATAAATTTGGCCTGCAACTGTGCCGTGTGGTGCCATCCGCCAATCTGGATGATGACGCTATTCAGCAGATGCTGGCAGTGGAAGGCGCGGCGGTGATGGCGCAATACATCAGCGAGGAGCAGCCGCAGGTATTTGGCATTGGTTCCGGTAAGACGCTGCGCTCGATGATTGATGCACTTCCCTGGGTTGAACGACCGCAGCATCAGTGTGTTTCGATGATTGGCGCGATTGCGCGGGACGACTCGGGTACGCGCTACGACGTGCCGCTGAAGATGGCGGAGAAGATGCAGGGCAAGTATTTCTTCATTCCTGCGCCGCTGTATGCGGATACGCCCGAAGATAAAGAGATGTGGATTCAGCATCAGGTTTATCAGCGCGTGACGTTACGCGCCTTGCAGGCGAATGTGGCCTTCGTTGGCATCGGCGAAGTGCAGCCCGGCTGCCCGCTGCATGCCGAAGGCTTTATCACCGATGCGCAAGTTGCTGCGCTCAACGCGCGCGGCGTGGTGGGCGAAATGCTCGGGCACTTTTTCAATCAGCAAGGTGAACGCGTGTGGGGTGAAACCGATGAACTGCTCACCAGCGTGTTGCTGGAGAGCCAGACGCAACGCCAGATTATTGGCTTTGCCGGCAGCGAGCGTAAATATCCGGCGATTCGCGCGGCGTTGCAGGGCGGCTGGGTGTCCGGTCTGGTGACCGATGAGGATACGGCGCTGAAGTTGTTGCGGGGGTAGAGGGTGCTTGCTGGCCTTCCCCCGCCCGCGGGGGAAGAAGACGCTGCCAAATCCCACTTCAACACCCACATATAGCAGCATCTTCCTCCCCCAATTTTGGGGGAGGACCGAGGAGGGGGACAGCGAGCACTGGCCTGGATGGGGGACAGCGGGCACAAAATCTACTTCAACGATCCCTTCAAAAACTGCTGCAAACGTGGGCTTTTTGGATTGCCGAACAGCTCATCCGGCGTGCCCTGCTCTTCAATTTTGCCCTGATGCAGGAAGATCACATGATTAGAGACGTGACGAGCAAACTCCATCTCATGCGTCACTACCACCATGGTTTTGCCCTCTTCCGCCAGTTTCTGCATGATGCGCAGCACTTCGCCGACCAGTTCCGGATCGAGCGCAGAAGTGGGTTCGTCAAACAGCAAGACTTCTGGCTCCATCGCCAATGCCCGCGCAATCGACACGCGCTGCTGCTGACCACCGGAAAGGTGCACCGGATATTTGGCACGCGCACGCGCATCAATGCCGACTTTATCCAGATACTTGATCGCACGCTCACGCGCTTCCGCCTTGCTCAGCCCCAGCACCTGAATCGGCGCTTCGGTAACGTTGTCCAGCACCGTCATGTGGCTCCACAGGTTGAAGTGCTGAAACACCATGGTCAGGCGCGTGCGCAGCATACGCAGCTGCTCTTTGTTCGCGACTTTCAGTTGACCGTCGGTGTCGCGCACCAGATTGATCTGCTGGTTGTTGACCGCAATGGTGCCTTCGCTCGGTTTCTCGAGGAAGTTAATGCAGCGCAAGAAGGTACTTTTCCCGGAACCGGACGAGCCAATAATGCTGATCACATCGCCGGCATTTGCCTGAAGCGATACGCCTTTCAGAACTTCATGTTCACCGTAACGTTTGTGCAGTTCGGTAACGCTTAATTTATTGTCAGCCATAGTGATACTCAATGCGATGAAGAAGGTTTTACGTGCGCCAGGAAGCGTTGTTCAGCTTTGCGGAACAAGCTAATCAGCCCGTAAGAGATAATCAGATACAGCACCGCAGCGATGCCAAACGCGGTAAACGGCTGATAGGTGGCCGAGTTGATATCGCGCGCGATTTTTAACAGATCCGGCACCGTCGCGGTAAACGCCAGCGCGGTGGAGTGCAGCATCAGGATCACTTCATTGCTGTACGCCGGCAGCGCGGTGCGCAGTGCCGAAGGCAGAATGATGCAGCGATACAATTTAAACGGTGAGAAGCCATAGGCGCGCGCCGCTTCGATTTCACCGTGCGGCACCGAACGAATCGCACCGGCAAAGATTTCGGTGGTATAGGCGCAGGTGTTCAGCGTGAACGCCAGCAGCGTACAGTTCAATCCACTGCGGAAGAAGGCGTTCAGCAACTCGGTGCCCTTCACCACTTCCAGCGTGTACATGCCGGAGTAGAACACCAGCAGTTGCACATACAGTGGCGTGCCGCGAAACACATAGGTGAACAGCCAAACCGGCGTGGAGATAAAGCGGTTAGAGGAGACGCGCGCAATCGCCAGCAGCACCGCGAGCGAACCGCCGATCACCACCGAGATGATCAATAACCACAGCGTAATCGCGATGCCGGTAAAACGGTAACCATCGGTCCAGAGCAGCTGTTTCCAATACTCCTGAATAATCTCAATCATAGCTCTGCCCTTTTCACACCCACCGTGTAGCGACGCTCAAGCCACCACAGCACGCCATTTGACAGCGTGGTAAACACCAGATAAATCACACCTGCCACAATGGCGAAGTAGAACGGCTGCCAGGTACTTTTACCTGCCAGCTGCGTGGCTTTCACCACATCTTCCAGCCCCAGCAGCGAAACCAGCGCCGTGGCTTTGAGAATAACCTGCCAGTTGTTGCCGATGCCCGGCAGCGCGAAGCGCATCATGGCCGGGAACAGAATGCGACGGAAGGTTTGCGAGCCGGTGAAACCGAAGGCGGTTGCCGCTTCGATCTGCCCTTTTGGCACCGCGAGGAACGCACCACGGAAGGTTTCAGTGAAGTAAGCACCGTAGATAAAGCCGAGCGTGATGATACCGGCGACCATCGGGTCAATATCAAATTGCGCCAGTCCCAGCGCATCAGTGAGGGTATTCAAGGCGATCTGCAGACCGTAGAAGATCAGCAGCATCAACACCAAATCGGGCACACCGCGGATTAAGGTGGTGTAGCCTTCAAACAGCATCGCCAGCGGGCGACTGCGGGAAAGTTTGGCGCCAGCGCCAATCAAGCCGAGCACCACCGCCAGCAACACGGAACTGAGCGCCAGCTCCAGCGTCACAAGGGTGCCCTTGAGGATTACTTCGGAATAGCCATACAACATGGGTTCAATCCTGTCGTGAGGGTAAGTTACAAACGCTGCCCAACTGACGGACAGTCCTAACCGGGGAATTTGAATCGCAGGATGGATGGCGGCAAGCGTATGAAGCCGGGCAGTTTACATAGGTAAGCGCCCGGAGTGAATACTTATGTGCAACCTTCCTGCCTTTCACAGACCAGGATTAGGAAACAGGATAATTAATCGCCGTACACGTTGAAATCAAAGTACTTCTTAGCAATCTTGTCGTAAGTGCCGTCTTTACGCATCTCAACAAAAGCTTTATCGATCGCGGCCTTCAGATCGGCATCATCTTTACGCAAGCCCATACCGGTACCGACGCCAAAGATCTTGTCGTCTTTCACTGCCGGGCCGGCAAACGCATATTTAGCGCCAACAGGCTGCTTCAGGAAACCTTCGCTCGCCTGCACTTCGTCCTGGAACGCGGCATCAATACGACCGGCATTCAGATCCTGATACACCAGATCCTGGTTAGCGTAAGGCGTAACGGTGACACCTTTTGGCTGCCAGTACTCTTTTGCATAGGTTTCCTGCGTGGTGCCCTGCAGCAGACCGATGTTTTTCCCTTTCAGGGATTCAATGGTCGGTTGCAGCGTAGAACCTTTCGGTGCCACTAAGCGCGCGTTCGCCGCGTACAGTTTTTCAGAGAAGTTGATCTCTTCCTGACGCTTTTCGGTAATTGACAGAGAAGAGATGATGGCGTCGATCTTCTTCGCTTTCAGCGACGGGATCAGCGCATCGAAATCACTTTCCACATAAGTACATTTAGTCTTGATACGTTTACAAATTTCGTTCGCCAGATCGATATCAAAGCCCACCAGCTGACCTTGCGCGTTCTTGGATTCGAATGGCGGATAAGTCGGGTCAGTTCCGATGCGCAGCGACTGCGGCACAGCGGCGAAGACGCTCGCGCTACTTACCATTGTCAGCATCAGAGAAAGAGCCAGAACTCGCTTTTTCATAGGTAACCCTCAAGTGAAGTGCTTATTGTTATGTGGTGCGTGATGTGTTGGTTTGCGCTGTAAGATGTGCACGTTTCATGCCAGTTGTGCGAATTGGCTAAACGCTGCGCAAGCGCGCTAAATACTGCGCCGGTTAGCGGCGCAAGCACTTAGTTTGTGAGGGAAATATAACAGCGGTGTGAGGAAGAAAAAGCGACATTGTTAACTTTTGGTGCACAAGATGCACGAAGAGTGATCGCACACGCGAATTTGCACACGAGCAGTGCATTAATGCACCATTATGCACCACTCCAGCGAGTGAAAAGATCTTCTGGCAGCTCAATATCGAACTGATCGAGCACACGATTCACCGTTTGATCGACTAAATCGCCGATGGATTGCGGACGATGATAGAACGCTGGCACCGGCGGCATGATCAGCGCGCCCAGCTCTGCGGCGGTGGTCATCATGCGCAGATGTCCCAAATGCAGCGGCGTTTCGCGTACGCACAGCACCAGCTTACGCTGCTCTTTTAGCACCACATCGGCGGCGCGGGTCAGCAGGCTATCGCTGTAGCTGTGCACGATTCCTGACAGCGTTTTCATCGAGCACGGCGCGATCGCCATGCCGAGAGTCTTGTAAGATCCGGATGAAATGCTGGCGGCGATGTCGCGCACGTCATGCACCACATCGGCCATCGCTTGCACCTCGCGCAGGCTGAAATCGGTCTCCAGCGCCAGCGTTTGCCGCGCGGCGGGGCTGATCACCAAATGGGTTTCCACCTCCGCCAGCGGTTGCAGCACTTGCAACATGCGCACGCCGTAGATCGCGCCGCTGGCGCCGGAAATACCAATGATCAGTCGTTTCATAATTCAGCCTTGCAGGTTCAGATTGCGGCAATGATAGCGGCTCACTGAACAAAAATACAAAAACAAACAGGGCGGGATTGCGCCCGCCCTGCTTTTACTCTGCCATAACCTCTGGCTTAGCCTTCGTTGTGCAGCTCCAGACCTTCCACTTCTGTCTGACGCGCGATGGCTTTGGAATCGTCATTACGCAGCGACTGCAGATACTCAAGGTACTGTTGATCGACATCTTTGGTGACGTAGATGCCGTTGAATACCGAGCACTCAAAGTTGGCGATATCCGGGTTCTCTTCACGCACCGCTTCAATCAGGTCGTTGAGATCCTGGAAAATTAACGCATCCGCTTTAATCAGCTGGCAGATCTCATTCACTTCACGGCCATGCGCAATCAGTTCGGTAGCGCTTGGCATATCAATGCCATAGACGTTCGGGAAACGGATTTCTGGTGCCGCCGAGGCGAGATAGACTTTTTTCGCGCCCGCTTCACGTGCCATCTCAATGATCTGCTCGGATGTAGTGCCGCGTACGATGGAGTCATCCACCAGCAACACATTCTTATCACGGAACTCAGCACGGTTGGCGTTCAGCTTGCGGCGAACGGCGCTGCGGCGCTGCTGCTGGCCGGGCATGATAAAGGTACGGCCAACGTAGCGGTTCTTCACGAAGCCCTGACGATATGGCTTGTCGAGGATGCGTGCGATTTCCAGCGCTATATCGGTTGAGGTTTCCGGAATCGGAATCACCACATCGATATCCAGATCTTCCCACTCGCGGGCAATTTTGTTACCCAACTTGGTGCCCATACGCACGCGTGCGCTGTACACCGAGATTTTGTCGAGGAACGAGTCCGGACGCGCAAAGTAGACGTATTCGAACAGGCACGGATTGGTTTTCGGGTTCTCGGCGCATTGACGCGTAGAGAGCTGGCCCTGCTCGGTGATGTACACGGCTTCGCCAGGCGCTACGTCACGAATGAACTCGAAGCCCAGCGTATCCAGCGCGACGCTCTCTGACGCCACCATGTATTCGGTGCGGCCATCGGCGATAACGCGCTTGCCCAGCACCAGCGGACGAATACCGTTGGGATCGCGGAAGGCGACCATCCCGTGTCCAATAATCATTGAAACCACTGCGTAAGCGCCGCGCACCTGCTGATGCACAGCCGCCACCGCAGCAAAAATGTTGTCAGCTTCCAGCGGATAGTGCTGAAAACGGTCCAGCTCCTGCGCGAAGATGTTCAGCAGGATTTCGGAATCTGAGGTGGTATTAACGTGACGGCGACCCGTTTCGAACAGCTGTTTACGCAGTTCGTGGGCGTTGGTCAGGTTGCCGTTATGCGCCAACGTGATGCCGTAAGGAGAGTTCACGTAGAAAGGTTGCGCTTCAGAGGCGCTGGAGCTGCCTGCCGTTGGGTAGCGCACATGACCAATCCCGATGTTGCCCTGCAGACGCTGCATATGGCGCGCTTCGAACACATCGCTGACCAGGCCGTTGGCTTTACGCAAACGGAAGCAGTTAATAGCATCGATGGTACAAATGCCGGCGGCATCCTGCCCGCGGTGCTGAAGCACCGTTAACGCGTCATAGATTGACTGGTTTACTGGCATGAAACCGGTGATACCAACAATACCGCACATATTGTCATTTCCTCATTAGCCGCACTCCCGATGGTGTCACCGGGGTAAAAAACTCGACGTGCTTTTCAGGTAATCGAAAAACCACCTGATGATGTAACTGAACTGGGGAATGAGTTGCGACTGTTGCCAGTCCGGGCTTTTAGAAAAGCCGGTGAATGTATCGAGAAAGAACAGCATAGCAGACACGATCAGCACACCGCGCAACGCCCCGAAACAGACACCCAACACCCTGTCGGTTCCCGACAAGCCGGTTTTTTCAACCAGCGAGCCGATCACATAGTTCACGATGGCACCCACAATCAGGGTGGCAACAAACAACACCGCGATAGCGATGCCGTTGCGAACCAGTTCGTCGTCAAAACCTGTAAACCAGACTGCAAGGTAGGCGTAATAATGACTGGCGACAAAAAACGCGCATCCCCAGGTAACGAGAGATAAGGCTTCCCGGACAAACCCGCGAATCAGGCTGACCAGAGCCGAAAAACCAACTACCGCAATAATGACGTAATCAATCCAGATCATGAACTCTTCCAGCCCAGTGCTATCGCACCCCTGCATCCAGTTCGGGGCGCATTCTAACAGAAAAAGAAAACGTTTGCGTAGGGTTTTCCGGTTCTGTTTCCGCAAAAAGGGCGATGAAAAAAACTTTCCTCGCCCTGTGTATTATCAGTGATTTAATCCACTGATATTCAATGATTTTCCTGTCGCGCTTCGCTACAAAAATTTTGTAAAGCCGCGCCTTTTTCTGCTATTGGCGCGGCTTATCAGCGCGTTATCGCGCGCTATACGGTTTCACCACGCCACCGAGGCCGGAGATGCTTTGCAACTCACTCAGCGAGCCTTGGAGCTTCGCTTTATTGGCATCCGGACCGACGTAAATGCGGGTGATTTGTCCCTGCACCGGCGTAGACGGCACGGTAAAGGCGCGATAACCGGAAAGACGCAGCTGCGCCACAATCTCGCTCACTTTCGCCGCATTCTTCAGCGCTCCGAGCTGCACCACAAATGCCTGACCAGCTGGCGCTGCGGGTTCACTCTGCTTCGGCGTTTCCACCGGTTTCGACTGCTCTACCGGTTTCGGCTGCTCGACGGGCTTCGGCTTAGCTTGCTCCACCGGTTTTGGCTTCGGCTGTTCAACCGGCTTCGGTTTCGGCTGCTCGACCGCTTTTGGCTTCGACTGTTCCACCGGTTTCGGCTGCACTTGCTGATGCACCGGCGGCGGCGTGACCACGCTGGGCTCGCTATTCTGCGTGGGCTGTGCGCTGCCGTTGGTGGCGGTTTTACCACCGTTCTGATTCTGGGCCGCACCCGCCCCTTCCGGCGGCTGCGCCGGCAAGGGTTGCGTCACCGGCGGCACCATTTCGCTATCCTGCTGATCGTCCGGTTTTGGCACCAGCGGAATGGCGGCGAACTCTTCTTTATAATGTTTCTTCTTACCGTCCAGTAGGCCGGGCAAGACGATGACACCAATCGCCACCAGAATGACCGTACCGACTAAGCGATTTTGGAACTTACTTGCCACTGCCGTTCTCCGCTGCCATCGATTCCATAACCTGCGCTACGGTGTGGAAAGAGCCACACACCAGAATCACATCTTCGGGACGCGCCTGCTGACGCGCCGCTTGCCAGGCTGCATCAACGTTGCTGTAAGCCACACCGCCATCCAGATGAGCCAGCAGCTCATCGGCGGAGGCACCGCGCGGACCGTCGAGCGGCGCGCAGTACCAACGATCAACCTGTGGTGCCAGCGCCGCCAGCGTGCCCGCGATATCTTTGTCGTGTAGCATGCCGACCACCGCATGCACTTCACCGCTGTGCGGCTCTTCAGCCAGACGCGAAGCCAGATAATAAGCGGCATGCGGATTGTGCGCCACATCGAGAATGACGCGCGGCGCTTCGCTGACGGTCTGGAAACGCCCCGGCAGAATCGCGAGCGGCAGATGCTGACGAATAATCGCTTCGCTTACCGTTAAACCCGATGCACGCAGTGCGGTCAGCGCGGTGGCGGCATTGGGTAACGGCACCTGCGGCAGCGGTAAATCGCGCAGCTCGCCGTGCGCATCCTGCAACGTCCAGCTGGTACCCGTTTGCTGCCACTGCCAGTCGCGATTGCGCTGCAGCAACACCGCACCCTTCTCCGCTGCGACGTCGGCGATGGTGCCCGGCATATCGGCTTCACCGACAATTGCTGGTTTACCTGCGCGGAACACGCCGGCTTTTTCCCGACCGATACTTTCACGATCCGGACCCAGCCAATCGGTGTGATCGAGCGCGATGCTGGTGATCACTGCCACGTCGGCATCGACAATATTGGTGGCATCAAGACGTCCGCCCAGGCCGACTTCAAGGATCACCACGTCGAGATTCGCCGCGCGGAACAGATTGAAGGCCGACAAGGTGCCGAACTCAAAATAGGTCAGTGAAGTGTCACCGCGCCCGGCTTCAATCGCGGCAAAACTGGCGCTGTGCTGCGCTTCATCCAGTTCAGCGCCCTGCACCCGTACACGTTCGGTGTAACGCACCAGATGTGGCGAGCTGTAAACGCCCACGCGATAGCCCGCGGCCATCAATAGCGTTTCCAGCGTGCGGCAGGTGGTGCCTTTGCCGTTGGTACCGGCGACGGTGAAGACAAAAGGAGCGGGTTTGAGCAGGTCGAGGCGTGCGGCGACGCGTTGAATACGATCCAGACCCAGTTCAATGGCCTGCGAATGCAGATGCTCAAGATAATGAAGCCACGTGGCCAAAGGCGACGTGGCTTGAGGAAGGAGAAGATTATCCATGTGTCCCGTTTACTGATTTACGGTGCATTGGTAAAAAGGCGCATCGCTGCGCCTTTCCGTTGCCTGTCAGGCTTCGTTGCTCTCCGGCTCAGCCACATTTGGCTGATCACCATCCAGCTGCGGCGCTGGCAGGTTCATCATTTTCGCCAGCAGGCTTGCCAGCTTAAAGCGCATTTCCGGACGACGGATGATCATGTCGATCGCGCCTTTCTCGATCAGGAACTCACTGCGCTGGAAGCCCGGCGGCAGTTTTTCACGTACGGTCTGCTCGATAACGCGTGGACCGGCAAAGCCGATCAGCGCTTTCGGTTCCGCCACATTGAGATCGCCCAACATCGCGAAGCTGGCTGAAACGCCGCCCATGGTTGGGTCGGTCAGCACGGAGATGTAAGGCAAGCCGCGCTCCTGCATTTTCGCCAGTGCCGCACTGGTTTTCGCCATCTGCATCAGCGACTGCAGCGCTTCCTGCATACGTGCACCGCCTGACGCGGAGAAGCAGATCAGTGGGCAGTTGTCTTCCAACGCCTGCTCAACGCCACGCACAAAGCGCGCGCCAACCACTGAACCCATTGAGCCGCCCATAAAGGAGAACTCAAAGGCCACAGCAACAATTGGCATGCCGTGCAGCGTGCCTTTCATCGCCACCAGCGCATCTTTCTCACCGGTGTCTTTCTGTGCGGCGACCAAACGGTCTTTATACTTCTTCGAGTCGCGGAACTTCAGTAGATCTTTCGGTTCCAGCTCGCTGCCCAGCTCAACCAGCGAACCTTCATCCAGCATGCTATGCAGACGCTCACGTGCGTGCATGCGCATGTGATGGTCGCACTTCGGGCAGACCTCGAGGTTACGCTCCAGCTCGGCGCGGTACAGCACCTGCCCACAACTATCGCACTTGGTCCACACCCCTTCCGGGATGCTGGCTTTGCGCGTTGGCGTGGCAGTGCTTTTATTCAGTATGCGTTCAATCCAGCTCATTGATGACCTTTCTATTTAATGCTGACCTGGTCCAGTCTTCTCATTGCTGCTGAAATCACCTTCAGCAGGCCGTAAATGTCGCTCATTAAACCACAACCCGTTCACGCTGTGGATAAAAATCTGGTAACGAGCTTACTGCGACTTCTGCTGGCGGCGATGACGCCACACTTCAATTACGCCTGGCAGTATAGAAACCACGATGATGCCGACGATCAGCAGCTTCAGGTTCTCCTGCACAACCGGCAGGTCGCCAAACAGGTAACCAGCGTAAGAGAACAGCAGCACCCACAGCAGTGCGCCCGTCACATTGTAGAGCGCGAAGTGGCGATAAGACATGTGTCCCATCCCCGCCACAAAGGGGGCAAAGGTTCGCACGATTGGTACAAAGCGCGCAAGTATAATGGTTTTGCCGCCGTGGCGATCGTAGAACGCGTGGGTTTTATCCAGGTAACTGCGACGGAAAATTTTCGAGTTCGGGTTGCTGAACAGCTTCTCACCGAACAGACGACCAATCGTGTAGTTCACCGCATCACCGAGGATGGCGGCGATCACCAACAGCGTTACCATCAGGTGAACGTTGAGATCGTTACCCGGCAAGGCCGCCAGCGCACCGGCAACAAACAGCAGGGAATCGCCTGGCAGGAACGGCGTGACGACCAAACCCGTTTCACAAAACAGAATCAGGAACAGAATGGCGTAAATCCAGATGCCGTACTGCGCCACCAGCTCGGCCAAATGCACATCAATATGCAGAATAAAATCGACTAAAAAGTGGATGAAATCCATATAACCACAACTCCCCTAACACCCAACAATTAACGGTTAATCCGCGAGGAACAACGGTCCCAACGCAGGCTGAGGTAATGCAAAGTGGGATGGATAATCCACCGCTACCAAATAAAGCCCCTCGGCTTTGGCGGTCGCCGCCGCCAGCTTACGATCTTTGGCCGCGAGCAGCGTCGCCATCCACTCTTCCGGCTGGTTGCCGGTGCCGATTTCCATCAGGCTGCCGACAATATTACGCACCATGTGATGTACAAATGCATTGGCTTTGATATCCACCACCACATACGGCCCATGACGCGTGACGTTGAGATGCATCACGTTGCGCCACGGCGTGCGTGACTGACACTGCACCGCACGGAACGAGGTGAAGTCGTTCTCGCCAATCAGCGCCTGACCAGCGCGCTGCATCTTCTCTGCATCCAGCGGATGGTAATAATGGGTAATGCCATTGCCCAGAATCGCTGGACGCAGCCGATGGTTGTAAATCACGTAGCGATAGCGGCGTGCCGTGGCGCTAAAACGCGCATGAAACTCGTCCGGCACCGCTTTCACCCAACGCACCGCGATGTCATCGGGCAGATTGACATTCACACCCAACGTCCAGGCTGCGTCAGCACGCGGTGAGGTGGTTTCGAAATGCACCACTTGTCCGGTGCCATGCACACCAGCATCGGTACGGCCCGCGCAGAACACCACCACCGGATGATCGGCCACTTTCGACAACGCCTTTTCCAGCTTTTCCTGCACGCTGCGCACTTCATTTTGCCGCTGCCAGCCGTAATAACGGCTGCCATCGTATTCAATACCCAACGCCAGCTTAAGCGTTTTCCCTTCAGGCAACATTAATAGAAATACTCCTGCACCAGTTTCTCAGCGGTTTTCACCGCCATCAGTGCACCGCCGAAACGGATGTTGTCTGCCACAGACCAGAACTGCAGCAGCTCTGGGATGCCGTAATCATTGCGCACGCAGCCAATGCTCAGCACGTCGCTGCCGGACGCATCGCCCACCTGCGTGGGGTAATCGCTCTCTTCACTCAGGTTGATATCACCGGAGCGGCCCAGTTCATCGCGCGCTTCTTCTGCAGAGAGCGGACGCAGATTCTCCACGTGTACGATCTGCGCATTGCCGTAGAACACCGGCGCCTGCACGCTGCTTACCGCGATCGGCAAACCTTCGTCCTGCAGCACTTTACGTACCTGCTCAACCACGCGACGTTCGCTCTCGACGCTGCCATTGCTGTCCGCCAACAGCGGCAAAATGTTGAACGCCAGCTGGCGGCCAAAATAGTGCGTTTCCGCCGGCACGCCGTTCAGCAAACGCGCACTTTCACCGGCCAGGCCATCAACCGCCGCTTTACCATGGCTGGAGGCCGCAATCAGGTTGGTAACCTGCAAACGGCTCAGACCGGCCAGATCTACCAGCGGTTTGATTGAGCACAGCAGCTGGCTTACCAGGCTGTCGGCAACGGTAATGATGTTGCGATTGCGGTAATCCGCCAGCACCTGTGGATTCACATCCGGCACCACCAGCGGCACATCCGGTTCGAGCGCAAACAGATCGCTGCTATCGATCACCAGACAACCCTGGCTGGCGGCTTCTTCGGCATAGCGCGCCGAGGCTTCACGACCCGCAGTGAAGAACGCCAGCTGCACTTGCGTCCAGTCAAATTCGGCCACGTCCTGCACCAGCACGGTACGTCCCTCAAAACGTTTGTTCTCACCGGCACCGTTTTCACTCGCCAGCAAATACAACTCACCAACCGGGAACTGGCGTTCAGCCAGCAGTTCCAGTACAGCGTTCCCTACTGCGCCTGTTGCGCCCAAAAGCGCGATATTCCAGCCGTCAGACATGTTGGTTACTCCAGAGATTGACACAAAAACAGAAGGCGATGAAAACATCGCCCGAGATTTAGGAATTATCCCCCGCAATAGTGCAGGTGATTGAAATTTCTTTACAAACTGGCGCGGAAGCCAAGCTGATTGAGCATCGCCGCCGTCTCCGCATCATCGCAATGCACCTGCAGCGATGACCACTCACGACGCTCTTGATATTGCTTGCGTAGGCGATCAAACTCGCCTGGCTTTGCCGCCACTTTACGCAGTGGCGCATCGTCGCGGCGCACATCATACACCAGATGTACTAAGCGTTTTAGCGTTGGCTGATCGAGCTTGCCGCGCAGGGTGACAGAACCGAATTCAGGTGCCGGCAGCAGGCTTTCCAGCGCCACCTGCTGCGGCTGGCCGATAAAGTCGCACCAGGCTTCAAACACTTGCGTGGTGCCGCGCGCTTTACCTTCCAGCGTGTAGCCAGCGATATGGGCGGTGGCGATATCCACTTTATCCAGCAGATCGAGCGACAGATCCGGCTCCGGCTCCCACACATCCAATACCACGCTAAGATCGTGGCGCATCTTCAGCACTGCCAGCAGCGCCGCGTTATCTACCACCGCACCGCGGCAGGCGTTGATCAGAATAGTGTTGGGTTTGAGCGCCATCAGCAGCGCCGCATCGGCCAAATGCCAGCTTTTATACGGGCCATCTTTAAACAGCGGCGTGTGGAAGGTCAGGATGTCGGCCTGCGCCACCAGATCATCCAGCGAATGGAAGGTTTCCTGATCGCCACGATCGGCGCGCGGTGGATCGCACAGCAGCGTTTTCACGCCCCAGGCTTGCAGACGCTTCTGCAGGCGGCCGCCAACATTCCCCACGCCAACAATGCCCACGGTGCGATCGCGCAGTGCAAAACCATCGCGCTCCGCCAGCAGCAGCAGCGAGGAGAACACATACTCCACCACCGCAATGGCATTACAGCCAGGCGCCGCAGAGAAGCTGATGCCTGCCGCCGCCAGTGATGCTTCATCAATATGATCGGTGCCGGCGGTCGCGGTGCCGACAAACTTCACCGGCGTACCGGCCAGCAGTGCCGCATTCACTTTGGTGACGGAACGCACCATCAATCCGCTGGCGTCCTGCAGCTCAGCTTCCGGCAACGGACGTCCCGGCACCGCGAGCACATCGCCGGTGCGGCTGAAGAGTTCACGGGCATAAGGCATATTTTCATCGACGAGAATTTTCACTGCGGCGGTCCTGTCTGCAAAAATTTAAGGCGCGTATTTTGCCATAAAGCCGGGGATTAACCTAACCGACTGCGATAGCGATCGGGCGTGGTACCGGCCTGCTGCTGGAACATCACAATGAGCGCCGACGCCGAGCTGTAACCCAGCTCGTGAGCAATGCCCTGCACGCTGCAACCCTGCTCCAGCAGCGCGATAGCACGCAGAAAGCGTAAACGCTGCCGCCACTCGCTGAATGACATATTCAACTGCTGCTGACAGCGCCGCGCTAGCGTACGCTCGGTGGTGAACACGCGCTTCGCCCATTGTGCCAGCGTGGTGTTATCGCCGGGATGCGCTTCAAGCGCGCGCAGAATCGGCGCGAGGAATTTGTCATCCGACATCGGCAAAAAGCTTTTATGCACCGGCGCCAGACGCAGCCGATCGATCAACACTTCACACATGCGCCAGTCGGCTTGCGTTTGCGGCTGCTCCAGTTCACGGCGGGCAAAATCATTCATGATGGCGTGCCCAATGGCATCGACATGCAATAAACAGGCTTTATCCGGCAGGCCCGCGCAGAGATCGGCGGCGAGATTAAAGGTGCGAAAACGCGCTTCGTTGTGATTGTAGCTGCTGTGACGATGGCCGGCCGGAATCCAGATCGGGATATCTGCGGGCGTCAGCAGACGTTCGCCCTCCACTTCCATCTCCAGCACGTGGCTGGTGACGAAAATCACCTGACCCCAATCATGCACATGGGTGAGGTATTCGGTTTTGGCGTTGACCTCGTCATAACGCATGAAGAAGCGCAGCAAAGGCGCATCAATCGGCGGCTGGTATTCGACTTGTAGATTCATTCTGTCCGGTCACTAACAAATATTGTCCGATTTTAACTATCTGCTTTAAACCGGTCAAACGTAAACTATTCGCGATTATCTGAGGAGCTGTATCATGAATTTACTGTTTCCGCTGATCGCGGTATTGATCTGGTCGATCAACACTATCGTCAGCAAACTCTCGGCGGGAAGTATCGATCCTGCGGCGATCTCCTTCTATCGCTGGCTGCTGGCGCTAGTAGTACTAACACCGTTTTGCCTGCCGGGCGTGTGGCGCCATCGTCACACCATTAAAGCCAACGGCTGGCGATTGCTGTTCCTGGGTCTGCTTGGCATGGTGCTGTATCAAAGTCTCGCCTATTACGCGGCGCACAGCGTTTCTGCGGTGATGATGGGAATTCTCGGCGCGACCATTCCGCTGCTGACCATCCTGCTCAGTCTGGTTGTGCTGCGCCTCGCGCCGACGCGCGGCATTCTGATTGGCGGCGTGCTGTCGTTCGCTGGTTTGGTGTGGCTGGTGAGCGAAGGCAATCCGGCGCAGCTGCTGAATCAACGGCTCGGCAATGGCGAATTGATGATGCTGGCAGCATCGACCTCGTATGCCTTGTACGGCGTGCTGACCAAGCGCTGGGCGATTCCGCTGCCGACCTGGCAAAGCCTGTATGTGCAGATTTTCTTTGGCGTGCTGCTGTTGCTGCCTGGCTTCCTGCGCGCGCCGGATGTCACGCTCAACATGCACAATCTGCCGCTGGTGCTGTATGCCGGGCTGTTTGCGTCGATCATCGCGCCGTTCCTGTGGATCCTTGGCGTGCAGCGTTTGGGCGCCAGCACCACCAGCATATTCATGAACTTCGTGCCGGCGTTTACGGCCATTATTGCCGTGATGTTCCTGCATGAGCAGCTGCATGGCTATCACTGGATTGGCGGCGGCATGACGTTAGTCGGTGTTATTCTGGCGCAACGGCTGAAAACCCCGCTGCGTAAGCCGCGCAGCGCGACCCTTCCCGATCCCGCCGCCTGACTTTATTATCCGGAAAGGCCGCAGCCCCCGTGGATTTCCTGGGGGCTTTTGCTATGATGTGGCCTCTTTTTTCCGGCGCACCCGGATCTGACCCGTTTTCAAGGATTCCGCCATGCAACCTCTCAGCGGTCCCGGTGTGCCCGCGGGCGATCGTTCCCCTTTATCTCAGGCCACTGGCCCAACGCGACCTGGCGGTCCAGCCGGTGAGCAGCCGCTTTCTCCTGCCCAGCGCACCACGCTGGAACGTCTGATTGTTCGCATTATGTCTTTGAGTACGCTAAAAGCGCCGGAACTCTGGGCTGGCGTGCGGCATGAAGTCGGGGTGAAGAGTGAGGCGGAGCTGCAATCGCGCCACTTTCCGGCGGCGGAGCAGCATCTCAACGGTCGCTTAACCCAGGTGCAAAACAGTCTTGCTACGCGCCAGCTGCTGCAACAGCTGCTGGAAAAATTGCCGCAGGGCAATAATCGCCAGGCGGTGAGCGATTTTATTCGTCAGCAGTTTAACCAAACGGTGTTGAGCGCGTTGTCGCAGGATCAGCTGCGTCAGGTGCTGACGATGTTGCAAAACGGTCAGATGGCGATCCCGCAGCCGCAGCAAACGCGCGTGTCCGATCGCAGCTTGTTGCCGGCAGAACAGCAGTCGCTGAATCAGCAGGTGACGCGCCTTGCAGCGAAAACCGGTGAATCGCCAGTGAAACTGCTGGCCGATACGCTGAAGCTGGTGAATCTGAAAAGTGGCGATCCGATTCCCTCACGCCACTTCCCGCTGCTGACGCAATATTTGCAGGTGCGCCAGACGCTGGCTCAGCACAGTGCGCCAACCTTGCAGATGCTGGAAACCTCACTGCGCCAGCCGTTAACCCATGATGAGCAGCGACTGCTGGAAGATTACAGCCAGCAACGTTTCCAGGCGCTGCCGACCACCGTGCTGACGCCAGCGCAGACGCAGGATCTGCTGAATCTGCTGTTTAGCCGCCGCGCCGAGAAACTGCACGAACAGCCGCTGGCCGATAGCGAAATTCGGCCGCAGCCAATCTGGTCGCCGTTTATCCAGATGCTGCCGCAGCCGCTGGCGCAGCGCCCGGCGTTAACGCTGATTGTCGGCATCTTCCTGTTTATCTTCCTGCTGTGGCTGTTTATCTAGCAGCCACAGTTGGCAGCGGGCGTGGCGAGAATTGCCGTCCAGCTGCCAGTCAGCCAGCGACTGGGCTTTGCGGCGCTGACACCCGGGGAGATTGTCAGCGCCTGCGATAAGCTGGTTACGCTGTTGTCGCAGCCCGCGCAAAGCTCCAGGTAACCAGAATGCCCAGCGCCGCACAACAGGCACCCGCAACATAGACCGAGCCGTAACCCAGCGCCGTCGCCAGTAAGCCGGTCAACGGGCCGCTGGCACCGTACGCGATATCCTGAAATGCAGAGAAACCGCCAAGCGCGGTGCCGCGAATCTGTGGCGATACGCGTTTAATCACTTCAACGCCCAGCGCCGGGAAGATCAGCGAGCAGCCGCAGCCGGTCAAAGCCGCGCCAATCAGCGCCATCCAGCCAGAAGTGGCGAACGCCAGTAGCAGCAGACCGGCGGTTTCCACCAGCAAAGAGATCATCGCTACTTTTACGCCGCCGTGACGATCCGGCAAGCCGCCAAAGAATACGCGCACCAGCACAAACGCACAGCCGAAGGCGGTCAGCGCAAAACCGGCGTTGCCCCAGTTTTCCGCAGCAAAATAGAGTGACGTAAAGGTGCCGATCACCGCAAAACCGGTGCCCTGCAGCGCCAGCGCCAGTCCCGGCTGAAAGATGGTTTTCACTACGCTAAGCAGCGATGGCCGCTCGCCGCCCACCACCGGCACTTTGCGGATCCAGCCATTTATCGCCAGCGACAGCAGCGGCAACAGCAGCGCAACCGCACCGAGAGCAGCAAAGCCGCCGTGCTGATTGATCAGCAAGCCGAGCGGTGCGCCAGCCGCCAGCGATCCATAAATCGCCATGCCGTTCCATGACATCACTAATCCGGAGCGTTTGCTGCCCACCAATCCCATGCCCCAGGTCAGATTGCCGGTCAGCAGCAGGCTTTCGCCGAATCCTAACAGCAAGCGCCCTACCGCCAGCAAACCAAACTTCATCCACGGAGAAACCGGTAACAACGCGGCCGCCAGATACGCCACGCCCACCAGCGCGATGGCCAGCATGCCGTGCTGCGTGGTGAGTTTCGCACCGTGCTGATCGGCTCGACGCCCGGCAAAGCTGCGCGTCAACAGCGTGGCGAAGAACTGAATCCCCACCGCCACGCCAACCATCAGGTTACTCATGCCGAGTTCATGATGGACATACAGCGGGATGACCGGTAGCGCGAGGCCAGCGGTCAGATAGGTGAGGAATACCGCAAAGGAGGTGCAGGCCAGCGGCATAACGGATTGCGTTTGCGCGTCAGCAGTCGTGGTCATGGTGGGTCGAACTCCTTGTAATAACCAGACACGCGCTTGCTGCCAAAACAGAAACGGGATATTTGGTTCACACTAAGCTAAAAGTGATAATTTTGTTTCGGATGGAGTGGTAGTGTAGGCAAGCTGAAGGTGGAATGTCAAAACAACAAGGGCCGGATAACCGGCCCTTGTGATATTGCTAGCATAATTAGGTCGCCATGAATGGCGATCCTACGGGATTATGCTGGCAACTTACGCATGGTCAGAGTGGCGTTAGTTCCGCCGAAGCCAAAGCTGTTCGACATCACGGTGGTCAGCGCTTTATCAGTCGGTTTGGTCACGATGTTCAGACCTTTGCCCGCTTCATCCAGCTCTTCCACGTTGATGCTTGGCGCGATGAAACCGTGCTCCAGCATCAGCAAAGTGTAGATCGCTTCCTGCACGCCCGCCGCACCCAGTGAATGACCGGTCATGGCTTTAGTGGCAGACAGTGATGGGCAGTTATCGCCGAACACTTCGCGAATCGCACCCAGCTCTTTCACATCACCAACCGGCGTAGAAGTGCCGTGGGTATTGAGGTAATCGATTGGGGTATCCAGACCTTGCATCGCCATCTTCATGCAGCGCACTGCGCCTTCGCCTGAAGGAGCTACCATGTCTGCGCCATCTGAGGTTGCGCCGTAGCCCACGATCTCAGCATAAATGTGTGCACCACGTGCCAGAGCGTGCTCCAGCTCTTCAACCACCACCATACCGCCGCCGCCAGCGATAACGAAGCCGTCACGGTTGGCATCGTAAGTACGTGAGGCTTTTTCTGGCGTTTCGTTGTATTTGGTCGACAGTGCGCCCATCGCATCGAACTCACAGGCCATTTCCCAGCTCAGCTCTTCACCGCCGCCAGCAAATACAATGTCCTGTTTACCCAGCTGAATCTGCTCAACCGCATTACCGATGCAGTGTGCAGAAGTAGCACAGGCTGAACTGATGGAGTAGTTCACGCCGTGAATTTTGAACGGGGTTGCCAGGCAAGCAGAAACGCCTGAACCCATCGCCTTGGTCACCACATAAGGACCGACCGCTTTCAGGCCGCGTGGGCTACGCATGGCGTCAGCACCAAATACCTGATAACGCGGAGAACCGCCGCCAGAACCGGCAATCAAACCCACACGTGGGTTTTGCTGATACTGTTCGTCAGTCAGGCCAGAGTCTTTGATCGCTTCGGCCATTGAAAGGTAGGCATAAATAGAGGCATCACTCATAAAACGCACGATTTTGCGATCGATGAGCCCGTTGGTATCCAGTTTGACGTTGCCCCATACGTGGCTGCGCATACCGGCATCTCTCATCTCTTCAGAGAAAGTAATACCGGAACGGCCTTCACGCAGAGAAGCCAGCACTTCTTGCTGGTTATTACCAATGCTGGAAACAATACCCAGGCCAGTAATCACTGCACGTTTCATTCAATAATCCTCGTTCCACATATTTGGATGTGGTGCACTCTAGCGTACAGTTGTAAGCCGAACAAGTCCGATCAGCCATTTCCCTTTGTAAATTTGCGTCATGTGACGTCTATCGCTAAACTCGCGCCACTGCCTGAAATATGAGCCTTTCCCGTGAAATTAACCCCGGTTGAACACGCCCAAATAAACTGGAATGAACAGGGTACACCTGTGTCCCGAGCGTTCGGCGACGTCTATTTCTCCAACGATAATGGACTGGAGGAAACGCGCTATGTGTTCCTTGATGGCAACCATATTCCGCACCGTTTTGCTGAACATTCACGCGATTTATTTATTGTCGCCGAAAGCGGTTTTGGGACTGGTCTGAACTTTCTTACCCTGTGGCAAGCCTTCGATCGCTTCCGCAATGAGCAACCCAACGCCACTTTGCAGCGTCTGCACTTCATCAGCTGCGAGAAATTCCCGCTGACGCACGCCGATCTGGTGGCTGCGCATGCCCATTGGCCGGAGCTAAAGCCGTGGGCCGAACAGCTGCAACAGCAGTGGCCGCAGGCGTTGCCGGGTTGTCAGCGCCTGCTGTTTAACGGCGGCGAAGTCACGCTGGACCTCTGGCTTGGTGATATTAACGCGCTAATTCACACCTTTGATGACAGCCTCAATCGTCAGGTGGATGCGTGGTTCCTTGATGGCTTCGCGCCGGCAAAAAATCCTGAGATGTGGACGCCAGATCTGTTCGCCGCGATGGCGCGCCTCGCCCGGCCGGGCGGCACGCTGGCGACTTTTACCGCGTCGGGGTTTGTGCGACGCGGGTTGCAGGACGCCGGTTTCAGTATGCAGAAGCGCAAAGGCTTTGGTCACAAGCGTGAAATGCTGGTCGGCGTGCTGGAGCAAGCCGCTGCATTGCCGCACAGCCAGCCGTGGTATGCACGCCCACCGGCAGGCAGCAATAAAGTAGCGCTGATTGGCGGCGGCGTCGCCAGCGCAGTATTGGCGCTGGCGCTGCTGCGACGCGGTTGGCGCGTAACGCTCTACTGCGCCGATGACGCGCCCGCGCTGGGCGCATCCGGCAATCGTCAGGGCGCGCTCTATCCGCTGCTGAATCAGCACGATCCCGCGCTGGCCACCTTCTTCCCGGCCGCTTTTGGTTTTGCCCGACGTCTATACGATCGGCTGCCAGTGGAGTTTGAGCATGACTGGAGCGGCGTGTTGCAACTGGGCTGGGATGATAAAAGCGCGGAGAAAATTGCGCAGATGCTCAACATGGCATTGCCGCATGACATCGCGTACGGCGTTAATAAAGAAGAAGCGCAACAGCTGGCGGGCGTTGAACTTGATGTTGGCGGGATTTTTTATCCGCAAGGTGGCTGGCTGTCACCTGCACAGCTGACCAGCAATCTGCTGGAGTACGCGCAATCGCGGGGATTACGCCTGCACTGGCTGCATCGCGTCACGCAATTAACGCGCGATGAAGATCGCTGGACGCTGCACTTTAGCGAGCAGCCGCCGGTGCAGCATTCCCAAGTGGTGCTGGCGAATGGTCACGCGTTGCTGGAACTTGAGCACAGCAAAACGCTGCCGGTGTACGCGGTGGCGGGACAAGTGAGCCACGCGCCGACTAATCCGTCGTTGGGCGCGCTGCGCACCGTGCTGTGTTACGACGGCTATCTCACGCCGGTCAGCCCGAACTTCGCCACCCATTGCATCGGCGCCAGCTATCATCGTGGCGATACCGCCACAGATTTCCGCGCCGACGATCAGCAGGAGAATCGCCAACGGCTGATTAACTGTCTGCCGCAGAGCCAATGGCCGCAACAGGTTGATGTGTCCGATAACCAGGCGCGCAACGGCGTGCGCTGTGCCACGCGCGATCATCTGCCGATGAGCGGCAGCGCGCCAGATTATGAAGCGACACTCACGCAATACGCCGATCTGCCAGAACAGCGTGCGCGCGGTGCAAGCGTAGCCGATGCGCCGGTGCATAACGGTTTGTTTGTGTTGGGCGCATTAGGTTCGCGTGGTTTGTGCAGCGCACCGCTGGCGGCCGAAGTGCTGGCGGCGCAGATGAGCGGCGAACCGCAGCCGCTGGATGCAGCCACGCTGGCGGCGATGAGTCCAAATCGCTATTGGGTGCGAAAACTGCTGAAGGGTAAAAAAGCGGGTCGATAATCTGCGGGGCGAGCGATCGCCCCGAGACGTTAAGCGGTTTGACGTGCCTGCAGGAACAGATTGTCCCACATGCCGGTGACCAGCGCCTGATCGCGTGGTGACAGTTCGCC
Organism: Pantoea sp. AG1095; assembly: GCF_003208415.1. Taxonomy (NCBI): domain Bacteria; kingdom Pseudomonadati; phylum Pseudomonadota; class Gammaproteobacteria; order Enterobacterales; family Erwiniaceae; genus Pantoea; species Pantoea sp. AG1095. The sequence continues at coordinate 173,292 of NZ_QKMJ01000002.1, read as the reverse complement.
AGCAGCAATGGCTTTTTGCAGGCTGTTGGTGACGTGAGTTTGCAGCGCTTCCGGCGTGTGTTCACCGCTCAGCTCAATCTCCGCCACTGCCAGGGTCAGATGACCACGCAGATAGCCGCCTGCAAACAGCTCGTCATCGCTGGCGTGATCGACCATGTCATCAATCAGGGCCAGAATGCGGGTTTCAAATTCTACGATCATCTCTTCCTCTCTTCTTATAACCTTCGCGGATTACAGATCTTCCGGCCAGGGGAATTGTGCCGCCGTCAGTGGCGGCGTGCCGTAATAATTCGTCAGTGCATCGATGAAGCGAGCTGGTCGTGCTGGAATGCCCTGCTGCAGATACGTCATCACCTGTGCATGCACCTTGCGCTGAAACGCTATGCGATCTGGCTCACAATCGCCTTCGAGATTGTCACAACTTACGTTGAAGGGAAAGCCCGCCGCCACGCAGAATAACCACTCCAGCGCCTGCGGTTTTACCTCAACCGATTCGAACTGGCTCTGCGTTTGCGCATCGCGTCCGTCCGGACAATACCAATAACCAAAATCCACCAGCTTGCGGCGCGCTTCACCGGCAATGCACCAGTGGGAAATTTCATGCAGTCCGCTGGCGTAGTAGCCGTGCGCGAACACCACGCGATTCCACGGTGAGGTTTCATCCGCTGGAAGATAAATAGGTTCGTCGTCGCCTTTAATTAGACGGGTCTGAAAATCGTCAACGAAGCAGCCATCAAAGATGGCAATCAGCTGATCGTAATGGTGTGTTGTACTCATAATTTTTAATCTTTAAAAAAACCGGCGCCATTGTCGCATTGGCAGCCGGTCTTGACGAGTGTTGGATTACAGCGTGGCCAGCCAGGCCATCAGTTCTGCGCCATGACTGTCCCATAACAATTTAGCGCTCATTATCGCAGAAACGATCACTACCATGGGGCGAATCAGTTTCTGACCACGGCTCAATACCAGCCTGGCGCCGAGGCGCGCGCCGATAAAGGCGCCGAGCAACATAATCGCGCCGGTGCCCCACACCACTTTTCCGCCGAACATAAAGAACAGCAAACTGCCAAAATTCGAGGTGAAATTTAGGATTTTGGCGTGGGCGGTGGCTTTCGCCAGATTGAAGCCGCACAGCGTGACGAAGGCCAGCGCATAGAATGAGCCGGCACCGGGGCCAAAGAAGCCGTCGTAGAAGCCGACGCAGCCGCCGCCTACCAGCGCATAGGGCAAACCGTGCAGACGACGTTCGCGATCGGCTTCACCCAAACGCGGCATCAGCAGAAACCACAAACCGATGCAGATCAGCAGCAGCGGTAAGATTTGGCGCAGTACATCCGCTTGTAAGTGCTGAATCAAAATGGTGCCAGCAATCGCGCCGAGGAAGGTCATGGCGATATTCAGCCACTGCTCGCTCAGATTCACCGCACCACGTCGGATGAAATAGAGGCTGGCGGAGAACGATCCGCCGACCGATTGCAGCTTATTGGTGGCTAACGCCTGTGCCGGAGAGAGCCCGGCCGCCAGCAAAGACGGCACGGTAAGCAGGCCGCCGCCGCCAGCGATCGAATCGATAAACGCCGCCAGCACTGCCACAAAAAACAGCACACAAAGGATGAGTGGGCTGACAACGAACCAATCCATTGAAATACCTACAGAAGATGCTTATCAAGTAAAGCCTGGCAAGACGGCGGCAATGGCGGCGGCGTTTTCTTCACCGGCGGCGTGCTGCCTGGCTTTTTCGGCAGGAACCAGCTGTCCAACTCAGCGCCACAGCCATCACCCGCCGGTTGAGGTGCCTGGTCTTCACATTCAAGGCTCCCCGCCGGACAACGCAGACGCACGTGCATGTGCGCACGATGAGCAAACCACGGACGCACTTTATTCAGCCACGCGCGATCGCTGCCAGCATCGGCACAAAGCTGCCTTTTGATTGCTGGATTGACGAAGATACGCGTCACTTCATCATCTTTCGCCGCCAGTTTAATCAGGCTATCGATTTGCGGCTGCCAGTGACGCGCAATCACCTGTTTATCATCGGCAGAAACCAGATCGAGCGGCTGCGGCTTGAGCAACTGCTGCGCCGTCCAGCGGGTTTTCGGCAGCTGCAGCCAGATATCGACGTCTAAACCAGTTTGATGGCTGGCGTGGCCGCTGCTAAAACGTCCACCCGCCGCCATGCCCATATCGCCAATCAGCACTTGTCCCAGCTGAAGCTGATGAACCTGGGTGCTGAGACGCTGAATAAAGGCGATCAGATCGGGATGGCCGAAATAGCGGCGCTGATCCTGGCGCATCACCTGATAATTGGGTGAGTTAAGCGGCAACTGCTGCGCACCCACAATACAGCCGTTGGCGAAGCCGCCAATTGACTGCGGGCTGCCGGCAATCGGCTGATGAATTTGCTGCCACGGCGTGGCGGCAATGGCGGCCGCACTGCATAGCAGCGCGGCACAGATAATGAGCAGACGGCGCATCATCGGGTTTACCAGCGCGGAACGCTGCTGTTGACGTCACCGTTTTGCGCACGCTGGCGCAGCAGGTGATCCATCAACACAATCGCCATCATCGCCTCGGCAATCGGCACAGCGCGAATGCCGACGCAGGGATCGTGACGACCTTTGGTGATCATCTCGACTTCTTCACCCTCGCGGGTGATGGTGTTGCCCGGCACGGTGATGCTGGAGGTCGGTTTCATCGCCAGATTGGCGCTAATGGTTTGGCCGCTGCTGATGCCGCCCAAAATGCCGCCCGCGTGATTGCTCTGGAAACCGTTGGCACGGATCTCGTCGCGATGTTGACTGCCGCGCTGATTGATCACCGCAAAACCGTCGCCGATCTCCACGCCTTTCACCGCGTTGATGCTCATCAGCGCATGCGCTAAATCCGCATCCAGACGATCAAATACCGGCTCGCCCAGGCCCGGCGGCACGTTCTCTGCCAGCACGGTAACTTTGGCGCCGATGGAATCGCCCTCTTTTTTCAGGCCGCGCATCAGCTCATCCAGCGCTTCCAGTTTGGAGGCATCCGGGCAGAAGAACGGGTTCTCTTCCACGATGCTCCAGTCTTTTAGCTCGCAGGCCACATCGCCAATCTGCGCCAGATAGCCGCGCACCACGATGCCGTGCTTCATCTGCAGATACTTCTTGGCAATCGCCCCTGCTGCCACGCGCATCGCGGTTTCACGCGCCGAAGAGCGGCCGCCGCCACGGTAGTCGCGCAGGCCGTATTTCTGCTCGTAGGTATAATCGGCATGGCCAGGACGGAACAGATCTTTGATGGTGCCGTAATCCTGTGAACGCTGGTCGGTGTTCTCAATCAGCAAACCGATTGAGGTTCCCGTCGTCACGCCCTCAAACACGCCAGACAAAATTTTCACCTGATCCGGCTCGCGGCGCTGCGTGGTATAGCGCGAAGTGCCAGGACGACGACGATCGAGATCGTGCTGGATGTCGGCTTCCGTCAGCGGAATGCCGGGTGGCACACCGTCAACGATGCAGCCCAGCGCAATACCATGCGACTCGCCAAAAGTGCTTACGCGAAAAACTTGTCCGATGCTGTTTCCGGCCATGCTGGTTCCTTGTTGCGATGTTGCGGGCGAGCGCTCGCCCTCTTATTTAGTCTTTGTAAAATGAGAAGTGATGCTGTGCCGCCACGATTTGCTCGCGCGTCAGCATAAACACGCCGTCACCGCCGTTATCAAACTCCAGCCAGGTAAACGGCACGTCTGGATACTGATCGATCATGTGCACCATGCTGTTACCCACTTCGCAAATCAGCACGCCTTGCTCGGTGAGGTAATCCGGCGCACAGGCCAGAATGCGACGCACCAGTTTCAGGCCGTCGCTGCCCGCCGCCAGACCCAGTTCCGGCTCGTGGCGATATTCGTTCGGCAGATCGTCCATATCTTCCGCATCTACGTACGGCGGATTGGTGACGATCAGATCGTATTTCACCGGCGGCAAGTTGCGGAACAGATCGGCGCGGATTGGCGTGACGTGGTTCAGCAGGCCATGCTCTTCGATATTCTGCTCGGCGACAGCCAGCGCATCGGTGGAGATATCGACTGCATCCACTTCCGCTTCCGGGAAGGCGTAAGCGCAGGCAATGGCGATGCAGCCGCTGCCGGTACACATATCGAGAATGTGATGAGGCGAATCGCTGATCAAACCAGCAAAGCGGTTCTCAATCAGTTCACCAATCGGTGAACGCGGCACTAATACGCGCTCATCAACGTAAAATTCGTGGCCACAGAACCAAGCTTTGTTGGTGAGATACGCCACCGGAATGCGCTCGTTGACGCGGCGAATCACGCGCTCAACAATGCGATGACGCTCGCTGGCAGTCAGGCGCGCATTGCGCATATCTTCTGGAATATCCAGCGGTAGCCACAGCGTTGGCAGAACCAGTTGGACTGCTTCGTCCCAGGGATTATCCGTGCCGTGGCCGTACCAAATGCCTGCCGCCGAAAAACGGCTGACAGCCCAGCGCAGCATGTCCTGAATGGTGTGCAGTTCATTCACTGCCTCATCGACGAATATCTTGTCCACGTAGCCCTCCGCAGGCCATAAAATCAATCGGCCGATAGTGTGCCACGAAGCCGGGCAGAATTCAGCGCAGCGAGGCGAAAAAGCTGACATTTGTTAACAGTAACGGTTAAGGTATGCCACCGGCTGTTTAACCAGCCTTTTCTGACCCAATCACAGAGCCATGAGTAAGAAAACGCCGCTAAGCCAGGACGATCAGGAGATGTTCCGCCAGTTAATGAGTGGAACCCGCAAGCTGAAACAGGACACTATCGTGCATAAACCGGTAGTGAAAACGCGCGAAGTACCGCTTAAACGCCTGCTTTCAGAACAGGTCGATAACAGCCATTATTTTTCAGACGAGTTTCAGCCGTTGCTGTCGAGCGAAGGTCCGGTGCGCTACGTGCGCGCGGATGTCAGCCATTACGAGCAGAAGAAATTGCGTCGTGGCGATTACACGCCGGAAATTTTTCTCGATCTGCATGGCTTAACGCAGATGCAGGCCAAGCAGGAACTCGGTGCGTTGATTGCCGCCTGTCGCCGCGAACATCTGTTCTGCGCCAGCGTGATGACCGGGCACGGCAAACACATCCTCAAGCAGCAAACACCGCTGTGGCTGGCACAACATCCGCATGTGATGGCGTTTCATCAGGCACCGAAAATGTTTGGCGGCGATGCCGCACTGCTGGTGCTGATAGAGGTAGAAGAGTGGCAGCCGCCTGAATTACCGTGACGTGCCGCGCTACAAAAGGATAGGGCCGCGTTTGTAAGCGGCCCATAGAGCGGAATTACATCGCTTTAGCCAATTTTGACGGGCTGACCTGCCACTCCAGCTTGCCTTCGCAGGCCTCTGCATCAAAGTTCACACAGGCTATTGCCGAGGTCGCGAACATCGGCGGCGCTTCCTGCGGGCAGAGTTCAGACACCAGATAACCCACCAGCGGCAGATGCGAAATCACCAGCGCCGATTTAACCCCTTTTTGTGCCAGCGCCTGCAGATAGCAAGCCACCATGCCCGGATCGCCGCCCGGCGTCAGTTCCGGCAAGACATCCTGCCCTTCTGGCAATTTCAGGGTTTCGCGCACCGTGGCGAGCGTTTGCTCGGCACGCAGGTAAGGACTGACTAATACCCGATCAATTTCTGGCGTTTTGCCGTTGAGCCAGCTCGCCATCGCTCTCGATTCATCACAGCCACAGAGTGTGAGAGGTCGAACAGAATCACTCGCTGCTTCCAGAGCTGCATCGCCATGACGCATGATAAAAACTTGCATAAAGCACCGCTGTTGTTTGTCGATATCGGCCGGTACCACAGCACCAGACGCTTCATTCTGCGAATGAACGGTGTGTTTTACCCCAATGGCTTCAGTATAGTCAACCGGTTGTTTATTAAATAAGCATATCTCAGAATGGTGCCGCGCTTACCGCTGCACGGCCCGCTGACTAACCCGCTGAATCTGTGCGCCTATTCACGATTGTGCAGAAGTGTAAAAATTCGTTTGCTGTTCTGACATTGCAATCAGCGCCTCACTCGGCGTAAAACGCTCGCCGTGCTGCTGCATTAATGACCTTAATGCTTTGACGATATCGCCAATGCCGCGCTGATCCATATAGCGGAACGGACCGCCAAGGAACGGCGGAAAACCGATGCCAAATACCGCCGCAATATCGCCATCACGCGCGTTGCGGATCACCGCTTCATCCAGACAGCGTGCCGCTTCGTTCAGCATCATCAAGACGCAGCGCTCAGCGATCTGCGCTTCGCTCTGCCTTGCCTGCGGTTTGATATTCAGCAGTGAATAAAGGGAAGCATCGACTTTGCGTTTTCCCGGCCAGCGCGAACGTTGATAGAGGTAAAACCCTTTGTGATTTTTGCGCCCATTTCTGCCGTCGGCCAGAATGGCGTTCGCGGCGTTGGGGGCGCTGAAACGTAAACCGTAAGCCTGCTCAAGAATCGGGCTGATTTTGCTGCCGACATCAATGCCCACTTCATCCAGCAGCTGCAGTGGCCCAACCGGGAAACCAAACTTCACTAGAGCGCGATCGATATGCTCAATCGGCTCACCTTCCTGCAAGCAGTGCATCGCTTCATTTATATAGGGCGCGAGAATGCGGTTAACGTAAAAGCCGGGGCGATCCGCCACCACCACCGCCGTTTTGCCCTGCTGACGCGCCAGCTGCACCGTATTTGCCAGCGTTTGCGCCGAGGTATTGGCGTGAGGAATCACCTCCACCAGCGGCATTTTGTCCACAGGACTGAAGAAATGCAGACCGATCACGTTTTCAGGCCGCTGGGCTTTGGCTGCGATATCAGCAATTGGCAGCGACGAAGTATTGGAGGCGAAAATGGTGTGCGGCTGGCAATGGGTTTCGATTTCGCTGACCATCTGCTGCTTGAGCGCCAGATCCTCAAATACCGCTTCTATCACCAGATCGCGCTGGCTGAATCCCTGGTAATCGGTGCCACCGCTGATGCGCGCCATCTGCTGCTGGCGTTCGGCGGCTTTTAGCTGACGCCGCTTCACCTTGTTGCTCAGCAGATCCCAGCTGTATTGCAGCGCATGATTCACGCCGACCAGATTGATGTCTTTAATGCGCACTGGCAAACCGGCTTGCAGCGCCGTAACGCTGGCGATGCCGCCGCCCATCAAACCGCCGCCGAGCACGCCAATCTGCTTCAGCACTTGCGGCTCGACACTGGCCATCGACTCTTTCTTTAAGGCCGTTGAGGCGAAGAACAAACTGCGCAGCGCGGCCGATTCTGGCGTCATCACCAGTTGGCCAAAGGCGCGCGCTTCCGCTTCATGCCCGGCGCTGCTGCCCTGCTCCAGACCGATGCGCACCACGTCAAGAATGCGCTGGGCCGCTGGATAGTTGCCCTGGGTTTTGCTGTGGGTTTGCCGCTGCGCCAGCGAGAACAGCACCTGACGCGCGATTGGTCCCTGCAGAAAACGATCGCGGCGCGAAAGCTCCCGCCGTGCGCCTTTTCCTTTGTGTACGCGCGCAATCGCCGTTTCCAGCAGAATTGATTGCGGCACCGCGTCATCGACAATCCCCAGCTTGAGCGCCTGTTTAGCGCGCAGCTGTTTGCCGGTGAGGATCAGCGGCAGCGCCTGCTGTACGCCAATCAGGCGCGGCAAACGTTGCGTACCGCCAGAACCCGGCAGCAGACCGAGCTGTACTTCCGGCAAACCGAGGCGCGTTTTGTCATCCAGCGAACAGATGCGCGCATCGCAGGCCAGCGCCAGTTCCAGACCGCCGCCGAGGCAGGCACCGTGAATCGCCGCCACTACCGGAAACGGCAGCGCGGCAATCATCGCCATCACATCTTGTCCCTGCTTTGCCAACGCCTCAGCTTCCTGCGCCGTTTTGCAATTGGCGATCATACTGATATCCGCACCAGCAACAAAGTTGTCTGGCTTGCCGGAGATCAACACTAATCCAGCCAACTGCTGATGGCTGCGCGCTTCGTCCAGCACCGCTTTGATCTGCGGCACAAACTCGGCCTTCAGCGTGTTCATCTTCTCGCCCGGCACATCGATGGTGATCACACCGACGTGGTCGAGGCTCATGTGTAAATGAAAGGCGGATTCGCTCATTATTCGGCCTCCAAAACCATTGCCGTGCCCAGGCCGCCCGCCGCGCAGGCGGTGACCAATCCCAATCCGCCACCGCGCCGCCGCAGTTCCTGCAGCGTTTGCGTGATCATGCGTGCGCCAGTGGCAGCGAACGGATGACCATAAGCTATCGATCCGCCAAGCACGTTAAAGCGTTCTTCATTGACTTCACCTAACGCATGCGGACGATTCAGCACCTCGCGCGCAAAGCGTTCGTCACGGAACATTTTCAGGTTGGCTAAGGTTTGTGCGGCAAAGGCTTCGTGCATATCAATTAGCGTCAGATCGTTGAGCGTGATGCCGGCGCGCTCCAGCGCCAGCGGCGAGGCGTAGGCCGGTCCAAGCAGCATATCCTGCCAGACGTCAATCGCCGTAAAAGCATAGCTGCGCAGATAGCCGAGCGGCTGAATGCAGAGTTCGCGCGCGCGCCCTTCACGCATCAGGATCACCGCTGCGGCACCATCGGTCAGCGGCGTGCTGTTGGCGGCGGTCACCGAACCGTGGCGACGATCAAACGCCGGGCGCAGTTTGGCGTAATCGGCGGCGCTGGCGTTAAAGCGAATATTGTTGTCCTGCTCGATAGGCGCTTTCCACGGCGGCACAAATGCGGGCATTACTTCCTGGCTTAACACGCCCGATTGCCAGGCGCGCGCCGCATGCTGGTGCGAACGCAGCGCTAACGCGTCCTGCTGTTCACGCGTGATGCCGTGACTTTTCGCCATCTGCTCGGCGGTATCACCCATGCGTAATCCGGTGGAATACTCCGCTACCGCCGGTGGCACCGGCAAGAGATCGCGCGGACGCAAACGACGCAGGATGCTGAGTTTTTGACTAAAGCTGCGCGCTTTGTTGAGATCCACCAGCGCACGCGCCAGAGTTTTACTGACGCCAATCGGCAGCACCGAGGATGAATCCGCGCCACCGGCAATGCCGGCATCGATGGTGCCCGCCATTAAACTTTCCGCCACGTTTGCCACCGCCTGAAAACTGGTGGCGCAGGCGCGGCTAACGCTATAGGCATCGGTATGCACGCCTAATCCGCTGCTCAGAACAATTTCACGCGCAATGTTGGGCGCTTCCGGCATCTGCACCACCTGGCCAAACACCAGTTGATCGATAATCTCGACCGGTAATTCGCTGCGCGCCATCAGTTCGCTGATCACCATGCGCCCCAGCTCCAGCGCGGGAATGCCGTGGAAATCGGTCGCCTGGCGGGCAAAAGGCGTGCGTAATCCGTGGGTTATGGCGATACGTTCGCCCTGACGCGTCAGCAGCGGCTGCGCTTTGCTCATTGCAATCACCTGTATTTTTCGACCGGGGCATCATTGCCAAACAGGTCTGACCTGATCATCAGTGTTAACTAAGTGTTGCTAAGTAGCCAATAAGCAGAGGAAAAAAGTGCGAAGGAATACACGAAAATGAGTTAAGGCTGCCGAAGGGGTTTCGGCAGCGGCATGATTAGCGTAGGCCGAGCTGGAAAATCAGGGTTTCGGCCTGGCAGGCAAAGGTGAAGTCGATAGACAGGCGCACCGCGTCGCCTTCATTGGCAAAATCCGCGCGAATATCGCAAGGATCGGATTCCACCTGACGCGCGCGCTCAGTCAAATGCGCCAGCATCGCTTCCGCCGCATGACGGTCGGCAAATACGCCAGACCAGCTTGCGGTGCAATCGGTGTTATCCATCACGGTTCCCACATCGACACAGCAGCAGGCCGCCGTTTCGTTGGCATTACACTTTTTAATGGCATCAGTCATGATTCTCTCCTGACGATAATTTCAACATAATCGGATTATTTTCTGCCGCAAAGTGTACGCCTGCTGCGTTTTCACATCCACGATCAAGCCGCTAAGTGACGAATATCACACTAAAAATTGATCCACAGCAAAATTGAACGCTATGTTTAAGTCGAACCGCTAAGATTTTGTTAAGCAGATCTGATTTTATCGATCAAATCAGAAATATTTAAAAAACAATATTGCAACAAATACACAGGTCGGACCTATACTCGTCGCACTGGTCTGATATGTGGTTTTGCCATCAGTCCCTACAATTCGCCGCTCTTTGTTACGCGACGTAACAACGTTAAATAATAAATCTGGATGAGGTTGTGGTCATGAACCATAAAAACCTGTTTGCAAAGTCAGCTGTGGCAGCTGCAGTAACGCTCGTCTGTTCTCATGTTTACGCCGCGGGCTTTCAACTGAATGAATTCTCAGCAATTGGTTTAGGTCGTGCATATTCCGGCGAAGGTGCGATGGGTGATACCGCCGCCTCTGCCAGCCGTAACCCGGCAACCATGGCATTAATGGATCGCCCTTCTTTCTCTATCGGCGCGGTTTATATTGATCCCGAAGTGGATATTAGCGGTCAGAGCCCGACAGGTCGCAGCCTTGATGCCAAAAATATCGCCCCAAATCAGTGGATCCCTAATCTTCACTATGTGCACCCAATTAACGATCAGTGGTGGATTGGTGCATCTGCGACCTCAAACTATGGTTTAGCAACCGAATTTAATGACGGCTATACCGCAGGTGGTTATGGCGGCAAAACCGACCTGATGACCGGTAATTTTAATATCAGCACCGCTTATCGACTGAATGAGAATTTCAGCTTCGGTATCGGCTTTGATGCGGTCTACGCAAAAGCGAAAATTGAGCGCTATGCCGGTGAAGCAGGTGCCGTGGCAGGATTGCCAGCCGATACCCAGATTGCGCATTTAAAAGGTGATGAATGGGGTTACGGCTGGAACGCCGGCATCCTGTACGAAGTGGATAAAAATAACCGCTTTGGCTTTACCTACCGCTCAGAAGTAAAAGTCGACTTTGACGGTGACTACAAGAGCAACATCCCCACCGCCTTTAACGGTACACCGCAGGCACTGGCTTTAGGCCTGCCTTACGGCACCAGCGGCACCACAATTCCGGGTTCTCTGACTTTGAATCTGCCAGAGATGTGGGAAGTTTCAGGCTGGCATAAAGTGGCACCGCAATGGGCGGTTCACTATAGCCTGACTTATACCAGCTGGAGTCAATTCCAGGAGTTGAAAGCCACTGGCAGCAATGGCCAGACGCTGTTCTATAAGGATGAAAGTTTCCACGATGCCTACCGTATCGCGTTGGGTACCACTTACTTCTACGACGATAACTGGACCTTCCGTACCGGTATCGCCTTTGATGACAGCCCGGTTCCGGCCGATAAGCGTTCTATCTCTATTCCGGATCAGGATCGTCTGTGGCTGAGTGCCGGTGCGTCTTACGCCTTCAATGAAGATGCTTCTGTCGACCTGGGTATTTCTTACATGCACGGTCAGAAAGTCACCGTGAAAGAAGGCCCGTATACCTTTAACTCTGAAGGTAAAGCCTGGCTGTACGGCGCGAACTTTAACTACAAGTTCTGATACGTAGCTTGATAAAAAAGGCGACTCATTGAGTCGCCTTTTTGTTTTATTCAGAATCAATATCTTTCAGATCGTCCTGAATCGCACTGGCGTTCGGATTATCTTCCGGCTTCAGCTTACCGCCGTTGGCAATAAAGTCATGTCGCTGGAAGTAGGCATTACGAATAAAGGCGTACGGATCTTGCTGCTGACGCAAAATGGCGTCCGAATCCAGCAACTGCGCACGGGTTTCAATCCCTTCCAGCGTCCATTTACCTACCGAGATCGGCCAGCTCAACCAGCTTAAGACCGGATAGAGCGTATCAACGAAGTCACCGCCATCTTCACGGATGGTGAAACTACCGTAGGCCGGCAATTCAACATACGGGCCGTAACCGACGCCATAACGTCCCAGCGTGCTACCAAAGCGATGCGGCACTTCACGCGCCAGCGCCGGATTGGCTTTGCCCGCCACGTCGATAAAGCCACCCAGCCCTAACACGGTGTTCAGGAAGAAGCGGGTGAAGTGGATGCCTGCCTGGCGCGGTTCACCCACCAGAATGGCGTTGACCATGCTGGCGGGCTCTTCAACGTTGGATAACACATTACTGATGCCGCTACGTGCCGGCACCGGCACGTAATCGCGCCAGGCGACTGCCACCGGACGCAGAACATACGGATCCAGCACGTTGTAGTTGAAGTTAAACATCGTGCGGTTAAAGCCTTCCAGCGGATCGCTGCGCTGCGCAGGTTCCGTATTTTCAGCCGGTTTTGAGCTGGCACAACCCACCAGCAGTAAGCTGGCTAGCGCCAAACCGGTCAGGCGGTTATTCATTCTTCTCTCCCTGTGCGGATCAGTAAGGTATCGCTTCAGGGCTGCTGTTGATTAATTTCCACAGCCAGTTGCTGATGACCATCCCAGGGTGTGACCGCGCTTAAACCCAACCAGTCGCCAGACTGTGGATTGGCACTGCCATCGCGCGAAATGCGCACCCTGACTTGTACCTGATGCTGTGCCGAAAGCAGGCGATCGGGCATCATGGCATTGCTGTCATCGAGCGTGAGCGATAACGGAAAGTGGCTCAGCGGTAAACGCTTCACAGCCACAGGCACCGGTGAAACACCGTCAGACACAGAAATATACAACACTCCGCCTTGCGGTAACATTTTTTCTGCCGGCGGCGTCAAACTCACCGTCAATGCCAGGCTGCTATTTTGCTGTCCCGCGTCGGTTTTCGCTTGTTCAATGCTGCGCTCGATCATGGTGATGCGACGATCGCCTGCCGGTAACAGTTTCAGCATCACCTGCCATGCACCAATCGCCTCGTTGTACTGCTGCTGTTCAAAGGCGTTAAACGCCAGCAGACTCAGCGTGCGCACATCGCTGTGATCGCGTTTAAGCAGCGCTTTCAGCAACACGTTGGCCTGACGGTTATCCTGCGGATCGCTGGAGCGCGTCAGCACTTCGGCATAATCCTGCTGCAGTTCGACGTTGTCTGGCGCCAGCTGTAGCGCATGTTCAAATGCCTGGCTGGCATCGGTGGCATTATTCAGCACCATCCCTAAGCGGCCCAGCATCGCCCAATCGTTGAGGTTCGTTGCGTCGTTCTGCAGCGAGCTGCGCAGACCCAGCTGCAGACGCGCCAACTCTTCCATGGTTAGCGGCTGAGCTTTAGGATCCATCACGCGCGCACGTAACGCAGGAAACTCCTGCTGTACGCTGACAAACGCGGTTTGCTGCGTAAGTCCGCCGGTTTTCAGATACACGCCAACCGATACCACCAGCAGCACAATCACGCCCGGCAGCAACACCCAGCGACTGCTGCGATGAATGGTCGCGGCATCCTGCTGCGGCACATCGGTTAACAGCGTTTGTTGCAGTTCGCGCACCATTTCCGGGCGCTCAGCCACCACGCCCTCTTCTTCATCGCGCTCCAGCTCGCGCAGGCGTTGCTGATAGAAATCGGTGTTGAGACGATCGCGATCGCCACTGCTGGCCTCGCGCTGACGCCAGCCGGCACGCAGAAACAGCGCGATAGCCGCCAGCAGTAAAATAATCAGGGTAATCCAGAATCCAGTCATTACGGCTTCCCGTCACGCTTGAGTAACGCCGCAAGGCGCTGTTGTTCACTGTCGTCGAGTTCGCTACGCGCTTTGCCACGACGATTACGCAGAATAATGATCAGCGCGCCCAGCACCACAAACAGCGCTGGCCCCACCCACAAAATCAGCGTGGAAGGCGTTACCGGCGGCTCATACGTCACGAAATTACCGTAACGCGCCACCATGTAATCAATGATCTGCTGGCGGCTTTCGCCCTGCTTCATTAACTCGTAGACTTTGAGACGCATATCCGACGCGATCATCGCATTGGAATCGGCAATGCTGTTGTTCTGGCATTTCGGGCAACGCAGCGATGCGGTGAGATCGCGGTATTGTTCTTCCTGCTGCACCGAATCGAACTGATAAGTATCAATCGCCGCCCACAGGCTGGTGCTGAGCAGAATGCCCGCTAACAGTAGAAGCAGCCGTTTCATACGCCCGCCTCCTTGTTGTATTTGTCCCACAGCGGTTTCACTTCTTCGAGCCAGACACGATCGTTCATGTCGCCTGCGTGGCGATAACGAATGATCCCTTTGCCGTCGATCAGGAAGGTTTCCGGTGCGCCGTAAACGCCGAGATCGAGACCGAGCATCCCGTTGCCGTCATACAGGCTGAGCGCATAAGGATTGCCCAGCGTGTTCAGCCAGGTCACCGCTTTGGTGCGATCGTCTTTATAGTTGAGGCCAACCACGCGAATGCCTTTTTCCGCCAGCGTGTTGAGGTATTGATGCTCCGCGCGGCAGGTTGGGCACCAGGTTGCCCAGACGTTGAGCAGAATCGGTTTGCCGTCGGTCAGCACCTGCTGATCGTAGATTTTGCCGGGTTGATCCAGCGCTTCCAGTTTGAATACTGGCACCGGTTTGCCGATCAACGCTGATTCGAGACGCGTTGGATCATCGCCGTTGGCGTTGCGCGACAGCTGCCATAGCAGCGCTGCGGCCAGCAGCAAAAACAGAACTAACGGGATAAACAGGATTTTTTTGTTCATGCCAGCTCCTCGCGCTGCTCTTTTTTGCGTGAGCGATAGCGCGGATCGAACAGGCAGAACAAGCCGCCCACCGCCATAAACACGCCGCCGAACCAGATCCAGCGCACAAACGGTTTGTAGTAAATCCGCACCGCCCACGAACCGTCATCCAGCTCTTCGCCCAGCGCCGCATACAGATCGCGGGTGAAACCGCCGCTGATTGCCGCTTCGGTCATCATGGTGCGCGCGGCTGCATAGAAGCGTTTTTCCGCCTGCATCACCGCTTCCAGCTTGCCGTTACGCGTCACTTCAATCACCGCCACGCCGCCGCTGTAGTTCGGCCCTTGCAGGTTGCGCACGCCGTGGAAGGTAAAGTGATAATTGTGGATATCAACGGTATCACCCGCCTTCATGCGCACATCACGCTCAACGCTGTACTGGGTGCTAAAGGCGATACCGACCACGGTCACCGCCACGCCTAAATGCCCCAGCACCATGCCCCAATGGCTGCGCGATAGATGTCGTAAACCTTTGAAGAAAGAGTGGCGATGGGTGGCGCGCTCGTGCAGTTCCATCAACGTCAACATAATCACCCAGATCGACATCAGCAGGCCGATAACCGTCATCGCCTCAATGCGATCCTGCAGCAGCCACGGCAGGGCGATCGACAGAATCAGCGTCACCAACAGGCCCACGCCAAGGCGTTTCCACAGTTTCTGTGGTTGGTCACGACGCCAGCGCACCAGCGGACCGATACCGAGCATCAGCGCGAGCGGTGCCATCAGCCAGGTAAACATGGTGTTGAAAAACGGTTCGCCCACCGAGATGCTGCCGAGACCGAGCTGTTTATGCACCAGCGGCAGCAGCGTACCGAGTAACACCACCAGCATCGCGGCGATCAGCAGCACGTTATTACCCAGCAGGAAGGATTCGCGTGACCAGGCTTCGCTCTGTACGCGGCTGCGCACCTGACCGCCTTTCAGCGCGTACAGCAGCAGCGAGCTGCCAATCACAATCACCAGGAAGGCGAGGATAAACATGCCGCGCGCCGGATCGGAGGCGAACGAGTGCACGGAAACCAGCACGCCGGAGCGCACGAGGAAAGTGCCAAGCAGGCTTAACGAGAACGCGGTGATCGCCAGTAACACCGTCCACGACTTGAAGCTGCCGCGCTTTTCCGTCACCGCCAGCGAGTGCATCAGCGCTGTTCCGGCCAGCCACGGCATAAAGGAGGCGTTTTCGACCGGATCCCAGAACCACCAGCCGCCCCAGCCGAGTTCGTAATAAGCCCACGCCGAACCGAGCACGATGCCGATGGTCAGGAAGACCCACGCGGCGGTAGTCCACGGACGTGACCAGCGCGCCCATGCGGTATCCAGACGTCCGGCCATTAGCGAGGCAATGGCAAACGCAAAGGCCACCGAGAAGCCGACATAACCCATGTACAGCAGCGGCGGATGGAAGATCAGCCCGATATCCTGCAGCATTGGGTTGAGATCGCGCCCGTCAATCGGGAAGTTTGGCAAGGTGCGGGTAAATGGATTCGAGGTGAGAATGATAAACAGCAGGAAGCCGAGATTAATCATGCCCATCACCGCCAGCACGCGTGCTAGCGCATCCTGCGGCATCCCGCGACTGAAGATCGCCACCGCCAGCGTCCAGGTGCTGAGCAGCAGCACCCACAACAGCAGTGAACCTTCGTGCGCACCCCAGGTTGCCGCGATGCGATAATAGACCGGCAGCAAGGTGTTGGAGTTGGTGGCGACATAGCCAACGGTAAAGTCATTCACCACAAAGGCGTGCACCAACACCACAAAAGAGGCGGCGACACAGATAAACATGCCCCAGGTTAACGGGCGCGCCATCGCCATCAAACGCGCATCCTGCCGCGCAGCGCCCCACAACGGATAGACGCTCAACAGGAGCGCTAAAGCCAGCGCCAGACACAGCAGAAAGCTACCAATTTCCGGCATCATGATTGCGCACCCGACTGCTGATAGGCTGCTGCAGGTCCTGTGTGATTCTTCTTCATGGCATCTTCAATTTCGGGAGGCGTATATTTTTCATCGTGTTTCGCCAGCACTTCTTTGGCGTTCACCAGATTGCCCTCTTCCAGCACGCCTTGCGCTACCACGCCTTGCCCTTCACGGAACAGGTCCGGCAGAATGCCTTCATAGGTCACACTGACCACGCCGTTGGCGTCATACAGTTTGAAAGAGACGGCGAGGGTTTTCGGATCGCGCTTTACGCTGCCCGGCATCACCATGCCGCCAATGCGCAAGCGCTGGCCCGGCTCAGGCTTCTGATGATCTTCACCTTTGCCGTTGATAATTTCACTCGGGGTATAAAAAAGGTCGATGTTGGAACGCAGCGCGTACATCACCAGCGCGGTCGCCAGGCCAAGCCCGATCAACACCGCGATCGCCACATAGAGGCGATTACGACGACGGATATTCACACGGATTCTCCCGCTGCTCCACTGGCAGCTTTTTTCGATTTAGCCGCGCGAATGCGGCGATCCCTGGACTGACGCTGGCGAATTTCCGCCAGCAAACGGCGGCGGAACAGCACGGTGTGCAGTACCAGACCGAATAACGGGATCAACGTGAGGATAACGGCGAGCCAGACGTAAAAGGCATAGCCGCCCATGGCGAAGAAATCGCTCCACGATGCAAAGGCTGGCGTCATGATTTGCTTCCTCCCTGCGCCACATCAATCGCCCACGGACGATGACGCTCGGTGAATAGAATCAAATTGCGCAGGCGCATTAAGGTCAGCGCACCAAACACCAGCAGGTAACCGAGAATGGACCAGCGCAGCGGTGTGCGCATGCTTGGATCGATAGCCTGCTGCAGAATGCCTGATGAGCCCTGATGCAGCGTGTTCCACCATTGCACCGAGAAGTGAATGATCGGCAGATTAACCACGCCAACCAGAATCAAAATGCCGGCGGCGCGCCCGGCGGTGCGGCGGTCTTCAAAGGAGTGATACAGCGCGATAACGCCCATATAGAGGAACAGCAGCACCAGCTCAGATGTCAGGCGTGCATCCCAGATCCACCAGGTTCCCCACATCGGTTTACCCCAGGCGGAGCCGGTAATCAGCGCGATAAAGGTGAACACCGCGCCAATCGGCGCCATCGCCGCTGAGACCAGATCGGCCATCTTCATCTGCCACACCAGGCCGATAAATGCCGCAATAGCCATTGACGCGTACACGCCCATCGACCACATCGCTGCAGGCACGTGAATGTACATAATCCGGAAGCTGTTGCCCTGCTGATAATCCGCCGGTGCAAAGCCGAATCCCCAGACCCAACCGAGTAACAGCGTGCCAACACCTAGCACCGCGAACCACGGAATCAAGCGACCGCATAGCTGGTAAAGCCGCTCAGGCTTTGCCCACTGGTGTAACCATTTCCACATTTTGCATAGCTCACAATAAAGAGAATTCAGGTTTCGACCGCTCTGGGGCGGCACGAATTAATGCAGACTGATACGCAAGGCCGCTGCCGTCGCGAACGGCGACAGCGTTGCGCTTACCGCCAGCATCGCGCCAAGAATCGCCAGATAACCCCCGATCGGCAATCCCATTCCGGCGGCATCAATCGCCGCGCTGGCAAATATCAAAACCGGTATCGACAACGGCAATACCAGCAAACTCAGTAATACGCCGCCGCGCCGCAACCCAACGGTTAATCCGGTACCTATCGCGCCGAGAAAACTCAGCGTTGGCGTGCCAAGTAATAACGTCAATGCCATCGCGCGCCAGCCGGCAAAATCCAGCGACAGCAACAATGCCGCCAGCGGCGACAATAAAATCAGCGGTAGCCCGGTAATCAGCCAGTGCGCAATCACTTTGCCCAGCACCGTGATCGGTAGCGGCGTCGGCAACAGAAGTAGTTGCTCAAGCGAACCATCAAGAAAATCGTCACGAAACAGCCGTTCCAGCGCCAGCAATGAGGCGAGTAACGCGGCAACCCACGCCACGCCCGGCGCAATGCGCGCCAGCTGCTGTGGCTCCGGTCCGATACCTAACGGAAACAGCGTGATAACAATCAGGAAAAACCACAGCGGATTGATCACTTCCCCGCCGCTACGAAAAGCGATTTTTAATTCACGCTGAATGACCCGGCCTAACATCAAGCCCACTCCGAAGTAAGACGAATTTTACGCACGCGCGCGCTGTGATCGGGCAGATCCTGATGCGTGGTCAGAATCACCGCTCCGCCGTTATCGGCATGGCTGACGAATCGCGCCATTAATTTTTCCACACCGCCTTTATCGATGGCGGTTAAGGGTTCATCGAGGATCCACATCGACGCCGGACTGAGCCATAAGCGTGCTAATGCCACGCGCCGCTGCTGTCCGGCGGAGAGTTGTGCCACCGGCACCTCTTCAAAGCCCAGCAGATCGACCTGCTCAAGCGCGGCAAAAATCGCGTCTTCTTTGCTGCTACCGTGCCAGAAATGCAGGTTCTCTAGCGGTGAGAGTACCGATTTCACGCCGGGGTGATGGCCAAGATAGAGCAGATTTTGTTGCCATACTTCGCGCTGTCGACGAAGGGGCTGTGACTGCCACATGACGTCGCCCTCTTCCGCCCGGCTTAATCCGGCCAGCAGGCGCAACAGTGAAGTTTTCCCGGCTCCGTTTGGCCCTTCAATTTGCACAATGTCACCCGGTTGCACGCGGAAGCTCAACCCATGAAACAAGGTTCGCTCATCACGAACGCATGAGAGATTAATGACTTCGAGCATAGAAGGGAGAATCGCGGCAATGAATGAGGCGGGGATAATACCACATTGAATCTGTGGGCCGAAGTCTGTGAGCTGGCTCCCACTTACCCCAAATGGGGTATTCGTGCGCCCCAGATCAACAAATTGCTCAAAAATCCAACTCAGTTAAAATTTCGTTACTCTTAATTTGAATCTTCGTAACAAATCGACCTTGCAAAAACCAGCTACGCTTATGACGCAATGGCATTATCACCTGAGGAAAACATGAAACAATCACCATCGATTTCAAACAGTGACAACGATGTAGAGAGTGATGAGAAGGAGCAAGGTAAGGAGATAGAAGTCGATGAAGATGCCCTGCCCTCGCAGGCTGCGGCGATTCATGAAGAGATACGCCAGGATGGGGAAAAAGAGCTCGAGCGTGACGGCATGGCGCTGCTCTGGTCCGCGGTTGCGGCGGGACTGTCAATGAGCGCTTCGCTGATGGCGAAAGGCATTTTTCAGGTCCATCTTAAAGGCGTGCCGGGCGCATTTTTACTGGAAAATTTGGGTTATACCTTTGGCTTTGTGATTGTGATTATGGCGCGCCAGCAACTGTTTACCGAGAATACCGTTACCGCCGTTTTGCCGGTGATGCACAAACCGACCGGCAGCAACTTTGCGCTGCTGTTACGTCTCTGGTGCGTGGTGCTGCTCGGCAATCTGATTGGCACCGCATTAGGGGCGCTGGCCTTTAATCATATGCCAATATTCGACGATGCGACGCGTCAGGCCTTTACCGCCATCAGTGAAAAAGTGATGGTGAACTCCCCAAGCGAAATGTTCGCTAATGCGGTGATATCAGGCTGGATTATTGCCACCATGGTGTGGATGTTCCCGTATGCGGGTGGCGCAAAGATTGTAGTGATTGTGATGATGACCTGGCTGGTGGCGTTAGGTGATTTAGCGCATATCGTGGTCGGTTCAGTCGAGGTGCTGTATCTGGTGTTTGCGGGCACGCTGCCGTGGTACGAATTCTTCTGGCCATTTGCCCTGCCTACGCTGCTTGGCAACATCACGGGCGGTACGCTGATATTTGCGTTGATCAGCCATGCGCAGATTCGTAACGATATGAGTGAAGCGGCGAAAGCCAAAGCGCGTGCGGAACAGAGGCGGAAAGAGAAGCAAAAACAGGCGTAAGCCTGGTCTTAAATTGCTGATAGATTGAGCAAACAACCGCTGCATAGTTAAAATCAGGTTCGCGGTGCGCTATACTGCGCGCCCGGCGTCTCCTTAGTTAAATGGATATAACGAGCCCCTCCTAAGGGCTAGTTGCAGGTTCGATTCCTGCAGGGGACACCAGATTTTCATCGTTCTCCCGCTTAAAACAGCCATCTTGCCAGAGCAAGTGTCAGTCCAGCGGTGCTCATTATTCCCGCCACAATCCATTTCGTTTGTTGATTTATCGCCTGATGAAGATCGCTTTTAGTGGCGTAGTTCGATTTGATCACCGCGATATCCGTTTTCATTTCATGAATATCCGCTTCCAGCTTTGATACGCGCTTTTCCATGTTCACTCCTTGATTAGTTATTCACTCAAAACAACCAGCGAGCCAGTGCCAACGTCATGCCCGCAGTACTCAGCATCCCAGCGATTATCCATTTTGTCTGCTTACTTAACTCCTGATGAATTCTCCCAATATCCTGATGCACTTTGCCGATCTCCTGATAAAGATCGCTTTTGGTGACGTAATTCGATTTGATCACCGCGATATCCGTTTTCATTACTGCCATATCGGTTTTGATATCGTCAATATCCGCTTCCAGCTTTGACACGCGCTTTTCCACAATTACAGCCTCTTGTAACTTGTCATTGTAATCAATGTGATAGCTTAATTTTCCTGCAAAGCATCCTACTCCAAAATCCATGGAAAAAATGCCTCACTGAGTTTGAGAATGCCTAATTGAGAGATGTGTTCAGAAAAAAACAGAGGTTCTTGCAGCCGATTACAACGGTTTAAAAGTGAGATCGTAATCAGACTTGATCGTGGCGCCATGCCGATGGCGTCACGCCATGCAGCTGACGGAAGCGGTTACTGAAGTGACTCGAGGAGTGAAAACCGCAGCGCAATGCGATTTCTGTTAGCGATAAACGGCTGAATTTCAGCAGCTGCAGCGCAGCATCCATGCGGCGATGCATCACATATTGATGCGGGGCCTCGCCAACGCTGCTGCGGAACATGCGGGCAAAATGGTATTCGCTCAGCGCCGCTTCAGCAGCCAGTTGCGCCAGCGTTAATGGCTGATCGAGCTGCGCATCAATATACGCCATGACTCGCCGCAACACGGCGGGCGCCAGTCCGCCACGCACCTGCGGCGCTTGCCATTGCACATCGCTGTAGCGTTGCAGCAGATGCGTCATCAGCAACGTTGATGCGCTGCTGAGCATCAATTGGTTCGCCGGCTGTTGCCAGTCGGTGCTCAGCAAGAAGTGGCGATAAAGTTGGGTGATGCGATCGTCCGCCGCGAAGATCTTTTCATGCAGATTGAGCTGCGACGGACTGCGATCCCAAATCTGCTCGCCCAAATGCCTCAGATGTTCGTCGGTGCAATAGAGATGCACAAACGACAAATCGGCGCGAATATCCCACACCGATTCTACCCCGCTGGGCATCAGGCAAAAGCGATCCGGGCCGCCGCCGTTGCGCCAGCCGTTTTGAGTTTTATGCCAGGTTTCATAGCCGTCTGCGGTATACAGGCTCAGCGTGTGATGATCGCTAAGATTGGTGACGCGATCGCCGCTGTTAAACCAGGCCGCCAGCTTAATGCCGCTCGACAACTGCACACTGTCGCGCAGCTGCGCTTTGTGGCGCTGCAGCATGTTGAAGGTCTGGTAATCGGCCATGGTTCATATCACTCGAAGTTCATGAGCGCCCAGTGTACGGATCTCCGCAGACAGAAAACAGGTCACAGCCGGACACAGAAGTAAAAAGCGCAAGATTTTGCAATTGCCGCGCAAAAACGTGCAAGCCGCAGGTTGCTTTTCACGCCACACTGCGCGCCAGATTATGTCGGAGAGTGCGCTATGAATGTGATGTTATACCTTGCCGTGGTGATGATTTGGGGAACCACCTGGATTGCCATTTTCCTGCAGCAGGAAGCGGGCGATACGCCCGTTTTGGTGGCGGTATTTTGGCGTTTCTTACTGGCGTCGCTGATGATGCTGGGGATCCTCAAACTGCTGCATCGGCTACGAACGCTGGATAAGCGCGATCATCTGTTTTGTCTGCTGCAGGGCTGCTGCGTGTTTGGCTTCAACTTTGTCTGCTTCTATCATGCTGCCGCGTGGATCAGCAGCGGACTCGAGTCGGTGATATTCTCGATGGCCGTGCTGTATAACGCGCTTAACGGCTGGATCTTCTTCCGTCAGCGCCCATCGTTTCGCCTGTTGCCAGCGGCGGTGCTTGGCCTGGGCGGTATTGTCGCACTGTTCTGGAATGATATTCAGGCGGCGCATCCGGCTCCACAGTTGCTGTGGGGCGTGGGCCTCAGCGCGCTTGGCACGCTGGGCTTCTCCTTCGGCAATATGATTTCGCTGCGCCATCAACGCCGTCAGCGTGATGTGCTGACCACCAACAGCTACGCGATGCTGTATGGCGCTTTGGTGATGGCCGCACTGGCATTAATTAACGGCGATTCGCTGGCGCCAGCGCTGAATATGCAATGGTTAGGCGCGATGAGCTACCTGGCGATATTTGGTTCGGTCGTGGGATTTGGGGCCTACTTCACGCTGGTGGGCCGTATTGGTGCCAGTCAGGCCGCTTACAGTACTTTGCTGTTCCCGCTGGTGGCGCTAACGCTCTCCACGCTTTATGAAGGTTATCACTGGCATAGTAATGCGATTATCGGATTGGTGATGATTCTGGCGGGGAACATGGTGATGTTTGTACGCTGGCCGACGATGGGCCGATTGCGGACCGCATAAATAACGAGAGCGGGCATTGCGCCCGCTCTTTTGTTCCTCTAGCGCCAGCCCTGAACGCCGATATTGAGCTGGTGAGGTTTAGTTATGGCTTTTCTGGCAATCCAGTAAAGCAGGACGCGTTCATCATCTTTGTCGCGGTCGGCCATTGCCAGTAATTTCAGCGACAACGTGGATTTATTCACTGGTTGATGCTCATCGCTTAACTCGATCACCGCCTGACCGATAATGCAGCAAACCTCATCCTCATTTGACGCGGATTCATATGTTCGGTCTTTCATATTTCCT
Source organism: Pantoea sp. AG1095 (assembly GCF_003208415.1). Taxonomy (NCBI): domain Bacteria; kingdom Pseudomonadati; phylum Pseudomonadota; class Gammaproteobacteria; order Enterobacterales; family Erwiniaceae; genus Pantoea; species Pantoea sp. AG1095. Next base: position 149,724 of record NZ_QKMJ01000002.1, on the reverse strand, counting down.
CCTTTTGAATGAATTCTAAGCCTGGCAAACATCCACAACTTTGCAGGCGATATGGCGCGATCGATACAAACACTTACAGATGGTTACCCGTAGCAACCGCTACGGCTTAAATGACATCACTTACTGTCATCACAATGCCATTCATACCCGCTTTACTGCATTTCGTTCCACCATCCGGTTCATTCACGCCTCTGCACCCCCCGCACGCGCGAGAGCAATTTATTATCTCCACAGATTCCGCTTTCTCGAGTGAGAGATAAAAATGACAACAGCAACCCCCGCGAATGACCAACGTACCCGCATGCTCACCCTTATCGGCACTATTATCACCCAGTTCGCTTTGGGCTCGGTTTATACCTGGAGCCTGTTTAACGGCCCGCTGGCAAATAAGCTGAATGCGCCGATCAGTGAAGTGGCTTTCTCGTTCGGTTTACTCAGTCTTGGCCTGGCGATTGCGTCATCGCTTGCCGGGAAATTGCAGGAGCGCTTTGGCGTGCGCAACGTCACCATCGGTGCGGGCATGCTGATGGCGGTAGGTTTCTGGCTGACCGCGCATGCCGATAATCTGATGATGCTCTACCTCAGCGCAGGGATTCTGGTGGGATTGGCCGATGGCGCCGGTTATCTGATGACGCTCTCTAACTGCGTGAAGTGGTTCCCGGAGCGCAAAGGGCTCATTTCCGCCTGCTCGATTGGTGCGTACGGTTTGGGTAGCCTCGGCTTTAAATTCATCTGCGGCGCACTGCTGAGCGCACAAGGTCTGGAGAATACCTTCATGATCTGGGGCCTGCTGGCGATGAGCATGATCATTGTCGGCGCGTTGCTGATGCGTGACGCACCGATGCAGAAGAACAGAGGTAATACGCAGCTGGAAGCCAAAGATTACACGCTGGCGCAATCGGTGCGTTTACCGCAGTACTGGATGCTGGCGCTGATGTTCCTCACTGCCTGCATGAGCGGCCTGTACGTGATTGGCGTGGCGAAAGATATCGGTGAAGGCATGGTGCATCTGAGCGCGCAAACCGCCGCCAATGCGGTCACGGTGATTGCAATTGCCAACCTCAGCGGCCGTCTGATTCTTGGCGTGCTATCGGATAAAATGGCGCGCATCCGTGTGATTACGCTGGCGCAAATCGTCTCGCTGGTGGGCATGAGTATTTTGCTATTCACCCATATGAGTGAATCGACCTTCTTCCTCTCCTTAGCCTGCGTGGCCTTTAGCTTCGGCGGCACCATTACCGTGTTCCCATCGCTGGTCAGCGATTTCTTTGGCCTGAACAACCTGACCAAAAACTATGGTCTGATTTACCTGGGCTTCGGTATCGGCAGCGTGCTGGGTTCGCTGGTGGCTTCCGCCTTTGGCGGCTTCACCGTCACCTTCAGCCTGATTATGACCTTGCTGGTGATTTCGCTGGTGTTGTCGCTGAGCATCCGTCTGCCAAATCGCCAAAACGTGGCAGAACCTTTACTGCATAATTAAGTTCGCTGGGATGCCGCATGAATACGCGGCATCCCATTTCTCCACAATTAATCCACAATAACGCGTTAATTGAGAACCACTATTATTAAGCCTTGCCTTTCGGAGTAATCTCGTTATTATTATCAGGCATTCAGCTTATTCCGATTGGTTTATTTTACCCCGCGACTTTTTTAGCATTTAATTGACACACTCCGTAATACATTCCGTAATAACTCTACATTTCCTGCATCTTCACTCCACTATTCCCCTGTAATCTGGCGTCATTGGAACAGAGGAGGACTCTCCATGAAGAAAGTGATTAAGCTTGCATCGGTTGTAGCCATTATGACGATGTTGAGTGGCTGTATTATCGATCATCATCGTGGAGGCGGCGGCCCAGGCTGGGGCCATCATGGTGGTGGCGGCGGCTGGCATCATGGGCACGGCGGTCATGGACACCGCAGATAGTTGGGCAAAGCACACACAGCAAATAATAAGAAAATAAAAAGGGCGGGAAATTATCCCGCCCTATTTTTTTAGCTTTTTACCGCGTAATTACATTGATACCAGGCTTTCTTAAGTCCGGGCAAATGGCTATTTTGCGACGGCAGTGATTCCACCTTATCAAATCCACGCTGGCTGCAATAATTCGCAAGGTCGATCTCCATTGCGTCTTTATTCAGCGTGTGCGGATCGTAACGATACTGCACGGTATTTGAGCTGGTATCTTCATCAACACGCTCAAATCCTCCTGGTTTGCTGACGCTACAACCTGCCAACATAAAAAGCGCCAATGTGCTAATAAGCATTTTTTTCATTAGGGTTTCCTCTTGAGCGTTGCAGTCTAAAAGGCAACGCCGCGCTTATCTATAGGAATAAAGCGCGAAATGTCCGGGATTAGTGAAGCTTTCGCCAATCAAATCGATAAAACCAAACGGTTTCACTTATCAAGGTAAGGGTGCGATTATCTGTTCAGACAAAACGAAGTCTGCACCACACCAGGTGAATTAATAATAAACATACTGATAATGACCTTCATGCCCGCGCTGAGCGGGCTTTTTTTTTTGCCTGCTAACCGGTAAGGCTGACCATCTTACGTAAAAGATTGGCCGCTTGTTTGTCAGGCAATGCGAGAATGCCGCTGTAGAGATCAATCGACATCGCGCACATTGCGCCGCGATCAACCGCGGTATCCGCTGGCATATTCAGCTGTTGCAGCCGATCGCCCCACTTGCCATACAGTTTTTCCACCACGCTTTGTAAATCGCGCTGCGCCGCAGCCTGATCCAGCGGCTGTTCATTGCCGGTACTTTGCTGCAGCAGCGTTTCGAGTGCTTGCGCATCGCGCTGATTCAGTTCCGGTGACAGCACCTGTTGCAAATTGACGCCGCCATTCACCTGCGGATAGAGGAAACGGAAGCAGCGCTGCGGTTCCTGCTGCTGCAACGCCTGCATCTCCTCGACCGAGACGCGGATGTAATCAATGATCGCCGCATCGCTGGCGCGCGTCAGACGCTGATTAACCAGATCCATCAACCAGCCGCGCATATCCCCCAGCGCCTGATTGGCGGGAACACCTTCCAGCCGTTTATGCAGCAGCTCGCGATTAAGCAACTGCCACAATGCGGGTTCCTGAATTTTTAGCAGGCGATAACCGGGCGCAAGGCTGAGTTGGGTTGCGACCTCTTCCATCAGCGCCTGCCGCTCCTGACGTGGATGAAGCCAGCTGAACCACAGTAAATTCGCCAGTATTAGCGGCAAGATAAATAACAGCACGCCTTGCCACAGTCGCAGCGAGGTGGTGCGCACCAGCAGAATAATAATGATCGCCAGCAGCGCGAACGCCGCTAGCGTAATCGGAAAAAGCGAGAGCATCGAGCGGGGTTAATCCTTACGTACATCAATTAAAACGGGGCAATTGGCGCGTTCAATCACCGCAGCGCTGACCGAACCTTTCAGCAGACGATTAAACGGCGACAGATGACGGCGTCCCATGATGATCATGCTGGCATGCAAAAGTGTGGATTGCGCCACAATGGTTTCCGCCGCTTCCCCCGCCAGAATCAAACCTTTTGCCGCCACGCCCGCGCGCAAAAGCGGCGCCAGCGCATGACGCACCACCATTTCGGCGGTGTTCTGCTCATCTTTCGCCGCCACAAAATCATCCGGATCTTCACCGGCATCAATCTCTATCGGTTGATTACAGGAGGAGTAAGCGGGATCAACGCAGCATAGCACCGTGACCTGTGCCTGATGCGCCAGCGCTTGTTCAATGGTCAACGCAATCACTTTTTCCGCCACCGGAGAGTTATCGATGGCCATCAGCAAGGTTTTCATCAGTTGGTTATCCTTCCACAGCGGTCATTTTGCCAATTTCACGAATCAAGGCGTCTTTGCACTTGATGATTTGCTCACGATAATGCGCTTCCTGCTTATGAAAACGCGCGGTCGGCACCAGTAATGAGATGGAGAAGCGGCCAAACAGCGTATCAATGGCGACCGCCATGGTCGAAATGCCCTCCAGCGTCTCACCGCGATCAATCGCCAATCCGCTGGCGCGTACCTCGGCAATCAGCTCCAGCAATTGCGGCAGCGTTTTCACCGTCATCTCGGTTAACTCTTTATAGGCTTCGCCCACCATCACGCGCACATCTTCATCGCTCTCCAGCGCCAGCAACGCGCGGCCGCCCGATGTGCTGTAAAGCGGCAAATTCAGCCCGATGCGCGGCACCACGCGCAGTTCGCGCGAGGCCACCACATAATGCACGATAGCCAGCTGCGTGCCGCTGGCCCGCGCCAGCGATACCGTTTCATTAATCTCTGCAGAGAGTTGTTCGAGGAATGGACGCACGATTTCCACCACGTCGCTGTGCACGCTGGAGATCAGCTTGAGCAGCGCCGGACCAAGACGTAACCCGCCGGCACCGCTGCTGCGCACCAGCTGTGCGCTGTCCAGCGCACCAATAATGCGCTGCACCGTCGAGCGCGGCAGATCAACCACCTGCGCAATTTCACCCAAACTCATGCCGCCGGGATGCTCACCCAGCGCGTTCAGAATTTTTGCCGCACGCGCGATGACCTGAATGCCACCCGCTTTTTCATCCTCACGGCTTGAGGGAAGTTCAACCATGATGCGTTCCTTTTTGGCCTGCCCTACTTTAACGCGAATGATCGCACTTTTACACCCTGTATCACATTGCAATACAGCATATCGATATGTAAGATGCCACCTGTATCACATCGCAATACACTGCATCAACATCATAACGAGAAGCCTGCTATGAACGCCCAGCCCATTGCGGCTCCGGCCCCCCATCCGTTTACTCTGCGCCTGGCGCTGGGATTGGTTGGCGTGCTGATTGCCGCGCTCACATCAGGATTAAACGATCGCGTCACCGATATCGCGTTAGCCGATATCCGCGCTGCCATCGGCATCAGTTTCGATCAAGGCAGCTGGATCATCTCCGCGTATCAGGCCGCTGAAGTGGCGGCAATGATGATTGCGCCCTGGTTCGCCGTCACCTTTTCGCTGCGCCGCTTTGCGCTCACCGTCTCCGCTGGTTTTATGCTAAGCGGTCTGCTGCTGCCGCTGATGCCTAACGCCACGCTGTTTATCGCCTTGCGCGTGGTGCAGGGGTTATTTGGCGGCGCGCTGCCGCCAATGCTGATGACCGTTGCGCTGCGCTTTCTGCCGCCGCCGATCAAATTATACGGTTTAGCCGGATATGCGCTGACCGCCACCTTCGGTCCGAATATGGCCGCTTCGCTGGCGGCGTTCTGGACCGATGACGTCAGCTGGCTGTTTGTCTTCTGGCAAGTGGTGCCCGCCATGCTGATTGCCATGCTGCTGATTAGCTGGGGTTTGCCGCAGGATCCGCTGCGCCTTGAGCGTTTTAAACAGATCGATCTGTTTGGCATGCTAACCGGCTGTTCGGGTATGGCGCTGCTGATCCTGGCGCTGACGCAGGGCGAGCGACTCGACTGGCTCGAATCGCCGTTATTTTGCGGCCTATTATTCAGCGCGCTGGCGTTGCTGACTGTGTTCTTTATTAATGAATGGTTTCATCCGCTGCCGCTGTTCAAATTGCAGATGCTGGGGCGGCGCAATCTCGCGCACGGCTTGCTGGTGCTGGCGGGCGTGCTGATTCTGTCGCTGTCAGGTTCGGCGCTGCCGTCGGCCTATCTGGCGCAGGTGCAAGGCTTCCGCACGCTGCAGTTCGCCCCGCTGGCGTTGACCATCGGATTGCCGCAGTTGCTGATCGCGCCTTTTGTTGCCGCGCTGCTGAATATTCGCTGGGTGGATTGCCGCTGGATGTTGACAGCGGGCGTAGCGCTGTTGGTGACGTCCTGCCTGATGGGCATGCACATCACCACCGATTGGGCGCGGCAGAATTTCTGGCTGATTCAGATTTTGCAGGCGTTCGGCCAGCCCATGGTGATTTTGCCGGTGCTGATGAGTGCCACCAGCGTGGTTGCACCACCAGAAGGCCCCTTTGCCTCGGCGATGTTCAACACGGTGCGCGGTTTCTCCAGCATCGCCGCCAGCACGCTGGTGGAATGGTTTATCAGCCACCGTGAAAAATTCCACTCCAACGTGCTGGTCGATAGCGCCGCCAGCCGTTCATGGCTGATGACGGCGCCGAACAGCGCACAATCCAGCAGCAGCGTGCCGTTGCTGCCGGACGGCAGCGTCAGCAGCGCGGAAAACCTCAGCGGCTTCGCCACCTTGCTGAAACAGCAGGCGATGGTGCTGAGCCTGAGTGATTGCTACCAGATGCTGATTGCCTTCGCCGCCCTGCTTTTACTGTTAACCGCCTGGTTGCCAAAACGCGTGTGGCCACCACAAACACTGATTCAACCTGTTACGACGACGTCGAGATAATTGATATGCAAGCTTTTGCTTTGAAGAGAACGGTGCTGTTGAGCGCCTTATTACTGGTGTTATTAGCGATGGCCTTTTTTGTCTGGTCATCGATGACCGGCAACGATCACCGCACCACCGATGCCTATGTGAATGCCGATTATACGCTGGTTGCGCCGAAAGTTTCCGGCTACATCGCCAGCGTCAACGTGCAAGACAACCAGCGCGTAAAGGCCGGCGAACTGCTGGCGACACTCGACGATCGCGATTACCGCGTGGCGTTAGAGACCGCGCAGGCCAATTTGCAGGTCAGCGAGGCGAAGCGTTTGAGTAGCCAGGCGCAGCTGGAACAGCAGCAATCCACTATCGACCAGGCGAAGGCCACGTTAGCGGCGAGCCAGGCTTCCGCGCAGTACGCCGGACAAAGCGCCGCGCGTTACAACCAGCTGTATAAAAGTGGCACCATCGCCGCAGACGATCAGCAAAAAGCCAACTCAACGCAGCGATCCGCTTCGGCTACCGTCCGCCAGAGCGAAGCGGCGCTAGCTTCCGCCGTCAAGCAAGTTGGCGTGCTACAAGCTGCGGTGCGTCAGGCCGCTGCCGATGTCGCTGCCGCGCAGGCCAGCGTCGATCAGGCGCAGCTCAATCTTTCCTACACGCGGATTGTGGCGCCGGTGGATGGCATGGTCGGTCAGCGTTCGGTGCGCCTCGGCGCCTACGTTAGCGCAGGCACGCGTTTGCTGGCGGTGGTGCCGCTGCAGCAAACCTATATCACCGCTAATTATCTGGAAACGCAGCTGGCGGATGTGCAGCAAGGGCAGAAAGTGAGCGTGAAGGTGGATGCCTTGCCGGGCAAGGTATTTAGCGGTCACGTCGACAGCATTGCTCCAGCTACGGGCGCGACCTTTTCCGCCATTTCGCCGGACAACGCCACCGGCAATTACACCAAAGTGGTACAGCGTTTACCGGTGAAAATTGTGCTCGATGAAAACCAGCCGGATCTGGCCAAACTGCGCGTGGGAATGTCGGCGATACCGGAGATTGAGACCCGCTGAAAATGTGAGCAATATCTCAGAAGCGGCCTATTTATTTTTGGGACAAATCCGCGTAAATTAGCCCTCGATCCTGTTTCGGGCTTGCCTGGAGCGACCTGAGAAGAAAGCGTGTAGCGATGATGAACTCCACCTTTCTCTTATTCTGTTCGGGTTACGCGGGTTTGGGATCGCCCGCCGGGTAGCCGCTCAGAGGAGTTGTTTTGTGAGATACGCTTTGATGGGAATTTCTTTCTTCCTGTTGCTTTGGGTCGGTACTTTTGTACTGATGCTGTAGAGCCGCCAGGCGGGGCGACGCTGAGTCGCCCCACTTAATGGTTATTCCTCTTCTTCTTCCAGCGCTTTCACCGTTCCCGGCAAAATGCCATCGGCACGGAACATCGATTTAATCCCCCGGACCGCCTGACGAATACGATCGCTGTTTTCAATCAGCGCGAAACGCACGTGGGTATCCCCGTAATCACCGAAACCGATGCCCGGCGAGACGCACACTTTGGCCTCCTGCATTAGTAATTTGGCAAACTCCAGTGAGCCAAGATGCGCGTAGTGATCGGGAATTTTCGCCCAGACGTACATCGACGCCTTCGGCAGATCGACCATCCAGCCCGCTTCGTGCAGGCCTTTCACCAGCACATCGCGGCGGCGTTTGTACTGTTCAGCGATATCGCGCACGCACTGTTGATCGCCTTCCAGCGCCGCAATCGCTGCGACCTGCAGTGGCGTGAAGGTGCCGTAATCGTGATAACTTTTGATGCGCGCCAGCGCGGAGACCAGCTCTTTGTTACCGACCATAAAGCCGATGCGCCAGCCCGCCATGTTGTAGCTTTTCGACAGGGTAAAGAATTCTACCGCCACATCACGCGCGCCTGGCACCTGCATAATCGACGGCGCTTTCCAGCCATCGTAGGTGATATCAGCGTAGGCGAGATCATGGATGACCAGCACGTTGTACTGCTTCGCCAGCGCGATGACGCGCTCAAAGAAGTCGAGCTCAACGCATTGCGCTGTAGGGTTCGACGGGAAGCCGAGAATCATCATTTTCGGTTTGGGATAGCTTTCGCGAATCGCCCGCTCCAGCTCGTTGAAGAAATCAACGCCCGCTACCAACGGAACAGAACGCACCTGCGCGCCAGCAATGACCGCGCCGTAAATGTGAATCGGATAGCTGGGGTTCGGCACCAGCACGGTGTCGCCGTGATCGAGCGTGGCCAGCATCAAGTGCGCCAAACCCTCTTTGGAGCCGATGGTGACAATCGCTTCCGATTCCGGATCGATCTCTACCTGATAACGGTCTGCGTACCAGCGCGAAATCGCGCGACGCAAACGGGGAATACCTTTCGAGGTTGAGTAACCGTGCGTGTCTTCGCGCTGCGCCACCTGGCAGAGTTTTTCGACGATATGCGGCGGCGTGGGGCCATCCGGGTTGCCCATCGAAAAATCGATGATGTCTTCGCCGCGCCGACGCGCAGCCATCTTCAATTCAGCGGTAATGTTAAAAACATACGGGGGAAGGCGTTCAATACGCGAGAAACGACGGGGTGTGCTGTTATCAGCCATGATGTCCTCTGGTTTACGTAAGCGCCCGGACCGTCCGAGCGACGTGGGTCACTGTGGTGACCGCACCAAGAACATAACGCGCTGATAACAAGATTGTCGAGAGCAGACGGAAATTTTTTTAATGTTGCGGATTCAGGCGGCCAAACACCCAATCGCTTACCCATTGGCCGTTTAGCAGATAATTATCCCGCAACGTACCCTCAAGGACGAAACCATTCTTCTCAAGAATGCGGCGCGACGGCCAATTCCCCTCAATCACCATCGCTTTCAGCTTATGAAATTCTGCCTGTAGCAAAAACTGGCACAGCGCGTCGAGCGCTTCACTGCCATAACCCATTCCGGTAAACGCCGCGCGCAGCATGTAACCCACTTCGGCCTGACGATAAGGATGCCACTCGGCGCTACAGCCAAACAGGCCAATCGGCTCGCCGGTTTCCCGGATGCGCGCCACCAGACACAGCATATGAAAACTGCTCGCCTGCCACGGCGCCAGACGCTCAGTAAAGCGTTGACGAATATCGTTTTCATCCGGAATTTCACTGACCCACGTCATGGTCGTGCGGTCCTGATGTACCGCTTTGAAAATCCGCCAGTCTTCAGGTTGAAGCCGACTGAGGGACAAACGTGGCGTGAGTAATTGCATGGCTAAGCTCCCCTTTTTATCCGGCAACATAGCAAACCGGCGTATTGACAACCAGCGTTCGGCGCACGCTTTCGCTAATCCTCTTTTTGTTACTCAAGTTTTCCTCTTTTTGCAGAGGTCGCCATTTATGGCGTAATGCCGATCAGTTAAGCACCTAATCAAATCATCGCATATTCCGTAGCGGCGCGATTTATCGCGCAATGAATTGCGCCGCTACAATGTGTGCTCGCGGTAATTAAGGGTTTTCATGTCTTAACTGACAAGCATTAGGTCATTTATGGCGACCAGGCATGCTCAAAATTGATCCCGGCTACGAGAAAGGTCTGCAGATTGCCGTGGCGCTGGCGGATCGTGACCACATTTTTTATCATAGCCTCCCGTTTCTTGCCTGAGAGATGCCCTTGCCTTCCCACTTCGACATGCTGCTGGCGGTTTTTGACCGCGCGGCGCTGATGCTGATCTGTCTGTTCTTCCTCACGCGCACGCGGGTGTTTCGTCAGCTGTTGCAAAAAGATGAGCATTCGGTGCGAGAAAAACTGGTGGTGACGGCAATATTCTCGCTGTTTGCGCTGTTCAGCACCTGGTCAGGCATTAACGTCGACGGATCTCTGCTCAATGTGCGCGTGATTGCGGTGATGTCCGGCGGCATTCTGTTTGGTCCGTGGGTGGGCATCGCCACCGGCGTGATTGCCGGTTTACATCGCTATCTGATTGATATGGATGGCGTCACGGCGGTGCCTTGCCTGATCACCAGCATCATTGCTGGCATCGCTTCGGGCGTGATCAACCGCCGGGTGAATAAAGAGCAGCGCTGGCGCGCCGGTATTCTCGGCGGTATGTTGTGCGAAAGCCTGACCATGCTGCTGATTGTGCTGTGGGCCAAGCCAATGACGCTGGGACTGGCGATTGTGTCCGAGATTGCGCTGCCGATGATTTTGGGCGCATCGAGCATCGGTTTAATCGTGCTGCTGGTGCAGAGCGTCGAAGGTGAAAAAGAGGCGATTGCGGCGCGTCAGGCCAAGCTTGCGCTGGAGATCGCCAACAAAACATTGCCGCTGTTTCGCCAGGTTGATAGCCAGTCGCTGCATAAAGTGTGCGATATCATCCGCACCGACATTCACGCCGATGCGGTCGCCATCACCAATAACAAACAGATTCTCGCCTATGTCGGTTACGGCGAGCAGAACTATCACAACGGCGATGATGCCATCAGCCCGACCACCGCGCAGGCGATCGCCAGCGGTAAAATCATTATTAAGAACAACGACGAGGCGCATCGCACCAAAGATATTCACTCGATGCTGGTTATTCCCCTTTGGGAAAAAGGGGAAGTGACAGGCACGCTAAAAATCTATTATCGCCGAGCGCATCGCATCACCGGGTCGCTGAAAGAGATGGCGATTGGGCTGTCGCAAATCATCTCCACCCAGTTGGAAGTCTCGCGGGCTGAACAGCTGCGTGAGATGGCGAACAAGGCAGAATTGCGCGCACTGCAGAGCAAAATTAACCCGCATTTCCTGTTTAACGCCCTGAATGCTATTTCCTCTTCGATTCGCCTTAATCCGGACACCGCGCGCCAGTTGGTGATCAATTTGTCACGTTATCTGCGTTACAACCTCGAACTCAACGATGACGAGCTTATCGATATCAAGAAAGAGTTGTGGCAGGTGAAGGATTACATCGCGATTGAGCAGGCGCGTTTCGGCGATAAGCTGTCGATGATTTATGACGTGGATGAAGATCTGCACTTCACGCTGCCCAGCCTGCTGATTCAGCCGCTGGTAGAGAACGCGATTGTGCACGGCATTCAGCCTTGCCGCGGCAAAGGCGTAGTGACGCTGAGCGTGAAGGATTTAGGCGATCGGGTGCGCGTTGCGGTGCGCGATACCGGTGATGGCATCAGCGATGATGTGATGAGCCGCGTGGCGCGAAACGAGATGCCCGGCAACAAAATTGGTCTGCTGAATGTGCATCATCGCGTTAAGCTGCTCTCCGGCCAGGGCTTGGTCATCACCCGCCATCATCCCGGCACGGAAATCGCCTTTACGCTTAGCAAGAATGGCCAGCGGCTGCCTGCCCCGCTGCGCCCCACCACGGAAACCGCCACGTGAAAGCCATCATCGTTGAAGACGAATTTCTTGCCCAGCAAGAGTTAAGCTGGATGATTCAGCAACATAGCCAAATCAGCGTTGAGGCCTGCTTTGATGATGGGCTGGAAGTGCTGAAATATCTGCAGAACCATCGTGTGGATGTGATTTTCCTCGATATCAACATTCCTTCGCTTGATGGCATGCTGCTGGCGCAAAACATCAATCAGTTTGCTCATAAGCCATTGATTGTGTTTATCACCGCGTGGAAAGAGCATGCGGTTGAAGCGTTTGAGCTGGACGCGTTTGACTACATTCTCAAGCCGTATCATGAGTCGCGCATCATGACCATGCTGCAGAAACTGGAAGCCAGCGCGCAACAGCAGTTGCAACCACAAAACGCAGCCACCAGCTCGCCACAAACCGTCAATCTGGTGAAAGATGAACGCATTATCGTCACCGATATCAACGAGATTTATTACGTTGAGGCGCACGAGAAGTTGACGTTTGTGTATACGCGGCGCGAAGCCTATGTGATGTCGATGGTGATCAGTGAGTTTTGCAGCCGTTTACCGGAACAGCAGTTCTTCCGCTGCCATCGCTCTTACTGCGTCAACCTGAGCAAGATTCGTGAAATCGAGCCGTGGTTTAACAATACCTATTTGGTGAAGTTGCGTGATTTGGATGCGCAGGTGCCGGTGAGTCGCAGCAAGGTGAAAGCCTTTCGGCAGTTGATGAGATTATAAGGCGAACGGCGGATGCCGCTCGCCTGCGTGTTTACAGCTCGCGGCCCAACACCTGACGCAGGTGCGCACCGGCGCCGAGTAAGCCCGGCTGATCGTGAGTAATCATATATACCGGAATATCGACCAGGTAATCGCGGAAGCGACCTTTATCTTCAAATGCCGCGCGGAAACCGGAGGCTTTAAAGAAATCGAGGAAGCGCGGCACAATACCGCCCGCGATATAAACGCCGCCGAAGGTGCCCAGATTCAGCGCCAGGTTGCCGCCAAAACGGCCCATGATCACGCAGAACAACGACAGCGCGCGACGGCAATCGATGCAGGTATCTTTTAATGCGCGTTCGGTGACATCTTTAGGCTTGAGGTTTTCTGGCTCACGCTCATCTGACTTCACGATGGCGCGATACAGATTAACCAAACCGGCACCGGACAGCACGCGTTCCGCCGAAACGTGGCCAATCTCCGCGCGCAGCACTTCGAGAATTTCACCCTCTTCTTCGCTATTTGGCGCGAAGTCAACGTGACCGCCCTCGCCCGGCAAGCTGATCCAGCGCTTATCCACGTGCACTAAATGGCTGACGCCGAGGCCGGTACCCGCACCATAAATCGCGATAGGCTTGCCTTCAACCGGCGCTCTACCGCCAAACTGAATCACTTCCTGTTCGCTCAGCATCGGAATCGCCATCGAAACGGCGGTGAAATCATTGATGATTTCCAGGCTTTCCAGCGCCAGATGCTCTTTCATCACTTTGGTCGAGAACGCCCAATCGTGGTTGGTCATCTCCACCCAATCGCCGGTAATCGGACAGGCAATGGCGATACAGGCGTGCTTAATGTCCTGTTTTTGCTCGTCCAGATAGTGGCGAATCACCGCTTCGAGATTGTCGTAGTCTGATGTTGAGAAGGTTTGGGCTTGCGAGATAGCGCCGTTTTCTACCTCACACAATGCGAGACGGGCATTGGTACCGCCCACATCGCCGACCAGGGCGTATGTTGTCATTCTTCTGCTGCTCCGCTTGGGTCATAAACAATTGCAGGACACTATAAAAGCCTGCCAATAAAACAACAACGCCCACCTGCACGATGGGCGTAATCCATTCAAAGATGCTGCACAGCCTACCGATCACCTGCCCGACTTCCCAGCGGCAACTTTCCGAAATTTAGCCACTATTACGCTGATGCAGTGCGGCGGTGACTTTACGCAGCAGCGGCGGCAAGTCCTGTTTGTCCATCACCACTTCCACCAGCGACAGACGTCGATTCCGCATCAATTGTTCCATCACCGCGTCGAGTTGCACCGTTTCGCTGACGCGCCAGCTTTGCGCCGCACAGTGCTGGCTCAGTGCCTGCGGTAGCGCGGTCCAGTTCCATTGCGCGATATCATTGTAACGTTGCTCAGCACCGTGAATCGCGCGCTCAACGGTATAACCATCGTTATTAATCAAGAAGATAATCGGCTGCTGGCCGTCGCGCAGCATCGAACCTAACTCCTGAATCGTCAGCTGCGCAGAGCCATCGCCAATGATCAGGATGACCCGCCGATCTGGCTGCGCGGTTTGCGCACCAAAAGTGGCGGGTAAAGTATAGCCAATCGATCCCCACAGCGGTTGCACCAGCAGTTGCGCATCCTGCGGTAAACGCAGCGCCGCCGCACCAAAGGCCGCAGTGCCTTGATCGGCAAGGATAATATCACCGGGTTGCAGGAAGCGCTGCATCGCCTGCCAGAATGCCTGCTGACTGATTACCGCCGCAGCAATTTGCTCACTTTCCTCGCACTCAGGCGCATCTGCCAGCCGCCAGTGCGCGCAGTGACGCTGATAAATCGGCGTCAGCGCCGCCAGCGCCTGCTGCATGCTCAACGGCGCAAACACCTCGCCAGCGACCGTGGCCTGAAACGGCTGCAGATCGATCACGCGCTCGGCGGGCAGATTTTGTGTGAAGCCGGCGGTTAAGGTGTCGGTAAACCGCACGCCGACGCACAGCGTAACGTCGGTATCTTCGATGGCCTGACGCACCGCATCGCTGCTGCCTTGCGCGGCATACGTACCGACGAAGCCCGGCTGCTGCTCGTTCAGCACGCCCTTGCCCATCAACAAGGTGGCGGCAGGAATCGCACGCAGCTGGCGCAACACCTCAAGCTGTGGCTGCAACTGCCAGCGTGAGGCCAGGAAATCGGCCAACAGCGCCACGCGCTGTGCTGGTGCCAGCAAGCGTTCTGCCGCATCGGCAAAGGCCACGGCAACCTGCTGATGGTTATCTGCGGCTGTGGCTTTTTCCTCTGATAGCGAAATCTCAGCCGCCGCCACATCCACCGCCAGCAGTAAATAGCCGGGGCGATGTTGCGTTAGCGCCTCGCTGATAACGCGATCAATCTCAGTCACTGCGTTTTCCGCCGTCAGCACCGCCGATGCCACACTTACTTCCTGCGCCATACGCAGGAAGTGACCAAAATCGCCGTCGCCCAGCGAATGGTGCACACAATCGCCCTGCTGTTGCGCCTGACTGGCGGGCGCGCCAACGATATGAATCACCGGCACATATTCGGCATAGCTGCCGGCGATGCCGTTGATAGCGCTGAGCTCGCCGACGCCAAAGGTGGTCAGCAGTGCCGCCGCACCGTTGCAGCGCCCGTAACCATCCGCCGCATACGCCGCATTCAGTTCATTGGCACAGCCAACCCAGGCAATGTCGGGATGCGCAATCACGCTGTCGAGAAATTGCAGGTTGTAATCGCCGGGCACGCCGAACAGATGACGGATGCCAGCTTGCTGTAATCGGTGCAGTAAATAATCGCCAACATTCGGGTTTTTCATCGACAGCTCCTTGTTAAGGGGATAATCACGAGTATTAGCGATGTGGCTGAATTGGCGAGATATTCATCATCGTGGCGTGGTGATTTGTGGCAAGCATTCGTTACGACGACAGATAATTCTGTAAGTTGCGATCTTCGGCGCGTTTCGCCTTAGTGTAAACGCATACACTGATATGCTGATGTCACTTTCTCCCCTATGAGACAGGAACGCTGCATGAGTGCTTTTCCCCATCCCGAACGTTATCAACAGATGCAATACCGCCGCAGTGGCCGTAGCGGCCTGAAGTTACCGGCGATTTCACTGGGTTTGTGGCATAACTTTGGCGACAGTACGCGCGTCGATAACAGCCGTGAACTGCTGCGCCATGCCTTTGATCGCGGCATTACCCATTTCGATCTCGCCAATAATTACGGCCCGCCGCCGGGATCGGCGGAATCCAACTTTGGTCGCATTCTGCGCGAGGATTTTCAGGGACTGCGTGACGAGCTGGTGATTTCAACTAAAGCCGGTTACACCATGTGGGACGGCCCATACGGCGATTGGGGTTCGCGCAAGTATCTGATTTCCAGTCTCGATCAAAGCCTGAAGCGCATGGGATTGGAGTACGTTGATATCTTCTATCATCACCGCCCCGATCCCGAAACGCCGCTGGAAGAGACCATGCGTGCGCTGGATCAGGTGGTGCGTCAGGGCAAAGCGCTGTATGCCGCCATCTCCAACTATCCGGCAGACAAAGCTGCCGAAGCGATTGCGATTCTGCGCGACCTCGGCACGCCTTGCCTGATCCACCAGCCGCGTTATTCGATGTTTGAACGTATGCCTGAGCAGGGTTTACTGGATGTGCTGGGCGACAACGGCGTTGGTTGCATCGCCTTCTCGCCGCTGGCGGGTGGCGTGTTAACCGACCGCTATTTGCAGGGTATTCCACAAGACTCGCGCATCGCCAGCGGCAGTAAGTTCCTGAATGAAAACCAGCTGACGCAAGAGAAGATGGAAAAAGTGCGTCAGCTGCAGGCGATTGCCCAACAGCGCGGCCAGAAGCTGGCGCAGATGGCGCTGAGCTGGGTGCTGCGCGATGCGCGTGTTACCTCGGTGCTGATTGGCGCCAGTAAAACCGCGCAAATTGATGATGCGGTTGAGATGTTGAGCCAGCCGGAACTAAGCCAGGATGAGATCGACGCTATCCACAACATCTTAGTGTAAACGTTTACCCGCCCGGCATTGGTCGGGCGTTTTCCGCAGCAGAAAATTCTCATTTCAGATTTACCTCAGCGTTTTCAGACTGATTCTCAAGGCTTCCCTGGTCCGATGTGGCAAACTAGCGCAACGGTGGCAGTTATAAGCTACTGAAAAGGAGAAGTTATGAAACGTGCCATTTTGTTTGCCGCCTTGCTGGCAACCTTATCCCCATTGGCTATCAGCACAGCACAAGCCGACAGCGCCACCATCAATTTGGGTCCGGGCGTTACGCTGCATCTCGGCGATCGCGATCGTCACGGTAATTACTGGGACGGGGGGCGCTGGCGCGAGCCGCGCTGGTGGAACGATCGTTATCAGTACAATGATCATCGCTGGTGGCGTCACGAAGAGTGGAAACGTCATCGCGCCTATGAACGTGAGCGCGAACGCCGCTGGCATGAGCGTGAACGTCGTGAACATCACCGCCACGATCATCGCCATGATGATCGTCGAGGTCACCACGATCACCATCATCACTAAACAAAAAATCCCGCACAATGGCGGGATTTTTCTTTTCTCTGGCAGTTACCAACCGAGCGCTTCGCCGACCAGCAAATAGAGATTGAGCGCGATCACCAGCACCACAATCAGCCGCCCGGCATTCTGCATCAGACGCGAGTTCACCATCTCATCGCCCATCAATTCGCGGTTGCCGGTAAAGGAGAGCAGCGGAATCAGCGCCAGCGCGATACCAAAACTCAACAGCACCTGACTCATTACCAGAATGCGCGTGGGATCCCAGCCCGCCCAAATTACTATAAAAGAGGGCAACATGGTGATGGTGCGGCGGAACCACAGCGGAATGTGGAAACGGATAAAGCCCTGCATCACCACTTGTCCCGCCAGCGTGCCAACCACGGTTGAGGAGAGACCGGCAGCCACCAGACTCAAACCGAACACAATCGCCGCCGCTTCACCCAACAGCGGTTGCAGCGTTAGGTATGCCTGATCGAGATCGACGATGCTGGAGTGACCGCTAAAGTGAAACGCCGCGGCGGCGGTGGCCATCATCGCCAGATTCACAAAGCCAGCGATGGTCATGGCGATAGCCACATCCAGCTTGGTTGAACTGTAACGTTGCGCCTTGCTGCCTTTATTGCCGTGCTGCGTCAGCGCCGAGTGCAGATAAATCACGTGCGGCATAATGGTGGCGCCTAACACACCAGCAGCGAGGAATACCGCATCCGATGTTGGCAGCGATGGCAGCGCCATGCCAACCACCAGCTCACTCACTTTAGGCTGGGAGAAAAACAGCTCCACAATATAAGCCGCCGCTACAAACAGCAGCAGACCGCCAATCACCAGTTCCAGCGGCTTCTGCCCGCGACTTTGCAGCATTAGAATCAGGTAGGTCGCGATACCGGTTAACACCGCACCCTGCAGCAGGGAAATGCCAAGTAATAGCTTGAAGCCGAGCGCCGCGCCGATAAATTCAGCGAGATCGGTGGCCATGGCGATGATTTCCGCCTGCACCCAATAGAACCACACCGCCGGGCGCGGGAAGCGATCGCGGATGTGTTCTGCAAGATTTTTGCCGGTAGCAATGCCCAGCTTGGCGGACATCAGCTGGATCAGCATCGCCATGACGTTGGCCCACACCACCACCCATAACAGCTTGTAGCCGTAGGCGGCGCCGGCCTGAATGTTGGTCGCGAAGTTGCCGGGATCGATGTAGCCAATCGCCGCAATAAAGGCGGGGCCCAGCAGCGCGAGTTTGATCTTTCTGGCTCCGCGAGCGGCGCGCTCGGCGGTGCGGCTTTCTAGCATAGTTTTACCCTGTCCTAATGCTTGTTGACCTGTCCAGATTAAGGGTCATTCAAGGCAGATGAAATTTGGTTATAGTTATTGTAGTAATAGATGGTGCTATAAAGTATAGCCATTGCTATACATTGCGGTAAAGTCAGTTCTTGCTAAAAACAAGTGCAACGCAAAAGACTCTACTCTTGGGTTATTTTATAGACAATGTTTTTGTGGATATTTCTTGTGATGAATTTGTAATAGGGTTGTGAGCGGTCAGACTTATCTGAGAAAAAACGCGATAGCGAATACTTATAATGTGGTTTTGATCTCGTTTTTAAGTAACGCGTTACATAGAATACGCAACAAAATACAACCCTCCTCAAATTTGGAGCCGACATGTCCCATGTTTTGCATTTTCTTTTAGCACTAGTGGTGGTAGCGGTGCTGGCCTTGCTGGTCAGCCACGATCGTAAAAGCATCCGTCTTCGTTATATCGTTCAACTTCTGGTAATCGAAATTCTGCTGGCCTGGTTCTTCCTGAACTCCTCCATCGGTCTCGGCTTTGTGCAGGGCTTCGCAGGTTTCTTCGATCATCTGCTCAAATATGCCGCCGAAGGCACCAACTTCGTGTTTGGCAATATGAGCGAAAAAGGCCTCGCTTTCTTCTTCCTCAACGTGCTTTGCCCCATCATTTTCATCTCTGCGTTAATCGGTATTTTGCAGCATTTCCGCATCTTGCCGTGGGTGATTCGCGGCATTGGTACCGTGCTGTCCAAAGTAAACGGTATGGGCAAACTGGAATCCTTTAACGCCGTGAGCTCTCTGATTTTGGGACAGTCAGAAAACTTCATCGCCTATAAAGATATCCTTGGCAAAATGTCACAGCGCCGTATGTACACCATGGCAGCGACTGCCATGTCGACCGTTTCGATGTCAATTGTCGGCGCCTACATGACCATGCTGCAGCCAAAATATGTGGTGGCCGCGCTGGTATTGAACATGTTCAGCACCTTTATTGTGCTGTCGCTGATTAACCCGTAC
Source organism: Pantoea sp. AG1095 (assembly GCF_003208415.1). Taxonomy (NCBI): domain Bacteria; kingdom Pseudomonadati; phylum Pseudomonadota; class Gammaproteobacteria; order Enterobacterales; family Erwiniaceae; genus Pantoea; species Pantoea sp. AG1095. The sequence goes on along the minus strand of NZ_QKMJ01000002.1, from coordinate 130,489 downwards.
CGCGTGGATAGCGAAGAAGATCTGCAATTGCAGGACCTGCATAAAGGCCAGAGCTTCTTCGAAATGCTGGGCGAATACATCCTCGCCGGTTTTAAAGTTGCGATGATTGTTGCCGCAATGCTGATTGGTTTTATCGCCTTGATCACCGGTCTGAACGCGCTGTTCGACCTGATTTTCGGCATCAGCTTCCAGGGCGTGCTGGGCTATGTGTTCTATCCATTTGCGTGGGTGATGGGTGTTCCTTCACACGAAGCGCTGCAAGTAGGCAGCATCATGGCCACCAAACTGGTTTCCAACGAATTCGTGGCAATGATGGATCTGCAGAAAATCGCCGGTCAGCTGTCGCCACACTCGGAAGGTATTCTTTCTGTGTTCCTGGTCTCCTTTGCTAACTTCTCCTCTATCGGGATTGTGGCGGGCGCGATTAAAGGTCTGCACGAAGAGCAAGGTAACGTGGTTTCACGCTTCGGCCTGAAACTGCTGTACGGTTCAACGCTGGTGAGCGTGCTGTCAGCCGCTATCGCTGGTCTGGTATTGGCCTTCTGATATACGGGGCGAGCTGCGGCTCGCCCTTCTCTTCTTAATTATTTCAATCGGTTCTAATCCGCGTCGCTTCCGCTTTTCCCCCGCTATCACCCGCTTCACTGTTAAACGCAAAACCTTTGCACAATATTGAATTTCCGTTCACACCGCCTGCGCCCGTAGTTTTTCTCCATGACGTCACTTCAGGAGAACCGCATGAGCATTCAATTCCTTGGCATGATTGGCCACCGCCTCGCTTCCGAAATTATTCCGGCTAGCGGCCCGCTGTTCGATAAAGAGTACATTGCGCGTTTTGCGCGGGCGCACGAAGACGCCGGTTTTGATCGCATTCTGGTGGGCTATTGGTCGGATCAGCCGGATGGTTTTCTGGTCACCGCGCACGCGGCGGCGCACACCTCGACGCTGAAATTTTTGCTGGCGCATCGTCCCGGCTTTGTCTCGCCGACGCTAGCGGCGCGCAAGTTGGCTTCGCTTGATCACCTCACCGACGGTCGCTTAGCGGTGCACATCATCAGCGGCGGCAGCGATGCTGAGCAGCGCCGCGACGGTGACTTCCTCAATAAAGCCGAGCGCTATGCACGTAGCGATGAGTTCCTCACCGTATTGAAGCAGAGCCTCGAATCCGCGCAGCCGTACGATCATCAAGGCCAGTTTTATCAGGCCGAGCAGGCGTTCTCAGCCATCAAACCGCTGCAGAATAAACTGCCCATCTATTTTGGCGGATCGTCGCAGGAGGCGATTGATGTTGCAGCACGCCATGCCGATGTGTTTGCGCTGTGGGGCGAGCCGCTGAAAGGCGCGGAAGAGACGGTACGCAACGTGCGTGCCGCTGCCGCCAGACAGGGCCGCGAAATTAACTTCAACATCTCGTTCCGGCCGATTCTTGGCACAACTGAAAAAGAAGCCTGGGAACGTGCGGAGCACATCCGCGCCACGGCCGAAAAACAGCTTAACGAAAGTGGCTTTGCCTTTGGTAAGGCAAAGCCGCAGAGCGTTGGCGCGCAGCGTTTACTCGCCGCCGCTAATGAAGGCGATCGTCTGGATAAAGTGCTGTGGACCGGTGTCGCAAAACTGGTTCAGGGCGGCTACAACTCCACTGCGCTGGTGGGAACGCCGGAGCAAGTTTCCGATGCACTGCTGGAATATTATCGCCTTGGCATTCATAGCGTGCTGATTCGCGGCTTCGATCCGCTTAACGATGCGGTGGAATATGGTCGCGAGCTGATTCCGCTGACGCGCGAGAAAGTCGATGCGCTCTCAGCCGCCGAGAAAAGGAGCGCCTGAAGCTTATGAGCCAGTATCAGCACCAGCGCCTGCGTGATTTTGTCGCCAATCTTGCCAACTTGCTGGATGCGCAGCCGGAGGAGGCCACGGTGTTGCAACGTGGCAGCGCGTGGCTTGGCGAGTTGATTCGCCACGACGACTGGCTGGACGACGCCTTTACACAACCTCATCCCGAACACTATCAACAATATTTGTTGTATGCCGATGCGCAGCAACGCTTTTCGGTGGTGAGTTTCGTCTGGGGGCCAGGCCAGCAAACGCCGATTCACGACCATCGCGTATGGGGACTGATTGGCATGCTGCGCGGCGCAGAGATTTCACAATCCTGGCAGCCGGGGCCAAACGGATTGCAGCCGGAAGGCGCGCCAGTCCGACTCGATCCCGGCCGCGTTGAAGCGGTGTCGCCGACGGTAGGCGATATTCATCGCGTCAGCAACGCCTATGACGACCGCGTCTCCATCAGCATTCACGTTTATGGCGCCAACATTGGCGCGGTCAAACGCGCGGTCTACCGCGAAGACGGCAGTGAAAAAACGTTTATCTCCGGTTACAGCAACCGTTACTTACCGAACATTTGGGACCTTTCACATGACTAAACCGGTTTTCCCTTTACGCCAGGCGGCGGAAATTATTGAGGCCCTGCGTCAGCAGCAGGAAGTGGCGATTGTCGATGTGCGCGATGAAGCGCTGTTTGCCACCGCGCATCCGTTGTTTGCCGTGAATATTCCACTGTCAAAACTGGAACTTGAGCTGCTGGACCGCATTCCGCAGCGCACCACCGCGATCACGCTGTATGACGGTAACGAAGGCCTGGCGCAAACCGCTGCCGAACGGATTGCCGCGCTGGGTTACAGCAATGTCGCGCTGCTGGCAGATGATTTGGCCGGCTGGCAAGCGGCGGGCGGCGAACTGTTTATCGACGTGAATTCACCCAGCAAAGCGTTTGGCGAACTGGTTGAGCATCACAATCACACACCTTCTTTATCTGCGGACGAGGTGCATCAGCTGATTAACAGCGATGCTAACGTGGTAGTGCTCGATGCGCGTCGTTTCGATGAATATCAAACCATGAGTATTCCAGGCGCCACCAGCGTGCCGGGCGGTGAACTGGTGCTGCGCGTGCGTGACATCGCGCCATCGCCGGAGACCACGGTGATAGTGAACTGCGCCGGCCGCACGCGCAGTATCATTGGTACGCAATCGCTGGTGAACGCCGGGATTCGCAATCCGGTGTTCGCACTGCGTAATGGTACCATCGGCTGGACGCTGGCCGGGCATGCGCTGGATAAAGGCCAGTCGCGCCGCTACGGTGAGGCCAGCGAAACCGCACAGCGTCAGGCGGCGAACAATGCGCGCATCATCGCCGATCGCGCCGGTGTGGAACGTATCCCACTCGCCACGCTGAAACGCTGGCAGCAGGAGACGCGCACCACTTATCTGTTCGATGTGCGTGATGCCGACGAATATGCCGCCGGGCATCTGCCTGGCAGCCGCCATGTGCCGGGAGGTCAACTGGTGCAGGAGACCGATCATTACGCCAGCGTGCGCGGTGCGCGCATTGTGCTGATTGATGATGACGGCGTGCGCGCCAATATGACCGCATCCTGGCTGGCGCAGCTTGGCTGGCAGGTTTCGGTGCTGGAGGAGCTGCAGGCCAGTGATTTCAGTGAACGCGGTAACTGGAAAGCGCAGGTGCCGCCCGTCGCTCAACCTGAATTCATCTCACCGCAGCAGTTAGCGGAATGGTTGCAGGAAGGGCAAACGCAGGTACTGGATTTCACCACGCGCGCGAACCATCTCCACAGCCATATTCCGGGCGCGGCCTGGTTGCTACGCTCTACCCTGCAGCAGCAAGGCAAAGCATTGTTGCCGGAGGCACGTCGCTATGTTCTGACCTGCGGCAGCAGCCTGCTAGCGGGTTATGCGGTGCAACAAGTGGCTGAGCTGACCGGCAAGCCGGTGTTTGTGCTGGAGGGCGGTAACGCTGCCTGGCGCGAAGCGGGTTTGCCAACGGAGCAAGGAGAGCAGCAACTGTTGTCCCCGGCCATTGATCGCTATCGCCGCCCATATGAAGGCACCGATATTGAAGCGGGCGTGATGCAGGCGTATCTGGACTGGGAATACGGTTTAGTGGCGCAGCTGGATCGCGATGGCACGCACGGTTTCCGGGTGCTGCAATTGCAGCCGCAGGCTGTTACGGCCTGATGATAATTTGCGTGGTGAGTGATGAGGTCGCCAAAATGGCGGCCCTTCAAACGACAAAAATCGCAATTTACTGCGTTGCGTTTAAGAAGGTATTTTTTGAATGTGTTCAGAATGAACAGAGATTTGGTGGAGATAAGCGGGATCGAACCGCTGACCTCTTGCATGCCATGCAAGCGCTCTCCCAGCTGAGCTATACCCCCACATCTGGAAATCATTTTTCGGTCAAACCGTTGGGAGCGGTTTGGTGGAGATAAGCGGGATCGAACCGCTGACCTCTTGCATGCCATGCAAGCGCTCTCCCAGCTGAGCTATACCCCCGAACCGAAAAACTGCCGAGTAAACTCGACGGACGGGATAATATGAAACCGCCCCTTGAGTGTCAACGTCAAATTCACGTTCTGTGTTTGATCGCTGAAAAAGGCGTCAACCCCGCGTCAGCATGGCTTTTTTTTCAACACGCCATCCCGCTGCGCGACTATTTATATGCAACCTCCGGCAATGCTTCCCCACTCCAACCTCAACCCAGCGTTAACTTTAGGTTAAAGATGTTAGAAGCAGTCTTGTTTTCGTTAAAAGTGCGTGTAAAACTTAGCGCGCTAATTAACCGGTCATCCTACCAGGGTGTTCTCTCAATGACCGGCCAGCAACGTCCCCATTAATCCATAAAAGAAAAGTGAACTATGTCGCTGCATACACCTAAAGAGATCGCCCAACTGGCGATTCAAGCTGGCGTGGCTAAAAGCCGCCTGCCTATCTCCACCTTGTTGATTCTTGGCTTTATGGCCGGTGCGTTTATCGCCACTGGCTTCCTGCTCGATCTGCATGTCATTAACCAACTGCCTGCTGAATGGGGTTCATTCGGCGTGCTGCTCGGCGCTGCGGTGTTCCCGGTCGGGTTGATCATGACGGTACTGGCGGGCGGCGAGCTGCTGACCGGCAATATGATGACGATGCCCATCGCCTGGTTCGCTCGTCGCATCAGTGGCTTCAGCGTTCTGCGTAACTGGTTTTGGGTTACCCTCGCCAATTTCATTGGCAGCGTTGCGGTTGCATGGTTCTTTGGTCACATGCTGGGCATGACCGAAGGCGATTACCTGAAAAAAACCGTGGCGATTGCGCACGCAAAAGTGAATGCCGATTTCCTGCACGCCTTTATTTCCGGCGTGGGCTGCAACTGGCTGGTGTGTCTGGCGGTATGGCTCGCCTTCGCCAGTAAAGATGTAGTAGGTAAAATCTTCGGTATGTGGTTCCCGGTGATGGCGTTCGTGGCGATTGGCTTCCAGCACGTTGTCGCAAACATGTTTATTGTTCCGGCGGCAATTTTTGCCGGGCAGATGAGCTGGGCGGAATTTGCGCCAAATGTGATCGCGGTGTTCCTCGGTAACGGCGTGGGCGGTGCAATTTTTGTTGGCCTCACCTATTTCATCGCTTTCCGTCCGGAACAACCCGCAGTGAGCCAGGCGCAATAACCTAATTTTGCCTTTTGTTGGAGAGCAGAAGGCATTTTCTGTTCAGGTTACTTTTCCCCGTTACGTTTTGTTGTAATATGTAGAACTAATGTATTTAACAGGGACAGCATCGTGAAAAAGGAATGGCTTACCCCCGAGGAGCTCGCGCAGGAAACGGGCTACAGTCGGCAAACGGTGAATAAATGGATCAAGCGTGAAAACTGGACAACCACGCCAAAGCCCGGTGTTCAGGGCGGTAAAGCGCGATTGATCCATATAGATGAGCGCGTAAAGAGCTTTGTTCAATCCACCCGCCACGCGAACGAACCGGCGGCTAATTACGGTGCACAACAAAATACGTTACCTGCGTTATTAATAAATTCTGTCCAGCAAATGACGGCAGCGGAGCAAGAGCAATTTGCGGCGTTGTTGTTGCGGGAGGGAATTCGAGGCGTACTGGAACGTCTGGGGATTCAGGAAGAATAAATAAGCCGGAAGCAGATGCTTCCGGCTTTTTCATATTATGCGTTTGCTTCGCGCTCCGCGATGAATGCCAGCGCTTTTTCGATTCGCGCAACGCAGCGGCTGCGACCAATTGCTTCCACCGTCACATCCAGCGCCGGTGACTGACCAGAACCGGTCACCGCTACACGCAGTGGCATACCGACTTTGCCCATCCCCAGCTCCAGCTCATCTGCCGCAGACTGAATTGCATGATGCACATTCTCTGCGTTCCAGTTGCTGTCGCTGATTGCAGCCAGTTTGTCGCGCACCACTTCCAGCGGCTGACGCGCGACCGGACGCAGATGCTTCTTCGCCGCGTCAGCATCAAAGGCTTCAAACTCTTCATAGAAGTAACGGCAAGATGCCGCAATCTCTACCAGGGTTTTGCAACGCTCGCCCAGTAAGGTAACCAGCTTTGCCAACTCCGGACCGGTGCGGGTATCAATCTTCTGCTGCTCAATATGCCATTGCAGCTGCGTAGCAACGTACTCCGGCGGCAGCGTATTAATGTAGTGATGATTTAGCCACTGCAGTTTTTCAGTATTGAAAGCACTGGCCGACTTACTCACGGCATCCAGAGTGAACAGCTCTGCCATTTCCGGCACGCTGAAAATCTCCTGATCGCCATGTGACCAGCCAAGACGTACCAGATAGTTGAGCAGCGCTTCCGGCAAATAACCGTCATCACGATACTGCATCACGCCAACAGCGCCATGACGCTTGGACAACTTCTTACTGTCATCGCCGAGGATCATTGATACGTGCGCGTAGGTTGGCACTTCTGCACCGATCGCTTTCAGGATATTGATCTGGCGTGGCGTGTTGTTGATATGGTCTTCACCACGAATCACGTGAGTGATGCCCATATCCCAGTCATCCACCACCACACAGAAGTTATAGGTGGGCGAACCGTCGGTGCGGCGAATGATCAGGTCATCCAGTTCCTGGTTGCTGAATTCAATCGGACCACGAATCTGATCGTCAAAGATGACAGAACCGTCCTGCGGGTTGCGGAAGCGCACCACGCACGGCTCATCAGCAGCGTGATGTTCATGGCTGTCGCGGCAGCGACCGTCATAACGCGGCTTTTCGCCTTTTTCCATCTGCTCTTCACGCAGCGCATCGAGACGTTCTTTACTGCAGTAGCATTTATAGGCCGTGCCCGCTTCCAGCATGTCGTCGATCACCGCGTTGTAGCGATCAAAACGCTTGGTCTGATAATACGGACCTTCATCCCAGTTAAGGCTCAGCCAGTTCATACCATCCATGATGGCTTCAATGGCTTCCGGTGTGGAACGCTCCAGATCGGTATCTTCGATACGCAGAACGAATTCGCCTTTGTTATGGCGAGCATAAAGCCAGGAGTAAAGAGCAGTACGAGCACCGCCTACGTGCAGATAGCCCGTTGGGCTGGGTGCGAAGCGAGTTTTGATTTTCATTCAGCATTGCCTTAAATGCGCAGGTTTCATTGTCTGGATGACAAAAAAACGGGTTAACGCGAAAAAACAGTGCGCACATTCTAGCAGGTGAGGCTGATTCCTCAATGATTGTCGCGGTGGCATCCCGGTTTGCTGTGCGCTTTTCTGCTAATAAAACCAGCACATTGGCGAAAAGCACCCCACGATGATTATTTTTAAAGCGAACGCACATTTAAGTTTTAAAAACCGTTGACTCACTTTGAAGGATCCCTATAATGCGACTCCACACAGCGGGGGTGATTAGCTCAGTTGGTAGAGCATCTCCCTTACAAGGAGGGGGTCGGCGGTTCGAGCCCGTCATCACCCACCACTCTTTAGAAGGTTTAAAGATGGCCCGCAGTGAACAAGAGATAAGATATGGGTGATTAGCTCAGTTGGTAGAGCATCTCCCTTACAAGGAGGGGGTCGGCGGTTCGAGCCCGTCATCACCCACCATATCTTAGTCAGATGACACTCTTGTTAAGCAGTACCGAAGTGGGTGATTAGCTCAGTTGGTAGAGCATCTCCCTTACAAGGAGGGGGTCGGCGGTTCGAGCCCGTCATCACCCACCACTTCGGGTCGTTAGCTCAGTTGGTAGAGCAGTTGACTTTTAATCAATTGGTCGCAGGTTCGAATCCTGCACGACCCACCAATGTAGAAAGGCGCCCTAAAGGCGCCTTTTTGCTATGCGTTAAATCTGTGGTTAATGCGCTAAATCCCAACGAACCCTTTTCGCAAGTTTAACATTCCCTGCCCTCAAGCCTCCTTATACTCTGACCGATAACGATAATGGTCTATTGCAAGGAGAAAACCATGTCTATATCCAGCGTAGGTAGTGTCAGCACCGCAAGTAGCGGCGGCGGTTCTACCTCAGAAATCGCCAGCCTCTATAAACAGATTCAATCCATCACTAAGCAGCTGAAAGATCTTTCCAGCGACGATACGCTCACCGATGAGCAAAAGTCTGAACAGGAGCAGATGCTGCAATCACAGATTCAAATGATTGAAGCGCAAATCGCGCAGATTGAGCAGCAGCAAGCTGAGAAAGCGCAACAGAAACAGGAAGCACAGCAACCTGCGGCCACCAAAGCTGATGGTATTAACCGCCCAACTGATACCAATCAAATCAACGTGTACGTTTAAAACGCCGGCTTTAGCATGCGTTGTTGCGTCAGCAGGGCTGCCTGCTGGCGCACTTCCTGCCAGATCGCTTCTGCGGCGGGTGTCAGCGAGCGGTTTTTGCGCTTTATCAGCATCAGGCTGCGATTAATTTCCGGATAAAGACGCCGCACCGTGAGTTTGCGTCCTGACGGCAGCGGCAAGGCCAGCGCAGGCAGAATACTGATGCCAATTCCCGCTTCCACCATCGGATAAAGCGTAGCGGGATGACCGATTTCCTGCACCACATGCACACTCAACGCCAACTGTTGCAGCGCGGCATCAACTAACACGCGACTGCCAGAAGCATAATCCTGCAGCACCATATTGCGTCCCGCCAGCATCGACCATTGCGCCTGTTCAATTTGCGCCAGCTCGTCATCTTCATGACACAGCAGTAAAAAAGGCTCCTGCAAAATCTCTTCGCTGTCGAAATCAGTGTCGTTGAGCGGGCCAATTACAATGCCAAAATCAACCTCCGCATTGCGTACGCTTTGCAGCACCCATTGCTGTACGCGGTCATGCAGGATGACGCGGATATCCGGATAGCGCTGCTGGCTGCTGGCCAGGCACTGCGGCATCAGATGGGCAGAAGGCGTTTGGCTGGCGGCAACACGCACCGTGCCGCTGCGCTGTTCGCCATAGCTGCGCACATCCAACACGGTGGTATTGAGGTCGTCCAGCAGACGATTAAGCCGTGTGGCCAGCTGCTGCCCCGCCTCGGTCAGCATCACTTCCCGCGTGGTGCGATCGAGTAAGCGCACGCCCATTTCCGCTTCCAGCTCTTTAATGCTGTGGCTGACCGCCGATTGACTTAAACCAATCGCTTGGCCGGCCAGACTGAAGCTGCCGTGATGCGCCACCGCGACAAAGGTGCGCAACTGACGTAAGGTGTAATTCATCGATATCGCTCATAGATTGATGCAATAAATCAATTTTATTTCTAAACCCAGCAGGCGCACAATCAGCACCATCATTTTTTTAAATTTAACCGGATTTTAACAATGGGATTTTTACGCCTCGATCCGATGATGATTAAACTCATCATTACCGTGCTGCTGGCCAGCTTTATTCCTGCCAAAGGCGTCTTTGTCGATATCTTCGAATATCTGACCACCGCCGCCATCGCCCTGCTGTTCTTTATGCATGGCGCCAAACTGTCGCGCGAGAAGATCATTGCCGGCAGCAGCCACTGGCGTTTGCACTTGTGGATTATGTGCAGCACCTTTGTGATTTTCCCGATTATTGGTTTGCTGATTGTCTGGTGGCATCCGGTTAACGTCAGCCCGGAGATTTACACCGGCTTTATCTATCTGTGTATTCTGCCAGCGACCGTGCAATCCTCAATCGCCTTCACCTCAATGGCGGGCGGCAACGTCGCCGCTGCGGTCTGTGCGGCTTCAGCCTCCAGCCTGCTCGGCGTATTTGTCTCGCCGCTGCTGGTGAATTTGGTGATGAATGTGCACAGCGAAATGCCGGGCAACGGTCTGGAGCAGATTGGCAAAATTATGCTGCAACTGCTGGTGCCGTTTGTTTTAGGACATCTGTCGCGTCGCTGGATTGGGGCGTGGGTCGAGAAGCATCGCAGCCTGATTGGTAAAACCGACCAAACCTCGATTCTGCTGGTGGTTTACTCCGCCTTCAGCGAAGCGGTGGTGAACGGCATTTGGCATCGCGTGGGCGTGGATACCTTGCTGTGGATTCTGGTCGGCAGCGTGCTGGTGCTGTTTATCGCACTGGCGATTAACCTGGCGGCATCGCGCCTGTTTGGCTTCAGCCGTGCGGACGAGATTGTGGTGCTGTTCTGTGGCTCGAAAAAGAGTCTGGCAAACGGCGTCCCGATGGCCAACATCCTGTTCCCGGCCAGTTCCGTGGGGATTATCGTGCTGCCGCTGATGATCTTCCATCAGGTGCAGTTAATGGTGTGTTCTTTCATTGCCCAGCGCTATAAAGCCGGCAATGAAAAACAGCTGGCGCAGCAGCAAGTACAAGCGCAGAAGTCCTAAATATAACGGCCCGCAAAAGCGGGCCGTTTTGTTATTCATTGCGCTTGAGCGGTTTGATTAAACCTTCCAGCCCTTCGATCTTGATGGTCAGCGTCAGCTGCATCAATTCGCCTAACTTACCGGCCGGGAATTCATCTTTGCGAGCGAACCACAGCAAATACTCCTCCGGCACGTCAATCAGCGCTCTGCCCTTGTACTTGCCGAACGGCATCACGGTGTTGGCGATTTCAACCAGTTGCTGTTTATCCACGTTACGCTCCGAGCAGGCGAATCATTTCCGCTTCGTCGATCACCAGAATGCCGAGCTCCTGCGCTTTCGCCAGCTTGGAACCGGCCGCTTCCCCCGCAATCAGCAAATCGGTTTTCTTCGACACGCTACCGCTCACCTTAGCGCCCAACGCTACCAGACGCTCTTTGGCATCATCGCGATTCATCTGCGACAGAGAGCCGGTCAGTACCACGGTTTTACCGGCAAATGGACTTTCAATTTCTTCGACATTGATCACTTCAACCTGCGGCCAGTGCACGCCAATCTCTTCAGTAAGATCGCGAATAACGGCGCGGTTGCTCTCTTCATCCATAAAGTTACGCACATGCGTCGCCACCACTTTGCCGACATCCTGCACTTCAATCAGCGCATCGAGATCGGCATTCATCACCTTTTCCAGCTCGCCAAAGTGATTGGCAAGGTTGGCGGCAGTGGCTTCGCCCACTTCGCGAATACCCAGCGCATAGAGGAAACGTGCCAGCGTGGTGGATTTGGCCTTTTCCAGCGCATCAACCACGTTCTGAGCCGATTTAGGGCCCATGCGATCGAGTCCGGTTAGCTTACCGGCAGTAAGGCGGAACAGATCGGCTGGCGTTAAAACGTACTCTTTCTCCACCAACTGATCGATGATCTTATCGCCCATGCCATCGACATCCATCGCACGACGCGAAACGAAGTGTTTAAGCGCTTCTTTACGCTGCGCGCCACAAATCAGGCCGCCGGTGCAGCGCGTCACGACTTCACCTTCCACGCGTTCAACGTCTGAACCGCACACCGGGCAATGACCTGGGAAGACGATTTCACGCGTCTCTGCCGGGCGCTCCGATTCCACCACGTTGACCACTTGCGGAATCACGTCACCAGCGCGGCGAATCACCACCTTGTCGCCAATGCGCAAACCCAGTCGGGCAATTTCATCGGCGTTGTGCAGCGTGGCATTACTTACCACAACGCCCGCAACCTGAACCGGCTCCAGACGCGCGACGGGCGTAATCGCGCCGGTGCGGCCCACCTGGAATTCGACATCGCGCACGAACGTCATCTGTTCCTGCGCCGGGAATTTAAAAGCCACAGCCCAGCGCGGCGCACGCGCCACAAAGCCGAGCTGCTCCTGCAGCGCCTGAGAATCGACCTTGATAACCACGCCATCGATATCGAAGCCGAGCGACGGGCGTTCCTGCTCAACCTGGCGATAAAACGCCAGCACCTCATCGGCGCTGTGTGCCAGGCGAATACGATCGGTGACTGGCAATCCCCACGCCTTAAACTGTTGCAGACGTTGCCAATGGCTGGCAGGCATTTCACCGCCTTCCAGCAAACCAAAACCGTAGCAGAAGAAGGTCAGTGGACGTTTAGCGGTGATGCGTGGATCGAGCTGGCGCAGTGAACCGGCTGCGGCGTTGCGTGGGTTAGCAAAGACTTTCGCGCCGGTGCGACGCGCTTCTTCATTCAGCTTTTCAAAACCGCTTTCGGTGATAAACACTTCGCCACGCACTTCAACGCGTGCGGGGATGTTATCGCCATGCAGACGCAGAGGAATGGCGTGAATTGTGCGCACGTTCGCCGTGATGTTCTCGCCGGTGGTGCCATCTCCGCGCGTCGCCGCACGCACCAGCAGGCCATCTTCATACAGCAAGCTCACGGCTAGACCATCCAGCTTGAGCTCGCAGCAGTAAGTCAATTCGTCAGTGCTTTTAAGGCGATCCTGCACGCGTTTATTAAAGGCAAGGAAGCCCGCTTCATCAAAGGTGTTGTCCAGCGATAACATCGGCACTTCATGACGCACTTGCTCAAAAGCCGCCAGCGGTGCCGCACCCACGCGTTGGGTGGGTGAATCAGGGGTGATCAAATCAGGATGTGCGCTTTCCAGCTCGCGCAGCTGAACCATCAATCGGTCATACTCTGCATCCGGAATTTCCGGCGTATCCATCACGTGGTAGAGATATTCGTGGTGACGTAACGTGGTGCGCAGCGCGGTGATCTGCTCCTGAACCGATTTCATAGTCTCTTATCCGATAAAAAACCCCCGACAGGCGGGGGTTATATTTGTTTTGACTCAGCTAGCGGCGATTAACCGATAACTTCGCGAATACGCGTTTTGTAGGTTTCCAGCTTCTGCGGCGTCATCATGCGACGCTCATCATCCAGCACCACGCCGCCTACATCATCAGCGATACGCTGCGCGGATTGCAGCATCAGCTTGAAGTTCTGATTCGCATCGCCGTACGACGGCACCATCATGAAGATCGAGACGCCAGGCGTTGAGAAATTCCCCATTTGATCCGGATCGAATGAACCCGGCTTCACCATGTTCGCCAGGCTAAACAGCACCGGACCGCTACCGGCTGGGCTGAGATGGCGATGGAAAATGTTCATTTCACCAAACTGGAATCCGGCCTGCAGGATGCCCTGCAACAGCGCTTCACCGTTCAGTTCGCCGCCCGCATGTGCAGCGACGTGCAGCACTAATACGGCCTCTCTTTTACTGCCAGGCGCAGCAGCCGCTGGCTGTGGCGCTTCTGGTTGATGTGCAACTGGCGCTTCAGGTTCGAATTCTGGCTCTTCTGCGGCGAGGAATTCAGGTGCAGGTTGAGTCGCGGAAAGCGGTTCGTTATCCAGCAATGGATCGGCCTGAATCGGTAGTGGTGCAGGCGCTGCCGTTGGCTTCGCCACTGGCGCTTGCGGCGCAGCCGGCTTACGCACGTCTGGCTCGTCATCCAGCAGCGGATCGCCTAATAATGGGTCAGCCTGACGTGATGCCGGTTGACGTACAGGTTCAGGCGCACGCGGCGCGCTCGCTGGACGTGCAGTGAATTCAGGTTCTTCATCCGCATCACGATGACGACGTACACGGACTTCGCCGACGCCATCATCTTCTTCGCTCAGCAGATCTTCATCGGCTTCTTCGCGCTGTTTCAGACGTTTGTGCGGGCGATCACGAAACACGGAGGAGCGCTCTTTACGGCTGGTCCACAGTCCATGAAGTAGCAGCGCTATTATGGCGATCGCGCCAACAACGATTAATATCAGACGCAAATCCTGCATCATTGTATTCTCTGTTGTTCCAATACCTTGCCACCACGGCAAACTTTATCCTCTAACTGTATTTGCCCAGCTAAACAAGTGCAAGTCTGTGCAGTATTTTCTGACAAATTAGATAGCTGCCCCACGCTTTTTTGCTGTTTTTTCGCGCAAACACTGCCTGAAGCCGATAAAAAGCCAGGTTATGATGGTCGCGCCGCTATATTTAGGAGAAAGCCTCGCTATGCCCGCAGGAAATTCGGTCTCAACATTTAATGGTGTTCACTACTTCGCTGAAGGATGGAAACTGGTGCGCCTGCCCGGCATTCGTCGCTATGTCATCATGCCGCTACTGATCAACATCGTGCTACTTGGCGGTGCCTTTATCTGGTTGTTTCAGCGCTTGGGGCAGTGGATCCCGGCTTTAATGTCACATATCCCCGACTGGCTGCAGTGGCTGAGTTATCTGCTATGGCCGCTCTCAGTGATTTCGATTGTGTTGGTATTCAGTTACTTCTTTTCGACTCTGGCAAATCTGATTGCCGCGCCCTTCTGTGGCTTGCTCGCCGAGCAGCTTGAAGGGCGATTGACCGGAACGCCATTACCAGATAGCGGTTGGGTGGGCCTGATAAAAGACATACCGCGCATCATGAAGCGAGAGTTTCAGAAGCTCGGCTACTATTTGCCGCGTGCGCTTGGTTTGCTGTTGCTGCACTTTATCCCCGGCTTTGGACAAACGGTGGCGCCCGTTCTATGGTTTTTATTCAGTGCGTGGATGCTGTCCGTGCAGTATTGCGACTACCCATTTGATAACCACAAAGTGAGTTTCCAGCAGATGCGCCAGGCGTTGCGCCAGCACAAAAGCGCAAATATGCAATTTGGTGCGCTGGTTAGCCTGTTCACCATGATCCCGATTATCAATCTGGCGATTCTGCCGGTTGCGGTATGCGGTGCAACGGCCATGTGGGTGGATCGTTATCATGCACAACATGCGCGCCGCTAAAGCTTTAAATCGTCTTATGCATTTTTGCGTAAGGCTTATGGTTGTGCGCTATATAGATATGCGATTTCTTTCCTTCCGCACATCATTAGAAAAGGTATGCTCTGAGGGTTCCCAATATTTCATACAGTTAAGGACGAGCTATGAGTAAGATCTATGAAGACAACTCTCTGACAATTGGTCATACGCCGCTGGTTCGACTGAACCGCATCGGTAACGGCCGCATTCTGGCTAAGGTCGAGTCGCGCAACCCGAGCTTCAGCATCAAATGCCGTATCGGTGCCAATATGATTTGGGACGCGGAAAAACGCGGTATTTTGAAGCCGGGCGTTGAGCTGGTTGAACCAACCAGCGGTAACACCGGTATTGCGCTGGCTTACGTCGCCGCAGCGCGCGGTTACAAGCTGACGCTAACCATGCCAGAAACCATGTCAATTGAGCGCCGCAAGCTGCTGAAAGCGCTGGGAGCTAACCTGGTGCTAACCGAAGGTCCTAAAGGCATGAAAGGTGCCATCGCGAAGGCGGAAGAGATTGTCGCCAGCGATCCGGACAAATATGTGCTGTTGCAGCAGTTCAGCAACCCAGCCAATCCGGAAATCCACGAAAAAACCACCGGTCCAGAAATTTGGGAAGACACCGACGGCGAAGTGGACGTGTTTATTGCGGGCGTGGGCACCGGCGGTACGCTGACAGGCGTGAGCCGCTACATCAAGAATACCAAAGGCAAGACCGAGTTGATTACCGTTGCCGTTGAGCCAACAGATTCACCGGTTATTGCTCAGGCACTGGCGGGCGAAGAGATCAAACCAGGCCCACATAAAATTCAGGGCATCGGTGCCGGCTTCATTCCTGGCAACCTTGATCTGGAATTGATCGACCGCGTAGTGGCGATCACCAATGAAGAAGCCATTAGCACCGCCCGTAAGCTGATGGAAGAAGAAGGTATTTTAGCAGGTATCTCTTCAGGTGCTGCCGTTGCTGCCGCGCTGAAGCTGCAAGAAGATGAAGCCTTCGCCAACAAGAACATCGTGGTGATTCTGCCCTCCTCCGGCGAACGTTATTTAAGTACCGCGCTGTTTGCCGATCTCTTCACTGAGAAAGAACTCCAGCAGTGATGCTGAAAGTCTGAAACTGACGAAAAAAGCACCCGAATGGGTGCTTTTTTGTGGTGCAGATCTCACTTTTATCACCCGACAGATTGCTTTCAGTGATGCGGCTCTGGTATTTAAGCTTCCAATTATTTCGGTGCCTGAAATTAATCCGCCTTTGAAGTGGATCAAGCTGAATCGATTTACTGATTTGGCGAAACGGCGAATCACGGCATAATGAGAAGAGTGACGCATTCGTGCAGTTTTTGATCTGTCACTGTTAATGACGTACTCATTCGAGCGCATTTTATGGTGAGCTTAAAGCCATACCAGCGCACCTACACAGGCTAAAGTTACGGCTCCAGGCTAGACTTTAGATCCATAACACCAAACCTGATAAAGTTGGGGAAATAGAATGTTCCAGCAAGAAGTTACCATTACCGCACCTAACGGCCTTCATACTCGTCCTGCAGCCCAGTTCGTCAAAGAAGCAAAGGCTTTTAAGTCAGAAATCAATGTGACCTCTAATGGCAAATCTGCCAGCGCGAAAAGCCTGTTTAAACTGCAGACTTTGGGTCTGACTCAAGGTACGGTTGTTACGCTGTCTGCTGAAGGTGAAGACGAGCAGCAAGCGGTTGAGCACCTGGTCAAGCTGATGGCTGAGCTGGAGTAACCGGCTCAGTTCGCAACTAAACCGACCCCTTTGCCCCATTGAGTGCAAATATCTTGATCGCGGACAATCTGTCCGCGTTATTGCATCTTTAGAGTACTGCTCCGCGACAGTGGCGACGCATCGGGTCAATGAGCCATCGTGATTAAAAGGTAGGGTTATGATTTCAGGCATTTTAGCATCACCGGGTATCGCTTTCGGCAACGCACTTTTGCTGAAGGAAGATGAGATCGTCATCAGCCGTAAAAAAATTACTGACGATCAGGTTGAGCAGGAAGTTCAGCGCTTCCTCGATGGACGCAGCAAAGCTGCTTCACAGCTCGAAGCCATTCGCATTAAAGCCGGTGAAACCTTCGGTGAAGAGAAAGCGGCGATCTTTGAAGGTCACATCATGCTGCTCGAAGACGAAGAGCTTGAGCAGGAAATCATCGACCTCATCAAGAAAGACCATGCTACCGCGGACGCCGCTGCTCACACCGTGATTGAAGGCCAGGCCGTTGCACTGGAAGAGCTGGATGACGAATACCTGAAAGAGCGTGCGGCTGACGTACGTGATATAGGTAAGCGTCTGCTGCAGAACATTCTCGGTCTGCACATTGTCGACCTGAGTGCGATTGCTGACGAATCTATTCTGGTGGCGAAAGATTTAACGCCGTCAGAAACCGCACAGCTGAACCTGAAGAAGGTGCTGGGCTTTATTACCGATCTGGGTGGGCGTACATCTCACACCTCGATCATGGCGCGTTCGCTTGAGCTGCCTGCGATTGTCGGCACCGGCAACGTGACTGCCACCGTGAAAAACGGTGATTTCCTGATCATTGATGGCGTGAACAACAAAATTTACGTCAATCCAACTGATGACGTGCAGGAAGAATTGAAAGCAATTCAGACTCAATATCTGTCTGAAAAGCATGAACTGGCGAAACTGAAAGATCTGCCAGCCATTACGCTGGACGGCCATCAGGTTGAAGTCTGCGCTAACATCGGTACCGTGCGTGATGTTGCCGGTGCTGAACGCAACGGCGCGGAGGGTGTTGGCCTGTATCGTACCGAGTTCCTGTTTATGGACCGTGATTCACTGCCAACCGAAGAAGAACAATTTCAGGCGTATAAAGCCGTGGCTGAAGCCGTGGGTTCGCAGGCGGTTATCGTGCGTACCATGGACATCGGCGGCGACAAAGACCTGCCTTACATGAACCTGCCGAAAGAAGACAACCCGTTCCTCGGCTGGCGCGCGATTCGTATCGCCATGGACCGTAAAGAGATTTTGCATGCGCAGCTGCGCGCGATTCTGCGTGCATCCTCATTCGGTAAACTGCGCATCATGTTCCCAATGATCATTTCAGTAGAAGAAGTTCGCATTCTGAAAGGCGAACTGGAGCTGCTGAAAGCGCAACTGCGTGAAGAAGGCAAATCCTTTGATGAGACCATCGAAGTCGGCATCATGGTTGAAACGCCAGCATCCGCAGTGATTGCTCGCCATCTGGCGAAAGAAGTCGACTTCTTTAGTATTGGGACAAATGACCTGACGCAGTATACTCTGGCGGTCGATCGTGGTAATGATTTGATTTCACACCTCTATAACCCAATGACGCCGTCTGTTCTTGGCCTCATTAAGCAAGTGATCGACGCATCACATGCCGAAGGGAAATGGACCGGCATGTGTGGTGAGCTGGCTGGTGATGAACGTGCTACACTACTGTTACTGGGAATGGGGCTGGACGAATTCAGCATGAGCGCCATTTCAATCCCAAGCATCAAGAAAATCATTCGTAATACTAATTTCGAAGATGCGAAGGCATTGGCGGAGCAGGCTCTGGATCAACCAACAGCGGATGATTTGATGAATTTGGTCAACAAGTTCATTAAAGAAAAAACGCTCTGCTGATCCACGGACGCTAGCCTCAAATTACTGCTTAGGAGAAGATCATGGGTTTGTTTTCTAAACTTTTTGGCGAAAAATCAGAGAGCGCGTCAGGCACTATTGATATCGTTGCGCCTCTGTCAGGCGAAATCGTAAATATCGAAGACGTACCTGATGTGGTATTCGCTGAGAAAATCGTGGGTGACGGTATCGCAATCAAACCAACCGGCAACAAAATGGTTGCACCGGTTGATGGTACTATCGGCAAGATTTTCGAAACTAACCACGCATTTTCAATCGAGTCTGATAACGGTATCGAACTGTTTGTTCACTTCGGTATCGACACGGTTGAGCTCAAAGGTGAAGGTTTCAAACGCATCGCTGAAGAAGGCCAGAAGGTTAAGAAAGGCGACGTGGTGATCGAGTTTGATCTGGCACTGCTGGAAGAGAAAGCGAAATCCACGCTGACGCCGGTTGTAATCTCGAACATGGACGAGATTAAAGACCTGATCAAACTCTCCGGTCAGGTAACTGTGGGCGAGACTCCGGTTATCCGCATTAAAAAGTAAGCTTCGGCTGATTCGTGAGAATTGCAAAACGGCACCCAAAGGGTGCCGTTTTTTGTTTCATTTTGTTTCAGTCTGCCCTACTCTTGCATCTTTCAACGCGCACAATGCGGGAAGAGGTCGGGACGACGGGGCAGAGGAGTAAAGCGTCTCGCGCCAGGGAAGGCGCGAGCCGAGGCCCAGGGACGGTTTATGCCGTCTTTACGATCTGCCCCGTTGTCCTGACCGACTGCACTAAGCCTTATTCCTGCTTCCAGCGCGGTAACCTTAACGTTAACTCCAGACCACCTTCCGGGCGATTTACCGCCTGAACTTCACCGTGATGCGCCAGAATCACCTTACGCACAATCGATAGCCCCAAACCGTAGCCTTTGCCCATCAGCGGAGAATTAACCCGTACAAAAGGATCGAAGATGCTCGAAAGCTTCTCATCGTCCACGCCCGGCCCTTGATCGCGCACGCTAATTGCCAGCCACTGATTTTCCGCCTGCAGCCGCACATTGATGTGCTGCCCTTTGTGCGAGAATCGCAGCGCATTGCGCAGCACATTCTCCACACCACGACGAATCAGTTCCGCATTGCCGTGAACGGTGTAATCCGCATTCTCATCCACCTGAAAATCGACAATCACGCCGGGAATCTGCGCTTCGTAGCGCACATCCGTCACCACCGCATGCAGCAGGCCGGTAAGGTCGAAATATTGTTCCCCCGGCATGCTTTCGTGCTCAGCACGCGAAAGCGTCAGCAGCTCGCCAATCATCTTGTCGAGGCGTCGGGCTTCCTCATCAATGCGATTGAGCGAGGATTCGACGGATTCCGGCGTCTGCCGCGCCAGGCCGGTCGCCAGCTGCAAGCGCGCCAGCGGTGAACGCAGCTCGTGGGAGATATCATGCAGCAACTCCTCACGCGCTTTCACCAGCGTATCGAGGCGCTCCACCATCGCATCAAAATCCTGCGCAACGTTCGAGAGCTCATCATGGCGTTTACGCATCACCGGATAGAGCCGTACCGACAAATCACCGCTGGAGACGCGCGCAAAGCCCTCACGCAGCTGACGCATTGGTCGCGTCAGGTTCCACGCCAGCAGCAGGCTAAACAGCAGCCCCAATGCGCCAGCGAAGGTAAACATCGGTTCGGGGATATTCAGGATGCGGCGCGGGCGGCCGCCGCCCATTGAGCTGTCTTCGCGCAGACCTTTAACGTCGTAACGCAGCTCGTACTGTTTGCTATCCTGCCCTTTTACCCAACGCACAATCACATCAGGAAACGGTCCCTGAAAGGGTTCGTTGATGCTTTCTGGCGGCGCATTGTTGGGCGTCGCAGCGGGTTTTTCGTGCTGGATCACCGAGAAGAATTGCCGATCGTTCGGTTCCCAGTCGGCCATCATGTCATCAAGCGAGCTGGGACCACCGCGCTCCAGTACTGAAACCGCTGACGACATTTGCAGATTAACGATACGCCGAATCGCCACCAGCTCTGGCGGCTCATGTCGATTACCGGAGAGCGTAAAGCCTAGCCACAACAGTTGGCTGATGATGACAAACACAATCCAGAAGCCCAGCAAAATCTTCCAGAACATGCGGCCGCGATAGCTGTGTTTCATCGAATGCGATAACCAATACTGCGCACAGTTTCAATGTTGACGCTGTCGGCGGTTAAGGCAGCCAGCTTTTGACGGATGTTGCTGATATGCACATCAACGCTACGATCGTAAGCTTCGCGCGGACGGCCAAGGCCTTTTTCCGACAGCTCATCTTTCGACACCACGCGATCCGGCGCACGCAGCAGCAAATCCAGCAAGTTAAACTCTGAAGCCGTCAGATCGAACGCTTTGCCCTGCCATTCGGTAATACGCGTGGCGGGATTGAGGCTGAGATCGCCCCAGCGCAGCAGCTCTTTCTTATCCGGCAGCGGAGTCTGATCTTCAAAGCGACGCAGCACGGCGCGCAGACGGGCCACCAGTTCACGCGGATAGCACGGTTTCGGCATGTAATCATCCGCACCCATTTCCAGGCCGATCACCCGATCAATATTGTCGCCTTTCGCCGTCAGCATAATCACCGGTAACCGGCTGTTCTGCCGCACCTGGCGCAGAACATCGATGCCGCTCATATCAGGCAGCATGATGTCGAGAATCATTGCGGTATAGTTGCCCGATAACGCGCCTTCCACACCGGCGCTACCGGTTAAAACCAGTTGTGTTTCAAAACCTTCAGCAATCAGGTATTGGCTCAACATGGTGCCAAGTTCTACATCATCATCAACCAGCAGAATTTTCATCGTTATCTCTCGTGTAAATTGCCGCTATTTTGTCCTGAGTCCACAACGAACGCAGCCGGTTTTACGCGATCCTTACGTTGCTTACGTCAGACGATTATTACGAAGACTATAGACAAAAATGGCCTGGACGTACCATCACAGTACGCGCAGGCCAAATCATCGGTGGGAAAGTGGGATCAGTGGAAAACGCCGGTTGAGAGATAGCGGTCGCCGCGATCGCACACAATCGCCACCACCACGCTGCCAGGCTGGGCCGTGGCGATACGCAATGCGCCGGCCACCGCGCCGCCAGAGCTGACGCCACAGAAAATCCCTTCACGCTGCGCCAGCGCGCGCATGGTCTCTTCCGCCTCGCGCTGCGCCATATCTATTACCTCATCCACTAACTCCGGGCGGAAGATGCCGGGCAGATAGGCTTCCGGCCAGCGACGTATACCGGGAATGCTGCTGCCCTCTTGTGGCTGCAGGCCAATTATCTGCACCGCTGGCGCGAACTCTTTCAGGTAACGTCCAACGCCGGTAATGGTGCCGGTGGTGCCCATGCTGGAGACAAAATGCGTCATGCGGCCAGCGCTTTGCTGCCAGATTTCCGGGCCCGTGGTGAGATAGTGGCCCAGCGGATTATCGGGATTGTTGAACTGATCCAGCACGCGTCCTTCGCCGCGATCGGCCATCGCCTGTGCCAAATCGCGTGCCCCTTCCATGCCCTGCTCGCGCGATACCAGCAGCAATTCAGCGCCGTAGGCGCGCATCGCATCCTGGCGCTCCTGGCTCATGTTATCGGGCATCAGCAGGCGCAGCTTGTAGCCCTTCATCGCGGCGATCATCGCCAGCGCAATGCCGGTGTTGCCGCTGGTGGCTTCAATTAAGGTATCGCCCGGTTTGATGTCACCGCGCAACTCCGCCTGATGAATCATCGACCAGGCCGCACGATCTTTGACGGAACCGGCTGGATTGTTGCCTTCCAGCTTTAGCCAGATCTCGCTGCCGTTATCAGGTGTCAGCCGCTGCAACTTTATCAACGGCGTATTGCCGATGGTATTTTCCAGTGTGGTCACGGTTTAATTCCAGACGAAAGAGGGGCAAATAAAACGGGCGGGAAAGTCCCGCCCGAAGGAGTGTCAAAAATATCAGGCGCTCTCGGCAAAGGCAACCGGGCGAAGCGGCGTAGTGCCATGGTAAATTCGCGCCTGTTGCAGGCCAACGAACAGGCGTTCACCACGCATCGGCCCATGGTGATCGCCGTCGAACACCACGGAGAACACCTCGCCCTGCCAGCCGCTCGGCTGAACTACCAACTGCCAGAAGTGGCCGCGCGGGCTGATCTCCAGCACCTGCACCGGCAAAGGCGTTTCCAGGCTGCTCTGGCGTGAAATATCGATCTCCCACGGACGCAGGAACAGTTCAACTTCGCCCTGATGCGCAGGCGTGTAGCCCAGCGACCAGCGATGCGCGGCCACATGGAACTGCGAGCCGTGTACTTCGCCTGTAAAGCGATTCACTTCGCCAAGGAATTCCAGCACAAAGCGCGTCGATGGATCGCGCCATACGTCATCTGGCGTGCCAACCTGTTCGATGTTGCCCTGGCTCATCACCACCACGGTGTCCGCCACTTCCATCGCTTCTTCCTGGTCGTGGGTCACGAACACGCTGGTGAATTTCAACTCTTCATGCAACTGACGCAGCCAGCGACGCAACTCTTTACGCACCTGCGCATCCAACGCGCCAAACGGCTCATCCAGCAGCAGGATTTGCGGTTCTACCGCCAATGCACGCGCCAGCGCTACACGCTGCTTCTGTCCACCGGACAACTGCGCCGGGAAGCGGTTGCCCAGATGGGAAAGTTGTACCATCTCAAGCAGACGCGTAACGCGCTGTTTGATCTCAGCAGCACCTGGACGTTCGCGACGTGGCAGAACAGTAAGGCCAAAGGCGATATTGTCGAACACCGTCATGTGGCGGAACAGCGCGTAGTGCTGGAACACAAAGCCCACCTGACGATCGCGCGCATGAATGCGGCTGACGTCTTTGCCATTGAAATGGATCTGTCCGCTGTTCTGATGTTCCAGCCCAGCGATGATACGCAGCAGCGTGGTTTTACCAGAACCGGATGGCCCCAGCAGCCCCACCATCTTGCCGGAAGGAATATCCAGAGAGATGTCGTTAAGAACCGATGTGCGGTCAAACGATTTGTTGATTTGTTTAATCTCAATGCTCATGATTTTCCTCCTGTAGGCGCTTCTGCTGATGCTCTAATCGCCACTGCACCACACTTTTCAGAAACAGCGTTACGATTGCCATCAGGGTCAGCAGCGCGGCGGCAGTAAAGGCGCCCACGGTGTTGTAATCCTGATGCAGTAATTCAACCTGAAGCGGCAAGGTATAGGTTTCGCCGCGAATCGATCCCGAAACCACCGAGACCGCACCAAATTCACCAATCGCACGTGCGTTGGTCAGCACCACGCCGTACATCAGCGCCCAGCGGATATTCGGCAACGTCACGCGGCGGAACATCTGCCAGCCGGATGCGCCGAGCAGCACCGCCGCTTCATCTTCGTGACTGCCCTGGCTCAGCATCACCGGCACCAACTCACGCACCACAAACGGACAGGTAACGAAGATGGTGGCCAGCACCATGCCCGGCCAGGAGAACATAATCTGAATATTGTGCGCATCCAGCCAGCCACCGGCAGGACCGTTGACGCCCCAGAACAGCAGATACATCAAACCGGCAACCACCGGCGACACCGCAAACGGGATATCAAACAGCGTCAACAGCAGCTGGCGGCCGGGAAAGGTGAAGCGCGTCACCAGCCACGCCAGCAGCGTACCGAACACCATGTTGACCGGTACGGTAATCAGCGCCACTAAGAGGGTCAGCCAGATGGCGTGCAGCATGTCGCCATCTTTCAGGTTACTCAGCGAGGCAACCAAACCCTGGTTGAGCGCTTCCCAGAAGATGGAAACCATCGGCACCACCAGCAGCAGGATGGAAACCAGCGCACCGATGCCAATCAGCAGCCACTTGCCCCAGTTGATTGGCTGGCGGTCGTCGTGATTGATGTGTGAAATCTCCGCCATCAGTGGCCTCCTAAGCGACGGCCGAAGCGGCTCTGCAAGGTGTTAATCGCGAACAGCAGCAGCAAAGAAGCCGCCATGATCACCGAGGCGATGGCGCTCGCCGCCGGATAATCAAACTCCTGCAGACGCACAAAAATCATCAGCGAGGTCACTTCCGTTTTCCAGGCGATGTTGCCGGCGATAAAGATTACCGCGCCAAACTCACCGATGCTGCGGGTAAACGACAGCGCAGTGCCGGCCAGCAATGCCGGCGCCACTTCTGGCAGCACCACGCGACGGAAGCTCTGCCAGCGCGTTGCGCCCAGCGTTTCCGCGGCTTCTTCATATTCCGGACCTAACTCTTCCAGCACCGGCTGCACGGTACGCACCACAAACGGAATGCTGGTAAAGGCCATCGCCACAGCGATGCCGAGCCAGGTGTAAGAGACTTTGATATCAAAATGCGCCAGCCACTGACCGTACCAGCCGTTGACCGAAAACAGGCCCGCCAGCGTTAAACCTGCCACCGCAGTCGGCAGCGCAAATGGCAGATCCATCAAACCATCCAGCAGCGTGCGGCCGGGGAAGCGATAACGCGTCAGAATCCACGCCATCAGCATGCCGAATACGGCGTTGAACAGCGAGGCCACGCCCGCCGCCAGAATCGTCACTTTATACGCGGCGATCAGCTGTGGATGGCTAATCACCGCCCAGTATTGCGCCAGCGTCATTTGCGACAGCTGCATCAGCAGCGCGCTGATCGGCAGCAGCAGAATCAGACAGGTGAAGAGTAAGCTGGTGCCGAGGCTCAGTCCGAAGCCCGGCAAAACACGTTTTTGAGCGAGCGCGAACATTAACCGCGCCCCGCTGCCAGTAATTTGTCCAGCTCACCGTCATTGGCAAAATGGACTTTCATCACGTTATCCCAGCCGCCAAAGGCGTCTTTGACGTTGAACAGTTCTGTCTGCGGGAAGCGATCTTTCTGCTCCGCCATCAGCTGCGGGTTATTCACGCGATAATAATAATTGGTGATGATTTTCTGCGCTTCAGGCGTGTAGAGATAATTCAGATAGGCTTTGGCCGCGTCGGTGGTGCCGTTGTGCTCGACATTTTTGTCGACCCACGCCACCGGGAACTCCGCCAGAATATTGGTTTTTGGCACGATCACTTCGTAGTCGTCTTTGCCGTATTGATTACGGATGTTATTCACTTCCGATTCAAAGCTGATCAACACATCGCCCAGACCGCGCTCGGCAAAGGTGGTGGTCGCACCGCGACCGCCGGTATCAAACACTTCCACGTTCTTGAGGAACTTCGCCATAAAGGCTTCAGTTTTGGCTTTATCTTTGCCATCCGCCTGATCGGCCGCACCCCACGCGGCGAGATAAGTGTAGCGGCCGTTACCCGAGGTTTTTGGGTTGGGGAAAATCAGCTTCACGTTATCGCGCGCCAGATCGGCCCAGCTGTGAATCTGCTTCGGGTTACCTTTACGCACCAGAAACCCCATGGTGGAGTAAAACGGTGAACTGCTGTTTGGCAGACGTTGTTGCCAGTCAGCGGGAATCAGTTGGCCTTTGTCGTGCAGCACCTGCACATCTGTCACCTGATTGTAGGTCACCACATCGGCGCGCAGCCCTTGCAGAATCGCCAGCGCCTGCTTAGAGGAACCGGCGTGCGACTGCTTGATGGTCAGTTTGTCATTGGGATGGGCAGCGTCCCACTGTTTTTCAAAGGGTGCATTCAGGGCAACGAACAGTTCGCGCGAAACGTCGTAAGAGCTATTCAGCAACTCGGTCGCTTGCGCCGCACCGGCTAAAGCACACGACAGCGCGATACCGCCAAGCCATTTTTTCGAAATCGGAAGTGTCATGCTGCACCCTGAAAGACGGCAGTTAAGCCAATGCCATTAGATGCTGTCAGTGTATTTATAACTCAGGGGAAAGCTGTAACGGTTTTATATATCGTTTAGGGATTTCAAAGTCTAAAAAGGCATAAGACGGCGGGAGAGTTTATGCGGC
Source organism: Pantoea sp. AG1095 (assembly GCF_003208415.1). Taxonomy (NCBI): domain Bacteria; kingdom Pseudomonadati; phylum Pseudomonadota; class Gammaproteobacteria; order Enterobacterales; family Erwiniaceae; genus Pantoea; species Pantoea sp. AG1095. Next base: position 104,048 of record NZ_QKMJ01000002.1, on the reverse strand, counting down.
GAATGGAAATGTAAATCGGCATTAAGCGATTCATTGCGCAATAAATTGCGCCGCGACAAATAAGTGCTGATATCCGTAGCGGCGCGATGAATCGCGCCAGGTTGACCTTAATACATAGAGGTTACAGCGCTTGCAAAGCATCCAGCGACGGCGCAAAAAAGTAGCTGCCGCTAACCGGTTTGGTGAAGCGCAGCATGGCGTCCATTTTGCCGTCGCGCTCGCCGAACATGCTCAGCAATTGCTGCTCGATATTATAGAGACGATGGCAGTAAGAGATGAAGTACAGCCCATGCGTGCCACTGGCGCTGCCGTATGGCAGGCTCTGGCGCAGAATCTTCAGCCCTTTGCCCTCTTCTTTAAGATCGACACGGCTGAGATGCGATGTCGCAGGACGCTGATCGCCCGGCAACTCTTCATCCGTCTCTTTAGTACGGCCAATAATTGCTTCCTGCTTCTCCACCGCCATGCGGTTCCACAGCTTAAGGTTGTGCTCCCAGCGCTGGGTAAACACATAGCTGCCGCCCGCATCCGCGCCTGCGCTGATAATCGCTACCTCCTTGCGCGCTTCGCCCTGCGGATTTTCCGTGCCATCAACGAAGCCCGACAGATCGCGATCTTCAATCCAGCGGAAACCGTGCGTCTCTTCTTCGATATTGACCGCAGCGGCAAAGGCGCTAAGTGCCGCCTGAGCCAGCGTGAAGTTCACGTCGTGTCGTTGAGATTGAATATGGATCAGCAAATCGCGCTGCGTGGCAGGCGCAATGCCGTTACCAAGCGCGGCGAAAGCTTTGAGTTCAGGTGCAGAAGCGTTGCCTTGCAGATCGCGCCACAGCGCATCACCAAAGGCGATCACCGCGCCCAATCCGGCATCACTGAATTGCGTCTGCAGCGCTTCAAGCTGCTGTAAGAAGAATTTGCTACCCTGGCGCAACGCGTCAAGATCGCCCGTGACGCGGGCTTCGAGCCAAATGGCGAAACGGCGGTGCTCCAACAGGATCCCGCTCTGAAACTGAGACATTGCTATGCTCTCCGGCATGATGGTTAGACGATATTTTTTCGCCCGCATCATACCGGAAAGCCACACTTTTTGAGCGGGTTTTTAAGCAAGTTTTATCTGGTTTAACGCTGCCAAACGATCTTGCTGATTTTCCAGCTTTTCAGGGTATCGTCCGACGGCATCAAGCCTTCCGGACCATGCCATTCACCGCTGTAAATGTAGGAGATGTGCTGGCTGCCCGGCGCACGGCACTCAACATCGCGTGCATCAAGACCGGTGGCCATTTTGCAGTTGTTAAAGGCTTTGCTGAACATGTCGCTGAACAGATTGCCGATCTTGCTGCCGTCCGCCGCTTTGGCATCGGCATCCTGCACTTCAATGCGCTCCACGCTGCTGCTGCCGTTAATCACCAATTTAACGTTGTCGCCATCCAGCGCCTGCCAGAAATCCACCACCTGACCATTCTGCGTGCGCATGCCCTGACGCAATTTGTAATCGCCGTTCAGCGCTTTATGGATGGCGTCTTCCGACATTGAGGTGGTGCTCGTCAGGCCCGCAACGCCTTGCTCGGTGACCTCCAGCGATCCACCAAACCAGCCGAGTGGATTGAGCGCCGACCAGTGATAGCTAAGCGGATTGTACCAATGGCTTTCGCTATCGCTCGCGCTGCCAGAGGAACCCGAACTGGCGCAGCCGGCCAGAACCATGCTGCTAACCAGCAGTGCGTGACGAACAACTTTCATGAAAACTCCTTGATCTGCTAAGCCGATTGGCGTGCCTGTTGGAGTCACAAACCGGCAAAAAGTTTATTCGACCTGCTGATGTTCCGGCAGAAAGCAGTCGCGCAGGCGAGGTTGCGTTTGCAGCCAGAACAACGCCAGCAGGTCAAATAGCGTCAATAACAGCGGCAGCGGCGAGTCGGGAAAGGCGCCTTGCAGCAGGCTGGAACCCTGCCACAGCAGGCTGACAAGGAGCGATGCGCTCAATACATGACGCCAGCTTTGCCACAGGCGCGGCCAGCGCTGGCGATAGCCGGTCAGCAATAAGCCGATAGCCGCCGGAATGCCTAACGCCAGCCCCAGCCAGAAGCTTTGGCGGTCGGGATAGAACAGCGCCAGCAAATCATTGCCCTGCTGGCGTGATGCGCCCGCCATCACCAGCAGCAGCCAGGTGCGCGCCTGCAATAACAGGATCAGCCAGAAAAGAAACGGCAGCCGCAGCTGCCCTTTCGCATCGTACTCTTCGGGAAGGTATTTCAAACCGACTCTCAATACTCGCGATCTTCAATCAAACGCTTGCCCAGCAGCAGCGAGTCCACCGGCTCGTATTCGAGCTTTTCGTAAAACGCCACCACCTGATCGTTCTCTTCGCGCACCATCAAATTGATTTTTGGGCAACCGCGCGCAATCAGCTTCTTCTCAAGACGATTCATCAACGCATTGGCAAAGCCACGGCCCTGATAATCAGGATGCACCGCCAGATAGTAGACGGAGCCGCGATGGCCGTCGTAGCCGCCCATCACCGTACCGACCACTTCGCCACCGACTTCCGCGACCAGAAACAGTTCCGCGTCGTGGTTCATTTTGCGTTCAATGTCCAGCTCCGGATCGTTCCATGGGCGTAACAAATCGCAACGCTCCCAGAGCGTGATCACTTCTTCAAAATCTTCCTGGCGGAAAGAACGGATTTCCATCGACGTTATCCTGCTGTTAGGCACAATTCGCTGATTATCACGCATTCTTTGCCAGGCGCAACCCTCACGCGTGACAACGGAGCAAAAAAAGCGCGACATCGCTGTTAGTCTGTTGCAATAGAAAGTAAACACTTGAAATAGTTGCGAGGTCGCCGCCTGGCAATTGTTACGCTATAACACGGGGCAGGATTTACCTGCCATGGACCCGTAAATGATGAAGATTTCACTGCTTAAGCGCCTTACCAATCGTCGCCAACTGATACTTTCCGGTTTAGCGCTGGCGGTGTTGTCACCGCGTGCGGTGCAGGCCAAAGAACAGAACAGCGATTTGCGCGTTAGTCCGCGTCATACGCCACCGAAACCCGCCAGCAACGGCAAACGCATCGTGATGATCGATCCCGGCCACGGCGGCATCGATTCCGGCGCCGTCGGCGAAGAGGGTTCGGAAGAGAAACACATTGTGCTGGCGATCGCCAATACCGTGAAGACGCTGCTGCAATCGCATCCACGCATCGAAGTGCGCCTGACGCGCGACAGCGACCACTTTATTCCGCTCTATCAGCGCGTCGAAATCGCCCACCAGCATGGCGCTAACCTGTTTATGTCGATTCACGCCGATGGCTACACCAGCCCGGATGCTAACGGCGCATCGGTTTTTGCCCTTTCCAATCGCGGTGCCAGCAGCGCGATGGCGCGATACCTTTCGCAGCGTGAAAACGATGCAGACAAAGTGGGCGGTGCTGAGGTGCAGGATAAAGATCATTACCTCAACCAGATTCTGTTCGATCTGGTGCAGACCGATACCATTCGCAACAGCCTGACGCTGGGTAAACACGTCCTCGATCAGATTCGCCCGGTGCATCATCTGCACAGCCAGCACACCGAACAGGCCGCGTTTGCGGTGCTGAAATCGCCGTCGATTCCTTCGGTGCTGGTGGAAACCTCCTTTATTACCAATCCGCGTGAAGAGCAGCTGCTTGGCACGCAGGCGTTCCGCCAGAAAATTGCCAGCGCCATTGCCGACGGCATCACCCGCTACTTCGATGAGGTCGATCGTCGCGAAGCATAGCCTTCATCCTGTGGTAGAATCGCGGCAAATTTCCGGAACGAGTGACTGATGAGCAATCCCGATATTTCCCGCGTCAAAGCCTTTTTGCTGGCGCTGCAAGATGATATTTGCGCCCAATTAGCGGCGGAAGATGGCAAGGCGAGCTTTGCCGAAGATGAGTGGCAACGTCCCGGCGGTGGCGGCGGACGCAGTCGCGTATTGCGTGATGGCGCGGTGTTTGAACAAGCCGGCGTTAACTTCTCGCACGTGCATGGCGATCAAATGCCCGCGTCCGCCACCGCGCATCGTCCTGAACTGGCCGGGCGCAGCTTTGAAGCGATGGGCGTATCGCTGGTGGTGCATCCATCCAATCCTTATGTGCCCACCAGCCACGCCAACGTGCGCTTCTTTATTGCGGAAAAACCGGGCGCCGATCCGGTGTGGTGGTTTGGTGGCGGTTTCGATCTTACGCCCTATTACGGCTTCGAAGAGGATGCGCTGCACTGGCATCAAACCGCGCACGATCTATGCCAGCCGTTTGGTGAGGAGGTTTATTCGCGCTACAAAAAGTGGTGCGACGATTACTTCTACCTCAAGCATCGCGACGAGCAGCGCGGTATCGGCGGTCTGTTTTATGACGACCTGAACACGCCCGATTTCGATTACTGCTTCGATTTTATGCAGGCAGTCGGCAACGGTTTTGCCAACGCCTACCTGCCGATTGTGGCGAAGCGCAAAACGCTGCCGTGGGGCGATCGCGAGCGCCAGTTCCAGCTCTATCGTCGTGGTCGCTACGTCGAGTTCAATCTGGTGTGGGATCGCGGCACGCTGTTTGGGCTGCAAACCGGCGGCCGCACCGAATCCATTTTGATGTCGATGCCACCGCTGGTGCGCTGGGAATACGATTATCAGCCAGAAGCCGATTCCCCCGAAGCCGCCTTGTACCGCGATTTCCTGCCAGTCAAAGATTGGTTGAAGCTACATAATTAACCAACCGCACACCCCGTAGCGGCGCGATTTATCGCGCAATGAATGGCGCCGCGACAAGGTGTGCAGAATTTCATTGCGGCGCAACTCATTCGCCAATCAAGTCGTTACAACGGCTCGGTCTGCGCCTCCACCACCGCTAACGCCACCATATTCACGATGCGCCGCACCGAGGCGATACGCGTCAACACATGCACCGGCTTGCTGATCCCCATCAACACCGGTCCCACCGTGACACCTTCGGAGCAGGAGACGCGCAGCAGGTTATAGCTGATACGCGCCGCTTCGACGTTCGGCATAATCAGCAAATTCGCGGTGCCTTTCAGCGGGCTGTCCGGCATCAGTTCACGGCGAATGCTCTCGACCAGCGCCGCATCACCGTGCATTTCGCCGTCAATCTCCAGATCCGGGGCGCGTTGCTGAATCAACGCGAGTACGTCGCGCATTTTGCGCGCGCCCGGCGCATTTGAGGTGCCAAAGCTGGAGTGCGACAGCATCGCCACGCGCGGTTCAATGCCGAAGCGTCGCACCGTTTCCGCCGCCAGCAGCGTGATATCCGCCAGCTGTTCTGCGCTGGGATCTTCATTAACGTAGGTGTCAGCTATAAAGGTATTGCCGCTCGGCAATAGCAGCGCATTCATCGCGCCCGCCACCTTCACGTCCTCTCGCAGCCCAAACACTTTCTCCACCACATCATAATGTTCCTGATAATCGCCGATGGTGCCGCAGATCAGCGCATCGGCTTCACCGCGATGCACCATGATCGCGCCAATCAGCGTGGGATTGCCGATCACCGCGCGCTGGGCAGTTTCCGGCGTCACGCCGCGCCGTTTCATGATCTGGTAATACTCATTCCAGTACTCTTTAAAACGTGGATCGGATTCGTTATTGACGATCTCAAAATCTTTGCCCGCCTCGATCTTCAAACCCTGCTTTTGCAGACGCATAGCGATTACATTCGGCCGGCCAATCAGAATCGGCTTCGCCAGCCCTAACGTCACCAGCTCCTGCGTGGCGTGCAGCACGCGCACCTCTTCGCCTTCTGCCAGCACCACGCGTTTGGGATCTCTACGCGCCTGCGAAAAGATTGGCTTCATAAACAGGTTGGTTTTATAGACGAACTCGGTGAGCTGCTCACGATAAGCATCAAAATCCTCAATCGGTCGCGTGGCGACGCCGGATTCCATCGCCGCTTTCGCCACCGCGGGCGCAATCTGCACGATTAAACGCGGATCAAACGGTTTGGGGATCAGGTATTCCGGGCCGAAACTCAGATCCTGATCGTCATACGCCGACGCCACCACATCGCTCTGTTCCGCCTGCGCCAGCGCCGCAATCGCGTGCACCGCCGCCAGCTTCATCTCTTCATTGATCGCCGTGGCACCCACGTCCAGCGCGCCACGGAAGATAAACGGGAAGCACAACACGTTGTTCACCTGATTGGGGAAATCAGAGCGCCCGGTGCAGATAATCGCGTCGGGCCGCACCTGTTTGGCCAGCGGCGGCATGATTTCCGGTTCGGGATTGGCCAGCGCCAGAATCAGCGGATCCTGCGCCATCTTCTGCACCATCTCCGGCGTCAGCGCTTTGGGGCCGGAACAGCCAAGGAAAATATCCGCGCCGCCAATTACCTCGTCCAGCGTGCGTGCGCCGCTGTCGGCCACCGCATAGGCCGCTTTGGTCGGCGTCATATTCAGCTCGCGATCGCGATAGATCACCCCTTTGGAATCGCACACCACAATGTTGTGCTGCTGCATGCCGAGCGCTACCAGCAGATTCAGGCAGGCAATCGCCGAAGCCCCTGCGCCGGAAACCACCAGCCGCACCTCGCTGATGGCTTTTTTAACGATGGTTAAGCCGTTGAGCACCGCCGCGGTACAGATGATCGCCGTGCCGTGCTGATCGTCGTGGAATACCGGGATCTGCATGCGCTCACGCAGCTGTTGCTCAATATAGAAACACTCGGGCGCTTTGATATCTTCCAGATTGATGCCACCAAAAGTGGGTTCCAGCGCGGCAATCACCTCAATCAACTTATCGGGATCGCGCTCATCGATTTCGATATCAAACACGTCAATGCCGGCGAACTTTTTGAACAGCACGCCCTTGCCTTCCATCACCGGCTTACTCGCCAGCGCGCCAATGTTACCCAGCCCCAGCACCGCGGTGCCGTTGGAGATCACCGCCACCAGATTGCCACGCGCGGTGTATTTGCGCGCCGCCAGCGGATCGGCGGCAATTTCCAGACAAGGCGCAGCGACGCCGGGCGAATAGGCCAGCGCCAGATCGCGCTGCGTGGCTAACGGTTTGGTGGGTGAAACCTGAATTTTTCCGGGCGTGGGAAATTGATGAAAATCGAGCGCGCTTTGCTTGAGTTGATCGTCCATTGGGCATCCTTTGGCATCGCTAAATAGGCATTCAGTATAGGAATGTGCGGCACAAAAGAGGGTGAAGGCGCTCAAAGAACGCACAGACTGAAAGGCACGGATTGCCACCGCTTCGCCTGCGGGATCGGCACAGCCTGCTATCCTTATTGATGGCAAAAAGCGTAGCTGAACCGTTTAGGCCAGTCCTCCTTTCACTATCGCACCTCTTAAGCGCCACGACGCCACAATCAGAGAAAACGCATTTTCTTCGTGTAACGTCTGTAGCACTGTGTTGGACCAATACTTAACAGGAATGGGTGCAACACCTTTGCCCACATTATTGCTAATCAAGGAGTTAAGTGATGAACCAGCTAGATGCATTGAAACAATACACCACCGTGGTGGCGGACAGCGGCGATATCGAATCCATTCGCCATTACAATCCAGAAGACGCGACCACCAACCCCTCATTGATTCTGAAAGCCGCCGGTCTTGAGGGTTATAAACATCTGATTGATGACGCCATCGACTACGCGAAAAAACAGGGCGGCAGCAAAGAGACGCAAATCATCAACGCCAGCGACAAAGTGGCGATCAACCTCGGTATGGAAATTCTGAAAAGCATACCGGGCCGTGTTTCGACCGAAGTGGATGCGCGCCTCTCCTTCGATCGTGGCATGTGTGTCACCAAAGCCGAGAAGCTGGTGCGTCTGTACGAAGAGCACGGCATCGACCGCTCACGCATTCTGATCAAACTGGCGTCAACCTGGGAAGGCATCAAAGCCGCCGAGGAGCTGGAGAAAAACGGCATTCAGTGCAACCTGACGCTGCTGTTCTCCTTCGCTCAGGCGCGTGCCTGTGCCGAAGCCGGTGTGTTCCTGATCTCGCCATTTGTTGGCCGTATTTACGACTGGTACAATACCCGCAAACCGATGGATCCGTATGTGGTTGATGAAGATCCGGGCGTGAAATCTGTGCGCCGTATCTACGATTACTACAAGAAGCACCGTTACAGCACCGTCATCATGGGCGCCAGCTTCCGCAAAGTGGAACAGATTCAGGCGCTGGCCGGCTGTGACCGTTTGACCATTTCCCCTAACCTGCTGGAAGAGCTGGCCAACAGCGACGCGCCGCTGGAGCGTAAGCTGGAGCCATCAACCGAAGGTTTCCATCAGCCGGCTTCACTTTCTGAAGCGGAATTCCGCTGGGAACACAATCAGGATCCGATGGCGGTAGAAAAACTGTCAGACGGCATTCGTCAGTTCGCCGTCGACCAGCAGAAGCTGGAAGACGTGCTCTCTTCTCGTCTGTAATCCGCACTCACTCTTATGGCGGATGGGCATTGGCTCATCCGCTATCGCCAAATCACAAGGGAGAACCTTATGTCTTCACGCAGAGAGTTGGCTAACGCAATTCGTGCACTCAGCATGGATGCGGTACAAAAAGCAAATTCCGGGCACCCAGGTATGCCGATGGGCATGGCAGATATCGCCGAAGTGTTATGGCGCGATGTGTTGAAACACAATCCCAACAATCCGGCGTGGGCCGATCGTGACCGCTTTATTCTTTCCAACGGTCACGGCTCGATGCTGCTCTACAGCCTGCTGCATCTCACCGGCTACGACTTGCCGATGGAAGAGTTGAAAAACTTCCGTCAGCTGCACTCTAAAACGCCGGGGCATCCCGAACTCGGTTACACGCCAGGCGTGGAAACCACCACCGGTCCGCTCGGCCAGGGCCTGGCCAACGCGGTAGGTTTAGCGATTGCCGAACGCACGCTGGCGGCGCAGTTTAACCGTCCCGGCCACGACATCGTCGATCACCACACCTACGTGTTTATGGGCGATGGCTGTTTGATGGAAGGCATCTCGCACGAAGTGAGCTCGCTGGCCGGTACGCTCGGTCTCGGCAAACTGATTGGCTTCTACGATCACAACGGCATCTCCATCGATGGTGAAACCGAAGGCTGGTTCACCGACGACACGCACAAACGTTTCGAAGCCTACAACTGGCACGTCATCGGTAGCGCAGAAGGTATCGACGGCCATGATTCGGCAGCGATCGCTGCGGCGATTAAAGAGGCGCAAAGCGTTACCGACAAGCCGTCACTGATTATCTGTCGCACCACTATCGGTTTCGGCTCGCCGAACAAAGCCGGTAAAGAGGAGTCGCACGGCGCGGCGCTGGGCGAAGAAGAAGTGGCGTTGACGCGGCAGAAACTGGGCTGGCACTATCCGCCGTTTGAGATCCCGAAAGAGATTTATCAGCAGTGGGATGCCAAAGAAGCGGGCGCGCAGCGCGAGAAATCCTGGGATGATAAGTTTGCCGCTTATAAAGAGGCACACCCCGAGTTGGCGCAGGAGTTTACCCGTCGTCTGAGCGGTGAAATGCCGGCTAACTGGAGTAGCGAAGTGCAGAAGTTTGTTGAAGAGCTGCAGGCTAATCCACAGAAAATCGCCAGCCGTAAAGCCTCACAAAATACGCTGGAAGTGTTTGGCAAGCTGCTGCCGGAATTCCTCGGCGGCTCAGCGGATCTGGCACCCAGTAACCTCACCATCTGGTCGGGCTCAAAATCGATCAAAGAGGATAGTGCCGGTAACTACATTCACTACGGCGTACGTGAATTTGGTATGACGGCGATCGGCAACGGCATCGCGCATCACGGCGGCTTCGTGCCATACACCGCTACCTTCCTGATGTTCGTCGAGTACGCGCGTAATGCGGTGCGCATGGCGGCGCTGATGAAGGCGCGTCAGGTGCTGGTCTATACGCATGACTCCATCGGCCTCGGCGAAGATGGTCCGACACACCAGCCAGTTGAGCAGATTGCCAGCCTGCGCGTTACGCCAAACATGAGTGTGTGGCGTCCGTGCGATCAGGTGGAAACCGCCGTGGCGTGGCAAGCCGCCGTTGAGCGCCATCATGGGCCAACCGCGCTGATCCTGTCGCGTCAGAACCTGCTGCAGCCAGAGCGTAGCAAAGAGCAGGTGGCGAATATTGCGCGCGGTGGCTATGTGCTGCAGGACAGCAACGGCACGCCGGATGCGATCATCATCGCCACCGGTTCGGAGATTGAAATCGCGCTGGGCGCGGCAGATAAACTCACCGCTGCTGGCCACAAGATTCGCGTGGTTTCGCTGCCGAGCACCGACGTGTTTGATAAGCAGGACGTTGCGTATCGCGAATCGGTGCTGCCATCCGGCGTGAAAGCGCGCGTGGCGGTCGAAGCCGGTATTGCTGATTACTGGTACAAGTATGTTGGTCTGGATGGCGCGATTGTCGGTATGACCACCTTTGGTGAGTCAGCCCCCGCCGGCAAACTGTTCCCGGAATTCGGTTTCACCGTCGAGAACATCGTCAGCCATACTGAAGCTTTACTCAAGCCGCACTAATCGATCTGGCCCTGCGTCTTTTTGGCGTAAGGGCCATTTTTTGATCACAGCCTGAAACAGAAAAAAATCCGCCCTGCCCCCTTCACGCCTCGCGCAAACTGATTACTATAAGCTTTCCTCCGATTCTTATAGCGGACGCTTTCCCGTTGAAAAAACGTACTCCTTTTTTACTGGCCTTAATGGTTACAGTGCTTCCATTAAAAAGCATGGCGCAGTCGTCGCCCGATCCGCTGTTGGCATCGCAAATTGTTGATCGCTACGCCGAGCACATTTTCTATGGCAGCGGCGCAACCGGCATGGCGCTGGTGGCGATTGATGGCAATCAGCGGGTTTTCGCCAGCTTTGGTGATACGCGCCCCGGCAACAACGTGCGTCCGCAGCCCGATTCGGTGATTCGTATTGCCTCGCTCAGCAAGCTGATGACCAGCGAAGTGATGGTGAAGATGGCCGAACGCGGTCAACTGCGTCTTGACGATCCGCTCAGCAAATACGCGCCGCCTGGCGCGCGCGTGCCAAGCTATAACGGCCAGCCGATTCGCCTGATTAACCTCTCCACCCACACCAGCGGCCTGCCGCGCGAGCAGCCCGGCGGTAAACCGCATCGTCCGGTGTTTGTCTGGCCGACCAAGTCCGATCGCTGGCAGTGGCTGAGCGGAGCGGCATTAAAGGCCGCGCCAGGCACCAATGCCGCCTATTCCAACCTGGGCTTTGATCTGCTGAGCGATGCGCTCGCCAAAGCGGCGGGCATGCCCTATCCAGCACTGTTCCAGCAGTTGATAACGCGTCCGCTGGGCATGAAAGACACCACCTTTACGCCGTCACCGGATCAGTGTCAGCGTCTGATGATTGCCGAGAAAGGTGCCAGTCCGTGTAACAACACGCTTGCGGCCATCGGTAGCGGCGGCGTTTACTCAACGCCAGACGATATGGGCCGCTGGATGCAGCAGTTCCTTAACTCGGCGGTGAATCACCGCACGCCGCAAATTGATCGCCTGCAAACGCTGATTTATCGTCGTGACCAGCTAACCAAAGTGGAAGGCATGGATGTGCCGGGCCGCGCCGATGCGCTGGGCATGGGTTGGGTCTATATGGGGCCAAAGGAAGGTCGTCCGGGGATTATTCAGAAAACCGGCGGTGGCGGCGGCTTCATTACCTATATGGCGATGGTGCCGCAGCACAACGTCGGCGTGTTTGTGGTGGTGACTCGCTCGCCGTTAACGCGTTTCACCCCGATGAGCGATGGCGTGAATAATATGCTGACCGAGCTGGTGGGCAATCAATCGGGTTCACCGATGACGGTGCAAGCCATCCGCTAACTGGGTTGTGGTGCAGGCTGTAGCGGCGCAATTCATTGCGCGATAAATCGCGCCGCTACGGAATGTGCAATGATTTAATGCTGCACGTGGTATTAACGCGACTGCGCCGGATTTTGCGATTCAGTGACCCAGAGTGTTGGCCAATCCTCACTGCTGTGCCACGCATCGCAGGTCTTCTCTTCCGCATACTCCGCCAGCACAAACTCGTTGCCGTCATACTGCCAGCGCGTTGCCACGCCGCAATCCCCCAAACCACGTCCTTTACTGAAGGTGTAGAGCAATCCATGGCTGGCATCAAATTCCGCGTTCACCAACTCCAGCTGATTATCTCCGCGTGACGGCGGCGTAAACGGCAGCGTTAAGCTCAGACCGCGCGATACATAAGGCTGCGTGCGCGTCACTTCAAAGGCCAGATCGATCACGTTATACGCACCGGTTTCGCAGCTGATCAGCAGTAGCGCTTTGCTGTCGGTCAGCGGCGACACGCTCACTTCACGCCGCAGTGGATCGAGCGAGCAGTTATCGGTATTCACCCGCCAGGTACCAAAATCAATTAAACCGCTGGTCTCTTCCTGCGTCAGCGGCGGCGGCGGCGGTAATGGCGAAGGTAACGCCGGCAACGCTGGCTGCGGCGGTACATCCCACTGCACGCGGTCGCCACGCTTCACCCAGGCGCTGGCACCGTTGACGCGGCCCTGCACGTCATCCATCAACAGTAATGCCGCCTTCATGCCGCTAAGCGGAATGGTGGCGTTGGCTTTATAGGTCAGCTGCAGATTTTGCGCATCCAGCGTCTGCGCCAGAAACTCGTCGATGGCGATAGCATTACTGGTCGCCAGATGATGCGGTTCCACCGTCCAGTGTTTAAGGTCTGGTGTGAGACGGCGTTGATCGAGTAGCAGGTTATCCTTGAGCGGGCCGCCCGGCAGCTCACCGCTGTAGGCGCTGCCGTAATCAATACGCAGCAAGGGACGATCGTTGACGCCAGCATGACGTGAGAGCGTCATTACTAAGCCGTTGTCACCGGGAAAACTGCGTGCCACGCAAAAAGCCGCGTTGTTACAGGTCAGTTGCCAGTCGGAAAATGACTTTTGCAGTGGCTGAGCCTGAACGCACGCGACAAAAAGAAAGGGCAATAAAAGCAGTAACTTCATCCAATACGACATCAAAAAATCGGTCCCCAAATTCCTGGAAAGAAAATAATAGCGCAACGGGAACGCTGTCAGCAGGCCTAAACTGTGAGCCGGCCCTAAAAGCGAGGTTAACCGCTGAAAAAGCCGTCACCTGTGGCGAACGGGAACTGGATGGGGCAAGCGCTCATCATCCGTTTTGACCGATTACTGCTCAATCGGATTCGTCGGACTCTTGTTAACTCATCACAAAACGGTCAAATACACACAAACGGTCATAAGCGGTCATGTTAGGTTAAATCCATGTTTTGGATTTGCAACGCGCGTAGAACGCGGATTTCGCGCCATTAGGCTTATTTATGTGAGACATATCACTTAATTTTGATAACCAGACATCTCATTTACATATAAGACGGATCCAGATCACTCTAATCAGCCAAGGCGTTTTGGTGACTGTGGACTCGTGCGCAGCCCACACTTTCCAAATGCGCTATCCAGTAATTTATAGCCATCGGAGGTTAGTTATGTTGCCGATTGAAAGACAGCAGCGAATTATTGACGAATTAAATTTAAATGGTCGGGTCATTGTCGCTGAATTAGTCACGTTATGTCAGGTTTCACAAGAAACTATTCGGCGTGATTTAACGCAGCTGGAGAAACGTGGTCTGTTACAACGCAGTCACGGTGGTGCGGTACCAGCAAAACGACAGGCCGCCAACATTCAGGGAAATACGCGAGGTGTTAACGAGTATGAATTATCTTTCCGCCAGAGAGTCAATGAACATGTTGATGCAAAAATGGCTATTGCCAAACGCGCACTCGATTTCATTAGCCCCGGCGATTGTATATTACTCGATAGCAGCACCACTTGCTGGTATTTAGCGCGACAGCTGCCGGATATTGAATTAACGGTATTAACCAATTCCATCAGGATTGTACAAACCCTTGCGGCGCGCGGCAGCATCCGCACCATCTGTCTGGGGGGAGAATATTCTGACCGTTATGAAGATTTCCACGGCGTCGTCGCCGAGCAACCGCTCAGGGAATTTCAGATCAATAAGATCTTTTTCTCCTGTAGCAGTTTAGGCAATGACGGTTATTTACGTGAAGGTAACGAAAACAACGCACATTTAAAACAGCAAATGTTATTAGCAGCGGAAAGAAAACATCTGCTGCTGGACGGAAGTAAATTCCTGCGGCCCTCATTCGCGCGTATTTGTCATTATCGCGATGTGGACTTTCTCATTACTGACCAATTAAAAGACAAAGAGCTGGAACAAGAATTAGCGTGGAACGGCGTCAATATTATTGATTGCTCCCAGCGCAGCCATTCTATGCAGCTAATAAAAAATTAAATCGGAGTCTTTATGAAAAAACATCTTATCGCCTGTTCTCTGCTCGCCCTGTTTGCCGCCTCCGGCGCGCAGGCTGCTGACAAATTACGCATGGGCATCGTGGTGAAAATTGGCGGTATTCCGTGGTTCAACGCCATGGAAGCGGGCATCAAGAGTGAAGCGGCGAAACGCGGCATTGACGCGTGGATGGTGGGACCAACGGCGGCCGATCCGGCTCTGCAGGTGCGCGCTATCGAAGATTTGATTGCCCAGAAGGTCGACATCATTGGCGTGGTGCCAAATGACCCGAAAGTGCTGGAACCGGTGCTGAAGCGCGCCCGTGATGCCGGTATTGAAGTGATCACCCACGAATCGCCGGATCAGAAAGGCGCTAACTGGGACTTCGAACTGGTGGATGCGCCGACGCACGGCATCAACCATATGAAAGCGCTGGCGAAATGCATGCATGAAGAGGGCAAATACGCCATGTACGTCGGCAGCCTGACCGTGCCGCTGCACCAGCAGTGGACCGACGCAGCGCTGAATTATCAGAAAGAACACTATCCGAAGATGCAGATGGTCACCGACAAGTTTGGCGTCGGCGAATCGCTGGATGACTCGATTCGCACCACTAACGAACTGATGTCCAAATATCCGGATTTGAAAGGGATTATGGCCTTTGGTTCACAAGGTCCGATTGGCGCCGGTCGCGCGGTGATGAACCGTAACAAGATCGATCAGGTCTGCGTAATTGGCGCCTTTAGTCCTGGCCAGGGCGCATCGCTGGTGCAGCGTGGCGCGATCAAAGGCGGCTACATCTGGAATCCACAAACCGCAGGCGAAGTGTTCGTGCGTATCGCCGACATGATGCAGAAGAAAGAGCCAATCACCGACGGAATGACCATCGAGGGTTTGGGCAAAGTGAAAGTTGACGAGGCGACCCACACCATCCTCGGCAACAACACCGAAAGCCTGGACAAAGAGAACCTGCCAAAACTGGTGAAAATGGGGCTGTAATGATGAATGAGGTGATCCCACAGACGCTGATTGCGCTCGACAACTTGTCGAAAACATTTGGTGGCAACCGCGCACTGAGCGATATCTCGCTGACCTTACTGGCTGGCGAAGTGCACTGTCTCGCTGGCACCAACGGCTGTGGCAAGAGCACCTTAATCAAAGTCATTTCCGGGGTGCACGCCCCGGATAGCGGCAGCCGTATCACGCTGGGCGACGGCCCGAGCTTTCCGCGTCTGACCACTCGCCAGGCGCGTGACTTCGGTATCCAGGTGATTTATCAGGATCTGTCGCTGTTCCCCAACCTTAGCGTGGCGGAAAACATCGCCTTCGAGCACAACCTGAATAGCCTGCTCGGCTGGCATCGCAAAGCCAAACTGCGTGAAACTGCGCAGCGCATCATTGATGAACTGAAGTTTGAACTCGATCTCGATGAGAAAGTGGCGTCGCTGTCGATTGCGCAGCGTCAGCAGGTGGCGATCTGCCGCGCGCTGGTCGCCGATGCGCGGCTGGTGATCATGGATGAGCCGACGGCGTCGCTGACGCGCACCGAAGTGAATCAGCTGCTGCGCACCGTGCGTTACCTGAAAGACAAAAACATCTGCGTGGTGTTTGTCAGCCATCGACTGGATGAAGTGCTGGAGATCTCAGATCGCGTGACGGTGATCCGCGACGGCCGCAAAATGGGCTGCTGGCCCGCCAAAGCGATGACGCCGCATCATCTGACCGAACTGATGACCGGCCTGAAGCTCGACTATCAGCTGAAAACGCCGACGCGCCATGACGATCGCCTGATCCTCGAAGTCGAAAAACTGACGCGCGCCGGACAATACCATGACGTTAATTTCAAACTCTATCAGGGCGAAGTGCTGGGCCTGTGCGGCCTTTTAGGCTCGGGACGCACCGAACTGGCGCTGTCGCTGTTTGGCATGACCAAACCGGACAGCGGCAAGATCTGGCTCGACAGCAAACCGGTGCGCTTCCGTGGGCACGAAGATGCGATCAAAGCCGGCATCGGCTACGTCTCCGAAGATCGCTTAACCCTGGGTTTAGTGCAGCAACAATCGGTGGCCGACAACATGGTGCTGCCGATCCTCGACAAGCTGCAAAACCGTTTCCACCTGATTGATGAATACCGCAAGAACAAGCTGATCCTGCAGTGGATTCAGCAGCTTGGCGTGCGTGTTGCCGATCCCAATCTGGCCATCTCCACGCTGTCCGGCGGCAACCAGCAGAAAATCGTGCTGGCGAAATGGGTGTTGACCCAGCCGCGCATCCTGATCCTCGATTCGCCCACCGTTGGCGTGGATGTCGGCGCTAAAGCCAGCATCTATCAACTGATTCATCTGCTGGCAAAAGAGGGTTTGTCGATCATCCTGATTTCCGACGAAGTGCCGGAGGTTTGGTACAACTGCGACCGCATCCTGCACTTCCGTGATGGCACCGTTCATGCCGAATACCAACCCGATACCGTTGAGCAACAGCAGCTGGCGGAGGTGATCAATGCCTGATTTTTCTCGTTTACGTCCGAGCTCCAGCCAGGGCTGGCTGGCCTGGGTTTTGCTGGCGTTCATTGTGTTTTTCTCTGCCGCCAGCGATCAGTTCCTGACGGTGCAAAACCTGCTGGATCTGGCAGAAAGCTACGCCGTGACCGGCATCTTTGCCCTCGGCCTGTTTGTGGTGCTGGTGACCGGCGGCATCGATATCTCCTTTGCTGCGGTGGCGTCGGTGGTGCAATACCTGATCGCCTCGCTGTTTGTGCAGTTCCAGTTTGATAACGCCCTGCTCAGCATCCTGCTGGCGGTGGTGTGCGGCACGCTGTTTGGCGTGATCAACGCCCTGCTGATCACCACGCTGCGCGTCGTCTCGATCATCATCACCATCAGCATGCAGTCGCTGCTGTTTGGCCTGTTGATGTGGGTAACCGGCGGCAAAAGCCTCTATTCGCTGCCGGACTGGTGGATCACGCTGCGCAGCGTGCTGCCATTCACCTGGCAAGGCAACAGCTTCCAGATTGGCTTGCCGCTGGTGACCATGCTGGTGATTGCCGGACTCACCGCGCTGCTGCTGAACAAAACCAATCTCGGTCGCCAACTGTATGCGGTGGGCGGCGATGCGGAATCGGCGCGCCGCATCGGTATTCGCGTCGGTCTGATTCATGTCTTCGCCTATGGCTGGCTGGGTGCCATGGCGGCGATTGGCGGCTTGGTGCAGGTCTATCGCATGGGCGAAGTGGTGCCAAATGCGCTGGTCGGCGGCGAGCTGGATGTGCTGGCCGCCACGGTGCTGGGCGGTGCCAGCCTGATGGGCGGCAAAGGCACGGTGAGCGGCACCTTAATGGGCGTGTTCCTCATCGCCATCCTGAAGAACGGCCTCAACCTGATTGGCGTCTCCAACTACTTCATGAACATCGTGGTGGGCGGCGTAATCATGGTGGCCATCGCCGTGACTCACTACAAAAAACGTAAAGAAACTGATGTCAGTTTCGTCTAACGGGAGCCGCATCAACATGAAATCACTCTCTGCTCTGCGTCCGGACGGCACCAATATCGGCCTGATGCTGTTAATCGCGCTGGCGCTGGCGATCTTTACCGTCATGTTGCCGGGCCGCTTTCTCACTGATTCGACCTTTATGAGCATGGCATTTCAGCTGCCCGAACTGGGCTTGCTGACGCTGGCGATGTTTATCGCCATTCTCAGCGGCGGACTGAATCTGGCAATCATCGCCACCGCCAACCTGACGGCGCTGTTTATCGCCTGGACGCTGATGCGCGCCCTGCCCGCCGATGCGGGAACCGGTATGCAACTGTTGTGGCTGTTCATCGCCATCATCGGCGCGATGCTGATTGCCGCGCTGATTGGCGTGATTACCGGCGTGATGGTAACGCGCATCGGTGCGCACCCGATTCTGGTGACGCTGGCGACCATGATGACGCTGAACGGCATCGGCATCTGGCTGACCAAAGGCGCGGCCGTCAGCGGCATGCCGTCGGTGGTGCAGGCGCTCGGTTCCAACACGCTGCTCGGCGTTCCACTGCCGCTGTGGGTGTTCCTGTTTGCCGCCGCGCTGCTGGCGCTGTTCCTCGGCAAAACCCGCGCCGGTAAATGCATCTACATGGGCGGCAGCAACATCAACGCCACCTGGTTTAGCGGCATCAATACGCATCGCATGGTGATTCTGGTGTACGTCATCTCCAGCCTGCTGTGTGTGTTGGCCGGTTTGATCATGATGGCGCGCTTCAACTCGGCGCGTATGGGTTACGGCGATGCTTATCTGCTGCTGACGGTGCTGGCCATTATCCTCGGCGGCACCGACCCGAATGGCGGATTTGGTCGCGTGACCGGCGTGGTGCTGGCGCTGATCGCCCTGCAAGTGCTCTCCACCGGCTTCAACCTGATGAACATCAGCCAGCACGTTAGCCTGGCAATGTGGGGCGCGGTGCTGATTGTGGTGTTGGCCTTCAAACAATTCAAAACTCGCTTTAACGAACATCGTGCCGTCAAGCTCAGCAAACTGGCGGCGGCGCTTAACCCTTTGACCGAAAAAAAGGAAGTATGATGCGTATTCAAGTCTCCCCGTCGTTGATGTGTATGAATCTGATGGAGATCAAGCACCAGCTCGCCGTGCTGGACTCCCGCGCCGACTTCCTGCATATCGACATTATGGATGGTCACTACGTGAAAAATATCACGCTGTCACCGTTCTTTATTGAGCAGATTCGCCCGTTCACCAAAGTGGCGCTGGATGTGCATTTGATGGTCGAGCAGCCCACCGATTTCATTGAAGTGATTGCCAAAGCGGGTGCCGATTACATCTGCCCGCACGCTGAAACCATCAACCGCGATGCATTCCGGGTGATCAATATGATCCGCAGCTTCGGCAAGAAAGTCGGCGTGGTGCTTAATCCTGCTACGCCGGTCTCCTTTATTCATCACTACATTCATCTGGTGGATAAGATCACCGTGATGACGGTAGACCCAGGCTACGCCGGACAACCGTTTATTCCGGAAATGGTGCAGAAGGTACAGGAGCTGAAAGCGCTGAAGCAGGCCAACGGCTATCAATATCTGATTGAGATCGACGGTTCCTGTAACACCCGCACCTACAACACGCTGGTCGGCGCGGGCGCAGAAGTGCTGATTGTCGGCACCTCCGGCCTGTTCAATATTCACGACGATCTGGAAACCGCCTGGAATATGATGCGCGAAAGCATTGATGAGGCTCAGGGATTGGCGCAGGTATCCGCATGAAAAAATGCTGGCTTGGTATCGACATTGGCGGCACCGGCACACGTCTGCAGCTGATGGAAGCAGGCCGCGTTTGGTCGAGCTTCCGTAAAGTGCCGACGGCCAGCTGGGCGCAGCAGCCTGATGCACTTAACGCGTTGGGCCAGTTAATCAGCGAAACGCTGGAGCAGCAGCCAGTTAGCGGCGTGATGCTCGGGTTACCCGGCATTCTCAGCCGCGACCGCCAGCAGGTGATTTCGCTGCCGTTTATTCAGGCGCTGGACCAGCAACCGGTTGCCGCGCGCCTCACCGAACGCCTTGGCGTACCGGTGGCGATGGACAAAGATGTTAACCATCTGATGCTGTGGGATTTACTGCAGCTGGAGCAGCTGCCAGACAGCGCGGTGGGTTTGTATCCCGGCACCGGCATGGGCAACAGCCTGTGGCTTAACGGCCAGTTTTATCATGGTCAACACGGTGGCGCGGGTGAGCTTGGTCATGTGCCTGTTGCCGGCAACGATCTGCCCTGCCCGTGCGGCAATCGTGGCTGTGCGGAAACCGTGACGTCGGGCCATTGGCTGAGTCGCTGGGCGAGCACCCATGTGCCGGATACCAACATGTCGGCGCTGTTTACCCAGCATCGTGAGCATCCGGAGCTGCAGGCTTTTGTACAGCGGCTGGCGCAACTGATTGCCACCGAGATGAACATCCTCGATCCGGAATACCTGATTCTGGGCGGCGGCGTGCTGGCGATGGCGGACTTCCCGCTGGCACAGCTGCGCAGCCAGATTCAGCAGCATCTTCGTCCACCCGCCACGCGTGAGGGTTTGAAGATCGTGTTTAGCCAATCCACCGACCACACCGGTTGTCGCGGTGCCTGTTTAGCCGCCGAACGTCTGTTCAGGAGTGCATGATGAAAGGAAAAGTGTGTGTGTTTGGCTCGTTCAACCTCGACGTAGTCGCGGTAATGAACCGCTTTCCGATGCCGGGCGAATCGCTCACCGCCCATACCAGCATGATGGGACCGGGCGGCAAAGGCGCGAATCAGGCGACGGCCGCGCTGCGCGCCGGCGCGCGCGTGCACTATATCGGTAAGATTGGTAATGATGACTTCGGCATGTTTGCGCGTCGCCATCTGGAAAAGACCGGTTTCGATGCCATTACCTTGTTTACCTGCAAGGAGAAACCGACCGGCAATGCGCTGATTTATGTCGCCGGGGACGATGCCGAGAACATGATTTCGGTCTATCCCGGCGCGAACACCACCGTAACAGCCGCCGAGGTGACGCGCTGCCAACCCACCGTTGCGGCAGCCGATATTCTGCTGGTGCAGCTGGAGAATAATCTCAGCGCCATTCAGCGCATGATCGACAACGCGCGCGCCGGTGGCACCTTTGTGATTATGAATCCTGCGCCGTGGCAGAAGGTCACCGATGCGCTGCTGGCAAAAGTGGATTTGCTGACGCCTAACAGCACCGAAGCGATGCAGCTGACCGGCGTGAAGGTCACCGACTTCGCCAGCGCGCAGCAAGCCGCAGAGAAGCTGCATCGCAAAGGGGCGCGTCAGGTGATTATTACGTTGGGGGTTTGCGGTGCGTTGCTGTCAGTAGCAGACCAGCCGCCGCTGCGAATTCCGCTGTTCCCGGCTCAGCCGCTGGATACCACCGGCGCGGGCGATGCGTTTAATGGCGCACTGGCGGCGCGGCTGGCTTCCGGCGATGAACTGCCGCAGGCGGCGCTGTTTGCTTCAGCTTATGCTTCGCTGTGTGTGGAACGCTCCGGTGCAGCGCACTCGATGCCTTCGTATGCCGAAGCACTGGCAAGACTGCAGGCGTATCCGCAATGCGTCCCGGAAACGTTGGGAGAGTGTGTGTAAGGCAAGATGGCCACACATTGCTGTAGCGGCGCAATTTATTGCGCGATGAATCGCGCCGCTACGAAACTGTGCGATTGGGAGATTATGTTTACGCCTGCAACCAACCGGCAATCTGCGCATGCTGCAGCAGCATAATGGCTTTACCGTCACGAATGCGGCCATCTTTCACCATCGCCAGCGCCTCCGGGAAACTCAGCTCCAGCACGGTAATCTCTTCATCCTCAACGCCACCGCCCTTGTTGGCGCGCTGTGCATCGCTGTATTCCGCGGCGAAGAAGTGGATCAGTTCAGTCACGCCGCCCGGCGACATGTAGGCTTCAAAAACTTTATCGACCTTACCCACCTGATAGCCGGTCTCTTCTATCGCTTCTTTGCGGATGCAATCTTCCGGCGAGTCGTCATCCAGCAGCCCGGCGCAGGTCTCAATCAGTTCGCCACTTTCATTGCCATTGACATAAGTGGCAATGCGGAACTGACGCACCAGCAGCACGCTATTTTTTTCAGTGTTGTACAGCAGGATGGTGGCACCGTTTCCGCGATCGTACACTTCGCGCTTATGGCGCACGACTTCGCCGTTGTTGCGGGTGAGTTCGTAGGTGAAGTTGCGCAGCACAAACCAGTTTTCTGACAGCAACTTGTCTTTGATGATGTTGATCTTTAACGACATAACCGCTCCACTGCTAAATTGAGGGAGCCTGAGATGATAGGCCGAAGCGGCGGGGAAAACTATCTGAATTGTGAGGCCGGTCGCCGTGATGGGCGCTCCTGACTCAGTGCACAGAGTGTAGCGGCGCAATGGGTTGCGCGATAAATCGCGCCGCTACGGATTGTGCAGTGGTTTGATGCGCTGCGGTAGTGATCGGCATTACGCCCATTCTTGCCGCGTTGTTAGGCCTCAAAAACCGTTGGGTTGGTCTTTCATATCGGGCAGATGGTGCGCGATACCTTTGTGGCAATCGATACAGGTTTTCCCTTCCTCAACTGCTTTGCTGTGCATCTTCGCGGCCACGGTTTTCTGCGCGGTGAAATCCATATAATCGAAGTTGTGGCAGTTACGACACTCCTGCGAATTGTTGTTTTTCATTCTGCGCCACTCGTTTTGCGCCAGCTTGATGCGATGATCCTCGAACTTTTGCGGCGTATCGATGATGCCGAAAATCTTGGCATACACCTCTTTGCTCGCCTGGATCTTACGCAGCATTTTCGGGCCCCACTCGTGCGGCACATGACAATCCGGACAGGTGGCGCGCACGCCGCTGCGGTTGTTGTAGTGCACCGTCTGCATATATTCCTGATAGACGTTATTACGCATCTCATGGCAGCCGATACAGAACTGCTCGCGGTTGGTCATCTCCATTGCGGTGTTGAAGCCGCCCCAGAAAATGATGCCGCCAGCAAAGCCCAGAATCAGTAGCGTACCGAGCGCCAGACGGCTCGGACGCCGCCACCAGCGCCAGATGCGCAGAAGTTTCTCTTTCATCATGTCCTCACTTACCGAAGCCGTCAGCCGGTTTGAAGGTGTTTTCCACCACCGGTTTGGCATCGGTTTGCGGTACGTGACACTGCAGGCAGAAGTAGCGACGCGGCGACACGGTGCTGCTCACCAGTCCATCGCGATCGGTGAAGTGCGTTGGACTAACGCGAGGCGCGCCGGTGGTGAGATAGCTCTGCGTGCCGTGACACTGCAGGCAACGGTTCACGTTTTTCGTCACCTGATAGCCATCGACGCTATGCGGGATCACCGGCGGCTGATTCACGTAGTTCAACGGCTTGCGGCTCTGCTCTTTGGGCTGATGAATGGTGCCCTGTTGCGTGGCCGTCACTTCCGGTGACTGATTGAGATCGACGCCGTTGTGGGCGTAAACCGTGCTGCCCAGCATCAGGGCGGCCAAAGTAACAAGTGTGATTAAGGGTTTCATTGCATCCTGCCTTAAATTTTAACCAGCTTGACGGCGCATTTTTTGTAATCGGTCTGCTTCGACAGCGGATCGGTGGCGTCCAGCGTGACGTTGTTGGCCAGCACGCCCGCATCAAAGAACGGCATAAATACCAGACCTTTGGGCGGCTGATTGCGACCGCGCGTTTCCACGGTGGCAAGGGTTTCGCCACGACGCGACACCACGCGGACTTTCTCGCCGCGACGGAAATTGCGCTCTTTGGCATCCAGCGGATGTATATAGAGTAGCGCCTGCGGCACTGCGCGGTGCAGCTCCGGCACGCGACGCGTCATGGTGCCGGTGTGCCAGTGTTCCAGCACGCGACCGGTACAGAACCACAGGTCGTACTCATCATCCGGCGATTCGGCTGGCGGTTCGTAGGGCAGCGCGAAAATGGTGGCTTTACCATCCGGCTTGCCGTAGAAACGCACGCCTTCACCGGCTTTGACGTAGCTGTCGTAACCTTCGCGATAGCGCCAGCGCGTCTCTTTGCCATCCACCACCGGCCAGCGCAGGCCGCGCGCCTGATGGTAAGCATCGAACGGCGCAAGATCGTGGCCGTGACCGCGTCCAAAGCTGGCGTACTCTTCGAACAAGCCTTTCTGGATGTAGAAACCAAACTCGCGCGCTTCATCATTCAACTGATCATCTGCCACTTCACTCAGTGGGAATTGGTTGACCTGGCCGTTGGCGTACAGCACATCAAACAGCGTTTTGTCGCGCAGCTCCGGATTCTGCGCCAGCAGCGCTTCCGGCCACACTTCCGCTACTTTGAAACGTTTGGAGAAATTCACCAGCTGCCACAGATCGGATTTCGCGTCGCCCGGCGCTTTCACCTGCTGATGCCAGAACTGAGTACGACGCTCGGCGTTGCCATACGCGCCCTCTTTCTCCACCCACATCGCAGTGGGCAGAATCAGGTCAGCCGACAAGGCGCTGACGGTGGGATAGGGATCGGAGACTACGATGAAGTTGCGCTCATCGCGCCAGCCCGGCATACGCTCCTGCGTCAGGTTCGGACCGGCCTGCATGTTGTTGTTACACATCACCCAGTAGGCGTTGAGCTTGCCATCTTTCAGCGCGCGATCCTGCGCCACGGCATGCAAACCAATTTTGGCCGGCACCGTGCCCTGCGGCAGCTTCCACAGCTTCTCGGCGGTGGCGCGGTGTTTGTCATTATTGACCACCATGTCCGCCGGTAAACGGTGCGAAAAGGTGCCGACTTCACGCGCCGTGCCGCACGCCGACGGCTGGCCGGTGAGCGAGAACGGACCGGTGCCCGGACGTGAAATTTTGCCGGTCAATAAGTGCAGGTTGTAGCACAGGTTATTGGCCCACACGCCGCGCGTATGCTGGTTGAAGCCCATGGTCCAGTACGACACCACGTTGACTTTCGGATCGGCATACAGCTCGGCGAGGGCGATGAGTTGATCTTTCTCCACACCGCTCATTGCGCTGGCTTTTTCCACCGTGTACTCAGAGACAAACTTCGCAAACTCGTCAAAGCTCATCGGCGTGGATTCGCCGCTGTCCGGGTTCTTCGCCGAAGCCTGACGCGGATCGGTGGAGCGCAAACCGTAACCGATGTCGGTCACGCCTTTACGTAGCGTAACGTGATTCTGCAGGAAGGTTTTATCAACCTTGTTGTTCTGAATAATGTAGTTGGCGATGAAGTTGAGGATCGCCAGATCGCTCTGCGGTGTGAACACCATCGCGTTGTCGGCCAGCTCAAAACTGCGATGACGATAGGTGGAAAGCACCGCCACTTTGACATTCTCACGGCTGAGACGACGCGCGGTAATACGTGACCACAGAATCGGATGCATCTCCGCCATGTTGGAGCCCCACAGCACAAAAGCGTCGGCCTGCTCGATGTCGTCGTAGCAGCCCATCGGTTCGTCCATGCCGAAGGTGCGCATAAAGCCAACCACCGCTGAAGCCATGCAGTGACGCGCATTGGGATCGAGGTTGTTGGTGCGGAAACCGGCTTTCATCAGCTTGGAGGCCGCATAACCTTCCCACACCGTCCACTGACCGGAACCGAACATGCCAACCGAATCCGGGCCGTTGGCTTTCAGCGCCGCTTTGAACTTCTCTTCCATGATGTCGAAGGCTTGATCCCAGCTGACCGGGGTGAACTCGCCCTCTTTGGCATATTTACCGTCGGTCATGCGCAGCAGCGGCTGGGTCAGACGATCTTTCCCGTACATGATCTTCGGCAGGAAATAGCCTTTGATACAGTTCAGACCGCGGTTCACTTCTGCCTGCGGATCGCCCTGCGACGCCACTACGCGGCCATCCTGGGTGCCAACCAGCACGCCACAGCCGGTACCGCAGAATCGACACGGCGCTTTTTCCCAGCGAATTGGCGCAGCCAGCGAGGTCGCGGCTTTGGTGACGGTGGGAATGGTGAGTCCTGCAGCCGTTGCAGCAGCAGCCGCCGCATTGGCCTTCATAAAATCACGACGACTTATGCTCATGATGCTTCCTTACAAGGTTCTTCAATTTCGTCTTGCTGCTGATAGACCAGCGATACCGCCAACACGCCAGCGATGTTGCGGCTCTCTTCAATATTGCGCAGCAGCGCGGCGCTATCCACGGCACCCAGCGTCACCGCCAGCGTGCCGCGCGCGGCGTCTTCCGCGGCGATGTCGCAATCGGCAAAGGCCAGCAGCGCACTTTTTACGGCGGGAATCGACGCCGGCCGCGCCTGAATCACCAGGCCGCAGACGTGCCAACTGTTTTCATGGTTCATGATGTAATCCTGTGGCTGAGACCGGGCAAGGCGCGATGCAGGCGCCGCAACCGGTGCAATGCTGCGGAAGGGTTTCAGGCTGTGCGATGCCGTTCGGCATCAGCTGGAAACGGATGGCTTGCTGTTCACAACTCTCCTGACAGCTGCGGCAGTTCACGCCCAGGAAGGTGATGCAGCGGTTGTCGATGCGAATGCGCTGTGGAAACGGCTCGGTTTCACGCGCGTGGAACAGCGGCTGCGGGCAAGCGTCTATGCACGCGGCGCAAAACGTGCATTCGCCCTGCAGAAAATCGAGGTGCGGCACTTCACCGGCAGCCAGGCGGATGATGTGGGTTTCGCAGGCCGAGACGCATTTGCCGCAGCCATCACAACCCTTCACTCCCCGCCACCATGGCAAAGCGATGCCGTCAGCAGACGCTACGCGCTGCCCGGTAAAGAGTTCACGTCGCGACAGCGCCATCGGTTCACCTTAAACGGGGGAAAGAGAGATGGTGCGTAAAATAACCTGACGCTAAACAGGGCTATATCACCCCAAAGGGGTAAATCCCGACGTGGGATCAAGTGAAGGGGAATTGAAATAAAAACGGGGGCCAAAAGGCCCCCGTAGATGAGAATCGCTACGATTAACGCGCGTTATCGTCCGCCAGTTTCGGCGATACATCATCCTGGTCGTCAGCATGATGTTCGTGCTCTTTCATCGCTTCGGCATTAACGCGTTTGCGCACGCCAAACCAACCCAGCACGAGCACCACGGCAATCAGGGGAATCGAGGCGATGGTGTACGTCCCGTTCGGATAGTCGAACGCCATCAGCACCAGCACGCTCACCAGGAACAGCAGCGTCAACCAGGAGGTGAACGGCGCCCACGGCAGCTTGAAGCTGACATCTTCGGCTTTACCCTCTTTGATCGCTTTGCGCAGACGCATCTGGCACACCACGATAAAGGCCCACGACGAGATGATGCCGAGTGACGCCACGTTCAGAACGATTTCAAACACCTGCGACGGCACATAGTAGTTCAGCACCACGCCGATGATGTAAACGGCAACGGTGACCAGAATGCCGGCATACGGCACCTGCTGTTTGCTCATCTTCGACATAAACTGTGGCGCAGAACCGCCCATCGACATGGAGCGCAGAATACGGCCGGTGGAATAGAGACCCGAGTTGAGGCTCGACAGCGCGGCGCTCAGCACCACGATGTTCATTACGCTACCGATATAAGGCACACCCAGTTTGGAGAAGAAGGTCACGAACGGACTTTGCCCCGCCTGATAGGCATTCCACGGCAGCAGCAGTACCAGCAGCACCACGGAACCGACGTAGAACAGGCCGATACGCCAGATCACGCTGTTGATGGCTTTTGGCAGCATGGTCTTGGGATCTTTACATTCGCCTGCTGCGGTACCTACCAGCTCAATCGAGGCGAAGGCGAACACGACGCCCTGCACCAACACCAGCGCTGGCAGCAAGCCGTGCGGGAAGAAACCGCCGTTATCGGTGATCAGATGGAAGCCGGTGGTATTGCCGTCCAGCGGTTTACCGCTGCCGAGGAACACCACGCCGACAATCAGGAACACCACGATAGCCAGCACTTTCACCAGCGCGAACCAGAACTCCATCTCGGCGAACCACTTCACGCCGATCATGTTCATGGTGCCGACAATCGCCAGCGCGCCTAGCGCAAACACCCACTGCGGCACATCGCCAAACGCGCCCCAATAGTGCATATAAAGCGCGACTGCGGTGATATCGACGATACCGGTCATCGCCCAGTTAACGAAATACATCCAGCCCGCAACGTAAGACGCTTTTTCCCCAAGGAATTCACGCGCATAAGAAACAAAGCTGCCGCTGGAAGGACGATGTAACACCAGTTCGCCCAACGCTCGGAGGATAAAGAAGGAGAAGATACCGCACACCAGATAAACCAGCGCCAGTGCAGGACCGGCCATTTGCAGGCGCGCGCCAGCACCGAGGAACAGACCGGTACCGATAGCACCGCCGATGGCGATCATTTGTAC
Organism: Pantoea sp. AG1095; assembly: GCF_003208415.1. Lineage (NCBI taxonomy): Bacteria > Pseudomonadati > Pseudomonadota > Gammaproteobacteria > Enterobacterales > Erwiniaceae > Pantoea > Pantoea sp. AG1095. The sequence continues at coordinate 75,952 of NZ_QKMJ01000002.1, read as the reverse complement.
CTGGCGGTTACCCATTGCTTTGTGGTAACCGCTGTCGTGCGAGTTGAGCCAGCGTCTTTTCGCAGCGCGTTGTTCGGCTGCGGTTTTTTTAGTTGATTTCATAGCTATCCTGTTTGTCCTGACCATCAATCACCGCGTAACCAAACGATTGCGTATGGCGGTGCGAAATGGGGTAAAAACCCGGTGTCACAGCGGCGGAACGATGTCGCGTGGCGGGCTGGGAATTTACGGCGATGAATCCTACCCGTTCTGCAAGAACGAAGCAAAAAATACCGCCAGGCTGCACAAGATGAATTGTAATAATCCGTCGCGGTGCACAAAAAAACCGGCCAGAGGGCTGACCGGTAAAGGGATGGCTACAGGGATAACTACTGGAGGGAATTAACGATAAATCTCTGCGGTGCCGCTCCACAGGCTGGAGTCGCCCGGAGTTTGTACACCAATAACACGATAGCCGCTGGCACCTTCCTCTTGCGCTTTTTGCGACAGATGGCGCGTTGCGTCATCCAGCGAGCCGCGTACGCCGCTGATGGAAACGGTGCCCGCGCTTTGCAGGTTTTGCGCTTGCGTGGCGCTTACGGGCTGGGCCGCCAGCGTCGAGAAACTTGCGGTGGCAAGCAGTGCAGCAGTCAGAACGGCATAACGTCTCTTCATGTGATGCTCCTGTTGTCTTCCGTTAAGGGTTAAGCGTTACAGGACTTATTATCACGCAGGGAATGAAAACCAGGTTGAGCAAGCCGTAAAGCCGTTTAATAATTCGCCAGCTTAGCGCGGGTTATTTAGAGAAAGGTAAAGAGAAAGGGTTTTCTCTGTTAAAAGTAACCTGATGTGACGAGATGTCACTCGCCGTCACCGCACGGCTGCCCTATAATCCCCCGCTCTTACAAGGGTTATTACTGTGATTGTGAAACGTCCCGTTACTCGTACCATTGCGCGCGCACTTAGCGTGATTGTGCTGCTGTCGCTGTTGACCACCGGGCTGGCGCTGATGACGCTCTCCAGCAGCCTGCGCGATGCCGAAGCGGTGAATGTCGCCGGATCGCTGCGCATGCAGATATACCGTCTGGCGTGGGACAGCACGCGCGATCCGCAGCAGTTGGATCATCACATCCAACTCTACCGGCAAACGCTGGAATCCCCGGCGCTGCAGCATCTGGAGCGCGCGTGGGTACCGCTTGAAGTGAGTAGCCGCTATCGCTATCTGCGTCACAGCTGGCCGATGCTGCAGGAAACGTTGCAGCCCAGGCGGGCACAAATCTACCAGCAGCGTGTCGCGGGCTACGTCAGCGAGATCGACCGCTTCGTGCTGGCATTACAGCATTATGCTGAACTGAAGATGCATCTGGTGGCCGCCAGCAGCCTGTTCGGTTTTCTGGCGATTGTGGCGCTGGCGTTGTGGACGATTCGCTTTATCCGCCGCAACGTGGTGCGACCGCTCAACGCGCTGGTGACCGCCAGCCAATATGTTGAGCAGGCGAACTTCGCTTTTCCGCCGCTGCCGGTGCAACAGCCGAATGAACTGGGCGTGCTGGCGCAGGCTTTTACTACCATGGCCGAACGGCTGCATTCGCACTATCGCCTGCTGGAGTGCGCGGTGCGTGATAAAACCGAAGATCTCACCCAGGCCAATCGCACACTTTCTCTACTGTATGAAAGCTCACAAATTCTCACCAGCAGCCCACCCAATCCCGAACTGTTTCAGGGATTGCTGCGTCTGGTACAGCGCCGTGAAGCGCTGACGGTGCTGAAAATTGTCAGCGAAGGGATTGAGTTTCAGGCCGGTGTGGCGGCGGATGAGGTGAGCTGGCAGCGTTTGCCGTTGATGCAGGAAGAGCAGCGGCTGGGCGAACTGTGCTGGCAAACCCACCGCGCACCGCCCGCCGACGAACTGATGCAGAGCCTGGCGAACATGCTGGCGCGCGCACTGTGGATTTGGCAGACGCAAAAGCAGTATCAGCAGATGCTATTAATAGAAGAGCGCGCCACCATTGCGCGTGAACTGCACGATTCGCTGGCGCAGTCGCTCTCTTTCCTGCGCATCCAGCTGGCGCTGCTGCGACGCAATGTCGATGGGTCGCAACCGCAGGCGCTGGCGATTATCGCTGATTTCGATCGCGCGCTGGCCGAAGCCTATCAGCAGCTACGCGAACTGCTGACCACCTTCCGTCTGACCATCGAACAGGCTGATTTGGTGCAGGCGATGCAGGCGATGATTGCGCCGCTGCAGGAGCAATCGCAGGCAGCAATCGACTTCGATTATCAGCCCGGCTTGCAGATGCTGGATGCGCAGCAGCAAGTGCATGTGCTGCAGATTGCGCGCGAAGCGCTGCTCAACGCGATTCGCCATGCGCAGGCGCACAATATTCAGATTCACTATCAGCGTGTCGCTGATGAGGACCACTTACTGACCATCGAAGACGATGGCTGCGGCATCAGCAGCCTCGAAGAGCCGCCAGGACATTATGGTCTCACCATCATGGCGGAGCGCGCCGCGCGATTATCCGGCACGCTGATGATCACCCCGCAGGCGCAAGGCACGCGCGTCACGCTGCGTTTTCCACCGCGCCCGACGCACCGGTTGAGCTGACAGATTATAGAGCGCACCTGCTGTAGCGGCGCGATTCATCGCGCAATAAACTGCGCCGCTACGGCAGATGCGTTAATGAAAGAAAGTTGCCTTTGATACTGGAGATATTATGGCTAACCCTTCCCTGACTATTATGATCGTTGACGATCATCCACTGATGCGCCGTGGTATTCGCCAGCTGCTGGCGCTGGAGCCCCGGCTGGACGTGGTAGCGGAAGCCAATAATGGCACTGAAGCGCTGGCCGAAGCACGCCGTTTGTCGCCGGATGTCATTCTGCTGGATCTCAACATGAAAGGCATGTCCGGGCTGGACACGCTGAAAGCGCTGCGTAATGAAGGCATCGCCGCACGCATTCTGGTGCTGACGGTTTCCGATGCGCGCAGTGATATTTATGCGATGGTGGATGCCGGTGCCGATGGCTATCTGCTCAAGGACAGCGAACCCGAACTGCTGCTGGCGCAAGTGATGCGCGGCGCTAAAGGTGAAAACGTGTTTAGCGAGGTGGTGGCCGATTATCTGGCGACGCGCCAGCCGACGTCAAACCCGTTCAAACAGCTCACCGAACGCGAACTGGATGTGCTGCAGGAAGTGGCGCGTGGCTTATCGAATAAGGAAATTGCTGCCACCTTGCATATCTCCGAAGAGACGGTAAAAGTGCACATTCGCAACCTGCTGCGCAAGCTGGATGTCCGTTCGCGCGTTGCCGCTACGGTACTGTGGCTCGAAAGCCGACATCTGTAGTCGCGCACAAAAAACCGTCACTATATTTACACTTTCTCCATAATTTACTCACGATTCTCTAATTTGTGCCGCGTAGAGTGTCTGCAGCAGGAGTCTTTCGAGAGAGCAGTTTGCACTCCGCCAGCGTGACGCCGTCCGCGCATCGCGCTCATCATAATAAAAGTAAAAAATACGCAGTTGAGGAGTGTCGGTTTCATGTCGAATTTCTTTATCGACCGGCCCATTTTCGCCTGGGTTCTGTCTATTCTGCTCTGCCTGTGCGGTACGTTGGCGATCGTCTCGCTACCGGTTGAGCAATATCCCGACCTCGCGCCGCCTAACGTGCGTATCACCGCCAACTATCCCGGCGCATCCGCGGAAACGCTGGAAAACACCGTTACGCAAGTTATCGAACAGAACATGACCGGCATCGATAATTTGATGTACATGTCCTCCAACAGCAGCAACACCGGCCAGGCCCAGATTACCCTCACCTTTACCGCGGGCACCAATCCCGACGAAGCGCGCCAGCAGGTGCAAAACCAATTGCAAAGTGCACTGCGTAAACTGCCCGCGGCGGTACAGTCACAAGGTGTGACGGTGAATAAAACCGGTGACAGCAATATCCTGATGATTGCCTTCGTCTCTACCGACGGAAGCATGGACAAACAGGATATTTCAGATTACGTCGCCAGTAACATTCAGGATCCGCTCAGCCGTGTTGATGGTGTCGGCCAGGTGGATGCTTACGGCTCGCAATATGCGATGCGTATCTGGCTCGATCCCAACAAGCTGATTGCCTACGCGCTGACCACCGAAGACGTGGTGAGCGCGATTGAATCGCAAAATGCGCAGGTGGCGGTGGGTCAGGTAGGCGGATTGCCGTCGGTGGACAAGCAAGCGCTCAACGCCACGGTGAATGCGCAGTCGATGCTGCAAACCCCGGCGCAGTTCAAAGCGGTGACGCTGAAAACCAACAGCGACGGCTCGGTGGTGACGCTCGGCGATGTGGCGGATGTGGCGATGGGCGCGGAAAAATATGACTTCCTCAGCCGCTACAATGGTCAGGCGGCATCGGGGCTCGGCATTAAGCTGGCTTCCGGTGCCAATGAGATGAACACCGACAAACTGGTGCGTGAGCGTATTGCTGAGCTGTCGCATTACTTTCCGCACGGGCTGGAAGCCAAAGTCGCTTACGAAACCACGCCGTTTGTTAAGGCCTCGATTAAAGACGTGGTGAAGACCCTGCTGGAAGCGATCCTGCTGGTGTTCCTTGTGATGTATCTGTTCCTGCAAAACTTCCGTGCCACGCTGATTCCGACTATTGCCGTGCCGGTGGTGCTGCTCGGCACCTTTGCGGTGCTCTACGCCTTCGGCTACAGCATCAACACCCTGACGATGTTCGCCATGGTGCTCGCCATCGGCTTGCTGGTGGATGACGCTATCGTGGTGGTGGAAAACGTCGAGCGCATCATGAGCGAGGAAGGTCTGTCGCCGCGCGCCGCTACGCGTAAATCGATGGGCCAGATTCAGGGCGCGCTAGTCGGCATTGCGCTGGTGCTGTCGGCGGTGTTTGTGCCGATGGCGTTCTTTGGCGGCACCGTCGGCGCCATCTATCGCCAGTTTTCGATCACTATCGTTTCGGCGATGGTGCTGTCGGTATTGGTGGCGATGATTCTGACGCCCGCGCTCTGTTCCACGCTGCTGAAACCGCTGGAGCAAGGCCATCATCACGGTCGTCGTGGCTTCTTCGGCTGGTTTAACCGCACCTTCAACGCCAGCGCAGAACGTTACGAGCGCGGCGTCGCCAAAATTCTGCGTAAAGGCGGCCGCTGGCTGCTGCTCTATCTGGCGATTATCGGCGTGATGGCGTTCCTGTTTATTCGTCTGCCCACCTCGTTCCTGCCGCTGGAAGATCGCGGCGTGTTCCTGACGCAGGTGCAATTGCCGGCCGGTTCGACGCTGCAACAAACCTCGGACGTGGTGGCGAAGGTCGAAAATTATTATATGACCCAGGAGAAAGACAATGTGGTTTCGGTGTTCTCCACCATCGGAGCGGGTCCTGGCGGTAACGGTCAAAACGTCGCGCGCCTGTTCGTTCGCTTGAAAGATTGGGAGGAGCGTCCGGGCAGCAATCGCACCTCTTTCGCCATCATCGAGCGTGCGACAAAAGCCTTCCACAAGATCAACGAAGCGCGCGTTATCGCCAGCAGCCCGCCCGCGATTACCGGCATGGGCAGTTCATCAGGCTTCGATATGGAGCTGCAGGATCACGGCGGCATCGGCCACACGCGGCTAATGGCAATGCGCGATAAGTTGCTTGAGCTGGCTGACAGCAATCCGGCGCTGTCACGCGTACGTCACAACGGCCTCGACGACAGCCCGCAGTTGCAGATTGATGTCGACCAGCGCAAAGCGCAGGCGCTTGGGGTGTCGCTGGACACCATCAATGACACCTTAACCACCGCGTGGGGCTCAACCTACGTTAATGACTTCCTCGATCGCGGTCGCGTGAAGAAAGTCTACGTGCAGGCGGCGGCAGAGTTCCGCATGCTGCCGGAAGACGTGAATAAGTGGTATGTGCGTAACAACAGCGGCAGCATGGTGCCCTTCTCTGCCTTCGCCACCAGCCATTGGCAAACCGGTTCACCGCGTCTGGAGCGCTACAACGGTTACTCTGCGCTAGAGATTGTCGGTGAAGCGGCGAACGGCGTCAGCAGCGGTACCGCGATGGACGAGATGGAGAAACTGGTTGGGCAGCTGCCGCTGGGCGTAGGCTTCCAGTGGACCGGCGCCTCCTATCAGGAGCGCTTATCCGGTTCGCAGGCGCCGGCGCTGTATGCGATTTCGCTGCTGGTGGTGTTCCTGTGTCTGGCGGCGTTGTATGAGAGCTGGTCGATTCCATTCTCAGTGATGCTGGTGGTGCCGCTCGGCGTGGTGGGCGCGCTGGTGGCAACCTGGATGCGCGAGCTGGAGAACGATGTCTATTTCCAGGTGGGCTTGCTCACGGTGATTGGCTTGTCGGCGAAGAATGCCATTTTGATTGTCGAGTTCGCCAATGAGATCAACAGTAAAGGCCGCGAGCTGATGGAGTCGACGCTGGAAGCCTCGCGTCAGCGTCTGCGCCCGATTCTGATGACTTCGCTGGCGTTTATCTTCGGCGTGCTGCCGATGGCCATCAGCAGCGGTGCCGGTTCCGGCAGCCAGCACGCGGTGGGTACCGGCGTGATGGGCGGGATGATTTCTGCCACCGTGCTGGCGATTTTCTTTGTGCCGCTGTTCTTTGTGGTGGTACGCCGCCGCTTCCCGCTAAAAGAGAAGCCACACGATTGAGCATGCCATTGCGCCGCTAAGGCTTGTGCGGACATCAGGTTCCGCGCATATCAAGTGCACACACTTGTCGCGGCGTGATTCATCGCGCGCGGTTAAATGAATAAAAAAGCCGCCATGAACATCCATGGCGGCTTTATTGTTGTGTGTGGTAAGAATTACAGCAAGTTGGGAAGTGCCCTGCTTTTCTCTTCACGCGTTACTTACGTAACATCGCTTCGATGAATTCTTTCCAGTTTCCCATTTCGGTGTCGACCATAAAACCCTCTCTTATTGTAGCGGCAATTCTACGCCGTTTTTTTCTGGTGGTGAATACGTTTCCACCTGTTATCACTATCGGCAAAAGCGTAGAAAAGCTTCAATCTGTTGAAATTGCGTACTGACGCACATTTCAGCAACTCTATAATGCGGCAGGAAAAATGGCTGACTTAAATCGGCTAGCAGAAATCTGCGTTTAGGATAATCCTTAGTGGCTTAATGATGTCGCAGGCAATTATTAAGTGCGTAAGTGAAAGCGCTTCCTGGCCCTAAGTAATAAAATTTATAACGGCTTAAGGGCCATGAAAAATGGGTGAATAAGGCCGGCTTTCACTGTCAGCGCTCACAGCCCTTAGAGCGCTGTGGTAAACTCGCGCTTTATTTTTTACTCAACGGGAATAAGCGATGACAGCGCAGTGGGTGATGTACGGAATTAAAAATTGCGACACGATTAAAAAAGCACGCAACTATTTGGCGTCTTCCGGTATCGACTACTGTTTTCACGACTATCGCGTGGAGGGCATTGACGACGCGCTGCTGCAATCGTTTATCGATCAACTCGGTTATGAGGCGCTGCTGAATACGCGCGGTACCACGTGGCGCAAGCTGCCGGAAGCCGAACGCGACGCGGTAAACGATGCCGCCAGCGCCAAAGCGGTGATGCTGGCGCAGCCTGCCATCATCAAGCGTCCGGTGTTAGCCGCGCCGAATGGCGATCTGCTGGTCGGCTTCAAAGATTCCCTTTATTCCGCCTTTATCCAGGAGAAGTCATAACATGTTCTGTCCGGTTATTGAGCTGGCTCAGCAGCTTATCCGTCGCCCGTCACTCAGCCCGGATGATGCCGGTTGTCAGGCGCTGCTGATTGCGCGTCTGGAAGCCATCGGCTTCACGGTTGAGCCAATGCACATTGGCGATACGCTGAACTTTTGGGCGACGCGCGGCCAGGGCGAAACGCTGGCGTTTGCCGGTCATACCGATGTGGTGCCGCCGGGCGACGCCAACCGCTGGATCAGCCCGCCGTTTGAACCCAGCATCCGCGACGGCATGCTGTTTGGCCGCGGTGCCGCCGATATGAAAGGTTCGCTGGCGGCGATGGTGGTGGCAGCGGAACGCTTTGTGGCCGCTAATCCGCAGCATAAAGGTCGTCTGGCGTTTCTGATTACCTCCGATGAAGAAGCCAGCGCGGTTAACGGAACGGTGAAAGTGGTTGAGCGCTTGATGGCGCGCAACGAACGCATGGATTATTGCCTGGTCGGCGAACCATCGAGCACCGAGATTGTGGGTGACGTGGTGAAGAATGGCCGTCGCGGCTCGATGACCGCGAATCTCACCCTTCACGGCGTGCAGGGCCACGTAGCCTATCCGCATCTGGCGGATAATCCGGTGCATCGCGCCATGCCGGCGCTGAATGAGCTGGTAGAAACCGTGTGGGATGAAGGCAACGAATTCTTCCCACCGACCAGCATGCAGATCGCCAACGTGCAGGCCGGAACCGGCAGCAACAACGTAATTCCTGGCGAATTCTTTGTGCAGTTCAACTTCCGTTTCAGCACGCAGTTGACCGATCAGATGATTAAAGATCGCGTGGCGGAGCTGCTCGATCGTCACCAGCTGCGCTATACGCTGGAGTGGAATGTTTCCGGCCAGCCATTCCTGACATCACGCGGTAAGCTGGTGGATGCCGTGGTGAACGCTGTGGCGCACTATAATGAAATTAAGCCGCAGTTGCTAACTACCGGCGGCACCTCCGATGGGCGCTTCATTGCGCGCATGGGTGCGCAGGTGGTGGAACTGGGCCCGGTGAACGCCACCATTCATAAGATCAATGAGTGCGTGAAAGCGTCAGATTTGCAGATGCTGAGCCGTATGTATCAGCGCATCATGGAACAGCTGATCGCCTAAGCGCGAAAGGAGAAAGGGGATGGAATTCTTTAAAGAGTACTGGTGGATCCTGGTGATCCTGCTGATGGTTGGTATTTTGATGAACGTTTACAAAGACCTAAAACGTATCGACCATAAAAAATTCATGGACAACAAACCGACGTTACCGCCGCATCGTGATTTCAACGATAAATGGGATGACGAGGACGACTGGCCGAAAAAGAAATAATCGTCATATCGCAAACGGCGCGATAACTCGCGCCGTTACGCATCCTGCTACATCATCATCACCACATCATCATCGCCCGGCTTCGCACCGCTCAGCGCCTCATCGAAGTAACGACGCGGCACAGTATAACGCAGATGATTCAGCGCCAGTTCCATGCTGCGATCGTTAATCGCGTGCGGTAAATCTTCCACCACATCCAGCGTGACATCGCCGCCCAACGAAATCAGACGTTGCTTCGCCTCTTCAGCGTGCTGCAGCGGGATCTGTTCGTCGTAATCGCCATGAATCAGATGAATGGTATTGCGCGTGCTGGCCCGCAACGGCAGCGTGGCATAGCGGCCGCTGAACACAATCGCGCGTCCCGCCAAATCCGGCTGCGCTTTCATGCCTTCCAGCACCATGATGCCGCCCTGGGAAAAGCCCACCAGCGCCGTGGCTTCGGCACGCACGCCGCTCTCTTGCTGCCAGTGACGCACCGATACCACGAACTCTGGCATGATCGCATCCACGCCCTGCTGTTCCGAACGATCGTGCGGCGGAATATCGGCAAACCACTGACGTCCTTGCGGCACGCTGCCCGCGTAAGGTGCGCCGACCGACACCACCAGCGCTTGCGGGAACGCTTTCGCGAACCAGCTACCAATCTGCGCCATCGAATCCGGGTTGTCGTTGATGCCGTGATACAGCAGAAACAGCTGTGCTGCACTGCTGGGTTGCTGAACAATTACATATCGTAGTGCCATAAGATCCTCCTCAAATCACTATACGCCGCTGCTGGCACAGAGATATCGGGAAAATTTGAACGAGATAATGGATTTATTGCAATGAACGCAGCCGCTGCGCCGCGTCGGGATTGAGGCAAATCAGTGCTGCGCCAGCTTCCGATCGCAGCTGGTTTATCAAGGCTTTACGCCCGCTGAGACCGGCATGTTGCGCGGCATCGGTTAGCGTCTGTTTTTGCAGCAGGATGGCATTCAACAACGGTGAAGGAGACTGGCGCACCAGCCGCTGTAGCGCCGCGTAGCTGGCTTCGAACGGGCGCTGCGCCCAGGCAAAACCGGCCAGCAGCGCCCAGTCATCCTCGTTCAACTGTGGATTGGCATCGCTTGCCAGCGTTAACGGCAGCTCAATAATCGCTTGCAGCCACGGCCAATCACGCGCCAGGCGCTGCGCTGCCTGCTGTTGTAGCGCTTCACCTGCCGCAGAGATTGCCAGCAGCGCCATCGCGGCATAGCAGCCGCTGCTGGCTTCGCGCTGCGAGCCAATCCGCACCAGCGTAAAACCGCAGGCGCGCCAGAAGCGCCACAAAGATTCGGTGTAGCCAAAACTTACCGAGAGATAATCACAATTCTGCGCCTGCTGTCGTGCGGTGGCCACCAATGCTTTGCCGATCCCACGCTGACGCTGTGACGCCTGCACCGCAATCCGGCTAATGCGCAGTGAGCGCAGCGTTGCCGCCTGCGCGAAACCGGCATGGGCCGCCAGCGATTGCGCCACCAGATTGCCACGCGGCCGACGATGACCGGCCCACACCGCGTCGGCCAGTGGCTGATCCAATCCGCCCTCTTCCACCAGCCACAGCGCGCCGGTTACCTGTTCGGCTGCACCCGCCAACCAAAAACGCATGCCGGGCGCATCCAGCATGCGCCGTAAATCCAGTGGCGAAGTGCGATAGTGCGCACTGGCAAGCAGGCGATAGCCCGCTTCCAGCGCCGTTATGTTGTGGTCCGGCGTTGCCGGATAAATGGCGATCTCATCGCTTGCGCGGCTCTCCTGCGCCTCTTCAAACAGCAACGCCTGGCTGAGCCACTGCTCCAGCGGATCGTTCGGCGACCAGCGCAACGGCTCGTCGAGCTGGAAGAGGCGCACATCCGGCAAGGTGGCGCAGAAGCGCAGCATAAAGCCGCGTCCGGTGCCTTCATAACCTTGCACGGTAGTGATAAGCAGTACGCGCGGGAAACGTTGCACCAGCTGTTGCAGGATGGGCGCGGGAATGGCGGCCGCTTCATCGACAATCAGCCACTGCGCCTGAGGCGTCGCTTCCTGCGCGAGAACGGCATCGGGAGCCATGAAACTGAAATGCTCACCAGCGAATTCTGCCAGCACCGCCGTGGAGACTTTGGCCGGCGCCGTGACTAAACAGTGTTGATTGCGCTGCGCTAGCATGCCGGCCAACGCCGATTTGCCGCGACCGCGCGCGGCGGTGATCACTGCCACGCCCGGCGGCATCGCTTCAAGCTGTTCAAGGATTTGCATCTGCTGCTGCGGCGCCTGACAGCGCCAGTCGGGCAGATGCGTTTCCACCGGATAACGCACCGCTTGATGCTGACGTTGCAACATCACCTGCGCGTCTTGCCGCATCAGGGATTGCAGATGGTGGATAAAGTGCGGCGTGGCGATCGGTTCAGCGACATCCGCCCAGCGCAAGCTGTCGGCATCGGTTTGCTTGGGCCAGCTTTCCCAATCAGGCGTTAACAGCAATAACCAGCTGCCCGCGCGTAAGGTTCCGGCCAGTGCTGCAAAAGCTTCGGCGTGAAAACCGCGGCGGGCATCAAATATCGCATGCTGGAATTCACGCCCCAGCAAGGTGCGTAAAGCCGCGGGAGCAACGGCGTGCGAGAAATCGGTGCTGTCGCTCACCGTCAGCCAGTCGCCGGGCAGCGCGGTGTGCCAACCTGTGGCCTGCTGCTGCGCCCACTCCGCATCACCCGCTATCACGCAAAGGCGGCGAATGCCTGCACGCTGCATCGCCGCCGTTTGTTCAACCAGGGAGATCACTTGCTAGCGAAGGTGTTGCACTGGCCAGGATCGCCGCTATCGAAACCGCGTTTCAGCCAGGTGTAACGCTGCTGAGAGGTGCCATGGGTGAAGCTATCCGGCACTACGCGGCCCTGACCTTTCTGCTGCAGACGATCGTCGCCAATCGCTTCAGCCGCGTTGAGTGCTTCCTGCAGATCGCCCACTTCCAGAACGTTTTGCTGCTCCATGTAATGGCCCCAAACGCCGGCGAAGCAATCCGCCTGCAGCTCCATTTTCACCGACAGCTGATTCGCCTGCGCCTGGCTCGCGCCCTGCTGCATCTGACGCACTTTTGGCTCAATGCCCAGCAGCTTTTGTACGTGATGCCCCACTTCATGCGCAATCACGTAGCCTTGCGCAAAGTCGCCACCGGCGCCGAGTTTGGTTTTCATGTCATCGTAGAATGACAAATCGATATACACAGTTTGATCGGCAGGACAGTAAAACGGCCCCATCGCCGATTGGCCAGTGCCGCAGTTGGTGCGCGTTGCCCCGCGATACATCACCAGCTTCGGCGGCACATACTGTTTGTTCATCTGCTGGAACAGCTTGCTCCAGGTATCTTCGGTGGTTGCCAGAATCACCGAGGTGAATTTGGCATCTTCGTTACTCTGCGCGGTGTTTACCTGACGCTGCTGCGACGTTGGCGCGACACTGCCGCCGCCTTCCAATAACGCGGTGAGGTCGTAGCCGTAATAGCCGGCAACAGCGACCACCACCAGCAAGATAAGGCCGCCTTTGCCGCGTGGAATGCGGATTTGCCGTCCCCCGCCGCCGCCAAGGCCAGGTGAATCATTGCGTCGATCTTCTACATTGTCGCTTTCACGACGCCCTTGCCAGCGCATGGTCTAACTCCTTTAAACATGTTTGGCATGATTTTAGTTGGCGGCAGCGGTAAGCACCAGTGTTGTAGTGACAGCACGGTAAGAATGAGAGAAATGGTGTGATAAAGGGGGAAGGAATTTGTAGCGGCGCGATTTATCGCGCAATGTCTGGAAGGTGCACCGACCGTAAAAGAGCGCGATAAATCGCGCCGCTACGGGCCGGTGCAAACAGGACTTAATCCAGCTTCACACCCAAACGCTGTGCAACTTCTTCGTACGCTTCAACCAAGCCGCCAAGGCTCTGACGGAAACGGTCTTTGTCCATTTTATCCATGGTGTTTTTGTCCCACAGACGCGCGCCATCTGGCGAGAACTCATCGCCCAGCACCACTTCGCCGTTAAACAGACCAAACTCCAGCTTGAAGTCGACCAGGATCAAACCTGCGTCATCAAACAGTTTACTCAGCACATCATTGGCTTTGAAGGTCAGCTCTTGCATGCGTGCCAGATTCGCTTTGCTCACCCAGCCGAAGGTTTCGCAATAGGATTCGTTGACCATCGGGTCGTGTTTGGCGTCATCTTTCAGGAAGAGATCAAACAGCGGTGGATTGAGCACAATGCCCTCTTCCACACCCAGACGTTTTACCAGCGATCCTGCCGCTCGGTTGCGCACCACGCACTCCACCGGCACCATCTCCAGCTTTTTCACCAGCGCTTCGTTATCTGACAGCAGCGCTTCCATCTGGGTCGGAATGCCCGCTTCCTGCAATTTGGTCATGATGAAATGGTTAAACTTGTTGTTTACCATTCCTTTGCGATCAAACTGCTCGATTCGTGCACCGTCTCCTGCTGACGTATCGTTGCGGAATTCAAGTACCAGCAGATCCGGATTATCGGTGCTGTATACGGTTTTCGCTTTACCGCGATACAACTCAGCTCGCTTTTGCATCTTGTTAACTCCAAACATGAAAGAACCCGTGTTCAGCGGTGTTTCACCGCGCGCCGATTGCGTGACGCAATCGTTTACTTCGCCGGGCGCTATTATGCCAAATCCAAAACAAAAAGGCCGGAGAATCTCCGGCCCTTTGGCAATTTATTTCAGCGCGCCTTGAATCACCTGCACCAGCGCGTCGTTCTGCGCCTGGGTTAGCACGTGACCTTTCGGATCGATGAACTGCAGACTGCTGCGGTTATCCAGATCGCCAACCTGCAACTTGTAATCGCCGTTGGGCAGTTCTGGATCTTTGGCGCCAATCTGATCCCACACGCCGCTGCCCGGCTGTTTGTAGGTCACTTTCAGGCTGCCCTGCGAACGGTTGTCATCTGTGATTTCCATGCCCACGCGTTTCAGCGCCGCTGGCAAACGCTGCCAGGTGACGTTAAACGGTGCGCGCAGAATCAACAGCGGTAAACCGGTGTCATCCGCGCCGCTCTGCACATCAATCTGTCCGGTGGCACGGTTGGCCGCCGCATCCTGGCTGGCAGAATCGACTTTATCCAGACCGGTGCTGATGTCGTTCAACATCTGGCCGGTATAGCGTTGAATCTGTGCCGGAGAAGTAACGGCTTGACCAGACTGCTGCAGTTCCAGCAAACGTACGGTCAGCACTTGCTGATAGCTCTGATTCTGCACGCTGATCTGATAGCGACCGCGATACTGGTTATCTTCGTCAGCACGGTTCCACTGCACCCAATCGGTGGTCAGCTGTTGCGAAGCGTCATCACGCTGGGCAATCGGGAACTTGTAAGACTGAATCACACCCACAACCTGCGACCAGATAGAACCGCGACTGCTTTCCACTGCCAGCACGCCCGTATTACCGGTGAACTGCGCACGCGTGCCGTTCAGCAGCGCCAGCGGCTGGGCTGGCGGACGAATATCCAGCTCTTTACCAACCGCGCCTTTCGCCACGCTGTGCGGAACATCGTAATCCCCATTCTGCAACGGCAGAATCATGCCCGCGGGGGCTTTTAAATCATGCAGCTCAGGCGCCTGCAGGTAAGATTCATCCCCGCTGACCTGGCGCTTATAACGCTGATCGTTGGAACACGCTGTGAGCAGCATCAGGGTGGAAAGGCCCACTACCGTTGCCAGCGTCGAGCGCTTAACTGAATAACTCATTGATTCTCCCTAAATTATCGCAGACCCGCTTTAATCAACGCTTGCGCCGTTTTCGTCTGACCAGCTTCGGTCAGTGGCGTCATTGGCAAGCGCAGCGTGTCATCCGCGATTAATCCTAGCTGTTTTGCTGCCCATTTCACCGGGATTGGATTGGGTTCACAGAAAAGCGTCTGGTGCAGGTGCATCAGACGCTGATTCAGGCGACGCGCTTCGGCGAATTTGCCCTGTTGCGCTAAGGCACAGAGTTCAACCATTTCACGCGCTGCAATGTTAGCCGTGACCGAAATTACGCCTTTGCCGCCCAGTTGCATGGAGTCCAGCGCCGTAGCGTCATCGCCGCTGACGATGATGAACTCATCATTAACCAGCTCTTGGATCTGTGAGACACGCGATAAGTTCCCGGTGGCCTCTTTGATTCCGATAATATTTTTAATTTCGGCCAAGCGCGCGACGGTTTCCGGCAGCATGTCGCAACCGGTACGCGAAGGAACGTTATACAGCATCTGCGGCAGATCGGTACTTTTCGCAATAGCTTTAAAGTGCTGGAACAGACCTTCCTGCGTCGGACGGTTGTAATAAGGCGTGACCGTTAAACAGCCCACCACACCGCTGCCGGTAAAGCGTTTGGTCAGAGAGATGCCTTCAGCCGTGGCATTTGCGCCGGTGCCGGCTATAACCGGAATACGGCCATCCGCCAGTTCCAGGGTTTGCATAACCACATCACCGTGCTCGTCATGGCTGAGCGTGGCTGATTCGCCGGTGGTGCCAACAGAAACAATCGCCGCGGTGCCGCTGGCAACATGATAATCAATCAGTTTTTTCAAACTTTCGCGGCAGACATTACCTTTTTCATTCATTGGCGTAATGAGCGCAACAATACTTCCGGTGAACATGGGCTATCCCCTCGACAAACAAGTGCCTCATGTTACGTTTTACATTGAAAGAAAAGCAAGCGAGCCACGCCATTCCCGCGCTTGTCAGCAGTTTTTTTTATGTTTACCTTATAGTTATTAGCGAACGTACAGGAAATGCCATTTTGTCGCAGTCACAGCCTCACCATCTGGTGATCACCGCACTGGGCGTTGATCGTCCGGGTATCGTCAATACCATCACCCGTCACGTCAGCAGCTGCGGCTGCAATATCGAGGACAGCCGTTTAGCAATGCTGGGCGATGAGTTCACTTTTATCATGCTGCTGTCCGGTAGCTGGAACGCGATCACCCTGATTGAATCGACGCTGCCGATGAAAGGTGCCGAGCTGGAGTTGCTGATTGTAATGAAGCGCACCAATGCGCGCGCCACGCCACCGATGCCCGCCACCGTGTGGGTGCAGATTGAAGTGCCGGATTCACCGCATATCATTGAGCGCTTCACCGATCTGTTCGATAAACATCAGATGAACATTGCCGAACTGGTGTCCAGAATTAAACCGGCGCAGGATGGCGTGGCACCGACGCTCTATATTCAAATAACGGCGCACAGCCCAGCCAATCAATTCAGTGCGCCCATCGAGCAGGCTTTCAATCAGCTGTGCGAAGAACTGCATGCACAAGGCTCAATTCGTCTTTATAGTGTCACCGACGATGCTAACAGCACCGTTTAATCAGGCTCCGGGTTATTTCGCCACACACTCTGCCGCTGCGGCAAACCGTGTGGTGAAATAACCCTGACGGTAAACACCACCTGGCACTTTTGCTCTTGATGGTGTATTACCCACAGCATGTAAAAAAATGGAGAGTTGTGATGAATCCACTGAAAGCCGGTGATACCGCACCGAAATTTAGTTTGCCCGATCAGGACGGCGAACAAGTAAATTTGGCCGACTTCCAGGGACAGCGCGTTCTGGTCTATTTCTATCCTAAAGCCATGACGCCGGGTTGCACCGTGCAGGCTTGCGGTCTGCGCGACAACATGGATGAGTTGAAAACTGAAGGCGTTGTTGTGCTGGGTATCAGCACCGACAAAGCGGAGAAGCTGTCACGCTTTGCCGATAAAGAGCTGCTGAACTTCACGCTGTTATCGGATGAAGATCATCAGGTGTGCGAGCAGTTTGGCGTCTGGGGCGAGAAAACCTTTATGGGCAAAACCTATGACGGCATTCACCGCATCAGCTTCCTGATTGATGCCAACGGCAAAGTTGAGAAAGTGTTCGAGGATTTCAAAACCTCCAATCACCACGACATCGTGCTGGATTATCTGAAGTCAGCCTGAGATAAACGGGTGCGCAGGCCGCACCCGGAGCGTTAATGCGTAATGCTGCTGACCAACGCATCCTGACCGGAGATCATCACGCAGTTGCGTCCGGCATTTTTCGCCTGATAAAGCGCGGCATCGGCCTGCTTGAGGCTCTGCTCCTGCGAACCACTTTCCGGCTGCCAGTCGGCAATGCCCACCGACAGCGTGACATTGCCAACCTGATCAATCCAGTTTTCTGCAATGCTGATGCGCACGCGCTCGGCCAGAATGCGTGCGTCTTCCACCGACGTCGCAGGCAGCAACATCAGGAACTCTTCCCCGCCGTTACGGCACACCACATCGGTTTGACGGGCGCTGCTGCGTAAGGTTCGCGCCACATGTTTAATCACCTCATCGCCGACGTCATGACCGAAGGTATCGTTGACCCGTTTGAAGTGATCGATATCCAGCGCCAGCACCGAGAACGGTTGGCGCATGGTGGCGAAGTAGTCGAGCACCGCGCTCAGGCCTCGACGGTTAAGCAGATTGGTCATAGGATCGCTCTGCACTTCCGATTTCAGGCGACCAATCTTATCCTGCACTAAACCAATACCGGTGAGCAGCGCGCGTTTGACCTGCGCCGCTTCGAAATACCAGGCGCGAATGCCGCCAATCTCGTTCGACACGCCCTGGGAATCCATCTGGCTGGCTTTGCGCGCCAGTTGCCACAGCGGCAGCGCAATCAGACGCGCCAGAATCACCGCCACCAGCAAGGTCAGCAGCGCAAATGGCACGGAGTTTTTCAACACTTTCAGCAGCAAGCCGGTGAGCGGCGCCAGCGTCACATCGGTGGGTTTCAACGCCACCACCATCCAGCCGGTGGTGGGCACGATGGCGTAACCGGCCAGCTTAGGCACGTTCTCTTCCGTCAGTTGCACTTCACCGTTGGTTTTCTCCTCGCGTTGGCGATCGCTAACGATGCCCGGCACGCTTTTACCAATCAGCTGGGTATTCTGGTGGTACAGCACCTGATTATTGCGATCCAGCACGTAAACATGCGTGCCATCGCGATAGAACTGCTCGCCGAGCAGCGCGTTGAGGATGCTTTTCTTCTTCAGATAGATGGTGCCGCCGACGTAGCCAAGGTAACGTCCGTCTTTGCTCCAGATCGGCCAGGAGACAAATACAATCAAATTATTGGCGGCGGAGATGCTGGGTTTGCTGACCATCGGCTGACGCTGCGCCAGCGCTTCACGCGAAGCCTGGCTGGTGAGCTGCATGCCTTTCAGCATCAGCGATTCGGGTGAAATGGCTTTCACGATGCCGTTGCTGTCCACCACCGCCACCGAGTTAAAGCTATTAGTTTGCTCACGCAGGCGATTGACTTCCTGCTGCGCCAAATCGGCATCATCAAAATCATTGCCCAGCTGCGTCGCGCTGTAGTGCAGCTGCGACTGAGCCAGCTGAAAGAAGACCTCCGTCGTCGCCGCCAGTTTAGTGGCGTAAGCGCGATTGGCTTCGAGGGTGCTTTCGATCAGGACCATACGTTGCACGCGCCAGGTGGCGTACAGCGTGTTGGCAAGTGTGATGACGATGCTGGTGATCGCCAACAGCGCGATCAGCGTGCGCAGGTCAGTTTTTGGCCGCAGGCGCGTTAGCATAGCGCACCGACCTTAGTGAATAGATTCATCGATATGTGTGCCTGACAGTCTTGTTATAGTTGGATGCACTTGCCCTGGTGAGCTAACGGGCGATTGTACACCCACAACGCAAATTGAGCACGAAGCATCCTGTCAGCCACACACAATTCTTTCTCTGCGCTGGTGCTAATCGATCAAACCGTTGGCATCGTAAAACGGCCACGGACCGGGATAATCGCCGATAGCACACAAATGCGTGCTCATGCCCTGCTGCGCATGCCAGCGATGCAGCAGAAAGCCGGGCGGCTCCAGCATAAAATTCGCCGGTGCATTTTCCGCGAGATCAAACGCCACCTGATGCGATACGCCCGGCGCCACGCACGCCAGCGTACCGGCAAAACGCGCCTGCACCGAGCGGTGCAGATGA
Source organism: Pantoea sp. AG1095 (assembly GCF_003208415.1). Lineage (NCBI taxonomy): Bacteria > Pseudomonadati > Pseudomonadota > Gammaproteobacteria > Enterobacterales > Erwiniaceae > Pantoea > Pantoea sp. AG1095. The sequence continues at coordinate 56,958 of NZ_QKMJ01000002.1, read as the reverse complement.
CCGCTCATCACGCGTTCCACCTGTGGATGGCGCTGAATAATCGCCGCCAGCGCCGCCGGATTGCGCAGCGGCTGGTTATCCATATGTTCGATGCCGCAAAGAAACGGCGGATGATGCAGCATCACCAGCGTCGGCAACTGCGGCTGGCGCTGCAACTGCTCATCAAGCCAGCGCAACTGCGCTTCATCCACATAGCCCCACGGCTGCTGTGGCACGCTGGAATCGAGCGCCAGCAGCTGCACGCCTTTCACCTGTATCTGCCAGTTCAGGGTTGCTCCGTGCTGCAGATAGTGATGATCCGGAAACGCCGCACGCAGCGCCTGGCGATCGTCGTGGTTGCCCGGCATCAGCAGAAACGGCAGCTGCAGTTGGCGCAGCGCCTGCTTTAACGTTTGATACTCTGCCGCGGTGCCGAAATCGACCAGATCGCCGGTAATCACCACCATGTCGGGGCGCGGCGCAAGGCGGTTTAGCGCCTCAATCACCCGCAGTAGCGCGGCTTGAGTGTCGACTTTTTTGTAGGATAAACGGCCGTTGGCCTTGATGTGTAAATCGCTGATTTGCGCGATGAGCGTCATTGCTTCAGACACAATAAAGTTTCTCCGGCTGCAAAAATTGCAGCGTAATATTTGTCAACCACGGCTATCACAATGCTTACGGTTCGTAGCGGCGCAATTTATTGCGCGATGAATCGCGCCGCTACGAATTGTGCGGCAATCAATTCCAGCGCTGAGTCAATGACATCAAGAAAACTGCAGCGCGGCGTCCTGCGCCAGCGTCCAGCTCACCGCTTGTCCGGCATGCCAGGCTTCACGCGCGTGGCGATCCACCTGAATGGGCGTCGCCAGTCCGATGTCGATCATCAACCGCTGCGACGCGCCCAGAAAAGTGCTGGCAACAATAAAACCCTGGCGCGGATAACGCTCATCGCTGGCCAGCAGCACATCTTCCGGGCGGCAAAAGCGCTGCGGATGGCCGCGCGTATCCACATCTACGCAGTTAATCGCACCCACAAAATCGGCGACAAATTTTGACGCCGGATGCTGATAAATTTTCTGCGGCGTATCGATCTGCACCAAACGTCCCTGCTCCATCACCGCAATACGGTCGCCGAGCGCCATCGCTTCCTGCTGATCGTGCGTCACGTAAACGGCGGTGATCGCCAGCTTCTTCAGTAGCGCGCCGATCTCCAGACGCAGACGATCGCGCAGGCGCGCATCCAGCGCCGCCAGCGGCTCATCAAACAGCAGCACTTTGGGCCGCGCGGCTAACGCGCGCGCCAGCGCCACACGCTGCTTCTGGCCGCCGGAGAGTTTGTCGATGCTACGCTGCGCCAGCGCGGTGAGATCCACCAGCGCCAGCATCTCCTGTACGCGCGCTTCCCGTTCGGCACGCGCCACGCCCTGCACTTTCAGGCCGTACGCTACGTTCCCGGCCACATTGAGATTCGGGAACAGCGCGTAGTTCTGGAACACCATGCCGACGTTGCGTTTTTCAATCGGTAAAGCGGTAACGTTGCGATCGTCAAACCACACTTCGCCGCCGACATCGCAGCTTTCCAGCCCGCTGATTATGCGCAGCGTGGTAGTTTTGCCGCAGCCGGACGGCCCCAGCAGCACCAGCGTTTCGCCGGCATGCACCGTGAGATCAAGCGGTTGCAGCGCCTGATGATGATTAAAATGACGTGCGCAGCCGCGCAGCGTCACGGTAACGGCCGCAGGGTTCATGCTGCCTCCTTGTGTTGGCGCGAAACCGCGCGGTTAAGCCAGTGATTCACGGCATTGAGCATCAGCAGCAGCGGCAGAATCATCAGAATGAAAATCAGCGTGTAGGCGGAACCCACTTCCAGCCGCATTGAGGCATAGCTGTCAGCAAGGCCAACCGGCAAGGTTTTGGTCAGCGGCGTGTGCAGCATCCATGTAATGTTGAATTCACCCACCGACAGCGTGATCACCATAAACGCGCCAGCAAGAATGCCGTTGCGACAGTTCGGCACCACCACGGTGAAGAAGCGCTGCCACAAGCTGGCGCCGAGGCTGGCCGATGCTTCTTCCAGGCGCGGCATATCCACCGCCTGCATCACCGCCAGCACCGGCCGCATCATAAACGGCAAGGTAAACAGCACGTGACCAATCAGGATGAACAGCCAGCTATCACGCAGGCCGGAAAACTGGCCGTAGAGCAGAATGATGCCAAGCGCGGTTGCCAGACCGGGCAGCGCCACCGGCAGCATCAAGCACTCTTCAATACGCGCCGCCCAGCGGCCCGGCGCTTTCAGCAATCCCCACGCAGCGGGAACGCCAATCACCAAGGTAACCAGCAGGCAGAACAGCGCGATCAGCAGCGACAGCCAGAAAGTATCGGCGTACATCTGCCACACTTGCTCCACCCACTTCAGCGTGAAGCCGCTGCGCAGGCCGATGAAATAGTTATTGGTGACGCCCGCCAGCATCGACAGCACCACCGGCACGATCATAAACAGCGCGATAATGGCGGTGATCAGCAGTTGCAGGCTAAACAGTCCACGACGTTTCATGATTGCGCCTCCTTAGCCTGCGCCAGACGGCGCGCCAGCATCAGCGCCAGCCAGGCGAATCCGCCCATCAACACTGACAGCGCGGCGGCGGTGGCGAAGTTGGCGTAGTTGGTGAACTCGCCGTAAATGGTCAGCGGTAGCACCGCCAAATCGGTGCCGAGCGTAAAGGCGGTGCCAAAAGCGCCCATGCTGGTAGCGAAGCACAGCGCGCCGGTAGAGAGCAGCGCCGGTTGCAGGCCGGGCATAATCACGTCCCAGGTGATGCGCCACTGGCTGGCACCGAGCGAACGCGCCGCTTCTTCCAGCGAGCGATCGAGTTTTTCACTGGCTGCTACCAGCGTGACGATGGCGCGCGGCAGCGAGAAATAGAGGTAACCGATAAACAGACCCGCCAGCGAATAGGCCAGCGTCCAGCGTTCATGCAGCAAACTCATGCTGATTTGCGCCAGCAATCCCTGACGTCCAGCCAGCATCACCACTAGAAAACCCACCACCACGCCGGGAAACGCCAGCGGAAAGGTCAGCAACGCCAGCAAGGTGCCGCGCCCGGCAAAGCGCTGGCGCGCCAGAAAGCAGCCGACGATAGCGGCGATGAGTAACGTCACCAGCGTCACCGCCAGCGACAGCAGCACGGTGTTCAGCAGGCTCAGCAGATAGTGCGGTTGCATGATCACCGTCCAGTAACCGCTGTGCTGGGTGCTGCGATCGTCCTGCATGCCGATTTGCAGCAGGCGGGCAAACGGCAGCAGCCAGAAAGCGCAGAAGAACAGCAGCGCGGGCAGCGTCAGCCACAACCAGCGGCTGCCCGGTTGCGTAGGTATCTGGCGGCGCGAGGCCGCCAGCGTGTCAGCCATCGACATTAACGCATCTCGCTCAGGTATGTCGCCGAGAAGGCCTTCTGCGCATCGGCCATCTGCTGATAGTTCACGGTTTGCGCACGCGCATAATCGCTGTCTGGCAGGAAGAATTTCTTAGCGTCAGCGGACATCGCCGAGGTGCGTACCGGACGCAGGAAGGCATTCGCCCAAATCGCCTGACCTTTATCCGACAACACGTAGTCGATCACTTTCTTGCCGTTGTCTGCGTGCGGCGCGTTCTTCACCAGGCTGATGACATACGGCACCGTAACCGTGCCCTCTTTCGGGATCACAAAGGCGACATTGGCGTGATCTTTATATTTGGCGCGGTAGGCGTTGAAGTCGTAGTCGAGCAGGATCGGAATCTCACCGGAGATCAGGCGCGCGTAGGCGGTCTGCTTCGGTACGATCGGCTGGTTAGCCTGGAGTTTTTTGAACCATGTCAGCGCGGGTGTGAAGTCCTGCATGTTGCCGCCCTTCGCCTGGTTGACCGCCACGGCCGCCACGTAACCGACAAAGGCGCTAGCCGGATCGAGGTAGCCGATCATGCCTTTGTATTCAGGCTTCAGCAGATCGTCCCAGGATTGCGGCACCGGCGCGCCGCCCAGCGCATCAAGGTTAACCATAAAGCCCATGGTGCCGGAGTGCAGCGCCACCCATTTGCCGTCGGGATCTTTCATTCCCGCTGGGATCTCGTCCCAATGCGCGGGCTTATAGGCGCTGATGACACCGGCGCTATCCGCCTGGATGCCAAAACTGACGCCGTAATACACCACATCTGCCACCGGATTGCCCTGCTCCGCCACCAGCTGCGCCAGCGCCTGGCCGGAGTTTTTATTGTCCTGCGGCACCTGAATGCCAGTGTCTTTAGAAATGGCGTTAAGCTCGGTTCCCCAGTCCGCCCATTCGGGAGGACAGTTGTAGCAAATCGCCGTATCGGCGGCCTGCGCCAGCGAACTGAACAGCGAACCGGCGGTCAGTGCGAGCGCCCCGGCAATCATTGTGACTTTTTTCATGATGGTTCCCTGATAGTGGCAATGGAAGAAAAAGAGGTTGCTGGCGCGGCGATACTGGCGCCGAGCCTTAATCGATGCGGCAGCACGCGCGTGCCGTGGCTGGCTTGTTGTAACAGCATGTCGATCGCCCCGGCGCCGAGCATGTCAGCTGGCTGGCTTACGCTCGCCAGCGACGGCGCGATGTGCTCGCCGATATCGATGCCATCAAAACCCATCACCGACAGCTGCTGCGGAATGCGCACTCCGGCGCGCGCCGCCGCACCAATCAGGCTGATGGCGAGCAGATCGTTGGTGCAGATCACCGCGCTGAGCGGCGTGTCGCCACTCAGCTGCGGCTGCAGCAGCGCGAAATCAGATTGGGTATGGCTGGGCATTTCGAGTACCGGCAGCGCGCGCAGTCCGGCCTGCTGCATGGCATCGCAATAGCCCTGATAGCGCAGACGGGCGCGATCCGATTGCAGCATGGGACCGGCCACCATACCGATGTGGCGATGGCCGAGCTGCAGCAGGTGTTCGGTGGCTTGCTGCATCGCCTGGCGATTATCGACGCAAATCGCGGGCCAGTGCGTGGCCTGCGGCACGTTATGCGTCAGGACAAACGGCATGCTGGCTTGATGCAGCGTATGCAGGATGGCGCTGTTGTCGGCGTCGGCGACGGTAAGAACCAAACCGGCAACGCGCTGGTTCAGCATGTGCTCCACCATCGCCGCTTCCCGCTCGGGCTGATAATCGCTGGTTGCCACCAGCAGACCGTAACCGGCGGCACGCGCCTGACGCTCCATCGCTTGCAGTTGACGGGCGAAAATCGGATTCAGCAGCGACGGCAGCAGCACACCGAAGGTGGTTGAACTTTGGGTACGCAGTTGGCGGGCAATGTGATTGGGGCGAAAGCCGAGCTGCTCAGAGGCGCTCAACACCTTTTCCAGCGTGTCAGCCCGCAGCAGATGCGGATCAGAGAATGCGCGGGCGGCGGTAGCGCGAGAAACGCCAGCCAGTTTGGCCACGCTGATTAAATCGGACATGTTCGCCTCGTAAAGTGCCAATGAGATCGATCTCATTGGCGCTTAAAGTAGCGGCGAACTGTGACAGCAACATCGCGGATAAATGACAGCGAGATGACAGCAGCGCGAACTGCCGTCAGGCAGGAATCAGAGCATCAGGAAGGCGTAACCTTCGTTCTGCAGCGACGCCACGGTGGTGCCGCTCGACAGCGTGTGGGTGACGCGCGTATCGATCCAGTTGCGCTCCAGCTGATGGAAAGCCACCGACTGATCGCAAATGGTCACCTTCACGCCGGCTTTTTTCAGCTCATCAATCAGCTTGAGATTGGGGTTATCGGTGCCATAGGTTTTGCGGAACTGCTCATTATTCAACGCCGCAGGAACCGCATCGCTGTTAATCGACACCACAAATTTCAGCTGATCGAGCGGTACGCCCGCCGCGTAATAGAGGTTGGTGACGCGTGCCACGCGCTCCAGCCCAAGGTTAGGCTGACGCACATCGCCTTCATTACGGTTGATCTGGAAGACGATTTTATTGCTCAACCCTGGCGTGGTGGCCGGATTGTAGTCCGGCACATTCACAAAGTGGATTTTGCCGTAACCGTCGATCGCCGGCGTGCTCCAGAAATCCGCCGGTTCACTTTTCTTATCAGCAAATTTGTCGCTGACCTTGTCGACCAAATCGGGGAGCTGTAATACATTGCCGCCGACAAACCCTGCCAGAGCCGCAATAACGATATAGGATGCTGGATGCATTTCACTTCTCCTGTGCCTGAAATTTACATCTGTAAGAGTGCATAACCCTGATTTTCCAGCGTCGACACGGTAGTCGGGCTGGAGAGTGCATGAATCACCGATGGGTCAATCCACTCTCTCGGGAAGTGATGGAACGCCACCGACTGATCGCATACGGAAACCTTCACGCCCAACTTATTCAGTGCGCCGATCAGCGCCAGATTGGGGTTGTCCGCCTGGTAGAACTGCTGGAAATGCGCGTTATCCAGCATCGCTGGCGTGGCATCACCGGTGACCGATACCACAAAGTGCAGGTCGTCAGCGGGCACGCCCGAAGCGATATAGAGATTGACCACGCGCGCTACGCGCTCCAGTCCAAGATTTGGGCGCGTCATCTCCCCTTCACTGCGGGTAATTTGAAACACCACTTTGTTGCTTAAACCGACCACCGGTTTGAAAGCCGCATCCGGTTCGTAATGGATTTTGCCGTAGCCGTCGACGGCGGGCGTGCTCCAGAAGCCGTCGGGATCGGCGGGTGCAGAGGAAAAATGGCTGACAACACGCTGATACAGGTCATCACCTTTACTCACGGTGGCGCCAACAAAGCCACCGACAATTGCGATAAGGGCGTACGAAACTACAGAACGCATAAAAACTCTCCGGCTTACACTGCGCGTCAATTCACAGTCCGTTTGAATAAAGTGCCTTATCTATACCACAGCGTGAGCAAGGCAAAAGTCCTGTAGTGACGGGCTGTCCGGCGTTTTCATTGCGTGAAAAATAATTAGCAAGGTTAATTGAAAAAGGGTTTCGATTGTCGCTTTGGCAGCAGTTGAGAAATGCGTGGCCGTGAAATTGTGATCCTAATACAGAGGGAATAAGTTTACGTGCGTTTAAAATCCGTCCGATGATAACTGTGTAGAATGCTCTGCGCGTCGTCTTCACGATTAAAAACACTGATGGATAAAGCGGGCCAACACCGCTGATTTACCGCCGCTTTTCAGAGTAAACCTGGAAAAGTTCATGCCAAATTCAATAATTTTGAGCAACTTTACGTAACTTTAACTTCTGCGGATAAAGAAGCCTGTTTAAATCGCGGCGTGCTATTCAATTTTTTGCTGCAATTTCGTCATGCTGTAACCCTTTTTTCATTTAAAGCGCATGAATCTTCATCGTTTGCTTGTCGCCGCAGTCTGGTTAAGATAGAGCGCGTTCCGCAAAGGGAAAAATAGTGCAGAACATTTGAACCACTTACCTGTCCAATTTCGGGTGACTTTTACAGGATCAAGGCATGTTTAACCGGTTGAAAAAATCAGTGCTGGCGGCCCTTATTCCTACGCTGCTGCTGACGCCTGCGCTGAGTGCGCGCGCTGACGTTAGTGATACGCTGCCCGACATGGGCACCACAGCAGGTTCAACGCTTTCGATTAATCAGGAACTGCAGATGGGCGACTTCTACGTGCGCCAGCTGCGCGCCAGTGCGCCTCTGATTAACGATCCGCTGTTGAATCAATACATTAACGAGCTTGGTCAGCGACTGGTGGCGCATGCCAACTCGGTGCGGACGCCGTTCCACTTCTTTTTGATCCAGAACGACGAACTCAACGCCTTCGCCTTCTTTGGCGGCAACGTGGTGCTGCATTCATCGCTGTTCCGCTATACCGATAACGAAAGCCAGCTGGCGTCGGTGATGGCGCACGAAATCTCGCACGTCACGCAGCGCCATCTGGCGCGCGCCATGGAAGAGCAGCGACGCAATGCGCCGCTGACCTGGGTCGGCGCATTGGGATCGATTCTGCTGGCAATGGCCAGCCCGCAAGCCGGCATGGCGGCGTTGACCGGTACGCTGGCGGGTGCGCAGCAAGGCATTATCAGCTTTACCCAGGGCAACGAGCAGGAAGCTGACCGCATCGGTATTCAGGTTCTGCAACGCGCTGGATTCGATCCGCAAGCGATGCCGACTTTTCTGCAGAAGCTGGCGGATCAGAGCCGCTTCTCCTCCAAGCCGCCGGAAATTTTGCTGACGCACCCGTTACCCGACAGCCGACTTGCCGATGCGCGTAACCGCGCCAACCAAATGCGTCCGGTGGTGGTGCAGTCGTCGCAGGATTTCTACATGGCGAAAGTGCGCTCGCTCGGCATGTACGCCACTGGCCGCAATCAGCTGACCGATGACCTGCTGAACGAATACGCCAAAGGCAACGTGCGCGAGCAGCAGGCGGCACAGTACGGCAAAGCGATACAGTTCCTGCAGGCCAAAAGCTTTGATAGCGCCAAACGGGTGATCGCCCCGCTGCTGGCGAAGCAGCCGGATAACGTCTGGTTCCTTGATATCATGACCGACATCGACATCGGCCTGAATCAGCCGCAGCAGGCGATCGCCATGCTCAGCAGCGCCAAAGGCAGCAACAGCAATCCGGTGTTGCAGTTGAATCTGGCTAATGCCTATGTCGAAGCGAAGCAGCCCGCCAACGCCAGCCGCATCCTCAATCGCTACACCTTTGCCCATCCAGACGATGTTAACGCCTTTGATCTGCTGGCGCAGGCCTCTGCGGCGCAGGGTTTGCGCGATGAAGAACTTTCGGCGCGCGCGGAAGGTTTGGCGCTCAACGGCCAGCTCGATCAGGCGATCTCCACCTTGAGCAGCGCCAGCGCGCAAGTGCCGCTCGGCAGCCTGAAACAAGCGCGCTATGACGCACGTATCGACCAGTTCCGTGAACTGCAGAAGCGTTTTAAGGTTTATCAAAAAGGATAAGAAGATGGTCAGCATTTATCACAACCCGCGCTGCAGCAAGAGCCGCGAAACGCTGGCGCTGTTGCAGGAGCGAGGTATCAAGCCCGATGTGGTGCTTTATCTTGAGACGCCGCCCGATGTCCCCACGCTAAAACGTCTGTTGAAACAGCTCGGCATGCACAGCGCGCGCGAACTGATGCGTCGTAAAGAGGATTTGTATCAAGAGTTGGCTTTAGCGGATAGCGCGTTAAGCGAGGCTCAGCTGCTGCAAGCGATGGTGGATCATCCGAAACTGATCGAACGCCCGATTGTGATCAAGGGCGAAAAGGCGCGTATTGGTCGTCCACCCGAAGCGGTGCTGGAGATTATCTAAAGCTCCAGCGCTTCTTTAACAAAAGGAATGGTGAGTTTGCGCTGGGCGCTGATGGAGGCGCGATCGAGACGATCCAGCGTATCAAACAGCGTGCGCATCTCACGGTCGAGGCGTTTCAACAGGAAGCGCCCGACATCTTCCGGCAACTCAAAACCACGCAATCCGGCACGCAGCTGCATCGCCTGTAATTTGTCGTCATCCGAGAGCGGCTGCAAACGGTAAATCTGTCCCCAGTCGAGACGTGAAGCCAGATCCGGTAAGCCGAGATTGAGCTGGCGCGGCGGTCGATCGCCGGTAATCAGCAAACGCGTTTTACCGATTTCCAGAATACGATTGTAGAGATCAAAGATCGCCATTTCCCACTCCGGATCGCCCGCGATGCACTCGATATTATCAATGCACACCAGCGCCAGATTCTCCATGCCTTCCAGAACTTCCGGCACAAACCAGGTGCGCTTATCCAGCGGCACATAGCCCACCGCTTCGCCGCGCGCCGAGAGCTCCGCACAGGCGGCATGCAGCAGATGACTGCGGCCACCGCCTTCGCGCGACCAGAAATAGAGATAGCTACCGTGTTGCTGAGAGAGTGCGCCTTGCAGCGCCGCCAGCAGAGACGTGTTTTCCCCCGGCCAGAAACTGGCGAAGGTTTCATCATCGGGTAAATAGAGTGGCAATGAGAGCTGTGCCGGCGTGTTCAGAAGTACCTCAACGGATGAGCGGGCAGAAAACCGCGCAAGTTTATCACGATCTTTGCCGGAGATGAACCGGGCTTCCCTGCCCGGCTTGCAGCCTTAACTTTCGCGCTTCTCTTCAGCGTCCAGCACCACCTCTTCCGGGCGCAACACGCTGATTAAACGGAAGATAAGCGCCAGACCCACGCCAACAATAGTCGCCAGCGCCATACCTTTCAGCTCGGCCGCGCCGATATGCACTTTGGCACCGCTCACGCCGATGATCAGGATCACCGAGGTCAGGATCAGGTTCTGCGCTTTGTTGTAATCCACTTTAGACTCGATCAGCACACGAATACCGGACGCGCCAATTACGCCGTACAGCAGCAGCGATACGCCGCCCATCACCGGTACAGGAACCGCCTGAATCGCCGCCGCAAGCTTGCCGACGCACGAGAGCAGAATGGCAAAGATCGCCGCGCCGCCAATTACCCAGGTGCTGTACACGCGGGTAATCGCCATTACACCGATGTTCTCGCCGTAAGTGGTGTTCGGCGTGGAGCCGAAGAAACCGGAGATCATGGTGGATAAACCGTTAGCGAACATCGAGCGGTGCAGACCCGGATCGCGGATCAGATCTTTCTTCACGATATTCGCGGTGACCACCAAGTGACCCACGTGCTCGGCAATCACCACCAGCGCGGCTGGCAGAATAGTCAGCATCGCCACCCATTCAAAGCGCGGCGTGTAGAAGGTTGGCAGCGCAAACCACGGCGCATTTTCCACCGCGGTCCAGTCCACAATGCCCATCGCGTAAGAGAGCGCATAGCCGACCAACACGCCGACTAAAATCGGGATGATGGCGAGGAAACCACGGAACAGCACCGAACCAAACACGGTCACCGCCAGCGTCACCATCGAGATGATCACGGTTTTGCTGTCTGGCGATGTGCCGTCAGCAGGCAGCAGGCCGGCCATATTCGCCGCCACGCCCGCCAGTTCCAGACCGATAACCGCGACAATCGCGCCCATCGCTGCCGGTGGGAACATCACATCAAGCCAGCCGGTACCGGCTTTCTTGACGATCAGCGCCACAATACAAAACAGCAAACCGCAGAGAATAAAACCGCCCAGCGCCACTTCATAACCCAGCGGCAACAGCAGCAGCACCGGCGAAATAAAGGCAAAGCTCGATCCGAGATAAGCGGGGATTTTGCCTTTACAGATAAACAGATAGAGCAGCGTTCCGACGCCGTTAAACAGCAACACCGTGGCCGGGTTGATGTGGAACAGAATCGGCACCAGCACGGTTGCGCCGAACATGGCGAACAGATGCTGTAAGCTGAGTGGGATGGTTTGTAAGAGCGGTGGGCGTTCGCTAACGCCGATTGCACGACGAGTCATTATTATCCCCTATCCTCTTCGTTCTTCGAGCCATGGTTGCGTTGGCTCGAATAACTCGAGGATGACAATGTTGTGTTTTTGCCAAAAAAAAGCCGACTCTCTGGCCGGCTGGTTTCTTTTATTTGGTTCCGAAAATCTTGTCCCCGGCATCACCGAGTCCAGGAATGATGTAGCCTTTCTCGTTCAATCCCTGATCGATAGATGCGGTGTAGAGCTCCACATCCGGATGCGCTTTCTCCAGCGCGGCAATACCTTCAGGTGCGGCCACCAGCACCAGCACTTTAATGCTGGTACAACCGGCTTTTTTCAGCAGATCGATGGTGGCGATCATCGAACCGCCGGTTGCCAGCATCGGGTCGACCACCAGCGCCAGGCGCTCTTCGATGTTCGAAACCAGCTTCTGGAAATAAGGAACCGGCTCCAGCGTCTCTTCATCACGATACACGCCAACCACGCTGATGCGCGCGCTGGGAACGTGCTCGAGCACGCCTTCCATCATGCCAAGACCCGCACGCAGAATCGGAACCACGGTGATTTTTTTACCTTTGATCTGATCGATTTCAACCGGACCATTCCAGCCTTCGATGGTGACGCGCTCGGTTTCCAGATCGGCGGTGGCTTCATAGGTCAGCAAGCTGCCCACTTCCGAGGCCAGCTCGCGGAAACGCTTGGTGCTGATATCATGCTCACGCATCAGGCCCAGTTTATGTTTGACCAGCGGGTGTTTGACTTCCACGATCTTCATGATTGTTCTCCCGGAATTGAGTTGAGCTAAAAAAAATCGCCGGATTATACCGCCTTTTCGCTGCTGCGCCACTTGTCATCGGTCAATAGCTTGCGTCATCTAAGGATTGGCGAAAATCTGAGGCGATGCAAAGGCAGCATGAGATGGGACTCGCAAACGTTTGCCTGCGCTGTTAGAATTGCCGCGCTTAATTTTTGCCACCAACCGCAACTCGCGTGGGGATTCCGCAGTGACCGACAAAACCTCTCTCAGCTACAAAGACGCCGGTGTTGATATCGATGCTGGTAACGATCTGGTTGACCGTATTAAAGGCGTAGTGAAAAAAACCCGCCGCCCGGAAGTCATGGGTGGATTGGGCGGATTCGGCGCGCTCTGTGCGCTGCCGCAGAAGTACCGCGAGCCGGTGCTGGTCTCCGGAACCGATGGCGTCGGCACCAAGCTGCGTCTGGCGATGGATCTCAAACGCCACGACAGCATCGGCATTGATCTGGTCGCGATGTGTGTTAACGACCTGATTGTTCAGGGTGCTGAGCCGCTGTTCTTCCTCGATTATTACGCGACCGGCAAGCTGGATGTGGATACCGCGTCATCGGTGATCACCGGCATCGCCGAAGGTTGCTTGCAGTCGGGTTGTGCGCTGGTCGGCGGTGAAACTGCTGAAATGCCAGGCATGTACCACGGCGAAGATTACGACGTGGCGGGTTTCTGCGTTGGCGTGGTGGAAAAATCAGAGATCATTGACGGTTCGAAAGTGCAGGACGGCGACGTGCTGATCGCGCTGGGTTCCAGCGGCCCACACTCGAACGGTTATTCACTGGTGCGCAAGATTCTTGAAGTCAGTCAGACCGATCCGGCCACCAAACAGCTGGATGGCAAATCACTGGCCGATCATCTGCTGGCGCCAACCCGCATCTATGTGAAAAACATCCTTAGCCTGATCGAACAGGTTGATGTGCATGCGATTTCGCATCTGACCGGCGGCGGCTTCTGGGAAAATATCCCGCGCGTGCTGCCAGAAAACACCCAGGCGGTGCTGGAAGAGAGCAGCTGGCAGTGGCCGTCCGTGTTCAGCTGGTTGCAGCAGGCGGGCAACGTCAGCCGTCACGAAATGTACCGCACCTTTAACTGCGGCGTGGGCATGGTGATTGCGCTGAGCCCGGCAGAAGCCGATAAAGCGGTACAGCTGATGACCGACGCGGGCGAAAAAGCGTGGAAAATCGGTGTGATTAAAGCGTCTGATTCAGAAGAGCGTGTGGTTATCAATCCATGAAAAAACTGGTTGTACTGATCTCCGGCAACGGAAGCAATCTTCAGTCCATCCTCGACGCCTGCGCAAGCGGGCGTATCAACGGCAGCGTCGCTGCCGTTTTCAGTAATAAAGCCAGCGCGTTTGGTTTAACGCGCGCGCGGGAAGCCAATGTCCCGTCACATGCGTTAGCCGCCAGTGATTTTGCCGACCGCGAAGCCTTTGATCGCCAGCTGATGCAGGAGATTGATGCTTACGCGCCAGATCTGGTGGTGCTGGCCGGTTATATGCGCATCCTCAGCAGCGCTTTTGTCGCGCACTATCACGATCGTCTGGTGAATATTCATCCGTCGCTGTTGCCGAAATATCCGGGCTTACACACACATCGTCAGGCGCTGGAAAACGGCGACGAGGAGCATGGCACCTCAGTGCATTTTGTCACTGACGAGCTGGATGGCGGACCCATTATTTTGCAAGCGCGTGTGCCGGTGTTTGCTGGCGACAGCGAAGACGAGATCAGCGCGCGCGTGCAGCATCAGGAACACGCGATCTATCCGCTGGTGATCAGCTGGTTTGTTGATGGGCGTTTGCAGATGCGTGAAGGTAAAGCATGGCTGGATGGTCAGTTATTACCGACGCAAGGCTATGCTCACGATTGAATGTTATGCATATTCCGAAGCGGCGCGATTTATCGCGCATTTCGATGGCAACATCGTGCCCATCCGGGCATTGCGCAATAAATTGCGCCGCTACAAATCGCAGACTTTTTTAACCAAATCTTCCCGTAATATAATCTTCGGTTCGCCGCGCTTTCGGTGAGGTGAAGATTCTGTCGGTTTCGTCAAACTCTACCAACTGACCGTTGTGCATAAACGCGGTGTAATCCGACACGCGTGCCGCCTGCTGCATATTGTGCGTCACCAGCACCAGTGTGAAATGCTGCTTCAGCGTGGTCATCAACTCCTCGATCACCAGCGTTGAGATCGGATCAAGTGCCGAAGTGGGCTCATCCAGCAGTAACACTTCCGGCTCGATGGCAATGGCGCGCGCAATCACCAAACGCTGCTGCTGGCCGTTAGAGAGCGTTAACGCGTTCTGCCCCAGCTGATCTTTCACTTCGCCCCACAACGCCGCCGCGCGCAGCGCACGCTCACAGGCTTCATTCAGCACGCGACGATCGCGCACGCCCTGCAAGCGCAGGCCGTAAACAACGTTTTCGTAGATCGATTTAGGAAACGGATTCGGCCGCTGGAACACCATGCCAATGCGGCGACGCAGCGCGGGAAGATCCTGATTCGCCTGCATCACCGCGTAATCACCGAGCAGAATCTCGCCTTCAATGCGGCAGCGATCGATCACATCATTCATGCGATTGAAACAGCGCAGCAGCGTCGATTTGCCACAGCCGGAAGGACCAATCAACGCCGTGATGCGGTTCTTCGGAATCTGCAGATCAATGTTATTCAGCGCCTGGCGTTCGCCATACCACAGCGACAGCTGATTAACGCTAAGGGCAATATCGTAATCGGGCGTCATCAGAAACCTTTTTAGTGCGTCATAATCCGGTAACGCTCACGCAGCCGATGGCGCAACGCCATCGCCAGCAGATTGAGCGACAGGATGATCACCACCAGCAGCAAAGCGGTGGCGTAAACCAGCGGTCGATCAGCATCGATGTTAGGGCTCTGGAACGCCAAATCGTAGATCTGAAAACCGAGGTGCATGAATTTGCGATCGAGGTGCAGATAAGGGAACACCGCATCAACCGGCAGCTCCGGCACCATCTTCACCACGCCCACCAGCATCAGCGGCGCGGTTTCTCCAGCCGCACGCGCCACCGCCAGAATCAAGCCGGTAAGCATGGCCGGTACCGCCAGCGGCAGCACCACGCGCCACAGCGTTTCCGCCTGCGTTGCGCCCAGCGCAAGCGATCCCTGACGCAGATTATCCGGAATGCGCGACAATCCCTCTTCGGTGGCAACGATCACCACCGGCAGCGTCAGCAGCGCCAGCGTCAGCGCGGCCCACAGCAAGCCCGGCGTACCAAAAGTCGGATTGGGTAAGGCGCTGGAGAAAAACAGCTGGTCGAGGGTGCCGCCAATCAGCCAGACAAAGAAACCGAGGCCAAACACGCCGTAGACAATTGACGGCACGCCCGCAAGATTAACCACCGCGATGCGCACCAGCCGCGTCAGTGCATTGCGTCCGGCGTATTCGTGTAGCCATACCGCCGCGATGACGCCGAGCGGCATGACGATAATCGACATCAACAGCACCATCAGCACGGTGCCAAAAATCGCCGGAAACGCCCCGCTCTCGCCGCCACCGGAAGTCGGTGAATCGCTGACGAATTGCCAAATCTGACCGAAGAAGTGCAGCGTTTTGTTGGTTAAGGTCATGGCATTCGGATACCACGCATCCACCACCTGCGCCAATGGGATGGTGTGATCCACGCCGTTCACATCGCGCAGCACCAGCGTATCGCGCTGACTTTCGTGCTGCAGATGGGTTAACTGCTGCGCCAGCGCGTTAAAGCGGCGCTGTAACGCCGTGCGATTGGCATCAAACTCAGACTGCACTTCCAGGCTGAAGCGGCCGTTACGCTGCTGCTCATCGGCCTGCTGCTGTAGGCTTTCCAGCTGTGCATTAAGGCGCGCCATCTCAATGCGGCGGATGTTACTCGCCTGGCGCAGCTGCTCATGTACCTGCTGCAAACGCTGATGCAGCAAGGCATCGCGGCTTTGAGCGGTCATGACTTCGTTATCCTGGCGCAGCTCCACCAGCCAGCCATAGGCGTTACCGCCGTTGCGGCGCTGCAGCACCAACACATCAGCAGGACGACGGGTTTTCGCCTCGCCCTGACTGTAGAGCACGCGGAAATCCGGCGCGGCAAAGTCACGGTTGCCGGTTTTCACCACATAGCGCCACTGTTCGCCCTGCTGCTGCTTTTGCAAGGTTTCACCCAGCACCATCACCGGGCTGCCTTGCGGCGGCTGGAACTGATATTGATCGACCGGCTGCGGCCAGAAGGCACGCACGCCCTGCCAGCCGAGCAAACCAATCAGCAAGGTAAACGCCAGCAGGCAAACCGCGACGGCGCCAGCGGTGAGCCAGCGCCAGCGATCGTTTTGTTTCATCGCCGTCATCCGTGGCCCTCATGCTGGCTGTAGCGTTGGCGCAAGCGCTGACGAATCAACTCGGCGATGGTGTTGATCACCAAGGTGAAGATCAACAGCAACAACGCACTGAGGAACAGAATGCGATAATGCGCGCTGCCCGCTGCGGCTTCGGGCATCTCAATGGCAATGTTGGCGGAGAGCGCACGCAGGCCAGCAAATAAGCCGCCTTCGCTAACCGGCGTGTTGCCGGTGGCCATCAGCACAATCATCGTCTCGCCGACGGCGCGGCCAAAGCCAATCATTAAGGCGGCGAAGATGCCCGCGGAGGCACCCGGCAGCACTACACGCGTCAGGGTTTGCCACGGCGTGGCGCCCAGCGCCAGCGAGCCCTGCCCGAGCGCGCCCGGCACGCTGAACAGCGCATCTTCCGATAGGGTGAAAATCAGCGGCACCAGTGCAAAACCCATCGCCAGCGCAGCAACTAATAAGTTGCGCTGTTCGTAATGCGCTAAACGCTCGCCAATCTCCGGCCAGAACAGCGTTGGCAGCCACAGCGTCAGCAACGTCACCACTAACATTAGCGGCAGCAGCAGAATCACTTCAAAACCGGGACGTCGCCAGCTGGCCGGCAAACGCGGACTCAGCACGCCGCACAATAATAAGGTCGCGGCCAACACCGGCGGCAGTAGCAGCACACCAACCAGCGCGGTGCTGATGTGCGGTGCCAGCCACACGCCAGCGATTAAACCAATTACCACGCTGGGCAGCGCGCCCATCATTTCGATCGCCGGTTTCACCCAGCGACGTAAACCCGGCGACATAAACCAGGCGGTATACATCGCGGCGGCCAGCGCCAGCGGCGTGGCAAACAGCAGCGCCAGACTGGCGGCTTTTAGCGTGCCCAGTACCAGCGGCATCAGGCTGAACTTGGCTTGATAGCTGTCGCCCGCCGCGGTGGATTGCCATACCCAATCGGCCTGCGGATAGTTTTCGTACCAGATTTTTTGCCACAGGTTGCGCCAGGTGAAGTCCGGCCACGGGTTATCCAGCGCAAACTGTTGCCACTCCCCGGCGCGTTCAATGATCAAGGCATCACCGTGCGGCGCGAAGGCCAGTGCCTGAATGCCCGGTGCCAGCTGACGCGTTAAAATCGCGCCCTGCTGCTTGCTGGCGAACAGCTGTACCTTGCCCTGCGCATCGTAAGTGGCAAACACGCGGCGCTGCGGCTCCGGCGTTATTCCGCGTACCTGCTGGCTACCGTTGAAGGTGTGAATCTGTTGTAAGCGCGGCCCATTATTACTGGCGATAGCGAACCATTGCTGTACGCCTTGCGCATCCTGAATCAGCAAGGTGCGTCCACCGGCCAGCATATGCAGGCTTTGCGGCGGTAGATTGAGGGTTTGCGTTTCACGTAACTGTGCGCCATCAGATGTGATTTGCCACACGCGCAGTAAGCGCCCGCTGCTGGCGTAGAGCAAGGTGCCATCCGGCGACAGCAGCAGATGATCGGCCTGCTGCTGGGGCAACAGGATCTGATTCACTTTTTGCTGATTTTCCAGCGTCAGCAGGCTGATGCCGGCTGCGGTTTGCGCCGCGATCAACCATTGATGGTCGTTGAGAGCGGTCAGCGCCATGTTACTGACCGGGCCTTGCGGTAAGCGCAGCGGACGATCGCCGAGCGGGAAGCCCCATTCGCCGCTGCCGTTGCGGATAACCGGTTGCATTAACAGCAGTTCGCCCTGCATATTGAGCAGCACGCTGCGGTTATCAAAGCTTGCGATCGCCGCATCGGGTTTGCCATTCAGCGCCAGTGCGGGAGCGGCAGGTTGACCATCAAGCGGAATAAAGCGCGCTTCGTTGCGGCTGATGCGCCAGCCTAAATGGCCGTCGCTGCCCATCGCCAGCATTGGGGCTTTGTCCCACAGCTGAATATTGGTGGTGGCATGCATTCCCGGCGCGCTAAACAGCGGCAACACCACCCAGATCAACCAGAAGAACAGCAGTAACATCAGCAGCAAAATTCCCACGCCGCAAGCTGTGACGACGCGGCGCACTAAATTATCAGTGGCGCGTCGACGACGGTCGCTAAAGTGGACGGGAATACGATTTATGCTCATGCAGGCCAGGTTACCGGTGGAAACAAGTCGCTATGTTGCCCGTAGCTGATTGATAAGACAACCTTTGACGTTGGACAAGCCTGCCATACTCTCGCCATAATGGTGACGGACACTGAGCGGTAACGCATTTTTGCGTCTTTTCCGCCGGACATTCCGTCCAGCATCAGCATCTCGGAGTCAGAATGGGTCAGGATAAGCTGTATATAGAAAAAGAATTAAGCTGGTTAAGCTTCAATGAACGTGTGTTACAGGAAGCCTCGGATAAAAGTAATCCGCTGATTGAACGCATGCGCTTCCTCGGGATTTACTCCAATAACCTCGAAGAGTTCTATAAAGTGCGCTTTGCCGATCTCAAGCGGCGAATTCTGATCAGCGAAGAGCAAGGCAAACCGACCTCTTTGCGGCATCTGTTAAAGAAAATTCAGCTGCGGGTGCAGAAATCGGATCAGGAGTTTGATGCGCTCTACAACGATCTGCTGCTGGAAATGGCGCGTAATCAGATCTTCCTGATTAACGAACGTCAACTGTCACCGAATCAGCAAGAGTGGCTGCGCTACTACTTCAAACATCAATTACGCCAGCACGTTACGCCGATTCTGATTAACCATGACACCGATCTGATCGAATTCCTGAAAGACGATTACACCTATCTGGCGGTGGAGATCATTCGCGGCGACGATATTCGTTATGCGCTGCTGGAGATCCCGTCGGATAAAGTGCCGCGCTTTATAAACTTGCCGGCTGAGTCGCCACGCCGGCGCAAGCCAATGATTCTGCTGGATAACATCCTGCGCTATTGCCTCGATGAAATTTTCAAAGGCTTCTTCGATTACGATACGCTGAACGCCTATTCGATGAAGATGACGCGCGACGCCGAATACGATCTGGTTACAGAGATGGAATCGAGCCTGCTGGAGCTGATGTCGTCGAGCCTGAAGCAGCGTCTCAATGCCGAGCCGGTTCGTTTTGTTTATCAGCGCGATATGCCGGATGCGATGGTGGAAATGCTGCGCCATAAGCTGTCGATTTCGAACTACGATTCGATTGTGCCCGGCGGCCGCTACCATAACTTTAAAGATTTCATCGGCTTCCCGAACGTTGGTAAAAGCAATCTGGAAAACCGTCCGCTGCCGCAGATTCGCCACATCGGCTTTGACGGCTTCCGCAACGGCTTCGACGCCATCCGCAATCGCGATGTGCTGCTCTACTATCCGTATCACACCTTTGAGCATGTGCTGGAGCTGCTGCGTCAGGCCTCGTTCGACCCGAACGTGCTGGCGATTAAGATCAATATTTACCGCGTAGCGAAAAACTCGCGCATCATGGATGCGATGATTCACGCCGCCTATAACGGTAAGAAAGTCACGGTGGTGGTGGAACTGCAGGCGCGCTTCGATGAAGAGGCCAACATCCGCTGGGCGAAACGCCTGACCGAAGCGGGCGTGCATGTGATCTTCTCCGCGCCGGGTCTGAAAATTCACGCCAAGCTGTTCCTGATTTCGCGCCGTGAAGGCGAAGAAGTGGTGCGTTATGCGCATATCGGTACCGGGAACTTCAACGAAAAAACCGCGCGCATTTATACTGACTATTCATTGCTGACCGCCGATGCGCGCATCACCAATGAAGTGCGTCGCGTGTTCAACTTCATTGAGAATCCGTATCGTCCGGTCACTTTCGAGCATTTGCTGGTGTCACCGCAGAACTCGCGTGACGTGCTGTATAAGTTCATTGATGCCGAGATCGCCAACGCGCAGCAAGGCAATCCTGCTGGCATTACGTTGAAGATCAACAACCTGGTGGATAATGGTTTAGTTGATCGACTTTACGCCGCCTCGTCGGCAGGCGTGAAAGTGAATCTGCTGGTGCGCGGCATGTGTTCGCTGATTCCTGATTTACCGGGCATCAGTGAAAATATTCGCATTACCAGCATCGTTGACCGCTATCTCGAACACGACCGCGTCTATATTTTTGAGAACGGCGGCGAGAAAAAGGTGTTCCTCTCTTCCGCGGACTGGATGACGCGTAACATAGACCACCGCATTGAAGTAGCCGTGGCGATTCTTGATCCCCGCGTGAAGCAGCGCATATTGGACATCATCGCCATTCTGTTTAGTGATACGGTGAAAGCCCGCATCGTCGATAAAGAGCTGAGTAATCGTTATGTGCCGCGCGGCAACCGTAAAAAGGTGCGTTCGCAACTGGCCATTTATGACTACATCAAGAAACTGGAACAACCCGAATAACGCCTATGCCAATCTCACATAAAAGTACGCCGAAACCTCAGGAATTCGCGGCAATCGACCTCGGCTCGAACAGCTTCCATATGGTCATTGCCCGCGTGGTGGATGGCGCTTTGCAAGTGCTGGGACGCCTGAAACAGCGCGTGCATCTGGCCGATGGGCTGGATGCGCACAATCGCCTGAGCGAAGAAGCGATTGAGCGCGGGCTGAGCTGTCTGGCGTTGTTCGCCGAACGTTTGCAGGGCTTCAGTTCCGCCAACGTGACGATCGTCGGCACGCACACGCTGCGTATCGCCAGCAATGCGGAAGAGTTTCTGCAGCGCGCGGCCGAGGTGATTCCCTATCCGATCGAGGTGATCTCCGGCAACGAAGAAGCGCGTCTGATTTTTATGGGCGTGGAGCACACGCAGCCGGAAAAAGGCCGCAAGCTGGTGATCGATATCGGCGGCGGCTCCACCGAACTGGTGATTGGGGAAGACTTTGAGCCGCAGCTGGTAGAGAGCCGCCGCATGGGCTGCGTCAGCTTCGCCAATCTCTTCTTCCCCAAAGGCGAAATCACGTCAGAAAACTTCCGCCGCGCGCGCCTCTCCGCTGCGCAAAAGCTGGAAACCATGGCGTGGCAATATCGTCTGCACGGCTGGCAATATGCGCTAGGCGCGTCGGGTTCCATTAAAGCGGCCTGCGAAGTGCTGCTGGCGATGGGCGAAAAAGAGAAGCTGATTACGCCAGAAACGCTGGAATTGCTGACCAGCGAAGTGCTGAAGCATAAGTCGTTTAATGCGCTGAGCCTGCCGGGCTTGTCGGAAGAGCGTAAGGCGGTATTTGTACCGGGCTTAGCAATTTTGTGTGGCGTGTTTGATGCGTTAGCGATTCGCGAGCTGCGTCTCTCTGACGGCGCACTGCGTGAAGGCGTGCTGTATGAGATGGAAGGCCGTTTCCGTCATCAGGACATTCGCAGCCGCACCGCGCAAAGTCTGGCAAATCACTATGCGATTGATAGCGATCAGGCGCGCCGTGTGCTGGAAACCACCGAGAAGCTCTATTTGCAGTGGCAGGAGCAGAATCCCAAGCAAGCCAATCCGCAACTGTCGGCGCTGCTGAAATGGGCCGCGCTGCTGCATGAAGTGGGATTGACAATCAATCACAGCGGCATGCAGCGCCATTCGGCTTACATCCTGCAGAACTCCAACATGCCGGGCTTTAATCAGGATCAACAGATGCTGTTGGCCACGCTGGTACGTTATCACCGCAAAGCGGTGAAGCAGGATGAGATGCCGCGTTTCACCTTGTTTAAAAAGAAACAGTTTCTGCCGATGGTATTCCTGCTGCGTCTTGGCACGCTGCTGAATAATCAGCGCCAGGCGACCACCAAACCGGATTCTCTCAAGCTCAGCACCGACGACGGCCACTGGACGCTGACCTTCCCTGCCGGCTTCCTGAGCCAGAATACGCTGGTGCAGCTGGATCTGGAGCGCGAGCAAGCTTACTGGAATGATGTCACCGGCTGGAAACTGATGCTGGAAGAAGAGGAGTAATGCGGGCAACTGGCCCGCAATCTGGTTATGACGACACGCCCCGATAATTATTACGCTGAACAATACGGCCTCACGCCGACCCATTCTGAAGTGCTGGCGGCCCTGCCTCATCTTGAAGTAGGGAAAGCACTGGATTTGGGCTGCGGCCAGGGCCGCAATAGTCTGTTTCTCAATCAGCATGGCTTTGACGTGACGGCCTGGGACAGCAATCCCGCCAGTCTGGAGCGCCTGAACAGCATCATTGCGGAAGAGAATCTACAGAACATTCACACCGAGCTGTGCGATCTGAATAGCGTGCGCTTCAACGGCAGTTATCAGTTTGTGCTGTCGACCGTGGTGATGATGTTCCTGCAGCCGGCAACCATTCCGCAGCTGATTGCCGATATGCAGGCCAGCACGCGTAAATATGGCTACAACCTGATTGTGGCGGCGATGGATACCGATGATTATCCCAATACGCAAAACTTCCCGTTTGCGTTTAAATCCGGTGAACTCAGCCACTATTACCGCAACTGGCATATTGTGAAGTACAACGAAGAGGTCGGTGAACTGCATCGTCGTGATGAAAACGGTAACCGCATTAAAACCCGTTTCGCCACGCTGCTGGCGCAGAAAGCCAGTTACTGAATTAACGGCCGCTTTGTGCGGCCATTCGATTGTCTGATGTCGATCAGTGCGCTGAACCTTTTTCGCTCATTTTTCACACAGTGATTGCTTTAGCGATCTAAGTGTGACTAAATATTGCCTCCGCCCATCGGGCATTTACAGGAACCACCCCGCGTGAACAGCGCTATCTCTGCACGAAGACGTCCCAAAACTGGCACCATGACCCGCATTGTTTTACTGGTCAGCTTCTTAATTTTGTTCGGCCGCCTGCTTTTCATCATTCCCGGTGCCATCGAGCATCATCAGCAAAAGAAAGCCATCCCTGAACCGGTCACGCTGAGCACCAGTGATTCGCGCTAAATAATCTGCGGGTCGGCTGTCGCTGCTAAACATTGTCCTTTGAGACAATGCTGCTTTTTACGTCCTGTTACCCGCAACGCGCTACACTGTGAGCTGACTTTACAGACACAAGGAACGCGTTATGTCTGCTTCGCATTCACAAAAATTAGCTGAAACCCGTCATCACATTCTCAACCTGCTGCTCAACGAGCATGATCTGGTTGATGTTCTGCTGGATAAATCCGTCGATCTGAATGCCGCCGAACTGCGTGATATCACCGACTGGCGTCATGAATTAGAGCTTGAGCTGCAGCAATTGCACGCCGCGGATTTAGCCGACATCCTCGAAGCCTTGCCGGAAGAAGAGCGTCAGGCGCTGTGGCGTTTAGTGCCGACGGCACAGCGCGGTCACGTTCTGGTTGAGGCTTCAGAAACCGTTTGGGCCAGCCTGACGGAAGAAATGTCTGATCGCGATATTCTGCACGCCATCGAGCCGCTGGATATCGACGATCAGGTATATCTGGCGCGCTACCTGCCGCGCGATTTAACCGGACGTCTGCTCACCACCCTTGAACCTAGCCTGCGCGCGCGACTGATGAGCGTGATCGAGCTGGATCGCGATCGCGTCGGGCAGATCATGGATTTCAATATCCTGACGGTGCGCTCTGACGTGACCTTAGCCACGGTGCAGCGCTATCTGCGTAAAGGCAAAAAAATGCCTGACGGCACCGATAAGATCTTTATCACCGACGAACAGAATCAACTGGTAGGTGAGTTAACGCTCACTGATATTCTGCTCAACAAACCGAAGATGCTGGTCGCAGAAGTGATGAATTCGCATCCCACCACGTTTCAGCTCAACGATAAAGCGGAAGACGCCGCCAGCGCGTTTGAACGTTATAACCTGATCTCCGCTGCGGTCACCGATGCTCAAGGCAAACTGATTGGCCGTATCACCATTGAAGACGTGGTCGATTTGGTGAACGAAGAGAACGAAAGCAACATCCGTAAAATGGGGGGTATCAGCCAGGGCGAAGACGTGTTTGCGCCGGTGCGCAAAGCGGTGGGTAAACGCTGGGCCTGGCTGGCGGTTAACCTGTGTACCGCATTTGTCGCTTCGCGCGTGATTGGCCTGTTTGAAGCCACCATATCGCAGCTGGTTGCGCTGGCGGCGCTGATGCCAATCGTCGCCGGCATCGGCGGCAACACCGGCAATCAAACCATTACCATGATTGTGCGTGCGCTGGCGCTGCATCAGGTTGAACCGGGTAACTTCTCGTTCCTGATCATGCGTGAACTCGGCGTGGCATTGATTAACGGCCTGTTCTGGGGCGGCATTATGGGCGGCGTCACCTGGCTGATGTACGACAACCTGCAACTCGGCGGCGTGATGATGCTGGCGATGGTGCTGAACCTGCTGCTGGCCGCGCTGATGGGCGTGCTGATTCCGTTAATCATGACCAAAATGAAACGCGATCCCGCCGTTGGCTCTAGCGTGCTGATCACCGCGATCACCGATACCGGCGGATTCTTTATCTTCCTTGGTCTGGCGACGATATTTTTGCTGCATCATTAAGGCTTTAAACAGTGTGCGTAACGTTGCAGCATCTGCTGTAAATTGAGTTGCAACGTTGCGCGCGCCAGTTCACTCATTGCTGGATTGACCCGCGTTGAACCACGCTGATTTAACCACTCCAGCACATCGATTAAATGCCATATGGCTGTTTTTCCATCATGAATCGGACGCGGAAACTGCGGGCTATGGCTGAGCATCAGCTTGCGCATGTTCTGCCGCGAAACTCCTATCAACTCTGCGATATCCGTCAGCCCGACTAAATCTGGCGCGGCTTCAATCAGTTCCGCATCTGGCAATGCCTGAAAAACATCCTCCAACGCGCTGCGCACCGCGTCCTGTGCAGTGCTGGCTTCGCGGCAGAACGTCATGCTTAATTTTCCCGCCACCCCCGCGCCAATTAACGCATCAGTGCAGCCTTGCGAACCGAGCCGTTCGATCACTTCATCGATGTCGATCTCATCATTGAGCTGAAAACGCAGCGTAAACTCAAATTCCATGTTTCACTCCTCGTCACTTAACCCGCATAGGGTTTTCACTGCAGTTATCCACCACGCGCCGTAACAGTTTGGCATGCGTTTCAGGATTTTTTGGCGTACTCCAGATGCAGGTAATGCAGTAATCCCCACATCGACACTCTGTCGAATTATCTGGGCAGTACATCTTGCCCCACGCATGGTGACCGCCAACTGCAATCTTCCAACCTCTCGCTTCTGCATATCGCAAAGCTCCTTCGACCGCTTTATGCGGATGCCGCTTCCTCTCTGACATCGCTGGCTACCTTATGCTCACCGCAATAAGTTGTCAACTGACAACCGCGAAGTGTTTCGATACTATTTCAGCGGCGAATGCTGCAGAAAATAACCAGAACGGTCTCAACGCGCTTTGATTCAGTTTTGTGCTGGAAGACAGCGCACAAAATCAAGCGCACAGCGCCTGAAGTGCATATAGACTCTGTTGTTATCACTGACCTGACGGAGAAGAAGCATGTTTAACGTGGATGATTTTGTGCAGTCTAAGACCGGTGGCCCAAAGATGCAGGTGCTGCGCGTGGAAGGCGATATGCTGTGGTGCGCTCGCGTTGACGATCACATCAAGCGTGAAATTGAAGTCAGAGCCGATAGCGTGAATCTGTATCACGAAGACGGCGATTTCGGCGTCTGTTAAAAAAATGGCCCCAAATCGGGGCCATTTTTAGGGATTGTCTCGCTGCACATTATTCTGACCGATGCCGCCGATAAACGGCAGACGCAGCCTAAATGGTGTGAAATCCAGCCCCATGTTTAATCCCAGCAAGTTCACTTCCAGCCCCTCTTCCGCGCCAACCGTCACACCCAACACGCCCAGCAGGGAAAGCTGCACGCCGCGACCTGACGGCGGTAAACCTACCGGATTAAGCAGCGAGCGATAATCTTTGCCGAGCGCGTTAGCCGGCAGGTCGAGCTTCAATGCCGGAACCTCGCGGCCGATATGCGCCATAAAAGTATTGCTGTTGGGTCCCGGCCAGGCGTGATACGTGGTCGGCCAGGGATAGGATTTAATGGCCGCTTCGATCTGCGGAATCATCGCTTCTGCGCTACTGCCGCGATGGTCAACCAGCAGACGCGGCTTCGCACCGTACCAATAACCATCGGGAAGATTGCTGTTACGACGCACTTTATCGCCGCTGCCCCAGCTAATCACTTCGTAACGGTTATAGCGGGTTTCACCGGCGCGCTTGAAGATAATCCACGGATGTACCGCCACCGCGCCCTTCCAGCCATAAGTCGGCGCAGCATAAACCTGCACGATAGCTTCTGCCGCATAACGCTGCGGATCCGGTGCGATACCGGCCGAATCGCGCCTTGCGGATGCCCAGCCACCGCGTTCAGAGGTGAGCTCACCGCTTCGCGTTGCCTGCGCCAAGCTCGCGCCTAATGAAAGCAAGATGATGCAAAGAAAAGAGATCAGTACGGCTTTGAAAGGCAACATCGACGGCATCCTGATGAGTAAAAATCACTCGCTATCTTGCATCGAAATGGGTGAGTTTGTAATACCTATCTAATAGTGATTTACATAATCTACAAGCAGTCACTCTTCCGCATAATCGATTTGATATTGGTCGCTTAATTTTATCGACCATATTATTATGTTTAAAAAATAAAACCATTAAATATAAACTTAAATCAAACTCACATCTTTAATTATCGCCAAACATTCCACAACCCCCTTTAAAATCGCGCTTGCAATAGCTTTTTGATAAACTCGTCCCAAGAAGAATAAAATGAATAATCGAATAGCCTACCTGATATCTTTGTGAGCTTAATTATACATCAAACCTGATATGACTCTAAAAAACAATATTGATAAGGCGAATTTTTAGTTTCCCACACTTAGGCAACTCCATGTAGCATCAGGATTATTGGCTATTAGATGGGCAATTCTTGACTGGTCAAACAATTCAATTTTGTTCTTTTTTGCAAACTCAATGGCTGGGTCAGTAAAACCATTTCGACTAAAAACCATTAAATGAACAGCATTATGTTTTATTTCAATATATTCAACCTCATCAAACCTAATAAATATAGTATCACCAACCAATTTCCTAATAACTGGAGTGTCAACCTTTTCTAAAAAATATTTAGCCTGACCCAGAATATAAATATCCTCGTTAACAATAAGCTTACCAATAAAGTTATTTAAATTGGTCTTATAACTACCAAAAATATCTATACCTTTATCATTACTATTCTGAGTGGATTTGCACTCGATACCAAAATCCCTTAAAAAAGCTATACAAAAAAGCTCAAACCAAAATCCTTTTCGTTTCCCATGCAATTCAAAAGATTCTATTTTTTTAATTACAGATATAAACAAACTATCTCTATCATTTATTTTTTTTGACAGATAGATACCATCTGCTTCGTCATGAAGAGAAATTATAGGGCAGTCTTCATTTTGTTTTATTTTTTTTAATATATCTTTTAAAAATCTCTCATGATGCGATGAGTTGGGATCAGTAAGGGCATCAATATATTCTTCTTTGTTCGAGAGGGAAATGTCATCCATACTATCTATTAATTCCATAAATAGATAATCAGAACGAACTCTCCCCTCCCAGTGATAGGAAAAAAGAATGTTGATCAAAAATCTTATATCTTTATATTTCATTTAATACTGTAACAATTTTATCAATTTTAGCTTTTATACTCTTAAGTTTGTCCAAATCTTCAATAGCCCAATCCTCCATTAATGGGTAGCTGGAAACATCTTCAAATATGCGATCAAGGATAAGTTGCCACTGCTCTTCTAAATCTATCGCTCTATCACCATCAATCAAGGAATGGAAAGTAATTGGGCTTTCAATATCTACAATATCATTTAACAAACTATTATTTTTATCTAAATCAGCTGTTAAATTATTTGTAATTACATCTCTGAACTGCTTGGTGTTTATTCCCTGATTAGATGCCATCTTGATTAGATCAGGTATTTTTTCAAGCAACTCTTGCTTAATCTCATGTGTTTCGTTTCCTTCCTCAAAAACGATCTCATTAGTTACTGGATCCATTCCAAATATTTCTCGAGTTTCTTTATTTTTATCAATTGCTTCAATATAGCCAAATTTATCTTCCGGTATAGTATCTGACAAATCACTAATTTTTTTATAAATTGTAAACCTTATTACAGCCTGTCTTACCTCATTAACTGTCTTGCCTAACTCATCTGCAATTAACTTATGAATATGACTTGGCTTTGATTCTGGGTTTGCATCCCTAAATCCATCATACATTTTCCTAAGATGTCTAGCTTTAGAAATAGGCTCCCACTCCTTAACAACGGTTACATTTGCTATTCCTTGTGTAACCCTGATTTCTTTATGAAAATCGTCGTCAGTTTCATCGCTTTCTTTTTCGGCTAATAATATCGGGATTTCAGAGTCTTCATTTATACCTTCAATTTTACCTGACTTTAGACACACCGTCCTTGTATTTCCCTCAACAACAACATACTCTCCCATTCCTATTAATGAATCGGAATGTTCATGTGTAGTTATTCTTTGGACGACTATCCTATTGACCCATTTAATATCTACCTGCATAGATCTAAGAAGATCTTTGACATATTTCTTCCCAAGTAAATCTTGCAGCAATAGATTTTGATCCTTAGCACCTTGATTAATAAATCGCGGATTATAGGGATCTATAATTATATCTTTTAACTTCGCGAAACTTGGTATCAATTCCATTTTTGCCTACAATATATTTATTTAAGAGAAATTCATTTAATCTACATAGAAGAGGTGACAAGTATACTATACATTCAATATTAGAAAGATATAGAGTATAAATCTACGATTATAATTACATCATTAATATCTAACTATAAGAAAAAATCATTTTTATCTTATACTAAAAACTAAGCCCGCAATCAAGCGAGCTTAGTTTTTTTATGCATTCAAAGCAGGATTTATTCCCACTCGATCGTCGCAGGTGGTTTACCTGAAATATCATAAACCACGCGGGAAATGCCGTTGACTTCGTTGATGATGCGGTTAGAGACGCGGCCGAGGAAATCGTACGGCAGGTGCGCCCAGTGCGCTGTCATAAAGTCGATGGTTTCCACCGCACGCAGTGAAACAACCCAATCATATTTACGACCATCGCCCATCACGCCAACAGAACGTACTGGCAGGAACACGGTGAACGCCTGGCTGACTTTGTTGTACAGGTCAGCTTTATGCAGCTCTTCGATGAAGATAGCGTCTGCACGGCGCAGCAGGTCGCAGTACTCTTTCTTCACTTCGCCCAGCACGCGCACGCCCAAACCTGGACCTGGGAACGGATGACGATACAGCATGTCGTACGGCAGGCCGAGTTCCAGACCGATTTTACGCACTTCGTCTTTGAACAGCTCTTTCAGCGGCTCAACCAGGCCCATCTTCATCTCTTTCGGCAAACCGCCCACGTTGTGGTGCGATTTGATCACGTGCGCTTTACCGGTGGCAGAAGCCGCCGATTCGATCACGTCAGGATAGATGGTGCCTTGTGCCAGCCACTTCACGTCTTCCAGACGCAGCGCCTGCTCGTCAAACACCTCTACGAATACGCGGCCGATGATTTTACGTTTGGCTTCGGGATCGTTCTCGCCCGCCAGCGCATCAAGGAAGCGCGCTTCTGCCGCAACGTGCACGATGTTCAGACCGAAGTGGTCACCGAACATTTCCAGCACCTGCTCAGCTTCATTCAGACGCAGCAGGCCGTTATCCACGAACACGCAGGTCAGACGCTCGCCGATGGCGCGATGCAGCAGCATCGCGGTCACAGAAGAGTCCACGCCGCCAGACAGACCGAGAATCACTTTGTCATCGCCAACCTGCTGACGAATACGCTCAACCGCATCTTCGATGATTTTGGCTGGCGTCCACAGCGCTTCACAGCCGCAGATGTCACGAATGAAACGCTCAAGCATGCGCAGGCCCTGACGCGTGTGCGTCACTTCCGGGTGGAACTGCACGCCGTAGAATTTCTTCTCTTCGTTAGCCATGATGGCAAACGGACAGGTTTCGGTGCTGGCAACGGTTTCGAAACCGGCTGGGATGGCGGTGACTTTGTCGCCGTGGCTCATCCAAACGTCCAGCAGCGGTTTACCTGCTGCGCTAATCGCATCTTCGATGTCACGCACCAGCGCGCTCTGAGTCAGCACTTCAACCTGCGCATAACCAAATTCGCGCTCGTTAGAGCCTTCAACCTTGCCGCCCAACTGCATCGCCATGGTCTGCATGCCGTAGCAGACGCCCAACACTGGCACACCCGCGTTAAACACGTATTCCGGCGCACGCGGGCTGTTCAGCTCGGTGGTGCTCTCCGGACCGCCAGAGAGAATGATGCCGTTCGGGTTAAACTGGCGAATTTGCTCTTCGGTGACATCCCACGCCCAGAGTTCGCAGTAGACACCCAGCTCGCGCACGCGGCGCGCAACCAGCTGCGTATACTGAGAACCAAAATCGAGGATCAAAATGCGATGTTTATGAATATTTTCAGTCGTCATTGAGGCGTTTCCATTGGGATGGACTTAATAATAAAAGCGCCCGGCGGGTGCCGGGCGCTAAATTTTACGGGATTATGAACCCATGCGGTAGTTTGGTGACTCTTTGGTGATGGTCACGTCATGCACGTGGCTTTCATTGATGCCCGCGCCGCTGTTACGCACGAACTCCGCTTTGGTGCGCAGATCGTCAATGGTCTGGCAACCCGTCAGGCCCATGCAAGAGCGTAAGCCGCCCATCTGCTGGTGCACGATCTCTTTCAGGCGGCCTTTATAGGCCACGCGGCCTTCGATACCTTCCGGTACCAGTTTGTCAGCGGCGTTATCGCTCTGGAAGTAACGATCTGAAGAGCCTTTGGACATCGCGCCCAGTGAACCCATACCGCGATAAGACTTGAACGAACGGCCTTGATACAGCTCGATTTCGCCCGGAGACTCTTCGGTACCAGCTAGCATAGAACCGACCATGACGGCCGCTGCGCCTGCTGCAATCGCTTTAGCGATGTCGCCAGAGAAGCGGATGCCGCCATCAGCGATAACCGGAATGCCGGTGCCTTCCAGCGCGGCAACCGCATCAGAAACCGCGGTGATCTGTGGCACGCCAACACCAGTGACGATACGCGTGGTACAGATTGAGCCAGGACCGATCCCCACTTTCACCGCGCTCACGCCGGCCTGCGCCAGCGCCAATGCGCCTGCGCCGGTGGCAACGTTGCCGCCGATGATTTCCAGGTTCGGGTATTTTGCACGGGTTTCACGAATACGCTGCAGCACGCCTTCAGAGTGACCGTGTGATGAGTCAATCAGCAGCACGTCAACACCGGCAGCAACCAGCGCATCAACGCGCTCTTCATTGCCCGCACCGGCACCAACCGCAGCGCCTACGCGCAGACGGCCTTCCGCATCTTTACACGCGTTAGGTTTACGTTCGGCTTTTTGGAAGTCTTTAACGGTGATCATGCCCAGCAGGTGGAAGCTGTCATCAACAACCAGCGCTTTCTCAACACGTTTTTCATGCATTTTGTGCAGCACAACTTCACGTGCTTCACCCTCTTTCACCGTTACCAGGCGCTCTTTCGGGGTCATCACCGCGGAAACCGGCAAGGTCAGGTCGGTAACAAAACGCACGTCACGCCCCGTGATGATGCCCACTAGCTCGTTGTCGGTGTTCACGACCGGGTAGCCGGCGAAGCCGTTACGTTCGGTCAGCTCTTTCACCGCCGCCAGCGCGGTGGTTGGCAGCACGGTTTGCGGATCGGTAACGACGCCGCTTTCGTGTTTTTTCACCTTACGAACTTCATCCGCCTGGCGCTCAATTGACATGTTTTTGTGAATAAAGCCCAAACCACCTTCCTGCGCCAGCGCAATCGCCAGACCGGCTTCGGTCACGGTGTCCATTGCAGCGGAGAGCATGGGGATGTTCAGACGGATGTTTTTCGTCAGTTGAGTGCTGAGATCAGCGGTGTTCGGTAAGACAGTGGAATGAGCGGGAACGAGCAGAACGTCGTCAAATGTGAGGGCTTCTTTAGCGATTCTTAACATTGCAATATCTCCACCTGGGGGCGATTAAAACAGATAAAATATTGCCGCGGCATTATACAGGCCGAAACCGATTGCCTCCAGTGTTTTTTCAGAAAATGTCTTGATCCTCGGGGCAAGCAATGTAGTATCAGTTGATTAACCCTCTGATTTGAAATTTGATCTACATCACATGTCGCTACCGCCAACCGCCAATATTTTTACCGTCAGCCGCCTGAACACTACGGTGCGCCAACTGCTGGAAAATGAGATGGGCCTGGTGTGGCTCAGCGCTGAAATTTCAAATTTCACTCAGCCCTCTTCCGGTCATTGGTACTTCACGTTGAAGGATGATGGCGCACAAGTGCGCTGCGCGATGTTTCGCAACAGCAACCGTCGCGTCACCTTCCGTCCTCAACATGGCCAGCAAGTGTTAGTGCGCGCCAGCATCACGCTGTATGAGCCGCGCGGCGATTATCAGCTGATTATCGAAAGCATGCATCCGGCCGGTGAAGGCTTGCTGCAGCAGCAATTCGAGCAGCTGAAAGCGCGTTTAGCCGCGGAAGGCTTATTCGATCAACAGTTCAAACAGCCGCTGCCGGATCCGGCGCGTCAGGTGGGCGTGATTACCTCCGCCACCGGCGCGGCGCTGCACGACGTGCTGCGCGTGCTGCATCGACGCGATCCTTCACTGCCGGTGATTATCTATCCCACCGCGGTGCAAGGCGTGGATGCGCCGGCTGGCATTGTGCGTGCCATTGAGCTGGCTAACCAGCGCGATGAGTGTGACGTGCTGATTGTCGGTCGTGGCGGCGGTTCGCTGGAAGATTTGTGGAGCTTCAATGACGAGCGCGTGGCGCGGGCGATTTTTGCCAGCCGCCTGCCGATTGTCAGCGCCGTTGGGCATGAAACCGATGTCACTATCGCTGACTTCGTAGCGGATTTACGTGCGCCGACGCCGTCTGCTGCGGCAGAATTGGTGAGCCGTAATCAGCTTGAACTGTTGCGCCGTTTGCAGTCGCAGCAGCAGCGCATGGAGATGGCGATGGATTTCTATCTGGCTCAGCAGCAGCGTCGCTTCACGCGCATTCAGCACCGCTTGCAGCAGCAGCATCCGCAGCTGCGTCTGGCACGCCAGCAAACCGCGCTCTTCCAGCTGCAGCGCCGTCTCGGTGAAGCGATGGACCAGCGCATGCGTGTGGCCAATCGTCAGCAGGATCGCCTGCTGCAACGCCTTAACGCCCAGCAGCCGCAGGGACGTATTCTGCGCGCTCAGCAGCAGCTCCAGCAATGGCACTATCGCTTACAGCAGGGCATGGAGAAGCAGCTCAATCACAATCGTCAGCGCTTTGGCACGCTGGCGGCACAGCTGGAAGGCGTGAGCCCGCTGGCAACGCTGGCGCGTGGCTTCAGCGTAACCACCGACACCCAAGGTCAGGTGGTGAAGAAAACTCAACAGCTGAGCAAAGGCGACTTGCTGCGCACCCGGCTGGACGATGGTTGGGTGGAAAGCCAGGTTACCGCACTCGAACCGCAGAAATCCCGGAGCCGCAAAGCGCGTTCATAGCGGGAAAACTATACTTCTGGCATGTACCTCAATGGCCAGGAGTTTTTTATGTCTTACAGCGTTATTCCTCCCTACATTCTGCGCAATATCATTGATAACTGCTCCGGCGCGCAGCAAGACTACGCGCGCCGCACCCTCACCCACGTCCAGCACTTGATGGGCGAACATAACGCTAAACCAGCAAGCACCACCACCGCTCAGTCAGGCACAGTGCTGCGTGCTATCTATGACGCCGAAGGGACGCAAAATCTGCCCGGCACGTTGGTGCGCGAAGAAGGCCAGCCGGGAAATGGTGATGTTGCAGCCGAAGAAGCCTGGAACTATCTCGGCATTACCTACGATTTCTTCTGGCAAATCTACCAACGCAACTCGCTGGACAATAAAGGCCTCAAGCTCGATGGCACCGTGCATTACGGCAAGGAGTATCAGAACGCCTTCTGGAACGGGCAGCAGATGGTGTTTGGTGACGGTGACGGCGAGATTTTCAATCGCTTCACTATCGCGCTGGATGTGGTGGCGCACGAGCTGACGCACGGCGTGACAGAAACCGAAGCGGGATTAATCTATTTCCAACAGGCAGGCGCGCTGAATGAATCGATGTCTGACGTGTTTGGTTCGCTGGTGAAGCAATTTCACCTCAAGCAGAGCGCCGATCAGGCCGACTGGATTATCGGCGAAGGTTTACTGGCGCAGGGCATCAACGGGCGCGGATTGCGCTCGATGTCGTCACCGGGAACGGCTTACGATGATCCGGTGCTGGGTAAAGATCCGCAACCGGCCGATATGGCGCACTACATCGAAACGCGTGACGACAACGGCGGCGTGCACCTCAATTCCGGCATTCCCAATCGCGCCTTTTACCTCGCCGCTAAAGCGCTGGGCGGCTTTGCGTGGGAACAGGCCGGTCAAGCGTGGTACGACACGCTGTGCGACAAAACGCTGCCGCAGGATGCCGATTTCAGCACCTTTGCGCGCTTTACCGTGCAGCACGCCAATCAACGATTCAACAGCTCAGTGGCGGAAAAGATCCAATCCGCCTGGCAGCAGGTAGGCGTAACATGGACATCCAACTGACCGATGACGCAATCATCGAACTGGCGCGGGAAGGCGGAATCGCTTTTATCCCTAAACTGCGCGGAGAGCGGCGCTTTACGCTGGCGGAACTGCCGGAACCGCAAAAGCAGCGCGTCTGCGAGGTGCTGGAACAGGCAATGCCCTTGGGGGAAACGGAAGATCAGGCGGCAAATGTCGGGCGTGGCGATCAGCGCTACTTCCGCATTCAAATCACCTACGCCACCCATCGCGAAGCGGGAAGTTTCGTGATTTTAATTCCCGAACAACTGGCGCCCCCCGAGCTGCAATCGCTGTGGCGAGACGGTGAATAGGTTATCGGAGATCTCTCAAGGCAGAGCGTAACTGATTGACTATACTCATTATGTGGCTAGCTAGTCCACGTCGAAGAAAACACCCTTAGATGAGGTCTCTGCTATGACACAAAAAAAGCAACGAGGTGGTGCCGGGAACTTTGCAGAGGACCCGGAGCGCGCCAGGGAAGCCGGTAGCGCTGGCGGCAAAGTCAGTGGGGGTAATTTCAGAAACGATCCTGAAAGAGCCAGGGAAGCTGGAAGAAAAGGAGGTCAAAAAAGCCGTCGCCCTTCTAAGCAGCAGTAATTAAGGTGCCTTAAAGGAAGAGATGTGCCACGGAGGGTGATAAAAAAAAGGCCGACATCATGATGTCGGCCTTTCTCCTTTTTTAACTTACTTGCTGTCTGGCAGCGCGTAAGCAATCACGTAATCACCACGGTCTGGCGACTGACGTGCACCGCCTGCGGAGATCAGGATGTACTGTTTGCCGGTTTTCGGCGAAACGTAGCTGATTGGACCGCCCTGGCTGCCGACTGGCAGACGTGCTTTCCACACTTCTTTACCGGTTGAGCTATCGAAAGCGCGCAGATAGTAATCCTGCGTACCCGCGATGAACACCAGGCCACCCTGCGTTGCCAGCGTGCCGCCTAAGGTCGGCATACCAATTGGCATTTTCGCGCGCATTTTGATACCAAACGGACCGGTATCTTCTACCGTACCCACTGGCACCTGCCACACGATCTGACGGGTTTTCATGTCAATCGCTGACAGCGTACCGAACGGCGGAGCCTGGCACGGAATGCCCAGCGGCGACATGAAGCGGTTTTTGTTCACCGCGTACGGTGTGCCTTTCAGCGGAACCGCACCCATACCGGTGTTGATGGCTTCACCGCCGTTGCTGGCCGCCGTTTTGCTGGTGTCTTGTGGGATCATCTGTACCCACAGACCCAGACGCATGTCGTTAACGAACATGTACTGGTTGTTCGGGTCAAACGAGATACCGCCCCAGTTCATACCGCCCAGTGAACCTGGGAAGCTGAGGGATTTATCGGTATCCGGCACGGTGAACAGACCATCGTAACGCATACCTTTAAAGGCAATACGACACGCCAGCTGATCAAACGGTGTTGCACCCCACATATCCGACTCAGTCATTTTCTGGTTGCCGATATTTGGCATTTCCACAGAGTGCGGCTGAGTTTTGGTGTACTGCTCGTTCGGGATGTGACCCTGCGGCATCGGCAGCTCTTCAACTTTGGTCAAAGGCTTGCCAGTCAGGCGGTCCAGCACCCAGATCATGCCGGTTTTCGCGCCGATAACGACGGCTGGCTTGTTGGTGCCATCCTTCATCGGGAAGTCGACCAGGCTCGGCTGCATTGGCAGGTCGAAGTCCCACAGATCGTTATGCACGGTCTGATAAACCCACTTCTGCTTACCGGTGGTGGCATCCAACGCCAGAATTGATGCGCCGTAAGTGTGATCCAGTTTGGTACGGTTCGCACCCCACAGATCCACTGACGAGCTACCCATCGGCAGGAACACGGTGTTCATTGCCGGATCGTAAGACATTGGCGCCCACGAGTTTGGCGTACTGCGGGTGTAATTTTTACCCGGCATCAGCACCGCATTTGGGTCGTCATTGCCTGGGTCAAACGCCCAACGCATCTGACCGGTGATGACGTCAAAACCACGCAGCACGCCGCCAGGCATGTCGGTCTGTACGTTATCGGCGACACGACCACCCACAACAACAGTGGTACCGGCCATCGCTGGCGGTGACGTCAGCTGATATTGCGGATCTGGCGCACTGCCCAGACCGGTTTTCAGGTCAACCACACCGTGCGTACCGAAGGTGTCGCACAGCTCACCGTTGTCGGCGTTGATAGCAATCAGACGCGCATCAATGGTGTTCATCAGAATACGACGCTGACAGGTGTCGCCAGCAGGCAGCACAGCGGCAGTAACCGGCGTTGAACCCGGCTCGGTTGGCTGCTGCAGCGGTTTAGTCGCATCGAAATAGGCTAAGCCACGGCAGCGGTTCCACACTTCTGCCTGCGCGTTGATTTCGCGTTTCCAGATTTCCTTACCGCTGTCTGCGGCAACCGCAATCACATTGTTATGCGGGGTGCACAGGAACAGCGTGTTGCCTACCTGCAGCGGGGTTTGCTGATCTTCCGCACCGTTACCGGTTGGGCTGATTGGCGTATCGCCAGTGTGGAAAGTCCAGGCAACCTGCAGATCTTTCACGTTGTCGCGGGTAATCTGATCGATGGCAGCGAAGCGGTCGCCACCCGGCGTACGGCCGTAGCTGCTCCAGTCTTGCTGAGGTTTTGATTTATCGACCGGAATCAGCGGCAGCTGTTTACCGTCAAATGCCACGGTAGGATGCGGCTGGAACATCTGCACGAAAGTCGCCACCATGCCCACCACGATCACCGCAGACAGCACATAAGAGGCTTTCGCCAGGGAGCTTTTGCCTTCGCTTTTACGCAGGGCTGGCCAGGTGAGGAATGCAAACAGCATCAAGCCGGCCGGCACCATCAAGCGCGAGACCAGCGGCCAGAAATGCAGGCCTGCATCAAACAGTGACCAAATCAGCGTGCCAGCAAACACCAGAATAAACAGGGTGACGGCGGATGATTTGCGACGGAAGAACTGAATGGCCGACAGCAACATAACGATACCGGCGATGAGGAAGTACCAGCTGCCGCCCAGCGCGACCAGCTTGCCGCCGCCGATTGCGAAGAACAAGCCGATTGCCAGCAAGACCAGGCCAAACAGTACGGACCAGATGCTCAGCCCTTTGCCGGGACGAGCGGAATTTTCTGCCATAACAAAAACTCTCCTGAAAAAATAAAGCGCTGGCGCCGATAAATCTGTGGCAGCCGATGACAAGGCCCCAGCCGCAGCGGGAGACAGGAACTATTCCGTTACGCTTTATTTTATATCTATTGATACGGGTGCAATGCCCGTGATTCGGCGCTTGTGAGCGAGGACACAACGTAGGTGAGAGTGATTCTCGCGACAAGGCGGCAGGATTGTACCACCTGGTACAATAAAAAGTGAATATCCATAACGCGGCAGTCACTGGTTAATAGCATTTTTGCTACAAATCCAGGCGTAACTGGTTAATAACTCTAGGCGTGGAATCCGGAGTTTTTAATCTGCGATGAAGGCAGGCGTAAATTCGACGCGCTTTTTCGAGATGAGACCGTCGCCGTGCTGACAAAAGTAGTCGACAGCGCCACAGGCTTTCAGCACTTGTAACGGCCGATGGCAATCCGGGCATAAGGCGATACGATCGAAATGACGTTCACAATTGGGGCAGTCAAAACCGGTTTCACTGAGAGTGAGTGGTTGCTGACAGGTTGGGCAGGAAAAGTTCATCCATTATCCTCTGCGCTTTGGATGGCGGTCGCCATAAATGGCGCCACTACAAGTTACAGGTGAAAAAAAAGGGCCCTGCTGGGCCCTTCTCATCTTAACGCTTGTTCTTCTTCAGATGCGACATCAGACGCTGACGTTTACGCTGCTGCGTTGGCGTCAACAGGTTGCGTTTGCCCGCGTACGGGTTATCGCCTTCTTTGAACTGAATGCGAATCGGCGTACCCATAACGTTGAGTGAACGACGGAAGTAGTTCATCAGGTAACGCTTATAGGAATCAGCCAGATCTTTCACCTGGTTGCCGTGAATCACCACAATTGGCGGGTTATAACCACCGGCGTGCGCATACTTCAGCTTCACGCGGCGACCCCGCACCAACGGCGGTTGGTGATCGTCGGCGGCCATGGTCATGATGCGCGTCAGCATTGCGGTGCCCACACGCTTGGTGGAGCAGTCGTACGCTTCGGTCACCGATTCGAACAGGTTGCCGACGCCGCTACCGTGCAGGGCGGAAATAAAGTGGATGCGCGCGAAATCGATAAAGCCCAGGCGGAAGTCCAACATCTCTTTGACTTCATCTCTGGCTTCCTGCGTCATGCCATCCCACTTGTTGACCACGATCACCAGTGAGCGCCCACTGTTCAGGATAAAGCCGAGCAGCGAGAGATCCTGATCGGAGATTCCGGCACGCGCATCAATCACCAGCATCACCACGTTAGCATCTTCGATAGCTTGCAACGTTTTGATAACTGAGAATTTTTCGACGGTTTCGGTGATTTTACCGCGCTTACGTACGCCAGCGGTATCAATCAGGACATACTCACGTCCGTCACGTTCCATCGGAATATAGATGCTGTCGCGCGTGGTGCCCGGCATGTCGAAGACCACGACACGGTCTTCGCCAAGAATGCGGTTAGTTAGCGTTGACTTACCCACGTTCGGGCGGCCAACGATAGCGAGTTTGATTGGCAGTGTGGTTGGGTCGAAATCTTCTTCTTCCTCTTCCTCCAGCGCCTTCTCACTCTCTTCTTCTAAATCGGCCCAATAGGCGGCGTTCTCTTCTTCTTCAGTGAGCTCGACTTCTGGAACGATTTCTTCCATCCACGGCAACAGTGCGGTTTCCAACAGGCTGTTAACGCCGCGGCCATGCGAAGCTGCAATGGCGTGAATCTCGCCTAAGCCCAGCGCATAGAAATCGAGCACCGCCGCTTCCGGGTCGATACCGTCAGTTTTGTTGGCGACAACAAAGGTGGCTTTCTCACGGGCACGCAGATGATTGGCGATTTGCTGATCCGCCGGCATCACGCCCGCGCGCGCATCCACCATAAACAGCACCACATCGGCTTCTTCAATCGCCAGCAGCGACTGCTCCGCCATGCGGTTTTCTACGCCCTCTTCGGTGCCATCAATACCGCCGGTATCAATAACAATGAATTCGCGCCCTTCCACTTCGGCGCGACCATATTTGCGATCGCGAGTCAGTCCAGGAAAATCCGCCACCAGCGCATCACGTGTGCGTGTTAAACGGTTAAATAGCGTAGATTTTCCCACATTGGGACGCCCAACCAGCGCGACCACAGGTACCATAACACTTGCCTCAGTTTTTAAAATAATTCGCCCGAATGGCGTGATTATAACGACATTTGACGCCAGGCGTCAGGCTGAAGGCGCAAAGAATACCATGCCTGACTAAAAACGAAACGGCCCCTGACGAATCAGGAGCCGTGTAAGCGAGCGGGAAACGGGTTCCCGCAGAGCCAAATCCTTAACGGGTGATGGCGTAAACTTCTCCGCCTTTCGCCTGGATCAGCAGCTTGTCACCGGCAACCACCGGTTCAGTCTGGAAGCCATCGCTGTCCAGTTTCTGCTGCGCCACGAAGCGGCCGTCAAGGGTGTTAATCCAGTGCAGATAACCTTCGCTATCACCGACAACCAGATAACCGTTGAACAGCACCGGCGAGGTCAGATTACGATGCAGCAGATCGCTTTGACGCCAGATGGCTACGCCACCGTCAGCATTCAGGGCAATTACGCGGTCATCCTGATCGACCAGATAGATACGACCCGCATCCACCACCATGTCTTTCACGCCGCCAATCTCACGTTTCCACAGCACCTGACCAGAACGCAGTTCCAGCGCGGTGAGGTTACCGTTATACGCCAGCGCATAAACCACACCGTTTACCACGACTGGCGTAGTATCGACGTCGCTCAGGCGATCGATTTCCGTGGCGCCGCTTGGCTGCGAAATACGCTGCTGCCAAATCAGCTGACCTTGATTGACGATGACTGCGCTCACGCGGCCATTATCGCCACCCACAATTGCGCCACCAAAGGCCACGGTCGGGGCTGATTCACCGCGCAGTGACAGCGCAGGCATATCAAGATTAACGGTCCATTTGATCACGCCAGTGCTCTGATCAAGGCCTTGCAACATACCGTTGCTGGTGTGAACCAGCACTAAACCGTCGCTCACCACCGGACGCGACAGCGCTTCACCGGCGACCTTGGTCTGCCAGGCAATGCCACCATCGCTGGTATTCAACGCAAATACCTGACCACGTTCGCTACCGATGTAGATGCGATCGCCGCTGGCGGTGACGCCGCCAGAGAGCAGTGCCGAGATGTTTTTCGAGAAGAAGCCGGTTTTCTCAGAGAGATCGACTTTCCATTTCTCTTTACCATTGCTGGCATCAAGCGCTTTAACCACACCAAAACGATCCGCAGCATACACGGTACCGTCCAGCCAGGCTGGATGCAGATTGGAATAGAAATCACCAACGCCATCGCCAACCGAGGTGCTCCACGCGGTCTGCGGCGTAAACTGGTTTTCCACTTTAGGCAGCGGGGCCATTTTCACTACATCTTCTTCGCCGCTGAACAGCGAGCAACCGCTGAGCAGAGTGACTGAAATCAGCCCTGGCAGCAGGTATTTACGTAATTCCATGTGCGCTCTCTTGACTGGCTTAACTTAAGTTATTCATCTTCATCTGCAGCATTTGCTTCAGCGCAGGAGAGGCCTGCGATTCAGCACCTTTGCTCCAGGCATCACGCGCGCCCTGCTTATCGCCTTTGCTCAGCAGTGCTTCGCCACGAATGTCCGCCACAATGGCTGTCCAGCCATCACCTTTAACATTGTTAAGGGTAGAAAGTGCGGCATCGGCCTGACTTTGCTGCAACTGAATGCGAGCCAGACGCAGGTTAATCACCGCCTGCAGGTTGGCATCTTTGGTATCTTTCAGCCCACTCTGTAACAGAGTGATAGCTTTATCGAGCTGATTGGTTTCAACATACTGCTTAGCCAGATCCAACGAAGCCAACGCACCATAGGTGTTGTTGTTTTCGCTGGCGAAAGTGGCGACCGCTTCCAGCGAATCAGGCTTGTCCGCCTGCATCGCACTGGTCAGCTGTTGATATTCGGCTGATGCCGCTTTATCGGTGCCTTCCTGATGACTGGCCCAGAAACGCCAGCCACCCAGCGCAGCGATACCGATGATTACGCCAACGGCCAGAAATTTGCCATTGTTGGCAAAGAACTGACGCAGCGCGTCAACTTGTTCGTTTTCGTTGCTGTAAACTTCCACGCAATCCCTCTCTTTAAAATGGCTGTTGCAGTGCTGCGCTTACTGCAGCAGCGTGCGCAACGTCGCTGCGGCGTCGCTCTGAGCCAGCGTCTGTTGATCGCCGGTACGCAGGTCTTTCACCACAACCTGGCCCGCTTTCACTTCATCTTCACCCAGCACCAGCGCAATGCGTGCGCCCCACTTGTCTGCACGGGCAAACTGCTTCTTGAAGTTACCGCCACCAAAGTTGGTCATCATCTTCAGTGCCGGATCAGCATCACGCAGTTTTTCCGCCAGTTGCATCGCGGCGGACTGAACGCCCTGCCCCGAAGCGATAACATAGACATCAACAATGCGCGTCGGTTCAAATTCTGGATTAACTGCTTGCACCAGCAACACCAGACGCTCCATACCCATGGCAAAACCAACCGCTGGCGTGGCACGTCCACCCAGCTGTTCAACTAAACCATCGTAACGTCCGCCGCCGCACACGGTGCCCTGCGAACCGAGGCTGCTGGTCACCCATTCAAACACGGTACGGTTATAGTAATCGAGGCCGCGCACCAGACGCTGGTTAATGCGATAGTTAATGCCCGCATCGTCCAGCAAGCCGCACAGTCCGCTGAAGTGATCGCGTGACTCCTCATCGAGGAATTCACCCAGCGTTGGCGCATCGTTTAACAGTTTCTGGATGTCAGGATTTTTGCTGTCGAGCACGCGCAGTGGATTGGTGTACATGCGGCGTTTGCAATCTTCGTCGAGTACGTCCTGATGTTGCTCTAGGAATGCCACCAGCGCGCTGCGATAGTTGGCACGCGCGTCCAGCGAACCGATAGAGTTCAGCTCCAGCTCAACGTGCTCGGCAATACCTAACGCTTTCCACCAGCGCGCGGTCATCATGATCAGCTCAGCATCTACGTCCGGGCCTTGCAGGCCGAAGACTTCGACACCCATCTGGTGGAACTGGCGATAACGGCCTTTCTGCGGGCGCTCGTAGCGGAACATCGGGCCGGTGTACCAAAGACGCTGTTCCTGATTGTACAGCAGACCGTGCTCGATACCGGCGCGCACGCAACCTGCTGTGCCTTCCGGACGCAGCGTCAGGCTTTCGCCGTTGCGGTCTTCAAAGGTGTACATCTCTTTCTCAACCACGTCGGTGACTTCACCGATCGCGCGGCTGAACAACGGGGTGTGCTCAACGATTGGCAGACGGATTTCACTGTAACCATAACTGGCCAGCACCTGCTTAAGGGTGCCTTCAATACGCTGCCAAATCGCGGTATCCGCCGGCAGGTAATCGTTCATCCCGCGAATCGCTTGAATATTCTTCGCCACGTTAGAATCTCTTAAGACAAAAAAACCTGAGCGGCATCATACCTTATGAGGATGAAACCGCACAGGTTCAATCACAAACTGGCACGCGACAGGCGCGCACCACGATTATTTTTCCAGCTGCTGCACGTTGATACGGCGGCTTTCATCCAGCATGCTGGCTTTAGCGCGA
The DNA here is from genome assembly GCF_003208415.1 of Pantoea sp. AG1095. Classification (NCBI taxonomy): domain Bacteria; kingdom Pseudomonadati; phylum Pseudomonadota; class Gammaproteobacteria; order Enterobacterales; family Erwiniaceae; genus Pantoea; species Pantoea sp. AG1095. Next base: position 13,182 of record NZ_QKMJ01000002.1, on the reverse strand, counting down.
ATACGCGCTTCCAGCTGGTCGATCATGTCGTTGTTATCGAGACGATCGCGCTGGCGCACACCATCTTCGTAGAAGCCGCTTTTCTTGGCTCCGCCGGTCACGCCGAGGGTAGAAACTGTCGCTTCACCCGGACCGTTCACCACGCAACCGATAATGGAAATATCCATCGGCGTAATGATGTCTTCCAGCCGCTCTTCCAGCGCATTGACCGTACCGATGACATCAAACTCCTGACGCGAACAGGTCGGGCAGGCAATAAAGTTGATGCCGCGGGAGCGGATGCGCAGAGATTTGAGGATATCGTAGCCGACTTTCACTTCTTCAACCGGATCGGCCGCCAGCGAAATACGCAGCGTATCGCCGATGCCTTCGGCCAGCAATAAACCTAAACCGATCGCCGATTTCACGGAACCCGCACGCGCGCCGCCCGCTTCGGTGATACCGAGGTGCAGCGGCTGATCGATGGCTTTCGCCAGCAAACGATAAGATTCAACGGCAAGGAAGACGTCAGAGGCTTTGACGCTCACTTTGAACTGATCAAAGTTGAGGCGATCGAGGTGATCCACATGGCGCATCGCGGATTCGAGCAGCGCCTGCGGCGTTGGCTCGCCATATTTTTCCTGCAGATCTTTTTCCAGCGAACCGGCATTAACGCCGATACGGATCGGAATATTGTAATGACGCGCACAATCCACCACCTGGCGAATACGCTCATTGTTACCGATGTTGCCTGGATTGATACGTAAACAATCCACGCCATATTCAGCGACTTTCAGTGCGATGCGATAGTCAAAGTGAATGTCCGCGACCAGCGGCACGTTGACCTGTTGCTTAATCAGTTTGAAGGCTTCAGCCGCATCCATAGTGGGGACGGAGACGCGCACGATATCAACCCCGACGCGCTCAAGCTGGCGAATCTGGTTAACGGTGGCGTCCACGTCAGTGGTGCGGGTGTTGGTCATTGACTGAACGGCGATGGGCGCACCATCGCCAACTGGCACCTTGCCGACGTAAATCCGTGTTGATTTGCGACGGATGATGGGTGCTTCGTTATGCATATTCTCTCTCCACAATTACCCGGAAAGCGCGCTGCGCGTTATTGCGCACCCAGCGTCAGACGGGCAACCTGGTTATTACGGATAAAACGACTTAAATCAACGGGCTGATTCTGATATTGCACGTCAACCGCACCCGGTGCGCCAATTTTCAGACGATACGGAGCCGTTCCGGACAAACTCAGCTTACCGCCGCTACGTTGCAAACCGCTGAACAACTTCTTGCCGGTCGCATCGCTGACTTCCAGCCAGCAGTCGGCTTTGAAGTTCATTACGATGGCATTCGGATCGCCTGCCGGTTGGCTAACTGCCGCATTCGCGGTAGGCATTTGACCAGCAGGAACACTGTTTGCTGGCGCCGGAGAGGTCGCCGCTGGCGGCGCTGTATCAATCGGAGCCTGGCTTGGCGAAACCACGGCGTTGTCGCTGCCGGTGGTTTGCGCATTGTTGCTCATGCTCGACGCAGGTGCGCCGGCGTTGCTTTCAGGCGTGGCCGCTGCGCCAGCACCGTTATCGACTGGCGTACCGGCAGCGTTAGTGTCCGCATCGGTATTGCTGTCGGTGCTGTTGTCGCCCAATGGAATGGACTGGCTATTGTCGCCGCTGCCGTTTTGATCGGCCATCGACACCAAATCAGCCTGTGACGCTTTATGGTTCTGCCACCACCACGCACCGGTCAAACCGACTACGACGAAAACCACCAACCAGGTGAAGATCATCAGCCAGCCATCGCGCTTTTTACGACGCTTACCCAATGAGAAGCTCTGCATCGGCTCGATCCTGGCAGCGCGCACCGGAGCCTGTTTTGCCATCATCGGCAGCAGGTCATCTTCCGGCACATGCACCAGACGGGCATAGGAGCGAATGTAACCGCGCAGGAATGTCGAAGCCAAATCAGCAGGTGACTTATCCTCTTCAATATCACGCACGGTAGTAAGTTTCAGGCACAGGCGTTCAGCGACGTTTTGCTGGGTCAGCCCCATCTGCTCACGGGCCAGACGCAGGCGTTCACCTGTGGAATGTACTGCAGAATTCTCTTGAGTGGCTTCAGTATTCATTAGCTAAATAACGCTGGTACTGTATCGATTGTGGAAAACTTCGCGCCAACCGGTCGCCATAACGTGTAACGTCAGCAGCGTTTCCCTGTTGCGCGGCGAAACGTATCTGTAACCACAGGCTCTCTGCCGTTGCGGGCAAACGCTGGTGGTACACTTCTAAAAGCAGCGGAACCGACTGCTGTTCCTGCTGTTCAAGCCGCCTTTCCACTTCCCTCAGCAGTTGACTGCCCTGCTCCGGTGCGGCATCCAGCGCGTAACCTAACTGCTCGCGCGCTGCGGCACTCTCATCAGCCTGCAGGTAACAATAGCCCGAAAACAGGAATGCATCCTGACGAGCATCGATTTCCTGCGCCTCAATTGCCAGCTTAAACTGTTGATGCGCTTCGTCATACTGCCTTAAACCGCAGAGAAACGCACCGTAATTGTTAGCCACATAACCATTCAGTGGCGCTAACTGCTGCGCCCGCTGATAGTGCCAGCGGGTTTGTGCGCTGTTCTGCTGCGCCTGCGCCACACGGGCCAGGGCCAACGGCACGCGATAATCTTTCGGCGCTGCCTGCTGAGCACGCAATAAATTGCGCTGTGCAGCGGCATAATCCTTCACCGCTAGATAATGCAATCCGAGCTGCAGACGGATATCCGCTGCACTCTGCTTTGCAGGATGATTGACACAACCGGTTACAACAAAGCCAGCCAGAATCGCGGCGGGTAATCCTTTACGCATTTCAGTCTCTCCATGAAAAATATGCGGAGAGACTGACATGAGTTACGCCCGCTGAATATCAGCAGGCGCTGGCTTTCAGAGCGCCTTCACAGAGATGGCTTCGCCTGCCATTTTCTTACGCAGCGTACGCTTGGTACGGTCAATCACATCGCCCGCCAGCTGACCACAAGCGGCGTCGATATCATCACCACGGGTCTTACGCACGATGGTGGTGAAACCATAATCCATCAGCACTTTGGAGAAGCGGTCAATACGGCTATTGGAGCTACGACCATACGGCGCGCCCGGGAAGGGGTTCCACGGAATCAGGTTGATTTTGCACGGCGTATCTTTCAGCAGTGCCGCCAGTTCATGCGCGTTGTCGGTGCTGTCATTGACGTGATCCAACATCACATACTCAATGGTCACACGGCCCTGATTGGCGTTGGACTTGCCGATGTAGCGTTTGACCGCCGCAAGGAAAGTCTCGATGTTGTACTTTTTGTTGATCGGCACGATCTCATCACGAATCGCATCGTTCGGCGCGTGCAGTGAAATCGCCAGCGCTACGTCGATCATGTCGCCCAGCTTATCCAGCGCCGGCACCACGCCTGAGGTTGACAGCGTAACGCGACGTTTTGACAGGCCGAAACCGAAGTCGTCCAGCATGATATCCATCGCCGGCACCACGTTGTTCAGATTCAGCAGCGGTTCGCCCATGCCCATCATCACCACGTTGGTGATCGGGCGCTGACCGGTAATTTTCGCGGCACCGATGATTTTCGCGGCGCGCCATACCTGGCCGATAATTTCTGATACGCGCAGGTTGCGGTTAAAGCCCTGCTGCGCCGTCGAACAGAATTTGCACTCCAGCGCACAGCCTACCTGTGAAGAAACGCACAGGGTTGCGCGATCCGCTTCCGGGATGTAGACGGTTTCAACCAGCTGGTCGCCCACGCGAATCGCCCATTTAATGGTGCCATCGGTGGAACGCATCTCTTCCGCCACTTCCGGCGCACGGATTTCAGCGCGCTGCATCAGCTTACCGCGCAGCACTTTGTTGATGTCGGTCATCTGCTCGAAATCATCGCAGCAGTAGTGGTACATCCACTTCATGACCTGATCGGCACGGAACGGCTTTTCGCCCATCTCAAGAAAGAATTCGCGCATCTGCTGACGGTTAAGATCCAGCAGGTTAATTTTTTCGTTTTTTGGGGAAACAACCATGGGGGAAGCGGACGACGGCGTCACAATCTGTTCGGACATAATGTTCTCTGGCCTCGTTGTTACACGTTACGGCTCTGGTTAATAGTAGGAAAAAAACAGCGCCCTCGCTGAGGCTGGCTCAACAAGGGCGCATAATTGTACTACATCTGCTGCATGATGCCAGGGGAACCGTTTCACAGAGGTTGAACAGCTGTAAAGACGGGTGTCCGCTCAGGCCACCAACGCACTTAGCGAGTGCGTGGGCAGACTTCGTTTTCTGCGAAGAAGTACGCGATTTCGCGTGCTGCAGATTCAGCAGAGTCAGAACCGTGGGTCGCGTTCTCGGTGAAGCTGTCCGCGTAATCTGCACGCAGAGTCCCTGCCAGCGCGTTGTCTGGGTTAGTTGCACCCATCAAATCGCGGTGACGCTGAACGGCGTTTTCGCCTTCCAGTACAGAAACCACAACCGGACCAGAAGTCATGAATTCAACCAGACCATCAAAGAATGGACGGCCTTTGTGCTCAGCGTAGAAGCCTTCAGCCTGCTCTTTGGTCAGGTGCAGCATTTTTGCGCCAACGATTTTGAAGCCCGCGCTTTCAAAACGGTTATAAATTGCACCAATCACGTTCTTAGCGACGGCGTTTGGTTTCACGATTGAGAAAGTACGTTCGATTGCCATGTTGACCTCTAGTTAGCATCCTGAAGAATCCGGGAGCTCCTCCCGGTAAGAAAACGCGCCGATTATAGGGATATCGCAGCGCGTTGCCTATTAGCGATTTGCGGAATTATTGAAAATAATTGATTTTTGTCGGGGCGCGCAGGCAAAAAGTATGCCATATCCATGCACTTAACCGCGGATAAATGACACCGATGAGAGTTGCCCCGCTTCATCCATCACCACCAATTGATAACTGCCCGGCTCATCCAGCACCAGCGCCGCACTCTTATTACTCGCGTCCCGCTCCAGCGGCTGCCCGTTTAAAAACCACCAGCGCTGCTCACCTTGCCCGCCCTGCACCGCAACCGGCATCACCAGCACTACTTTACCCGGCAGCGGCTGTACGCGCTGGCCGTTGATCACACCAGTAATCACCATCGGTGGCGCATTGCCCTGATTGCGCGGCGGACAAGCGGGATCGATCGGCGGCAAGCGCTGCGCACGGCGTTCAGCAACCGGCAGCCAGGGTTCAAGCGGCAGCGGCCACATCAGGCGCTCCCGACTTTGTGCATCCGGGCAATCTGCCGCCACACGCCATCCCCGGCTGTTCTGCCAGTAGCGCTGACGCAAGCCATTGACGCCTTCCTGCCCCGGCGCCAGCAGCGTCGGTGGCACAGTTTGATTCAACACCCAACTCTGACGACGCTGGCGACAGTTTTCGTCGCCGGGAGGCAATGGCTGACCGCCAGGCCAGCAAATGCTCATGGCGCTGACCGCAAGCGGACGCGGATCGCGCGGCGCACCGCTCACCGGCATGTGTCCCGCCAGCACATTATTGACCTGATTCATCACCGGCACCGCCGAGGCAAAACCAAATTGCCCGGCGACCGGCGTGGCATCCGGCCGCCCAACCCACACGCCAATCAGATAGCGCGACGTGATGCCAATCGTCCATGCATCACGGTAGCCGTAGCTGGTACCGGTTTTCCACGCCAAAGGTGCAATCTCCGCCACCGCGCCGCTGGCCGGAGGTTGCGCCGCACCAGCCAGAATGCGCCGCACAATCCATGCTGCGCCCGGCGACAACAGCGTCCTCTCCTGCAGCGGCTGTGTCGTCAGCCAGCGCAACTGCGCCGCATTGCCGTGACGGGCAAAGGCGCTATAGGCCGCCACAATCTCATCCATGCGCGCGCCGGTGCCGCCCAGCACCAGCGACAGATTGGGTTCTGCGCCAGCGGGAAAGCGCAGATTCAATCCCACGTTACGCAAGCGCGCGGCGACGCTTTTTGGCCCCAGCGCATCCAGCAACTGCACCGCCGGGAGATTGAGCGACCGCTCCAGCGCAGCGCTGGCGCTCACCGGCCCGTGAAAGCCCGAGTCAAAGTTGCCGGGACGATAGTCACCGAAGCGGCGCGGCACATCCTGCAGCAGTGATTCGCCATGAATCAGCCCATCATCCAGCGCCATGCCATAGACAAAAGGCTTCAGCACCGATCCTGGCGATCGCACGCTCGAGATCATATCGACATGACCAAAACGGCTGTCGTCATTGAAATCCACCGATCCGACATAGCCGCGCACTTTCATGTTTTGGTGATCCACCACCAGCAGCGCCAGCGAGGTGCGCGGCGGTAAGTTGTTTTTCAGCGACGTCGCCAGATTCTCCAGTTCGCGCTGCAGCGACACATCAATGGTTGAGGTGATTTTGGTATCGGGTGACAGCGACAATAGGCGTCGGGCCAGCAGCGGCGCACGTTGCGGCATTTGGCGCGGCGGCAGCCACACCGCTTCTTGTTTGATATCGGCGACAACCTGCGCTGACCAGACGTGATATTGCGCGAGGCGATCCAGCACTTTATTGCGTGCTGCTTCGGCGCGCTGAGGCCAGCGGTCCGGACGCAGGCGGCTTGGTGCCTGTGGCAACACCGCCAGCAGCGCCGCTTCACCTTGGGTAAGTTGCGAAGGCGGTTTCCCCAGCCACATCCAGCTCGCCGCGCCAACGCCCTCCACCGTGCCGCCAAAAGGGGCGCGATTGAGATACAGCGTGAGGATGTCGCGTTTTGAGAGATGATATTCGAGCTGCAGCGCGCGCCACGCCTGCACCACTTTGCCGCGCAGAGTGCGCGGTTGCGGATCGATAAGTCGCGCCACCTGCATGGTGAGCGTGCTACCGCCGGAGACCACGCCGTGATGCAGCACGTTCTGCCCGACTGCACGCACAATCGCCATCGGATTGATGCCGGGATGATGCCAGAACCAGCGATCTTCGTAGGTCAGCAGCGCCTCGATATAGGCAGGCGAGACATCCTCCAGCGTCACCGGATAGCGCCAAATGCCTTGCGGGTCAGCAAAGCGCCACAGCGGCGTACCGTCCTCAGCCACCACCACGCGCGCCGGCTGCAACTCATGCAGCGGTAGCGGTGTAAGGCGATCCAGCAGCCACAGCGCGGCCAGCAGCAGTAAAAAAAGCGGCAGCCAGCGCCACCGCTTTAGTCGCTTACTTCCAGACATCAATGCTTAGCGCACATTGAGTTTTTCCGGCGTGCTGCCAATCGCGCGCCATTCCGGCACATACATCGATTCCACCTGCGGCGGCGGCAGGCGATAGCTGCCCGGCGTCACCGCTCGCGCCAAATACAGCAGCGTGCCCGGCGTGTAGCCATCGAGCGCCAGCGCAGCGACAAAGCGGTCGTCACGGAATTCGATGTGCTTGATGTTGGCTTGCTGCATATCCATCATGCTCTCTTTCAGCGCGTCGGCACTGTCGCCTAAACTGGCGCTGCTGTCGCTCAGATTCTGGTTTTCCAGCTCCAGTCCGGCAGGCAGCAGATCCACCACCAGCGCATCACTGACGCGCTCGCTGGCCGCGACTTTAAGCCGCACCACCAGCAGCTCGCCACTTTTCAGGTTGGTGAGATCCGCCGGCTTACCCTCCAGCGTGAAGTACTCACGACTGATCTGCAGCACGTTGCTCATCGGCGACGGTGCGGTGCGCGGATACCCCACCACATTCAGCGTGCCGTAAAGCGGCGACACGTTGTCGCTTTTCACCGACACGCCCTGACGCAGCTGATCTTCCGTCATGCCAATATTGAGCGGCTGATCACTGCTGAGCGGTTCCGCTTTACCCTGCAGGGTCGCCTGCAAGCTTTCGCCTTTGTGCTGCTGTAAGGTGCGAGCGGCGAGGAACAACGCGTTGTTTTCCTGGGTCGAGAACCAGCGCTGTCCGTGCACGGCTTTTGCCAGCTCGATCAACAACGGACCTTGCATTTCCGGCAGCAGCTGGTTTTCTGTCAGCAGCGACAGAATCAGCGCGCGATCGCGCACCGGGCTGCCGTAATCGCCGAGCCAGCTGTTGGGTTTACGTTCCAGGCCAAGGCCCTGCGCCAGCGCCAGTTGCGCGCGCTGTTGATCGCCCATCAGCTTCAACGCCACGCCAAGTTGCACCATCGCCAGGCCCGATTTAGCCCGATCGCGCTTATCATACAGCGCACGCAACGCACCGAGCGGCGCCTGCTGCTGACGCGCCAGCACCAATCCGGCATAAGCCTGCACGCTGAAACGCAAGCCATCGGCATCGCTGCTCCAGCTGGTTTCGATCTGCGCGGGATCCTGCAGGTAGCGCAGCAGACGTTCGTCGGCACGGGTAATCACGCCATCCGGCACGCTGTAACCGGCTTCGCTGGCGCGCAGCAGAAAATCGGTGACGTAAGCCGTCAGCCAGAACTCTTCCTGACTCTCTTTGTTCCACAAACCAAAGCTGCCGTTGCCGCGCTGCATGCCGGCAAGACGCGCGATGCCGGTATCAATTGAGGCGCGACGTGCTTCATCGTTACTGGTTTTGATGCCCATCGCCGTCAGCTGCGCATGATTGGTGAACACCGACGGCCAAATACCGCTGGCGGTCTGTTCAAGGCAACCATAAGGATAGGCATACAGCGAACGGATATAGCTGGCGATATTCAGCGGCGGACGGTTACTGAGCGACAGCTGTCCGCTCAAGGTATCCTGCTGCAAGCCATTGAAGGCGCTGGCCATCACCTGCCAGTTCTGGCCGGTTTGCATCACGTTATCGAAACTCAGCGTTTGTGCCGGATACGCCGGTCGCACACCAATTTTCCATTTACGCTCGCTCGCTGCCAGCGTTTCACCCGGCAAACTCATGCCGGAAACCCTGACCTGTACCTCACCTTCACCGAAGCCGCCCAGCGCTCTGACCGGAATTTGCAAGGTGGTGCGCGCGCCTTGCGCCAGCTGCACGCTGGCAGGGATGTTGCCGTTCAGGGCGATCTGGCCGCTGGCGCTGATGTTGATTTTCAGCGTTTGCGGTTGATCGGTGAGGTTAGTGAGATCCAGCGCCAGCGTAGATTGATCGCCGCTGGCCAGGAAGCGCGGCGTCGCCAGTTCACTGATCAATGGCGCGGCAACCACCAGCTTACGATCGGCCGACCCGAAGCTGTCGTCACTCCACACCTGCGCCATCAAACGCAATTCGCCATTAAACGCCGGAATCGGCAGTTCCAGCGTACCTTCGCCATTGGCATCCAGCGTTACGGGCTGCAACTGCTGCGCCACGATCTGCACGTCTGTGACCGGTTTTTTGCCGCCGCGCGACAGCGCATCCGCATCGTCGGCGTCACCACCAAAGCGCAGCGCGGCCAGTTTGCCACCGCCTTCAATCAGTTGACCAAACACATCATATTGATCGGCGTTATAACGCTTGCGGCCAAAGAACGCTTCCCACGGATTCGGGGTTTTGTAGTCAGTGATGTTAAGCACGCCGCTGTCCACCGCCGAGAGTAATACCTGAACCTGCTTAGGCAATGCGCCACCTTCACGGCTGGCTTTGACCTGCACTTTTAGCGTCTGCTCAGGACGGATCTTATCCGGCGCGTCGAGCGCTAAGCTAAGGCGGCGCGCTTCGGTCGCCATCGGCAGATGCAGTAACCCCACCGCGCGTTTCGGCGTGACGCCGCTGGCCTTGTCGCCGTCGCGCACCACGATGGCGCTGAGATAAAGATCGTGTCGCTTCCAGCTGTCGCTAATCGGTACATCAATGGTTGCGCCGCCCGCCGGAACCTCCAGCGGTTGCCACCACAGCGTGCCGCTGCTGGATTCCACCATCAGATAGCCTTTGCCGGCAGCAGGCGATTCCACCTGCACATGCGCGGTGTCGCCCGCCTGATAAGCGGTTTTATCAATTTTCAGTTTGACCTGATCCGGACGCAGCGCGCCGGTGCCGTTGGTGTTGTCCTGCCACCCATATCCGGCCTGGAAGCGTACGCTGCTAATGATGTTGTCGCCGGCATGCACTTCCAGGCGATAGGTGCCCCACTCCACCGGGAAACTCACTTTCTGGCTGCCGCCCGCCGCAATAGAGATGCGCTGCTGCTCCTCCTGCAGATCCTTTTGATCGAAGCGCGATTGCCAGCCTTCGCTGTCAGAGAAGCTCCAGTAATAGTCGCGGCGTTCGTGGATCAGGCGCACATCAAGATCTGACGCCGCCAGTTTTTCGCCCTGCGGATTGGCGTAGACCACGTCGAATTCCGCGAGGCTGTTTTCTGCCACGGTCGGCTCATCGTGATAACGATCGCTGCGATAGTCATATATCGATTCACTGCTAAACAGCGGACGGATGCCGGGCAGCGCCGCTGCCGGCCAAATCGCCTGAGTCGCGCGGCGCGTCACCGGACGGCCGCCGGTTTCCAGCAGGCTGGCTTGCAGAATCAGATTGAGCGGCGAATGGCTCTCTTTCCAGCTGCTCTCAACGTTAAGCTGCAGCTTGCCGCTCTCATCCAGCTTCTCATCCACATCATCGAGCGAACGTTTCAGCTCTTCAGTGATGTCACCAAATTGATAGCCAGGCAGCGCGGCAACCGCATCACGCGCGGGACGCAGGAACAGCTGCCCTTGCAGCTCGTTTCCCGCTGCCGGCGCGCCGTACAGATAGCGGCCTTCAACGGCAAAGGTAATATCGTCATCCGGCGCCACCGGCTGCGCGCTGTTGGTCAAATCCAGCGCCATGCGCTCCGGCAGGAAGTCTTCGACGTGGAACGGCCAGCTGCGCGGCTGGTTGTCGCCACTGTTGATGCGCAGCGTCCATTCGCCGGTCATCGCCGCAGCCGGTATCGCGAAGCGATGTTGATAGACGCCGTTCTCCGGCTGCCAGACAAAGGTCTGCGACACTTCGCCATTCGGCTGCACCACGTCGGCTTTCACCGGCTGCGGCGGCAACGGTTTGCCATCAGCATCACGCAGCAGCGCGTTGACGATCACCGTTTCACCTGGACGATAGAGATCGCGCGGACCAAATACGAACAACTGTTTATCGTAGCCTTGCGGACCATCAATCGGGAACTCCGCCAGATCCAGCGCCGGACGATTAAGATCGATCAGCGAGGTTTGCTCCTTTTGTGTCGCCAGCAGCAGCTTGCCTTTAGCATTCGCCGGTAAGCGCAAATGACCGTAGCTGTCGCTGGTGCCACTGGCGAGTTGTTTGCCTTTCTCATCCAGCAGCTGCACGCTAACGTCATCAAGTGGCGCGCCATTGGTCAGGCTTTGGGCAAACAGTTCCAGCTGTTCAGGGAATTGGTGCAGCGACAAACCGATGTCGCTCAACGTAAACAGTGTCGCCGGTTGCGTGTAGTTGTAGGTTCCGGCCTGTTTCATCACCGCCAGATAAACGCCCGGCTGCTTCAGCGCATCGACATCGCCCAGCGGCAGCTGCATTTTCTCGCGCGTGTTGCGTGCCGGATTAAGATCGAAGCGGGCGCCGTAAACCAGATCGGCGTTTTTCAGCAGCTCGCGTGATTCCCAGTACGACATATTGTTGCCGTAATTCCACTGCGCCAGAAAATCGGCCAGCGAGGCGTTTTTCACGCGGAAGAAATCGACGTCGACGTTATTCACATTCAGCGCCAGCACCGGCAATCCCTGCGTCAGACGCAGCGGCAGCAGCGATCCGCGACTGGCAAAACCCACCATCGGCTGGATATCGCGCGTGGTGAGCGATTGGCTAAACGATTTCGATAAGGTGCTGCCATCGGCCGCTTTGAGACCGGCATCGACGTTAACCGTCAACTTGCGCGACGGTTCAGGATGACGAAAACGCAACGCTTTACCGTTTGGCGCCAGCTCCCAGCCGCCATCAACCTTGCCGCTTTTCTCATCGATAATCTGCACGCGCGCAGCGAAATCCTGCTTCGCTTCAAGCGGCGTGTTGAAGCTCAACACCAGCGCGGCGGCGCCGTCGAGTTGCAGCTCGGAGAGATCGATAACCGACAGCGATTTCTGCGTTGCTGTTGCGGTTGCCGCTTCCTCCGCGTGTATCGTCAAGGTCCCGCCGCCCAGTAATCCAGCACCGAACAGCGCGCTGAGCAGCAGCCGGTTAAAACGTTTTGCCATGGTAATTCCCTCACCAGTCCCAGAAGTTAAGAAAACGTCATTCCGCGCAATTTCACATCAACCCGCCAACTTTAGCAATCACACCCTTGAGATAGCGTTCACATTCCCGGAGACTGGTCGTTTCCCGTTTGCTGAGAAGAGGTTGCTATGACAGCCATGTTTGTGTCCGCTGATTGGTTGAAAGAACATTACACCGAGGAAACATTGCAGGTGCTTGATGCCCGCATGTTACCGCCTGGCCAGGAAGCCGTACGTGATGTGCAGGCTGAATATCTGGCTGGTCATCTGCCGAATGCGCCGTTCTTCAATATTGAAGCCTTGTCCGATCACACCAGTGCTTATCCACACATGATGCCCCGCGCCGAATCCTTTGCGGTGGCAATGCGCGAATTGGGCGTCAGCCAGGACAAACATCTGGTGGTGTATGACGAAGGCAACCTGTTTTCGGCTCCGCGTGCGTGGTGGATGCTGCGCGCCTTTGGCTGCGAAAACGTGTCGATTCTGGCCGGAGGATTACAGGGCTGGAAGGCAGCCGGTTTCGATGTCGCAACCGGCCCGGTTAGTTTGCCGGAAGGTGAATTCGAAGCGACTTATGATGGCGCACAGGTGAAACGTCTGACCGACGTGCTGCTGATCAGCCACGAAGGCGGCGCGCAGATTGTCGATGCCCGTGCGGCGAACCGTTTTAACGCCGAAGTGGATGAACCGCGTCCGGGCTTGCTGCGCGGGCATATTCCCAACAGCCTGAACGTGCCGTGGAACAGTTTAGTGGTCAATGGTGAATTGAAACCCGCAGCGGAACTGCGCGATCTGTTTGCTCAGGCGGGGGTAAAACTGGATCAGCCGGTGATTGCCAGCTGCGGTTCGGGTGTCACGGCGGTGGTGGTGATTCTGGCGCTCACCTCGCTGGGTGTGCGGGATGTGACGCTGTACGACGGTTCGTGGGGCGAATGGGGCAGCCGCGACGATTTACCGATCGAGAAGTGATAGCAGGTCGCCATCAATGAACTGAACCCCATAACCTGGACCGTTTAGTTAAAGCGCTGCGTAATGCTGAGTCCTGTACGCTACCGGACTCAGCCCACCCAACCCCATTT